>CAYUSB010000005.1:112831-239515 GCA_964447205.1 uncultured Myxococcaceae bacterium
TGCATCCCGGGCTGCTGGGGCTGAGCCGGGGGGTTGTTGGCCGGGGGATTGTTGGCCGGAGCGTTGTTGGTGGTGTTGTTGTCCTCGTCGCGGTTGCGACGACGACAGCCTTCCGCCGCAAGGACGCCCAAGATCAGCGTGCCGCCCAGCACCCATTTCGTCACGTTCACAATCGTTTCTCCTCGTGCAGGGGGTCGATGGCTCCGAGCACACCCGCTGCCCTTGTACGCACCCGAGTGACATCTGTATGCACGGCAGCGCCGCGACGCGACGGCTACCCCGTCGATGCCCTCCGCGCCGCGTGATTCAACGCCCCGGGACGCTACTCGACCTGACCCTCTGCCGTCCAGTGCCTCCGGCGCCTCTGGGGCCGTGGATCACCCCGAGGCCCGGCCTCCGCCGCGCAGGCTCTGCTCGCAGGCCTCCGCCAGCACGCGGTTGTCGGTCGCCCCGGCCTTCATCTTGACCTCGCGCAAGGCCCGGCGGGCCCGCTCGACCTCGCCCCCCTCCAACGCCATCACCCCCCCGAGGAACCTCGCCTCCAGCCCATCCCCCGTGTACCCCTCGGCGTCCACCGTAGTCTGAGCCGCGTCGAGGGCCTCTCGGGACCGCGCCAGAAACGCCAGCCACGCCGCACACCGCGCCGTGTACCGCACGATGCCCCGGGCCGCCGCGGCGTCGTAGCCCTCCCGCAGCCACGCCGCGGCCTCCGGGGCCCTGCCCCCACGCCACGCGGCCGCGGCCGCCAGGAGGGCGCTCGCCGCCAGACCGGTCTTGTCGTCCACCCGGGCCCGCACGAGGGCCCCCTCGGCGGCCTCCGTGGCCGCCCCGAGCTCCCCGACGGCCAGGAGAACCTCCGCCCGGGTCCGGGCGGCCTCGACCCCCAGGGCCCCGGCGGCTCCGTCTGTCCCGAGGAGGCGCCCGGCCGCGTCGAGGGCCTCGACGGCTTGATCGACCTCCGCGCCCGCGGCCCGGCATCGGGCGAGGGTGAGCTGCCACCGCGCGCGTTCGGCGGGCTCGGCCTCGGTCAGGTCTCGCGCGACCGCGGACAGGGCCCGCATGGCCCGGCCGTACTCGCCCCGGTCGGCGTACACCCCGCCCACCGCCACCTGGGCCACGGCCTTGAGGGTCCGCGGCCCCACCCGGTCAAAAAGAAACCCCGCCCGCTCCAGGACCTTGATGGCCTCGGCCCCTGCGCTGCGACGGGCCAGGAGGCGCCCCACCCCCAACAGAATCCGCCCGAGGGCGGGCCGGTCGTCGAGGGTGGCGGCGAGGCTCGCCCCGCGTCGGAGGACGGCGAGGGCGGGGTCGACCTCGCGGGCGTCGAGGCTCACCGCGCCGAGGAGCACGTACCGCCCGAGGGTGGCCCCGGGAGCCTCGTCGCGGTCGTCCTCGGCCACCTCGATGGCCCGGGTGAGGGTGGCCACCGCGGCGTCGAAGGCGTGGGCGGCGGCCTGACGTTGGGCCGCCCGCTCCAGAAACTCCAGGGCCCTGCCGCGCTCTCCGGCCTCCAGGAGGTGCTCGGCCAGGGTGTCGGCGAAGGCGTCGACCCGGGCCCCGAGGCGGGCCTCGCTCACGGCGGCCACGCGGGCCCTGAGCGACCGACGCACTTCGGGGACCAGAGCTTCTTCGATGACCTGGGCCCGCAAGGGGGGGGCGAAGCGGTAGCCCCCGGAGGGTCCGTCCGTCCCGCGGGCGATGATCCCCTGGACCACGAGGGCGTCGAGGCCCCGCCGGGCGGTCTCGTCGTCGACCCCCGCGAGCCCGGCCACCTGCTCGACGGCGAAGCGGGTCCCGACGGCCGCGGCGGCCTGGGCGAGGCGCCGTACGGGGCCCGGCAACCGCCCGAGGCGCCCCAGGATGCCCGCCCGCACCGCCCACGGAATCCCCGCGGGCAGCAGGGCCACGTCGGCCCGGACCTCGTCGCCTTCGACCCGCACCACCCCGTCGTGCACGCCCTGGCGCAGCAGGGCCTCGGCCACCCGGGGCACTCCCCCCGATCGGGCCCACAGGGCCTCGACGAGGCCCGGGGCCACCTCGGAGGCCCCGAGACGGATGGCGACGAGCTGCCGAAGCTCGTCGGGGGCCAAGGGGTCGAGCACGATCTCGGTGTGGCGGGGACGCTCCTCCCAGACGAACCGGCGCCCCGTCTCGGCCGACACCACCAGGAGCACCCGGGCGACGTCCGTGGCCCGGGCGAGGTCGTCGAAGAGGGCCTCGGTGGCGTCGTCGAGGTGTTCGCCCCGGTCGAGGGCGAGGACCCCGACCTTGTCGCCCGCGAGCCGGCCGACGATCTTCTCCAGCGAGGCCCGCAGGGTGCGTCGGGCGCTGTCTCCGAGGTCGACCGAGGTGCTCACCACCCCGAGGACGGCTCCGAGGGCGAGCATCTCGTCGGGGCTCAGCCCGAGCTCACGGACCTTGCGGGCCTTGGCCCGGACCACGGCTTCGGGGTCGCCCTCCTCGATGTGCAGGAGGGTCCGCAGCAGGAGCCCGAGCCCCCCGTACGGGGTCTCGCGGGTGGTGGGGGTGCAGGCCACCCCGAACCACGACACCGGGTGGTTCATCCGCCGCAGCCGGTAGGCCACCTCGGCGAGGAACCGCGTCTTTCCGATCCCCTCGTCGCCCCGGAGGGTCACGAGGCGAGCCCCCTGGGTGGCCACCTTCGAGAGCTGCTCGGCGAAGGCGCTGAAGGGCTCTTTGCGCCCGGCCACCTTGTGCCGGACGGGCTCGCGGGCCCCCGACAGGACCCGGCCGAGGGGGCTCGGAGCCTCGACGACGAAGGCCTCGCCGAGCTCGGCCGCCAGGGGCCCGCTCACCCACGCGGCCTCCTCCGCCGCGGCCGCGGTGGCCGCTTCGAGCAGGGCCTCCACCGCCCCCTCGAACTCCGCGTCGCGGTCGGGAACACCCTCCGGGTCGAGGGTGACGGCGATCCATCCGAGGGCGGCCCCAGCCCGGGGCCCGAGGCGCTCCCTTAGGCTCAGGGCCAGGGAGGCCGCCCGCCCCGCGTCGTCGGCGTCGGTGTGGGGGGCCCCAAACCCGCACACCAGGGCCCGGGGCCTGCGGTCGAGGAGGATCGCCCCGCGGCCCACCACCACCTCGGTCGATGCGTCGAGGGCCGCCTCGGCCTTCGGGTCGGACCCCGTCACGACGAGCACGACCAGGTCGCGGCGCTCGGCGAACGCGGCGCTCGGGTCGACCCCTCCGGAGGCCTCCACGGCCTCGGGGTCCTCGGCCTCCTCCGCGAAGGACACCTCGTCCGAGAACTCCACCGCCTCCGAGGCCTCCCCCGCCTCCGAGGCCTCCAGGTCATCCGAGACATCGAGCGCCTCGGACAGCATGACCTCGGCCGCGAGCTCAACCTCCTGCGAGACCTCGACATCGTCGGGCAGGTCGACCTCGTCCGAGAGCTCGACCTCCGCGGAGATGTCGAGGGCGTCGACCTCCTCCGCGGGACCAGGGACCTCGGGCGGCCGGGCCATGGGGGGCAGGGTGTGGGCCTGATGCAGGGACCGCAGCCAGGTGCCCAGGTCGTTGCTGCCTACGCGGCGCTGGGCCATGTAGAGAATGGCCGTAAGCTCCTCGTAGATATGCGCCGCCGAGGGGAACCGGGCCGCGGGGTCGCGGTGCATGGCCCGGGCGATGACGGCCGCCAACTCCGGCGACGTCTCGGGCCGCAGGTCCCGCACCGGGATCACCTCCCCCCGCAGGACCCGGGCCGTCACCTCGGCCGGGTCGTCGGCGAAGGCCCCGTCGCGCACGAAGGGATTCTGTCCCGTCACGGCCGCGTACAGGGTGAGCCCAACCCCGTACAGATCGCTCCGAATGTCCTGGGGGCCCCCCTCCAAGACCTCCGGGGCCGCCCACTGGGGCCGGGGCCGCAGGATGCCCTCTCGCTCCAGGATCGCCCGGGCCGCGGCGATGCCGAAGTGCCCGACCTTGACCTCGCCCTCGTTGCTCACCAGCACGCTCCGGGGGCTGACCCCTCGGTGCAAGACCCCGAGGAGCTGACCGTGGGCGTCCTTCCGACGGTGGGCGTAGTCGAGGCCTCGGGTCACCCCGCTCCCGACCAGCACGCAGAGATCGAGGGGGATCGGCAGGCCCCGACGCTGCGACCTGCCGATGAGCTCGTCGAGGCTGTGGCCCGTGATGTGCTCCTGGGCGACGAAGTACGTCTCCTCCTCGCGCCCGAGGTCAAAGACCTGCAAGACGTGGGCGTGGGAGAGGCTCACAGCCATCCGGGCCTCGCGCAGATAGGCGTCGACGAAGGGCTGGTTCTGCGCGAGGGCGGGGAGCATCCGCTTGACCACCACGAGCTTCTCGAAGCCCTCCACCCCGTAGCTCTTGGCCCGATAGACCTCGGCCATGCCCCCGAGGGCGATGCGATCGAGGAGCTGGTAACGACCGAAGAGAAGGGCCGGGGCGGGGGTCACGTCGTCGTCTCGTAGGCAGGCGCTTGCGAAGGGAGCCCGGTCAGCATACAGCCCCCGGCGCACGACTGTCACCGCGCTTGCGCGGCCCCGACGCACCCACCGCCCCACCCAATGCCGCCACCCTCCCCTCCCCCTCGCTGGATGCTCGTGGCCGCGGCCGCCACCCTCGCGGCCACGGCCACCTACGGCGTCTGGATCGTACGCCACGGCGCCGACCGGCCCGGCCCCGCCCTCGGGCGCTGCGCGGTCAGCAGCACCCACGCCATCAGCGTCGACCCCGAGGCCCTCGGCCTGCAGGTGGTGGCCCGGGGCGACGCGGCCTGGGTCCTCCTGTCCCAGGGCGCTCCGGCGGGGGCCGGGGCCCGGGTTCAGGTCGTGCACATGCCGGGTCGGGGACCGGCCACGCGCACCGACCCCGTCGACGTGGCCGGAGACCCCCGGGGCGACCTTCCCGCCGACCTCGTCCTCACCCCCGAAGGCCCTACCCTGGTCTTCGCCGACGCCGCCCGGGTGGCCTCGGTAGGCCCCCTCGTCCCCGGCCGCCCCGCCCCCGGGCCCACAGAGCTCCACCGCCCTCCGTCCCCGCCCCTCGGGCTCACCGCCGCCCTCTCTCCCTCGGGCCGCCTCGAGCTCCACCTGCGTCGCGGGGCCTCCATCGAGCGCCTCGACCCCGACAGGGCCCACGCCCCCACCCCCCTCCTCGGCCCCTCGGTCCCGGCCGAGGCCCCTCTGCAGCGGTACACCCTCGCGGCCCTCCCCCTCGGCCGCGACGGCGTCCCCGGCCCCGCCTGGGGGACCACCCTCTCCGAGGCTCCCCCCGAGGCCCCGGGGTGCCTCCCGGGGGCCTTCGCGGCCCTCTCCGACACCGAGCACCGCCCCGTGGCCCTCCCCGGGGCCGGGACGCCCCTGGCCAACGCCCGGAGCCTCCTGGACCCCTCCACGGCCCGCTGCGGCGACCGCGTCCTGTCCGCCGCCTGGCGCGGGAGCGTCGTGGCCGCCACCCTGCGCCGGGCCTCGGGACAGACCCTGGCTGTCCAGGTCGACCTCGCCACAGGGACCGCGACCGACCTGCCCCTCGACCCTCACCCCGCCGTCTCCGTAACCCACCCCGCCGTGTCCGTCGGCGACCGGGGTACCCTGGCCCTGTGGGTCGACCCGGTGCCCCAGGGACCCAGGATCCGGTCGCGGATGTTCCGCCCTGATGGAGCTCCATGGGGGCCCGCGGAGACCCTGGGCGAGGTCATGACCGCCCCCTCCGCCCGCGATCCCCGACGGCCGATGCCCCTGGCCTACGCTGGATCGGGCCGCTGGGTCGCGGTATTCTCCTCAGCCCGAGGCCCGCGCCTGGCCCGCATCCATTGCGGCGAGTGAGTCGAATTGTCACCCCGTTGTACCTGATTCCGCACTTCAGGACTTATCCTGGCTGCATCGAGTCCGCGACAGTGTCAGACTCAGGAGGCCCGGATGGTGCGCCGTGTGCAATCTGGCCATACAGTACCCCGGTGCCCGCGCCCGCGGAGGTAGTCTATGAAGCGCCTGCTTATCGTCGAAGACGAGGCCAACGAGCGGTTCACCCTCGCCCGCCTCTTGGAGTTTGCCGGCTATGAGGTGCACACCCTGCCTGACGCAGGGGAGGCCCTTCAAAAGCTGCACGAAGGCACTTGGCACGCCCTCATCACCGACGTGATGATGCCCGGCCACGACGGCTTGAGCCTCGCGCGGGAGGTGTCTCTGCACCTGCCCAACCTGCCCATCGTCCTGACCAGCGCGTTTCACCTTGGCCCCAACCAGCTTGACCGGTTGGGCATTTCGCTCCTGCACTTCCTCGACAAGCCCCTCGACCTCGACACCCTCCTCGGCATCCTCGCCCACCCCGACCAGGTCCAGTACCCCCGCCGGAGCCAGGTCCCGTCCCTCAACCTCCCGTGCCTTCAAGGCCAGGAGGGCGGGGCCCCTGACGACTTCGCCTCCCACTTCGGGGTCGTCCGCGAGGCCTCGTAGCGCGCCGTCCGTTTGACCGATCGCGAGCCGACCTGTCGGCCGCGGCCCTCCTGCCCCTGTGGTTCCTTTTCCTCGGCGGTCGCTTCACCCCCGGGGCCGTCCCGGCCTCGGCGGCCACCCACGCCCTCACCGTCGGGGCCCTGGGCACGATCACCCTGGGCATGATGGCCCGGGTCTCCCTCGGTCACACGGGGCGAGGCCTCCAGGCCTCCCCCACGGCCACGGCGGCCTTTGGGATGGTGACCCTCGGGGCCCTCGTGCGGGTGGGGATGGGGCTGATCGGAGGCCCCGGGTACCGCACCGGGGTGATCGTGGCGGGCACGGCGTGGAGCGTGGCCTTCGCCCTGTTTGTGCTGGGGCACGCGGCCATGTCGTGGGCCCCGCGGGTGGACGGAAAGCCGGGCTGATCCCGTCGCGCGAAGCGGTCAGCCGGGGGTGATGAGGGCGAGGTCGAGCCCCCCGGGGTACATGTACGAGGTGTACTGGGCGATCCCGTAGACCTTGATCCCGAAGCGGGGGCCCTCGCTGCGGATGCGGTGGGCCCCGGCCGCGATGGGCAGGGTGTACACGGCGTAGCCCGAGATGAGCTCCATCGAGCCGCGGACGGGCTGGTCGTCCATCGTGAGGGCGGCCCCGATGGGGGCCACGATGTTGATGAAGCTGCTCTGGAAGGTCGAGGGCACGAGGAAGTCGTAGCTTGTACGAAACTGCTGGGTCGGGACCTCGAACACCATGGCCGGATCGCCCGCCCCCATCACCCCGACCATGGCGGGTCCCTGGCCGATCATGTACTGGGCCACGAGGAAGGCCCCTGTCCCGGTGATGCGGACGTGCTGTTGGGTGCTGAGCTCAAGCACCTGACCGGCGTTGAGGGTGGACGGGGCCCGCACCGAGGCGGGCTCGAAGGTGATCACGTTGCCGTCGCGCTGCGACACGATCCGCAGAATGGCGGGGGTGTTGAGCCCCCGGTCGCGCAGGGCCGAGACGAACGTGTCGCGGCCCCAGGTGGCGGTGGGCAGGAGCTGCTCCTCCAGGTGGTCGCAGGCCGCGCGGTCGAAGGGGACGTTGGTGCAGTCGTGCCCGACGAAGACGGCCACGGGGGCGCTGGCCTCGACGGTGGTGCCCGACAGGTCGCCCGCCCCGGCCCCGACGAGCTGGACCACGTCGCCGGCCTGGACGGTGAAGGTCCCTGTGGCCCCGCGGGCGATGGCCGGAACCCCGTTGCCCGCGGCCACGGCGGCGGTGGGGCGTACGGTCACCGTGGTCGCCCCGGGGGCCACACCCACGATGGCGACGAACCCGCCCGCGGTGACCATGGTGTTGGGCTGCCAGTTGGGCCAGGTGCTGACCGTGTACTGGCCCGTCAGCACGCCCCGAGGGAGCAGGAGCGAGGCGTCGTTGGTGAAGGAGAAGTATCCCCCCGTGCGGCTGAAGCTCAGGGGGTTGAACTGGTACGCCGCGATGGGCCCGTCGGCCACCACGCGGTAGGCCCCGCCCCGACGCAGGGCCGACACCGCGGGGGTGTGCCCGGGGCATCCGCCGGTCTCGTCGCCGCGGCACCCCATGGCGAGGGGGTTGAACTGCACGAGCTCATTGACCCACGGGAGGGTCACGGTCTCGATGGCCCGGGGGCCGAGGTCGATCACCCGGGGCTGGGTGAGCCCTCCGCCCGTCACCGTGGCCCGCACGGCGTACGACTGCGGGTTGGCCAGGACCACCGCGAACTGAAACTGGGGGTCGAGCTGGCTGTTGGCCGTGATGGTCGGCCAGAACTCGCACCCCAGGTACGACCGCCCCTCCCCGGCGGCCCCGCAGCGATCGGCGCAGGCCCCCGCGGCGCAGGCCCTTCCGGCCCCGGGGTCGCACACGGCCCCGTCGATCCAGCGGGATCCGTCCACGTCGCAGGCCTGGGTCTGCTGCGGCCGTGCGGGGTCGCAGCGCCGGGCCCCGGGGGTGCACGCGGCCGAGACGGCCATGCAGGCCCCCGCTTCGCAGCGTTGCCCTGCCGGACAGGGAGCGGCCACGTAGGTTGCTCCGCTCGGGTCGCAGACCTCGCGGGCCCCGCTGCCGCTGCAACGGGCGGCCCCCGGGGTGCAGACCGAGGCCACGCACGACCCCTCGCGGCACTGGCCGCCTTCGAGGCAGTCGGCGGAGTTTACGCAGTCGACGCAGGCCCCGCGGGCCGTGTCGCACACCTGACCGGGGCACTGCCGCGAGGAGGTGCAGGCCGTCGGGGCCACGCAGCGTTGGGCCACGCACTCCTGGGTGCGGTCGGGGCACTCGGCCCGGGTGCGGCAGCCCATCGGGGGGGCGTCCATGGCCGGGCCCGTGTCGGCCCCAGGGCCCGTGTCGGTCGCAGGGCCCGTGTCGGTCGCAGGGGTGACGTCCTCGGGGGTGCCCGCGTCCGATCGCCCTCCGCTGCCTGTCGAGGCTCGTGGGCTGCATCCCAGGGAGACCACCAGCCCCACCAGCGCCATCGTCGTACGAAGCATCACACGTCCTCCTCGGCGGGGCCGTGGTACTGCATCGCTCCCGGCGCGGCAACTCGCGGCTTCAGCCTCCGCGGCGGCGCAGGAGGCGGGACACCCGTCCCGTGAGGGCTCTCCAGGCCGCGGGGTGGTGCTCGCTGACCACGCGGCGATCCCAGGCGCTGACGGCCACGTGGCAGGCCTCGACCTTGCCCGCGCTGGCCTCGCCCTCGTACCGATACCGCCTGAGCCACAGGGGGAACCACACCAGGCGGGCCGCCTCCACCCGGACGGTCCCTCCGGCCACGAGGGACCCGAGGCCCGGGACCCTCCCGAGGACCCCGCCGCCCCGCACCCGCCGCCCGGCCTCGGCCATGGCCACGTCCTGGGCGACATCGGGGGCGATCCGTTCGGCGTCGTCGGGCACGAATTCCGCTATGGGGTGCAGGGCCTCGACGGGGATCACGGCGGCCCCGGCGGGGTCGAAGGAGAGGTCGGAGCGCCCCCCGACCAGGACCACCTCCTCGCGGACCTTGGGGCTCCCCGAGGCTCCGCGCTGCGAGGCCACCGAGGAGGCGTAGCGCCCGAAGGCCGTCCCACCGTCGCGGGCCTCGTCGGCGGCGGGCTCCACCCGCACCGTCACCCTCCACACCGGAACCCACACCAACACGGCCGGCTCGATGTCGGCTCGGTGGCTGTCCACAGGCCGGGCCACCCCCGACTGGATCCGATCGCGGGCGAGGGAGGCTCCCTCCTCGGGGCCTACCACGGCGGGGAGAAAACTCGCCTCCTCGGGGCGCACGGACACCGTCTGGGCGGCGGCGCCCACGAGGGGTCCGAAGCGCAGACGACCGGCGCCGAAGGGATTCATGATGCGGCCCCTCCCCCGACGCGTAGGAGGACGGCCACGGTCCCGATCCGGGGCCCCACGACCCGGACCGTGACGTACCCGTCGCCCTTCACGAGGGCCTCGGCCTGGGCCCGGCTCACGCTCCCGCGGCTGCGCAGGTGGAAGAGGCTCCCGCCCCCCTCGGGGCCCCGGCCCCAGCCCTCCAGATGCCCGAGGGCCCGGCGCCCCTGAGACAGATCGTTCAGGGAGACCCCGTCGCCCGGGACGACCTCGACGCGGAGGGGTTCGTTCCAGGAGAGGGACCGGGCGGAGGTGAGGACGTAGGACGGGAGGTACCCGACGTTTTCGACCTCGATCTGGAGCCGATGGAGCCCGCCTCCGAGGGGGGTCACGGCCACGTCGCTCAGGCGCACCCGCGGGGCCATTGCGGCCACCCGCAAGAAGGCCGCCGACTGGGCCGCGCACACCGACCCGAGCCGGTCGTACGGGGGGTTCCAGATGCCCACCCGGGGGTCGAGGCCGCCGATCTCCACGGGGCCGAGCTGCGGATGCACAAACGGGTGCCACGGCCGCACGATGCGCGACGCGTTGTGGGCGTGGTCCCAGCGGGCCAGGGTCACGTAGTCCTCGCGCCGAAACCGGCTGTAGTGATCGACGAAGGGCTTCTTGCGGGCGATCCCGAGCTGCTGGAACAGGTCCCAGAGCTCGCACACGTAGGCCAGGGCCCCGCGCTGGGAGTACCCGAAATCGATGAGGTCGCCGTGCAGGGGGGTCTCGGGTTCGTACAGAAACTCCTCGTAGCCCGAGACGGTGGGATACCCCGTGCACTGCTCGGCCCACTGGCCCACCTGGCGCCACACCGCGAGGTCGTCCGGGGGCATCTTGGTGTCGGGTTTGTCCCCCATCGGCCGGATGAACACCCCCCCGAAGGTGTGCAGGTTGAGCCACGCGAAGATCTCCGGGTGGCCGCAGAAGAAGTCCACCACGGCCCGGCTCTCGGGCTCGCTCGTCGCGTAGCGCCCGGCCCCGAGCTGCCGATCGTCGGGGGCCCAACTGAAGGGAAAATTGCGGTTGAGGTCGACGTCAAACTCCTGGAGGTAGTGCGGCGTCGGGACCGTGCGGCCGTCCCAGCCCTCGACCGTACCCTCGGGGTAGATCTTGTAGTACGGCCCCGGGTCTTCGAGGCGCCGGGGCACGAGGAGCCCGGCGTACTCGTCGCACTCGACGTACTCCCCGCTGGGGTCTTCCTGGCGCATCACCAGGGCGATGCCGTCGCCGTCGAGGTCGTGGTGCCGCCACCGCGGCATCGGGGCCGTCCCGCGGGTGTCTCGGGGCGTGCTCCGGACGTACCGCCCCGTGGTGAGGACGGCCTCGGCCCCGTCGGGGGACATCCGCGGCATGACGAAGGCCCGCACCCCGCGCAGGGTGTCGGTCACCGCGGGGCCCAGGCCGTGCGGGGTGGCGCTCGGGTCGAGGTGGAGCCGCAGGAGGTCTTCGGCGATGGCGAGGGCCACGCTCGACCCGGCGTACTCGCCCGCGTGCATGTTGCCGTCGACCCACACCGAGGGGCGCACGAGGTCGGGGTCGGGGCCGATGGTGAGCACCCACAGGGGGCGTCCCTCCGGGGTGTTTCCGAGGGATTGTAGGCGGCACAGGGCGGGGAAGGCCTCGCACCAGGCCCGCATCTGGGCGGTGAGGTCGTCGTGGCGGAGGTAACGCGCGCGGAAGCCCTTGGACAGCGCGTCGAGGCGCGCCACATCATCGGCACTCATGGAGGTGACGGAGCGTAGCGCAGGGCGGCTAAAACCACACGCTCATGCCTACGAGCACGGTGTCCTGGCGGCGGGCGTTGGGCATCCAGGTCAGCGTGGTCATGTCGCGCGCGACCGAACCGCGGAAGAACAGGTCTCCGTCAGCCTCGTCATGGCGGTACTCCAGCTTGAACGAGACGTGGTCGACGGGGCGGGCGTCGAGGGTGAGGGTGCCCGAGGCGATGGTGGCGACGCCGTCTCCGAGGAAGAGGGCCGCGGCCCCCTGGGGGACCCGCTCGTAGAGCACGTCGGCCCGGCCCGCGAGGAAGAGCCACGGGCGCAGGGTCACCTGGGCGTAGGCCGCGGCCCCGAACCACCCCGCCCGGCCGAGGAGGCTGGGCTCAAGGCCCGTAAAGATGTTGCCCCGCAGGCGCCATCGGGGGCTCACCTGGATCCCGGCGTAGAGGTCGAGGGTGTGACGGGGGCGGGCTCCCTCGGCGGCACCCCGGACCCGCTCGACCCCGACAGAGTACTGGGCCGTGAAGAACCGCTCGTCGCCGTCCTCGAAATCCATGGCCACGAGGGCGGTCTTGTAGGGGGTCTCGTCGGTGGTGACCTGATCCCAGCCGTTGTACACCCCCGCGCTGAGCTGGACCCGCGACGACACGGGGTAGATCACCCGGGCCCCGGCCATGTGGAAGGGGGCCGCGGCGAAGAGGTTGGAGTACGACCAGTTCCAGTTCTGGTGGGTGGCCATGTCTTCGAGGGTGTAGGGGGCCACGTAGAGCCCCGCCTCGACGGCGAGGCCTCGCCCCACCGTCGAGCGGTACTGCATGGTCAGCTCCTGGATGAGCCGCCACAGCAGGTCGCGCTCCAGGTCGCGGGCCGGGGCGAAGAAGGTCTCCGTGAAGATCCCGAGCTGGAGCCGCAGGTGCCCGCTCACCCGGCCGTAGCGCCAGGCCGCGTCGAGCAGCACGTTCTGGAGGCTAAACAGGTTGTGGCGGTTGTCGTAGTACCGGAAGGCCGTGACGTTGTTGGACGGGTCGTTGAGGTTGTACCCGTAGAAGGCCTCGGCGCTGCCCGACCAGGTGAACCCGTCAGGCTCGGGCGGGGTCTGGGCCTGGGCGGTCTGGGCGGCGAGCGCGGCCGAGGCCGCGAGGGTCAGGAGGCGGAGGGTGCGGGTCACGACGGAGGATTCCCCCAAAAGCAGGTGAGGGCCGCGATGATGCACGGGGCGTGGGCCGCGCGGAAGATGCAGTGTTGGTGCGCCCGGCCTCGACGACTTATCTTCTCGGGCCATGCACGCTTCAAGAGCATTTCGTGTCGTACCCCTGCTCGCCGCTGCCCTGGGCCTGGTGCTCACGGCCGCATCCCCAGCCCAGGCCCAGATACGCCAGCCAGACGGCACCCGGGTGCCTACGGTCCGGAGCGACGACGGCCAGAGCGTGAGCGACATCCTCCAGGGCCTCGGGGAGACCAACCTCACCCCCCCGGCCACGCCCTACGACGCCCAGGCCAACGCCCGCCAGGACCCGCAGACCTTCCGCCCCGGGTGCAGGATCTCGTTTCGGGTGGTGGCCCGCTTCGCCGGCGATCTCGACGGGTTCGGCTGGTACAACGTCGTGCCCTCCCGCACCACGCCCCCTCCCCCCGCCGAGCGCTACACCATCGTGCCCGCGGCCAACATGAGCACCCCCATGGCCATGGGGGGCGTCGGGTTCGTGGCCTCCCTCAACATCGGGACCGACCCCCGCTACACCGGCGGGGACATCGGGTTCTTCCTGCAGAACACGTCCTCCGGGGCCACCCTGTACACCGAGCGACGGTACCAGCCCCAGCAGGTCCCCAACTACGTCTACGCCCTCATCTACGACAGCCGCGTCACGCCCGGGGGCTTCTACTTCGCCTGGGAAGACCTCATCGTCGGCAACGACAACGACTTCAACGACCTCATCGTCCTGGTCGACAACCTCACCTGCACCGGGGGTGGGGCCCCCTGCGAAGTGGCCGGGGCCCTGGGGGTCTGCGCCCAGGGGACCCTCCAGTGCCGCAACGCCGACCTCGTGTGCGTGGCCACCCAACGCCCCACCTCCGAGGCCTGCGACGGGATCGACAACGACTGCGACGGGTCGGTCGACGAGGGCGACGACCTCTGCCCCGAGCGCCAGATCTGTGACCGCGGGGTCTGCGTCGAGCGCTGCTCGCAGGAGCTCGGGTGCCTGCCCGGGTCGGTCTGCTCCGACCGGGGGGCCTGCGTCGAGACGGCCTGCGTCACGGTCATGTGCCCCGCGGGCCAGATCTGCCGCGGAGGCACATGCCGGGCCCCCTGCGACGGGATCACCTGCCCCTTCGCCCAGGTGTGCCGCCTGGGCCGCTGCGTCGACCCCTGCGCGGGGCTGACCTGCGACAGCGACCAGGTGTGCATCGCCGGGGTGTGCACCGACCGCTGCCCCTGCCGCCGATGCCCCACGGGCGAGACCTGCTTCACCGACGGCCGGTGCCGGGCCGCGGCCTGCACGGGGGTGTCGTGCCCGGCGGGCCAGTACTGCGCGGCCGGACAGTGCCGCGACGCCTGCGCCGGGGCCGTGTGCCCGGGAGGCGGACGCTGCATGGCGGGGCGCTGCCTCGAACCCGTGGTCGATGCAGGCCCCCCCGACGGGGGACGCCCCGACGCCTCAATGGGGCTACCCGACACCGGAATCGGTCAAGACGCGGGCCCTGCCCCCGACGCCGGGCCCTCCGACGCCGGAGCCCGCGACGCCGGGACCATGGACGCCGCAGCCCCCGACGCGGGCGGCGGGATGGTGGTGCCAGGAGACGACAGCTCCAACTGCGCCTGCCGGGCGACCCGCGGGGCCGAGGGCGGGGCCCGGGGCCTCCTCGGGATCACCGCAGCGCTGGGCCTGGTTGCGGCCTTGCGTCGGCGGCGGCGTCGCAGCGACAGGCAATGACCGAGCCCGACCTCCCCTTCGGCGGGGCCTTCCTGCGACCCCCGCGGCCGCGGCTGCGTGAGGCCCTCGGGGCTGTGACGGCCCTGGACGACGCCCTCCTCGACGAGGCCCTCGCCGCTCCGTCCTTCACCTGGACCGCCCAGAACGGCCTGGAGTGGCAGAGCCGGGGCCCCGACGGCGCCCCCCAGCCCCGTTGGTCGGGTCGTCCCCGGCAGGGGGCCGGGAGCTCCGCCGAGGCCTGGGAGTGCCTCGCGGCTCGGGGTGTGATCCCCGACGGTTGGGTCGGGGCCACGCAGGAGCGGCGGTTTCACTGGTCGCACGACGGGGCCACCCCGTCGGACATCCGGGCCTGCATCGCCCTCGCGAGCGACCCCGAGGGGGTGACCCAGGTGGAGTATCTGGCCCGGGAGATGGTCCAGCGCCTCGCCCCGTGGTTGACCGACCGCGGGGTTCGGGTCTTGTGGAAGGTGGTGGCCCTGGAGGGAGCCGACGAGTACTGGGCCACGGTGGTTCCGCCCGGGGGGCCCGTCCTGTGGTCGGCACTCGGGGCCCTGGAGGATCCCATCGAGACGCGTCCGGTCAAGGGCAGCCGTCGGGTGCTCGTGCCCCCGGAGACCTCCCGCGGACCGCAGCCGATGTGGGACCGCCAGGCGCCCCGGGGTCTGGTCCTGCGGGGAGCCCGACGCCTGGAGTCCCTGCTCGGGTCGTGGACCCGACGGGCCGCGGGCCTGACCTACCCCGAGGCCGTGCGGGTGGGGGGGCGCGAGGTGGCCGTTCCGCGGAGCCTGTGGGGCACGGCCCTGGGCGCCGACGACGACTTCACGGGCCCCCTGCGGGCCATCCTGGGGCGGGGGTACGTGGTCGAGTGGCTCGGTCGACGCACGATCACCCTGGTCGCCCCCGACATCGCGTGACAGGCTGCGCGGGAGCCCGCTGATGTTTCTCCCCTTCGTATACGAGCTTCGCCGCCGCGGTCTGCCGGTCGGCACCCAGGAGGCCATCGCCCTCGCCCGGGCCCTCTCCCTGGGGCTGCACGACAGCTCCCTGGAGGGCTTCTATCACACCGCCCGGGCCCTCCTCGTGCACCGCGAGGAGCACCTCGACGAGTTTGACGTGGCCTTCTCGGCGCACTTCCAGGGCATCGTGCGGGCCTCGAAGCAGGTCACCGACGAGATGCTCTCGTGGCTGGAAGACGTGAAGAAGACCCGCGAGCTCACCGACGAGGAGAAGGCCCTCATCGAGGCCCTCGACCTCGACACCCTCCAGCGGGAGTTTGAGAAGCGCCTGCAGGAGCAGCGTGAGCGCCACGACGGGGGCAGCCGCTGGATCGGCACCGGGGGCACCTCCCCCTTCGGCCGCGGGGGCTACCACCCGACGGGGATGAGCGTCGGGGGAGGCGGCGGACGGAGCGCCGTCAAGAGCGCCGACGCCCGGAAATACAAGGGCTATCGCACGGACGTGCTCTTCGACGTGCGGCAGCTCGAGGTGGCCCTCCGGCGGCTCAAGAGCTTCGTGCGGGAGGGGGCCCTCGACGAGCTCGACATCGAGGGCACCATCGACGCCACGGCCCGCAACGCCGGGGAGCTGGAGGTGGTCGTGCGGCCCCCCCGCAGGCACGACACCCGGGTGATCCTGGCCATGGACGTCGGCGGGAGCATGGACCCCTACGCCCAGGCAGTGTCGCAGCTCTTCAGCGTGGCCAAACGGGCCACCCACTGGCGCGAGCTGCGCACCTATTACTTCCACAATTGTGTGTACGGCAGGCTCTACAAGACCGAGAGCTTCGCCGACCCGATCTCCGTGCCCGACCTCCTGCGGCAGTGCGGGCCGAAGTACAAACTCATCCTGGTGGGCGACGCCCTCATGGCCCCGTACGAGCTCCTGGCCACGAGCCCCGACGGGCCGGGAGACACCCCCCGGGCGGGCATCCACTGGCTCCAGAAGCTGCGCGAACACTTCCCCCACGCGGCCTGGCTCAACCCCGAGCCGACCCGTGAGTGGCAGGGAAATACCATCGAGGTCGTGCGGCAGGTCTTCCCGATGTACCACCTGACGGTGGAGGGCCTCGGCGACGCGGTGCGCGAGCTCGTGCGACGCCAGTAGGCGCCCGCGAGACTACCAGTGCACCCGACGCAGCCGGGCGGCCCCGTGGCGCACGTCGACCACGTACCGGGCCGACACCGACGGAGCCCGCTGGCCGCCCAGCCTGGCCGCGAGGCTCGCCGTGTGGACGCAGTCGACGTCGGCCGGGGTCACCAGGCCTCGTCGACCCACCACGCTGGCCGAGGCCACGGCCCCCGCCTGGTCGAAGTCCACCGTGACCTGAACCCGGGCCCTCTGCCCCGAGAAACACCGGGCCACCGCGGGCAGGACCTCGGCGTAGGCCACCCGCAGCCGCAGGGTGGTCACGGCCTCGGCGTCGGGGGCCTCGGCCGACGCCGTCCGTGGGGTCTCCGCCGCTGCCCCCGTCGGGCCCGACACGACATCGAAGGCCACGAGGCCCTGAAGCCTCGGCTCGCCCCCTTCCCCCGCCGGGCCGTCCCCGTCCACCGGGTCGCCCCCGCGCAACACGGCCACGGAGACCTCCCGCGGGGTCGGGGCCGACGCCATCGAACACCCCGTCTCTGCCGTCCCCTGCTGCGAGACGAACACTGCCCCGGCCAGGGCCCCGAGGAGCAGGGTGGTAGCCCCGAGGGCCCCCTGGAGTTGGGCCACGGCCTGGGCTCGACTGCCACAGAGGCCGTCGGGGTCGAGGAGGTTACGAAGGTAACGATTCTCGCGCTGGAGCTCGTCGTTCTCCCGGCGGAGGATCTCTGCGGCGGTGAGGGCCGCCTCCCGATCGTCTCGATAGGCGCTGTGCACGGCAAGGCGTAACCTAACACCGCCTCGCGAAGCCTTCTCGGGCCCCCGGCCGACAAAATCCCCACAGCCCGAACTTTACCCGCGCCCCAGGGCCAGTCCCGCCGCGAACAGGGCCCCATACACGAAGAGCGTCGCCGCCGTGGCCCCGAGGACGGGGTTGAGTCCCCTCCCCTCGACCCGAGCCACCCGGAGCGCGAGGAGCACCCCGACCGGGAGGGTGACGAGGGCCAGCAAGGGCCACAGGCTGCCAAGCCACACCGCCACCCCGAGCGGAACCAGGGCCGCCACGGCCCAACACGCCGCGTACTGGCCGACCCCAAACCCGCGGCCGAAGCGTACGACCACGGTGCGTTTGCCGGCCTTCACGTCCGTGGCGTGGTCGCGGGTGTTGTTGACCACGAGCACCGCCGTGGCCAGGGCGCCCACCGGGACCGAGGCCACCAGGGCCAACCCGGGCAAGACCCCCGCGCTCACCCAGGCCGTCCCGCACACGGCCACCACCCCGAAGAATACGAACACAAACACGTCCCCGAGGCCGTTGTACCCCAATGGGTAGGGGCCCCCCGTGTAGGCCACCGCCGAGGCGATGGAGGCCACCCCGATCACCACCACGGGCCACCCCGCCGCGGCCGTGAGGAAAACCCCCGCCAGGGTGGCGCCCACGAAGCACAGGACCATGCCCGCCCGGACCGCTCGGGGAGACAACAGCCCCGCCTGGGTGACCCGGGTGGGACCGAGGCGTTCGGCCGTATCGGCGCCCTTTTCGTAGTCGAAGACGTCGTTGGCGAGGTTGGCCCCGATCTGCAGGAGGACCGCCCCAAGGGCCGCGGCCACCAATGGGCCCCACCGTAGTCCCGCAGACCCGACGGCGTGATACGCCGCAGCGGCCCCGACCATCACCGGGGCCAGGGCCACCGTGAGGGTGGCCGGGCGGGTGGCCATGATCCACACCCGGAGGGGCGAAGGAGACGGGGTGGCCGGGGCGTTCATCGGGGGCCTAGGCCTTGGGGCGGGGGGTTCCGACGTACAGATGCACGACCCCGAAGGTGAGAGGAGCGACCTCGAGGACGTCGAGGCCCGCCTCGTCCATCATCTCGGCGAAGCGGGACGGGGCCGGAAAGGCCGCGATGCTCTCGTGCAGGTAGCGGTACTCCCGCGACCCCGACAGAAGGGCCCCCACCCACGGGACCACCGTGTGCACATGAAACCGGGCCATGGCCGCGAAGGGTCCCGGGCTCGGTTCGCTCAGCTCCAGGATGGCCACCCGACCTCCGGGCCGCGTGACCCGGGCCATCTCACGCAGGGCCGCGGGGCGGTCTGCGACGTTACGAATCCCGAAGGCCATGGTGACCCCGTCCACCGAGGCGTCCCCGAGGGGCAGGGACTCCGCCGACCCGTGACGCAGCGACACCCGTTGCCCGAGACCCGCCCGGGTCACCTTGGTCTCGCCGACGGCGAGCATGCCCCGCGACGGGTCGATCCCGAGGACCTCCACCTCCGGGTGCTTGCGGGCGATGAGGAGGGCGAGGTCGCCCGTCCCCGTGGCGAGGTCGAGGACGGGCAGGGTGCAGGGCCTGCCCGCGAGCCCGAGGGAGCCGACGGTGCGGCGGCGCCAGCCCTGGTCCACCCCGAGGGAGATCACCCGGTTGAGCAGGTCGTACCGACCCGCGATGCGGTCAAACATCTCCCCCGATCCTCCGCGGGGAACGATCGTGTCCGGCGATGGGCTCATGGCCTCTCGTCTCCTTCCGGCGAGGCGTCGGCCTCGGCCTTGCGGTGGTGCAGCTTCATGTGACCCGACTGAATCCCCTCGGTGGCCAGGGCCCGCAGGGCCGCCAGGTTGGACGCGAGGCCCACGCTCGCCAACACCACCGCCAGGGTGCGGGCGTCGGGGACCCGGACGACCTCGAAAGCCGCACGGACCCCCGCGTGACACCGGGTCGACCCCCCGACGGTGCCCACCGCGAGGGGGAGCTCGACCCGTCCCTCCAGGCCCTCGGCCGTACGCCTCCAGGTCGACAAGGGGCGGTAGGTGCCCTGGGACGCGGCCCAGGCGTGGGCCCCGGCTTCGATCCCGCGCCAGTCCTGCCCGAGGGCTACGGCGGCGGCGTCGAGGCCGTTCATCAGGCCCTTGTTGTGGGTCACGGCCCGGTAGGGGTCGAGGTCGGCGAAGCGGCTGGCCCGGGCGATTCCGTCGGCCACTCCAGGGCCCCCGAGGGCTTCGTCGGTGACCCGGGCCCGCACGACCACCATCCGCCGGGCGCAGAGGTTGGACAGGATCCGCAGGCCCACCGCGCCCCCAAGAAGGGCGTGGAGCGGGGCGGCCAGGGCCTCGGCCACGGTGTCGACCATGTTGGCCCCCATGGCGTCGCCCACGTCGACGTAGACATGGACCACCACCAGCCCCGAGGCCGCATCGAGGACCCGAACCTCCAGGTCGCGGCACCCTCCCCCGCGCTCGACCATACGCGGGATGCTGGCATCCCCAAGGCCGAGGAGCTCGGCCCGGTGGGCCTCCACGATCGCAGCAGCAGCGTCCGCGTCGGGGACCCCGTCAAACTGCACCTGGGCGGTCATCACGGCGGCCGTGGCCTCGCCCACGAAGCCTCCCGAAGCCCGGACCATCCGGGCGGCGTTGCTCGCTGCGGCCACCACGCTGGGCTCCTCGACGGCCATCGGGACCACGTAGTCGCGACCGTTGACGAGGAAGTTGAGGGCCACCCCGAGGGGGAGCCCGTGGATGCCGATGACGTTCTCGACCATACGGTCGGCCACGGCCAGCTCGAGCCCTCCGCCTTCGCGGGCGAAGAACGCCAGGGTGGCTGCGGGCACCGCCGCGTGCTCGGCCAGGAGGCTCCGGCGGTCGGCCAGGGAGCACCGATAGAACCCGCCGATCCGCGAGGTGTACCCGCTCACAGGGGGGCCTCCAGCGGGCGGCTCGATGCGGCCCGTCGCGGGGACGCCCCGAGGGCCGCGAGGGTGGCCGCGAGCTGGTCGGGCAGGAGGGCTTGGGGCCCGTCGGACAGGGCCCTTCCGGGGTCGTCGTGGGTCTCGAGCATGACCCCTGCGGCCCCTGCCCCGAGGGCCGCCCGGGCGAGGGGCAGGACGAGGTCGCGGCGCCCGGTGGCGTGGGACGGGTCGACCACCACGGGGAGCCGGTAGACGTGGGCCAGGAGGGCCACGGCCCCGAGGTCGAGGAGGTTGCGGGTGAGGGGGTCAAACCCGCGGATCCCCCGCTCGCACAGGATCACCCCCGAGGCCCCATGGGAGAGGAGGTACTCCGCGGCCAGGAGCCACTCCTCGACCGTGGCGCTCATCGAACGCTTGAGCAGACAGGCCTTGCCCGCCCGGCCCACGGCCTTGAGGAGGGAGAAGTTCTGCATGTTGCGGGAGCCGATCTGCACGAGGTCGGCGTGTTCGGCCACGGCGGGGACGTCCCCCTCGGCCATGGCCTCGGTGACCACCCGGAGGCCATGCCGGTCGGCGGCCCGGCGCATCCAGCCGAGGGCTCCGTTACCGTTGCCCTGGAAGGCGTACGGCGAGGTGCGGGGCTTGAAGGCCCCTCCGCGGAGAAACTGGGCCCCGAGGGGCGCTACCCGGGCGGCGATGGACTCGATCTGTTCGGCCGACTCGACGGCGCAGGGGCCGACCATGTACACGGGCTCGGCCGCTCCGACGGCGAGGCCGTTCACCATGACCACGGGGCGGTGGGCGTCGATCCGGGGGTGGGGCGAGGCGGCCTGGGAGACCTCCCGGACCCCGGGGACCGCCGCCACGACGGCAGCAGGAACCGAGGCCGACCCCGGGGACACGGCGAAGTGCCGGACGACCCCGGGGCTGTCGGCCGAGGCCATGGGGGTGACCCACAGGCCCAGGGCTACGAGGGACCGCTTGACCGCGTCGGGGTCGGCATTGGAGTGCAAGGAGACGATCATCGAGCGCCCCGCTTTCTTCAGGTGGTGCGGTGGAGCATCGCCGCGGCGACGCTCGCGAGGGAGTCACGGGCCCGGCCGGAGGGCAACGGGTCGAGGTGGGCCACGGCCTCTTCGGAGAGCCTGCGGGCGAGGGCCCGGCTGTCTTCGAGGGCCCCGGTGTCGCGCAGGGCCGCCCGAGCGGCCTGGGTTACGTCGTCGCGGGGTTCGCCGCAAGGGTCGGCCAGGGAGGCCCCGAGGCGGGCGGCGAAATCGGGGTCGCGTTGGGCCGCGAGGAGCAGGGGGTGGGTGAGCTTGCCCTCGCGCAGGTCGGTGAAGAGGGCCTTGCCCATGGACCGGGCGTCGCCCGAGACGTCGAGGAGGTCGTCGACGAGCTGGAAGGCCAGACCCAGGGTGTGGCCAAAGGACTCCAGGGCGTCGCACTGGGCGAGGTCGAGGCCCCCGGCCCGCCCCCCGGCGTACAGGGCCCAGCGGAAGAGGGAGGCCGTCTTGCCCTCCACCACCCGGTTCCAGTCGTCGACGGTGGCGTCGAAGCGGCCCCGCAGGGCGAGCTGGAGCCCCTCGGCGTCGAGCATGGCCTGGAGCACGTCGAGGGCCCGGTCGAGGAGGTCGGGCATGGCCGCGGCCCGGATGCGGCGCAGGGCCTCGACCAGGAGCCAGTCGCCGGCGTACACGCTGGCCGCGTTGCCGTAGAGCACGCGGGCCGTCGGGGCCCCGCGGCGCAGCTCGCCCACGTCGACCACGTCGTCGTGCAGGAGGGTGGCGTTGTGCACGAGTTCGGCCGCCACGGCGAGGTCGCGGGCGGCCCGGCCGAAGCCCGTTCCGGCCCGGGAGGCGAGGGCCACGCAGACGGGGCGGAGGCGTTTGCCCCCGAGGCCGAGGAGGTGCTCGGCGGCCTGGTGAACGGGGGTCGACCCGCGGTCGAAGGGGCCGAGGGCGGACTCGACGTCCGCAAGGTCGGCGGCGATCCAGAGGCGGAGCTCGCGCAGACGGGCGGTGAGGTCGCCGAGGTCGCGGGCGGTGGAGATGGACTCCAGGCGCTGGAGGGTCGGGACAGGACCCGGGGCCACGGGGGGGACAGGATCGAGGGGGAAGTGGTCCATGGTCATCCCTTACGCGAGCGCGCGGCGGGGCCGGCGGCGGCCCCCATGGCGGCCCGACCGAGCTCGAGGAGGTTGCCAAACTCGGAGAAGTCGGCCCGGCGCGAGGCCAGAAAGGAGCCGATCACGGCCTCGGCGGCCTGGGCGAAGGCCAGGAGGCGGCCGAGGCGCTCGACCCGGGCGCGACGGGCCGGATCGCCCGCGAGGCCCCCCTGCTTCATCAGGGATCGGGCCCGCTCCAGGCGCTCGCGGACCGAACCCGCGAGGTAACGCTCGCGCTCCTGGACGACCTTGGAGATCATCTTCCAGAAGTTGGTCTCGGCCTCGTAGAACTCGCGGCGTTCGCCCGGGCGCCACACCCGCCGCACCACGGCCCAGCGCTGGAGCTCGGTGACGGCCATGCTCACGGCCCCCGCGGACATCTGGAGCCGCTCCTGGAGGTCGGCCGCGGTCACGGGCTCGCCCTCCAGAAACATGACGGTCCACACCCGGCCCAGGGCCTTGCGGAAGCCCCAATGCTCGATGACATCGCCGATCGCATCGGCGGCCAGGAGCTCGGCCTCTCGTTCGGGGGTGATGTCCATCTTCAGAGCCTCTCCAACTTTCAGAAACTTCTGAACGGTGTGTAGACCCCGCCCCACGCCGCGTCAAGGCCCGTGGAGGCGATCTGGGATTCGGCAGAGGCGCCCGGTGACCCGATCGGCGGGACCCGCCCACCAGCGGTGCTGCGCAGGGCCTCAGCGGTCGACGCAGCGCTCGCTGGACGACCGCCGCCGAACGCTTCACGGGCCAGAAGCACGACGACCACATCGACCTCACACCGCAACCGACGCGACCGCACATGCGCAAGCGCAGGGAGCGGCCCCCAATGCTCGCCGCGGCATGAGCCCCGCTCCCGACGAAGGTACGCGCAAGACGCCTCCTCCCTGGACATCTTCGAGATTACACTGTTATGGGGGAGGGACGCAGCGCACGAGCTTCTTACCCAGGAATCTCGAATGGACCATCGAACGTGGCTCTTGATTTTGTGGCTCGTTGCACTCGTCGGATGCGGCGCCGGCGCTGGCGCTCCTGACGCGGCGAGCGATGTGACGAGCGACATCGCAGACGCGGGCCGCCCGCTTGACGCCGCCGAGGTGGAAGACGGGCATGTGGTGCGGCTCCGCCTGCTTGAGATCAACGACCTGCACGGGAACCTTCGCGCCCCTACGGGGAACGTCGGGGGGGTCGCGACCATGGCCACGTACCTCCGTGAGATGCGTTCGGCATCACCCCACAACCTCTTCTTGTCGGCAGGGGACCTCATCGGGGGCAGCCCTCTCCTCTCCGGATACTTTCACGATGAGCCGACCATCGAGGTGATGAACGAGATGGGCCTCGACTACAACGCCGTCGGCAACCACGAGTTCGACGAGGGCCTCGGGGAGCTGCGACGGATGCAGATGGGCGGCTGCCACCCGACCGACGGGTGCCTCGGCACGATGCCCTTTCTCGGCGCGCGCTTTCGTTTCCTCGCTGCGAACGTGAGCGAGGTGAGGATGGCCACGACGATCTTTCCCCGCTACGACGTCCGAGAGTTCGAGGGCGTCAAGGTTGCCATCATCGGCATGACGCTCCGAGACACCCCCCGGGTGGTGCCCGCGTCTGGGGTCGCGGGGCTCGAGTTTGCGGACGAGGCAGCGACCGTCAACGCGCTGGTGCCCGAGCTCCAACGCATGGGGATCGAGACCATCGTGGTGCTGGTGCACCAGGGTGGTTCGGTGAGCCCGTTGAGCTCGCCTCTCACCGGCTGCGACGGCTTCGCCGGGGCGATCGTCGGAATCGCTCAGGCGCTCGACGACGCGGTCGACGTGGTCGTGAGCGCGCACACGCACAACGCCTACATCTGTAGGGTCAACGGCAAGCTTGTGACCTCCGCGGGCGCCCTCGGTCGCTTCGTCACCGTCACCGACCTCGAGATCAACCCCACGACGGGCAACGTGGTCTCGTCGCGCGCGGAGAACGTCGCGATGATCAACACGGTGACACCAGACCCGGCGGTGGCGGCGATCGTCGCCCGCTACGAGGGGCTGGCGCGAGCGATCGAGGCGCGGCCCTTCGGCACGATCACGGCGACGCTCAGCCGCGCCGCGTCGCCCGACGGTCAAACCTCGCTGGGGTCGGTGGTGACTGACGCGCAGCTCGCGGCGACGCGGTCCGCGGGCGCGGTGGTGGCGTTCCAGCAGAATGGAGGGTTGCGCGACGACCTCCTCTACGCGCGCAGCGGCAACGAGACGGCGGACGGGCAGGTGACCTTCGGGGAGGCGTTCGCGGTGCAGCCCTTCGGCAACGGTCTGCGCACCGCCACGTTCTCCGGCGCGCAGATCAAGGCGATCCTCGAGTCGCAGTTCGAGGGCGGGCGCTCCTTCCTCCAGGTCTCTCAGGGTTTCTCGTATGTGTGGGACCGCGCGGCGCCCGTCGGCATGCGCGTCGAGCCGACCAGCATTCAGATCGGTGGCCGTCCCATGGACCTCGCAGCGAGCTACCGCGTGACCTTCAACGAGGCGATGCTCAGCTCGTATCCGACCTTCACCCTGGGGACCGACGTGGTCATGGGCCCGGTCGACATCGACGCGCTCGGAGCGTACTTCCGCGCGAACTCACCCGTCGCGCCGCCGACCCTGGACCGCATCCTACTTCGTTGAGAAGCGCAGCTCCGCCTCCCCATGCCGTGCTAGCCTTGGGGTCGTCATGGGGTACACCGCACGCCTTGAGGAAGCCTTCGCCTGGGCCGCCGCCTTGCACCGCGATCAGGTGCGCAAGGGGGCTGACGTTCCGTATGTGACGCACCTGCTGGCCGTGGGGGCCATGGTGGGAGAGCTCGGGGGCACCGAGGATCAGGTGATCGCGGGCTTTCTCCACGACGCCATCGAGGACCAGGGGGTGACCCGCCAGGAGATCGCCGCCCGCTTCGGCGACACGGTGGCCGACATCGTGGTGGCCTGCACCGACGCCACGACCCTGCCGAAGCCCCCGTGGCTCCCGCGCAAGATGGCCTACCTCGACCACCTGCGCGACCAGCCCCCCCTCGTGAAGCTCGTCGTCGCCGCGGACAAGCTGCACAACGGCCGGGCCATCCTGCGCGACCTGCGGATCCTCGGCGAAGAGTTGTGGGGCCGCTTCACCGCCACCCCGGCCCAGACCGTCTGGTACTACCAGGGCATCCTGGAGGCCCTCACCCATGAGTGGGAGCACCCGATTCTGTACGACCTCGACCAGGTGGTGACCCGCCTCGTGGCCGTCCAGCCCCGGGAGTAACTTCCCGCAGGGTTACGGTGCGTCCTCGAGGAGCCCCCCGTCCTCGGCGTCGTCGTCGTCGCGTCGCCCGAGAACCCCCTCCCACTTCGCCACCACCACGGCCGCCAGAGCGTTGCCCGTGACGTTGGTGGCCGTGCGAGCCATGTCCATCAGCTCATCGACGGCGAGCAACATCGCCACCCCCGCCTCGCCAGGGAGGCCGAAGCTGGCGCAGGTTCCGGCGATGATGACGAGAGTGGCCCGGGGCACGGCGGCCACGCCCTTCGAGGTGAGCATAAACGTGAAGAGCATCGCGATCTGGCGGCCGAGGGGCATGTCGATGCCCGCGGCCTGGGCGATGGCGAGGCTCGCGAGGACAAGGTACAGGGTCGACCCGTCGAGGTTGAAGCTGTACCCCGCGGGGATCACGAAGCTGGCCACCCGGCGGGGCACCCCGAGCAGGCCCACCCGCTCGATCACCTGGGCCAGGACGCTCTCGCTGCTGGCCGTGGAGTAGGCCGTGAGCACGGGCTCGCGCAGGGTGCGGACGAAGCGGCCGATCCCGACCCCCGTCCACAGGAGGATGGGCAGGAAGATGAAGGTCATCAGCAGGGCCAGGGCGAGGTAGAGCGAGCCCACCATGCGGGCGTACTGCCCGAGGAGGTGCAGAACCGCAGGCCAGCCGCGGATCACGACCCCGTCGACCATGTGCCCCGCGGCCATGTGCGACACGTTGTAGGCCATGGCCCCGAACACCCCGATGGGCGTCAGGGACATGACCATGCCCGTGTACTTGAACATCACCTGGGCCACGGCCTCGAAGAACTTCAACACGGGCCGTCCGCGGTCGCCCGTTCGGGTCAGGGCGATGCCGAAGAGGGCGGCGAAGACCACCACGGGCAGGACATCGCCCTCGGCCGCGTGTTTGGCGAGGTTGGTGGGGAAGGCGTGCAGGGCCACGGCCCACCCCGAGGGCTGCGGCGGCAGATGAACCTCGTGCCCCGTCGGGGCGAGGGGCAGGCCCACCCCGGGTTTGACCACGTTGGCCACGAGCAGCCCGATGCCCAGGGCGAAGGTGGTGACCACCTCGAAGTACAGGAGGGCCTTGCCCCCCATCCGGCCGACGGCCTTGATGTCCCCGGTCTGGGCGATCCCCGTGATGATCGTGCTCACCAGGATGGGGACCACCACGCTCTTCACCAGGGCGATAAACGCCTTGGAACAGAAGCGAAACAGCTCGTACATCTGGGGAAAACGGTCTTGGGGGAAGAAGCCCCCGAGCACGATCCCCAGGAGCAGGCCCAGGGTCACCCAGCGGAGCCCCGAGGCCCCTTTGCCCTCCGTCGATTCGTCCATCGGGCCGGAGCGTAAACCAACCCGACCCCGACCACGGACCCAGAAGTTGGATGCCGCCCCTCGGGGCCCACATGCGGTAAAACCCCGACGGCGAACTCATGGGTGACACGGTAGAGCGGATCGGGGCGCAGATCGCGGAGGTCCGCAAGGCCGTGGCCACGGTGATCGTAGGCCAGGAGGGCGTGGTCGAGGACGTCCTGCGGTGCCTCGTGGCGGGGGGGCATGGGCTCTTGGAGGGGGTTCCGGGGTTGGGAAAGACCCTCCTCGTACGGGCCCTGGCGGGGGCCTTGTCGCTGCGGTTCGCGCGGATTCAGTGTACCCCCGACCTCCTGCCCGCGGACATCACCGGCACCCGCATCGTGACCGAGGACGCCGACGGACGACGCCGCTTCGAGCTCGTGCGGGGCCCCGTCTTCGCCCAACTCGTCCTGGCCGACGAGATCAACCGGGCCACCGCCCGCACCCAGTCGGCCCTCCTCGAGGCCATGGCCGAGGAGCAGGTCACCCTCGCGGGCGAACCCCACCCCCTCGAGGCCCCGTTTATGGTCCTGGCCACGCAGAACCCCATCGAGATGGAGGGCACCTACCCATTGCCCGAGGCCCAACTCGATCGGTTCCTCTTGCACATCCGGGTGCCCCGCCCCGACGCCGCCACCATGGCCCGGATCCTCGCCCGGACCACCTCCGACACCCCCCCACTGCCCTCCCCCGTGATGAACGCCGAGGCCGTCCTCGAAGCCCGGGCCCTGTGCAGAAAAGTCCTCGTGGCCACCCCCCTCCTCGACGCGGTAGCCCGCTGCCTCGACGCCCTCGACCCCGACAACCCCAAGGCCCCCGACAAGACCCGACGCCTCCTGCGCATGGGCCCCGGGGTCCGCGGGGGACAGAGCCTCGTGCTCGCGGCCAAGGCCACGGCCCTCCTCGCGGGACGGGCCCAGGTGAGCCTCGACGACCTCGTGGCCATCGTCGGCCCCGCCCTGCGGCACCGGCTCCTTCTGTCCTTCGAGGGACAGACCGAAGGAGTCCGGGTCGACGACCTCCTCGCCGAGATCGCGCCCGCCTCGCTACGGGCCGGAGCCCTGGCGTGAGGGCCCTCCGTCCTTGGGCCCAGGCCCCTGGGGTGGCCCTCGCCCTCGCCGCCCTCCTGGGGCCCCTGGGGGCCGAGGCCCAGGTCTACCTCACGGCCCGCCCCCTCGTCGGGTACGGCCAACGCCCCGACGCGGTGACCCCGCTCGTCGCCCACATCGGCTCGGTCCAGCCCCTCGTCGACGACCTCACGGCCCGGGTGACGGTGAGCTGGCCCCACGGGGAGCTGGAGGTCCGCCAGACCGTTCGAGGGGTCCCGGGGGCCGCGCGGGTGGAGGTGCTCCCGGTCCCGTTGGGGCTGTACGACTACGCCCGGGTCACGCTCGGGGACACCAGCGCCTCGTTGCCCCCGACGCGCACCGCCCGCGAAGAGGGGCCCCTGACCCACGTGGCCGTGGTGGGCCTCGGCCAGCGCATCGCCGCCCGCCTCTGCTCGGCCGCCGAGGGGCTGGAGTGCGGGGCCCTGGAATCGTCCGAGCTGTCGGGCGATCCCCTCATCCCCGCAGCCCCCTTCGCCTGGGGCGGAACCCAGGTGGCCCTCGTCGACGCCGAGGCCCTCGCGACGCTTCCCCCCATCGCCCGCGAGGCCTTCGACGCCTGGGTGCAACAGGGCGGGGTCGTCGTGGTGGCCCTCCGCACCCCGAGCCAACGGCATCGCCTGGGTCCCTGGGCCCACGGACCCGGGACCTCCCTCGGCTTCGGCGAGGCCTGGGCTCGCGGGCTTGGGGCCGTAGTGACCGTCGACCTCGACCTGTCCACCGCCGACTGGGACGACACCCCGGAGGCCGCCCAGCGCTTCGCCGCCATGGCCCAGGGCCTCCCCCATGTCGGGGCCGCCCTCGCCCCCCCCGGAACCCTCGCCCTGCACCGCCGGGTCTCCGACCGCACCGGCCCCATGCGCGAGGTGTGGCGCTCGCCCTTCAACACCCGCGGCCCCCTCGGGCCCATGGCCGTGGTCCTGGCCCTGTATGTCATCGCGGTGGGGGTGGTCCTGACCCGCAACCGCCGGGCCCAACACCCGCTCCGGGTGTTCGTGCGGCTGCCCGCGGCGGCCTTCCTCGTGCTCGCGGCCACCTTCGCCACGACGTGGCTCTCCCGCAGCCGACGGAGCGAGGCCCGGGTCGTCGCCCTCTACGACCTCGCCGCAGGGACCTCCGAGGGCACCGAGCGGGTCTTCGCCAGCGTCACCGCAGGCGGGGCCCGGGCCCTCACGGTGCGCCCCCCCGCGGGGCACTTCAGCCTCCTGCACACGAGCGCCGCATCGACCGGGGGATGGCTGCGCTGGGACGGGTCGCGGCTGTCGGTGGAGGGGGCCCGGATGGGGCTTTGGGAGACCGCCTCCCTCTACACCGAGGGCCCGTCGCCCCTCTCGGGCGCGGTGACCCTCTCCCGCGACCCCGCGGGGCGTCCCGTGGTGCACAACGGCTCGGGATTGTCCCTGCGACGCGGGGGCGTGCTCGACCGCGATGGGGTCACGGTGTGGCCCATCGGCCCGGTTCCCCCGGGGGCCTCGGTCGCGGCGGACGAGGCGGAGGTTCACGTCGGGGGCGACAACTCCCGCCGCCTCTTCGGGAGCGCGGTCGACGCCTCGGCCCCTGCGATGCGCCTCCTCGACGAGGGCCTCGGGGGCATCGGCGGACGCCCGGGGCCCGTGCAGTACTTCGCCACCGCGGGCATCCCCACCCAACTGGCCGGGCGCATCGGGGCCCTCGGGCTCGCCCTCGCCCGGGAGGTGGCCCTCGTGCGGGTGATCGACACGTCCCTCGATCCCGAGCGCCCCGCCCTGCCTCGGGGTCGCCTCGATCACAGCCCGCGGTCGCCGAGTCCCCGACAGCCCCCGACCGAACCCGAGCCCATCCTCGTCCGACAGAACGCCCGCGACGCGGGGGCCGAGGTCGACGCCCACGTATTGCTCCAGATCCTCCTCGGGGACGCCGGGGTGCAGGACGCCGCCCCATGATCGTCTGCGACAAGATCCGCCATCGGTTCGGCGACCGCGATGCCCTGGTCGACGTGACCTTGCATGTCCCCACGGGGGCCGTCTTCGGCTTCATCGGGCCCAACGGGGCGGGCAAGACCACGACCATTCGTGTCCTGTCGACCCTCCTGGCCCCCACCTCCGGGACGGCCACCATCGACGGCCTCGACGTGGTCGAGCACGCCCGCGCGGTGCGGCGCCGGGTGGGCTACATGCCCGACAACGCCGGGGTGTACGAGCGCATCACGGCCGCGGAGTACCTCGACTTCTTCTCCCGGGCCTGCGGGATCGCCCCCAACCTCCGGGCCCGCACCGTCGCCGACTGCGTCGAGCTCACCGAGATCGGCCACCTCCTCGGGCGCGAGGTGATGGCCCTGTCCAAGGGTCAGCGGCAGCGGCTCCTGCTCGCCCGCACGCTCCTGCACGACCCGCGGGTCTTGATCCTCGACGAGCCCGCGAGCGACCTCGACCCCAGGGCCCGCATCGAGCTCCGGGTGCTCCTGACCGAGCTCGGGCGGATGGGAAAGACCATCTTCCTGTCGTCGCACATCCTCACCGAGCTGGCCGACATCTGCACCCACGTGGGGATCATCGAGGCCGGGCGGGTGGTGGCCCACGGCCCCATCGACGCGGTGCAGGCGGCCCGACGCCCCGGGCGCAGGGTGCGGCTCACGGTCCTGGGACAGGCCGAGCAGATGACCGCGGCCCTGACGGGATTTACCTTCGTACAAGGGGTGGTGGCGATGGCCGAGGAGCCGGGCGCGGAGGGCCCGCGGCGGTACGAGGTGAGCTTCGAGGGCGACGACTGGCGCCTGTCGGAGCTTGTGGCCGCGGTGGTGGAGGCGGGGGTTCCGGTGGTGGGGGTGGAGCCCGAGCGGCGCGATCTGGAGCGGCTCTTCATGGACCTCACGGTGGGCTCCGGGGCCCAGGACGGTGCCGCGTGAAGGCCCTCGTGACCCGCCTCCGGGCTGCCCTGAGCGACCCCAACCCCATCGTACGCAAGGAGCTCCTGGCCGTCTTGCGGTCGCCCCTGTACGTGCGGGCCGTGGTGGTCACCCTCGTGCTCCTCGGGCTGGTGGTGGTCTCCGTCGGGCTCGCCGCCGGCGACACCAGCGACCCCACCGAGGCCGGCCGCATGCTCTTCCAGGTCTTCTTCGGCGGAACCTTCCTCGCCATGGCCCTGGTCGGCCCCTCCTTCGGGGCCACGGCCATCGTGCAGGAGCGGGAGGGCCGGACCCTCGACGCCCTGATCCTGACGGGGATGACCCCGGGGCGCATCGTGGCGGGCAAACTCGCCGCGGTCTTTCTGATGATGGCTTTTCTGCCTGTGGTGAGCGTCCCGATGCTCGCGGTGGTGGCCCTCTTCGGCGGGATCGGGCTCGGGCACATCGTGGTGGCCACGGCGTACGTCCTGGCCTTCGGGGCCCTGTCGGTGGCCTTCGGGCTGGCGGTGTCGTCGCAGGTGCAGTCGACCCGGATGGCCCTCCTCGGGGCCCTCCCCCTGGCGTTGGGGACGACCTTCGTGGGCGGCGGGATCCTCGCGGCGGTGGGTCACGACATCGCCCGGCGCCACGCCCTGGCCTTTGACGGCCCGTTCTTCTTCGCCGACGCGTACTTCGCGATGCCCTTCGACGCCACGTACGGGGCCCTCCTGGGGGTGGTCCCGGCGTACGTCCTGGGGTGCCTCGGCTGGCTCTTCGGGGCCCTCGCCTACGCGGGCCTGCTCGAACCCACCCAGGACCGCACCCGCCCCCTCAAGGCCTGGGCCCTCGGGGCGTTTTCGGTGGGAGTCGGGGCGGCGTGGGTGCTGGCCCGGAGCGTGACCCTCGGGGCCCCCGACCGTCGGGGATGGGCCCTGGCCGCGATGATCGTGGTGGCCCTGGTGGGCCTGGCCCTGGGGTTCTCGTTTGCGGGCGACGTGGTGCTCCCCTCGCGGCGGATGGAGCAGGAGCGCCTCGGGCCCGTCGGGCGCCTGTTGATGCCTCCGACCCTGGGACCGTCGGTGTGGTTCGTGGTGGTGACGGGGTCGTTGACGTTGTTGCTCGGTCCGATGGCCTTGTGCGGGATCGACACGGCGATGCTGAGCCTGGGCCTATGGGCCTCGGCCTGGCTGGCGGCCCACGTGGGGTTGATGGGGTGGATGGCGGCGCGGAGACCCGGGGCGGGGGTGGCCTGGGCCCGCACGGCGGGGGTCCTCGCGCAGCTTGTGACGATGGTGGGGGTGTGGCTGGTGTTCGCGTTCCTCGGCAACCTCCACCGGGTCGAGTATGAGCTGAGCGTCCTGGTGGTGTCGCCGGCGTGGGCGGTGATCGTCGGGGCCGACCGGCTCTTGTCCAACACGGGGCTACGCCGGGCGGAGGCCCAGAGTTCGCTCCTGGTGGGGGCGGGGGTGTACGCCCTGGCCGCGGGGGTGTTCCTCACGCGGATGGAGCTGTGCCTGCGGGAGGCCCGGCGACGGGGGTGACGGGGGGCGGGGGTTACGCGGCCCCGAGGACGGCGAGGGTCTGCCGCAACACGCGCAGGAGCTCGGCCTCGGGCAACTCCGCGACAAAGACCTGCCCGCGCTCCTCGGGCCTCGGATGCTCCGGCCGCCAGAACGCAAACGGAATGACCACCCGGTCGCCCACCCGGAAGACGTGGGCCGTCACGTTGTCGGTCGTCGGCCCCCACCGCGGAAACCAGAACCTCTCGCGTGATCCATCGTCGGCGGCGAGCAGGGCCCGATGGGCCTCCGCGGCGTCCACGCCCGGCAACGGCGGGGTCAGGTCGCATCCCGACTCGAGCCAGCGGACCGTGCGCAACACGCTCGCGCAAAACTGTGGGACGAACACCATGTTGTCGTCGCAGGTCCACCACCGACCGGCCGCCCACAGGTCGACCCGACGGAGCAGGGTAGCCCCTGAGGGAGCCTCGCCCACCTCGGTGGCGAACCGTTGTTTGTCTCCGAAGCGCATCACCATTGGGGTCCTCGCCTCACCCTGCGGCGCCGAGGAGGAGCTGCCGTCGTGTGCGGTGCGGGCCCATCGGGCGACGCGTACCACAGGGAAGAACTGGCCGGGAGGCCCGGGGGTGGGGTGACCGCGCAGGGGCCGGTGCGTGGGATCAGCCGCTGCCCCGCGCCTTCAGCAACATTTCCAGCTCGGCGATGCGGGCGAGGGCCTTCTCTTTCGCAGCCCGCTCGGCCTCCCTGGCGGCGAGGGCCTCGTCCTTGGCGGCGAGGGCCTCGTCCTTGGCCGCGCGCTCGGCCTCCATGGCCACGAGGGCCTGCTCTGCGGCCTCGGCCTCGGTGGGCCACAGCCGGGTGCCCTCCTCGTCGTCGGCGATGCGGAGATACATCCCGTCGGCGGAGATCACCAGCCACGCGGCCATCTCGTCGCTGTAGGCAGGTCCGTCGCCCGCGTAGACCCGTCGAAACTGCCCACCACGGCCGCGGGTCCACACCTGAAGTCTCCACGGCCCTCCGTCGTCGTCGGGGCCCTGGCGCAAGGGGTCGAACACCCACAGCTCGCGCGTGCCGCTCGCCGCGTACTTGCGAGGGCCCTCGCGGTAATCCTTGGTGGCCGTGTTGGCGCTCACCACCTCGAAGGCCACCCGGGGGGCGACCGTGCCCGGCTTCCACAGGCACAGGCTCGTGAGCTCTGCGTCCGACACGTCGGGCGGGGGGTCGAGCAGACACACGTCGGGGTCGACGCCCACCTTGGGGTTGGCCTCGTCCCATCGCACCGCGAGGTTGCGCCGGACACGAACCACCCGCCCCGTAGCCTGACGCCACTGGCGCAGGGTCGACACCATCGTCTGGGCCGCCTCATCCTGGGCCGCGGGCTCGGGCATGACCTCGTCGTCCTCCAGCACCCACGCGGGATGCGTCCAGGGCACCTCGAACGCCAGCTCCACACGTCGCGCTGCATCGCCCATTCGCTGAAGCTCCTTCGCCACGGGCACCCTAGCACGCGCGGGCAGACCACGGGGGGCGTGTTACCTTCGTGCGGCATGACGCGCTGGTTCAACATCGCGGGGCCGTGCTTCGTGTCCCAGCACTACATGATCCCCGCGGAGCGCCGCGCCGTGGAGGCCACGACGCTGATCGATCAGGGGCGGTGGTTCTCGCTGGTGTCGGGGCGGCAGACGGGCAAGACCACGGTCGTACGGCACCTCGCCCGCGCCCTCACGGCCCGCGGCGACCGCTACGCCCTCTGGGTCGACCTGCAGACCGCGCGCGACCTCGACGATCCCGCCCGCGCCTTCGCGACGATGCTGGCCGTGTTCGACCGCGTCCTTGCTCGCGACCTGCCTGACCTTACGCGCCCTTCGCGCGACGACGTGGCGCGGTTGCTGGAGACCCCTGAAGAGGCCCTGCTGGTCTACCTCTCGGCCCTCTGCGCCGCGAGTGACCGGCCGGTGGTGTTGCTGTTCGACGAGGCCGACGTGCTCAAGGGCGCGGCGATGGTGTCGTTCCTGACGCAGCTCCGGGCCCTGTACCTCGCCCGCGAAGATCAGCCCGCGCCGTGGAGTGTGGTGCTGATCGGGGTGCGCTCGATCCGCGACTACGTGGTGGGCGACGGGCGCCGGGGCGTCGCGTGGCTTGGAAGCGCCTCCCCCTTCAACATCACGGCGGAGAACGTCACCCTCGCGGCCTTCACCGAGGCCGAGGTGGCCGAGCTCGTCGCCCAGCACACCGCCGAGACGGGACAGGGATTCGCGCCCGAGGCCGTGGCCCTCGTGCACCACCTGAGCGCGGGGCATCCGTGGCTCGTCAATGCCCTTGCCGATCAGGCCACCCGCCGCGACGTGTCCGACCGCGGGGTGCCTATCACCGCGGCCCACATCGAGTCCGCGAAGGAGACGATCATCCTGGAGCGGCGCACCCACATCGACTCGCTCCTCGCGCGGCTCCGCGAAGACCGCGTGCGGCGCGTCCTCGACCCCATGATCGCGGGCGGAACCACTGACGACGATGTGCTCGACGACGACTTCGCCTACGTCGCGGGCCTCGGGCTCATTCGTAAGGCCGGTGCCCGATGGATCGTGTCCAACCCCATCTACCGCGAGGTGATCCCCCGTGCCCTGACGGCGGTGCGACAGAGCCAGATCGAGCACCCCACGGCCTGGTACGTGGGTCCCGATGGGCTGCTCGACGTCCCGAAGCTCATGGAGGCGTGGCAGACCTTCTGGCGCAAGGACGGTCACCTCGCGGCGGAGGGGTTCTCGTACAAGGAGTCGGGGCCGCACCTGATGCTGATGGCCTTCCTGCAGCGGGTGATCAACGGCGGCGGGCGCATCGACCGCGAGTACGCACTGGGCAGGGGCGCCCTTGACCTGCTCATCACCTGGAAGACCCAGCGCGTGGCCCTCGAGCTCAAGATGCGGCGCGACACCGAGACCGAAGCCGAGGCCCTGGAGCAGATCGTCCGGTACCTTGACCAGCTTGGGGCCGACGAGGGCTGGCTCGTGCTGTTCGACCTGCGGTCGACTTCGCCCTGGAGCGAGCGGCTCTTCCTCCGCACCGAGACGGTGGGGGCGCGGCGGGTCCACGTCGTCGGGTGTTGAGGGCGGCGGGTCTGCTGGCCGCGGCGGGGTAGCAACGAGGATGTTGCGCGGTGGTAGTGGCGGCGGTAGGAGCAGTGCCGCGCGATGGCCCGCCCCCGTTCGACGCGTCGTATCCCTCGGACCCCGCGCACGGCGTGGCATCCGATGTTCGTGGTGCTGGTGGAGTCGTCGCTCGACCTGCGGGTGTGGGAGGTCCTGCCCGAGCTCCAACTGGGGCGGGAACCCCGTCGTATTGACGTGGTCGTGGTGCACCGCACCGCGGCCGACGCGACGACGGCGACGCCCCCCACGCGGCTCGCGTCGGTGCTCGACGAGATGCCGTTGCACACTGTGTTCAGCTTCAAGGGCGCGACCGATGCGCTGGAGGCCACCGACGTGCTGGAGGGCCTCGCGTACGTGCTGGAGTACATGGCCCTGCGGGCCTTGTCCGACCCGGCCGAGGTGGGGCTGCGCTTCGTCGCCCCCGCACGCACCGCACCCTTTGTCGCACAGCTCCGTGCGTTGGGCGGTGTGCTGGAGGCTACGGCACGTCCCGGCGTGTACGAGGGTCGGCTGAGCCGCTTCGCCCTGCGTGTGGTGGAGACCGGGGTGGCCTGCGATGCGCCGCAGGAAGAGGTGCTGCGCCTGATCTCCCCGCGTTTTCTGTCCGAGGAGCTCACCCCGCGCCCGGTGGACGACCGCGAGCGGGCCCTCTACACTCAGCTCTACCGTTGCATCGAGCAGCTCTCCCGCAGCCCAGAGGGATCCATGGCCAAGGACATCGACAAGATCAAGAAGCGGTGGGAGCGAGACGTCGCCAAGATGGTCGCCTCCATGGACCCCACCGTGGTCCTCGCCGAACTCACCCCCGAGCAGCGCCTCGCGGGGCTCGCGCCCGAGCAGCGCCTCGTGGGGCTCGCGCCCGAGCAGCGCCTCGCGGGGCTCGCGCCCGAGCAGTGGCTGGCAGGGCGTACGCCCGACGATGCTGTGCGCGCGTTGCCTGTGGAGGTCTTGCGCGGGCTGTCGGAGGACTACCTGCGCACGCTCTCCCCTGAGACCCAGCGCCTCATTCGGGCCCGCCTCGCCCCCAACGACGCCTGAGGCCTGCCGCGCTCACCGCAAGGTGTGACTCCGACGCGAGCGGGCCGAGGCGGACCCCGTCGTCGGGACCTTCGCGCATCGGGTCGAACACCCACAGCGTTCGGGTCCCGCTCGCCGCGTATACTTGCAGGGCCCTCGCGGTCGTCCTTGGCGGCCATGGCGGTGCTCGGGAACGAGGATGTTGCACGGTGGGAGTGTCGGCGGTAGGAGCAGTGCCGCGCGATGGCCCGCCCCCGTTCGACTCGGCGTATCCCTCGGGCCCCGCGCACGGCGTGGCATCCGATGTTCGTGGTGCTGGTGGAGTCGTCGCTCGATCTGCGGGTGTGGGAGGTCCTGCCCGAGCTTCAACTGGGGCGGGAACCCCGTCGTATTGACGTGGTGGTGGTGCACCGCACCGCCGCCGCCACGACGACGGCGACGCCCCCCACGCGGCTTGCGTCGGTGCTCGACGAGATGCCGCTGCACACGGTGTTCAGCTTCAAGGGCGCGACCGATGCGCTGGAGGCCACCGACGTGCTGGAGGGCCTCGCGTACGTGCTGGAGTACATGGCCCTGCGGGCCTTGTCCGACCCGGCCGAGGTGGGGCTGCGCTTCGTCGCCCCCGCACGCACCGCACCCTTTGTCGCACAGCTCCGTGCGTTGGGCGGTGTGCTGGAGGCTACGGCACGTCCCGGCGTGTACGAGGGTCGGCTGAGCCGCTTCGCCCTGCGTGTGGTGGAGACCGGGGTGGCCTGCGATGCGCCGCAGGAAGAGGTGCTGCGCCTGATCTCCCCGCGGTTTCTGTCCGAGGAGCTCACCCCGCGCCCGGTGGACGACCGCGCGCGGGGCCCTCTACACTCAACTCTACCGCTGCATCGAGCAGCTCTCCCGCAGCCCAGAGGGTTCTATGGCCAAGGACATCGACAAGATCAAGAAGCGGTGGGAGCGCGACGTCGCCAAGATGGTCGCCTCCATGGACCCCACCGTCGTCCTCGCCGAGCTCACCCCCGAACAGCGCCTCGCGGGTCTCGCGCCCGAACAGTGGCTGGCAGGGCGTACGCCCGACGATGCTGTGCGCGCGTTGCCTGTGGAGGTCTTGCGCGGGCTGTCGGAGGACTACCTGCGCACGCTCTCCCCCGAGACCCAGAGCCTCATTCGGGCCCGCCTCGCACCCAACGACGCCTGAGGCCGGCCGAGCTCACCGCAGGCGCTGCTCCGACGCGAGCGGGCCGAGGTGATCCCCGCCGTCGCCGGGACCCAGGCGCATCCGGCCCAGGGTCGAGCAGGCACTCGTCCGGGTCGACGCCCACCGCGGGGTTGGCCCCATCCCAGGGCATCGTAAGGGGTGCTCGACGCGGCGAACCCGTGGGGGTATGGAACTCCCACCCCCCCCATGGCGACCACCCATCGTGTTCGTGTCCCCGGATTCGGCAGCGACGGCCCGTCGTTGGCGGCGGTTCGGGCGCTCGTGGAGTGGCTCGCGGAGGGGATCGACCGGTCGCTTCGGCTGCGCGTCGAAGGGCGGAGCACGGCGCAGGGGCCCCGCCCGCGTTGGTCGATGGCGTCGCACGCTGTCAGCGTCCGGAGTCTGGAGCATGGCTCCATCGAGCTCGATCTGTCGACGCCGTCGCTCGGCGAGCTCTTTCAGTCGAATCCCTTCTGGTCGCAGCAGAACCTCTTTCTGGTACGCCCCGATCCCGCCCAGACCCCTCTGGATCTCTTCGCGGAGTCCGTACGGGATGCCGTGCGCGGACACGACGACGCGGATACACTCGACGCCCCGCTGCTGTCGCACATCGCCTCGGTAAGCACCTTGCTCGACGCGGGGGCCGAATCGATCATCCTGGGATTTGGGGGCGAGAACTTCTCGGAGGTGCACCTTGAACGCGCGCAGCTCCCGCAGATCGTGGCGATGTCTGCACGGGCGCCTGAAACGCGCCGCGTACGCATCGCGGGCGAGCTGGACACGCTGAGCATTTCAACGGGGGCGTTTATCTTGCTGGTGGACGGGGCCCCGTTGCGCGGCATGATGGCCCGCATGAAGCCGTCCGAGGCCCGAGATCTGCTCGGGACGCGCGTGCTCACGGAGGGCGAGCTCGTCTACCGCCCATCGGGTCGGCCCCTGCGATTGGACGCCGCCTGGATGCGTCCCGCTACGGATGCCGATCGCGACCTGTGGTCTTCTCTGCCGAGCACCGGACGCCCGCGCCGACAGGCATCCCCGCCCCCGGAAGGGTGGGCGGCGATCTTCCAAGGCCTGGAGCCCGAGGACGACGACGCCACGAAGTCGGAGGCCCCGGAGGCATGAGCGAGCGTCCGTGGTTTGATCGGGACATCGTGCTCGATACCAACGTGTTGATTCATCTGGGACGGTACAGCCGAACCGGGGAATGGCTCCTCGCGACCTACTTGGAGAAGCGCACCATCGCACCGATCGTGAGCATTGTGTCCGTCGCAGAAGCTCGTGTTTTTGCCGAGACGAACGCCTGGTCGCTCACGAAAAACGAGACCCTTCGTAAGGTACTCGGAGCATGTATCGTCCGCGACGTAGCGAAAGACGACACCTCTCTCCTCGATGCGTACAGAGTCCTCGATATGGAGAGCCGCAAACGAGGGCATCGCATGGGAAAGAATGATCTTTGGATCGCAGCGGAGTGCCGAAGGACAGGTGCGGTTCTACTTACGTGCGATGGAGACTTCGATGACCTTGCGCAGTACGGCGAGATCATTGTGGACCGTTATGTGGAGCTCGCGCGCGTCACAGCATCTGCGCCGCGAACGAAGTCGTAGGCAGTTCCCGGCGCGACGCCGCGATCATCTCACCACGCTGGGCGTGGACTGCACCGACCCTTAGCGAGACCAAGCGCGAGGCCCGCCATAGCCAGCGAGAAAGACACCAAGGCTCCCAAGCATCGCTTGGCTGTGCATCCACCCATGCGATAGAATTGCCAAAACGATCTCCATCCGCAGTGCCCACAAGGATCCGAGCCGCGTTCACAGCAAACCCTGTTCCACTACCCATAAACACGCTCACAGAACCAGCGTCACGAGCAGCATTACGTGCTCCAACTGCCAGGTCAGGGTAGCCATCCCCATTGATATCACCAAGGCCTGCAACCGCACTGCCAAACCACATGCCTGCTGTGTTGCCTTCAAGAACGCGTACTGGGCTTCCAGTGACACCAGCCCCGCTTCCATGGAAGACGCTAACGGATCCCGCATCGACACGACCGCCTGGGTTTGACAGAAGCGCACCCACGGCAATATCTGCGTAGCCATCTCCGTTTACATCACCAATACCGGCAACCGAACCGCCCAATGCATCTCCCGCTGCAACCCCCTCGATAATCCTAGCCGCGGTGACTCCGATTCCTGTAACGGCTCCGTGAAACACAAGTGCTTTCCCTGCTTCGTGCCGTCCACCCGGGGAAGACCCGTATGCCCCGACAACGATGTCTGAGTAGCCATCCCCGTTAACGTCGCCTGCCCCAGCAACCGAGATACCCAGTGCATCGTTCGTATCGCCTACGATGTCGGTCGCTGGAGTTGAGATAATACCTAGCGCACTACCGTGAAAAATTACTGATCTACCTGCATACATACGTCCGGCAGGGGAAGCCCCATAAGCGCCCACAATAATGTCCGAGTAACCATCGCCGTTGAGATCCCCCGTACTCGCGACCGAGGAGCCGAAGAGACTTCCCGTGGAACCAGTCAGAGCGGTTGCGGGCGCTGTCACGAGGCTGCTCGCGCTCCCCAGGTAGACGTACGCCCGGCCAGTGAAGGACAGCGCGCAGTTGGCTCCGACGACGAGGTCGGCGTAGCCGTCACCGTTGACATCCCCCGCGCTTGCCACCGAGTTACCGAAAGCACTGCCTGTGCCATCGGGGCCGGTTAGCACCGTCGCTGGCGTCGCCATGAGGCCGCTGGCGCTGCCGAGGTAAACGTACGCCCGGCCTGGACCAATCGTGGCACCAGTAACGCCGCCTTCCCTGCCGTGAGCTCCGACGACGAGGTCCGCGTAGCCGTCACCGTTGACGTCCCCAGCACTCGCCACCGAGAATCCAAAAAGGCCTCCTGGACCGTCAGGGCCGGTCAGCATGGTCGCGGACACCGTTGAAAGGCCGCCAGCACTCCCTAGGTAGACGTAAGCTCGGCCAGTGTTCGACATCGCACGGAAGGCCCCAACGGCGAGGTCCGCGTAGCCGTCGCCGTTGACATCGAAGTGAGGACTGGAACTGGAGTCTACCGCGGTACTCGCGCTCCGGGCGGGCACATGAAACAGCCAGGTAGGGCTGTAGACCGTGTCGGTGACGGTTCCCACCCGTCCCCGCAGGCGCCAGAACACGACGCTCCGCGCGGGCAGATCGACCATGGGCCGTGCGCTCGTTCCGCTCACTGTCAGGGTCTCCAGAGCCATTGTGCAGGCGCGATCCCGGCACAGTTCGACCACGGCCCCGTCGAAGCCTACAGGCAACACCCAGCGGAGGGTCGGGCGCCGCTGCGTCACGTCACCCAGGGACATCGGCGTCACCTGACGAGGAACCGCGTCAGCCGCCACACAGGCACTTCCCACCGCGCGTTGTCCCGACGGGCAAACGCAGCTCCCGGCCTGACAGGAACGGCCGGTGCCGCACACCGTACCGCAGGCTCCACAGTGGTTGTTGTTGTTCTGGAGGTTCTGACAACCGCTGAAACCCGCGCAGAATGACTGCCCACTCGGGCAAACGCACGCTCCCGCCACGCACGATTGGCCCATGAGGCACGCGGTACCGCAGACGCCGCAGTGGTTCAGGTCGGTGCTCAGAAACACACAGGTCCCACCGCAGTTTACCTGGCCGCTCGGGCAGGTCACACGGCAGGCCGTCATGCTGGCTACCGTCGAACACACCTGCCCGCTCATACATGCAGTGCCACAGGCGCCACAGTGCCGAGGGTCGTTGGTGAGATTGATGCACACCCCGTCACACAACGCCAGTCCCGCAGGGCAGCGGCAGACACCCATCTGGCAGATCGTTCCGCCCGAGCAGGTGGTGTCGCAGGCCCCACAGTGAGCGTTGTCGCGCTGCAAGTTCAGGCAGGCATCGGCAGACATGCAGAAGGTTTGCCCCGCGGGGCAGCCGCACGTCCCAGCGCTGCAGAGCCGCCCGCTCGTGCAGGCATTGCCGCATGCGCCGCAGTGGGTGTTGTCCGAATTGACGGACTGCTCGCAGCCGTTTCGGGCGTCGTTGTCGCAGTCCCCGAATCCTGGGTTGCACGTGCTCTGACAGGCACCCGCCACACAAGACACCGATGCGTTGGCGGAGGCTGGGCAGGCGTTGTCACAGGTTCCGCAGTGCGTCGTCGAGTTCGTCATGTCGACACAGGCTTCGCCGCACCGTGTCTGCCCCGTGGGACAGGGCGCAGGCCCGCTGTCGACGACAACATCCTCCGGCCCGCCATCGATCGGCACATCCGCCGCGATATCGACAGCCTCAACACGATCCGCCGCGACATCTTCCGCGACATCGACAGCCTCGGCACGCTCCTCGGCGACATCCACCGCCTCAGCACGCTCCCCAGGCACATCCCCTACGTCGGCCGCCACAATCACATCCACCGCATCCATCGCCGCGGGCACATCTCCCGCGTCGACCTGCGCCCCCCCATCCACCCCCCCATCCACCCCCCCATCCACGCCCGCGTCCACCACAGGCGCAGTCCCCCGCAGGTCATAACACCCCGCGAGCCCCACCCACACAACCAGCCCCAACCTCACACTCCGCACCATCCGCCGCCCCCTCCCCCTAGAATCGAACCCGCAGCCCGGCCCCAACCAGCCCCGGCCCGGGCGACAGCACCACCGCGCGCTCCCGGCCCGCCCGCGGGGCCGTCCCGAGCAGCACGCCCCCCACCCCGGCCAGCGCAGCCCCCCCGAGCATCCCTGCCCACCCCAGCGGCTCCATCAACTGCGCGGTGTCGTACCGCGACTGGCACTGCGCCGGCAGCCCTCCCGTCTCGGGCGGCGGACAGCTCGCGTCGGCGTTGTACGCCCCCACCTGCGACCAGCCATAGGCCCACGCGATCACGCCCCCCACCAGCACCACCCCGCCACCGATCAGAGCCGCCACCGCCACCGTCGACCGCCCGCTCCCCGCAGGACTCGCCGCCACCGGCGGCCCACCCTGCCCAGGCACCGTATCCCCACCCGCCGCACGCGCGGTCGGCGCAGCCACCTCCCCCGCCGCCGCCACCAGCGACACCGCCTCCCGCGCCAACCCCGCCGCCGGAACCGTGGCCACCCGCGACACCGACACATACCCCTCGGCACGCACCTCGAAGGTCGTGGTTCCCGCGAGCACGCGGAGGGGCGTATTGACGGCCCCGATCCTCCTGCCCTCCACCCACACCGCCGCCCCCTCCACCGAGGTCTGAACCTCCAACTGCCCCAGGTGCGACCGCATCGTCGCGAGGGCGGACTCCAGTTGTGTGCGTCGTGTGGTGATCCACGGGTTGGTCGTCGCGAGGGCTTCGGCCAGATGGGCTTCGGCCTCGAGCCATCGACCGAGGGCTCCCTCGGCCATCCCGACCTGGGCGAGGGCCCGCGGCTGCCGCGTCTGCGCGTAGATGGCCTGAAACACCGCGAGGGCCTGGGCGTCCTGCTGACGCTCGCGCAGGTCAGAACCCTGCTGGTAACGCGCCTCCAGCCCGGGATCGGGAGCCGGTTGGGCCGCCGCAGAGCCCGCGATCCACAGCGGGAGACAGAGCGCCGCTGCCCGTACCCCCCGCATCGTGTGCCTCATCGCATCACCGGCATGGCGTTGGTTCCGACGGGGTGCGAGGGCGCCGAGGCGGCCATCGGGAAACCCACGATCTCCGGATGAACCACACGGTCACGGCGACGCGATGCCCTGCGCCCATGGGGCTCGCGCGAGGTCGACCGTACATCCTCCGCGGGCAACTCCGCCGTAGGCGCCGCCACGGGCGAAGCTGGAGCCGCAGGCGCCACCACCGGGGCCTCCACGGGCGCAGGCGGTGCCACCGGAGCCGCGACCACCGCCGGGGCCACCGGAACCCGCGCAACCGCCGCAGGAGCCACCCGCGACCGCGCAGGGGGCTGCACGACGGCGCGACGCGGCGCCGCGGGGGCGGTCGTGGGCACCGGGGCCGTAGGCGTCGCGGAAGGTTCGGGCGTGGAGCGAGAAAGCGTGGCGGTGAGGGTCAGGCCACCAACCACGAGCAGGGCGACCGCGGCCCCAACGGCGGGCCAACGTGCACCACGCCGCGCAGGGACGGCCTCCGGGGTCGGGGCGGTGTTGCCCGAGAGGGTGTTGATCGACCGCGACAACGACGGCGAAGACGGCACCCCCGGCGTCGACGGAACCACCGTCGGCGACGGCATCGACGGCGACGGCATCGACGGCGGAGCCGAGGCTCGCACGCCCCACACGTTGGCAGCGCCCGGCTCGGCGAAGGGCGCGAGGGCCTGAGCGAGCTCGGCCGCGCTCGCAAACCGCTGCGAGGGTTCGCGAGACATGGCCCGCTGAATCACCTGCTCCAGGGCCTCCGGGATGTCACCCCGAACCTGCCGCGGCGGCGTATACACCCCCGTGCTGACGGCGCTCATCACCATGAACATCGTGTCGCCGCGAAAGGGCGTGACCCCCGTGGCGCACTCGTAGAGCACGACCCCCATGGAGTAGATGTCCGAGCGGAGGTCCACGTCGCGCGTGCTCATGAGCTGCTCGGGCGACATGTACGCGGGGGTGCCGAGGATGGCGGAGGTCCCGGTGAGGGCGGGGCCTTCCTCGTAGCTCATCTTCGAGATGCCGAAGTCGAGGACCTTGGGCACGAGCGACCCGTCCCGAGCCTGGTGCAGGAAGATGTTGGCCGGCTTGAGGTCGCGGTGCACGATGCCCTCTTCGTGCGCGGCCGACAGGGCCGACAGGGTGGGCAACATGATCGCCGCGATGCGCCCTGGCGACAGGCACCCCTCGCGCCGCAGGAGCCCCTGGAGGTCTTCGCCCTGGAGCATCTCCATCACGAGGTAGGCAACCCCGTTGACCACGCCCACGTCGGTCACGTCGGCCGCGTTGGGGTGCCGGATCCGGGCCGCCGCCTGCCCCTCGCGGACAAACCGGGCCTGCACCTCGGGCCGGGCCGCCCCCGCCCCGTGCAGGGTCTTGAGGGCGACCACCTTGCCCAGGTCGAGGTGGCGGGCCTCGAAGACCTCGCCCATGCCCCCGGCCCCGAGCCGTCGCCCCAACTGGTAGCGCCCAAGCACTGCGCCGGAGGAAAGTTGGTTGCTTCCGCTCGTCGACATGGACCCAGCACCTCCCGCGAGCGGTCAGGAGCACCCTGGTGCCCCCTCCCCCCTTCGATGCAAGCGAGAAACTACGCGAGCGTGCATCCGAAAGGCAAGCCCCCGTCACGCCGGACCGCGCCGCGACCCCTGGTCATGAGGCCCTCGTCCATGTGGACATCCTCGATGGCCGCTTCTGGATCCAGTACGACGGGACCGAGAGCGGCGTGGCCAACGACCTCGTCGACGCAGGGGTCCCGCGTGATCGCATCGTACTGGCCTTCCATCCGCCGACGCTGCGTGGGCTCACGGGCTTCGCCGGGTAGACGACCACGACGCCCTCTCGCCGACCGTCCCACCGAGCGGGCCGCTGCGTCGGGCTTGACGTCATCCTGCGCGGGGTGCTTGGCTTCGCGCATGCGGATGCGGGGATCTCTGGGTGGGTGGTTGGCCGTGGCCCTGGCGGTGAGCTGCAGCGCCCACAGCCCGGGGGGCGGCGGGGGCCCGTCGTCGTCGTCCAACGTCGACTGCACCACCCTCTGCGCGCGCCTCGACGGGGCGGACAACTGCGCGTCGACCGCGGTCAGCGAGTGCAACACGAGCTGCACGAGCCTCATCGCGCGCGGGGGGACGCGGTGCACCGCGGAGCTCGACGCCCTCGCCGCCTGCGCCACGACGGCGCCGGTGCGCTGCGTCGGGACGGGGCTCAACCCCTTCACGGGATGCAACGCGCCGTTCATCACGGCGGCGACCTGCGCCAACCGTTCGCCGCAAGACGCGGGGCCGTAGGCCGCCCACGGACCGAGCCTCAACAGCCCACGACGTGGATCCTCCGCACGCCCACGGTCTCGGTGCGGCGGAAGATCCGCGCGTCCCAGTCGTCGCTCGGGCGCAGGTCAAACAGAACCAGCCACCCCTCCTCGAGTCCGAGCGATTCGAGATATCCCCCGAGCTGCACCAGCCCCTTGGCCTCGGAGGTTGGGCGATGTCGCATCTTGAGCTCGAGGGCGATGCGTTGGGTCCTCCAGGTGATGAGCAGGTCGAGGGCGTCTCGCCCCAGGGCGTACTCGCGGTCGATGCGTCCGCCGCCGTTGACCACCCGCTGCAGGAAGGCCATCAGCATCAGGTGGGGCCCCGACTCCTTGTACGAGAAGCCCTCGGCGGCGACGTGGCCGTCCTCGCGCCAGAAGGTCTGCCAGGCCTCCATGAGCTTCGGGACGTCGAGCAGCCCATCGGGGCCGACGTACCAGGCCGTCTGCTGCGCGAGGGCGGCCTGGGTGGGAAAGGTGAGGGCCCGCGGGATCACCTCGCGGTAGATGGGGTTGGCGATGGCCCACCCGCCCTGCACGAGGCGAATGAGCCCGAGGCCCGCGACGTAGCCCACGTCGTCGTCGAGCGACCCGCCGGCCACCGTCACGCCCGCGATCATCGGGTCGAGCACACGACGCACGCGGTCTTCGCGCAGCCGCGCCAGCAGCGAGTCGATGTGGGTGCGCCGCCCGAGGATGATCGTCTCTTTGGCGGCCTCGATGTGCGCGGTGGTGATGGCGACATCGCGGTCGGGGACGTCGCGGCGGGTGGCCTGATCGGCAAGGGCATTGACGAGCCACGGGTGCCCCGCGCTGAGCTGATGCACGAAGGCCACGGCCTCGGGCTCGAACGCCTGCCCTGTCTCGGCGGTGTGCTGGGCGACGAGCTCGCCCACCTCGGCCTCGGTGAAGGCCGAGAGGGTGACGTTCTCCACGGTGATGTTGAAGGGGGACGCGCTGCCCAGCCATGGGACGCCCTGGCGTCCGTCGCCTGCGACGTAGTCGCGGATGGAGCGCACCCCGATCAGCAGCACGCTCCACGGCACCGAACGCCGACGGCGCGCGAGGTACAGGGCTCTGAGCTGCGTGAGGAAGGACACCATGGCCCTACCCGTGAGCACGTCGGCCTCGTCGAACAGGAGCACCAGCGGGCGGTCGCTCGCGGCGCTCAGGGCCGTGAGGTAGGTCACCAGCGCCTCCGCAGGCACCTGGAGCATCTCCGCGATGGCGTCTGGATGGGGTGGAGGCGGGGCGTCGGGCGTGTCCGCGAGGGAGCGCCCCAGGGCGGCGAACACCGCTGCAAACGCGTCCGCCGGGTCGTCGAGGCCGCGGGCGGTCTCCAGGTCGACCCACAGCGCGCGGAGTTTGCCCGCAGCGTTGAGGGCCTCGGCCAGGTGCTGCACCACGGTGGTCTTGCCCGTCTGCCGCCCCGACACCAGCGAGAACCACCGCCCCTGATCAATCAGGGTCGCAGCCTCGGCGGCCCGACGCTCCACGGGGATCATGTAGTGATCGTCTGGAAAACAAGGCCCCGCGATGTTGAACCAGCGCGTCATCCCGCCCGAAGGTAGCATGGCGCCTGCGGCCCGGTAGCCCGTCCACGCCGCCTCCGGCGACCACGGGCACGCACTGCCTACGACTACGTCGGCCAGGCCTCGATCGCCGCGACGATGGCCGTGTCGAACGCGTGCAGACGCGCCCGGGCGTCGTAGCGCGCCGTGGTCTTGGTGCAGACGAGGGTGTGGGGGCTTCCCTTGTGGAGGGTGGTCGTCGCGACGTCGAGATGGGCCTTCCGAACGACCTCCTGCACGTGGTCGCGGAGCCTCTGGGCTGCCTTGAAGTTCCACGTCTTCGCCACGGGGTCGCGCAGAAACGCCTTCAGGGCCGCGCAGTCTCGGCACGTGCACTTCATCCCGTCCGTGTCGCGCGTCGCGTCCCGGGGAGCCACCGGGGGCGACGCCATGCGGGCCCCGAGGTGCGCCCGGCACGCCGTCAGGATCGGCCCGAGGGCGGACTTCGACAGCCGCCCCGGCGACTGCTTCTGGCGGATCAGGCCCATCACCAGCACCCCGTCGATCGCCTCCGGGGCGATGCCGTGCACAACAGCCTCCGCGACGCGTCGCACGAGGGCCTCGCCGCCCGCCGCCATCGCCGCCTCCAGCAACACCGAGAGGCCCTGGGCCCGCGCCTCGGCGGGTTCGCTGTTCCACGTGCCGAGCGGCTTCATGGCCACGAGAGCCCCCGCAAGGGCCTCGACGACCGGAACCATCGCCTCGTCCTTCCGCCCCCGCACCGTGCCGAGCAGCACGCGGGCCAGGGTCTCAAACGGGCTCCCCTGTCGGGCCCTGACCAACGCCATCGCAGCACGCCGGGCGTCCTCGGCGGAGAGACCCATCAGCGCGTCGACCGTCGCGGTGACCTCCTCGTCGGGGGTCTCCGTCGCGGACGTGGCCCGCTCGACGAGGGAGGCCGTCGGCGCGTCGTCGTCCACGAGGGTTTCCTTGGAGCGGCCGAGCAGTCCGCCCGAGGCAGCCACGGCCGCGAGCAGCTCCGCCACGAGGGGCCAGGCGTTGAGCGCGAACAGAGCTCGCAGGGTCCGTGGGTACAGGGCGCGCTCGCCGTGGCCTCGGCGCCACAGGGTCCGCCAGGACGTCACGATGTGTCGGGCCAGGGAGAGGGCCCGCTCGGGAGCCGACGTTCGGTGTCGCTCCAGGGCGCCGAGGAGGGCGGCGAGCCCACCCTGGCCCAGCACCTCCGCCTCGCGGGCGTCCGGCCAGACCACCAGGGCGGCCCGGCGGTACGTGCGTTCGAACGAAGCCCCCCCGTTGCCCATGGCCTCATGGAGCTCGTCCTCGTCGGGGACCGCGTCGGCCAGGACGTCGGGCGGGGCGACTTCGTCCTCCTCCTCCACGGCGATCTCGCCGTAGTCAATGCGGGCCCCGTCGGGCGAACGCCACTGGTGCAGGACGCAGCTCCGCTCGACCACCTCGACCACCTCGTACGAGCTGGGTTCGTCGTCGCGCGACCGCCCCCGTCGGCGGCTCCCGTAGTTGTCCCAGTCGGGCTCGGCGGCGCCCGTCTCGTAGATCGAGAGCATCGCGAGCTGCACCGTGCAATCCGCGAGGGAAGCCGCGCGGACGAGGCTCTGGGCCGCGGCGGCGTCGTGGTTCTTGAGGGTCCCGAAGTCGAGCTCGGCCTGGGTGTACCGATGGGCCAGGGGCAAGACGACCTTCGGCGGTAGATCCGGGCCCCAGTCGCGCAGCCGCGACGCCAGCTTCTCCACCACGATGCTGCTGTCGGGGACCCGGACGCCGCGCCGGTCCTTCGCGACGAGGTTGTACACGAGGGCCACCCGGTACCCTTCCCGCACAGGCCGTAGTTCGTGAACACAGTCGCAGTAGAAGGCCACCCACCGCGCGACCCCGAGGTCGTCGCCCGAGAGGGTCACCGTCGTCTCGCGGCCCTGATGGCGCACCACCAGCTCGCCGCCCGTGTGCTCCGACGGGAGGGCCACCACGAGGGTGGCGAACATGCCCGGGGCCTTTTCGGTGTCCCGGTGTTCGACGAAGAAGTCGCCGGGGCCGTAGACCAGCAGCTTGTACAGCTCGGCCTTCACCGCCCCGGTGACGCCCAGGGCCTTGCACGCGGCGGTCACGATGGCGTCGAGGCTCTCGCCCCAGCGCGGGTCGTCGGCGTGCACGGAGCCCGCGTCGATCTGGCCACAACGACGAACGTCCCGGTCGACCAGGGTGCGCGGTCCGCGGCCGTAGGGGGCGTCCTCGGCCAGGGCGTGGAGGGCCTCGGTCTGAGACCGCAGGAGGGGAAGACCCAGGGGGCCCACCCCGTCCACGGAGAGGCGCACGACCGGGAGGGGTTGGGCCCCCGTGCCGACGTAGTCGCCGGGCCGGTCGAGCGACTTCAGGAGGGCCGGCAGGGCGGTGAAGAGGGTCTCGGGCTGGACTTTCCTGGGCATCGGTGCCCGTACGGTACACCCCGCCGGGCGTTGGGGTACAAGGGCCCCGTGACCCCTGAGAAGCCCGCGCCCACCCTCGAACAGCTCGCCCGCTACGCCGACGCCTTCAACACCAGCGAGACCCTCAAACACTTTGGGGTGCGGGTCTTCTTCCCCGACCTCGCCACCTGCGAGGTGGTCCTCGACCCCGTGCTGCCCGCCCAACGCGGAGGCCTCGGGAGCGATGCCGTCAACGGCGGGGTGCTGGCTGCGATGTTCGATCTCGTCCTCGGCTGCGCCCCGGCCCTCGTCGACCCGGCGCGGCGCTCGGCTACGGTGCAGCTCTCGCTCAACTTCCTCCGGGCCGTCCGCGGCGACCGCGTCGTGGCCCGCAGCCGCGTGACCCGGGCGGGCGAAACCCTCGTGTTTGCCGAGGCCCAGCTCTTCGACGCGACGGGCGAGCTCTGCGCCACGGCCACGGGCCTGTCACGGCGTTCGTCCCTGCCCTGGGCCGCCGACGGGACCCCGGCCATCAACTGACGGGCCCTCGGGGCGTCGTCACGCACGGCGCGGCAACACGAACACGCGGCGTGCGCGCGGATCGGCGGTCACGGCGTCGACGTCGTAGCGACGCGCGAGGGCCCCGCCGCGGTGGTCGAGGAGCTCGGGGTGGGCGGCGACGAAGGCCTCGGAGTCGGGGTCGTCGCGGCCCTCCATGGCCTCGCGGATGATCGCGAGGTACGCCCAGGTGAGGGTCTCGTGGTACTTGTCCGCGGCCCCCACGTGGTCGACGTAGCGGCGGAGGGCACGGACAAAACGGACCCCACCCTTGGCTAGGTCGGGCTGGGCGGCGAGGACGATCCACGCGAGCCGGACGTGCTCGCGGTGACCGAAGCGCGCTGCGGGAAAGGTGAGGTCCTCCACGGCGCGGAGGAGGTCGCGGTCGTCGGGGTTCATCGTCGGGGCGGGAGCGTACACCGCGCGGAGCGTCACGGGCCCGGCCGGGCGACGTGGTCGAGCGCGGTGTACACACGGTCGTCTCGCCGCTCCAGCACGGTCAGGCTCCCGTCCGTCTCAAGGACCACGGCGCAGGCGTCCTCCATCGCGGCCAGTCCCTGGGCCCGTACGGCGGCGCGCACCTCCGACTCGGTCAACCGCTCGCGGCGCAGGGCCTCGTGGAGCAGCCGCCCCTCGAAGAACACCAGTCGCGGCTCGGCCTTGACGAGACCCTCCACCCGCGCGGAGCGCACCGACAGCCACGCGATCAGGTACTGCAGCCCGATCAGCAGCGCGAAGGCCGCGACCCCCTCGGCCAGGGCGACGTCCTTGGACAGGAGCACCGTCGCCAGGGTGGACCCGAGGGCGACGGTCACGACCAGGTCGAAGGCGTTCATCTTGGACAGGGTGCGTTTGCCCGAGACCCGCAGCAGCAGCACCAGGGCGACGTATGCGAGGACGCCGACCATCGCGACGCGGAGGGGGCCGAACCAGCCGTTGAACAGCATGATCTCCATGCCTCCCAACATGGCAACGCTTCGGGCTGTCGAGGAGGGTGCGCCTCACACCTCGCAGCAGAGCGCGCGCACCGACACCTTGGATGCACCGCGCAGGGCGAGGATGTGCGCCTTGGGCCACCCCGGCAGGGTCTCCCCGGGCACGAAGGGGTACCGACCCTTGCGGTCCGGGATGAGATCCGGCGCCCTCGTGGGTGTGAGAATGCCTCGGTACGCGATGGTCGACGGCGCCCGACGACACTGCAAGCGCAGGGCATCGCTGAGGGTCTGCGCCACGAGGACGCCGTTGGCGAGTTGACGACCTGCGCCTCGTGCGTTGGCGTTCTTCAGCTCGAACAGCAGCCAGTACAGAGCCCCAGGTCGCGCGAAAGGCGCGAAGGCCACGAGAAAGTCGCAGCATGTCGTGAGCGACGGATGGGCCGCGTTGAGCGTCGGGAAGAGCCAGCGCTGCAGCTCGATCTGCGCGTCGCATCGCGGCCCCGAACAGACCCTCGCCGCGGCTACGTCGAGGCACACGATGAGCGCACGACCCCCCTCGGGATCGAGCTCGATGCTCCGGGCGCCCTTGTGGTCCCCTCCCTCCGCCTGAACCAACGTACGACCCGGCCAGAGTAGCGCGGGATGGACCAGGGCACGAAGTTGTTCGAGGGCCTCCGCCCCGGTCACGCGGCGGGCTCCTCTCGGCGAGCCACCGCGGCGAAGATCGTCTGGGTCTCACGGTTCATGGCCTCGATCTCGTCGTCGATGGCACCGGCGTCGAAGCCCGTCGGCGTCACCTCCAGGGCCACGAGCCTGCCGTCCTCCAGCTTGTAGGCCTGGAGGGTGTCGGGCCGGAGGGTCATCTCGGGCGCGATCCCAAGCCGCGCGGCACAGGCCCGAATGCTGAGGTCCGGGTCTGACAGCATCAGCAGGTTGTTGAGCTCCCGCACGACGAAATCGCTGTGGGTGCTCACGATGAAGCGCAGCCCCGCGTTGGTCAGGGCGACCAGGTGGCGCACGAAGCGCCGCTGATTGCGCGGGTGGAGGTTCTGCTCGGGCTCGTCGAGGAGCACGAGGTCGCCCGGATGGGCGCGGTTGCGGAGGTAGAGCACGAAGGCTGCGAGCGACTTGATCGACGAGGCCGCTGACTGCACGGGCATCGTCTGCGACACGCCCTCGGGACGAAACCACACGTCGTCGTCGCCGACCCCGAGACGTCCCGGCAGGAGCCCAGCCTCCAGCGTGTCGGCGTGCTCGGCGAAGTGACCGCGCCTCGACCGCAGCGACCGAACCCCCTGGTGCTCCCGCAGCGCGGAGTCGACCGAGAGCGGGTACTGCGGCCAGACGTCGCCCTCCCCCTCGGCGAGACGGGCCTCGGCCCGATGCAGCAGCAGCTCCTTGCCAAACAGGGTCACAGGAAACCGCTCGGCCGGGAAGCTCGCGGTGCGTCGTTTGGCGGGATGCCCAGAAAACAAGGCGATCGCGACATCGCGCCAGACCTCGGAGTCGAGCGCGTCGAGCGCAGTCTCCTCCCCACCCGCAGACCGTTGAAAACTCAGCCGAACCCCGCGCCCATCCGGCGGCGGACCGTAGTCCACCCCTCCCTCCGTCCCCTCCACGTCGATGGCCAACGTCTTGCGCAGGGACTCCGGCGCGGGTGCGATGTCGAGCTGCACGCGCCCGCCCTCCAGCATCTGCGCGGGCACCCCGAGCGCCGACGATAACTCCCGTTCCACCAGGGGCCCGAGGCTCTCGCGCCAGCGCGCCTCCAGCTTCACGAGCCCCTCGTCCGAGATGAAGGACTCCTGAAAACCCTTCATGTCCGCGACGGTGCGGGTCGCGCGACACGCCAGCTCGACTACCGTCGTGAGCCAGGTCTTGCCGCTACTGTTGGGTCCCGTCAGCAGCACGAAGGGGCGGCCCAGGTCGAGCGACGCGTCGACGATGGGCCCCAGGTTTTGCACGCGGATTCGCATCGTCAGGCTCCCACCCTTGCCATGCCCGCGCAGCGCCCCGCAAGCCGCGGGAGCAGGGCCCTCAGTTGCGCAGCGACGGGCGCAGGAGCACGACGGTGATGTTGTCGAGCCCCCCGGCCTCGTTGGCCGCCCCCACCAGGGACTGCACGGCGTCGTCGAGCACGGGGGTCCCGCGTACGATGCGGGCGATGCGCTCGTCGGAGAGCATCCCCGTGAGGCCGTCGCAGCACAGGAGGAGGGTGTCGCCCGGACGCATCTCATGGCGGTGAAGCTCGACGCACACGTCGCTCTTCATCCCGAGGGCCCGGGTGACCACGTTTTTGTACGGGAACTTCTTGAGCTGCTCGTCGCTGAGGTCGGGCCGGGTGCGGCGGTACTCTTCGAGCAGGGAGTGGTCGATGGTGAGGGGCTCGATGGCCCCGCCCGCGCGGATGACGTACCCCCGCGAGTCGCCCACGTGGGCCACCCAGGCCACGTTGCCGCGCAGGAGGGCCCCGACGAAGGTCGTGCCCATCCCACGCCGGTCGGCGTTTTCGCGGGCCGACTCAAAGATGCGCAGGTTGGCGTACTGCACCGCGATGGACAAGGTCTCGGCGTCGTGGGCCTCGCCGAGGTTGAGCTTGTACGGCCAGTGCACCGGCGGGTCGCGCCGAGCCTCCGCGAAGAACTCGCTCACCAGGTCGACGGCCATCTTGCTCGCCACCTCGCCCGCGTTGTGCCCCCCCATCCCGTCGGCGACCAGAAACAGGTCCTCCTCCGGCACGCATCGGTAGGCGTCTTCGTTGTGCTGCCGCTTGCGCCCGACGTCGGTCAGGGCGGCGTGCTCGATCGGGGGGCGGTCAACCATCGCCCCGATTGTCGCGGGGAGGCCCCGCCCCGGTCAACCTCTCGACGCGACGACACGAAGATCAAAAGGGGCTTGCGCCCCGGCGCGGATGGGCGTACACCTCTCGCCCTCAGCGCGATTAGCTCAGCTGGATAGAGCGTCGGTCTCCGAAGCCGAAGGTCACACGTTCGAATCGTGTATCGCGCGCTGAATGGTGTTGCAGGGTGGCGCAACACGGGCTGCCACGGGTCACCGCGACCCGTGCGAGCCCTCCGCCCTTCACCGATCCCCCAGACACCCCACAGGGAGCGCCGACGATGACGGCCACGTCCATGATCCGCAAGGCCCTCACGCTGCTGTCGGGCAACCGGCTGGCCCAGCGTATCCTCGAGCGCAACGTTCAGGTCTCTCACGCGCTCATGGGGGTCGGGGCCGGCAGCGGGGCCGAGGTGAGCGGCGAGTCGGCGGTGTTCAAGGCCCTGCGGTCGCGGCACCCCGAGCCGTATTGTGTCTTCGACGTGGGGGCCAACAAGGGCCAGTTTCTCCAGGTGGCCCTCCAGGGGCTCCAGGGCACCCGCTTTACGGTGCACTGCTTCGAGCCCGGCCAGGAGACCTTCCGGGCCCTCTCGGCTACCGCTTCGGGCCTGCCCAACGTCGTGCTCAACAACGTCGGGGTCAGCCGGGCCGAGGGCGAGGCCACCCTGCACTACGACGTGGCCGGCTCGGGCATCGCCTCCCTCACCCGCCGCCGCCTCGACCACTTCGGGGTCGACTTCTCGCAGTCCGAGACCGTGGCCCTGACCACCCTCGACGCCTACTGCGCCGCCCGCGACATCGCCCGGGTCGACCTCCTCAAGATCGACATCGAGGGCCACGAGCTCGACGCCCTCGCCGGGGCCCAGGGGCTCTTCGACCGCAAGGCCATCGGGATGGTGACCTTCGAGTTTGGCGGCTGCAACATCGACACCCGCTCGTACTTCCAAGACTTCTGGTACTTCTTCCAGGGCGTCGACATGCGCATCCTGCGGATCACCCCGTCGGGCTACCTGCACCCGGTCGAGGCCTACAACGAGCTGCACGAGCAGTTTCGTACGACCAACTTCGTCGCCCTTCCCCGCTGAGCGCCTCCTCCCCCTCCGCGAGGTAGCGCTCCCGTTCTTGCGGCCCACCGCGCCGAAGCAGCGCCGCAGCGTTGGGCCTCGCCAACGATGTACTGCTGTTCGCGAACCGCAGAACATCAACCTCGCTTGCCTTGAAAACGTCTATCAATCCTGTCATATCCGTAGTCCATGATGAAGCCCCAGGACGTCGCCGTCCTCGTGCATCTGGTCGCCCTTGGCCGCGTGCCCTGGACGTATCGGAAGCTGGCCGCATCGATCGGCCTCAGCGTCTCTGAGCTGTCGGCGAGCGTCGGTCGCTCCACCTACGCGGGGCTCGTGCACCCAACGTCACGGGTGCCGGTGCGCGCGGCGCTGCTGGAGTTTCTGGTCCACGGCCTGCGGTATGTGTTCCCCGTCCAGCCCGGAGCGCCCACCCGCGGTGTGCCCACCGGGTTGGCCGCTCCGCACTTCGCAGGGCGTGTGTTGGCCACCGTCGACGCCTTGCCCTGGGTGTGGCCCTCTCGGGAGGGCACGGTCCGCGGGGTCGGCATCGATCCCGTCCACCCGCTGCTCGTCTCGGGCAGCCTCGCAGACCCGACCGTGTACGGCGTCGCGGCCCTCGTGGAGGCGCAGCGGGCCTTCGGCGCACGTGAGCGACGCGAGGCCGCCGTGCTGTTGGACAGTTGGCTCCGCACCCTGCTCGGAGCCCAGTGAGCGGGCACGAGGCCCTGCGGCGCGTGGCTCTCGCGCTGGCCGACCGCGCGCACGAGGTCGTGTTCGTGGGGGGCGCAGTGCTGCCGCTGCTCATCACCGATCCAGCCGCGGAGGCGCCACGGCGCACCCTCGATGTCGACTGCGTCGTGGAGGTCGTCAACCAGGCGGACTATGGTCGATTCTGTGCCCACGTGCGGGCGTGCGGCTTCGAGCCAATGCCCGAGGGCGGGGTGATCTGCCGCTACCGCAAGGACGACCTCGTGCTGGACGTGATGCCTCAGCACCCTGCGATGTTGGGCTTCACCAACCGCTGGTACCCCGAGGCCGTCGCCAGCGCGGCGGACTATGCGCTCGACGCTCATGTGCGCGTACGCGTCGTGACGGCGCCCGTGTTTGTCGCCACAAAGATCGAGGCGTTCCGCGGGCGAGGCTCGGACTTCCTGACCAGCGAAGATGTCGAGGACATTGTGGCGGTCGTCGAGGGGCGCCCGTCCTTTTGTGCAGAGGTCGAGACCGCGACGGTCGCGGTTCGGCAGTGCCTGGCGGACACCTTCGCGTCCTGGCTCGGCAACGCGGAGTACGCAGACGCCCTCGCGGGACACCTTCCCGGCGATGCGGGCAGCCAGGGCCGGATCGAGGATGTCATCGCGCGCATGCGACAGGTGATCGCCTGTCGGCCGTCCGACCACCACCCCTCCGCGGGGTAGCGCCCCAAAGCCCGCAGTACGCGGGGACGTGCGCGGCGGGCCCGACCTGGGTATACCGCCCCCCGCGTTGACCACCTCCTCCTCGCCGACCGCTGCGCGGGCCGTTCCGCGAATGGCCCTGGCCGATCGGCCGTTGCAGGCCCTCGGGTACATGCTCCTGGCCGCGGCGGCCTTCGCCCTGATGAACACCCTGGCCCGGGGTCTGCGCGCCATCCCGTGGCCCATGCTGGCCCTCAGCCGGGGGGTTCTGGGTCTTGGGGCGGCCCTGGTCGTGGCACGGTGGCGCGGGGCCTCGTTGCGTGTGGTCAACGGTCCCGTGATGTGGCGCAGGAGCCTCTTCGGCACCACGGGCATGGTGTGCACCTTCTACGCCCTCACCCACATGCCGTTGTCCGACGCCACGGCCCTCCTCAACACCACCCCCCTGTGGATCGCTCTGCTCGCCTGGTGGACCCTCGGCGAGCGCCCGACCGGGGCCGTGGTCGCAGCCCTGGCCGTGGCCGCACTGGGGGTCGCCCTGATCGAGCGCCCGAGCTTCGCAGCAGGCCAGTGGACGGGCCTCGTGGCCCTCGGGGCCGGAGCCGCAGGGGCGGTGGCCATGGTGTCGCTGCGACGGCTCTCGGGGGAGACTCCGGAGGCGGTGGTGGTTCATTTCTCGGCGGTGGCGGCGGGGGTGATGGCGGTGCTGTCCGGGCTGTGGTGCTGGCAGCATGGAGCGCCCGCGGGCCTGTCGCCGAGGATGTGGGTCGGGGTCACGGCCATGGGAGCCGCGGCCACGGTGGGTCAGCTCGCGATGACCCGGGCCTACGCCCTCGATCAGGCCGCCCGGGTGGGGGCTGTCGGGTGGATGCAGGTGGTGTTCGCCCTGGGGCTCGACGCGGTGGTGTTCGCGCGGATTCCCGAGGCCCATGCACGGGCGGGGATCGTGCTGCTCTTGGCCGCGGGGGGAATGTTGGTGCGGGACGCGCGACGGGCCCGGGGATGAATCGGGGCTACTCGCTGTTGGCTTCGACGTACCGCTGGAAGTTCTGAGACCGCGAGCCGTTCGGGTAACGCTGGATGTAGCTGCGCATCGTGCGGAGGGCCTGGGGGCGGTTTCCCATCGCGCGGTAGGTGGTGGCCAACAACGCCATCTCGCGCTCACCCGAGGCGTTGCGCAGGGCCCGCACGACGCAGGCGTTTCGTTCTCCCTCGCTGCCCGAGGTGCCGTCGCAGGCCTGGGCGGCCTCCATGCCCGTCGCCTCCGCACGCTGCGTTGGCAACTGGGCAGATCGGGCGGCGACCGGGGCGGGCCGAGCGGGGGTCCCTCTGCCTCCGATCGCGTTCGACAACAGGTCCTCAACGCTGGAGCCTCCGCTGGACGCGCCGCCGGAGCGCCGCGGGCGGATCGCGGCCGCCGACCGTGGCGCTGCGCGTGTCGGTTGCGCTCTCGGCTCCTCACGCGGCGTGACCACGGGCGTCTCCGCCGCGCGCGTCTCCACGGCGGACGCTTGCGGCGACGGCGCCTGCACGGTCGGGGCAGCCTGGACCGGCGCCACGGGAACCTGATTCGGCCCGACGGTCTCGGCGCGCGTCGAACCTTCAAGCACCATCGTCGGCGCCGAGGCTGACGTCGGTCTGGTCGGCGACGCCAACAGCAGGGCCGCGCCTGCCAGCGCCGCGGTCGCCACCCCCGCCAACGCAGCCGGCACCAGCCACACCGGCCGCTGGCGCATCGGCGGCGCGGGCGCTGGCACCGCCACCGGGGCGCTCACGGTCGAGTGCCAGGCCTGCGTCGCGGCCTGCACCCCCACCGGGGCCGCCGGCGCCATCGACACCGGCTGGGTGCCCTGCACCGCCGTCGCCGCAAGGCCCGTCGTCGCGTGTCCCAGGAGCGGGGCGAGCCCGTCCCACGCTGCCCCCGCGTGGGGCCAGCGCCGCGCGGCGTCGCGGTCGACGCAGCGGGCGAACCAGCCGTCAAATCCCGCGGGCAAGGCGGCCCCCACCCCGTACTCCGCGGCCCGCACGGAGGCAGCCTCCAGGGGCATGAGCATCACCTCGTTGAGCACCATCATCAGCTCGCCCGACCCCGCATTGGGCGCCCGCCAGTAGTACTTGCTCGTGAGCAGGTAGAACACGATGAGCCCCAAGGCCCACACGTCCGTCGCGGGCGTCAGCCTCGCCCCGAGTTGGGCCTGCTCGGGGGCCATCCACAGGGGCGACCCGATCGTACGCGACACCTTCGCCGCCGTGGCGTTATCGGCCACGGCCTTGGCGATGCCAAAGTCAAGCACCTTGACCGTAAACGGGACGCCCTTGCGGCGCGACTTCGCCACGAAGAGGTTCTCGGGCTTGAGGTCGCGGTGCACGATGCCCTTGGCGTGGGCCTTCGCGAGGGCGTCGCAGAGCTGATCGACCAGCTCGCGCACCGCCTCCTGGGACAGGGCTCCGGTGCGCTCGACCTGGGCCGCGAGCTCCTCGCCTTCGAGGAGTTCCATCGCGATCCAGGGGGTGTTGGTGGCCGGGTCGACCCCTGCCCCGACCACCTCCGTGACGTGGTCGGAGTCGATCTCCGCCGACACCCGGGCCTCTTGCACGAAGCGCTCGCGCGACGGTCCGTCGACCGCAAACTGCGGGTGCAGAACCTTGAGGGCCCGCAGCTTCGCCGTCGACCGCTGCCGGGCGACGTACACCGCCCCCATGCCCCCCTGGGCGAGGGGGCGCACGACCTCGTAGTCGCCCGCGAAGACCATCCCCGGCGTCAATTGGACAAGCGGCTGGATCACCCGCCGGACGCTACTCCAGGCGCCGAGGGCCCACAACCGGGACCCGCGCCCACCTCAGTTGCCGATCGATAGCTGAACGGGCTGAACGAGACTCATGGGCGCCCCCTCCCCGAGCGGCGTGATGAGACCGACCCGGTCCCGGATGCACGCATCGAAGTGGGGGTCGGGGCTATCCTGCACCGCGTTCAACGTGAAGCGCCCCTGGGCGTCGACGGAGAAGAGGACCTGCACGGCGCGAGCGCGCACCGAGGGGTCGAGCCGCAGGAGGTGCTGCCAGCAACGATGCATGATCAGGCTGTTGCGAAGGGCACGCGTCGCGGCGTCGTGCCGTCGCCAGTCCAGCGCCATGTCAGGGCTGGACTGAGGTGGGGGCCGCTCCAGCGAGAAGTTCAGCATGGAGACGGTCTCGCCCGGCGGGATGGTCACCGAGAAGCGCGCGCGCAGGTTGAGGTCGACCTCCTCGCAGACGACGTCGTGGGTGCCGGGTGGCAACTGTACGATCCGCGGCGTCGAGAAGGGGGGACGCCCTGCGATCGTACAGACCGAGCTGGGGCGCGTAGAGATGCGTAGGGTCCCGTGGTCGGATGAGTATCTGGGAGGGTTCGGGAATGGAGGGAGAGCGGGCTGCGACGGGACCCGCTCGGGCGGTGGCAGAAAGGACACCGACTGCGACGCGACGACCGTTGGTGATGGTGAGATCGCCGCGACCGGGCTCACCCCAGGGCTCACCACCGGGACGCGGGAACCTGGGTGCGCACAGCCCGCCCCGAGGCCCAGCACCCCCGCAGCAAACGCCGTCCACCCGTCTCGCCTGCCCATCGTAGCCGCGACGATACGGCCCGGACCGCCTCCCCACAACCCGCCCTCCTCCGCGGCCTGCGCGACGAGCCACGGAGAAAGAAACCGCAAGGGCGCAAGGGGCGCAAGGGTCGGAGAGAGATGGTAGGGGGAGTCGGGCGGCGTGACCCCTCAACGTCTCGCAGACGACAGGGCCCACGGCCGCAACACCTCATCTCCGCGGGCCGACCCTCGCCCGCCCGAAGCCCTCCATCCGCTCTGCTCCCTCGCGACCCTCGCGCCCTGGCGGCTTCACTGGCTGTCCCTCGTCGCCCGTTGCTCGCGGTCCGCCGCCCGCTGTCGAAGACGGGGACTACGGCCCCACCCGCCCCCGAATCACATCGGCCAGGGCCTCCACCCCGCTCCACGGAACCGCCGCCTCCATCCGGGCCTCCCCCTCCCCCGGCTCCCCCGCGGCCTCCACGACCACCCGTGGGGCGGCCGCGCCCGTCAGCCACACGTCGGCCCCGATGGCCCCGCCCAGGTTGCTCTGACGAAACCGCACCACCGCCGCCTCAAGCCGCGCCGCGGTGTCATCAGGCAACGGCCCCTGCAGCCGCAGCGACAACCCCAGCCCCGTCGGGCGCAGCCCCACCTCCAACACGAAGCGCCGCACCCGTCGAGACAAGGCCACCCCCGCCTCCCCCTCCCCCCGCAACACCTCGGGAACCCCCGTCTCCTCCCAATGCACCAGGACCTCGGGATCGGCCTGGGGTGTTCCCCCGTCGTCGGCCGCCCGCGCCACGGGAAGGGCCGCCTCGACCCACCCCGGCTCACCCTCGCTCCAGGCCGCCACTCCGCACCGACCGTGGGTGGCGAGGGCCACGCGGGTCGCACCCACGTGACCCACCATGCGGGAGGCCCCATCGCCGAGGTCGTGCCGGGTGCGGGGGGTGAGCAGGCGATCCCACAGGAGGGTGTTGATGCGGGCCGTGTCGAGCGGCCCGAGACCCACCGCCAGGGAGGCTCCGGGGCGCCAGGCCATCATGGCGCGGGGGAGCGTACGGAGGTCGTACCCGTGACGCCGGGCCCGCTCGAAGAGGGCCTGATCGCCCGCGTCGTCGACGGCTCGACCGAGGGCCCGCCCGAGCTGTGGGTGCTGGAAGATCTCGGCAGGGCGCACAAACACCCAGCCCGTAGACTCAGAAGGCAGGGCCTCCATCGCCGAGCCCAGGCAGCGCACCGTCGGACGCCCCGGGGCCGCACGACCTGACCGGGGGGGACTCGGCGCGGGCCCCCCGCGACACCCCAGGGCGGCACCCAGGAGTATCAGCGCCGCACACCACGCAGGAGGTCGAGAGCCCATCAAGACGCAGAAAAGACCTCAGGCCTGAGCCTTGGGCCGCTCCTTGCGGGGGGCGGGCTCGGGCTTGTCGTCGGCCTTGGTATTGCCCGCAGCCGCAGCCCCGGCCCCGCGGCGCACGATGTTGTGCTTGGCCAGCACCTCGGTCTCGACCCGCTGGAGCACGTCGGGGTGCTCCTCCAGGTAGGTCTTCACGGCCTCGCGGCCCTGGCCGATGCGCTCGCCCTTGTACGAGTACCAGGCCCCCGACTTCTCGACGATCCCGTCCTCGGAGGCCAGGTCGAGGAGGTCGCCCGTCTTCGAGATCCCCAGGCCGTACATGATGTCAAACTCGACCTCGCGGAAGGGCGGGGCCAGCTTGTTCTTCACCACCTTCACGCGGGTGCGGTTGCCCACCATGTTTTCGCCATTCTTGATGGCCCCTACCCGGCGCACGTCGAGCCGCATCGTCGAGTAGAACTTCAACGCGTGCCCCCCGGTGGTGGTCTCGGGGTTGCCAAACATCACCCCGATCTTCATCCGAATCTGGTTGATGAACACCAGGAGGGTCGACGAGCGGTGCACCGTGGCCGTCAGCTTGCGCAGGGCCTGGCTCATGAGCCGGGCCTGGAGCCCCGGGAGCTGGTCGCCCATGTCGCCCTCGATCTCGGCCTTGGGCACCAAGGCCGCCACCGAGTCGATCACCACGATGTCGACGGCCCCCGACCGCACGAGCATGTCGGCGATCTCCAGGGCCTGCTCGCCGTTGTCAGGCTGCGAGATCAGGAGCTCGTCGACCTTCACCCCGAGCTTGCGGGCGTAGTTGATGTCGAGGGCGTGCTCGGCGTCGATGAAGGCCGCCACCCCCCCGAGCTTCTGGGCCTCGGCCACGGCGTGCAGGGTGAGGGTGGTCTTGCCCGAGCTCTCCGGGCCGTACACCTCGATGATGCGCCCCCGGGGATACCCCCCCACCCCCAGGGCGATGTCGAGGGACACCGACCCCGACCCGATGATCTGCAGGTCGCCCTTGGCCTCCTGGGCCGCGTCGAGCCGCATCACGGCGCCCTTGCCGTACTGCTTCTCGATACCAACCAGGGCGAGCTCAAGGGCCTTCTTGCGATTTTCGTCCATGTCTGTCTTCTCCCGAGGACCCCGCCAACCAGCGAGGGGATGCGCTTCAAGACCGTTCGGGTTGGGCGACGACCTCGCCGCGCCACCGCCCTCTACCTATGCACCCTCACTGAACACACGTAAAGCCTTCGACGCCCTCTCCGTGACATACCCTGTCATCGTCCACGGCCTCCTGCCCCCAGTGGGACGCGGCGCAGGACGTGGTGTTCGGCCCCGGGGCGCGTGAGATCGCTGCGCCACAGGGTGATGTCGTGGAGGTGGGCGGGCAGGGCCTCGACCGAGCTCGGGGGCAACGACCCGGGGGCCCCGGCCTGCTTGACCCGTCCGAGGGTGACGTGGGGGGTGAAGGGCCGCGAATCGGCTGCGATTCCGAAGTCTGCGAGGGCTGCGTCGAGCCGCTCGCGGGCGCGCTGCAGGAGCTCCGCCCCGCGTACGATCTCGACGAAGAGCACCCGCGGCGCTTCGCGGGACGGAAAGGCCCCGAGGGCCCCGAGGGTGAGGGACAGGGGCTCGATCTGGGCGGCGACTGCGGGGAGGGCGTCGCCGAGGGGGCCGACCAGCCCCGCGTCGATGTCCCCGAGAAACCGCAGGGTGATGTGGAGGTTGGGCGGGGGGGTGAAGGCGCACTGCCAGCCTGCCCCCGGGGCGGCCCGACGCAGGGCCCGGGTGTACTCGGCCACGCGCCGGGTCGACCCGATGTCCAGGAGGAATCCCACGAAGGCACGGACGGTATCCATCAGGCGCAGACCACGTTTCGGTTGATACCGATGCGCCCTGCGTCCGAGCGTGAATCAGCCGTCGAGCGCGCACGCGGCGACCGACCAAGACGTACTCCGGTACGTCGCGGGAGGGAGCGAGGACGAAAGCCGACGGATGATCTACGAACGGGCGTAGGGCGCATCGGTATTAGCCGCACGCGGGCGGCTGCGGAGAAGGGACCGGGCCCAGACACGCCCCGCGCACGAGGTACAGGGCCGCATAGGCCGCCTGGCGCTGGACCGAGGCCCGGTCGCCGCGGAAGTGCCGCTCGATCACCTCCGTCCCAGACTCGCTCGCCAGGGCAAAGAACACCAGCCCCACGGGCTTCTCGGCGGTGCCGCCTCCCGGGCCCGCCACCCCGCTCACGCTCACGGCCAGGTCGGAGCCCGTGAGGCGCCGGGCCCCTTCGGCCATGGCCCGGACGCACTCCGCGCTCACGGCCCCGTAGCCCCGCAGGACCTCCGCGGACACCCCCAGGACCCGCTCCTTGGCGGCGTTGGAGTAGGTCACCGCGTCGAGGAGGAGGTAGTCGCTCGACCCCGGAACGGCCGTCAGCATGCTCCCGATGAGCCCCCCCGTGCAGCTCTCGGCCACGGCGAGGGTGAACCCCCTGCGGCGCAGGGCCCCCCCCACCGCGGCGGCGTAGCTGTCCTCGCCCTCGCCGAAGACCGCGTCGCCCAGGCGGGCCCGCACGGTCGAGGCCGCACGGTCGATCAGGGTCCGGGCCGAGGCCGGATCGGCGGCACGGATGCGCAGCGAGACATCGACCTCGGGCAGGACAGCCCGGTAGCCAACGCTCAGGCCTGGAGCGACGGACTCCAGGTCGGCCAGGCGCTCGGCCATGTAGGGCTCGGACAGGCCGTAGGTGCGCAGGACCACCCGGTGGTGCTGGGTGCGGCCGCGGGGCAGGAGCCGACGCATGACGACCGCGTCGAAGACCTGCTCCATCTCAGGCGGAGGCCCTGGCAGGAAGAAACACTCGGCCTCGCCCAGGGTGAGGGCGAAGGCCGGGACAGGCCCCACGGGGTTGCCGAGCACCACCGCGCCTTTGGGGACCTCGGTCTGCCGGGCCAGGGCCGCGGTGGTCTCGCGCCCTGCGGCGTTGAGCCGACGACAGAGCTGGGAGTAGGTCTCGGGGTCGCGCACGACCTGGGTGCCCGCAGCCCGGGCCGCGGCGGCCACGGTGCGGTCGTCGGGGGTGGGTCCGAGCCCGCCCGTCACGAGCACGAGCTGGACCTCTCGGGCGAGCCGCTGCAACGCCGTGGCGATGCGGGCCTCGTCGTCGTCGAGGCAGACCATCTCCACCACGTCCAGGCCGAGGTCGGCCAGACGCGCAGCGAGCCAGCGGGCGTTGGTGTCAGCAACCTCCCCCCGCACCAGCTCGGAACCGATCGAAACAATCGCCGCAGTCATCGGGACCCCGGACGCTACGGGCCCGGACGGCGCCCGGTCAAGCCTCCCCGCAGCCCGAATCCCCAAGGAGGGCCCGCACCCGAGCCAGCACCGGCCCGTCGGCGGGCGGGAACGTGTACCCCCCGAGGCCCACGGCGTCGACCCAGGCGTGGGCCGCCACCTGGAGGTTTTGCACCGCCTCGGGGCCCGCCTCCACCCGGTAGAAGAGCAGCAGGACGTCCTTGTTCGGGTAGCGCCAGAAGGTGACCTCGAGCACGGGGCCCACCGTGACCTCCAGCCCGATCTCCTCGCGGAGCTCGCGCACCAGGGCGGCCTCGGGCGACTCCCCGGGCTCGATCTTTCCGCCGGGAAACTCCCAGGTCCCTGCGAGGTGCGTTCCGGCCTGCCGCTGCGTGAGGAGGACCCTCCCCGCCCGCACAAGAACCCCCGCCACCACCAGCACCGGCCCCGCGGGGCCCTTCGTGTCCGTCACTCCGCACGCTCCGGTTCGGCCGCAGGGGCCCGCAAGACCAGGGCCTCACCCACCAGGACCACCGCCACCCCCCCGAGCACGCCCAACATCCCCCAGGACGGCACCACGGCCACGGCCACCGCCCCGAGGGCCACGCCCCCGAGGCCCACCCCGAGCACGGTCCAGGCCTGGCCCTGGGCCCGACGGGCGAGACCCAGGGCCGCCGCCGCGTCGCGCAGATCGTCGCTGGCCAGGGCCACCCCCGTGTCGCCCCCCATGGCCCCCGCGGCCTCGATGGAGATCCCCACGTCGGCCGCTGCCAGGGCCATCCCGTCCTCGGCCGGGCGTCCCACCACGGCCACCCCGTGCCCCACCTCCGACAGGGCCCGAACCACCGCGGGGCGCTCCTCGGGGAGCACCTCCGGGCGGAGGTTGGACACGTCCAGGAGGTTGCCCAGGGCCTCCATGGTGGGCCGACTGAGTCCCCCGAGGAGGGCCACGTCGTAGCCGGCGTCCATCATGGCCTGGACGGCGGCCCGGGCCTCGTCCCGGACCGGGTCGTCGAAGCCCACGGCCCCCTCCACCCGGCCGTCGAGGGCCACCAGGACGGCCGTTCGGCCCGCCCCCTCGATGCTCGACAGGAGGTCTTCGACCGGGCCCACGCTCACCCCCTCGGCCAGAAGGAGCCTGCGGTCGCCCACCACCAGGGCCTCGCCCCCAGCCGTCACGGCCGTAATCCCGAGGCCCGGGATCACCGTCGGGCGACGCACCGACTCGCCGCGCCACCCGCGCTCCTTCACCGCCCGCAAGACCGCGAGCCCCAGGGGGTCGTCGCCCACCACATCCTCGGCCGCGGCCAGGGCCTCGAGGATCTCGCGTTCGGTGCGGTAGCCGACGCTCACCACGTCGGTGACCTCGGGGCGCCCCACGGTGACCGTACGCCGCACGCACAAGACCACCGTGCCCACCCGGGCCGCGGCCTCGACGCTCCCCGCGTCCCGGAACACGATCCCCCGCCCCGCGGCGGCCACCAGGGCGTCGACGAAGGGCAGCTCGACGGCGCTGGCCACCAGGGCCGCCGGGGCCAGCGAGAGCAGACAGGCCGCGGCCCGCAGGGCGTCGGGACCGCCCCAGAGCACCCGCAACGTCGCCGCCAGAACGGCCGCCCCCGCCACCACCCAGGGCAGGAGCTCGCCCAGGCGACGGGCCAGGGCGATCGAGCGGGGCCCACCCCGCGGATCGGCCAGGATCCGGGCCAGACGGGCCCAGGCCACCTCGTCACCCGCCCGCGTCGCCTGCACCCGCACGGCCCCCCCAAGAACCCTCGCCCCCGCCAGGACGGCATCTCCGGGCTGTAGCCTCCGCGACACGGGAGCCCCCGGCCACGGACGCACCTCGGCCGTGCCCGCCCGCACGACCCCGTCCACGGCCACCACGGCCCCGGGGCCGACGGCCACGGTCATCCCGGCCCGCAGCCGGACCGCCTCGGTGCGCTCGGTGACCTCCCCCGGGTCGACCCCCGGGGTGCCCTCGGGAAGGACCGTGGTCCGCACGACCTCGGCAAACTCGGGAAGGGCCCGACGCAGCCGCTCCAGGCCCTCGCGCCCCGCGATGCGCCGGGTGAGGAGGGCCCAGGCCGCCACCGGGCCCACCGAGGCCAGGACGGCGCTGTCGCGCAATGCTCCGACGGCCACCTCGCCCGAGAACCGGGCCGCGGTCACCCACGGGAGCAGGGCCCCGAGGAGCCCGAGGAGCTTGCCCACCAGGTCGGGGTCGCGGCGTCGTCGCCACAACGAGCGGCCGTGTACGGTCAGGCCCGCCACGGCGGCCATACCGACGAGGGCGATCCGGGCCGTGGTCGACACCGCCGTGACCCCCGCCACCAGGGACGCAAAGGCCGCCGCGGAGATGGCCACCGCGGGCAGGATGGGGTCGACGGCCTCCACCGGAGTCGTCGGGGCCGCGGGCTCGAGGCTCCCTCGCACCACGGGGCGACGGGCCCCCGCGAGGACCCCGTCGGGCAACGAGGCCCGCGACAGGCCCAGCATGTCCGCCACCTCCACCACGCTCGGTCGACCCGCTCGGGGGGCCCTGCCCACCTGGCTCGGACGCCCCCCGTCGGGGCGCCCACGCTCGCGGCACTCGCGCGAGCAGTAGAAGCGGTACCGCTCGTCGATGACGGCCACCTGCGGGGCCCGCAGCGGGTCAACCGGGGCCCGACAGGTAGGGCATGGAACCCGCTCGGGGGGTTCCTCTCGGGCGGTAGGGAGGGGCATCGGGGGGCGCTCGTGGCGTGTCTAAACCGCGGCCAGTTCGGGATGTGTAGTTTTCTCAACGAGACGCAAGCCAGGCAAGGAAGGGCGACGACGGCGGGCTCCATGCCCGGCGAGGAGACCTGACGCCGCATGGCGACGCGGATCGGCAGAGAAAACTACGCATCCCGAGCAGGACGTGGTTTAGCACGGCCCCGCGGCGACCCGGGAGGGGCGTTGTGTGCGGCGCGTGGCGTCGGAAGGCTACGCGCCGAAGGTGGATGCGCGGAGGAGCCGGTCCATCGCGCGCCAGTCGGTCACCACCGAACCGGGGTGCGTGGGGTGTTTGTACGCACGACTGCGCACCCGGTCGAAGCTCGTGGCGCCGTCGCTCACCACGGGAATGTGGTCGAAGGACACCGTCGCGTAGAAGAGCCGGTAGTGGAAGAAGTTCTTCTGCACGAGGATGTCGGCCTTGCGGGGGTCGAGGCCCACTTCGTGCCAGAAACGCGGCTGAATCGGCAGCGGCGGACCCTCCGTCACCACCACCCGGGTGCGCCCCACATCGAGCCGAACCCTCCGCCCCAGGTCGGCCTCCACCCGCGCCGCCACCGTGGCCCGCATCGGCACCGCGGGCATGCCGTAGCCGGGCGTTCCACGCAGGGTGAGGTCGTGGGTGGAGCCCAGGGGCAGCGCCCAACACTGCGCCAGGAGCGCCGGGTCGTGCACCGGAACGTACGCCGTCATCCCATGGTCGTCTTCGATCAAGCCCTTGACGATGTGGGTGTTTCCACCCGGGGCACCTGCTCCCACGATGTCGTCCACGTCGACGAAGGTCACCGGCCCGAGGGCCCGCCAGCGCGAGCCCCGCGCGTCGTCGAGGGCCTCGGGCACCGTCCGCATCGGCGGCAACGGAACCTCTCGCTCCGCCCAGGCCCGCTCCGCCATGGTGTCCGCGAGGGTCTCGGCGAGCTCCGGGTCGCCGTCGGTGCACACATGCACGGCCCACCCGAGATCCTCCGCGGCGGTGTACGGGTGCACCATAAACAGGCTCGCCGACACCACCCGGGCGTCGTCTTCCAGGGCGCGCAGGGCACGAAACACGTCGCGCATGGGCGCGAGAAAGTCGATGGTCTTGCCCCCACCGAGCACCATCGGGAGCTTGCGCCACGCGTGCACCGGGCGAATCTCGCCGCGCAGCGCCCGAATGAGCCGCGACCCCGCACGAAACCCCGTCGGGGCCAGATCCCAATGGGGGTTGGCGCGGTAGGCCACCAGGATGTCGAGCTCGGCGAGCACGGCCCCGGACAGGTTGGCGTGCAGGTCGAAGCTGGCCCCCACCATGGTCCCGGGTCCGAGTTCGGCCCGCACCCGTCGCACGATCACGGCCTCGGGGGCTTCGCCCAGATCGGCCACCTCCATCGACCCGTGCAAGGCCAGGTACACCCCGTCGAGGGGCGCCTGGGCCTGGGCCTCGCGGAGCCGCGCGATCTGGTCGTCCACGATCTGCTCAAAGGCCGCCCGCGACACCGGCCCGCTCGGCACCGCGAGGTACGACGCGAGCGGAACCGTGGTGACCCCCCCCGCGAGCCGCGCCGCCTGCACGAAGCCCGTGAGCTCGGCGTGGGGCATAAACCCCGGCAGCTCCGATCCGCCGAGGGAGGCGCGCTGGGCGAGGGTTTCTCCTGCGGCGAAGAGGGCGTTGTCGAAGGCCTCGCGCCCGGTCACCAGCGGCGAAAACGTGTTGGCCTCGTGGAAGATGCGCCCGTACGCGATGCGCAGGGATCTGCCGCCGCGGCCGAGGTGGGGGAGCGAAAACAAGGACATGGTGTTGGGACGGACTGTACCCCAATGCCGCGCGGGCCATGGGGAGCCTCTGCTGTGAGCAAGGGGGCCCTGTCGGTGGGGGTGCTGGTGGCGTTGCGTCTCGGCGACCTCGGGCCTCGCCTCCGCCACCTCCAGCACCACGGCGGTGCGCATCGCCCCCACCGACGCGGCGACGGAGACCGGGGAGACCGACACGGCCGACGCAGCGGGCTCTGCCGACGCAGCGCGGGCGGCGCGTACCCACGGCGGGGTTTGACCGCGAGGGGCGCTCGCTTGTCTCACTCGGTGTTTCCCATGCGGCGCACGCTGACCCCGGTTCTTCTTGGGGGGATACGCCCTCCAACGGACTCGCCCCTTCGAGCGGCCGACCGCCTGGAGCTCCGGGCTCACCTTCGAGTCGACAGATTCCCCGTGATACGCAGCGCACGCACGCCCCGACCGTGCCGCGCGGGGCCTCGGCGATCGACGCAGAGCTCGCTGGATGCCGCGGGGCGTGGCCGTGCTAGCTTCGTGGGCATGTCGCACCCGCTGCAGGCTCCGGGCCCGTTTCGTGTGGAACATCTCCCCGATGGGTCCTCCTACGAGCTGAGCGAGGGGCACCCCATCCAGTGCCTGCCCACGGGCGGCAACGGGACCGGCCCCAACGGTCGCGGGTTTATGGTGCTCGACTCCGACCCTACTGCGCCTCCTGCGGGCGTCGACGCGGGCATCGCACTGTCGAACAATACGTTGCGCGCCCCCGACGTGGCGGTGGGCATCGGGCCGGAGCGGCGGGGCTGGAGCACGACGGTCCCCCCGCTGGCGGTGGAGTACGCGGCCGATGGGCAGGACAACGCCGACCTGCTCAAGAAGATTGACGAGTTTCTCACCGCAGGCACCCGCTGGGTGTGGGTCGTGCGCCTCACGGGGCCGCGGCGCGTCGAGGTGCACGAGCGCGGAATGCCCGTGCGTGTGGTACCTCAGGGCGAGAACCTCGAAGCCCCCGGCCTGCTCAAGAATGCCGTCCCGGTCGAGGCGCTGTTCGACCGGGGGGCCGCCCAGCAGGCCACGCTGCGCAATCTCGTCCAGCAGCAGGGGTACGACTCTTTCGAAGACGCACTGCGCAAGAACCGTGAGGCGGGCCGCGATGAGGGCCTGAAGAAGGGTCGCGATGAGGGCCTGGAGTTGGGCCTTTTGCCGTTGCAGCGTCAGTTCGCGCGTCGGCTGGGACGAGCACTGACGGAAGAGGAGCGTGCGACGTTGCTGGCGCGTTTCGACACGGCGGGGCCCGAGCGCCTGGGCGACGTCGTGCTCGACCTCGACCCCGAAACCCTCGGGCAGTGGTTGGCCGATCCCGAGGCCCGGTAGTCGCTCGGTCCTCGGTGCCGCGTTGGATACACCTCCAACACGCGGCGATGCGGGCGAAGCACAGCGGCCCCACCCCAGAGGCTCAAGCCCCGACGGCGGTCGCCGCGGGGGGGGCTCGCGCAGCGCAAGGAGCCCCGACGGTCGCTGCAAGAGGGTCTCGTGCATCTCAAGGACCCCCAGCGGTCGCTGCGGACGGTCCTCGCGCTGCCAGAGCCTGGCTCATGGGTGCCCACAGACTCAAGAACGCAAGACCCCAGATCGCGGTTGACCGGGGACACTTTGGCGAGATCGTCAGGGCGCCGGTTGATGCGGCGGATGTCGAAGGAGGTTCGGCACCGACGACCAGCGACAGGAGGAACGGGATGGCGCGCATTCGTACGATCCAACACACCGAGTCATTGGATGCAATCTGAGAGGAGCTGGTGTACACGGAAGCCCGGCTGCAGGGCGACCCGCTGACCCAGGATCTGGTCGAGCCCCACACGGAGTTGATCACGCGCAGCGAGACGGTTCGGGTCGGGCAGCGGCGGACGTGGCGGGAGGCGATCGTGGCCCAGGCGGCGGTAGACACGGTCAACATCCGGCTGGATGTGACGACCCGGGCCTTTTCGAGCCAGTTGGTCTTCACGGAGCAGGGGCGGCGGGAGACCCCGCGGTTTCGGCGGTACCTGCCGAGTGGGGTGCACGAGGTGGTTCGGATGGCCCTGGGGAAACAGGTGTCGGCGATGCGCTCCTGGCCCGGCTCCCTGGCGGGCGAACCCGAAGCCGAGCTGCAATCCTTTGGGCCGCAGATTGCGGGACTGTTGACGGAGGGCGACACGGCGCTCCAGTCGCGGGTGGACGCGGCGGCGCGGCGGGCGGACTACCGGGTTCGGGAGATTGCGACCCTGGTGGACGATGTCAACGCCGTGCGGGTCAGCACGATGGGTTCGTTGTTGCAGCGGGGGGCGAAGCTGGGGATGACCCGCGACTGGGCGGAGAGCTTCTTCCGCCGCGCTGAGCGCGACGTGAGCGTCCCGTCGGGCGGCGAGGGCGGCGGAGAGGCGTAGGGGGTGGGGGCCGCGATGTACCGCAGCTCACGTTGAAAGGGCTGGTCACGGAGACTTCAGCCGCGCCGCGAGCCTCGCGCGATGCTCGTCGCGGATCGTCTCCCACGGGACCGTTTCGCCGCGGGCGATCTCCGCCATGCCGACGCGCAGACCCTCCTGCTCCTCGTCGGTGAGCCCGGCCTCCTCCGCGGACTCGACGCGTTCGAACACGTAGCGGCCCGGAGGGAGCGCGCGCAGCGCTTCGGGAACATCGCGCCCGTTCCAGTCGATCACCTTCGCCACGCTGCTCATGCCTGGGAATGTATGACACCCCTCACGTGTCGCCAGACGCGAGCTTGTTCCGCGGCCGGTGGAGGAGCCATGCGCGCACTGGACCGGTCGCTGCTCGACCCGGGGTACCCATGGGAGGGCCTGCCCCCCTCACGCTCATGGACGGGTCGAACGGGAGCACGCGGAACTGCCCGTCCCTCCCCCCGCCCGGCACCCTGCACATGCCGCGCGTGTTGACGAGGCGCGCGCGCAGCGTCCGGATCGAACGCGCTTGCGCGGGCGCGGGCTCAGTCTGGCGCTCGCCGATGAGCAGAGAACGTCGTTGGTTCTGCGCCCTGGCGGCGCAGCTTCTCGCATGCGCGGGCGCCCCTCGCCCCGCCCCTGCCCCACTGCAGGCCGCGGCCGCGCCGCAGTGCCCCCCAACGCCGGCGCCGACCGACCCCGTGGTCGCCGTGGTGGGCACCGACCGCATCCGGAGGAGCGCGCTGCTGCGGTACGCCGAGAACACCCTCCCAGAGCGGCCCCCGGCCGCGGACGGCGCGGACCCTCACGAGGCCGAGAACGCCCGGCTGGGGGTCGCCCTCGACGCGATGATCGACGACACTGTGATCCGCCGCCAGGCCGAGAGGCTCCACGTCGAAGCCACCGAGGGCGAGGTGGACGCGGCGATCCAGCAGGCCGCCTCGCAGAACCATCTCACCGTGGAGGACCTCCACCGCGAGCTCGAACGGAGGCAGATCGACCGCGAGGACTACCGCCGACGGGTGAGGGACCAGATCCTGCGCCTCCGGCTGCTGTCCCTGCGGGCCGGCGCACGCGACGCCCCGACCGACGCCGAGGTCGAGGTCGAGCACCGGCGTCGTGACGCCACCGCGGCCCTGACCCCCGGCCTCCGCGCGCAGATCCGCGGCGAGCTCGTCGCGCGACGCGCCACGTGCGAGGACCGTACGCTCCTCGCCGACCTGCGGCGCCGGGAGCAGGTGCAGTTCCTCCTCGAGCGCACCGCGCGCCTGGAGCTGCCCCCGGTCCTCCCCCACGTCGTGCCGCTCGCCGCCGTCCGGGTGAGCGGAAACCGCGCGATCCCCACGCCGGAGATCACGCGACGCCTGGGGGCGATCCGGGACGGCAACGGGGAGGCCCTGGTCCCGCTCGGGGACGACGGCAGGATCGCCGACGAGATCACCAACGGCCTCAACGCGCTCTACTACGACCGCGGGTACCTCACCGTGCAGATCGCCAACCCCCCGGAGGTGCTCCCGGCGTGCCGAACGGTGGTGGACCACGCGTCGCTCACCGTGACCGAGGGCCCGCGGTTCCGCATCGGGGCCCTCGACGTCCGGGAGGAGGGCGCGGCGGGGCAACCGGCGCCCCCGCCCGGCGACGCGGCGAGCCTGCGCGCCATGGTGCCCGCCCAGACCGGCCAGTGGTTCGACCGCAGCGCGCTGACCCGCGGCATCGGCGCGATCTATACGCGCCACCGCGACGCGGGGTACGCCACGGTGAGCATCGTGCCCGAGGTCCAGCTCCACAACGACACCCGCGTGGTGGACGTCCACATCGCGATCCAGCGAGGGCCCCTCGTGACCATGGAGCGGATCAACGTGCAGGGGCTTCGGAGCGTGGCCGAGGCCACGGTGCGCGGCGAGGTGCAGCTCGTCGCGGGACAGCTCTACAACGAGACCCGCTATCAGGAGACGCGGCGCCGGCTCACGTCGCTGGGGCTCTTCGAGCAGGTGGACATGTCGACGGAGGCCGTCCCCGATCGCCCCGATCGCCTGATCGTCAACATCGCGCTGAGGGAGCGGCAGCCGTAGCCCGGGGGCGCCGCCCCTCAGGCGCGGGGGCGCATCACGGCGAAGCGCGAGCACGGCTCAAGGCCGCGACGAAGAAGACGCGCCGCGCGCTGAGCGACCAACGCTCTCGCCGCGAGGCCGTCGGGCGGCCCGAGGCATCCCCGGCTCCTCTCCCGCCAGTTGGGGGAGTTGGGTGGGGCGGTCAACGACCGAGTCGGGTGCGGATGCGCTGCTGGGCGGCTTCGGGCAGCGTAGCGAGGTAGCTCTCGGGCAATGCGCGCAGGGCCTCGTCGGGCAGGGCAAGCACCACGTCCTCTGGGTCGAGCCCTGCGAGCCGCTCCTCGGGTTTGTAGTGTCCGAGCACCTCCTCAGGGTCGAGCCCCGCGAGACGCTGCTCAGGGTCGAGCCCCGCGAGACGCTGCTCAGGGTCGAGCCCCGCGAGACGCTGCTCCGGGGGGAGCCGGGCAAGGATCTCTTCGAGCTTGAGCAGCGGCCGGAGCCGCTCCATCCAGTCGTCGAACCCGATCTGGTCGGGGGAGGCCTTGTCGGGGGTGCTCATGACGCTGGTATTCTGGCCGATCCATTGGGTGAGGTCCAGGGAGGGGCTGCGGGCGGTGCCCGCAAACCACCCCACCAACTCGTCGTGTTCGGCGCTGGCTACGCGGGCGAGCTCGATCACCACCAGCGCAAAAGAGCCGCCCCGCAGCCGATGGTAGCCCGTCGCGGAACGTTCGAGCGTGAGGTTGAGCGCGGTCGCCTCGTGCAACAGGGTGCGGGTGAGGTGCGGCACGGCCAGGGCCAGGGTGAGGTCGCCTGGCTCCGCGCGACGGTGGACGCCGTCGGGTAGGGTCACCGCGTCGCGGTCCTGGCGGCTGTAAAACCAGACGAATCCGTAGGCCAGCAGCCGCCCCAGGTCGCCGCGCCGGAAGGGCCGCGAGATGCTCTTGAACTCCAGCAGACACACCCACACCAGCAGCGGCCACAGGCCAAGCAGCACGCTCCCGCAGTCGTCCGGGTCGCGCCCCACCTCCACCCGCAGCTCGAATACATCGTCGGCCCGCATGGGCTCCTGCGTGAGCTGAACCTCCCCGCTCACCCGCACCCAGCGAGGACCGCGCTCCCGCATCGCGGTGGTGAAGGGCGGGTGCCAGGCCGTGCGTTCGGTGCTCATCGTCGGGCCCTCCGTCTACGGCACCGACGACACGCGAGCAACACCCAGGGAGGGCACAACGCGCCCGGCACCTCGTCGGGCTCATCAGGAAGTCTGCTGCCCGAGCTCCTGGGCAAGCCCGAGGAGGATCGCAGCTGTCTTGCGAGTCAAGGGGGGCGGGCAGCCGCAGGGCCCACGGCAGCGACAGCACCCACCGCACGACGAACACACCTGGTGAAGGACGGCGACCCCGACCCTTGCGCCCGCGGGTCGGGCGCGTTATCCCGGCCCTCACCCCAATGGCCCAGGAGTGCATTCACTGCGGCACACGCTGCGACGACGCCGTCACCCGGTGCCCCAATTGCCTGCGGAGCCGCCTCGTCGCCGTCGAGGTCGCCCCAACCCCCGCGGGAGGCCCCCGGTCCCGCCGGTGGGCCGTCCTCGGCGCCGCGGGGGTCGTCCTCGTCGCCGCAGGGGCCTTCGTGGCGATGCGCAGTACGGGTTCGACCGGCCCCGGGGCGGCAGAGCGATCGGCCCCAGCGGCCCTCAACGCCGTCGATCAGGGCCTCGACCCCCTGGCCGTGGGCGAGGCCCTGGCTCCCCTCGTGACCCGGGCGGCCGCAGCCCCCGGGGGATCGGCCCGCGGACGGCTCGTGCTCGAAGCCCTGAGCGCCCAACGCCGGGCCCGGGTCGTCGACGATCTGGGGGAGGTTCCGCCCCCGCGCACGGGGGAGCTGGTGTGGCGGGTGTTGCCCGACCCCGCGGGGCGGGTCACCGAGCTCGACCTCGCCCGCCTCGTGGTCAGCGTCCTGCGGGCCGCGGGCGAGCCGGGAGCCGCCGTGGTCGCCCGCAACAGACCCCGCCGCCCCGACGAGCCCGTCGACCCCACGGCCTCCCTCGGAGCCTGGGCCGTGAGCCTGGGCGACCAGGTCCTCGATGTCTCCACGGGTCTTGTCCTGGGCAGCCGGGAGGTCCCGAGCACCCCCCTGTCGGCCCCGATGCTCCGGGCCGCCATCGCCTCCCAGGCCGCCCTGGAGGTGGCCCCGAGCCCCGGGGGCCGGGCCCAGGCCCTGGCCTACGCCAACGCCGCCGTCGAAGCCTGGAGCGACGGGGCCACGCCCCTCGCCGCACGGGCCCGGGTGTGGCAGGAGGTCGGGGGTTCGAGCGGCCTCGACCTCGCCGACGCCGACCTGCGGGCCGCCATCGCCCTGCGCGACGACGCGGGCCTGCACCTCGCACGGGCCCGGGTTCTGCTCGGGCAACGACGGCTCATCGACGCCGCCCAGGAGGCCCGTCGGGCCGCCCAGATGAGCCCCGGATGGGGCGAGGCCGCCGTGGCCACCCTCGCCTTCGCCCCCGTGTACGCCCGCCTCGACGCCGCGGCCCCCGCGGGCTGCGACGCCCTCCGGGCCGCCCGGGCCCCCTGGACCGACGACGCCTCCGCCCTCTGCGCCCCGGGCTCCGATCCGGCCGCGCGACGGGCCGCCGCCGGACGCCTCCTCGCCGACCGCAACGACCCGCTCCTCATGGCCTACGCGGGTCGATTCCTGGGCGACGCCGCCGTCAGCACCCTGCAGGAGCGGGTGCGGCCCGGCCAGCGCCGCGAGGTCGGGGCGTGGCTCCAGCTCCTGGGGGCCGCCGACCTCGCCGCCCAGCTCTGGGCCGAAGACGGCGGGACGTGAGAGCCCTCGGGCTCCTCCTCGGCCTCACGGCCCTGGGATGCCAGTCGGCCTCCTCCCAGGACGGCCCCGCCCACCCGCGGGAGGCCCTGCAGCAGTGGGTTCGGTGCGGGGTCGACGGGGTCGGCCCCGACGCGACGCCGTCGCAATGGGAGGCCGCGGTGCGCCAGGGCCTGCGGCGGACCCCCACGGCCCTCCTCGTGCGCGGAGGCCGATGCGAAGACTCCCTCCAGGTCGGCCCCACCACCCCCCCTTGCCTCGTGGCCCTGAAGAGCGCCTGGGGCCAGTTTCTCGCCGTAGCCCAACGCCCCGGGGTCGACCCCATCGACCGCGACATCGCCCTGCGCCGCGTGGGCGACCGGTACGCCCGGGCCCGCCGCGAGTGCCCCGGCCCATAGCCTCGCCGGCAGCCCCGTCGGCTACGGCGCGACGGGCCGCTCCGCGAGCACCAGCGGGACCTCGTAGTGGGCCCCGCCCCGCACCACCCGCAGCGAGATGGTCTCCCCCACCTGACGCCCCTGGATGGCCGCAGCCAGCTCGCGCAGGGACTGCACCCGGACCCCCTCGGCCCCGATGATGATGTCCGGGTCGGGGCCCGCCCGAAGGCCCGCCCGGGCCCCCGGGCCCTCCGGGTGCACGGACGTCACCCGCAGCCCTCCGCTGGCCACGTGCACGCTCTCCTGACCTGGAGAGGCCTCCTCCAGAACCAGGCCCATCCACGGGGCGGCCGGGGCCCCCGCCTGCTCCATCAGGGCCCGCAGGACGCCCCACGGGGCCCCGTAGGCCGTGATGGGGCCGGTGATGGCGTGTTGCTCGTCTTCGGCGGGAAGCACGAGGCCCACGAGATGGCCCGTGGTGTGGTGCACGAGACCCGACCCTGTAGCCTGCGAGGCCGGGACGGGGTCGAGCTCCCAGGCGTCGCGCAGGAGGGCCGCCTCGGCCCCCACAAACGAGCGCCTGCGCCGCAAGAGGCCCCCGGTGGCGACGGTTCCGCCGGCCGCGATCCAGCTCACGGGGTCGCGCCCCCGGGCGTCGGCGGTGGCCAGGGTGAGCCCCTCGGGCCAACGCCCCGCCCCGCCCTCCAGGAGCACCACCCCCCAGGGGACATCGCGGGCCACGATGCGTACGGTGACCACCCGCCCGTCGGGGTACCGCACCGACAGGGGCCCTCCCCGGGCGATGGGACCGAAGGCCGTGAAGATCCGCCCCGTCGGAGCCACCACCACCCCGAGCCCCACGGGCCGGGTCCCCAACATCACGGTGACCGTCGCCCGAAGCAGCCGCCGAGCCACCGCGGGCGGGGTCACCACCACCGCCGGAACCGCCGCCCCCCCGGTCCCCCCTGGGCCTCCTGGGCCCTGCGACCGCGGGGGCGGACGCGGCTGGGCCAGGGCCGCAGGCAGGCCGAGGAGCACCACGAGGCCCAGTCGGCCGGGCAGGGTGCGAGACAAAGGAGCGCGGAGGCGAGACACCTTAGGGAGTGTGCCATAGTCGGCGGCCATGGACGTTCATGTGATGCGCGAGGGCACCCGGTCGCGGGCCGTCACCTCCGCCGGGGTCGAGGCCGAGGCCCGGACGATGCTCCGGGTCCTCAAGCTCCCCCGGGCCGAGCTGTCGATCCTCCTCTGCGACAACGCCACCATCCACGCCCTCAACCGCAGGCACCGCAAGAAGAACAAGCCCACCGACGTCCTCGCCTTCGCCCTGCGCGAGGGCCCCGACGGACACCTCGCGGGCGACCTCCTCGGCGACGTGGTGATCTCGCTCGAGACCGCCACCCGCCAGGCCCGGGAGCGGGGGGTGCGTACCGACGAGGAGGTTCGGATGCTGCTCGCCCATGGGCTCTTGCACCTCCTCGGGTGGGACCACCAGACCGACGCCGAGGACATCGCCATGCGGGCCGAGACCGAGCGCCTCCTCGCCGCGGTGCGTCGGTCTCAGGCCGCCGCCGCCCGCAAGGCCGCCCGCTGACCGCTCGCTTCCTACCTCGCGGCCCCGTCGGCCGGTTCGCCCGGGGCCGCGATCGATGCCATCATGAGCAGCGAGGCGTCGGTCCACGCATGATGAACGACGATGACTTGAGGCGCGAGCTCGCGTCCGTCGGCGACTCGGCCGCCCTGCTGGTCGCCGTATTGTCACGTGCGCCGTGCGCGGTCCAGCTCTTCAACGCCCGCGGCCACTCTCTCTACGTCAACACGACGTTCCGAACCCTCTTTGGCGCGGCAGCGCCGCCGGACGCCTACAACCTGTTGACCGATCCGCAGACCGAGCCCGTCCGCGCCGAGCTCGGGCGGGCGTTCGCGGGCGAGGCCGTCACGCTGCCCCTGGTGTGGTACGACCCGAAGGTCCACGTCGAGGCGCACCTGATGCCGCTCTTCGGGGCCGACGGAGCGCAGACCCACGTCCTGCTCCTCGCCGCCGATCGCACGCGTGAGCGGCGCGCGGTCGAGCGGCTCGAGGCGGTGCTGGATGCCATCGCGACGCCGGTGGTCATCACGACGTGGGATCGGGTGACCTTCGCCAATCGTGCGGCCCGCGCCATGCTCGGCACCCCGCTGCCCCCGCGCGAGCACTACGGGCGTTTCCCTGCGCTGAGGCCTGACGGCACCCAGTATTCGCTCGAGGAGCGGCCGCTGGCACGGGCCCTGCGCGGCGAGACCGTGCCCGGCGAGGAGGCGATCGTCGAGGTCGGCGGGGGCGCGGTGCGACACGTCGTGACCAGCGCGGCGCCGCTCGCGTCAGTCGGTCTGAGGGTCACCGAGGCTGTGGCTTCGTTCTTCGACATCACGGCGCTGCGCCAACGCGAGGCCGAGCTGCGCGCGAGCGAGCACCGCTTCCGCGCCCTCGTGGAGAACAGCTCGGACGTGACGCAGCTCGTGTCGGCCGAAACGACCGTGATCTACACGAGCCCCTCCACCGAGCGTATCCTCGGCTGGCCGACGGCCAGGATCGTCGGCACCTCCTGCTTCTCGATGATCCATCCCGAGGACCTCGCCGCCGCGCGCCGCAGCTTCGAGAGCGCCCTCGCGCGGCCCGGCGAGGCGGTGACGAGCGAGTTCCGGCTGCAGCACGCCGATGGCGCGTGGCGCATCATGGAGGCCATCGAGGTCAACCACCTCGACGACCCGGCGCTCGGCTTCATCGTCAAGAACCTACGCGACATCTCCGACCGCAAGCACCTCGAGGAGCAGTTTCGACAGTCACAGAAGATGGAGGCCGTCGGGCGCCTCGCCGGTGGCATCGCGCATGACTTCAACAACATGCTGTCCGCGATCCTCGGCTTCGCGTCGCTCATCGAGCACGGGCTCGCTCCGGACAGCCCCATCCGCGACGACGTGCAGGAGGTCATCCGCGCCTCGGAGCGCGCCTCTGGCCTGACCAGGCAGCTCCTGATGTTCAGCCGCAAGCAGGTCGTCCTGCCGCGGGTCCTCGACCTCTCGGTCCAGGTGCGAGACTTCGAGAGCATGCTGCGGCGGGTCATCGGCGACGACATCGAGCTCGTGACGCGGCTCGCGCCGGGCCGTTGCCCGATCCGGATCGATCCGAGCCAGCTCGAGCAGGTGCTTCTCAACCTCGTCGTCAACGCCCGCGACGCGATGCCGCGCGGCGGCACGCTGACCCTCGAGACGCAGGAAGTCGAGCTCGACAGGGACTACTCGCGCGCGAACGTCGGCGTCACGCCCGGCCGCTATGTCGCGCTGGCGGTCACCGACACCGGCGAGGGCATCCCGAGCGGGCTCCTGCCCCACATCTGGGAGCCCTTCTTCACGACCAAGGGCGGCCGAGGCACCGGGCTCGGCCTCTCGACCGTCTTCGGCATTGTGACCCAGGCGGGCGGTCACCTCACCGTCACGAGCGAGGTGGGCCTCACCACGCGCTTCGTCGTCTACTTCCCGTACTGCGTCGAGCCCGCGCCCGCCGGGGCGGGGCCGCCGGAGCGCACAGACGCCCTGGGCGGGCGCGAGACGATCCTGCTCGTCGAGGACGAGCTCGTCGTCCGCCAGTTTGTCCTGCGCGTGCTGTCGCGGGCCGGCTACCAGGTCGTCGAGGCGGCCCACGGCGAAGAGGCCCTGCGGCTGGCCGGTCAGTACGCGGGGCCCATCCACCTGCTGTTGACCGACCTGGTGATGCCGCGCATGAGCGGGCGGGCGCTCGCCGAGCGGCTCCTCGCCGACCGTCCCGGCACGGCCGTCGTCTACATGTCGGGTTACGCGGCCGACGTCTTCGAGGAGGGCGAGGTCGGGGCCGGCCTCTACTTCCTCGCCAAACCGATGACGCCAGACAGGCTGCTCGAGACCGTCCGTCAGGCCCTCGGCGCGGGACGGGCATGATGGGGTGTCACGTGTCCTCGACCCGCGTGGTCATGCACGACACCCTCTTCGCGCACGCCACGGCGCAGCCGGCCCGCCCGTACGCGGCGTTCGGGGCCTCGAAGGCGACCTGCGCGTGCGCCGCCCGCTGAGCCGCCACGTCGTTAAGCCCGCGTAACCTCCGCGCCCCGGTCGGCCGTCCTGGGCCTCCGCGCGGGGTGAGGGCCTTGACAGGACCCGGCCGCCCCTTCAACCATGCCAGGGCCCAATGACGGCCGCGCCTCAACGGCGCGACGGGAGTGACCACGATGTTCGACCAGCTTCTCAATGTCTTCGGCCAGTCGCGTCAGGGACAGCAGGCCTACTCCGCCCTCCAGGCCCAGGGGTACTCCGGGCCTCAGGCCGCCGGCATCTTGAGCACGGCCTTCCCCGTAGCCGCCCAGGCCGTGCAGCAGGCCGTGGCCAACCCGGCCTCCCTCACCCAGTCGGGCCCCAATGGCCTGGGCCTGCTCGACATCAGCAACAGCAACTACATGATGAACTTCCTCGGGGCCACGGTGACCAGCCTCGTGCGGGGCGAAGGGGTCAAGGGGGCGGCCATCGACGGCCTCCAGGGTGTCGTGGGCGGCCACGTGGCCCAGGTCATCGCCTCCCGCTGCGGCCTGCCTCAGCGCGTGGCCGGGGTGGTCGGGGCCATCATCACCCCGATGATGGTCGACTTCCTGTGGGAGAAGTTTCAGGCCATGCGGGCCGAGGGCCAGACCCCCGCCGCCGCGGCCCCAGGCGGGTTCGGGGCCACCTACACGCCCTTCAACCGCTGACCCTCAGCCCCGGCCCCCTCCCCTCCGCCTCACCCCCTACGACGCCGTCCAGCGACGGTACGAGATCACCACGGGATCGCCCATCATGGGGCGATACTGGGTCCCGAAGAACACCACGGCCCGGGCCACCGGGTCGTAATCAAACCCGTTGGTCCGTGACCGCGGGACGCTCACCCCGCGCACCGTCACTCGGATCATGCTGGAAATGGGGAGCGGATCGAGGGGGTATTCCGCCGTGGGGCCGCCGATGTCGGCGATCATCCGGGTGAGGAGGGTCCCTACCGCCGCCTCGGTGGCCTGGCCGATGGGCAGGGCCAGGCCCCCGTTGCCTTCGATGGTGCACCGGGGCAGGTCGATGACGTTGGCGCTCGCGCAGGTGCGGCCGCTCACGGGCACGATCCCGTAGGTCAACACCCCGTTGCGCTGGAAGTAGCTCACGATGTTGGAGAGCACCGTCGGGCTGTACGGGGAGCCGTAGGGGAGGCCGCTGTCGGGGGCGATGGCGGTGCTGAAGTACCGCGAGAAGTCGTTGCCTCCGGTCTCGTCCGTGACGAGGAGGGTGACGAAGCGGGCCCGGTCGCGGAGCCGCTGATCGGGGTTGGTCTCCCCGGCCATCTGCCGCACGAGGAGGGCCCGATGGGTGACGACCGCCGCGGCGGTGGGCTCCTCGCCGTTGCCCGCCATGGGATAGGGCACGAGGGCGTCGCCCGGCACGGAGGGACAGGCCTGGTACGTCACCCGCTGACACAAGAGCTGCGGGCCCTGGGGGTCGTCCGCGGCGATCCAGGTGAGCCCGGGGGTCTGGAGGTTGATGCCCGTCCCGGCCCCGACGGCGGCCACGCGGAAGTCGATCCCGGCCTGGCGCATCCGCACGAAGAGCTGCGCGGCGGCGTTGCCGATCTGGGTCTGGTGGCTGGCCATGCTGCCCGAGGTGTCGACGGTCCACAGGAGGTCGACCCGGGGCGGGCGCAGGGAGGTGCGGGTGTCCTGGCACGCGAACCCGAGGCCCGGGGCCCCCGCGGCGAGGCCCGTGGCGTTGGCGAAATCGGCCACACGCAGGGCGGTCAGGAGGGAGGTGCTCTCGACGTCGGCGCGCAGGGCCACGGCGATGAGCACGTCGGTGCGCCCTGCCCCGAGGCCCGTGGTGCGTCGTACGGTGGCCACCTCCACCACGAACTCCGGGCCGGTGCCAAACACCACCCCCTCGCCCGCCACGGCCCCGGACAGGGGGGCCACGAGGGCGTTGCGCAGGGCCGCGGCGCTGGTCGTGCGGAGCACCCGAAAGGTGGCCCGGGCCCCGGGCTGGCCGTCGTGGGTGGTAAACCGTTGACCGAGGAGCACCGGAGTGACCCCGGCCCCGAGCTGGGTCCGCACGAGGGCCTCAATACGCGGAACCTCCGACGCGAACTCTCCCGCCGCGGGCATCCCCACGGCCACCGCCGCCACCCGTTGGGTGATGTCGTCGAAGACCACGGCCCCGCGGGTCCCCATCCCCATCAACGACCGCGGGGTTCCGAAGGCCGGGTCGAAACCCACCACCTCGGGCCCCCCGGGGATGGGCACCTGGCTGACCGTGATGAAGCACCCCGGCTGGCACGCCGGGCTCACCCCGGGCCCGGCCCCGAAGACGCAAGCCTCTCCGCCCCCGCAGGTCAGGCCACAACTGCCGCAGTTGAGCCGGTCGGAGGCGAGGTCGCGGCAGACCCCGCCGCAGAGGGTCCCGCGCAGGCCCGGGCAGCCGCACATCCCCGCCGTACACGCCGTCCCGGTCATGCAGGCCCGGCCGCAGGCCCCGCAGTGGGCGGGACTCGTCTGGAGGCTGGCCTCGCAGCCCGTCGCGGCGACCCCGTCGCAGTCGCCGAATCCCGCCGCGCAGGTGAGGCCGCAGCGCCCCCCCGCGCACGCGGCCGTGGCGTTGGACCCGGCCGAGCAGACGGTCCCGCAGGCCCCGCAATGGGCGGCGCTGGTCTGGAGGCTGGCCTCGCAGCCGTTGCTCGGGTCGCCGTCGCAGTCGCCGAAACCTGCCGCGCAGGCGGATCCGCAGCGGCCCATCGCGCAGGTGGGGGCGGCGTTGGGGCGGGTCGGGCACGCGTTTCCGCACGTCCCGCAGTGGGCGGTCGAGGCCCCGACGGCGACCTCGCAGCCGTTGTTCGGGTCGTTGTCGCAGTCGCCGAAGCCGGGGTCGCACATGCCCACGGCGCAGACGCTCCCGACGCAGGCCGGGGCCCCGTTGGCGCTCATGCACCCCGCCCCGCAGGCCCCGCAGTGGGCGGCCGAGGTCCGGGTGTCGACGCAGGACCCGCCGCAGCAGCTCTGACCGCCCGGGCAGGGCCGGCCGGGGCTGCACCCGCGTACGCACTGATTGGCGACGCAGCCCTCACCCGCCCCGCACTGTGCGTCCTCGAGGCAGGCTACGCACACGTGGCGGGTCGGGTCGCAGCGCGGGGCTGCGGGCGTCGACGCGCAGCCCTCGTCGCGGTGGCAGCCGTCGAGGCACCGACGGGTGCCCGGGTCGCAGTGCTGGGCGGGGGCGCACGAGTCGGGGGCGAGGGTGCAGCCCACGCATCGCCCGGTGGCCAGGTCGCAGACCGCGTCGCTCCCGGCTTCGGAGCAGTCGGCGTTGCTGCGACAGGCCGCGGGGCCGAGGTCGACCGACGGGGCATCGACGACGTCCGGGCCGCCCGCGTCGACGAGGACGTCGCCCCCGCCCGCGTCGAGGACCCCGAGGTCGCTCCCCGCGTCGGAGGGGTCGGCCCCGCCGACCACCGAGCGGCCAGGGGCGCAGCCCGCCCCGAACGCCAGCAGTCCCAGCACACAGACCCAGGGGTGTCGTCGCATACGAGGCGCGATCATACCCGAACCGGGCCCCGGCCCCCAGAGGGGGACCTTCGGGGGTCTATAGATCTTCGACGGCGTGGGCGGTGTCGTGCAGGTTGTGGCGGGGCGACCACCCGAGGCTCTCCCGGGCCCGGCGGTCGTCGACCATACAGACGTACCGGATGTGATCGAGCTCGGGTGCCGGGAAGCTCGACAGGCGAAACCGAAACAGCTCGGAGAGAAGCCGACGGGCCACCACGTGGGGGACGGCCACCTGGGGTTTGCCGAGGAGGGAGATGAGCCGGGACAGGGCCACCGGGGCTGGACCGGCGAGGTTGTAGATGCCCCGGACCCCCGGACGGAGGGCCGCGGCCACGGCGTGGGCCACGTCGCCTTGATGAATGACCTGCACCATCGGGTCGAAGCCCATCAACACCGGAACCACCGGGAGCCGCAGGTAGTTGCTCGGGGCGTTGCGGACGGCCCCGAGGATGTGGGGAGGGCGCAGGATCACGGTCTCACACGCGGGGTTTCGCCAGAAGAAGCTCTGGGCCAGCATGTCCGCGGCGATCAGGTCGCGGATCTCGTGGAAGTCCTGGCTGCCAAGCAGGGGCGAGGCCTCGGTGAGAAACTGGGGATTGTCGGGGCGCGGGCCGTAGACGTTGGCGCTCGACAGGACGACGAGCTTACGCACGCCGTACTGCTCCAGGTACTCGAGCATTTTGGCGAAGCCGAGGACGTTCCAGGAGTGGTGCTCGGCGGGGGAGGCCCTGGGGTCGTGCAGGACCCCGAGGTGCACCACGGCCCGGACCCCGCCGGCCCGGAAGACATCCCGGATCTTCTTGCGCCGCAGGTCGACCCGCAGGTGGGTCACGTCCCGCGGGCGGTCGGGGAAATCCCGTCGATCGACCCCGATGAGCCGGTGCCGCCGGTGGAGCACCCGACACACGTGTTTTCCGAGGCGGCCCACGATCCCCGTGACCACCACCGACCCCGGCTCCCCCGACTCTTCCTGTGGCTCGGCCATCGCGCTCCCTCGGCGTAGCTTCTGACGCCTCGCCGACCGATGTCAACGCAGGGCGCGCCCTCGCGCCGACACGCAGGGTTCACACGATGGGGCGTTGCCCTGCATACACGATCGGGGGTATGACCCCGGACGCTCCGCTCTCCCCCGAGGCACCGTGCACACCCCGCCGACCCCCCGACCCGACCCCCGCGCCCGGCGCCCGCGTCGTTCGCTCGCCGCGGCCCTCGCAGGCATCGCGGCCCTGGCCGGGGCCGCCCTGAGCCCCGCCGGCTGCTCCAGCCCCGGCGAGCAGTACAACCTCCAGGGCGACGTCCGATTCACCCTGCTGCACACCGCAGACTGGCACTCACGGCTCTTCCCGTACTACCAGCAGGTCAACCAGACCGACCTGGCCCTCGGCCTCCGCCCCGAAAACGCCCCCTTCGGCGGGGCCGCCCGGATGAACTACCTCATCCAACGGGAGCGCCAGCGGGCCGACCGGATCGTCCACCTCGACTCCGGCGACTGCTTCCAGGGAGCCCCGATCTTCAACTTCTTCAACGGCGAGGCCGAGGTCCGGGCCCTCGCCCACACCGGGGTCGACGGGGTCGTGGTGGGCAACCACGAGTTCGACCGCGGGGCCCTCAACTTCGCGCGGCAGTACACCAACTGGGGCACCTTCGACACCCTCGCCGCCAACTACCAGTTTGACGACCCCACCACCCCCGGGTCGAGCGAGCTCAGCCGCCTCGTGCGCCCCTACACCTTCTACAACCTCCGCGGGTTGAAGGTGGGGGTCATCGGCCTCGGCAACCTCTCCAGCATCACCTCCATCTTCGACCAGCCCAACCGCCTCGGGATCGTGCCCCTCAACACCGTCGAGGTCACCCAGCACTACGTCGACCTCGTGCGCGAACAAGGGGCCGACGTCATCGTCGTGGTCTCCCACGTCGGCCACGAAGACGACATCCACACCCTGGAGATGACCACCGGGGTCGACATCGTGCTCGGGGGGCACCTGCACATCGTGCTCAACCCCACCCAGGAGGTCGAAGACTGCCGCCCCTTCGACGCCCAGGGCAACCACTTCATCCCTGTCCTACAGACCACCCGGACCGACCCCACCCCGGCCGCCGCGTGCCCCCCCAACGAGTGCTGCGCCACCTCCGGGGTCTGCCCCCCGTCGGGGCAGGTGTCCCACTGGCGCCTCGCCCGCGGGTACAGGGCCCGGACGTGCCGACAGCGCCGGGTGGTCCTCCAGCACTCCGGGGCCTTCATGAAGTACCTCGGCCGGCTCGACACCGTGCTCTCCCGCGACCCGGCCCGGATCTACCCCGGTCACGAGCGCGACTACGACCCGCGCGACCGCTGGGAGGTGGTGTCCCATCGCTTCTCGCTCTTCCCGGTGGACAGCACCGTGCCCGAGGAGCCCACCATGAAGCGGATGCTGGAGCCCTACGCCCGGGCCCTCGACACCGTGGCCAACCTCGACAACCTCGTGGGGTACGCCCCCGCCGACGTGACCCGCACCCCCGCCGGAGGCGGCGACTCGGCCCTGGGCAACCTCGTGGCCACCAGCATGTGGCTCCGCCTCGGCATCCAGACCGACTTCGCCCTCACCAACTCCCTCGGCATCCGCGACAACATCCCCGCCGGGCCCGTCACCGTCGACCAGCTCTACAACGTCTTCCCCTTCGACAACTCCATCACCACGATGATCTTGTCGGGCCGGGAGGTGCAAGAGCTCTTCGACTTCGTCGCCCGACGCTCGGCCGGCCGCGGCTGCAACTCCCAGGCGCAGATCGCCGGGGCCCGCACCGTCATCGTCTGCGGGTCGTGCGACCGCCGCGACACCCAGGGGCAGCCCCTCACGGCCTGCGCCGAGACCATCAACATCGGCATCCGCACCGACCCCGCCGCCCGCGAGATCCGCTGCGAAAACGACGACGCCTGCAACCCCGGCGGGACGGCCGCCACGGCCGCGTCCCAGCGCTCGCTCTGCGACACGGCCTCGCAGCGCTGCATGACCCCCCTGTCGCTCAACGCCAGCTACGCCGCGGCGGTCAACAACTACATCGCCGGCGGGGGCTCGGGGTTCTTCGTGCTCCAGCGTAACACCACCCAGACCGACACCCGGGTCGAGCAGCGCGACGCCGTCATCGACTTCGTCCGGGCCTCGCGCCCCTGCGGCTACGAAGACTCCGTCACCATCGCCCGCAACCGCGCCCGCGGGGTCACCGACGCCGTCGAGCTCCGCCTGCCCCAACAGGCCGACGACGGCCTGCGCGACTGCCGCACCGACGACGACTGCGGGGCCACCTCCCTCTGCGCCTGCCCCGAGCGCAGCGCCTTCGACGAGGCCCGCGGGACGTGCAGCGCCGGCGCCACCTGCCCCGTCGGCCAGGGCCGCTGCGTCCTTCGGGCCTGCCGCGACGACGTCCGGGCCCTGGTGGTCCAGGCCTGCCCCGCCCAGCCCAACGCCACGGCCACCCGGCGCTGCCTCTGCACCGCCGAGACCCGGGCGGCCATGTCGTGCCGCATCCTTTCGTGCATCAACGAAGCCACCGGGGCCGTGCAGGACGGTCGCCTCCAGATGGTGTCGCGATGAGCCTCCTCCGTACGCTGGGCCTCGGGCTCCTCGGAGGCCTCGTCCTCGTCGACTGCGGGGGCGAGCTCCCCGACTACGGCGAAGAAGACCGGGGGGTCGACGGGGTGGCCTGGGTGCGCGTGACCACCGCGGGCGACCGCGGCCTACGCGAGGCCCCATTGCCCTTCTCCAACGAGGGAGTGCCCCTCGCCGTACGCCTGGAGGCCTTCCGCCGCGACAACACCCCGGCCCGCACCTTCAACGGCTTCCTCCGTCTGTCGATGGCCCCCGGGGTGGTCGTCTCGGTCGAGGGCCCCGGGGCCCTGGGCAACTACGTCCGAGCCACCAACGGGGTGGTCGAGGGGGTCACCATCCGGGTGGCCCGCGGGTACGGCTCGGCGCGGATCTGGGCCGAAGACGACGGGTACCTCCCCGTCGACCCCCTCCGCGAGCCCCGGCCGGCGTGCAGCAACGGCCTCGACGACGACGGCGACGGCCGGGTCGACTACCCCGCCGACACGGGCTGCGCCGCCGCCAACGACGACAACGAGCGGGCCGGCTCGTACGCCGTCGGCACCAGCGAGCCCCTCTATTTCGACACCCCCCTCGTCTCCGACGTCCAGGGCCGGGCCTCGCAGTCGCCCCTGCTCAACGAGCGGGTCACCATCCGAGGCCGCATCCTGCCCTCGGCCCCTGAGCCGGGCGACCGACGCCACCGCATCGTCGTGACCCAGACCGACAACTCCGGGTTCTTCCTCACCGACATCGACGACCGGTCGTGCGAGGGGGAGCCCTGCTTCAACAGCCTCTACGCGTTCAACTTCCGGGCCCCCGACGGGATGCGGGTGTGCGACCTCCTGCAGACCCTCACCGGCAGCGTGGCCGAGTTTGTAGGCTCGACCCAACTGTCGCAGCCCGGCTACCAGGTGGGGCTCCTGTGGCGCCCCAACGACCCGCAGGCGGGCCCCTGCCTCGTGCCCGACCCGGTGGTGCTCACCCAGGCCCTCGCCCGCGACGAGGTGCGCCTCGAGCGCCTGGAGTCGGGCCTCGTGCGGCTCGAAAACGTGATCCTGCCCACCCTGGTCGGCCCCGGCAGGGCCCCCAATGGGATCCCCATGCCCGGGGCCACCAACTGCGACTTCAACAACGACAACCGCATCGTGTACGACGGGGGCATCGAAGACCAGTGCGCCACCGCGTGCGCGGCCAACCCGAGCTGCAGCGAGTGGACCTCCTGGGCGCGGTTTGGCCAGGTCCTGGTGACCCTCCCGGGCTCCGGGGCCGTGACCCGCCTGGGCCTCAACGCCCGGGCCGTCGACCCCACGTTTGACCCCACCCGCCGACGGACCCCGAGCGTCACGGTGACCGGGACCCTGCGTCAGGTCGGGCCCAACTGGGTGGTGCAGCCGCGGTGCGGCGCAGAGATCGTGTACGAAGGGATGCCCGTGCGGCGCCCCAACGAGGTTTGCCTCTACGAGAGGCCGCTGAGCGACGACTGAAGGGGAGCTGGTTGATGATGCGAGCGAGCAACGCCACGCGCCGAGCGCGAGGCGAGACGGTGTGTACAGCGGCCCTGGCGGCCCTCCTTGGGGCCTCCACAGCCGCGGCCCAGGTGCCAGGGCCTGGGGTGGGTCCAGCCGGGACCACCGCCGACCCCCATCCGCCCCCTACGGGCGCGGGCACGGTCACGACGACCAGCCCCCCGGCCCCGGCGACCCCGGGCCCCCCGGCGGTGGTCGCGACCCCAGACCTGGTGGCCCCCGAGCCCGGACGCGCGGCCGCCCAGGCCCCGACCCCCCCCGCCACGCCGCACCCGCACGACCCGTCGGCCCGACGGGCCCCGAGCGTGCACGACTTCATCGACACCCGCATCACGTGGACCTTCGGCGACGACGACCTCCTCGCCAACACAGGCCAGCGGGTGCCGGTCTCGCCCGCCCCGCGCATCTCCGACCGGTCGCAGTACCAGCTCTTCTTCGACGCCCTCAACAGCCGCTTCGCAGGCCGTGAAAACCTCACCCACCTCGCGATGTACGCCCGGGCCCCGGGGTTCATCAACCGCTTGACCACCGAGGCGGGGCTGATCCTCCGCGTCGACCTCGGGGCCCTCGAGACCCGCTCGGGCAACCTCAACCAGGCCTTCTACGACGCCGGGACCTTCCTCCGGGTGGCCTACGGCGTCGACGCCGCGCGGCCGAGCGACCAGGTCTCGCTCGTGTTCTTCCCCTTCGACACCGACCGGTTTCGGCTGGGGTACCTCTGGGACCTGTCCTGGGGCGGCAACAACGTCTTCCCGCGCCGGGTGGGCCCGGCCCCGGGCATGAAGCTCCAGCTCGACATCGGAGGCTTGCAGCTCTGGGCGGGCTTCAAGACCTCGGGCATCGTCGTGCCCCTGGAGGTGGTGACCCAGTCGCGCGACATCGAGATCGTGCGCGTGGAGGAGTCGCAGTACGCCGCCCTGGCGGGGATGAGCTACCGGGCCAGCGACCATGTTCGGTTTGACGCCTCGGGGGGCTACTTCCAGCAGGGGCGCTTCGACTTCCCCGGGGTGCGCGGGCAGCAGGCCTACCTCGCGGGCGGCAGCGCCCGGGTGGTGTTCTCCCAGGGGCTGTCGGCCGGGCAGTCGCTCGACATGCGGCTCTACCGCAACGACCCCACCATGCCCTTCGAGGCCTTCCCCACCGAGCGCTACACCCCCGGCCGCGTCATGTGGAACGTCTCCCTCGAAGGCACGGCCCTGGCCCAGAATCTGGCGGACATCAATTTCCCCGGCCGCACGGCCATCCAGACGGGCTTCGCCGGGGCCCTCCAGGCCCGCCTCAAGGCCGGCTACTTCGGGGCCGGCCTCACGGGCCTCTACCGCGACGTCCCCTTCCTCCTGCGCGACGTCCCGAGCTTCATCCCCTTCCAGACCCTGCCCACCGACGCCCGGGTCGACCCCGAGTTCTTCTTCGCGGCCCAGGTCGACTACGCCTTCGTGCGGCAGCACCTCATCCCGAGCCTCATCGTGGGCGTCCAGCTCCCGGCGGCCTTCTCCAGCTCCGTACGCGAGGGGTCGCTCCAGTCCGAGCGCTCCCTCGTGATCCGCCGGGCGGGCAACTTCTCCATCCTCCCGCCGGGCGAGCAGCGGGTGCCCATCATCTCCGCCCGTGCCTCCCTCCGCTGGGACCTCTCCAGCATCATGGCCGGCATCTTCTGGGTCCAGTACGTCCTCGACCAGAACGCCACCCTCCTCCAGGTCGACGCCTCGGGCACCCGCCAGGTGCGCATCTTCCAAGCCGCCAACCAGCTCGGCTTCGGCGTCACGGCCCAGGCCCGCTTCTAAGCCCCCAGAGGGGCCTTCCACCCGAGCCGCACGAACACCTCCCGGTTGCCCGCGGGCCCGTGCACAGGGCTGTCCTCGCGCCCCGCGAGCCGCATCCCCAGGGCCTCGGCCGCGGCCACCACCTGACGTACGGCCTTGTCGCGCAGGGCGTCGTCGCGCACGACCCCTCCCCGAACCTCCTGCGGGCTGAGCTCAAACTGCGGCTTCACCATGGCCACCACGTCGGCCTCCGGAGCCAACACCGCGACCACCGCGGGCAAGACCTTGGTGAGCGAGATGAAGCTCACGTCCATCACCACGAGGGACACCGGCTCGGTCACCACCTCCCCGAGCCCCAGGCGGGCGTTGACCCCCTCGTGGGCGATCACCCGCGGATCGCGGCGGATCCGCTCGTGCAACTGGGCCCGGCCCACGTCGACGGCGTACACCCGAGAGGCTCCCGCGTGCAGAAGTACATCGGTAAATCCCCCGGTGCTGGCCCCCACGTCGAGGCACACCCTGCCCTGCGGATCGACCCCGAGGGGCCCGAGAACCCCCACGAGCTTGAGCCCCCCCCGCGACACGTACGGGCACGCGTCGCCCTGAACCTCGATGGGGGCGTCGAGGGCCACCGGGGTCCCGGCCTTGTCGACCCGTTGGCCCTTCACAAACACCCGCCCGGCCATCACCAGGGCCTGGGCCCGCTCGCGGCTCTCGACCATGCCCCGGGTCACCAGGAGCTTGTCGATACGCTCCCGCCCCGCCATCACACGCTCCTCACGCCAGGAGGTACCACAAGACCCCCCCGACGAGCCCGAGGGCCCCGACGACCGCCCCCGCGATCAGGGCCATGTCGCGCGGGGAGCGGGGCGGGGCCGGAGGGGGCGACTGAAACCCCTGCGGAGGCGGCACGGAGTACACCGGGACTGCCACGGGCGCAGGAGGCGGAGGCGACGACACGGCGGCAGCCGGAGGCGGCGGGGGCGGAGGGGTCCGCGGGGGCAGGGCGGCCGCCTGCGACTCGCCCGTCTCCAGGGGCTCGGCGAGGTCGCTCATGTCCTCGGCCCCCCCGAGGCGCCCGGGGGTCTGCATGGGCCCCATCGGCAGGTCGGGGATCACCTCCACCGGAACCGCCGCCACCACCGACAGGGCCGCCTGCTCGCGCCCGCGGCGTACCGCCACGAGCTCGGACTCGAAATACTCCGTGAGAAACTGCCCGAAGCGCATGGGGGAGGCCAGAAGACGGGCCGTCACGATGTACTGCTCGAGGTCGTGCAGGAGCTCGGCTGCGGTGCCGTAGCGGGCCTCGCGGTCGGCGGCGAGGCCCCGACCCAGGATCTCCATGAGGCGGGCGTGATGGGGCAATCCCCGGTCGGGCAGCGGGGGGACCTCCCCGGCCTTGGCGATGTCGAGGACCTCGCGCCCCGGCTGGGCCTTGTACATCCTGCGCCCCGCGAGGATCTCCCACAGGATGGTGCTGGCGGCGAAGATGTCGGCCCGGGCGTCGATCTTGTCGCCCCGGGCCTGCTCGGGGGACATGTACGCGGCCTTGCCTTCGAGGGCCCCCTGGGGGAGCTCGGACAGGTCGTCGATGGCCCGGGCGATGCCGAAGTCGCAGAGCTTGACCTCGCCCTCCAGGGAGATGAGGACGTTGGAGGGCGACACGTCGCGGTGCACGATCCCGAGGGTGCGGCCGGTGTCGTCGGCGCAGCGGTGGGCATAGTCAAGGGCCCGGAGCATCTCGGTCACGACGAAGAGGCCGTACTCGGCCGGCAGGCCGATCTTCTTGGCCGCCAGCTTGCGCAGGAGTTGGGTGAGGTCGAAGCCCTCGACGTACTCCATGGCGATGTAGAGGCGATCTTCCTCGCGGCCGAGGTCAAACGTCTGCACCACGTTGGCGTGGGAGAGGCGGGCGGCGAGTTTGGCCTCGGTGACCAGCATCTGGGCGAAGTCGGGGTCGTTGGCGAAGCGGTTGAGGACCAGCTTCACCACGGCGAGCCGGGCCGCCCCCATCTGGGTCGTGCCGCGGGCGAGGTAGATCTCTGCCATCCCGCCGCGGCCGATGTGGTCGAAGAGGACATACCGCCCGAAGCGCCGCGGAAGCGGAAACTCAGGCCCTTCATCATCCGGGGCGCTCATCGCGGCGCAGACCCTACGCCCCTGGCGGCGCCGCGATCAAGACCCGCGCAGTCGGGGGCCTCAATTGCTGGGGTTTTGCGTGGGGACGTTGATACGAATGCCGCCGACGTTGATCTGGGTCTGGCCGGGCTGGCGCTGCACCCGGACGGCGTCGTTGTTGCCGATGCCCGGGATGCGGATGTCGTTGGGGTTGTTGCTGTTGGCCGTGGTGGGGCGCCGGGCGCTCGGGGCCGACGGGGCGCTCGGGGCCGTCGGGGCGCTCGGAGCCGACGGGGCGCTGGGCATGGCCGGGGGTGGGGCGGCGGCGGTCGGGGCCGGATCGGGGCTCGGCATCGCGGGGGGCGGGGCCGTCGGGGCGGGGGCAGCGGTGCCCGGGGCCACGGGGGGCGCGTTGGGGTCGGCCGGGGCAGCCGGGGGCGGGGCGTTGGGGTCCATCGCGGGCTGCGGGGGGGCCGCCGGGGGCGGGGCGTTGGGGTCGAGGCCATTGGGGGCCGGGGCCACCACGGGCACGGTGGTGGGCACGGCGGCGGGGCCCGTGTCGGCGGTGTTTTCGTCGTTGTTGCGGCGGTTGCAGGCCCCCGCGGCGAGGAAGGCCAGCAGACCCAGGGTGCACACGGCAGGATGCTTCATGGAGAACCTCAGCGGACGGGAGTAGAGGCCGCGCGGACTCACGACGCGGCGCGAACGATGCGAAACCCGACGGGGCGAACAGATTGGGCCCTGGGCTGTATCAACCGACGGCGGGGCCCTGCGCGGCAGAGACGATACGATCCGCCCCCGGTGCGCGGAGTTGTACCAAAGAGCCCCTGCGGAAGGCCAGAGACCCGACGGGGATCAATCGGGTCGGCAGCCGTCACCCCCGCACACGTCGACGATCTCTCCGGTGCGGAGGAAGGTCACGAGCTGCCGGTCGTGCCAGGTCTGCTGGCGAGGGCGCCCGTGGGGGTTTCCCACGGTGTCCATGGGCGGGCGGTTGCCGATGGCGGGCCACGGGTTGCCGAAGTCGTACAGGACCACCCCGGAGCCCCGGTGGGGGTACGCCGTGGGCGTCAGGCCCCAGGGCTGGCGGTCGCGGTCGTAGTTTGCCAGGAGGGCGATCCCGAGGCCCGAGCGGGCCGCGATCTCGTTGGTGAACACGGCCACCTCGTAATCGCCCTTGGCGGGGGCCAGGAGGATGTGGTGGGGCTGTCCGGGGGTGAAGGGCTCGGCCGACAGGTGGCGGTAGTAGCTGACGGGGTCGGTGCGGTCCCAGTGGAGCTGCAGGGCGCTGATCACGAGGACCTGATCGACCGCGTCGGGGTACCCCATCCGCAGGAGGGCGAAGTAGCCGTTGAAGTCTTGCGACCGGTGCAGGAGGGTGACGTAGTTGTTGCCCGGGACCCCGAGGTGTCCGCGGGAGATGTCGGGCGAGATGGCGAGGTACGTGCCGCCGAAGATGCCCCCCTGGGAGATGCCCGAGTAGAAGAGCTCGTCGGGGTTGACCCGCACCCCGCGGCTGGTGAGGGCCGGCAGGGCCGCGAGTTGGCTCCGGACGGCCCGGGCCAGGACCACCCACTGCACCATGCCCTGGTGGAGGCGGTCGCCGATGGCTTGAAACCCCGTGGCCTCGCGCAGGGTCTGGAGCACGGCGGGGGTGTCCTCGGTGCTCATCCCCGTGAGGTGGGTGCCGAAGAAGATGAGGTTGTGGGTGTTGGCGATGCGGCCGTTGTAGCCCGCCCGGATCTCCTCGCCGCTGCCGAGGAGGCCGTGGCCGTACTGCACGAGCCCGTGAGGGGGGCCGTTGACGGCCGAGTGCGGGACCCGCACGAGAAACTCCACCGTGCGGGTCCCATCGGCCACGGGGCGGCCCTGGGCGTCGAGGTTGAGCACCCAGGCGGGGGTGGTCCCAAAACGTCGGGCCCGCATGTAGTGGGGGGCTTCGATCGTCCCGGTGATTTCGAGGGCGATGTTGTCGTTGACCTCGCGCCCGGTGTCGTCGCGGACCCGCACAAACTCCTGGGTCCCGGTGACGGTGATGGTGGGCCCCTGGGGGTGGCGCATGAGGGCGTCGTCGCGCATGCGCAGGAGGGTCCCGTGCAGGGCCTCGGAGCTGGCGGTGACGAAGTCCCAGGCGAGGGTGAGGCTCTGGCGGGTCACCCCGGCCCCGTCGAGGAGGGTGAAGACCTCGTTGAAGCGGGCCTGACGGGGCGCGAGGGCCATGTCGCCCGTGGTGGTCCCGGCCCGGAGGCGGTCGAAGGCCGCGGAGGCGGGGACGGGAGCCCCTGCGGTGGTGCGAAGGCCCCGGAAGGCCACGACGTAGCGGGTGGCCTCCTTGAGGATCACCAGGGGGCGGAGGAAGAGCACCCGACGGGCCGGGTCGGACGCATGGCTGTCCAGCTCGACAAAATACGGAACCCGCACGAGTTGCGTGCCCTGGACCTCGAAGAGCAGGGCCGGGGCGTCGGCGGCGAGGGAGCGTTCGGGGTGATCCTCGGTGGCCATGCCCGCGAGGTCGACGTCGCGGAAGTGGGCCATGATCGGGGTCCCGACCCCGTAGCCGTCCATCCGTTCGAAGGGCAGGGGGTCGATGTGAACCCCGTTACGATTGGCCGGCAGGGTCGTGGGACCGAAGCGCAGGGTGTACCCCGAGGCCCGGGCCGTCTCGGGGCGGAGATAGAGGCTGGAGGGCCACGGCAGGGCGCAGGCCGCGGGGTCGATCGGGTCGCAGTCGCCTTCGGGCAGGCTCGGCACGGTCGGCGCGTCGGCCGCGGTGACCACGTCCGAGGCCCCGGTGTCGGTCGCCCCGTCGGCCGCGTCGACGCTCCCCGCATCCATCGTCGGGGCCGGGTCGCTCGAACATCCCACCACCATGAGGGCCCCGAGTCCGAGGCTCCACCCACGCGCCGTCTGCCAGTGTGTCACGGGGCGGGAGCGTGCCCTTCGGGCGGGGGCCGGGTCAAGGCCGAGGCCCCTCGGGCAACGATTGACAAACCCGGGCGGGAAGGCGTGAGGTGGGCCCATGGATCACCGACCTTGGGGACGGGTGTGAGGGAGGTCGGGGCCCACGCCGAGAGCCTCGTGCGCGGGGCGGCGTTGGGGGCCCTCGTGGGGGTGCTGTGCGGGGCGGCCTCGTCGCTCTTTCTGTGGCTCCTCGATGGGGCTACCCGCCTGCGGGAGGGGCACCCCGGGTGGGTGTACGCCCTGCCCCTGGCGGGCCTGGTGTTGGGCTGGCTGTACGAGCGGTTTGGAGCCTCCATCGCGGGGGGCAACGACCTCGTCCTCGACACGATGCACGTCGGGGGGCCGACGATCCCCCTGCGGATGGCCCCGATGGTGCTGCTCGGGACGGTGGCCACGCACTTGTTCGGCGGGAGCGCCGGGCGCGAGGGGACCGCCGTGCAGATGGGGGCGAGCCTCGCCGACGGGCTGGCCGCGCGGCTCCGGGCCTCGCCCGAGACCCGGCGACGGATCCTCGCGGCCGGGATGGCCGGGGGCTTCGGGTCGGTCTTCGGCACCCCCGTGGCGGGGGCGGTCTTCGCGATGGAGGTGGGGACCCTCGGGCGGGTCGACCTCGAGGCCATGGTTCCGGCGGTGGTGGCCTCGGTGGTGGGCGACCTCGTGACCCGCGGGCTCGGCACGGGACACACCCGCTACCCCTCTCCCCCGGCCCTGGGGCTCACCCCCCTCCTCCTCCTCAAGTGGGTGGTCTTCGGGGCCGCCATGGCCGCCGCCGCCGCGGTCTTCATCGAGCTCACCCACGCCCTCAAGGCCCTCGGGATCAAACACCTCAAGCGCCTCCCATGGCGGATGGCCGCGGGCGGGGTCACGGTCGTGCTCCTGTGGACCGCCGTGGGCACCGACGCCTACCTGGGCCTCGGGGTCCCGGGCATCGTGCGGGCGTTTGAAGACCCGACTCTGGGCGGCTGGGTCTTCGCCCTCAAGCTCTTGTTTACGGCCGTCACCCTGGGAGCGGGGTTCCTCGGGGGCGAGGTGACGCCCATGTTCTTCGTCGGGGCGGCCCTGGGGAGCGTCCTGGGCAGGCTCCTCGGGATCCCCTTCGCCCTCGGGGCCGCGGTGGGCCTCGCGGCGGTCTTCGCGGCCGCCTCCAACACCCCGTTGGCCCTCACCCTGATGGTGACCGAGCTGGTGGGCAGCCAGGTCCTGCCCCACGCCCTCGTCGTATGCACCGTGGCCTACGTCCTGGCCGGCCATCGCAGCATCTACACGACCCAACGGGTGGCCCGTCGCAAGGACGGGGCCCCCCTGCCCGACCCGGTGCCCCTCCTGAGCCTCACCCGGTGGCCTGGAGCTCCTGCACCATCCGGGTCACCACCGCCAGACCCTCCGCCCAGAACCCCGGATCGGTGATGTCGACCCCGAGCTCGCGCAGGAGGGCCTCGGGGGTGTCGGCCCCGCCCCGGGCCAGGAGGGTCTCGTACCGCGGGACAAACCCCTCCGGGTCGCGCTCCCACAGGCCGTACAGGGCAAACACCAGGAGCTGCCCGAAGGCGTACGAGTAACAATAGAAGCGGTAGTGCACGAGGTGGGGCACCCCCGCCCAACCCCAGCGGTCGAGGGGCAGACGGGTCACGGCCGTGCCGTAGAGGCGATCGAGCTCGTTGGACCACAGGGCGCACAGGGCCTCGCTCGACACGTGGCCCCGGGCTCGGGCCCGGTGGGCCTCGAGCTCGTAGCGGGTGAAGGCCACCTGGCGATGGATGGTCCCGAGGGCCTCCTCGATGCGCCCGGCGAGGATCCGGCGGCGTACGGCGGGGTCGGGGGCCCGGTCGAGGAGGGCCCGGGTGAGGACCATCTCGGCGAAGACGCTGGCCGTCTCTGCCATCGGGCTCGTAGGCCAGTAGTTGAGGAGGCGTTGGGCCTCGCCCGCCCGCGCGAAATGAACCCCGTGCCCGAGCTCGTGGGCCAGGGTGGACACGTCCCGGGGGCGGCCGTGGTAGTTGACGAAGACCCGGGGGGCCACCGCGGGGATCATCCCGGCGCAGAAGGCCCCGTCGCGTTTGCCGGGGCGCGGGGCGGCGTCGATGCGGCCCTCGGAGAAGAAGGCCGCGGCGTGGTCGCGGAGGTTGGGGGACAGGGCCCCGAAGGCCCCGAGGACGAGGTCGCGGGCGTCGTCCCAGGGGAGGATGGGTTCGTCCCCGGGGAGGGGGGCCAGGAGGTCGTAGGTGCTCAGGGTGTCGAGCCCCAGGGCCCGAGCCTTGAGCCGGAAGAACTCCTGGGCCACCGGGTAGTGGCCCTCCACCGCGGACAGGAGGGCGTCGAAGGTGGCCCGGGGCAGCTCGTCGTCGAGGAGGGTGGGCCCGAGGGGGTCGTCGTAGCCGCGCAGGGCCCCTTCGAGGCGGTGGTCTTGGTAAAGCGTGTTGACCACGTGCCCGAGGGTCTCCCCGTGGGCCGCGAGGCGCTCGAGCACGGCCGTCTGGGCCCTCCGTCGGGTCTCCCGGTCGGGGTCCTCCCGCAGGGCCCGAACCTCCGCCAGGGTCAGGCCCTCGACCCCGTCGCCGCGCGGGGAGTCGAAGCGCCACCCGGCGCAGAGGTCGTCGTAGAGGCGCACCCAGGCCCGTCGTCCCGTGAGGTCTTTGGTGGCCAGGGCCGACTCCACGGCGGTGTCGAGGGTGTACGGGGCCGCGGCCCGGGCCCGCTGGAGGAAGTGGCCGAGGTCGGCCAGAGCCGGGTCGGAGGACCACGCCCCCCACACCGAGGCAGAAGCCGCGGCGAGCTCGACGTCGACGAAGCGCAGGGCGTTGCCGATGGCCGTGGCCCGCTCGCCCACCCGGGCCGTCACCGCCCGAACCCCTTCATCCTGCGAGTCGGTGGCGCTGCGCAGGCTCGTGTACATCTGCGGCCGGTAGAGGAGCCCGAGGGTGGCCTCGTACCGACCCAGGAGCTCTGCCAGGGCCGCCGGGGACAGGGTCCCGACCTGGCCGAGATGCCGATCCCGAAGGGCCTGAGCCTCGGCCTCGGCGGCGTCGAGGTCTGCCTCGAGGGCCGGGGCCTCGTCCGAGGGATAGAGGTCGGCGAGGCTCCAGGTGGGCAGAGAGGGATCGTGCACGGGGGACAGCGTAGGTCCGAGGCTCGGCGGGCGCCAGGAGATGATACCCTCCGCGACCGACCCGACCGATGCCCGTCGACGACCATGAGCGCGCCGAACAGCGCACCCGGGCCCAGGCCTGGTACGCCATCCTCGGCCTCGCGGCCCTCACCGCAGGGGTCTTCGTCGTGCTGCGATGGTTGCCCGACAACCCCTTCCACGTCCCGAGCGAGCTGCCCAATACCACCCAGTTCAACAGCGACGGGCTCACCGGGCGGTCGGCCCCGATGCTCAACGTCACCCCGGCCGAGCGGGCGGCCCTCGGGCCGAGCTGCCGGGTCAGCGACGTGGCCCTCGTGCGCGAGTGGCGCTCGCCCCTGCGGGTCACCGTCGCCGAGGCCCTCCTGCGGTACGTCGAGCGGCGGGGCCGCGGGGTCGAGCCCGGGGGCTGGCACGGCGAGAGCCCCCCCGACGACGCGGGCGCGGTGGCCTGCGTCGTACGGTTTCGGCTGCGCGAGCGGGGGCGGCAGACCTCGGCAGAGTTCGGGGTCGACGCCGAGCGCCAGACGGTCACCGCCCGCAACGACCTGGCCCGACACCTGATGGGCCTCGGTCCGGCCCCCTCCCGGCGCTGAGGGGTCGCCGCCGCACGTCCCGCCCCGGGGCAAACAGGGCCGAGCCCTGGCACCCGACATCGGGAAGGCGTTGACGATTCCTCGCCCGTTTTGTGCGCACCCGCGTAACATCCCGCCGCGGTGGACGGCTCGAGTGAGATCCCGGCGGAGTACGCCGATGTTGTCGAAGGGCTTCGGAGTCACGACCTGCGCGTGGAGTCGGTCCTGGGGCGAGGCGGGGTCGGGGTGGTCTTCGCCGCAACACGCGGGGACGAGCCCGTGGCCGTCAAGCTCGCCTGGCCCTGGCCCAAGGCCGAAGAGCGCCTCGACGACGCCGTCACCCAGCAGCGCCTCCGCCAGCCCCTGGTGACCAACGAAGGCCACGCCCTGCACTGCGTCACCCCGGCCTCCCTCGCCGTGTGCAACCGCGTCGTGCAGGGCGAGGCCACCCGCCTCCTCGACACCGCCGACGCGGCCGTGGTGCGATGCCTGGGACGGGTTCAGGTCGGCCCCCGGCACGGGTACCTCATGCCCCGGGTGCCGGGTGGGGCCCTGCCCCTGACCCCAGGCCCCGCCCTCGTCACCCTGGCCCGGGCCCTGCGCCGGCTGCACGAGGCCGAGTGGCCCCACGGCGACCTCAAACCCGAAAATGTTCGTGTGGCCGAAGACGGTTCGGTCACCCTGATCGACCCCCTCCCCATCGGGTGCGAGCTCCTCACCCCGAGCTGGACCCACCTCAACTTCCTCGTGGCCTCGCCCCTCGTCGACAGCGCCGACCCCCGCGACCGACGTATGGTAGCCCGCCACCGCGACCTCGTGGCCTTCGCCCTGATGACCGCCCAGGCCTTCGGAGGCTCCCGCCCCTGGGGCCACCTGGAGGTCACCCGCATCCTCGACCGGGCCGTGTCGTCGCCCACCAAACGCAACGACCTGTCCACCGCCCGCGACCGCCTCCAGTCGCTCCTCCCAAAGGTCCCAAAAACCGTCCGCACCCTGGTGGCCCTCGCCCTCGAGCCCGGGATCTGGCCCGAAGAGGGGCCCATCTTCGCCGCCTACCTGCAAGCCCGCCCCTTCGAGACCCGCTGTGACGCCCTGTCGACCCTCGACATCGGGGCCCTCATGGCCCAGGCCGTGGGCTAAACCCCGTCCAGCTCGGGCTGAGGGTGCCGAGGCGTGGCGATCCGTGCTAGTGCCCGCCCTCCCCATGCGCAGGTCGTCTGAGCAAACGCCCCCACTCGCCTGGTTGGCCCTGTTGGGCGCCATCCTGGCCCTGTTCGGGGTCAACGTAGGGCGCACGTGGGACTTCACCGTCGACGACGCCGGGATCTCCTACGCCTACGCCCGCAACCTCTCCGCCGGGCACGGGATGGTGCTCACCCCGGGCTCGGAGCGGGTCGAGGCCGCCACCAACTTCTTGTGGGTCCTGCTCCTCACCCCGGCCGACTGGGTGGGGGTGTCGCACGAGACCCTGTCCAAGGTCCTCGGCCTGGCCTTCGCCGCCTGCGCCCTCGGGGCCGTGGCCGCCTTCCCCGCCGCGGCCTACAACCGCCGACCGCGCTACTTCGACCTCCTGGCCCCCCTCGTGGCGAGCACCTTCGCCCACGTCTGCCTCTGGACCGCCTCGGGCCTCGAGAACGGCCTCTTCCAGTTTCTCCTCGCCGCCTCGGTCACCCTCCTCGCCCACGAAGAAAACGGCCCCGCCCGCTTCCCCTGGTCGTCGGTCTCCCTGGCCCTGCTCTTCGCCACCCGCCCCGACGGGGCCCTCTACGCCATCGCCATCTTCGGGGCCAAGGCCCTGCGGGTCGTCGGGGGCGACCGCCGCCGCCAGGACCTCCTCTGGGCCCTCACCCTCGGGCTCCTCGTGGCCAGCCTCGAGCTCTTCCGCCTCGCCTATTTCGCGTACCCCTTCCCCAACAGCTTCTACACCAAGAAGCGCACCTTCGACTTCGGCAAGGACCTCACCCGCCCCGACTCCCCGGGCTGGGTCTACGTCTCGGGCTTCGTGCGCACCTACAAGCTCAAGCGGGCCTTGATCATCATGCCCGCGGCCCTGCTGGCCTTTCGGGCCCCGGTAGCCCGGGTGGCCCTGGTGCTGTGTGTGGTCGCGTCGTTCTTCCTGCCCGTGTACGCCCACGGCGACTGGATGGAGGAGTGGCGTTTCCTCACCTTCGGCATTCCCCTGGTGACCCTGTGCTTCGCCGAGGCCCTTCGGGCCTTGAGCCGCATCGCCCTCGGGGTCACCCCACGCAGCCTCCGGGCCGTGGTGGCCTTCGCCCTCACCCCCGTCCTCGGGTATGTCCTCGTCGCCGAGAGCACCCGGGTGTACCCCGCCCGGTTTGAGACCACCCGGCACCACGACACCCTCGATTTCGCCACCGTACGCGGCAGGGCCCGGTTCTTCCGCAACGCCGCCCGCCGCCTCGACCTGCACGGGGCCAGCGTGCTCGACCCCGACGTGGGCGGGATGAGCTACGACTCCGGGATGCAGGTCATCGACCTGTTCGGCCTCGGAGACGTGGCCGTGGCCCGCACCCACCCCGTCGACCCCCCGGGGATGCGCGAGGCCCTCTTCTCCGAGCGGCGCCCCACCTTCGTGCACCTGCACGGGGCCTGGTTCGGGGCCGTCCAGCTCGACCGCCTCGAAGAGCTCGAGCAGCTCTATTTCCGCCTGCCCCCCACCATCGACGACGCCCACGACGACGCCTCCAACTACGTCCGGCGCGACGACCTCGCGGCCCCGTGGACCGAGACCGCCGAGCGCGGCCCCGCCCTGAGCACCCGAGGCCCCACCTGGATCGACGGGTACACCGTCTCTGCCCGCGGAATCGACCCGGCCCAGCCCGTGACCGTCGAGCTCACCTTCGCCGCCCTCGCCTCCGGGGCCCCTGGGGTCCTCGTGGCCGTCCCCACCCGCGGGGGGACCCAGGCCGAGGTGACCCTCCGGGCCCTCGGAGAGATCGTCCCGGCCTCGGCCGTCCTGCCCGGAGAGCGCCCCTGGATCCGCGGGCGGCTCCGCCTCACCCCCGGCCGCTACGACCTCCGCTGGCGCAACGAGGGCGGAGACGCCAGCCTCGGCCCCGTCGAGGTCGGCCCCGGAGCCGGAGCCCGCGACCTCCAGGCCACCGCCGCGGCCCTCACCATGGCCATCTCCCAGGGTCGCCTGCCCGAGGCCCGACGCTTCGCCCTGTCCCTGCGCCTGCGCTCCCTCGACGAGCCCGCCCCCGCCCTGCGGTCGGCCCTGGCCCCGTGGTCGCGCCTCCTGGCCGACCGGGCCATCCGCCTGGGCGAGCATGGCCTCTTCGCCCTGGCCGCCGACTGCGCCGCCGAAGCCCAACGCTTCGCCCTCGGCGACGCCCCCACCCAGACCCTCGTGCAGCGCCTCGCCGAGCGTATGGCCGACACCGCCCGCGAGCGCGAGCGCCGGGGCCAGATCGCCGCGTCCTTCGACCTGGCCCGCGACGCCGTGCTCCTCGACCCCCGCCGAAGCTGGATGCGGCGCCGGGCCGAGGAGCTCCGCCCCCGACGGCTCCACACCTACGACGGGGGCCGCGACGTGGCCGCCTACCGCTTCGCCGTCCACGCCACCGACAAGCTCAACTCCAGCCCCGCCACCCCCTCCGATTTCGACCCCCCCATGGCCTTCCTCGGCAGCGTCGGCCGCCCCCGCGAGGCCGCCCTCCTCGCCCGCCGGGCCGGGATCACCCCCGTGGCCCCCTGGGCCCGCCTCGCCGTGGCCCGGGGCCTGGTCATCCTCGGCGACCTGGCCGGAGCCGCCGCCCTCGTGGCCACCGTGCCCTGCGCCACCGCCCACGACCCCGAGCTCACCGACGCCCTGCAGACCCTCCAGGGCCGCCCCCCGCGGACGGGCGACCCACACTGCCACAGCGCCTCCAGGCGCCCCCACGGGCCCTCCCCGGCCCAGGGCGGGGGTCCGATCCCGTTGCCCGACGGGTCGTTCGAGCGACTCGACTGGGGGGCCTGGCGCCCCGAGGGGACGGCCTTCGGTCGCGGGCCGGTGCACACCACCCCCACGGCCCAGACCTTCACCAACGGGTGGCGGGGCCAGCGCTTCGCGAGCTCGTACACGACCAACTCCGACGCGGCCCGGGGCACCCTGCGCTCCGCCCCGTTTGTCGTGTCGCAGCCGGGGCTGAGCTTCCTCGTGGCGGGGGGCAGCGACACCGGCCGGGTCGGGGTGCGCCTGCGGGTGGGCGAGCAGGTCGTGCTGCGGGCCGCGGCCAACAACACCGAGGGGTTCCGCCGGGTGTTCTGGGACGTGAGCGCCTGGCAGGGTCAGACGGCGACCGTGGAGGTGTACGACGACAGCGACCAGAGCTGGGGCCACATCATGGCCGACGACTTCCTGCTTGAGCCCGTCTGCCCGAGGTTCTGATGTCCCAAGACCCCTCCCCCTCCGATCGGCCCCGGGTCTCCGCCCCCGCCGCCCTCGGGTACCTTTGCCTGACCGTGGCCCTGAGCGTGGGGGTGGTCCTGGTCGTACGCCAGACCCGCACCACCGCCCGGGCCAGGGTCCTCGACCAGGAGCTCACCGCCCACGAGGCCCGCCTCCGCGCCCAACGATTCGAGCGCCCCGCCGTCACCGACGAGGGCTCTCCCGCGGGCTGCGACAGCGTCCTCGACGCCGTTCAGGCCCTGCCCGACCTCTCCGGCGAGCGCGAGGCCCTCGCGGGCCTGCAGACCCTCCTCCTGCGGGCCACCGCCGCCCCGCCGCCCGTCCTGGCCCTCCTCAGCCGGCACGACGCCGCCCTCGATGGATTCCTCCGGGCCGCCCGATGTCGACAGGTCCGGGTCTCCGGGGCCACGTCGCTGTCGGCGCCCAATCCCCGGTACGGCGAGCTCCTCCGGGGCAGCGGTCTGGTGGCCCTGCGCGACCGCGACGGCGACCCCGCCCGATGCCTCGACAGCATGGCGGCGGTCACCCGGATCCTCAGCGACATGCCCTACGCCGCGGGTTTCCTCGGCCTGGCCATGGGGGCGGTCCCCATGGAGGCCGTAGCCTCCGTGACCCTGCGCTGCGCCCGTCGGGCCGAACCCGCCGCCGTGGCCCTCGCCCAACGCCGCTTCGCCGCCCTGGGGACCCCCCCGTTGCCCGAGGGAGAGGTCCTGGTCTTCGAGGGCCTCGCCACCGTGCGCCCCATCCGCGACATCGTCTTCAGCGTCCCGGTGTTCCCCACCGACGCCGACAGCCTCCAGGCCTGGTGGCACCGGCCCCGGTTCGTGCAGGGATGGGCCGAGCTCACCGAGGGCCTCTCCACCCTCCCCGCCCGCACGGTCACCCCCGTCGACACCCTCGACCGGCTCGAGGAGGTCGACCGCATCCTGGCTCGGATCTCCCCGGCCTTCGCGGGGGCCAGCACCGGGGGGCGCTTCGTCGAGCGCGGACGCGGGGGACACGCCCGGATCCGCCTGCTCGCCGTGGCCCTCGACGCCCTCGCCCGCCCCCGCCCCGGCCCCGACCCGGCCGCCCTGCCAATGCCCGACCTCCGGGCCCCGTGGGCCCGCGACCCCTTCACCACCCGCGACACCCTCCGTTGGGTCCGCAACCACACCGGGTCGTTCGTGGCCTCGAGCGTCGGCCCCAACGGCCTCGACGACCGCGGGGGCAACGACGACATCCTGGTCACCGTGCCAGGGCCTCCCGGGACCCCCGAGCGGTCGGAGCGGGGCCACGATCACGGCCACGATCACGGGACTACCCCCGGGACCGCCCCCGGGGTGCCCTGAGGGACCTCAGCGCAGAGTGGCGCAGCAGCGAAACCCGATGCTGTAGTCGTGGTAGGTGGGGCTGTGGGCCCGGGTGGCGTACCCGCAGCCTTCGCCGTTGATGTGCACGTCGACGTAGTACCCGCCGCGAAACACCCCGCGGCCGTTGCGGGTAGTGCTCTCGACCCACTCGTGCAGGTTGCCCACCATGTCGAAGACCCCGTAGCGGTTGGTGCACCGCCGGTGCCTGCCGGTGGGGGCCACGGTCCCCGAGAGCTGATTGACCCGGGGGTCGTTCATCTGGGCGGCGTGGAAGACGTTTCCGCCGCCGAAGAGGCGCGGGACAGGCCCCGGGCGGCCGTCGTTGCAGCGCCCCCGCTGGTAGGTGGGGCCGTAGGGCCACGGGGTCTGGGCCGGGCCCCGGCACGCCTGCACCCACTCGGCCTCCCGGCACAGCCGCTTGCCCGCCGCCGCGCAGGCCGCCCGGGCCTGCACCTGCGACACATACCCCTGCGGAACCACCCCCCGCCGCGACACCGCCCGATACCGTCGGCCCTCGACCGGCGAGGTGTAGGGGCTCCAGGGGCGGGTCCGGCCGCGCGGCAGGACCTCCACCAGGGAGGCCTCGAAGGGGTCGATGCAGAACTCCCCGGCGATCATCCGGCTGCCTGCCGGGCAGCGGTGTCGACGCGGGATGTTGCCGAGGAGGCCCAGGGCGCACCCGACGAGCACCAGGGTCGGGACTAGAGTGCCGACCGGAAAGTCTCCCTTCGCCGCGCTTCCGATCCGCGTCGCATCGCTGCGTTGCGGTGTCTCGACGGGCATTGAGCCCGTCTTCGCCCCCGCGCCTGGCGATGCTTGCGTCTCGTTGCGCAGCTCGGTCCGACTTTCCGGTCGCCCCTCTAGGCCTCGGAGTCGGGCTCCACGAACTGCCATCGCACCTCCGGCCGACGGGCCCGCACCCGCTGCTCGAACTCATTGATCGCCGTCACGAGCTCGCCGCCGGGCACCTCGGCCCGCACCCCGACCTTCATCGCGAGGACCACCTCGCCGGGCCCCTGCTGAATGGACAGGATGCGCAGGAGGGGGCCGATCCGCGGGTCTTCGGCGAGGGCCTCGCGCACCGCGGCCTCGACCTCGGGCTCGGCCCGCTCCCCCAGGAGGAGCGACTGGGACTCCCGGGCGAGGAAGAAGGCCACCCCCACCAGGACCACCCCGATGGCGATGCTCCCGACGCCGTCCCACAGGCCGTTGCCCGTAACCCAGGTGAGCACGAGGAAGATCAGGGCCAGGCTCAGCCCCAGGACGGCCGCGAAGTTTTCGCCCGTGACCACCACGATGTCTGCATTCTTGGTCTCGCGCAGGGTCTGCACCAGCCCCCGCCCCGCCGCCTCCTCACGAATCGCCTTCACACACGCGACGAGCGACAGCCCCTCCAGCACCAGGGAGAACACCAGGACCCCCAGGGCCACCGCGACGTGGTGCACCGCCTCGGGGTGGCGCACCTTCTCCACGCCCTCCCAGATGGCCACCATGCCGCCCCCGAAGAAGAGCATCAGGGCGACCACGAAGCTCCAGAAGTACGAGGCCCGCCCATGCCCGAGCGGAAACTCGTCCGAAGGCGGCTTCTGGGCCTGCTTGTTGCCCACCAGCAGAAGGAGCTGGTTGATGCAGTCGGAGAAGGAGTGCAGGGCCTCGGCGAGCATGGCCCCCGAGTGGGTGATCACCGCGGCCACCGTCTTGGCAGCGGCGATGCCGAGGTTGGCCCCGAGGGAGACGAGAATCAGTTTGGTGCTGCCGTGTGCCATGGGTGGGTGGAGGCGATGGGTACCACGCCCCACCCGGGGGCCGTCTACACCCTCGCCCGGACGGGGCCGTCGCAGGCGGCCCCAGGGTGTGGTACCGACTTGGGGTATGCGACGCACCCTGTTGGGCTCCCTGGGCCCGTCCCTGCTTCTGACCCTGCTCGGCGGTCTCGGCTGCGGCGGGAGCGACCCTCCCCCCAACAACAACCCCGGCGACACCTGCGCCCCCGCCTGCCGCGACGGGTTTGTCTGCGTCGAGCGGGCCTGCGTGTCGGCCTGCAACCCCCCGTGCGAGACGGGGCAGAGGTGCTCGGTCCAAGCCGGGACCGCCCGGTGTGTGGTCGCGACCGACGGCGGGGCGACCCCCGACGACCTCGGGGGCGGGGTTGACGTTCCGGCGGGGGATGTGGGCCCTGGGGAGGACGCGGGCGCTCCCGGCGACACGTCGGTCTCGGACACCGGCACCCCTCCGGCCGACACGGGGGTCGGGCCCGGGATGGACGCCACGACCATGACCGACACGGGCGTGACCACCGACCGCGGACCCGCCGACGCGGGGGTCGACGCGGGCCCCTGCGGCAACCCCACCGAGCCCTGCTGCAACGGCCGGGCGTGCCTGGGCGGGGGTTCTTGCGCCAACAACCGCTGCGCGGCCCCCACCCGCGAGATGGACGAGTGCACGAGCCCCACCGACTGCATGGGGGCCCAGCAGTGCCAGGGGATCTTCGAGTGCGCCGGGATGCGCGGGTGCTGGCGCTGCGCGACCTCGGCCGGGACGCGGACGTTCGGGGCCCGCTGCGCCAACGCGAGCGAGTGCCAGTCGGGCCTGTGCTCGTCGGGGCGGTGTTCGGTTCCGTGCCCCATCGGGGCCGCGGGCGACACGGCCTGCGCGGCCCGCGGGATGGGCTACCGCTGCACCGCGACCTACTACCGCCCTACCAGCACGGCCCCCATCACCACCCTGGGGGTGTGCCAGCAGCACTGCGCCCGCAACGGCGACTGCCCGAGCGAGACCACCTGCCTCCCGCTGCTCAACTTCGTCACCGACCGGATGGACTTCTTCTGCGCCCCGACGACCCGCACGGGCCCCATCGGGGCGGCCTGCGACCCCAACGGGGCCTCCACCTGCCGGTCGGGCCTGTGCCTCCCCTCGGGGATGAACCAGGGCTTCTGCACGGCCCCCTGCGTGTCGGACAACGATTGTACGCCCGCGGCCCCGGTGTGCGGCCCCGTGTTCTGGATCACCCCCAGCGGCGGCGTTCAGAACGCCCGCGGCTGCGTCCCACGGGCGTAGGCCCCGCGCGGGACTCGCCCCAAACACCGACGGCCCGTCCAGGCTCCCCGTGCGGGAGTCCGGCGGGCCGTCAGGCCATGCACCCTGCGAGAAGGCCTACTGGCCCGGGGTAAACGTGAACGGGAAGGAGAACTGCACCGAGCCCCCGGTCGGGCGCGGAAACACCAGGCCGCGAATCCGCTGCTCGACGCAGGTCCCTACGTCGGGCGAGGCCGACAGGCCCGACGACGAGATGCTACTCACCCGGCCCGACTCGCCGATGGTGAACCGGACCTCCAGACGGCCCGACAGGGTGGGGTTGTTGCGCAGGGCCCGCTCGTAACAAGACCGGATGCCCCCGAGCTGCCCGCGGATGATCCGGGCCACGGAGTTGGCGTCGACCTCGCCTTCGCCGCCGATGGAGTCGCCCCCGCCGACGTTGGCGCTGCCGCGGATGACGCGCTCTTGCACCACGGGCTCGCCCGAGCCCACGGTGTTGCCCGAGGAGGCCACCGTCCCGCTCTGACCGAGGCCGCGCCCGCCGAGGCCCCCGCCGCCCGCCGAGGCCGCGAGGCCCCCGCGCCGGACCCCGCTCCCGCCGCTGGCCGCCGCGATGCCCCCGACGTTGGCGAGGTCGCGCTCGGTCCCGGCCATCAGGCCGCCCTGCTGGAGGGCGTCGCGGGCGCTGCCCCGGCCGCTCTCGCCCACGGCCGTCAGGGCCGCGAACTCTGCGTTGTTGTTGAGGGCCGCGAGGGCCGCGTTGGCGGCGCGCTCGGCGTTGGCGGCGGCGGTGTTGGCGCTGCGCTCGGCCCGGGCGGCCTGCTGGGCGTGGGCCTGCTCGGCCGACGGGCGCGGAGACGGGGTCGGGGTCGGGGCCGCAGCCGCAGCGGCCTCGGCCGGGGCAGCCTCGGTGGACTGCTCGGGCGGAGGAGGCTCCTCGGGGGCCGCGGGCGCAGTCAGGAGCCGCACGAGGCGGGCGTCTGCCCCGAGGCCGTCGTCGACGACGGGGTCGTAGATGTACTCGACGTACGCGATGCCCGCGATGGCCAGCACCAGGAAGAACGAGAAACAGGCGTTGTACGTCCAGTCGATGTTGCGCAGGGCGTTGGCCCGGATGGCCGCGGGGAGCTGCGGCCGGGGCTGCGGCGGAGGCGGGATCACAAACTGAAACAGGAAGGTCACCTCGCCGAGCTCGAGCTTGCCGCGCGAGGTCTCGGGGATATGCACCCGAAACCCGCCCGCCGTACGCTGGGCCCCGCCCGCACGCAGGTCGGAGAGCTTCTTGACCCCCTCGGCCAACACCACCCGACCCTCCATCCGGTCGGTGAAGTTGAGGTAGTACTTGCCCCCCTCCATGCTGAACAGCTCAAACGAGGGCGGAACCTCCTGGGCAACCACCGTGAAGGTGTTGCGCTCGGTGGTCCCGACGGTCACCGAGACCCGCTCTCGAATGATCCGCTCTTCGGTCACCTTCGTGCCACGGAAGACACCCACCCGCAGCACCTTGGGCCCGGAGTGACCCTTCGCTGCGGCCATGGCCTGGGTCATCGCTCCCGGTCGCCGCGGACCGCCACCCTGCTGCTGCACCATCGTCCTGCCTCCCGTTACCATTGCGCCCGTCTCGACCCGAGACGCGCGCTCAATCTACGCTTGGACACCACTCATCCCAGAAGGTTCGCCAGGGCTCAACACCCCCGACACGATTTCAGGGCTTGAAGGGCGCCCTCCGGACGGAGTCGAGAATCTCCTGCACGAAGTGCACAGGCTGCTCGAAATACGTGTACCCAAGGCTCGACCGACCCGACACCGAGAAGGCGTAGGGCCGCTGGATCTCCCCGCGGACATCGATCACATCGCGGACCACGTAGACCCGCCGCCCGCCTTCGGTGCGCAGGGTGGCCTGGGTCTGATCGGTCTGGGCCGCGGGGGCTCCTGGAATCCCGGGGGTGGCCGGGGCCGCCCCGGGGTTGCCCTCGGGGGCGGTGGCGGGCACGGGCTGGGCCCACAGGCTGCCTGCCCCGAGAGAGAGCCCCGCGGCCAGGGCTGCGGCCATGCTCATCGTGTGTGCTCGCGTCATGCTCGTCACCTTCATCGTCTGGCGGGGTGTGACGCCCGCGGGCATTCTAGCACCGTCTCGAAGACCACACAGCACAGAGACCCTTCACCCTCGTCACGGATTGGCTCCGGCCGGGGGCGCACCGCCCTCAGGCTGAGCCGGAGGGGTCGCCGGGGCTGCCCCGTCGCCCGCGGGGGCAGGGGCGGGTGCGGCTCCGTCGCCGCCAGCGGGGGTCGCAGGTTGGGCGGCCGAACGTTGGGCGTTGCGGCGGGCGCGCTCGAGGGCCCGGTTGGTGCGTTCGAGCTGTTGCGTGATGAGGGTGGTCTGCTGGTCGATGTCTTCGCGTCGGGGGTCGGCGGCGTACTCCGCCCCGCGGCCCGTACGATACCGGGAGAAGGCCTGTTGGGCCTGCTGCAGGAGCTGAACCTTGCGCTCGAGCCCCGCCACGTCCGTCCCCGTGGCCCCCCGGGCCTGATCGAGGTACAGCCGGGCCGTATTGTAATGAACCTCGTGCAGGGTGGGATCGAGCTGCTGGGCCCGCTGGAGCTCCGCCAGGGCCCGGTCGAACTGCCCGGTGGCCCGCAGGGCGTCGCCGTAGTTGAGCCGGGCCTTGGCCCAGCCCGGGGCGAGGCTGGCCGCGGCCCCGAGGTGCTCGACGGCCTGGGGGTAGTTGCCCGCCTGGAGGAGCTGGATGCCGAGGTTGTTGCGGGCCTCGACGTACTCGGGCGAGAGCTCGACGGCCCGGGCGAACGACCGCACCGCCGCCGGCACGTTGCGCTCGACCTCGATCTGCAGGAGCCCCCGCAGATGCTGGACCTCGGCGTTGCTGGCCCCCGGCCCCGCGTCGGGGTGGTTGGGGTCGGAGCCGTTGATCAAGTCGTTGACGATGTACAGGGCCAGGTCGAGCCGCCCCTGGGCCCGGTAGGCCTCGGCCACGGCGAGCTTGGCCTGCACGCTCCGCTCGTCGAAGCGCAGGATCTCCCGGGCCTCGACGATGGCCTCGGGGGCTCGGTTGTTGAGCACCAGGAGCCGGGCGTACTCGGCCCGCAGGGGCCCGTTGCGGGGGTTGGCCCGGGCGATGGCCTGCACGAAGCTCAGGGCCTCGGGGGCCCGACGCTGCCGCAGGAGCATCCGGGTGCGGCCCACCACGGCCATCTCGTAGTCGGGCTGAATGGACAGGGCCCGCTGGTAGAAGTTTTCGGCCTGAGCGTCGTTGCCCTGGCGCTCGGCCACCACCCCGAGGTTGTAGGCGGCCTGGGCCGCCCGGGGCTCGGCGTTGAGCGTGTTTTGAAAGGCCGCGGCGGCGGCGTCGAACTGGCCCCGCCGGGCCGCGTCGAGGCCCTCTTGGAAGTACCGCTGGGCCGACCCCGACAGGGTGACCCGGGCCGCAGGCTGGCTCCCGTTGGCCGGGGCCGCGGGGGTCGCCGGGGTCTCGGGGGTCGACGGGGTGGTCGGCGGCGGAGGGGGCGTGGTGGCGGTGGCTGACTCCGACAGGGGTCCGGTCCCCGCGTCGGCGGCGCCGCTCTGCTCGCCCCCCGAGGTGCGACTGCCCGCCGCGGCGGTGGTGCTGTCGCGGTTTTCGTTGGAGGACGAGCAGGCCGCCCCAAGGAGCACAAGAGCCAGGGCGAACCGATGCAGATGCGAAGCGTGTACGGTCATCGCGAGCCTCACTCCGTCGCCAGACCCGAGGATGCCACCGGGCTGGCCTGGGGCAACACAGCCCCCGCGGCTTCGCCGTCGAACATACCCGGGCGGTACTCAAACACCCGCTGCTGCGTCAAGGCCGGCTCGACGAGGCGCGCGTTGTCCTCCGACCGCAGGGCCCGCAGGGCCTCCGTGGCGAAGGGGGTGGGGATGTTGTTCGACCGGGCCGTGTGAATGGCCGTCCCGTAGTTGATGATGGCCAGTTGGGTCTCGGCGTCGGCCTCCTGGTCGAAGGTGGCCTGCACCTGCTGGGTGGCCGCCGTACGCTGGTCTTCGAGCTGCTGCTCGGTCTCGCTCGCCCGTTGCTCCAGGGCGTCGGCCTGGGCGTCGCGCCCCGCACGCCGGAGCTGCTCGGCCGCGCTGCGGAGTTGGGCGATCGCCCGCTGGGCCTGGGTGATCCGGGCCTGCTGATCGCGCGAGAGCTGGAGGTTTTCCCCGATGCGCCGCTCCTGGGTGGCGAGGTGCTCGTGGGCCTGGCCCTGCCGCACAAGGGCCCCGATGGAGTACTCCCCGCCCCGAAGCTGAACCACCTGCCGGGCCGCCTCGTCGATGGCCCGCAGTTGGGTCTTGAACCGATCGAGCTGAGCCCGCAGGGCCGTGGCATCGCCCTGGGTAAAGGTGTTACGGCGAAACTCCGTGACCTGATCGTCGAGGTCGCGGAACAGGGCCTCCGCCGCCCACGCCGCCGCCACCGAGCCGGGCTGCTGCCCCGAGGCCCGGTACACGGTCACCACTTCGCGCAACGCGCGCCGGTACTGGGCGGCGTTGTTGAGGTTTCGATAGGCGAGGGCGATGTTGTACTGGGCCTGAACCCGAAACTGAGCCGTGTCGCCCGTGGCCGCGGAGGTCCGCAAGTAGTTTTGGAGGGAGGTGATGGCCTCGGTCCAGTTGCCCGCCCGGAACGGGATCTGGGCGAGGTTGTACTCGGCCTCGGCCCGCTCCCGGCCCGCGTTGGCCCGGGGCAGAAAGGCCTGCCAGGCGAGACGGGCCGCGGGCCAGCGCCCGAGGTTGGTGTTGATGAGCGCGATCGAGGCCAGGGCGTCGTGCACGTGCTCGTCGTGCCCCGTGGCCGTGGCAAACCGCGGGTCGGTGGCCACCGTGTTGTAGAACTGCAACGCCCGGTCGTAGTCAAAGATGCGCTCGAGGTTGACCCCCGCGCGGAAGTTCGACTGCTCCAGGATGTTGATGCGCTGGGCAAGGTCGTCGCCCGTCAGCTCCTGGCCCGCCGCGTTGCGCGTGTTGTTGAAATCCTGCGTGATGCGCACGTAGGTCTGCGTCGCCGTGTCGAAGCGGTTGGTGCGCTCGTACGCGAGGGCCACGTAGTACGTCGCGAGGGCCGCCTGGGGGTGCGTGCGGTTGGCCGCGACAGCCGCCTCCATGTCGCGCGCCGCCCGCTCGTACAGGGCCACGGCTTCGCCCGCGGGCGCCCGCTCGGCCTGACGAAACAGGTCCATCGCGTGCCGGAAGACGCTGTCGGCGCGGATGTCACCCACCGTACGTTGATCCACACCCGCACAGGTCCGCTGGGCTTGCTCGGCGGCCAGACTCTCCTGATCGTCCTGGCGCCCCTGGACCACCATGATGTTGTTGAGGTCGGCGAAGGACGCCCCGGCCACCGTCTGGTCTGTGCAGTACACCCGCAGGATCGCCCGCAGGAGGAGCTCGGCCTCGCGCACATGGCCGTAGCGCATCAGGGTGCGCGCGTTGATGTACGCGAACTTCGGCCGGTACGGCGGGTTGTTCTCCGGGTGGGCCGGGTCGGGGGTGACCACCTCGCGCAGGGCCTCGGCGTTGTCGAGGTTTTGCGGGACCCGGTTGGCGTACGCGATGCGCGCGTCCATGAGGTCACGCACGGGCTGCGGGATGTTGAGCTCCAGGACGGAGTTGGCCTGTCCCGTGGGCACTCCCGGGGCGGGGGGCATCTCCAGGCACGAGGTGGCCTGATTGCCTGTCAGGAGCGAGTTGCCCTGGTCGTCGACGAGGTCGTCGGCGGGAATGCCCGCCCGGACGGCGAGGCAGGGATCGAGCTGGCGGCTCACCGCGAGCGAGCGGATGTGGGCCTCCTGCGACTTCACGGCCATGTAGGCCGAGGCCACGAGGTACTGGTCGTTCTCGTTGGACTCGCGCACCTCGGCGTAGGCCCGCGAGGCCTCCTCGTACCGCCGGGCCCAGAACAGGGCGTCCCCGCGGTTGTACCGGAACTCGTACGCGGCCTCGTCGTTGGGGTAGCTCTGGACAAACTGCCCGTACGCCTGCACCGCGGCCTGGTACTCCTCGTTGGCGAGGCGCACCCGCTCGCTGGCCTGCTGCAGGGCCGTAGCCTGGGCGGGCCCCTGGAGCGACCGGGCCTGGGCCGTCAGCCGCAGGGCCTCCTGCCGGTACCGGCCCGCGGCCTGGTGGTGCTGGATGGCCGTGTCGTGCAGCGAGTTGCGGGCCACGAGGTCGGCGTAGCGCTGGGCCTCGGGGTGGTTGTTGTTGTTGTTCCACCAGGCCGTGCCCTCGGTGTAGTTGGCGAGGCGGCCGCGGGCCGTGATGGCCTGCTCAAACTGCCGCTGCCGCTCGTAGGCCATGGCGATGCTCTCGGCCACCCGCGGAGCCTGGAAGTGCAGCGGATAGAGCTGCAGGAAGATCCGGTAGAGGGTGATGGCCTCGTAGTACTTCGTCTGCTGGAAGTAGTTGTTGGCCAGGTCGAGGTAGGCCTCGGGGGTCCACGGACGGTCCTGGGGGATGTACGTGGGGCGCCCGGGCTGGGGGGTCGCCCGGGCCGTGCCCTCGCGGGCCGTGGCCACGCTCATGGCGTCGGCGGGCGACACGATGCGCATGATCCCCGCGCAGTCGAAGGGGCGCGGGGCGTCAGCCGGGGGCCGGGCTACGGTCTCGACGACCTGCTGGCAGCGGGTCCCCTCGTCCGACTGGGCGAGGCCCCAATCGGACTCGGTGAAGATCACGCCGATCCACTTGATGGTGTCGGCCCGGTTGCCCTGGGCCGAGGCCTCGGCCCCAACGTAGTCGTAGTAGTCGAGGAGGTACGCGAAGCTCCGCAGGGCGGCGGGATAGCCGTTTTGCATGCGGAAGTAGGCCCACCCGACCTTGTACAGGGCCTTCGACCAGAACTGCTGGTAGTCCACCGCGGGGTTGAACTGGGCCCGGGCCGCGTCGGGCTGCTCGGTCGCGTTTTGCCCCGCCCCCTGGATGCCCGTGGTGGGGGTGCGTCCCGCGGCGGTGACCGGGCGGGCGCGCTCGCTGGCCCGCATCGACTGCTGGTAGGCCGCGATGGACATGGCGTTGCCGGCGTCGTCGCGGGCGTTGTCGAAGTGGTAGTCGCCCACGAAATACCAGACCTCGCCGGCGTACCGGGACGGCTGCCCGGTGGGGCCGTTGAGGGGCTGGCAGGCCGCGTAGGTGCGCGGGATGGGCAGGGGCTCGTTGGCGGGGGGCTCGACCAGCGAGGGCACGGTGACCGCCTCGGCCACGCCCCCGTCGGGGGTCTCGGCCGCGGGCGGCGACACGAGCTGCGGAGCCCGCGGGCGCAGGATGTCAAAGAGCCGCGGACAGATCACGGGCTGGTCGACGGGCTGCAGAGCCGCGGCGAGGTCAAACCCGCGCTCGGACTCGTAGTGGTACGAGCCCGGGCACACGAGGCCGCGGTACGCGGACATGGCCTCGTCCTCGCGGCCCATCTCCTTGAGGACCCAGCCGAGGAGGTAGTGGGTCGAGTCGGCCATGCGGAAGCGCGAGAAACGCGACACGATGTGCCGGTACAGCAGGACCGAGCAGCGGTAGTCGACCGGGGCCGAGCCGATGTCGTCGGAGGGGAGCCCCTGGGCCTGGCGCTCGGCCCGCTGGCGGTCGGCCCGCTCGTCGGCGTCGAGCTTGGCGTAGGCCGACTCGTCGAAGTACAGCTCGGCCAGGCGGAACATCACGTCGGGGGTGCGCTCGGCGTCCTCGGGGTAGGTCTCGAGGAAACGCAGGAAGACCTCGATGGCGTGCCGTCGGGCCTCGCCCTCGGCCGCCCGCTCGGCCTGAATCTGCCGGTCGAAGCCGGCCCGCATCCGGGCGAGCTGCCGCTCGTGGTGGCGGCGCAGGAGGCCGTTGATGCTGTCGCGGAAGCCCCCGCCGCGGGACAGAAAGCCGTTGACCTCGTCCTCGAGGGTACGAAACCCCGCCACCTGGCCGGGGGTCGGGTCGGGTCGGGGGGCCACCACCTGCTGGGTCGGGGCCCCGGCCCCAAACACCGAATCCGGAGCGGAGGCGGGGCGGGCCTCGGGCGTCCCGGCGTCGGCCCCCGAGCTGAGGCCCGGATCGGCCGCAGGGGGCGGCGCGGGAGCCTCCCCGGCGTCGGCAGCGGGATCGGGGTTGGCCGTACGCGGCTGCGCGAAGGCCGTAGGATGCACGAGCGCCAGGGTCGTCAGAAGGACCGCGACCCAGCGCCAATGGAATGCCGTCTTCATTGCGTCTGCCCCTGCGCCCCAACGGGGGTCGCGCCTCCGCCGGGCTGGCCCGTGGGCGGTGGAGCCCCGGGGCCCGGTTGCGCCGCGCCGCCACCCGCGGGCTGCTGCGGCGGCTGCGACTGCGGCTGCTGCTGTCCCTGCGCCCCGCCAGCCCCACCGGCTGCCGGCTGCGCGGGCGCCTCGGTCGAGGCCCCCTCGGTGACCTCCGCGAACTCATCGTTGAGCGCGGAGACCTCGCGGTTTTGCTCCTCGGCGAGCATGCGGGCGCGGTTGTTGTGCTCCTCGCGCTGCTCCCAGGCCACGTCGACGAGCCCGAGGTCGGCCCGCATCACGATCTGATAGAACTGGGCCTGGACGTCGCGAAACTGGCGCAGGATGAGGTTGCCCACCACGTCTTCGGCCTCGTGCTCCAGGGCCCCGAGGCGGCTGCGGTAGCCGGCCACCCGGGTCTCCTCGTCTTGCACCTGCTGCCGCAGGACCCCGATCCGCTCGTCGACCTGGGCGTTGACCCGGCCGTCGAAGGCCTCGACGAGGCCGTCGAGGGTGTCGAGGCGGCGCAGGAGGCTCTCGGCGTCGGCCGAGAGGCGCCCGGCGTTGCGCAGGATGGCGGCCTCCCGCTGCACGAGCTCGCGCAGGGCCGCCCGGACCTCGACGTCGTGGGCGTACCGCGGGTCGCCCGGACCGATCTGGGCCCGGGCCTGGGCGATGAGCCGCCGCAGGGCCTGGATGCGCTCGCGGTACTGGGTGACGGCCTGCCGCTGCTGGGCGAGCTCGTTTTGCAGCTGGACCCGGTCGATGCCTGGGGCCTGGTGGGACGGGTCGGCGAGGTAACGCTCGATGGCCACGGTCATGGCCTCGAGGCCCTCGACCCGCTGCTGGTTGCGCTGGACGGCCTGCGAGAGCGACTGGAGCTCGGTCTCGGCCTGCCGATCGCGCAGGCGCAGCCCGTCGTCGTTGGTGGGCAGGCGGCCGATCTGGGCGGCCAGGGCCCGACGTTGGGCGATGATCCCCTGGAGCTCGACGTTGCCGGGATCGGCCAGGCTGTCGAGGCTCAGGGCCACCTGCTCGCGGAGCTGGGCGCTGCGGTTGGAGGCCTGCCACACGCGCTGCCGGGCCCGCGAGAGGTCTTGAAAGACGTGGCTGCGGGAGGGGGCGTGCAGGGCCGCGTTGAGCCGGTCGATGAGGTCGCCGGCCTCGCGGACGTAGGTGCGGCACACGTTGAGGTCGCTCACCACCCGGAGGCTGTCGTCGAGGGTGCCCTCGTGGCGCACCCAGGCCAGGGCCTCGGAGGGGATGAAGCTCGAGGCGTCGAAGACCTGGAGGTTGGACCGCACGAGCTCCTGGAAGTACCGCTGCGGATCGGCCGCGGAGTTGAGCTGGTTGAGGCGCTGGTAGATGGGGCCAAACTGCTGGCGGACCTCGGTGAAGACCTGCTGGGCCCGCTCGAAGCGCCCCGTGCGGAGCAGGAGGTTGCCCCAGAGGATCTTGCCCTCGGGCAGCAGGGGCGAGTCGGGCGAGGAGATGGCGAGGATCTCCAGGGCCCGCTCGGCTCGGACGGCGTCGCCGAGCTTGATGTACGCCCAGGCCTGCTCGAACAGGGCCCGGTCGAAGAAGCTCGAGGCCCGCCCCACGAGCTGGTAGGCCTCGATGGCGGCGTCGTAGTTTTCTCGCTCGACCTGGAGGCGACCCACGGCGAGGGCGGCGAGGTCGAGGACCTGCTGCTGCTCGTTGCCCTCGGGCTGAATCTGCAGGACCCGCTGGAAGGCCTCGATGGCCTCGGGGTAGCGCTGTTGGGCCGTGAGGATGGCCCCGAGGAAGTATCGGGCCTGGGCGTAGTGGGGGCTGCGCGGGGCGATGCCCTCGAAGGCGGCCCGAGACCCCTCGTAGTCAGGCTGGGTGCGGAGAAACAAGAACTTCCCGCGGATGTAGGTCGTCTCGGACTCGACCTCCGACGGGGGGATCTGCCCGAGCTGACGGAAGTACTCGTCGATCCCGGTGTAGTCGTTGAGCCGGATGGCGATCTCGATGAGGCGCCCGAGGGCCCGCTGGACGTAGGGCCGAAACACGGGCTCGTTGGCGTGGCGCAGGAGCTCGCGGAAGCGCGTCCGGGCCCCGTACCGATCGCCCGCCTGGAAGAGGGCGTCGCCCAGGAAGAACAGCCCCTGGGGGTAGGCCGGGGTGTTGGCGTGATTCTCCACGATGTCTGTGAAGAGCACGGCGGCCCGGGCGTAGTCGCGCAGGCGGTACAGGAGCTCCGCGTCGGCGAAGCGCTCCTCGACGGCGGGACCGCGCGGCCGGGCCGTGGACCGCAGGCCCTCGTCGAGGCGCTGGGCCTGCGACTCCAGGGTGGCCAGCTCGGAGCCCACCTGGGCGAGGTTTTGCGCCGAGGCCGCCCGGCCCGCGAGGGTCACGCCCATCACGGCCCCGAGGGCCCAACGCCACCGCGACGGGCCGCTCATCGCGCGCCGCTCTCCGCGCTGGGGCGTGTGGTGCCGGCGTTGACTTCTGCGCCGAGCTCGCTCGCCTCGCGCAGGGTGATGAGCCGCTGCACGTAGCGCACGGCGGGGCGGTTTTCGGGGGTCTCCAGGGGCCCCCCCTTCTCGTAGCCCACCACCCGAATCTGGATGGCCTTGCCCTCGGGGACCGAGAAGCTCTGGGTCGAGCGCACCCGAAACCGGTAGCCCTTCATGTACGGCAGGCCGGCTCCGAGGTACTCCAGGGTGACCCCGAGGTTGTGGTCGCCGCTGCCGATCTGGCCGTTGAAGACCTGAAACTGCCGCTGGTCGCGGTAGATCCCCTCGTCGTCGGAGCGGTTGAGGACCGGGGCCCCGTCGAGGGAGTAGACCAACCCGACGAGGCGGTAGGTGCCCCCCATCTCGTTTTGATGGACGATCTGGGCCCGGGAGCCCCCCACGGCGTTTTGCAGGACAGACTCGGCCAGGAGCGACAGGCGGGCCTTGGAGCGGAAGATCTCCTCCTTCAGCTCGTTGACCCGCTGCTCGAGGTCGCGCAGGCGCACCTGGTACTGCTCGCCGGTCATGGCGCCCCCGTCTGGGGTCCCGAGGGCCGCAGGCTCGGTGGGTGGGGTCGCGGCAGGCGCCACGGTGGTTGGAGGCGGTGCGCCGCTGTCATTGGGAACGGGCTGGGCCCACGCCACCCCACACGACAGCACCCACGTCGCGCTCAACACTCCCCAGGAAAGACACCGCTTCATCGCTCGTCCCTTCACGGCGGCGGGTACCCAGGTACCACAAGCCGCCGGTCGTTTCATGCTCTGCATACTATCGCGCCCCCTCGTGCTCCCTGCGATCAGGGAGGGGGAGGCGCGGCCCCCGTGCCGGGTCCTGCTGCGGAATCGGCGGCGTTGGCCCGAACGGACTGGGCCTGTGCCTCCGGAAGAGTCATCACCGTCTGAGTATACCGGATCGAGGGCCGCTCCTCGACGGCCGTGGTCGAGCCCCCGCGTTCGTACCCGATCACCACGAGGCGCAGGGCCCTCCCCTCGGGCACTTGAAAGCTCTGCACCGACCGGGCTCGGAAGGTGTAGCCCCGGAGGTACGAGAAGATCCCGTACCCGTTGCCCTGGTACTCCAGGTTGACCGTGAGGGTGTGCTCCCCGGAGGTCACCCGCCCGTTGTACACCGCGAAGGTCGGCTGATCGGCCAGGGAGCCGTTGTCGTCGACCCTGGAGGCCACGGCCACCCCGTCGAGGCTGTAGGTGGCCCGCACGAGCCGGAAGGTCGAGCCCATCTCGTTGCGGTGGTCGACCACGAGTTGGGCCCCTCCGGCCCCGGAGCGCTCCAGCACCAGGGCCGTGATCTGCTGGAGCCGGGTGTGGGCCGCCGTGATGTCGCTGCTCAGGGCTGTGTTGAGCCGGTCGACCTCGCGGATGGTCACCAGGGTCCCGCGCCCCGCAGCCACCGAGGCGGGCGCGGCGGGCTGGGCGGTGGGGGGCTGGGCAGCGGGGGGCTGGGCGGGTGTTGGCGCGGGCTGGGCCACGGCGCCCGCGGGCACGAGGAGACAGGAGGCCAGGACCGCAGCCCACAGGCCTGCAGAGAGAGTCGGTCGATGAGCCACGGAGACTCCTTCGCGCGCGAGAGGACCGCGGGACACACCGCGCATCCGCCACCGGGCCACCGCGGTGAGGCCGTGGATGCCAGGGAGATGAGGCGCGAGGCTGAGCGGCGGGAACAACATGGCGATGACGATAGGCCTGCCGAGGGAACAGCACAACGGCTCCACCAGCCCCCGGGTGTCTATACTATGGGCCCGGACGCGGTCAACGCAGCGCGAGGGCTCCCCCCTCGTTCTGCCCTCGGAGGGGCCCCGGGTTTGGGGGGGACGGCGCACTCGACCGTGGACCCGTCGGGGACGGGGTCGCTACAATGGGTCGGCGACGCGCCGTGCCTTCCCTACGACCACATGCCTCGCCCTGCGTGGGGCACGATAGACCCGTCGGCCCGCCCGTGCGTCGGAGAGGGTACCCGGTCTCCCGCCGCCCCATGCGGGGGGCCGCGTGAGTCCCGTGCGATACCCCGAGTCTGGCGATGAGGAGCTCCTCGACCGCTTCCGCCGGGGGGACCCCCGCGCCTTCGAGGAACTGATGCGACGTCACCGTACCCCCCTGTACAACTTCATCTACCGCTCGGTGCGAAACCCCGCGACCTCCGAGGAGATCCTGCAAGACGCCTGGCTCCGGATTCTCCAGGGTGCGGGGGACTTCCAGCGGGCCTCGAAGTTCACGACCTGGGCGTACACGGTGGCTCGCAACCTGTGCATCGACCACGCCCGACGTCAGGTTCATCGGCGGCACCCCTCGCTCGACCAGCCCACCCGGCGGGACGGCGACGGCGACGCGGGCCCGAGCCTGGGCGAGAGCGTGGCCGACACCGGGGCCTCGGCCGAGCGCAGGGCCATCGGGGGCGAGCTGCAGGGCCGCATCGCGGCGGCCATCGACGCCCTGCCGGACGATCAGCGCGAGGTGTTTCTCATGCGGGAGTACGCCAGCCTGCCCTTCAAGGAGATCGCCGAGGTGGTGGGAGCCCCCGAGAATACCGTCAAGTCTCGAATGCGCTACGCTCTCGAACGTCTACAGCAGGCCCTCGCGGAGTACGAAGACTACGCCCGGGCCCTGGGATGACCGACCATGGACTGTGACGCCTGCAACGACCTCCTCCTCGACCTCGCCTACGACGAGCTCGACGAGGTGCGCGCGGCCTCCGTCCGCCGTCACCTGGAGTCATGCTCGAGCTGCAAGGCCGCCCTGGCCCAGCTCCGGGCCACCCGTCGCACCCTGGCCCAGCTCCCGACGGTCGACCCCCCGCCCGTGTCCGACGCCCTGCGGGCCGCCCTCGAGGCCGCCACCGCAGGCGCCCGAAGCCCCGAGCCGGCCCTCCCCATCGCCCCCGAAGAGCCCGTCTCCACGGGCCCCGACGACGCCGAGCACCTGGCCCCCATCCTGCGGCTCGACGCCGCCCCCCGGCGGAGCCTCGCCGTGCAGGAGATGGTGCGCCGGGCCGGGGCCCTGGCCATGCGACGCCAGGTGGCCATGGCCGCTGTCTTCCTGCTGATGCTGGGGTTCGGGGTGCGGTACCTCCCGGCCCAACGGGCCCACCCCGTGACCTCCCTCGACGCCCCCATCCCCGAGGTGATCCCCGCCACGGAGCTGCCCCGCGAGATCACCGCGGAGGCACCCCAGGGTGCCATCGACGGCCGCCGTCCCCTCCCCCGGCTCCAGTCCCCGCAGAGCCCCTCCGCGCGCCCCCAGGGCCCGATGAACGCCCTGGGCCCCATGGCACAAAACACTCGGGCCCGGAGCTCCGCCGTGCCCATGGACAACCTCGCCGCGGGCTCGAGCGGCCGGGCGCGGTCGCACCCCTCGCCGACCGCGGTCGCCAATATGGAACGGGCCAACACCTGGACGCAGAACGCGGCGGGACCCGCCCAGGCCGACCAGGCGGCTCCTGGCAACACCGCGTACGCAGCCGGGGCCAGGCCCGCGGAGACTCCTGTGGTCGCCCAGGTTCCTGCCGAAGCCGAGGCGGCCCCCGACCGGTCGTGGCAGGCCCTGGAGCGCGAGGCCGAGCATCACCGGGCCGAGGGACGCACCATCCAGGCCGTGGAGTCGCTGCGTGCGGCCCTGGCGCAAGACCCGCCGCCACCTCCTGCGGCCCGCCGGGCCCTGGCCCGGGCCCTCGCGGCCGACCTTCAACGGGCGGGTCAGTTGCGCGAGGCCGCGGAGGTTCGGGCCCAGCATCTCACCCCGGCGAGCGACAGCACGGGCCTCGCGGGCAGCGTCCCCTCGGTGGGTCACGCCACGACGGCGTCCCCGGCCCCGAGCGCTCCGGCCCCGTCGACGGCCCGCCCGACCCTGTCCCGCCCCGCCCGCCGCTCGGTCAACATGCAGAACGAGCTCAACAGCCAGTCGGCCTACTGAGCCCTTTGCGGCTTTTTTGACCCGCCTCGCCCCGGGCCGTTATGGCCAGAGCCAGGAGGCGTCAAAGCAGGTGGGAAACAATCCGTGGAGGGCCCGCGCCGTCGCGCCCTTGTGTCTGACCGTGGCCGTCGCCCTTGTCGCCTCGGGCGTCGTGGCCTCCCCCCCGGCCTTCACCGTGCACCGGGGGGTCGAGACCGGGTCGATGCCCAAGGGAGCGAGCCTGTCCCCCGACGGCCGAACCCTCTACGTCACCAACTACGGCCAGCTCAACCGCCGCAGCGTCACCCTGCACGACACCCAGACCCTGCGGGTCACCGGGCAGATCGACCTGCCCGGGATCGCCGTCGAGAGCGTGATCTCCCCCGACGGCCGAACCCTCTACGTCTCCAACTTCCGTCGCCACAGCGTGCAGTTTGTCGACCTCGGGTCGCGCCGGGTCGTGCACGAGGTGACCGTGGGCCAGCACCCCAAGATCCTCGTGCTGTCCCGCGACGGACGCAGGCTCTTCGCGGCCAACTGGGCCGGTCGTTCGGTCACCGAGGTCGACACCCGACGGGCCGTGGTGGTGCGCACCCTCTCCGTGGGAAACAACCCCCGGGGCATGGCCCTCACCCGCAGCGGTCGGCTCTACGTGGCCAACTTCTCCGACCACACCCTGGACATCTTCGAGGGCCGCGACATGGCCCAGCATCAGCGGGTGCGGCATGTGTGCAGGGTTCCGCGGCACCTGGCCTTGTCGCCCGACGATCGACAGCTCTACGTGTCGTGCCTCACGGCCTCCGAGCTCGCCGTGATCGACACCACCTCCCAGCGGGTCGTGCGACGGGTGGGGGTGGGACGTTCGCCCAAGGCCCTCGATGTGATGGGAGGCGGGCGGTACGTGGTCACCGCCGACTACGGAGGGTCGAGCGCCACCGTCGTCGACACCCAGGACTGGAGCGCCCGACGCATCCCCGTCCCGGGCATGGACCACGCGAGCGGGGTGGTGGCGGCGCGCAACGCCCTGCGGTTCTATGTGACAGGCTGGTACGACGACCATGTGTACAGCCTCGGGCTCGAACACGCCGGACCCCGGTACACCATCCCCGCCGCCCTGGAGAGCGTGGTGCGGGCCCGACGGGCCTACCACGACGCCCACCCGGCGGAGTGATCACTCCTCGCGGCGCAGGACCGTTCCGTTGCCGAAGAGGACCGTGTCGAGCGAGGCCCCGACCCCCGTGACCGCCACCGGAACCAGCTCCCGCGGCCACCGCGTGGCGATGCGCTCGGAGACCTCCCCCCGCTCGGCGTAGAGCCCCCCGTCCCGCACCCGAACCCGCACCCCATCGCGGCTCACGGCCCCGTCGGGTTCGGCCCGCTCGGGCGTCGGAGGACCCTCGCGGCGACGCCATCGCCGACCGTCCCGGCTCACCCACACCCGCGGGAAATTCCCGCAGCCTACGGCCTCCAGGCCCTCGTCGGTGGTTCGCATATGGAGGAGCGGGGCCGCGAGCGGGCTCAACCACCGTCGCCCCCCGTCGCGGGTCACCCGAACCCGTCCCCCACACGCCGCCTCCCCCCGCGGGGGCTCGAAGCCCACCCACACCCGACGCCCAAGCACGGCCACGAGCTGAAAGCTCAGGAGGCTGGCCTCCCACCGGGCCCCGACGTCGTCGCTCCACCACAGGGCCGACCCCGAGAGCCACACCCCGCCGTCGAGAACCCCGCCGCGCAGGCCGAGGGTTCCGCGGCCGGTGGAGGGGGCGACGAGGGACCAGCTTCGGCCGCCGTCGTCGCTCTCGGCCACGGCCCCGCCGATGGCCAGGAGTCGGGCTCCCTGGGCGGGGAAGGCCCTGCCTCCGACGGGAGAGTGCCCGGGGCGCCAGTGTCGGCCGTCGTCTTCGCTCACCCAGCTCTGGCCCGCGAGCTCGCAGAAGAGGGACCGGGGACCGAGGGGTTCGCACCCGGCCCCGCGGGCGATGGAGCCTTCGTCGAGGGCGTCGATGCCCTCGGTGGGGTGCTCGACGGGCGGAGGGCGCACGGTACGCCACGTGCGGCCCGCGTCGCGGGAGAGGGCCACGGGCAACCGATCGCGGCGTTCGAGAAGCACAGCCCCCGAGGCCACACAACGCACCCGGGTCTCGCCCTGGGGCACTGCGACTCCGCGCACCCGCTGCCAGCTCTCGCCGTGGTCGACGCTCTGCAGGAGCCACCCGCTGCCCTGGGGTCGGGCCACCGTGGCGAACAGGGCGCCTCCACAAAACGCGGCGGGCGCAGACGATCCCGTCGCGGAGGGAGCCTGCAGTGCCGCCTCGGTCTGTGCGGGCGGGGCGTGATCGTGCGGGGTCCAGGCCGACCCCTCGTCGTCGCTGACCCACCAGGTGGGGGTCGACACGGCCTGGCCGTCGAGGTCGATCCCGGTCCGAACCACGAGGCGATCGCCTTCGACGCGCACCGTCGGCCAGTCGACATCGTGCAGGAGCGACACCCACGACCGACCCCCGTCCACGCTCGAACACACGGCGCTGGTGGTCACCCCGAAGAGGGTCGATCCGCGGGTGTCGACCCCGACGAGGCGCGGGGCGGAGGGCCAGCGGACGAGGCGCCATCCCGAGGCCAGACGGGGCGGGGCCGGGGCCTCGCAGGGGCTGCGGGGGGCCCGCAGGGTCGGGGCGGCCACAACAGGCACGGGCGCGGGCATGGGGGGCCGCGGAGGGGGCGCCGAGGCGCAGGCTGTCGCGAGGGCCGCAGGGACCAGGAGGCGCCGGGATGTCGCCGAGAGCGGCATGGCACCGTCAAGCTTCGTCCCGTTCGGGGAGGGGCGCAAGGCTTGAGCCGGGGATGGTCTCGGGGGCGGTCTCGGGGACGGGGTCGGGGACGGCGTTGGTGCGTGATCCCGAGGGCGGGCAGTGGTACACCTCGGGGCGGAAGCACTGCCCGGTCTGGTGACGGGCCCGGTCTTCAAAACCGGTGGTGTCGGCGTTTACGCGCCGCACGGGAGGTTCGATTCCTCTGTGCTTCCGTGCGGATTTGGCTTGCTGCAAGGGGTTTTGTGACGAGGGGTTGGCCTCGGTAGCAGAACCCCTCCGGCGTTGTGCATTGAGCCAATGGCTGCGACACCTT
>CAYUSB010000006.1:0-223978 GCA_964447205.1 uncultured Myxococcaceae bacterium
CCGAAGGGCAGCGACCGACTCGACTTGCAACCAGGTTTTCAAAGATCGGGCGAGCTCACAGGGCTCGCGATGCCCGCGCGGGGGCATCTCTGTCTGACTTCCGACGTGGCGTCCAGCTTCGGTGTTGCCGCCGTGGTGGTCGTCTCTGTCGTCGGGGAGGGGGTGTCTATCTCCCTCCTCAGGGCCCGTCAAACTTTTTTTCAACCGGGCCGATCGTTTTCCCTTCGGGTGCCGCGGCGCCCTCTTCAGGGCCGCGTCGTCGTCGGGAGGCGGTGTGTATGCCCTTCCCGGTCGGGCTGTCAACAAGGTCGCGCAGAAATTCTTCCGGGCCCTGTTTTCAGCCCACCGCGAGGGGCAGGCGCAGGGTGTTGAGCTCGCGGACAAACTTGTCGAGCATCAGCCGGTGCAGGTTGAACAGGCCGTAGCAGGTCGACAGGGAGGGCAACCGCGGGTCGACCACCCCGTCCTTGCCGAAGCTCTCGACGGCCTGGGTGAGGAGGGCCCCGGTGGCCTCCACGCGCTGGTCGACGGAGGCCGGGCGCATCGAGCTGTTGATGCCCCAGAAGGCGCAGGCGTCCTGGAAGGACAGGGGCGACCCCCGGAGGAACTTCCGCAGGGCCTCGGCCCGGGCGATCTGCTGCACGGCCGCGACCTCGTGCACGGTCATCGACGACATCTCCTCGGTCACCTGCGGGGCGGACTTGACCTCGGGGCGGGTCGACCGGGCGCTCGCGGGCCGAGCCTTCACCGGGGCGGACTTGGGCTCGCTCACCAGGCTCGGGCGGGCCGACCTCGGAGCGGGGCGGGAGGCCTTCGGGGCCGCGGCTTCGAGGATGTCGCCCACCCCCCCGTCGACCCCCGTGGCCGTCTGCAACCCCGCGAGCTGACGGGCCACCAGGCGGCCCTTCTTGGTCGCCCGGTAGGTGCGCTGGTCGGTGTGCTCCAGCCAGCCGAGGCCGCACAGCCCGTCGCTGCCCGAGAGCTTCGCCAGGACCCGGTTGGAGTCGGGGTACTTGCCGTCGAAGCCCCGCAGGGCGAACGACTCGGGATACAGCTCCCAGGCCTTGACGATCAGGCCTTCGGCGGAGAAGGACTCGGCGTCGCTGGAGAGCGCGACGGCGGCCATGAGGATCTTCTGTCGTACGGTGAGTTCGGAGCCCATCGGTGGTGTCCCTTCCTAGGAGCCCATGGTGGCGCGTCTGAAATCACCCGATCAACTTCGCGGCCATACTTTCACGTTACGGTCAACTCCCCCCGACGCCTCCAGTGCACGGTCGCGGGGGCCCTCTGCCCCACGGCCTCGACCCCCGCGTGCCCGTTGGCCGACAGCCTCCGCAGGAGCCTGAACACCGTCGCCACGTCGCCCTCAGCCCGGTGCGCGACCTCCTCCGTGGTGAGGCTCTTTCCCGCCGCGTGGTGCAGCACCGCGAGGCAGCGCCCCTGCAGCGCGATCACCGCCGCGGCCGCCCGCTTGCCGGCCTCGACCCCGGGCTGGTGGTACGCGTTGACCCCCACGAGGGCCGCGTACACGCCTACGGCCCGCTCAAACAGGGCCACCAGGGCCCCGACGCTGCGCGCCGACACGTCGGGCAGGGTCAGGGTCAGGCTCGGCCGACCGCGCTCGGCGAGGGCCCTCCGCGTGCCTTCCAGGAAGCCAAAGAGGTAGTCGCCCGAGGTCACCCCGGGCTCGACCTCCAGGCTGTCGGGGGCCCCGTCCTCGCGGTCGCGCAGGACCTCGAGGAAGGTCGCGAAGAAGTCGTCGCGCCCGTCGCGGAGCTGCTGGATGTACGCGTGCTGGTCGGTGCTGCCCTTGTTGCCGTACACCGTCAGGCCCTGAAACACAGGGCGTCCCGCGAGGTCGTGGGTCTTGCCGAGGCTCTCCATCACGAGCTGCTGGAGGTACCGGGCCGCGAAGGCGAGGCGGTCTTTGTACGGGAGCACGACCATGGCCCGGTCGCCCCGGCCGCGGCCCGCGTGGTGCCACGCGAGGGCGAGGAGGGCCGCGGGGTTTTCGTCGAGGACGGAGTGCCGGGTGAGGGCGTCCATGGCCCGGGCCCCGTCGAGGAACTCCGCCATCGCGTGGCCCTCCAGGGCCCCCGGGAGCAGCCCCACGGCGCTGCAGAGGGACGTGCGCCCGCCGACCCAGTCCCACATCGGGAAGCGGGCCATCCACTGCCCCGCCTCGGCCTCGCGGTCGAGGGCGCTGCCCGCGCCCGTCACGGCCACGGCGTGCGGCCCGAAGTCGAGGCCCGCGTCGCGGTAGGCGGCCTCGACGAGGCGCAGGGCGTTGCGGGTCTCGGCCGTCCCGCCCGACTTGGAGATCACCACGGTGAGGGTCTGGCTCAGGGGGACCGTGGCCGTGGAGTGGCCCAGGGCCAGGGCGATCCCGTCCGGGTCGGTGTTGTCGAGGAACACCGCCGTCAGCGGGTTGCCCGCCCGCCCGAGGGCCGCCGAGACGAACATCGGCCCGAGGGCCGACCCCCCGATCCCCGCCACCAGGGCCCTGCGAAACACCTCACCCCCGGGGGCCCGAAGCTCCCCCTCCCGCACCCGGCGCCCAAACTCCAGGACCGCGTCGCGGGTGGCCGTGATGGCCTCGGCGAGGCTCGGGTCGGGGGCGAGGCTCGGGTCGCGGAGCCAGTAGTGCCCGACCTGACGCCCCTCGTCGGGGTTGGCCACGGCCCCAGACTCCAGGGCCTGCATGGCCTCCAGGGCCCCGGCCAGGGCGGGGGCGGCGGCCGTGCGCCAGTCGTCGTCAATGCCCATGCACGACACATCGAGGGAGACCCCGATGCCCTCGTCGTGCCACAGGCCGTCGCAGAAGCGTGCCCAGTCGGTCGGAGCGTTCATCAGGGGGGCGAGAGTATCATTGTCGGGAATTGGCGCTATGGTCCCGCGTCATGCTTCTCCGCGGGCCGCTGTGCTGGGCTTGGTTTGTTGTAGGGGTCGTGGGCTGTGGCGATCCGGCTACGGTCCCCTTCTCCGACGCCTCGGTCGACGCGGGCGGCCTCGACGCGGGTCCTCCGCCCGAGTGCACCGCCGCCGTGGAGTGCGACGACGGGGTGGCCTGCACCGTCGACGCCTGCCTGGTCGGCCGCTGCGCCCACACCCCCCAGCGCTCCCTGTGCCCCGAGGGCTCGGCCTGCGACCTCACCCGCGGGTGCCTCCCCCGCCGCCCCTGCGCCGACACCCCCGACTGCCTCAACGACCCGTGTACGACCCAGCAGCGCTGCGACCTCGAGGCCCGGTACTGCGTCTTCGAGGAGCTCCCGGTGGGCACCCCCTGCGGCCCCGCGGGGACGGGCCGGGTGTGCCGCGGCGGGACCTGCGCGTGCCCCGACGGGCTCCCCATGGTCTGCGCCGAGCGCTGCGTCAACCCCCAGTCCGACGCCCTCCACTGCGGCTCCTGCGGGCGCGGGTGCGGGGCCGGGTCCTGGTGCCGCGGCGGTCAGTGCGTCTGCTCTGCCCCGCACGCCTGGTGCGCCGGGACCGGCTGCGTCGACCTCTCCGCCGACAACGCCCACTGCGGGGCCTGCGGGGTCCCCTGCGGGAGCGGGGCCCGCTGCGAGCAGGGCCGCTGCCTCAGCGCCTGCCCGATGGGCACCCACCGCTGCGGCGACCGCTGCGCGAGCGACCTCAGCGTCACCTCCTGCGGAGCCCGCTGCGAGCCCTGCCCCGCCCCCGCCGAGGGCGTGGCCCTGTGCCTCGGCGAGGGCCCCACGGCCCAATGCGGCCGCACCTGCTCGATGGGGTTTCACCTCTGCGGCGACCGCTGCCTGCCCAACGACAATCTCGCCTCCTGCGGCAGCCGCTGCGCCCCGTGCCCGGCTCCCCAACACGGGCGGGTGACCTGCAGCAACCAGCAGTGCGTGGTCTCCTGCGACGCGGGCTACCACCCCTGCGGCGAGCTCTGCCTGTCCAACAACGACGTGGGCTCCTGCGGGACCCGCTGCGACCCCTGCCCCGCCCCCGAGTACGCCCGGGCCTCGTGTACGGCGGGGGTGTGCGCCTTCACCTGCAACCCGGGCTTCCGCATGTGCAACGGGGTCTGCACCGACGGCAACGACGTGCGGGCCTGCGGGCCGAGCTGCCTCGCGTGCCCGAGGCCCAACAACGGCCTGCCCACCTGCACGGCCGGGGTCTGCGGGACCACCTGCGTCGCGGGCTACCACCTGTGCGGGTCGGACTGCCTCGCCGACGACTCCCCCGAAGGCTGCGGGGGGCGATGCACCCCCTGCCCGACCCCTGAAAACGGGGCGCCCTTGTGTGTGGGGGGCGCGTGCAGCGTGACCTGCAACCCCGGCTTTGACCGCAGTCAGGGGCGGTGCGTGGCGCGTCCGCGGCTCGTGTGGCCGCCCTCGGGGAGCCTCCTCACGGGGCCCCGCCCTGCCCTGCGCTGGACCTTCCCCGAGGACACCACGCCTACCTCCGACGATGTCCTGGAGCTCTGCGCCGATCGGGGCTGCCGTACGGTCCTGACGACCCTGCCCGCCGGGGCCCGGATGGGGGTCCCGGGGGCCGACCTGCCGCGGGGGATGGTGTTCTGGCGGCTTCGGATGGGCGAGCGTACGAGCGCGACCTGGAGCCTCTTCGTGATGGGCCGGGGGGCCGACCCGATGCGTCCGTCCCTGCCCTGGGGGATCGTCCCGGACATGGACGCAGACGGATACGCCGACCTCGCGGTGACCAGCCCCTTCGTGTCGACCCCCATCGGCCGCTGCGGGGTCTACCAGGGCGGGCCCGCGGGGGTCGGTCAGAGCCGCCGGTGGATCCTGGAGGCCTCGCGTACGATGGCCCAGTTTGGGGCGTCCTCGACGGTGGGTGATTTTAACGGCGACGGCCTGGCCGACCTGGCGGTGGGGGCTCCCCTCGACTTCGGCGACTTCGGGGCCGTGCATATCTTCTACGGCCGGGCCAACGGGATCGGGCCCGTGTCCGAGCAGCTCCTGTCGGGCACGGACGGGCCCATGCCGCGGTTCGGGGCGTCCGTAGCCGGGGCCGGCGACCTCAACGGCGACGGGTACCACGACCTCGTGGTGGGGGCCCCCCGGGCCCTTGGGGCGGGGCGGGTGTACGTCTATCACGGCGGCCCCCAGGGGCTCAGGATGGAGCCCGCGGCGGTGCTCTCCGCCCCGGGGGTGGCCGACGCTTTCTTCGGGGGGTCGGTGGCCCACCTGGGCGACCTCGACGGCGACGGCGACGGCGACCTCGCGGTGGGCGCGGAGAACGCGGGGACCTTTACCGGCCGCGTGATGCTCTTCCTCGGCGACCCGGCGGGCGTGGCCCGCACCCCCAGCGCCACCCTGTCGTACACGGGAGGCGGGCAGTTTGGGGCCTCCGTGGCGGGCCTCGGGGACCTCGACGGCGACGGGTTTCCCGACCTCGCGGCGGGGGCTCCCTTCGCCCTCAACGGCGCGGGGGCCGTGGTGTTTTTTGCGGGGGGCGCTGGGGGCGTCGACCCGGGGGGCGGCCTTGTCCTGGCGGGCTCTGGGGCTGGGACGCTCGGTTTTGGGGCGACGGTCGCGGGGGTGGGCGACCTCGACGGCGACGGCCTCGCCGACCTGGCCGTCGGAGCCCCGCGGAGCCAGGAGTTTACGGGCCGCGTCTTCGTCTTCCCCGGGACGATGTCGGGCCCCGGCATGGCCCGTCCTGCCCTGGAGTCGAGCGAGGGCCCTGGGGTGTACTTCGGCGGGGCCATCGCGGGTCCGCGCGACCTCGACGGCGACGGCTTCTTCGACCTCGCGGTCTCGGCCGACCGGGCCCGCAGCTTCGAGGGGATCGTCTACGTCTACCGCGGCGGGGCCACGGGCCTGTCGCCCCCGTCGGCCCTGAGCTCCCCCGAGCCCGGGATGACCCGCTTCGGCACCGCCCTCGCGTGCCGCTGAGGGACCGCGGTACCCTCGGGCGATGCTCGCCTGGGTGACCGACATTCACGTCAACTTCCTCGACCGTCCCGCCCGCCGCGGGTACGCCCGAGACCTCGCGTCCACGGGGGCCACGGCCATCCTGGCCACGGGGGACCTCTCCGAGGGCGACACCCTCTCGACCCACCTCACCGACCTGGCGACCGACAGCGGGCTGCCCGTATGGTTCGTGCTGGGCAACCATGACTACTACCGCGGGGGGGTGGCGGAGGTTCGGGCTGCGGTGCGGGCCCTGTGCGCGGCCGACCTCCGGCTGCGCTGGTTGCACGGGGCCGGGGTGACGACCGTGGCCCCCGGGGTGGCCCTGGTGGGGGTCGACGGTTGGGGCGACGCCCGGCTCGGGGCCCCGGAGACCACCTCGGTGCTCCTCAACGACTTTCGCCTCATCCGTGACATCGCCTTTCTCCCCACCGACGCCCGCAACGCGGCCCTGCGGGCCCTCGGCGACGAGAGCGCGGCGACCCTCGAGGCCGACCTCGCGGCGGCCCTCGCCACGCACGACCGGGTGCTGGTGGCCACCCATGTCCCGCCCTTCGCCGAGGCCTGCTGGCACGAGGGGGAGCGGTCGAACGACCAGTGGCTGCCCTTCTTCTCGTGCGCCGCGGTGGGCGAGGTCTTGCGCCGCTACGCCGAGGCCCACCCGACCCGTCGCATCGACGTGTACTGCGGGCACACCCACTCGCCGGGGCTCGCCCGCCTCCGTGACAACCTCGTGGTGCACACCGGCGGGGCCCAGTACGGAGCCCCCGGCATCGCAGGAATGATCAAGCTTCCGGACTGATCTCGGCCAGATCAGGACGCGGCGCCACGTCCCCCGGGCCCCTGCGCTCACACCTCGAAGAGCACCTCGGAGAGCGGCCTGCGCGCGATGTCGGGGACCTCGCAGCCCTCCGCGGGGAGCCCCACGGGGATGAGCAGAAAGGCCCGCTCGGCGCTCGGCCGCGCGAGGATCTCCGCGAGGAAGGCCATCGGGCTCGGGGTGTGGGTGAGCGTCGCGAAGCCCGCGTGGTGGAGCCCCGCGAGGAGCATCCCCACGGCGATGCCGACGCTCTCCTGGACGTAGTAGTTGCGCGCGTCGGAGGTGTCGCCGTGTCGCCGGGCGAAGACCGCGAGGAGGCAGGGCGCGTCTTCGAGGAAGGGTTTGTTCGCGTCGGTGCCGAAGGGGCGCAGGTCGTCGAGCCATCGCTGCGGGGCCCGCCCCCCGTAGAACTGCCGCTCCTCGGCCTCGGCGGCCTCGCGCACCCTGCGTTTGATCGCGGGGTCGGTGATCATCACAAACGACCACGGCTGCTTGTTGGCCCCCGAAGGCGCCGTGGCCGCGGCCGCGACGCAGCGCCGCACGGCGTCGAGGTCGATCGGATCGCGGGAGAAGTGTCGCACCGAGCGACGGGTCCGCATCACGTCGTAGAAGGCCTCGGCCCGGGCGCGCGACGCCTCGGGGGACAGGGCGGCGAACCCCAGCGGGATGGTCGGGACGTCAGGGTCTTCGTTCACCCTCAGGAAGATATCGCGCGCGGCCCGCGCGGAGGAGCCTCGACGGGCCCGCGCGGCCCCGGCAGGGCGCGGGCGACCTACCGGCAGTTGGGGGCCACCTGGCCGTCGGAGCCCGTGTAGACGTACGCGTCGGCGATGTACCCGACCCCGATACGATCCCACAGGGTGGAGCGGCCGTAGGTGCCCGACACCGCCGTACCGCGGGCCTGGCAGCTGATTCGTACGGTCGCCCCGTCGGGCACCGACCCCACCACGGCAAAGCCCGTCCCGGGGCCCGACCGGACGTTGAGCGAGATCCCGCGGGTGTTGACCCGGGCGACCACGCCCCCGCTGGTGTTGCCCCCGCCGCCACCCCCGCTGGTGTTGCCACCCCCACCGCCGCAGTTTTGGCTCGTGTAGTTGCGCGTCCCGTAGAAGAGGGCCGTTATCCCGTGGAAGACCGGGCGGATGGTGACCCCGTTGCGGATGAGCTCATAGTGGAGGTGGGGGCCGCTCGATCCGCCGGTCGAGCCGACGGCCCCGATGTGTTGCCCCGCGCTCACCCGCTGCCCCACCCGAACCGACTGGGCGTTGAGGTGGGCGTAGCGGGTGCGGTACCCGCTGCCGTGGTCGATCTCGATCCAGCGGCCGTAGCTGCTGCTGCCGGTGTTGGCCACGCGGGAGACGGTGCCCGCGGCGGCGGCCACCACGGGGTCGTCGACGTCGTTGGAGCGGTTGAAATCCACGGCGTTGATGGGGCTGTGGTTGGTGCGGGTCTGCCCCGCCCAGACCTGCCCGCAGGGGAAGGGGAGCTCGAAGCGCGGGGCGCTGGTGATGGCCTCGACGACGGACGACAGCTCGGCGAACTCCTCGTCCGACGCGTCGAGGTGCTCCTCGGGGGGCGGGCCCTGGTCGGCCCACTCGTCCGAGCCCACGGTGGCCGTGGGGTCGAGGTCGTCGTGGACATCGGCGGAGCACCCGGAGGCCATCCACCCCACGATCAACGAGGCTGTGAGGAAGGAGGGGAGGCGAGAGAGGCGGCGCATGGCGCGCGACACTGCACCGCCCGGGCCAGGCGCAGAGGGCCGCACAATGGCTGAAAACCCGGCGTTTTTGTGGCGACCGCGGACTCCGCCCCGCCCCGGCGGGCGAACAGTCTTGTGAGCACCTGCGGGGGCGTTGTGACCACCCTACAGGTGCAGACCCATCCGCAGGGCCCCGGTGACGCCCCACGCCCCGTAGGCCGTGTCGTTGCCGAAGTAGGCCGCTCCGTCGACGTTGAGCTCCGGGCCGAGGGAGAAATTGGGGGTGAGGTAGAAGTCAGCGGCGAAGGAGAGGCGCCCGCCGACCCCGTCGCGCTGCGGCAGCCCGTTGGCCCCGAAGAAGGCCCAGCCGCCAGCGAGCATGACGTTGAGGCCGACGACCCCGCGCCGGCCCCGGAGCCCTGCCTCCAGGTAGAGCTTGTTGTAGTGGCGGTCGTCTTCGTTGAAGAGCCGCGTCTGCTGGTAGAGCAGGCCGAGTCGGAACGACCCCAGCACCACGCCCGCGTGCGCCCCGTAGGCCATCCCCACGCCCGACGAGCGCGTCGTGTTGACCCCCTGGAAGTCGGATTGAAGCGCCGCCGATCGGATGCCGACGTACTCCGCCCCCAGGAACGGGGTGAGGTAGACGATCTCCGACTGGCGGTCAGTGGATTGGGCCGCGGCGGCCGAGCTCGCACCCAGGATCGAGAGGGCGAGGGCCGCTCCCATGAACCGTTGAACACTCTCCATGGCAGCGCCCTCCTGTAGGGTGCGAGGGAGGGGAATGCCCTCAGTTGCCGTCGATCACGGTCGCACGAACGACGATGTCCAACCGGAAGGTGGTGCTGGTGGGCATGCCGTCGTGGCGGTGCACCCGGCAGATGATCCGGTGGGACCCAGGTTCGGTGTTGGTCGGGATGGTGACGCTGAACGAGGTCTGGGCGGTGATCAGCAGCTCGTCGTTGTCGGTGTCGTCGAGGTAGACCCGGAGGTGCCCGGCGTTGGCTTCCTGCCCCGGGGGCGGGGTGGCCGTGGGCTCGATGAGGGTGATGTTGGTGACCTGCACCGTCATGGGGACGGCCTGACCCGGCGTCACGTTGTTGACGTCGGCGGAGGTGGTGACGGTGATCCGCGCGTTGAGGTCGATCTCGGCGGTGCCGGAGCAGCTCGCGGCGGGCACCGCGAACGACAGCAGGCCGACGAGGGCCAATCGGGGCAGTGGGTTGAACATGGTGTTCTCGACTTTCTCTGCCGGTCGCACAGACATTCCTGGGCGGGCGACGTACGCCCGAAGCGCTACAACTCAAGCCCTGTGCCGCAAGCGGAGCCCTGCGCGTTCTCGTCGTCCTCTCGGGGACCTTCTCGGCGCCTTCCCGACGTGTTCTGTCGCCGTCTCGCCGAAGGCTCCGGCGCCCATGTGGCATTGGGCCTCGGTCAGAACAGCCCAGGTGTGACGCGTCGAGACATCCGCCGCCCCCCAAACGACCCGAGCGGCCCGCGCGGCGCACCCAATGCGCCCTGCGGGTCGATCGGCACCCCAAACCGGCCTGCAACGGCGGGCTCCGGGACCCTCTTCGGGCCATCCGTCCTCGTGCCCCCCGCCGGGGTCACAGTGTGAACCGGGTGTCATGGTCGACGCGATGCTTGAGACGGGATCTGTCGGAAATCCAAGGCTGGCCCGGCCCGTGCTGTAGAAGGGCCGTCGCCCCCAAGGGAGGTGCACCATGGACGGAAACGCGTTTGATCTTGTCGTCGTGCGGATGCGTCGGGCCAGGGCTCAGGGGTCGCTCCGCGAGGCCTGGCGGCACGCCGTCAGCCTGACAGTCCGCGACGAGCGCGAGCCGCGCTGGTGGGTTCATCGGGCCGCCCTCGCCGCGCGGATCGGCCGCGGCGACGACCGGCGGAGCGCCGCGCGGCAGGCGATGTTCCTGTTTCAGCAGGAGGGTCGGGCGGGCTGCGTGGCGGCGATGTCGAAGTGGCTGCGGCGCAGCGAAGACGGCGCGGGGGAGCCCTCCCTCACACGCTGATCGCCGACCCGATCGAGAGATTTTCGCGCGGCGCGGGCGGCGGTGCGCTACGCATGAGGGATGCGAGCCTGGGTGATCGCGCTCCTCTTCGTAGGGGCCTCTTGTGAACGAACCGTCACGCCGCCCGTCGCCCAAGACGCGGCTGGCGCCGCCGACGCCGCCGACGTGCCCCCTGCCGACGCGCCCCAGACCGCGCCCCTCCCCGCCTGCGGTACGGGGTCGCCCCTCGCCCTCGCGCGATGCGCCGACGGGGCGAGGTACCAGTCCGACCTCGAGGCCGTCGCGCGGGTGCGGCCCCCCTCCAGCGCGCACTGGCAGGCGGTGCAAGACCTCTGCGCCACACGCCTCGCCGACCTGGGGTTTGCGGTAGAGCGTCACGCCTACGGCACCGGGGTCAACGTCATTGGCGTGCGCGAGGGCGCGACCGAGCCGACCCGGCGTGTCCTCGTGGGCGCCCACTACGACCACATCCCAGGGTGCGCAGGCGCCGACGACAACGCCACCGGCGTCGCGGGCGCCCTCGAGGTGGCGAGGGTGTTGGCGACGCGGAGTTTTCCTCGCACGCTGGTGGTCGCGTGTTGGGACGAGGAGGAGCGCGGGCTCGTCGGCAGCCGGGCCTACGCGACCCGCGCGCGCGCCCGAGCCGAGGCCGTGGAGGCCTATTTCAACTTCGAGATGATCGGCTACGTCGACCGTGCCCCAGGCTCGCAGCGGCTCCCCGCCGGGATCAACCTGGTCTTTCCTGCCGCGGCGCGCGAGTGGGAGGAACGCGAGCGGCGCGGAGACTTCGTCGCGGCCGTCGGCAATGAGCGGGCGGCCGAGGCCATGGAAGCGCTCGAGTACGCCGCAGATCGCCTGGATTTCCCGTTCATCCCGCTACGGCTCAGCACCGCCCTGATGTCGTCGCCGCTGGTGGGCGACCTGCGACGCTCCGACCACGCGTCCTTCTGGGACAACGGATTCCCCGGGATCATGCTCACCGACTCGGCAGAGTTCCGCTACGACCGCTACCACTGTACGCGGGGCCCCGATGTCACCGACAACCTCGACCGCGCGTTCGCCACGCAGGTCGTGGCCATCACCGTGTCGGCCGCCGCGGAGTCCCTCGGCCTGCCGCGCTGACCCCGCAGATCGCGGACGCCCGAGGGCATTGCCCCCGTCCGCCTGATTCACCACGCCCGCGGAAGGGCCCTGAGCCCTGCGCCTGGGACCTGCGCCTCGGCCCGCGCGACGAGACGATCCCAGGCCGCGTCGAGGTCGCGGCGTTGTCCCGCGTCGAGGTCCGGGCCCTCCCTCTTCAGGACCGCCGCGTACGCCGCGAGGGCCCTACGCGCCTTCGCCTCCGTGAGCCCCGGCTTCACCAGGGACTTCGCCGCCCGGGAGTACGCCGTACACACCCGCATCCGCAGCACCGACGACGGCCATCGTTGCATCGGGATGTCGGCCCGGGCAAACACCGCGGCCTCGTCCAGGGCCCCGGTCAGCCTCAGCCGACGATCCCGGCCCCAACGCCCCCGCAGAACCGCCGCCTCGGCCGCGCCCAACCCCCAGACCCGCAGCTTGCGGAGGGCGGGCCACGCGGACAACGGCGGCATCGCGTCGGCGTCCACGGCGACGCAGTTCCAAAGGCGCAGCACCTCCAGTCCGCGACGCTCCGCGAGGGATGCGCTGTAGGAGAGGCGCCCCGGGGCCCCGACCAGCTCGAGGTCACGCAGCGAGGCCCAGCGCCCGAGGGCCCGCAGGTCGAAGGAGACGAAGTCTTCTACGGTGAGCTTGCGCACGGCGTCGAGGCCACGCAGCCCGGCCAGGTCGGCCTCGTCGTGCACCCGGACCGTGAGGGCGAGCCCGGAGCCCCCGTCGGCCGCCACGACCTCCACCGGGCGCGCGGGGTCGAGGGCGAGGATGAGCGTACGGAGCCCGGGCGACAGGACGACCCGCGCGCACCCCGCGGCGGGCAGTTCGAGCTGGGTGAGGTCGTGGCCCGACAGGTCGAGGGTGTCGCCCGCCCCGCGCCACGTCAGGCTCTGCACGAGGGGGTGCCCCGCGCACCATGCGAGGGCCCCGGGGGCGTCGCCGCATACGCCCAGGTGCGTAAGCTGGGGGAAGACGTCGAGGCCCCTCCAGTCGAAGGAGGCCCCCTCGCCCGCCCAGAGCCAGATCCGGTCGCGGGGAGGGGCAGGGCCGAAGGCGAGATGCAGAGACGACACGCATTGGGACGCCGTGTGAGGCCCCGTTGGTAGCGGGAGGGTCACCTGCACCGACGGGCGGGCGGCCTTGTACGCGGTCCGCACCGCCTCGGGCAGGCGCAGCCACCGACGCTCGTAGAGGGCGTCGCCGCGTAGGCCGTCCCAGAAGGCGTAGATCTGCGACCCCGGGGTCGCGGGCAACACGGCGGGCGCGACCCCCAGGGACACGAAATCGTCGGGGAGGGCGTCGCAGACGTGGCAGCGTGCGATCTCGCCCTTGTACCCAAACCGGTGCTGTTCCAGCGGCACGAGGCGCACCGTCTCCAGGGTCGGCCGCGTGTCGGAGGCGTGGTCGAGGGTGACCACCTCCACCGCCGACCCCTCCACCCGCACCACCTGGCACGCCCCCCAGCCGTCGGGCTGGGCCGGAAACACGAACACCTCGCCCTCGGTCACCGCACGCCGCTTCGCCATGGGCCGAAAACCTACCTTACGCAGCCCGCGGCGCAGAGCCCCGAAGCGCTCGTCGTCAAGCCCGCCGGGGAGCATCGGGGCCTCGCTACGGACCAAACGCCTCGCCCGTCAGCGCCGCGAGGAGCCAGCGTTGCAGCGTGGCCGGGTCGTCGCACGCCTCGACGCGGGCCCGCTGCGCATCGAGGTCTCCGCCCCCGCGCGTCGCCCACGCCGCGAGAACCCCCGCCCGCAGCCCCGCGAGGGCCGCAGCCGAACGCACGGCCTCCTGCTCGGCGCGGGCGGCCTCCTGCTCGGCACGGGCGGCCTCCTGCTCGGCGCGGGCCTCGTCGGCGGCGGCCTTGGCCTCCAGGTTGCCCATCATCCCGTTGAGGCGCTCGATCAGGTCGTCGCGGCCAAAGAGCTCGGCCATGCCCTGAAAGAAGCAGAGGTTGCCGTTTTGTACGGCGAGGTCGACGCCCAGGAGCCGCGAGGGAAACCGCCCGGCCTGCGGCACAATGGGCTGGTACCGCCGGGCCTCGGGCGTCGGCAGGGCGAAGCCGCGGATGCGCTGGCGCGCGCGGTCGTACACGAAATACTCAGGGATGCCGAGGCGGGCGTAGCGCTCGACGTTGCGCACGAGATCCTTCTTCCGATCGCCGCGGTGGAGCACCTCCAGCACCACGTCGAGCCCGCGGCCCTCGTCGGCCACCACCCACGCGAGGCGCGGGTCATCCTCGGGCTGCGGCACGTCGCACACCGCGAAGACATCGGGCGAAAACCCCTCCTCGCCCGGGTACACCACGGCCATCTCCTCGGCGAGGTACACCGTGCGCCCCATGGCCTTGAAGTGCAGCCCCAGGAAGTCGATGGCGCGCACCTTGGCCTTGTGGTGCTGACGATCCTCGGACATCAGGTCGCGCGGGTCGGACAGGGCGTCGAGCACCTTCAGCAAGAAGGCCTCACGGTCTTCGGGCGACATCGCAGCCCACACCTCGCGCGAGGGCCCGACCGGGATGGGGAGGCGGGGAGGGTCGTCGGGGTCGTAGGCGGTCGTCATCGCGGGGCGAGTGTACGCCGCGGTTCAGTCGGCGTAGCGGACGCGGATGGTGTCGACGATGGTCTTGAGGTCGCGTTTGACCACCTCGGTGTCGGGGTCGCGGACGACCACGTAGCCGTCGCCCTCGTAGCTGTCGCTCTTGGGGGCCCCGAGGGTGGGCAGGCTGGCCTCGACGACCCGCTGCCCGACGGCCTCCCAGGTCTCGTGAATCCCCGTCACGGCGGCCACCCGACCGCGCCCCGCCCCGCGCAGAAAGGCCGACCCCACGGCGTACTTGCGGGTCCAGGGGAGGTGGTCGACCACCCCGTCGACGACGGCCCGGGCCCAGGCGGCGTACAGATCAACATCGTGGGCGAGGCCGGTCATCAGGCTGATGTTGGCCCCGGGGGGACGCTGGGCGATCTCGCCGATGACCACGCTCCCGTCGGGGCGCTCGAACCACTCCATGTGGGTCATCCCGTCGTCGAGGCCGAGGGCCGCGATGGCCCCGCGGCTCGCGTCCCGGGCCCGCGCAAAGATCGGGTCGGACAGGTCGCGGGGCAGGAGGCAACACCACTGGAGCCAGGGGTTTTCGACGGCTTCCAGGCAACCCGGGAGGTACCGCGAGGCCGACTCCACGCGCGGAACCCCGTCGGTGACCAGGGTCTCGAAGCTGTACTCCCGGCCCCGCAGAAACTCCTCGGCCAGGACGGGGTTGTGGGCCCCCGCCCCCATGGCGTCGGCCACCCGCACGAGCTCGTCGAGGCTGTGCACGCGGTGGGTCGACTTCGACCCCATGCCCGCCGGCGGCTTGACCACCATCGGAAACCCCACGGCCTCGGCGAAGGCCCAGGCGTCGGAGCGGGTGCGCACGAGGGCGCTGCGGGCCACCGGGAGCCCGGCGGCGCGGAGGGCGTCCTTCATGCGGGACTTGTCGCGGAAGAGCTCGGCCACCTCGGGGCGCGTCCCCGGAACCCCGAAGTGCACCCGGGCCTGGGCGAGCTGCACCATCAGGGCCTCGAGGATCCCGACGATGCGGTAGGGCTGGCCGTGGCGGCGGCGCAAGACCTCCACCCCGTCGAGGATGTCGCGCAGGGACAGGGGTTCGGTCACGCGCACGAGGTCGTGGTAGAGGGAGGCGTCGGGGCCGCCCGGGGGGGTGTGCACCACCCCGAGGAGACGGACATCGGGGGTGCGGGCCACGGCGCGCGCGAAGCGCATCGTGACCTCCGCGGGGAATGGGGCGACGAAGACAACGTTGCGGGGCATCGGCGGTGCCGTAGGGTGGAGGACACAGGGGCGGCGGGTCAACACGGTTGACCAACAGAACCGACACGAGGGCTGGTAGTGTCCCGGCCCCTATGCGCGTGGTGTTCTTGTCTCCGTCGTATCCGCCCGAAATGATTCAGTACACCCGGGGCCTCGCCGAGGTGGGGGCCACGGTCTTTGGCGTCGGGGACACCCCCCGGGAGGCCCTGCCCCAGGCGGTTCGGCCGCACCTTCACGACTACCTCCAGGTCCCGCGGATCATGGACGAGGACGACGTGATGGCCCGGGTCACGGCCTGGCTCCGGGGCAGGAGCGTCGATCGGGTGCTCGCCAACTGGGAGCCCCTGGTGATCCTGGCGGCCCGCATTCGGGAGCGGTGGGGCATGCCCGGGATGAGCGTCGACGCCGTGCGGGGCTTCCGCGACAAGCAGCTCATGAAGGAGAGGATGCGCGAGGCGGGGCTTCGGGTTCCGCGGTCGCGCAGGGTGCGGGGGGAGCGGGAGGCCCGGGAGGCCGCGGAGGAGATCGGGTACCCGCTCATTCTCAAGCCCATCGCGGGGGCAGGCAGCGCCGACACCTACCGGGTGCGGCACCCGTCGGAGCTTGATGCCACCCTGGCGGCGATGCGCAACGTGCCCGAGGCGAGCTGCGAGGAGTACATCGAGGGCGAGGAGTTTACCTTCGACACCGTCTCGATCGGAGGTGTGCCCGCCTACGAGAACATCGCGGCCTATCTCCCGAAGCCCATCGAGATGCGCACCGTGGAGTGGATCAGCCCGGTGATCATCACGGTGCGGGACATGTACCAGGCCCGGCTGATGCCCGGGGTGGAGCTCGGACGGGCGGCCCTCAAGGCCCTGGGGATGGGGGACGGGTCGACCCACATGGAGTGGTTCTTGACGCCGAAGGGGGAGGCCATCTTCGGCGAGGTGGCGTGTCGTCCGGGGGGGGCCCACCTCACCGACCAGATGAACTACACCTCCGACATCGACCTCTTCCGGGAGTGGGCCCGGGTGGCCGTCCATCAGCGGTTTGAGGCCACCGGGCCGCGGAAGTACAACGCCGGGGTGATCTTCAAGCGGGCCCAGGGGCGCGGGCGCATCACCCGCATCGAGGGCCTCGGGCGCTTCCTGCAGGACGCTGGTCCGTGGTGCGTCGAGGAGCGCCTCCTGCGCCCCGGAACCCCCCGCCGCGACTGGAAGCAGACCCTCCTGTCCGACGGGCACATCATGGTGCGCCACCCGGACTGGGACGAGGCCTACCGCCTGTCGTTCGCGGCCGCCACGGACATCAAGATGTACGCGGAGTAGGGCCCCACCGTCCGCTGCGGAGCACCGGGCTGCGGGCAGCGGGCGATGGGCTGCGGGCTGCGGGCTGCGGGCGACGGGCTGCGAAACCGCAAGGGCGCAAGGGTCGCAAGGGCCAGAAGGTTTTTGGGGGGGCAGCGGGCAGGCGAAGGTCGGTGCGCTGACGAGAGGTGCTGTCGTCCGCGATCCGCCGAGATGCTCACGTCGTGCTCCGACCCCCAAACCCTCTGCCCCTTGCGACCCTTGCGCCCTTGCGGTTTCGCTACCCGTCGCCCGCTGCCCGCAGCCCGTCGCCCGCAGCCCGTCGCCCGCAGCCCGTCGCCCGCAGGAAGGGGAGTGGTCCACCGTGCTCACCTCAATGCCAATCGCGCAGGATGACCACCCGCGGGCGGAGCTGCTGCTCATAGACCACCCCCGCCACGAGGAGCCCCACCCCAAATCCCACCAGCCGGATCGACAGGGGGAGCACGTCCTGCAGGCGCACAAAATACTGGATCCACCCGTGAATCACGAGGCCCCCGACGCCCGCGAGGAACACCACCGCCCGACGCCCGACGAAGCCATACAGCGCCAGGGCCAGGGCGCACCCGAGGGCGGCCAGGGCCGGAGCCAGAGGGTCGAGGGTGGCCACCACCTGGAGGGTCAGGGCTCCGAGGAGGGAGAGCACCGCGGCGGCCTCCAGGAGGCGGTGGTGATCCCGGCGGACGCGGTCGGTGACGGCATACGCGGCCACGAGGAGCCCGCACCCGGTCGCCACGACGAGGCCCCACCACGGCCCCGCTTCGGACAGGTCGGTGGGCTCCGGGCGGGTGAGGAGCGCGGCGAGGCGTAGCCCCGGGACACAGAGCATGCCGGCGAGCCCCCCGAGGAGGGCCTCGGACTGCGCGGCAGGACGCTGTTGGAGCCGGGCCGACCGGAGGGTCCCTGCAACCACAAGGGCCCCGACGGCCACGGCAATCCCGGCCATCCCGAGGGTGTCGCGCACGAAGGCCTCCCCCGTCGGAACCACCATCACCAGCCCCCCCGCCACAAACAAGGCCACCGCCCCCAAGGGCCCCCCGGCCCGGGAGAGGACCGCGGCGCAGAGGGCCACCAGGTAGGGCCACAGGGCTCCGACCTCCCGATGGCTCTCGGGGTGGTTGTGCATCACCAGGACCCCGAGGCCCGCGCTGAGCACGGCCGCGAGACCCGCCGCGAGGCCGAGGGGACCGGCCAGGGCGTCGGGCCCGCGTCGGGTCGCCCCCGCCGCGAGGAGGCTATACCCCGCGGCAACAACGAGGGCGTACCCGGGAGGGCCCATCACCGATCCGGTGTGCAGGTAGTCGCCCAGGGCTCCGAAGAAGACGCAGAGGTCGAGGGTGGCCACCACCGCGAGAGGAGCCGCCCGACGCCCCAGAGCGAGGGCGTAGGTCACCGCCGAGACCACGGCCCCGAGCACCGCCACGGGGCCCGAACCCCGGAGGTCGTGGCCCATGTGGATCCACTGGGCCCCGACGGTCCACAGGAGCTGACTCCCGAGGCCGACGAGGACGGCACCCCCGAGGGGAGCCTCCCGTCGTTCGGCGAGGGCCCCTCCGACGAAGGCCCCGGCCGTGAGGGCGGCGAGCAGCCCGAGGCGGCCCGGGTCTTCGAGGTGCGAGAAGGTGAAGGCGATGGCCACGGTGGCGAAGATCGCCGAGACCCCGCGGGCCACGACCACCCCGAGGTCGATCTTGAAGCGCTCGGCCAGGGCCCCAAGCCCAAAAGCCCCGGCGGACAGGGCCGCGAGCAAAAGGCCCCGACCGAGGACCCCCGCCTCGGACCACCCGATCGACACGAGGAGCACCGTGCCCAGGAAGGTGATGAAGCCTCCCACGAGGAGGGTGAAGACCAGGACGGGCGAGGTCTCGCGGACGGGCCTCGAGGCCTGCGAACCATACGCGGGCCCTGGAGCGCTGGTTCGGTAGGGGGCGGTGTCGGCGGAGGCGGGCCGGGGGGCCAGGGCGGCGCGGGTGAGGGCCGCGGCGAGGGCCTCCATGGGCGGCCGGTGGGCGGCCACCGGATCGAGGCACTGGGCCAGGGTGCGGGCGAGCTCTCCGTGGGGACCGTCTTCGTACGCGGGCAGACCCACCCGACCGAGGGGGGCCGAGCCCGTGAGGGTCGCGAACACGACCGCGGCGAGGCTGTACACGTCCGAGGCAGGGCTGACCTCGGTTCCAAGAACGACCTCGGGCGCGGCGAAGGCCACGGTGGCGACCGCGGCCCCTCCAGGGTGAAGACGGGCCCGCAGGAGGGCCCCGGGCGCAGACGCGCACCCAGGCGCGAGGACCACCACACCTCGGGTGGGGTCGTTCAGGAGGAGCTCGGGGCGGAGGTCGCCGTGAACCCGGTCGCAGCCGTGCACGACCGCGAGGGTGCGGGCCACCCGGCCGAGGAGGCCCAGGAGGTCTCGCTCGGGCAGGCTCGCCGCGCTCCAGGGAGAGGCCCCGGAGAGGTCGGCGGCGTAGACGATCTCGTCGCCCACGAGGGCAAACTCCACCACGGGGGCGTCGTCGGGCGCGAGGCCCAGGACGGGCGGGTGGGGCGCCCCGAAGGCGGCCCCGAGGGCAGGGCCGAGACCCGGGGGCAGGACCTCGTACGAGGCGGCCCCGTCGTGCCGAAGGGTTCCGCCGAAGGGAGGGGTCATCCCGCGGCTCCCTCCCGGTCCATCGCCCGGGCGGCGATGTCGGTGCGGACCTGGGCCCCCGGCCACCCGATGCAGGCCACCCCCGCGTAGGCACGGGCCCGGGCCTCAGCTACGGTCGCGCCGCGGCCGACAACATTGAGCACCCGCCCCCCGGCGCTCCGCAGAGTCCCGTTGGGGTCGCGCCGGGTGCCCGCGTGAAACACCGTGACCCCCTCCAGGGCCTCGGCCTCGTCAATCCCCTGGACGATCTCTCCCGTCACGGGGGTCCCGGGATACCCCGGGGCCGCGAGGACCACACACACGCTCGGGTCGTCGTGCCAGGACACGGCCTCGGCGTCGAGCCGCCCCGTGGCGGCCGCGTACAGAAGCCCCGCGAGGTCGCCCCGGACCCGCACCATCAACGCCTGGCACTCCGGGTCGCCAAAACGCACGTTGTACTCCAGGAGCTTCGGCCCCCCCGCGGTGAGCATCACCCCCGCATACAGAACCCCCCGGAAGGGCGTCCCCGCGGCGTGGAGGGCACGGAGGGTGGGGGTGACAAACGTGTCCATGAGGGCCGCGACCAGGGCCGGGGTCTCGCGGGGGTGCGGGGTGACGGCCCCCATCCCGCCCGTGTTGGGGCCGGTGTCGCCGTCGCCGAGGCGCTTGTGGTCCATGGCCGTGGCCAGAAACCGGGCCCGAACCCCATCGCACAGCGCGAAGAGCGACAGCTCCTCGCCGTCGAGAAACTCCTCCACCACCAGGCTCGCCCCCGCGTCGCCAAAACGCTTCTCTACGAGGGCCTCGTGTACGGCAGCCTCGGCCTCGGGCAGGGTGTGGGCCACGGTCACCCCCTTGCCTGCCGCCAGGCCGTCGGCCTTCACCACGATGGGGGCCCCGCGGGCCCGGATCCACGCAATGGCCGCCGCGGGGTCGGTGAAGCGCCCATAGCCCGCGGTGGCGATGCCCTCGCGGGCGCAGAGGTCTTTGACGAAGCCCTTGGAGGCCTCCAGGGCCGCCGCCGCGGCGCTCGGGCCGAGCACCGCGATCCCCTCTCGGGCCAGGGCGTCGGCGAGGCCCGCCACCAGGGCCCCCTCGGGGCCCACCACCACCAGCTCCACGAGCTCACGCAGGCACAAGGCCACGAGCCCCTCCACGTCGTCCGCGGCCACCGGACAACACCGGGCCAACGGGGCCATGCCCGGATTGCCCGGAGCCACGAGGAGTTCGCCGCACGAGGCCGAGCGGCTCAGGGCCCACACCAGGGCGTGCTCGCGGCCGCCCCCTCCCACCACCAGGATCGTTCGCGTCACAGGAGAAGTGTCTAGCACGGCCTGCACTTCGCAGAAGGTCCCGATGCGGTAGAGTGCCGCCCGATGCGAGGGATGGCCACCACGACCCCGAAGGGCAAGACCCGGAGACCCTACGGGCTCCTCTTCGCCCTCTGCTGCGCCCTGTGTTGGGCCCTGGGGATGGGGGTTCCCGCGGCCTCGGCCCACCCCCTGCCCGTGACCACGACGGCCCTGCTGGCCCAACACACCGGGGGCTCCTTCGGCGGGAGCAACTGGGGGAGCGGCTCTGCGCCGAGCCGACCGAGCAGCTCGGGCTCGTACGGGGGCTCGTACAGTCGGCCGTCGGGCTCGTACGGGGGCTCGTACGGAGGCTCGTACGGGGGCTCGTCGCGGAGCAGCGACGGCGACGGAGGCGGCCTGGCCTTTCTGTACCTGCTCTATCTGGCCTTCAGCGTGCACCCGCTCCTGGGGTTCGCGGTGTTGGGGGTGGGGCTCTTGTTCTTCTGGATGCGGTCGAGCTGAGGGTGGCGATGGGTGCGTACGAGTTTGGCGCGGCCGACGAGGCCATCTTCCTCCGCCTGGCCTCCTCCACCCGGGTCATGGCCTTCGCGGGCCTCGCCCTGACGGCCCTCCTCCTCGTCGCAGGGGGCGTCGGGCTCGTGCACCCGCCCGCCTACCTCCCGCCCCGCCTCGGCCCCGCCCTCGGGGCCCTCCTCCTGCTCGGGGCCCCCCCCGCCGCCTACGCCTCCTGGCGCCTCAAGGCAGCCTCCGCCGAGCTCGGGCGCGTGGTCAGCACCTCCGGCCGCGACGTGCCCCTCGCCGTGGCCGCTGGGGCCGCCCTGCGCGACGCGTTTCGAGCCCTGGCCGTGATGCTCCTCCTCCACGTCGGGGTCGCCCTGACGGTGCTGGCCCTCGGGCTCCCGCGGGGGGCGTGAAGACACCATGACCGACCCCTCCCCTGCGCCCCCGGGCCACGAGTTTTCCCCTGAAGACGCTGCGGTCTTCGCCGACCTGGGGCGTTGGGTGAAGCGGGCGGGGGTCCTCCTCGGGGCCCTGTCCGTCCTGTCCGCGGCCCTCGCGGTCGAGGCCTGGTGGGCCCTGTGGCTCCGGGGCCCGCCAGGGGCCTTCCTGGGGGTCCTCGGGCTCGCGGGGTGGGTCCTGGCCGCGGTCCTGGGCTTCACGGGCTGGCGCCTCGGTCGGGCCTCGGCCCGCCTGCGGTCGGTCGACACCAGCGCCGGCGAGGATGTGCCCCACCTGATGGCCGCCCTCGGCGGGGTGTGCCTGTCGTTTCGGGTGCTGCAACGGGCCGCCGTGGCCGCCGTGGCCCTCGGGCTCCTGGCCTTCATCACCCACCACGGTCATGGCTGACCGGGGGTCAGCTGTCACCGCCCCCGACTCCCTGTCGTAAGGCCCTCTGACCGCACAACACCCCTCCCCCGAGGTCATGGCCCCATGTCCACTCCCCTGCTCCGCCGCGAGGCCCTCGCGCTGCTCCTGGTCGCCGCCTGCACCCGCGCGCGGGCTCAACCCGCCCCCGCCCCCGCGCCACGCGCAGGCGGTGACAGCGGGCCCGTCGGCCCCGACGGATGGCCCCCCGTGGGATCGCGGTTCACCCTGTCCGAGGCGGCATGGCGGGCCCGCCTGACCCCCATGCAGTACGAGGTCTTGCGCGAACACGGGACCGAGCGGGCCTTCACCGGGGCCTACGCCAGCCACCACGCCGCGGGCACCTACGCCTGCGCCGGGTGCGGGGCCCCCCTCTTCGCCAGCGAGGCCAAGTTTGACTCAGGCACCGGCTGGCCCAGCTTCACCCGCCCCTTCGCCCCCGGCCGCGTCTCCGAACACCGGGACTCCGCCTACGGGATGGTGCGCACCGAGGTGCGTTGTGCACGCTGCGACGGCCACCTCGGCCACGTCTTCGACGACGGCCCGGCCCCCACGGGCCTGCGCTACTGCATCAACTCCGCGGCGCTGACCTTCCGCCCGCGCTGACGCACAAAACCTTCCGAGGGCTCTTTGACGCTGGCAAGGGAGGTGCTTACGGTCCCTCCCGACGGCGAGAAAGGACCTGAGGTTGACATGCGAATTGACAAGTTTACGACGCGTTCTCGAGAGGCCATCGCCTCGGCCCAGTCGGAGGCCACCCGGCGGGGCAACCCCGAGCTGTTGCCCGAACATATCGTGTTGGCCCTGCTCGATCAGGAGCAGGGGGTTCTTGGGGCCCTCGTGCAGAAGGCCGGGGCCGACGCCCGGGCGGTGTCCCAGGAGGTGAAGGCCGCGGTGGAGAAGCTCCCGCGGGTGACGGGGGGTGCCGAGCCGGGGCTGTCGCGGCGTGCGGCCAACCTCCTGCAGAAGGCCGAGGACGAGGCCAAGGCCCTCAAGGACGATTTTACCTCGGTCGAACACCTCGGCCTCGCGGCGGTCAAACACGACCGCGACATGGGGGCCCTCTTCAAGCGGCACGGCCTCGACGAGGCCCGGTACCTCTCGGCCCTCAAGGAGGTCCGGGGCAACCAGCGGGTGACCAGCGCCGACCCCGAGGGCACCTTTCAGGCCCTCGACAAGTACTGCAAAGACCTCACGGCCCTGGCCCGGTCGGGCAAGCTCGACCCGGTGATCGGCCGCGACGAGGAGATCCGCCGGGTGATGCAGGTGCTCTCGCGCCGCACGAAGAACAACCCCGTCCTCATCGGCGAGCCGGGGGTGGGCAAGACGGCCATCGTCGAGGGGATCGCCCAGCGGGTGGTGCGGGGCGACGTGCCCGAGAGCCTCAAGGACAAGCGCCTCGTGTCCCTCGACCTCGCGGCCCTCGTGGCGGGGGCCAAGTTTCGTGGCGAGTTCGAGGAGCGCCTCAAGGCCGTCCTCAAGGAGGTCGAGGGCGCGGGGAACATCGTCCTCTTCATTGACGAGCTCCACACCCTGGTCGGGGCGGGCGCCGCCGAGGGAGCCATGGACGCGAGCAACATGCTCAAGCCGGCCCTGGCCCGGGGCGATCTGCACTGCATCGGGGCCACCACCCTCGACGAGTACCGCAAGCGCATCGAGAAGGACGCGGCCCTCGAGCGGCGTTTTCAGCAGGTGATGGTGAGCCAGCCCACGGTCGAAGACACCGTGGCCATCCTGCGCGGGATCAAGGAGCGCTACGAGGTCCACCACGGGATCCGGATTCAGGACGCGGCCCTGGTGGCGGCGGCCTCGCTCTCCAACCGGTACATCACCGAGCGGTTTCTGCCCGACAAGGCCATCGACCTCGTCGACGAGGCGGCCTCCAAGCTGAAGATGGAGATCGGGTCGATGCCCCTGGAGATCGACCAGGCCCAGCGCAAGCTGACCCAGCTCGAGATCGAGCGGCAGGCCATGACCCGCGAGGACGACCCGGCCAGCAAGCTCCGGCTGAGCGAGCTCGGGCGCGAGGTGGCCGAGCAGGAGGAGCGCATCGGGGGCATGAAGGCCCAGTGGCTGCGCGAGAAGGAGCTGATCGGCAAGGTCCGCGACGTGAAGGCCCGGACGGAGAAGGCCCGTCACGACCTCGAGGCGGCCACCCAGAAGGGCGACTACGAGGGGGCGGGGCGGCTGAAGTTTGACGTGATCCCGGCCCTGGAGCGCGAGCTTGTCTCGGTGCAGGAGACCATCAATACGGCCCGCAAGGCGGGGGCCGCGTACCTCAAGGAGGAGGTCACGGCGGAGGACATCGCCGAGATCGTGGCCAAGTGGACGGGGATCCCCGTGCGCAAGATGCTGGAGTCTGAGCAGCAGAAGCTCTTGCAGATGGAGGACGCCCTGGCCCGGCGGGTGGTCGGGCAGCGCGAGGCCGTGGTGGCGGTGTCCAACGCCGTACGGCGGGCCCGGGCGGGGCTCGGCGACACGCGGAGGCCCATGGGGAGCTTTTTGTTCCTCGGGCCGACGGGGGTGGGCAAGACCGAGCTGGCCAAGGCCCTGGCGGAGTTTCTCTTCGACGACGAGCGGGCCATGTTGCGCCTCGACATGAGCGAGTACATGGAGAAGCACTCGGTCTCGCGGCTCATCGGGGCCCCGCCCGGGTACGTGGGCTACGACGAGGGGGGCCAGCTCACCGAGCCGGTGCGCCGCCGGCCCTACGCCGTGCTCCTCTTCGACGAGATCGAGAAGGCCCACCACGACGTGTGGAACGTGCTCCTGCAGGTCCTCGACGACGGCCGCCTGACCGACGGGCAGGGGCGCACGGTGGACTTCCGCAACACGGTGATCATCCTCACGAGCAACGTGGGGAGCCAGCACATCCTGCACGCCACGAGCGACGCCGACGTGAAGCAGGCGGTCACCGAGGAGCTTCGTCAGGCCTTCCGGCCGGAGTTTCTCAACCGGCTTGACGAGACCATCATCTTCCACCGTCTGGCCCGGGAGGACGTTCGGGCCATCGTGGACATCCAGCTCGGGGACTTTGCGAAGCGGCTCGACCGCCGCGAGCTCGGGCTCTCGGTCGACGACGCCGCCAAGGACGCCCTCGGCGACATCGGGTGGGACCCCGTGTACGGGGCCCGTCCCCTCAAGCGGGCCATCCAGCAGCACCTGGAAAACCCCTTGGCCCAGAAGATCCTCGCGGGCGCGTACGAGCCCGGGGACACCGTGCGGGTGACGCACCTCCCGGGGGGCGGGTTCCAGTTTGACAAGCAGTTGAGCAACTGAGGGCCGAGAGGGGGGTGGGCGACGAGCGGCGAGAGTCGGAAACCGCCAGGGCGCAAGGGTCGCAAGGGCCGCAAGGTTGTGTGGGTCGGAGCGCGGCGTGAGCATCTCGGCGGATCGCGGACGACATCGCCTCTCGGCAACGCGGCGACCTTCGCCTGCCCGCTACCCCCACAAAACCTTCTGGCCCTTGCGACCCAATGCGCCCTTGCGGCTTCGCTGCCCGCTGCCCCCCCAAATCCTTCTGGCCCTTGCGGCCCTTGCGCCCTTGCGGCTTCGCTGCCCGCTGCCCGCTGCCCGCTGCCCGTCGCCCCCGCGCCCCCAGGAGTCACACGGCCAGGCCGTCGAGGGTGGGCCAGGTCTCGGCGCAGTGAAACCGCCCCTTGTCGTCGCGGGCCACCCGGCCCATGGCCACCGACGGGTCGTGCGTAAAAAACAGCCGCCCCCGCCGCGCGAGGAGATCGGTCAAGAGCCCTGACTTCTCGTCGATCAGCCGCTCGGGAGCCCGGTCGTACCCCATCGTCACCGGCAGATGCACCCACGGAACCCCCGGGATCAGGTCGGCCGCAAACACGATGGGCCCCTCCTCCGACGGAACCTCCGCCAGCATCAACCCCGGGGTGTGCCCCTCCGAACGATGCAGGCCGTAGTCCTCGCCGAGCACCGCCGAGGTCGCTCCCTCCTCCACCACCTCCAGGCGCCCGGAGGCCTCCAGCAGGGGCTGCAAGGCCGGGATGTACGAGGCCCGGTCGCGGGGGTGGGGGTGGCAGGCCCGCTCCCAGGCGGCCCGCCCGACCACGTAGCGGGCATTGGGGAAGAGCAGGGCAGGGGCCTCGGTCGCGCTCCAGGGGGTCAGCAGGCCCCCCGCGTGGTCGAAGTGCAGGTGAGACAGAACCACCACGTCGACGGCCGTGTGCGGGGCGTCGAGGGCCGCGAGGCGGTCGAGCAGGGTGTGCCCCTCGTCCTCGACCCCGAACCGGGCGCGGAGGGCGGGCTCGAAGAAGGCCCCGATCCCCGTCTCGAAGAGGATGCGCCGCCCCGAGGGCTCGACCACCAGCATCGACCGACACGCCAGGGGGATGCGGTGTTCGGCGTCGGGCGTGATCCACCGCGACCACAGGGCCCGCGGAACATTGCCAAACATCGCGCCCCCGTCGAGGCGCTGCCGATTGCCCTCTACCGACCAGACCCTGCGTCGCATGAGGCCATGTTGGGGCGCCCGGGCGGGGGTTACAACCCCGGTCGTCGCCCCGCCCAGGGCACCGTGGCCTCGAGCTGCCCCGCGAGCCGCAGGAGGGTGGCCTCGTCACCAAAGCGCCCCACCCACTGAACCCCCACCGGCAATCCGTCCGCCGTCTGGTGCAGGGGCACGCTCATGGCAGGCTGGCCCGTCATGTTGAAGAGCATGGTGTTGGGGGTGCGCTCCAGGGCTCTGCCCGCGAGCGACTCCAGGGTCTTGACCAGGGCCGCCCGGGCCGGAACCCGCCGCAACACCCGCAGCCCCAGGGCCTCGTGGGGCTTGAGGGCCAGCTCGCCCACCCGGGCCGGAGGGTACGCCAGGGTGGGCGTGGCGAGCACGTCGAAGTCCACGAACATCGCCCCCATCGCCCGGCAGGCCTGAGCGACGTGGGTGCGGGCCCGCTCCAGCTCGGCCGCCGACAGGGCCCGGCCCACCTGCCCGAGGAACCACGTGGTGGGCTCGAAGTCGTCGGGGGAGACCTCCCGTCCCGCGAGCCGTGCGGCGTCCTCGATGGCCACGGCCGTACACGCCGCGATGACGGTGAGATACGCCAGACGCAGGGCCTCGCGATCGACCGGGAGGGTCACCTCCACCACGTCGTGCCCGAGACCCCGGAGGGTGTGCATGGCCTGGGAGAGGGCCTCAATGCACTCCGGGTGGGTCCCCTCCCCAAGGATCGACCGGGCCGTAAAGGCCACCCGCAGCCGCCCCGGGTCGCGCCCCACCTCGTCGGCGAAGGGTCCCGCGGGCGGAGCGATCACATACGGGGCTCCGGGGTCGGCCCCGTGGGTCGCGTCGAGCAGGGCCGCCGAGTCCCGCACCGTACGCGACACCACATGCGGAACGACAAACCCGTGCCACCCCTCCCCCACGTCGGGCCCGAGGGGCATCCTCCCGCGGGTGGGCTTGAGCCCGAAGAGACCACACGCCGAAGCCGGAATCCGGATCGACCCGCCCCCGTCCCCCGCATGGGCCGCCGGAACGATCCCTGCCGCCACCGCCGCCGCCGAACCTCCGCTGGAGCCTCCGGGGGTGTGGTCGAGGCTCCAGGGGTTGCGGGTGGGGCCGTGGAGGGCGGGTTCGGTCACGCCGAGGAGGCCAAACTCGGGGGTGTTGGTCTTGCCGAAGATCACCAGGCCCGCGGCCCGGTAGCGGGCGAAGAGGGCGCTGTCGTGTGGGGCCACGTACCCCCGCAAACACCGGGAGCCGGCGTTGTAGGGGGCGCCCCCGAGGGTTCCGTCAAGGTCCTTGACCAGAAACGGGACGCCCTGAAAGATCCCCTCGGGCAGGGTCCCGGCGGCCTCTCGGCGGGCCTGCGCGTCGAGCCTGTGGATGATGGCCCCGATTTGTGGGTTGACGGCCCCGGCCCGGGCCAGGGCGACCTCGAGGAGCTCGCTCGGGGTGACCTCTCCGCGGCGCACGAGGCCCGCGAGAGAGACGGCGTCGTGGGCGACGTACTCGTCGTAGCGCATGGCCGGAGTCTCTCACACCGGCCGACCCACGCGCCCCTCCGAACTCCCTCAGGTCGTGGCCCCTCCGCAGCTCGACCCCGCCCCCGCGGTGCACCCGTAGCAGTGCCGATCGACGGCGATGTCGCGGGCCTGCAGGGCCTCCAGGTCAAACTCCCGGATGTGCCCCACGGCTCCCTCCACGGGCATGGCCAGCATCTGGTTGAAGTCGCAGTCGTACAGGGCCCCGTCCCATCCGACGGACAGGGTGTTTCTGCACATGACCCCCGCGGCGGCCTGGGGGTTGAAGGCCGTCACCAGGGCCTCCATGTAACCCTGGAGGTTGCCCGAGCTGACGAGCCACTCCAGGTAGCGGGCGATGGGCATGTTGGAGAGGCAGAAGAGCTGGTCGAAGACCACCCCGTGGCGCAGCCCGAGCTCGCGGCGGTACTCGGCCTCGAGGCCCCGCTGGTCGGCGAAGGTGAAGGCCCCCACGGGGTTGGCCACGAGGGTGAGGCGCAGCCCCGAGCGGCCGTCGCCGTAGCCGAGGGCGTTGAGGCGCTGGAGCCCGCGGATGCTCTTGGCGTACACCCCGTCGCCGCGCTGGCGGTCGGTGGGACCCCCGAGGTAGTGGGGCAACGAGCAGACCACCTCGACCCCCTGGGCCGCGAGAAACTCGGGCAGGTCGCGGTGGGTGGGGGTCTCGAAGATGGTGAGGTTGCAGCGGTCGAGCACGGTGCGCCCGAGGGCCCGGGCCTCGGTCACAAACCAACGAAACTCGGGGTTGAGCTCGGGGGCCCCGCCCGTGATGTCTACCGTGTGAATGCTCGGGGTCCGGCGCAGGACGTCGAGGCACTGGGAGAAGGTCTCGCGGGACATGCGCTCGCGGCGGTCGGGGCCGGCGTCGACGTGGCAGTGGCGGCAGGTCTGGTTGCACAGGGCCCCGACGTTGAGCTGGAGGACCTCCAACACGCGCGGGCGAAGGGGAAAGAGCCCCGAGGCCCCGAGGGCCTCGTCAAACTCGCGGGCCAGGGGGAGGCGGCGCAGGGTGTCGCGTTGGGCCCCCGGGGAGGCCAGAGGGTCGCGGCGAGACTGGAGGGTCGGGAGGGTCGCGGGCATCGGGTGGGCTTATGGGGCTGTGGGAGTACGCCGCGAGGGCGCGTGCGGGGACTACGCCGCCACCGGGACACAGTAACACCCGTCTTGGACCACGGCTCGTCGGGTTCGCGGTAGGCTCGGCGGCACGATGCATCCTGTACGAGACACGTTCTGTTCGTTTTGTGGGGCGGCGTATGCGGGGCCCCTCGTGTACCCCCGGCGGTGCCCCAACCCGGGCTGCGGCATCCCCGTGTGGGCCAACCCCGTCCCCGTCTCGGTGGTGCTCCTGCCCCTCGAACACGCCGGGCGCACGGGGCTCGTGGTCTTGCGCCGCGGGATCGAACCCCAACGCGGCCGCCTCGCGCTGCCGGGTGGTTTCCTCGAAGACCACGAGTCGTGGCAGGTCGGCGGAGCCCGCGAGCTCGACGAGGAGTTGGGCCTCTCGGTCGACCCGGGTCGCCTGGAGCCCTTCTGGTTTGCCTCGAGCGAGCCGCGGCCCAATCGGGTCCTGCTCTTCGGCGTGGCCCCTGTGGTGCAGTCGTCATCCCTGCCGGGTTTCGTGCCCAACACCGAGTCCACCGAACGCGGGGCCGTGTTTGGCCCCGAGGCCCTGGAGGACGTGGCGGCCTTCTCGTTGCACACGGCCGCCATGCGTCGCTGGTTCGCCGCGGCGGGCATCACGGGCCCGCACGGGTACACCGCCCTCTGACGACCGCTCCCGACGACCCGCTACTGCCGCACGAAATTGAACTCGCCGCAGGTCCGGGCGCTCATCCGGCCGTAGAAGGCCGTGCCTCCCGGGGCCACGTTGCCGAACATCCCGACCATGGTGTACCCCGGGGGCTGGTCGATCCAGCCGTTGGGGCTCAGGAGCAGGCGCCGGGTGCGGGCGAGGCACACCCCCCGGAGGCGGTAGCTCCCGCGGGTGCCCGTCGGGGGGTGGAAAAAATCGCCCTGGGCCATCGTACGCGGGCCGTCGACGTCCGTGATGGTGAGCCGCATCTGGGTGGGCCCCTGCGGACAGACGTAGGTGCCCACGTAGACCCGACCCGCCACCAGGTCGCAGGGGGAGGTCGGGGCCCCCGAGCTCACACCCGGGTGGGCCAGGGCCATCGTCGCCGCGAGGGCCATCACGTGTAGGGTCTTCATGGGGCGCGAGAATGCCAGGGCAGGCCCTGCGGATCAAATCTCGTAGTTGCTCCACAGGTCGTCGTCGCCGGGTGTGCTCCCGGGCCGCACGACCCGCAGCTCGGGGGCCTTGATGGCCACCTTCGACCCCGGCGGAACGCTCCGGGTGAGGAACACCGACCCCCCCACCACGGAGCCCGACCCGACCACGGTGGCCCCTCCGAGGACCGTGGCGTTGGCGTAGAGGGTGACGTTGTCTTCGACCGTGGGGTGACGTTTGGCGTTGCGGATCACCCGCCCCTGCTCGTCGCGCGGATGCGACAAGGCCCCGAGGGTGACCCCCTGGTAGAGCTTGGCTCCCTCCCCGATGGTCGTAGTCTCGCCCACCACCACCCCCGTCGCGTGGTCGATGAAGAACCTCCGCCCGAGCGTGGCCCCCGGGTGGATGTCGGCCCCGCTGCGGGAGTGGGCCCACTCGCTCATGATCCGCGGCATCAGCGGGATCCCCATCACGTACAGCTCGTGGGCCACCCGGTACACCGTGACGGCCAGAAGGCCCGGGTACGACAGCACGATCTCGTCGAGGCTCTGGGCCGCGGGGTCGCCATCGTAGGCAGCTTGGATGTCTTCGAGGAGGGCGGCCCGGATCTCCGGGATGCGGAGGATCATCCGGTCGGCCAGGACCTTCGCGTGGGCCGCGCAGCCCTCGATCTGGTCGCCGAGCCCTTCCTCTTCGGCGGAGAAACACAGGCACTGCTCGATCTGGCACACGAGGCGGTGGTGCAGGGTCGAGAGGAGGGTCCCGACGTGGTAGCGGAGCTCGGCCTGGGTGAGGTCCTGGCGACCGTAGTAGCCCGGGTAGAAGACCTCGAAGAAGAGCCGGCCGACCTCCTCGATGGCCGCGCGGGAGGGCAGGAACCGACGGCCCACGCGCTGCCCGCGGACGTCGCTGCGGTAGCTTTCCAGGACGCCGTCGACGGCCCGGTCGAGGGTGTCGTCGTCGGGGGGGATGCTGCGGCGGACGTTCATGCCGTGGCCTTCTCGACCTCGCCGAACAGGCCCTCGAAGAGCACCGTCGAGAGGTAACGTTCGCCCCCGTCGGGCAGGACCACCACGATGGTCTTGCCCGCGTAGGCCGGGTCGTGGGCGAGGCGCAGGGCCGCGGTCATGGCCGCCCCGCAGGAGATCCCGCAGAGAATCCCCTCCTCCCGGGCGAGGCGCCGGGCCATGGCCACCGACTCGTCATTGCTCACCAGCTCGACCCGGTCGACCAGGGAGAGGTCGAGGTTCTTCGGGATGAACCCGGCCCCGATGCCCTGGATCTTGTGGGGCCCCGGCACGAGGGGCTCACCCGCCCGGGCCTGCGAGATCACGGGCGAGTGGCTGGGCTCGACGGCCACGCTCTCGATGGCCTTTCCCCGCGTGTGTTTGATGTACCGCGAGACCCCCGTGATGGTGCCCCCCGTGCCCACCCCGCTCACGAGGACATCGATGGCCCCGTCGGTGTCGTCCCAGATCTCGGGGCCCGTGGTGCGGGCGTGGATCTCGGGGTTGGCGGCGTTCTCAAACTGCCGCATGAGGACGTAGCGCTCGGGGTGTTGGGCCGCGAGCTCCTCGGCCTTGGCGATGGCCCCCTTCATGCCCTGAGGGCCCGGGGTGAGCACGAGCTTGGCCCCGAAGGCCACGAGGACCTTGCGCCGCTCGAGGCTCATGGTCTCGGGCATGGTGAGCACGCACTCGTAGCCCCGGGAGGCCGCGGCGAAGGCCAGGGCGATCCCCGTGTTGCCGCTGGTGGCCTCGATGATGGTCTTGCCGGGCCGGAGGTCTCCGCGGGTCTCGGCGTCCCAGACCATGGCCGCCCCGATGCGACACTTGACGCTGAATGCAGGGTTTCGCCCCTCGATCTTGGCGAGCACCACGGCCCCGGCCCCGCGGGCCACGCGCTGGATGCGAACGAGGGGGGTGCGGCCGATGGTGCGGGAGTTGTCGTCGAAGATGTTGGCCATTGGGGTTTTGGGTCTTTTGCCTTGTGTTGGGACGGGGGAGCGGGTGGGGCCCTGGGTTTGGTCACCCCGCGGGCGGGAGGGTGACCTCGTTGGCCCGCGGGGCGATCCCGGTGACCCGGGTGATGACCCGCTCGAGCCTGCGCCGGAAGCAGCGGAGGGGAATCGCGTCATGGCGGGACGATGGCCGTTAGTTGTACATCGTCGGCGGCTCGGGCACAAACCGGGCGCAGCGGAAGCCGATCCCGGGCGAGCGCACCGTATTATCCCCCGATACTCCTCCCCAGTGGCGTTCAATGCGTGTGGTCGCCATGTACTCAAAGTGTCTAGACATTGATGCGTCCATCAACCAGCTCCCGCCCCGCGCCGCAAGGGTACCAAGTCGGAACTCCGTCTGGGGCATTGCGGACGACCTGCAAGCTGTAGTGGGCTGACCAAATTCCCAGGCATAGGGCAGTCCGACGGAGAGTGTGTACTCCGATACATTGCCGTACAGGTCGAACACGCCGGGCGGGTCGCGCGTAACATCACGAGGAGAACTGCCGACGGGCTCAGGCAGTGTTGCGCGCGTACAAACGCCGTTGGTACGACCAACGTTGCCGAGATCGCAGCGGTTGCTGTCGTTCGCAGTCTCGCCTGCGGGCGTACTGGTCGTGCCACGGTTGCGTGCCAGAAACTCCCAAGCCGTCGATGTGATGAGGTGTTTGCCTTCCCACTCACAAAACGCGACAGCATGAGCCATCGCGATGCAAGTAATGGGACGATCCTCGTTGGCCCCGGGCTGGTCTGTCCATGTGCAGTGAGAGGTGCTGACAGGCTCGCCATCGATCATCTCCCCCGTAAACGGACCAGTTCGAGGAATCTCGTCGTTGAGTTCGCTCGTCCAAAGTCCTCCCCAGAAGAAACTGATGTTCATCCTTGGCCGAAACGGCGTGGGCCTACCCGCAGTGACCCAGGCTCGATAACGTGCGACGGTGACCTCGTAGGCATCGACATACCCACCCTCGACACGTCCGGGGTGGAGGTCGCAGCTTCTCATCTGAAACGTAGAATAGATGATATCGAAGGGATGCCTGCCCTGTCTCCCCGTAATCGCATTCACAAAATACGCATCGAGGGACCCAACGGTATACTCCCCCCCGCAGTAGGATACCTCGTTGCAGTGCCGAGCGGGCGCACGCCCTTCGCCACAGGAGCGTCCGACCTCCGGCGGCGGTCCTGAGGGCGGGTCGATGGCACACCCGGCATCGTTGCGGGTGACGGGGCGATCGGGCACGGACGGCACATCCCGGGCGTCGGGTGCGTCGAGAATGTCCGCCGTGTCCTGAGCATCGGGCGCGTCGCTCGCCGCGACCTCCTCCGCAGCAGCGTCCACAGGCGGGGCCGCGTCGAGGCCTGCATCGACCCCGTTGCCAATCTGTGTCGACGAGCAGCCCAGGAGCAGCAGGAGCAAGAGAAGGGGGCGTGGTGTCATGGCGGGGCCACCTCATAGACACGAAAGCTGCGCAACGATTCACGTTCGGCCCAACAGGCAGAACCGCCCTCAGCATCGTCTCGGGTGCTGCCCGGAAACGTGGCAGGTGCCGACACCGGTGCCGCCCAGTTTGCTGGATTGACAATCAACTGTGCCACGTCCTGATAGACGCGGAAGTCCGGCTGTCCTCCTTGGAGGCAGTCTCCAAGACAGTACAGTCGTACCTGCTCGGCGAGCGAGAGAATACCCGCGTTGCTCCACGCCCAGTCCGTAGCACCCGGACATCGAAGAGCGCCGTGTCCCGAAGGCACCTGCTCCAGGTCGTATCCAGGCCGCCCACGACTGGTCGTCGCCAAAGTCCGACAGAGGTTGAAGGCAAGCGTCGCCTGCTCGTCTCGGTTGTAGTGGGGTTCGATCATGGCCAGTTCATTGACGGTGTGAAACTGGTAGACAACTCCCGAATCAGCAAAGGCCACATCAAAAGAACGAATGCGCCGATCGAAGCGGTTCATTTCTGGACCTCCAGTCACCTGACCCGACCTTGAGTCCTGAATCAGGGCGCGCACGAAGCCCGGCGCGGGCGCAAACGCCGGCTGCGTCGATGACCCACCTGACCCGACGAGCCGCGCACGGCTGTAGTCCCAACCCCCGACGCTAAAAGATCCGCCAATGTTCAGAACACTGCTGCCCATCGGGAAGGGCATCAGCCCGGACACCGCCGAATAGATCAGGAGGTCATTGGCACCAAAGTCTGCCTCCGCCGAAAGCACGACCCGAGGGTTTCCCCATGTGGCGTGTGTCGTCGCGATGGATACAGAGCCGTCGAATACAACTTGAAGAGGCTGATTTATGTTATTTTGAACGAACCACTGCCGAACACTGAATGCGGGCCCCCCAGCACTCAACTGGAACCTCCCGACACGTAGAGTCCCCCATGTCTGTGTCTCAGGGTTCTCGGAGAAAGCATACGCCAGCAGAGCCGAGGGTGCTCCAACGGATGGACGCTCGACAGCAAAGTGAAGCCCCGAACGAGCGAACAGCGGAAGTCCATCGTCTTTAAAAAGTTGCTGCATCTCGTTGCACCCTTGGTCGGGGTCACAGAGGGTCCAGAACGTCCGGAACTGCCCCCCGGCCTCCCGCACCACCAGGAGCGTGCGGGTTGGCTCCCCGTTGTCCTGAGGGTCCCAGGCGACGGCCGCCACCCCCGCAATCCGCGGCGCCGTCTGAGCGCCAAAAAGGGCAGCCCCGGTCAGCCCCACCACACGAAATCCCGCCGCGATGGGATCGGGATTGGCGGCATCAGGGGAGGCATAGGTCACATTCAGGTCGCCCCACTGGCTGTCGCATTGTGCTTGTCCCTGGCAGTTCATGGAGGTACGCGACGTCCATGCCAAAAGGACGTGTTCTGTGTTGGCGCGGGTCATCGTCGCCGCCGCGATCTGGGTCTGCCCAGAGATCAGGCTTGCCAGAGCGCCGCTTGGGGTCCGCACGTCGCCCACCGAGATCTGGTCTGGAGCGACGCAACTCGTGTTGCGACCGCCGCAGGCGAACGGGTTCCGGGACTGCGCGTTGGCATCTCCAGGTTGCACAATCTGTCCCAGCGAGGTCCAACGGAGCTTGCCAAAGCTATGCGCGGGGCAGGGAGCCTGCGTGCAACGCTGCCGGTTGACAGTAGAACCTGCCGCGGGAGGATCTGGATTTAGATCGTCCACGAAGAAGTTGACCAGCCGGTTCCCCACAATCGTGGAGACAGGCTGCCCTGCCATCAGCATGGTGTTTGTAGTGCGTACCAGGGTCGGATCGGTGGTCACTCCGCTACTCACGCAGCGCGCATTGTCTGCATTCCTCCCGGGTGTAGCGCAGCAGAAGTTGGAGAGTGCGGCGACACCCTCAGCCGGGCAGAAGTAGCCATTGACATGAATGATCGTTGTCTCTCCGCGGATGCGTTCTCCCCTGTCTTCAAGGGGAAGCGCGACGATGCCAGCGAGCAGATTGTTCTGGTCGAAATCCATGTCGACGCATCCCAGGCCGGTACACCCCTGAGGTCGGATCATGGACAGCACGCCGCTCATTCCCAGGAAGAAGCGGAAGGGGTCGACGCCTGCAGAGCCCGCGCTGGCGAGTTCGGAGTAGCCGAAGAGCATGGAGGCGGTACCTGCATCCCACTCATATCGCGGGAGCGGTGAGAGGGAACGGTCCCCCAGAGAGAACCGCATCCCCTGGGGGTTCGCTGTGCCCTCGGCGTAACTATAGGTCATGTTCGAAACATGGACGATCTTGTGGCCATCGGTGAGGTCAGGGGTGTTTGCAGGATCAAAGCCAAATGGGTTATCCCCTGCGTTTAATGGACCACCATGGTGCAGGCCAAGATGATGCCCCATTTCATGGGCCACAGCAACACCTCGAAGCACAGAGCCGCCGATTACATCATTATACGCCGACTGTCCTCCGCCGTTGAACACATTATTGAGCAAGGCCCTTCGGCTGTAGCCTCCATGCTGTGGCGCGGAGCACACGTAGTTCGCGCCGCAGGCACAGGTACTCGTGGTTGCCTGAACGGTCGGCGGCTGGGCGATAATCAAGCCAGGCCGCACCACACCACTCATGTCCTGCAGAGAGATCACTGACCGCAGCCCATGGTTCGTAGTAGGCTTAGGTGCGGTGCTCACATCGAAATGAAGCTCGATTCCATTGCGTTGATCGGGATTGCTGGTCCGCTCACGAGTTAGCAGGTCAAAATCCTCATGCCACCGCCGCAATTGAAGCAACTGATCAACGAATGGAACATCCGATGCCGGACTCGCCGAGTTTTGCGGAATCACTTGATTGCCCAGAGTCATATAGCAAGATGCCGTCCGCGTCGTGTCGTTGCATGCGGCTGGGCCCCTTACGGGCACCATGTCCAGTTCGATCAACGAATCTTTATGCCGCGGGTCAAATCCCCATCGCGGGAATGTCTGTCCGACGCTGTTCTGCTGAGACGGCGCACTCGTACCGCACAACCCATTGGTATTGGGCGTACTAGCCATCGCGACGTCGGCGCCTAGAATCTCTGCACGATCACTCAGGCCATCACCATCTGTGTCCCGAGGGTCCATCCAGAGATGGTTAGGATGGGCTACCCGATATGCGTTTGTGATGCAGGCCCGGTTGCCTGCAAACACGTTGAGCCCGTTGCAGGTCAAGAGTTCTGCCTCTACCTGATCGGACACCCCGTCTCGGTCGGCATCGTTGTGATAGTGGTCGTTGATGATGACCCGCATTCTGCCCAGCCCAGATGAAGCAGGAACAAGATTGGCTGGAGCCACCGGGAATGTATTGCCGTATGCTACAATTGGGAAGCTGGGAGGGGCCGTGAACGGCCGCACCATCGCCCAATACCCGCCATTGTAGTAGATGCTGGCATCAGAAAGGTGCGCCGCAGTGCCGACACCACCGAAGTTCAGGTCGGCGAAGACAACTCGAAAATCGGTACCGAGCACCCACCCCTCTGTGGCATCTATACCCAGGTGGTCGTTGAGCGGGTTTCCCACTGTGGTATTCGCCCCCCGGATGGGGCCGTCTGTCGCAAGGACGCTCACTACGTCATACCACAGAGTGGGTCGGATCGGGGCGAGGTCCAACATCACGTTATCACTGAAGCGAAACGACTGCGATGCCACAAAGAAGTTGTTAAGATAGATATCGACTTTTCCATCAATGATGCCCGCGGCGGATGGGCCGCCATGGAGGAACAACGCGATGTTCGTGATGCCACTGGGTAGACTCATGGAGTGTGAGCCCGCCGCGGTCTGCTCTCGGATAGGCGTTGCGACCTCACCGAGTACCGGGGCGAACACATGCCCAATGATGTCGATCTGACCACCCGCCCCCGGGCACAACGATTCTGTTCGCCCTGCCACCGGATGCGTGCAGTCTATGGTGATGTTGGACAGTTCGATCCGAAGCTCGGTGAGCCCGTTGGTTGGGACGGTGATCCAAGGAGCGCTGATGCCCCAGAGCCGATCGTGCACCCGTGGTTGGGCGACCGCTGCCCTGGCTCCGAGCAACCCGGCCAGGAGGAGGAGTGTGGACAGTAGATGTTTCATTGGTTTCAACGCCACTCCGGATGACGAGCCATAAAGTGCCTCGACGCTACCTCGCGAATCAACGGGTCGCACAGGTACATCCTGGTCAGCACGTCGAGGTCTTTGGCAACGTTCAGGTCGTCTGGGCGGCCCTACCCCGGGAGCGGGCCGACCTCCTGGATGAGCAACTCCAACGGGATGTCCGCGTGTGGGTGCTCGGCCCTCAGCGCATCCGCAGCCGCCTGGGCCTCGGCCTCGCCGGTGGGGGTCCGGAGTTTGGCCACCTCGCCTTGTACCAGTTGACATTCCTCGGTGACTGTGACTGCTGCGCGGTGTTGACGCGGTGGAGAGGTAGACCCGTCACCCGAGTCACCCTGACAGCCCAGGACGACAAGGAGTGGGAAGCCGACGATCCAGCGCGGTGGGTCCCGGCGCGGATATCGAGCTGCCAAACGATTGATGGTGGGAGGCATCGGCCGAGTTTCGTCGGGAACCTGCTTCGTGTCAACAGCCTCCCCGGAGTATCCAGAGAGATCGCCGCTTCCCTGGCTCCTGCGCCAGCAGTGCTTCATCCGGTGTCCCACGCGCCCACCATCGAAGATGGCTCGCCGTGCTGCTCCCCGAGCGCGGCTACAAGGCCCACGCAAGAACCGTGCAGCCCATCCTCGCCCTGGGCCTTGTCACCCCTCGGGCGGGAGGGTGACCTCGTTGGCCCGCGGGGCGATCCCGGTGACCCGGGTGATGATGCGCTCGAGCCTGCGCCAGAAATCGACGCCCTCCAGCGGGCCGTCGAGCCAGCCCCCGGTGATACAATAGTGCCCGAGGTGCGGGGCCACGTGATGGACATCGTGGTGCCGGGGCGACAATACGAGCCCCCAACGCTGCAGGGCCTGCACGGCCCGCGGGGCCACGGGCAGGTGGGCCCACTGGTGGCACTGGCTGGTGAGGGTCACGAACACCCCCATCGACACCGCGAAGGCGTGGCCGAAGACCCGGGCGAAGGTCGGGGCCGCGGGGTTGAGGGGGGCCAGGAGACACAGCCCCAGGGGCAGGAGCGACAGCAGGGCGTTGGTCCCGTTGGCCTCGACGAAATCGTGGCGGCAGATCTCCTCGGGGTCGACGTGGTGCTCACGAAACTGCCGGATGAAGATCCTGCCCAGGAGGGGCGTGTCGACGCTGCCCCAGGTGTCGCAGCCCCAGTGCACGAAGCCCGAGATGAAGTCCGAAGCCAGGGCCCCCACGGCCACCCCGGCGAGGGCCGTCCCGACCAGGGCCGGGCCCGACAACGACCGCACGACGGTGGACACGAGCCACAGGCCGAGGGCGAAGAAGCCGACCACCGCGAGGGTCTCGGCGATGCGTTGCCCGCGGCTGTAGCCGCCCCCGATGCGAGGGCGATGCGAGGGAGAGGGAGGGTTCATCGGGGCCTTCGATGAGCGGAGACTACTCAGATTTTGGCCCGGGCCAAGTCGCGGGTGGGGGGAGCGTGTGCGGCAGCGGGTCAGCGGGCCGCGAGGAGGGCGTACCCGAGGGCCACCGACTCGATCAGAACGAAGGCCACCAGGCCCACCGGGAGGAAGTCGCGGAAGGCAAACCCCAGGGGCCGGTCGTGCCGGTCGCGCAGGTCGGCCCGCTCGACGAGCCCTTGGGCCAACGGGCCCGCGGTGGCGGCCGTGAGAAAGAGCGAGCTCCCCGCGCAGACCGACAGGGCCAATCCCACGTACACCGCCGCGGGGGGGAGGGTCTGGGCCAGGGTGGCGGCCACGTCGAGGAGGGAGGCCATCCCCGGCCCCGCGGAGAAGACCCCCGTGACCAGGCCCGCCCCCAGGAGAAACACCACGAGGCGCCCCCGGGGCCCCAGGGGGAGCCCCAGGACCCACTGCCCCAGGGCCTCGAAGACCCCCGCCCGGCGGGCCGCGGCCACCATCACGAAGAGCCCCAGGAGGAAGAGGGCGGCCTCGATGTCGACCCGGGTTCGGGCGATGCGTTCGCCGCGCAGGCCGCGGGCGAGGAGGGCGGCGCAGACCCCGATCCAGCACACCAGGGCGGGGTCGAGGCCCCACGCGGCCGGGGCCAGGGACCACACGGCCAGCATGGCCCCGAGGCTCAGGGCCGCGGGCACGAAGGCCCCCATCCGGAGGCGGGTGTTGCGGTGCAGGGCCTCGGTCAGACGCAGGGCCAGCCGACGCCCGAGGGGGTCGACGGGGAGGTCGCGCTCGGGGGCCACGACGAACGTGACCACCCCGAGGAGCAGGCCAAACCCGACGAGGGTGGCCGGCAGGGCCCGCACGAGGTAGTCGCCAAAACGCATGCTCCCGCGGGACAGGAGCAGGATGGCCGGGAAGTCGCCGATGGGGGTGGCGGCCCCGCCGAGGTTGCAGGCCACCAGGAGGGTTCCGAGGGTCCACCGGACCGAGCGGGCGGTGGGGTCGGAGGCCCGGAGCAGGGCCAGGAGCACCGGGAGCACGAGCACGAGGGCCGTGAGGTTGTTGACCAGCCCCGACACCACGAACATCCCGCACGCGAAGGCCAGGCGCATCCGCCCGGGGGCCCCGCGGCTGAGCCGGGCGGTCCACACGGCGAGCACGCTCAGGGCCTGGGCCTCGGCCAGGAGCTCGGCGAGGAGCCCGAGCCCCACCAGGATCACCAGGACCCCCCAGGGCACGTCGGCCAGGAGCTGGCCCGTGGTGGCCAGACCCGTCAGCGAGCACCCCAGGGCGCACAGCCCCGCCCCCGAGAGCACGAGGAGCAGGCGCATCCTGGGGGCCAGGGCCTGGGCTACCAGGGTGACCAGCAACACCGTCGGAGGGATCCACGCACCGCGCACGACGAGCTCGCCCTCTTCCTACACGATCACGGAGAAGTCGCCGCAGGCCGCGTCGCCGAGCCAGCGGGGGTACATCTCGGAGGCTTCGGGCAGGACGTTCCAGCCGACCAGGGCACGAAACTGGGGGCGGGTGTCGGGACCGAGGACCCGCAGCCACTCCAGGGACACCCGGGCCCGATCGCCGACCGTGCCGTAGACAAAGGTGAGGAGACCCGCGCGGGCCCCGGCCCACTGTTGGAAGTCGTCGAAGGCCACCCCCTCGACCGCGGACGGATAGGTCGCGGCCACCCGGTCCCAGTCGATGGGCCCGAGCGAACGATGCTGGAGCAGGGCCACCCGCGGCCCCGGAGGCCCCAGGAGGGGCGGCAGGAGCAGATCGAGGGCAGTGGCTTCAAGGCCCACCACGAGGACCCGCGAGAGCCCCTGGAGGGCCCGCAGGGGGCCTTCGGGCGACAGGGGAGCGAGGGCCCCGTCGCGGAGAAAGGCAGCGGCCACGGCGTCGAGGACGGAGTAGTCGCGGCCGTGCACCTCACGCAGGAGCCGGACCCCGTCGGGGCCGTAGAGCTCGGCGGTCTCTTGCACGACGATCCGGGCCGCGGAGAGGAACCCGAGCTCGGCCGCGGCGGCCAGGAAGGTCTTGCCGAGGGCGGCGGGCAGGGTCGTCACGCCCCGGGGCCTTCGGGGCCGTCTCCGAGACGGGCGAGGATGGCCTCCAGGAGGGTGACCATCAGGGCGTTGGCCAGGGCGTGATGGGGGGGCCCGTCGGTGAGGTGTTCGATCAGGAGGTCGGTGGTGCGCGGGTCGCCGATGGCCCGGCCGAGGGCCGCGGTGGGCAGGGAGAGGGGGTAGTCGCGTTCGGCCGGGTCGAGGGCCGCCCGCAGATGGGGCGGGAGCCGCAGGGAGATCGCCGCCGCGGGAGGAGCCTGGGGGTCCGCCCCGGGGCCAGGCTCGGGGAGCGGGGGGCAGCGCTGGAGGGTTCGTTCGAGCAGGAGGAGGAGGGCTACGGTGGCCCCGCGGTGATGGGACGGGCCCTCGTCGACGAGGCAGCGGAGCACGAAGGCCCGGTCGTGGGAGTCGGCCACCCAGGGAGCGAGGAGGGCCTCGACCCGGGCCCGCACGAGTCGGTCGGCGGCCGAGCCGTGGTGGGCCCCCGGAGACGGAGACGGAGGCGGAGGCGGATGAGAGGGACGCTTCTTCATGCGCTGGGACGGGTTGTCTCCAGATTCGCCGCAAAGGGCCATGGGATGCAATGCCCTCCCGGGTCACCGCGCCGCAGGCCGCGGCAGAGGGAGCATCGCTCCGAGCGCTTCACCCCTGGAATCCCCGGCAAATCTCTGCAATGAAGGGGGCGTCCGCAGGAGACGAAGAGGTCGCGTTGCAGCAGGGTCATCGACACGATTTCCGGACACAACCGACGCGGGGGAAGCCTGTCGCGCGGCTCGTTCTGTGGGGGGCGGTGCTCGTGGGGTGCACGGACGACCCGGCCCCCGGGCCCGTCGACGCCGCCGTGGCCGACACGGGGGCTGCGGAGGTCGGGGCGGATGTTCCCCTCGACCTGCCCCCGGGCGACGTAGGGCCCGCGGGCGGGCCGTGCAGCTTCAACGACGACTGCGTCCCCCAGGAGCGATGCGGCTGCGACGGGACCGCCGGGTGCCGGTGCGCCCCGGGGGTTCGGGGGACGGGCGAGGCCGGGGTGACGGCCTGCACGTCGGGCGATGACTGCGCGAGCGCGTTGTGTGTGGAGGCCCACGGGGGGTCGTTGTGCTCGCGGGCCTGCGAGACGGGCGTCGACTGCCCCCCGGGGCTCCCGCGGTGCGTGTCGGTGGCCCTGGTCGGGCGGTTCTGTGCGCGCGACCCGGCGGGGCCTCCGCCTGGGGACGCGGGACCGGGTCCCTCCCTGCCGGGCTGCGAGGGCGACTGCGCCCGGACGCGGATCGAGGCCCGGTTCGGGTCGACCACACGCACCCTCGACCGGGCCCAACACGGGGCCGACGGTCCGGGGCGGCTGCACGTGGAAGCTCACCTCGGAGGCGATCCGGCCTGCCCCAATGACCGCTCGCCTACGCCCCGGCACACCGTCGTCTTGCGCGGGGTGCGAGCCGTGGCTGCGGGCGAAGCCCAGACCGGGGCCGAGGGGTTGTCCGCGTCGCTCCTCGACTTCACGGGGGAGCTCGCATCGAGCCCGATCGTTCGGGCGACGGCCGTGCGGGTGACGCAGCGGGCCTTTGTGGCCGGTCAGGGGGTGGCCTTCTCCCTCACCGCCACCTTCCCCGGCGGAACCCTCACCGGCACCGTCTTCGCGCCCCACTGCCCGAGCCTCGACGCCCGCTGAAGGTACGCAGACGAAGAGAACCGCAAGGGCGCAAGGGTCGCAAGGGCCAGAAGGTTGTGGGGGCAGCGGGCAGGCGCAGGGGGACGGCGGGCAGCGAAGCCGCAAGGGCGCGAGGGTCGCAAGGGCCAGAAGGTTGTGGGGGGCAGCGGGCAGGCGAAGGCCGGCGCGCTGACGAGGGCACGTTCGCCTGCGAAACATCGCGGGGGTCACGCCGCCCCTTTCCCCCCCAAAAAACTTCCGCTCATGCGGGCTCCGGGCTGGAGCCCAGCGAGAGCTGCCTCCCACGGACGCCCCCCCGCCCGGAAGGTACGTGGATGGATCGCGCAGAGAGGTCCGTGAGGCCGCTGACTCTCCCCCATTGATTCTTGTGCAGCTCGACTCCCCCTCTCCCATGGGAGAGGGGGAACTGAGTGACACGCGAACCGCGGGGGGAGAGTGACACGCGAACCGCGGGGGGAGAGTCACAGCCCCTTGGTCCCTCCACGCGAGGCCTCCAGCACAGCCGTGGGAGAACCTCCGCCAACAGGGGGAGCGGCCGTTCCCTGGCCGGGCTTCAGCCCGAGGGCCGCATGAGCGAAAACTTCTGGCCCTTGCGACCCTTGCGCCCTTGCGGTTTCGTCGCCCGTCGCCCGTCGCCCATTGCCCGTCGCCCGTCGCCCATTGCCCGGTCAGAAATCCAGGCGCGATGTCGCAGTGGTCTCAGCAGGGGCAGTCGTGCTCGGCGATCTGGAGCGACAGGGTCTGGCCGTAGCCCCCGGGCCCGAGGGACATCACCCCCTCGGCGGAGACAAACTCCGGGGCCCCGTCTCCATCGGTATCGGCCGCGACGTCGGGGTCGAAGTCCTGGACAGCGTCGGGGTCGACCCGGGGCGAACGCGCCACGAGGCGGCCGTCGACCCGCTCCCACACCGTCCACAAGGCCCCCGAGAATACCCCGCACCCCTCCCGCGGAACCAACGACCGCACGGTCACAAACTCCCTCCCTCCGCCCTCCGGCCGCCACACGGTCACCACGGGCGGGGCATGGAGCTCGTCCCACTTCGAGCCTCGCGGGGCGGGCCGATCGGGCTCCGGACCCTCTTGCAGGTACCGCCCCTGAATCTCTCGCCAGGCGGCCGTCCTGCGTTGCGCAGCCAGGGCCTGGGCCCGGGTCGCAGGGTCGGCCACGGAGCGTACAAAGGCCACAGCCCCCGGAGCCTCGGCGTGCCCCCACAGGGCCCCGGAGCACCCCTCCCCCGTCAGCGGGGCCACCAGGAGCCGACCGTCGTCGTAGGCGGCGAAGGCCTCGCGGGCCACGGTCTCGTCCGAGGCCCGGGGCAGGGTCGGGAGCCCCTCGTCGTCGTGGCCGTCCCAGTGATTGACCATCCCAAAGTGCGGATGGATCCGCGCCAGGAGGGACGGACCCCCGAGGGTGACCCTGCAGCGCTCCCCCCCAGCGCCCCGAAGGACCAGGGCCGCCCCCGCGACGTCCACAAACGCCGTCGGGACCGCCTCGGGGCGCACGGGGCTGGAGACCACCACGGACTCGTTGCGCTCGATCAGGGTGAGGGGCCCCGTGGCCGCGTCCGGGGCGGGCTCGGTCGACAGCACGGCCCACCGCCGTCCGGCGTGGTTCACCACCGGGATCACCCGCCCCCGCAGGGCCGGGCGCCCTCCCTCGGCGGTCGCGGGGGCCCGAACCGCAACGGCCTGAACCGCAGGAGCCTGGACCACCCGAGACGCCGCGGGGGAGGCCCGCAGGGCGGTGACGGCAGGGCGGCCGTGGGTGCAATGGACAAGGGTCAGGACGATCGTAACGAGGGGCAGGGTGCGCATGGTCGCCTCCGCGGTGGTGGAGATGCCACGGGACAACTCACACCCCGTGCCACCCACACAACGCCGGGGATTGCGTGCTGTGTGTCTCCCGCTCCGTGGGCGTAGAGCCACGGCCCCGGGGACCTGGAGACGCTCAGGCCATCTGGCCTTCGTGGTACCCGAGGGCGAGGAGCCGCACGGCGAGGTCGGTGGCGGCGAGGTTGCTGTGCACGGCCTCGTGAGGCTGGCCCGCCGTCGAGGCCAGGGAGAACCCGGTGCGTTTGCGCGGGGCCTCGACGAAGCGGCGGTCGACCCGGGCCTCGGAGGCCCCCGCGCACACCCGCTCGGCGAAGCGGTCGAAACGATCGCGGCTGGTCACCCCGGGCATCCCCGCCGTCCGCAGGGTCGACTGCACGATGCGCAGGGCCGGGGCCTCGAGGTCGCCCAGGAGGTAGAGGCCCTTCTGCTGCTGCCGGGTGTAGTTGTGCCGCGACACGTCCATCTCGACCCGTCCCCGGCGCGGGACATTGGAGACCGTGACCCGCTCGACCAGCTCGGTCTGGCGCTCGACATCGAGGGTGACCAGCACCACCAGGCGCACGGCCCGGAGGGGAACGATCCAGCCCCCGGGCTCGACCCGCAGGGCCTCGTCCTCGAAGGCGAGCACGGAGTACGGCCCCGGATCGCGCACCTTCACCGCGGCGGTGTCGGCCCACACGGCCCCGCACCCGGCGGCCCGCAGGGCGTCCACCCGGGCCCGGGCCTCCGCGTCCCCGTGGCAGTGCCCCACCACCCAGGGAGGGGCTCCCGCGAGGCGCATCCGGAGGTCGTAGAGGGTGCCCCCGAGGAGACCCGCGACCTCGGCGATCCAGGACATGGGGTCGGGCGGGCCGAGGGCCGTGGGCGGGGCCCGATAGTGCCCTTCGAGGCGGGAGCGGGGGGGGCGGGTCAGCGCGACGACGCAGGCCATGGGGGAGCCCCCGGGGCGGGCCACTGGGGGGCTCCCTGCTGGGCCCACGGGGCCATCGGGGGGGCGGGCTCGTCGGCGAAGCGCTCGCCGCTCGGGGGGCCGATGCGGCCGTTGCCGTTGTGCCGGGCCTTGCCCTCGTACCAGCGGCGATGGCCGTGGGCGGCGGCCACGATCCCCATGCCGATGAGGCCCGCGATGCCGAAGAAGATCCAGGCCCCCACGTGCACCGACACGCCCCGCCCGAGGGCGGAGAGGCTGGGCGAGTTGGGCACGAGGCGCATCCAGACCCGGTCGGGCACGTCGGTGCTCGAGCGGTGATACTGGCCGTACTGACCGTACCGACCGTACCGACCGTACTGGCTGTACTGGTAGCTCGGGGCTCCGATCCCGCGCCGCTGCATCTCGTTGTAGTCGTGCTCGTCGACCTCGTAGCGCTCAGAGGTGGTCGCGAGGTTGGGGTCGGTGACCCGCACGGCCCAGTGGCGGGTGCGGCGGCCCTTGCTGTCGCGGCTGGTCCAGGCGTCGAGGCTGACGATCTGCACCGGGTGATCGTCGCCCATCACCACGCGGGCCCAGAACCCCACGGTCGGCAGGGCTCCGACGGCCATCACCACGGCGGCCCAGAGGGCGGCCCGGGTGAGCCCGCGGGCCCGGAGGTCGTGGCGGCGCGAGAGCGACTCGGTGGAGGCCTCCATCCCCCCGTCGGGGCGCGGGCGCATCACCCACCCCATGCCCCCGTCGCGGTACCCCTGGGCCGCCGAGGCCGCCTCGGGGTCGGGGCCCATCGAGAGCTGCCCCTCGACGGTGGCAAACTCACCGGGCGTCAGGGCGGCCCGCAGCCGTCGTTCGAAGGGCATCTGCCAGGAGCGCTGGTCGAGGCGGTCGACGAGGACGATGTGGGGCGGGGGCTCGACCCGCACCCGGGCCCCGCTGACGTGGCGGAGGTAGAAGGGGCGGGCCCGGACGACGCGTCCCACCTCGTTCCACTGGTGGGTGTAGCCGTTTTTGGTCGACTGCTCGGTGCCGATCTGGGTCACGGTGACGTCGGCGGCCACGGTCTCGCCGTGGGCGTACTCGATCTGCCCCGCGGCGAAGCGCGACCCCTGGACGAGGGGGTTGTAGGGGTTGTGGGCCCCCTCCGCGGCCTTCTCAGCCCGGCGGGCCTGCACGATGTGCTGCACCGCGAGCCCGAGGACGACGAGGCACAACACGCACACGCCCCAGACCACAAAATACGAGGCCACGGGGTCGATGTGGTTGTTGCCGTAAACGAGGTAGGGCTCCATTGGATTTCTTTCAGGTTTTCGGGAGAGTCGGGGCCCTGTCAAGCATTTGGTCCCTCGGATCTCACGCCGATCGCAGGATACGCAGGGCGGCCCGGCGTCCGCCCATCATGGCCCCGACCACCCCGTGGCCTGCCCGGGTGCTGGCCCCGCAGAGGTAGAGCCCCGGGAGGGGCCCGGCGTACCCCGGCCGCTGCTTCATAAACTGCCCCGGGGTGGCCGCGAGGCCGTAGCCCGTGCCCCCGCTGGCCCGGGTGTAGCGCTCGTGGGTGACGGGGGTGGCCGTCTCCCGAAACACGAGGTCGGCCGCGGCTCCGGGGAAGAGGCGGTCGAGGCGGGCGATCATGTCGTCCTCGAGGGCCTTCTTGCGGGCCCGATACCCGCCGTTGTCCTTGTAGGCCCAGGTCATGGCCTCCTCGGGGGTCACCCCCCAGTGCCGCCCCGTCGGCGGAACCACCGTCATCACCTCCACGTTGGTCACCCCCTCGGGGCTGTGGTGCCGGGCGGTGTCGGGGTCTTTGATCGAGGCGCTGGTCACGTAACACCCGAAGGGCCGCACGGCCCCGGACGGGTCGTGGCGGTAGAAATCCTCGACGTCGTAGCCGTCGAACTGCCAGTAGTTGGCGGCCCGCATCCCGCGGTCGCGCAGGTCGCCCTTCACGCCGAGGAAGGTGATGCTCAGGGCCGCGGCCATCTCCATGCCCCCCGTGCGGGTCACCCAGGAGGGGGGCAGGTGTTCGGCCCCGACGAGGTCGAGCAGGGTGCGCTTGAGGTCGGCGTTGGAGAGCACGACGCGGGCCGAGACCTCCTCGGGGGGGTCGCCTCCGCGGGCCTGGAGCCGCAGGCCCACGGCCTTTCCGTCGCGTACGACGATGCGCTCGACGGGGCGGCGCAGGTGGATCGTGCCGCCGGCCCGTTCGAGGCTGAGGGCGATCTCGTCGGCGATGCGCTGGCCCCCTCCGCGGGGGTAGTACGCCCCGCGAAAGTAGTGCCCGGCGAGGCCGAGGTGCAGCATGGCGCTCACCCGGCTCGGGGGCAGGCCATAGTCACCGCTCTGCCCGAGGAGAACCCCGCGGAGCCGCGGGTCGCGCACCCCCACCCGGTCAAACAGTTGGGCGATGGTGTGGTGATTGTGCAGCCCGAGGGGCAGGGCGTCGCGGGCGAGGGAGAGGGCTCCGCGCCAGTCGATGCGGCCGTCCTGGGCGTCCATCGTGCGGCCGGCCCGCATCACGGCAGAGAGCACCCGGAGGTACCCGTCGATGCCCCGGGCCTGGTCGGGGAAGAGCCCGAGGAGGCGCTCGCGGTACAGGGCCACGCTGGCAGGGATCCGAAACTCGAGGTCGGGGAAGACCAGGGTGTCGAAGCCGTCCTGGTCCATGGGGACGAAGTCTACCGAGGCGTCGAGGCTGCGCAGGATGCCCGGGATCTGCCCATCGGGTTCGCAGTCGCCGACGTAGTGAAGGCCCACGTCGAAGTGGTACCGGCGGGCCTTGGGGCCGCGGACGAAGTGGGTGGCGCAGCCTCCGGCGACGTAGTGGGCGTCGAAGACCGCCACGGAGCGCCCGGCCCGGGCGAGGGTGGCTCCGGCCACGAGGCCTCCGAGGCCGGCCCCGACGATGGCCACGTCGACCGCGGCGGGAGCAGGGGTGTTGGCGCGGCGGGCGTTGGGGGGCAGGGCGGTGTCGGTCATGGCGCGGAGGGGGTCAGGCGGGGGCAGGGGCGAGGGAGCCTCGCACGATCTGACCTTCGAGGGTGAGGCCGTCGATGAGGACGTACAGGGCCCCGTCGGTGCGGGTGAGGCCGAGGCGGGTGGTGCGTCCGAGGCGTTCGGCGATGGCGTCGAGGAGGATGGGGTCGAGGCGCCACACGGCGATGGTGTCGGCCTTGTGGATGACCCGGGTGGCGGCCTCGCGCTGCAGGAGCGACAGGTCGGCGGCGGCGGTGAAGACGCTCACCCGGGGGGCGGCCTTGGCGGCCTTGTGGAGCCGCTCGGCGGAGGGGGTCCCGATGTCGATCCAGGCTTGCAGGAGGCCCGTGCGGTCGCGCACGGACACGGGGGGCTCGTCGGCGTTGCTGAGGCCCTCCTTGCTGAAGGCGATGCCCTCTTCGTACTCGAGGCAGTACGCAAACAGCCGGGTCAGCATGTAGCGCAGGGTCTCGGAGGGGTGGCGCGCGAGGCGCAGCTCCAGGGCCTCGTAGACCCCGCGGTCGACATCGGAGAGTTCGACGTGGAAGGCGTACATCGTTGCGGGGAGGGCCATGGCTGGGGGGGAGGGTACCGCACCCGGGCAGAGGTGCGGGGCTCCAACAGACGGCGGGCGGGAGAAGGGCGAAGGGGCGGGTCAGCGGCGCCAGTGGCGGACGTTGCGGAAGTCGTTGCAGACGCTGCCGTAGCGGCCAAACGGCGAGCCGTTGAAGTCGGGGGAGGTGCGGGCCCCGGGGGAGATGGGGATGCCCTCAGCCATTCGTCAATTGCCCCGCGCACACCGAAGCCCCGTATTATAGCCTGCCACAGCAGAAGGCCTGAGAGCCCGCGAGGAAGAACGCAAATACGCCGCCATGGAATCATCCCACGAAGCACCCCGAACCGTGTGATAAGGTATGCTGTTGATGCAGAGAGGATTGGAAAGCATGGACCGGTTGCGACAGGGGCCGACATCATCCGACGCGCTATACTCGCCATAGTTGTCTGCCACCCATTCCCAGACGTTGCCAACCATATGCCAGACCTGGTCTCTGGATCGCCCTGCACTAAAAGCCGGGTCGTCCACTCGGCACGTGGAGGTCCGCGAAGTTCCTCCTACACTCGCACACACACGCGACCAATCCTGCTCGTTCCCCCAGGGCCACGCACGTCCGTCGGTCGTTCGGGCGGCGAGTTCCCACTCAGCTTCCGTAGGCAACCTGCCTCCATCCCATACACAGAAAGCCTGCGCCGTGTACCAGCTCATACAGGTTACCGGATGGTCCTCGCGATCCTGCCTCGTCCAATTATCACAACGCAGAGTTTTCTCGTTCTGAACCTGCCCTAGCCATGGCACCATCACAGTCCCATTCCCTGTGCGATAGGTCACTCCTCCTCCCGGGACCGCGGGCATTCCGGCATCTACAAATCGTCGAAAACGTGCTACGGTCACTGGATATTGGTCGAGTTCGAAGCCCGCTACGACTACACCGGGCTGTAGCGGAGAAGCCCCTAACGCGGCGCTGTCACCGAGGGTCAGCGTACCACCTGGGATGGCGACGATCCCACAGCCAGGTGGAGTGACTGACCCTCGGCAACTCATCTGTCGTGACGTACATGTTCCTCCGAGACAAGCCTGGCCATTTACACAGCTGCGGCCACATCCTCCGCAGTGCATAAAATCAGCACGAGTATCAACCTCACAACCATCTTCCGCCCTGTTATTACAATCAGAGAAACCAACATCGCAGAGCTGTTGACAGCTTCCTTCCGCGCATCGCGGTACTGCGTTAGCGTGCTGCGCGCATACTGCGCCGCACAAGCCACAGTTCCCCAGATCACTGCGAACATCCACACACGCCTGACCACAGAGCCGATAGGGAGGCGTGCAGGCAAGCTCTGCCTCTCGATCCCCTTCCTGGTGGTCGGCGGCCGCATCGACACCGACTTCTGATTCCTCGCGCGTAGCATCCACCTCCACCTGTCCCCCAACATCAAAGTCGGCCACACTGTCTACACTGACAACATCGCGCTCCGGAACACAGCGCTGCCCGTCAGGACAGGCAGCGGCATCATCGACAACAATCCTCGGGAGACATCCGACATTCATCAGAGTAGCGATGGCCGTGACACTTCGTATTAGGCTGCGCATGCGACCTATATACCACACTCTACGAAGCCCGCACAAGACCGGCGGCGGGATTCTCCGCGGGTCCGCCGTTTGAGGCCCGCGGCGCGGAGACGGTTGCAGCGGGCGGGGCCCTCGCCGCACACTCGCGGGCTACGATGCGACGCGGCCCGACCCTTCGCCTGGTGTGCGTCAACGACGTCTACGCCCTCGACAACCTCCCGCGGCTGCGCACCCTCGTGCAGCGGTGCCTGCGGGAGCGCCCCGCCGACCTGCTCCTGAGCACCCTCGCGGGCGATTTTATCGCCCCGAGCCTGCTGTCCAGCCTCGACCACGGGGCCGGGATGGTCGCCTGCCTCAACGCCGTGCCCATCACCCACGTGTGCTTCGGCAACCACGAGCAGGACGTCCCCTTCGCGTCGCTCCAGGCCCGGGCCCGGGAGTTTTCAGGGACCTGGCTCAACACCAACCTCCCCGGGTTTGTCCCCGCCCTGCCCCCCTACGAGGTCATCACGGTGCAGGGACCGGACACCCGGGCCGTGCGCCTCGGCCTCGTGGGGGTGGTCACCGAAGACCCCTCCCTCTACCGCCCGGGGCCCTTCGGAGGGCTCCCGATGCTCCCGGCCAACGCCGCGGTCCTGGCGACAGCACGGACCCTCACCGCGTCCGAGGGATGCGCCTGCGTGGTGGCCCTGACCCACCAGTCGTACGAACGCGACCGGGCCCTCGCCTACGCCCAGGGGGCCGACGCCATCCCCCTCATCCTGGGCGGCCACGAGCACGAGCCCCACATCGAACAACACGGCCGGGCCTGGATCGTCAAGGCCGGCGACGAAGCCCACTACGCCGCGGTGGTCGACCTCGTCTGGCCCCCCGAGGCCCCGGCCGAGGGCCCCGACCTGCCCGCGGTGACCGTACGCCTGGAGAGCCTGAAGGAGCTCGACGACGACCCCGCCCTGCGGGCCCTGGTCACACACCATCTGGCCCCGGTGTACGCCCTGCACACGGCCGTCCTCCACCGCCTCGACCCGGGCCAGTCCCTGTCGTCGGTGGGCACCCGGGTGCGTCAGACGAGCGTCGGGTCGATGGTGGCCACGCGGGCGCGTCAGGCCCTGCGGGCCGACGTGTGTGTGATCAACGGCGGGGGCATCCGGGCCGGGGCCACCTACACCACGGTGTTTACCTACGGCGACCTGGAGACCGAGCTCCCCTTCGCCAACGAGGTGGTCACCGTCCTGATGCCGGGGGCTGTCTTGCAGGAGGCGGTTCGGGCCTCGCGCAGCCACAGCCCGCGGCCGGCCCCGGGGTTTTTGCAGGTCGACGACGGGGTGACCGTGGGCGACGACGGGGCCCTCGTGCGCGTGGCGGGGCAGCCCTTTGACCCCGCGCGCACCTACGCCGTGGCCACGGTCCGGGTCCTCTTCGACGGGATGGACGGGATCACCCCCCTGGTAGAGTTTGCCCGCAGCCACCCCGAACGGATCCCTCCGCGGGACACGGGTCGCGAGCTCAAGCTCCTGGTGGTCGACGCCTTCTCCCGGTCGCTGTGGGCCCAACTGGGTCCCTTCGCGAGCATCGACCACAACGGCGACGCCCGGGTGTGCGTCGACGAGCTGCGGAGGGCCGTCGCGGAGGCCACCCAGGCTCCCGCCCAACCCCTGCTGGTGGAGGGGCTCCTGCGGGCCCTCGACGCCGACGGGGACGGATTCATCTCGCAGGCCGAGGCCGAGGCCGCCGCGGAGGAGGAGAAGGTGGAGGCGTAGGAGATCAGGGCTCGGTGGCGGCGGACTCGACGGCGCTCAGGAGGCCCAGGATCTCGACCCGGGCGTCGTCGCTCACGGCCACCTGGGGCAGGCTCAGGGTGTCGCGCAGGAGAGAGAAGGTCGACACCCACATGGCCCGGGCCCCGTGGACGGAGCTGACCGCGGGGGGGTGGTCTTCGTCGGGAGAGAGCCGGGCCCGCAGGGCCGCCCGTCGCACCTCGATGTCGCCGAGCCGCTGCCCGAGGCCCACCAGGGCCCGCACCACCTCGTACAAGCTCCGCCCCCCGGGAACCGGAATCCCCTGCAGGGCCGTGACGAAGCCCGGATCGTCGGCGAGCTCGCCCTCCAGGCGCCGGGTATTGCCCGACTCCCCGAGCCAGCTCTGCTGCATCGTGGCCAGACCCGCCGGCAGAACCCTCGCCGCCAGGGCCCGGTACCCCACGGCGTCTTCGGGCTGCTCGGACAGCTCGGCGGCCCCCTCCAGGGTGCGGTGGATCCCGCGCACGAGGCGGTCGTGTTGGGCGTCGACCTCGATCCCCTCGGTCGCGAGGTCGGTGAGCTCGCGCTGGAGCTCGGTCACCGGCGACGGCTGGGCGAGGGAGGCGATGGCCGCATGGGCCGCCTCCAGGGCCGGGCTCAGGGCGGCCAGGACCGGCTCGGCGGCGAAGTAACGCCCCAACCGGGCCGGGTCGAGGCAGGCCGTCGAGACCTCCAACATCGCGGTGTTGCTCAGGTGATACAAGGCCATAGGGGGCACAACCCTCCGCTCGAACCAAACCGTCAGGCCCGAAATCCTACCACCGCGCGCAGGGACCCCAAACAAAACAGGGGTTGGCCCGTGATGGACCAACCCCTGCCATGTCGTCTTGTGGAGCTGAAGGGGGTCGAACCCTCGGCCTCTAGAGTGCGATTCTAGCGCTCTCCCAACTGAGCTACAGCCCCGGCGATCGGGACAGGGAATCTGTCCCCAGGGAGGCCCCTCTGTCAAGCGAGGGGGGGAGGGCCGGTGACGAATTGCACCCTGGACGACGACCGGGGCCCTACCGGGCAGCCCCCGGGCAGAGGGCCTCATCCTCTGCGGGCGGGAGTGTGCTAAGGCACGGCCCATCGTCGCCTCTGCTGGAGCCGAGACCATCCATGAGTGTTGATTTCTATGACATCGACGCGCTGCTCACCGACGAGGAGCGCCTCGTCCGGGACAGCGTGCGGGCCTTCGTCAACGAGCGGCTGATGCCGGGCATCGCCGACCACTACGAGGCCGGGACCTTCCCCACCGAGCTCATCCCGGAGTTTGGCCGCCTCGGGGTTCTTGGGGCCAACCTCAAGGGCTACGACTGCGCGGGCATGGGCGACGTGGCCTACGGGCTCGTGATGCAGGAGCTCGAGCGCTGCGACTCGGGGATCCGGTCGTTCTGCTCGGTGCAGGGGGCGTTGGTGATGTACCCCTTGTACGCCTTCGGCTCCGAGGAGCAGAAGGACACCTGGCTGCCCCGCCTCGCCCGCGGCGAAGCCGTCGGCTGCTTCGGCCTGACCGAGCCCGACTACGGCTCCAACCCCAGCGGGATGATCACCCGGGCCGAGCGCACGGCCTCGGGCTTCGTGCTCAACGGGACCAAACGTTGGATCACCAACGGCAACCTCGCCGACGTCGCCATCGTGTGGGCCAAGCTCGACGGGATCGTGCGGGGCTTCGTGGTCCCCACCGACACCCCGGGCTTCACCGCCCAGAAGATCGAGCGGAAGTTTTCGTTGCGGGCCAGCGTCACGAGCGAGCTCATCCTGGAGGACGTCGAGCTCCCGGCCTCGGCCATCCTGCCCGGGGTGGTGGGCATGAAGGGCCCCCTGTCGTGCCTCACCCAGGCCCGCTACGGGATCGCCTGGGGCGTCATCGGGGCGGCCCAGGCCTGCTTCGACTGCGCGGTCGATTACGCCAAGGACCGCAAGCAGTTTTCGCGGCCCATCGCGGGGTTTCAGCTCGTCCAGGCCAAGTTCGCCGACATCCTGACGGAGATCACCAAGGCCCAGCTTGTGGCCTGGCGCCTCGGGCGGCTGAAGGAGGCCAAGCAGATGACCCCGGCCCAGGTGTCATTGGCCAAGCGCAACAACGTCCACATGGCCCTGGAAGCGGCCCGCAAGTGCCGCGACATCCTCGGCGGCAACGGGATCACGTATGAGTACCCCATCGGGCGCCACCTCCTCAACCTGGAGACCGTGATCACCTACGAGGGCACCCACGACATCCACACCCTCGTGCTCGGCCACGAGGTCACGGGCATCCCCGCCTACGACGCCGGCCCCGTCCCCTCGTCGCGGGAGTAAGATCGCGGGCGAGGATGTACATCGCCGAGATCGAGATCGCCGACCTGCGGAGCTTCCGCGGCACCCAGCGGGTCTCGCTGGCGCGCAGCGACGGGAGCTACGCGGGCTGGACCGTGTTCGCCGGCCGCAATGGGGCGGGCAAGAGCACCCTCCTCAAGGCGGTAGCCCTCTCGGTGGTTGGGCCCGACGCGGCCCGCTCGCTGGTGGGCACCTTCCCCGCCTGGGTGCGCCAGGGCGCCCAGGTGGCGCGGGTCGCGACGCGGCTGGTGTCCGACCGTCACCTCGACCAATGCTGGAAGTCGGAAGCAAAACCCGTCGAAGGCACACACCCACACGTTTCCGCGCACATCGGCTCGGGCATTCCCGCGCCGGACTCCTTCACGGCACGACTGCGATGGGAGCGCACCCAGGAGCGCGCCAGTCTCCTTCAAACCGATGCCGAGCCGCACACGACGGATGGGCCGTCGATCTTCGCCGGACCTTGGGACTTCTCCCCCATCGGCTGGTTTGTCGCGGGCTACGGGCCGTATCGGCGGCTTGGCCCGACCACCTCCGACGTCGAGCGACTCAGCGCGGACCGCAAGCTCGCGCGACTCGTCAATCTGTTTAACGAATCGGCGACGCTCGCCGATGCTGTCGACTGGCTGAAGTCGATTCACTCGCGCGCCCTCGAGAACAAACCCGGTGCAGCCGAGCTGAGGGACGCGGTGCTCGACCTTCTGCGGGATGGGCTCCTCCCCGATGGCAGCGAGGTCGAGGGGGTCGACTCCGATGGCCTGTGGATCAAACGAGACGGGGTGTCGTTGCCCCTGGATCAGGTGAGTGACGGCTACCGTACCGTCGCGGCGCTGGTCGTCGACCTCGCCCGACATCTGCACGCTGGTTACGACCGACTTCGGCTGGAGCGTGAGGGGGGCAAACTCTACTGCCCCCAGCCTGGGGTCGTGCTCATCGACGAGGTCGACGCGCACATGCACGTAGCCTGGCAGCAGCGCATCGGCTTCTGGCTCCGGGCGCACTTCCCCGCCATCCAGTTTCTCGTTACGACGCACAGCCCCTTCATCTGTCAGGCCGCGAGCGACCGCGGGATCATCCGCCTCTCCGCCCCCGGCGAAGACCGCACGATGGAGCACCTCCACCCCGATCACTTCCGGGCGGTGGTTCAGGGGGGGGCCGACGATGCGGTGATGACCGAGCTATTTGGCCTCGATCACGCCCACTCCGACTCCGCAGAGGCCCTCCGCACAGAGCTCGCCGCGCTGGAGCTCAAGCTCCTGCAAGACACCGCCGACGACGCCGACAAGGCCCGCTACACCCAACTCCAGGCGCAACTCCCCAACGACCTGGGGGCTCTGGCCGAGCACAAGGTACGGGTGCTGCACCTGCGGGAGTCGACGGAGTGAGGTTCATCGTCCGCGTCGCCCTCGATGCCGACACACAGAGCCGCCTCGACGCCCTCACCCAGAAGGTGGCCGCGCACCACGCCCCGAAGGCCGAAGCCGAGCGCCTCTGGAATCAGAAGGCGACGGGCCTCTTCGACACGGTGCGGACGACCTTGGAGGCGATGGCCGCGGGACGGGCGCGCGGCATGTACTGCGAAGACGACCGGGGCACCGACATCGAGCACTTCTACCCGAAGGCCCTCTATCCCGACCGCGCCTTCTCCTGGGGCAACTACCTGCTCGCCTGCGGGCACTGCAACAGCAACCTCAAACGCGAGCGGTTTCCGCTCGACCCCGTCGGGCAGCCCGCCCTCCTCGACCCAACCGTCGACGACCCGACGGCCCACCTCGCCTTCCTGCCCGCCTCGGGCGAGTTTCAACCGATCGGGAACAAAGGGGCCCCGAGCCTCGAGGTGTTCGCCCTCAACGATCGCACGCCGCCGCGCAAGCTCCCGCAGGCGCGACGCGAGACCATGGTCAAGTTGTTTGACCTTCTTCGGGCCTACGACAACTGTCTGGCCACCGGCGACACTGAGGGCGCCGCGCTTCGCAAAGACGCCATCTGCGACGAGCCCTTCCCCGCGGTGCTCGTGTGGCTCTTGCGTGTGGCCCAGGGCCCCAACGCGGCCCTGGTCTTGGCGAAGACCCCTGACCTCCCGGGGCTCATCGCGCGGCACGGGGTGGCGTCGTGGTGACCTCCGCCCCCGAGCTGTGGGACTTTCTCGACTGGGAGGACGCCTCCGCGGAGCGTCGCGCGGAGATCGTCGACAGGGTCTGCGCGGCCCTCGGCCACGACTGGTCGCTCGCCCGAAGCCACACGTACGGCGGGTTTCCCGTGGCCACCCTGCGTCACGCCCCCACCGGGGTGCGCTTCAACCTCCTCCCCGGCGGGACCTTCCGCATGGGCCTGTCCGACCCCGAGGAGCGCGCCCTGCGTGCGGCCTGCGTCTCGGGCGAAGAGCGCGCCTTCCTCGATGACCTCGCGACGATGCGCCCCGCCCATGAGGTCACCGTGGCCCCCTTTCTCTGCGGGCGTTTTCCGCTGCTCGGCCCCGAGGTGGCCCGCATCCTCGGCCCGCTCGACCCCGCTCCCTCTCGCCCCTTCGCCGCGACCGCCGACCCCGTCCCTGTGTACCTCACCCTGCCCGAGGTGGCCCGGACCCTCGCGGTGACGGGTTTTCGACTGCCCACCGAGGCCGAGTGGGAGTGGGCGTGCCGGGCCGGGACCGAGAGCCTGTTCTGGTATGGGCCTGTTTCAAAACAATCTGCGCGCCTGCGACGCCGATATGCGTCGCGCTGCGTCGTCGGGATCGCTCGGAATCCATCGAGGATGCCTTCGCGAACCCTCCTTGCAGCGCTCGCATCTCGACGCCGCAGATCGCACATCTTGTTTTGAAACAGGCCCTATGGGGATGGTGTTCCGGGGAGTGATGACGAAGAGGCCCTCTCGGAAGGGATCGTGTGTCTTCGGTACCTCGACGACGCCGACCCGCTCACCGACGACGCGAGCAACGACTTTGGCCTCGTGGGCCTCGGGGTTGGCGAGCTCTGTGCCGATCGTTTTCACCCCAACTACGACGGCGCCCCGCAAGACGGCAGGGCCTGGGAGCCAGAGATTGAAGGCCCGCGGGTCGTGCGCGGAGGCGGGGCAGCCCTGTCCCCGTGGCAGTCTGTAGGCGAGTGGCAGATGCTCCTGTCGGCGTGGCGACGGGCCTTCTCAGGACGGTCCCGAGACGCCACCCTGGCCGTACGCCTGGTGTGCTCGTTGCCCGTGGGGAGCTGACAGGGACACCACGCGAGTATGCACCGCAGGTTGTGTCCGCAAACCGCTCCCATCGCCGCCCGCAGCCGATCTCTCGTCGCCCACACAGCGTCGAGGGGGTCACGCCGCCGTTCCCCACAAAACCTTCTGACCCTTGCGGCCCTTGCGCCCTGGCGGTTTCGCTGTCGGCCTCTCGTCGCACGCCGCCCGTCCCTCGTCACCCGCAGCCCGGGGTCTCACCGCCCCGAACGAACTCCTAATCGATCTCGTCTACTATAATGACCATTCCTGGCAGCGCCCCCACGAAGACCAAGGGAAACTCCGTGGGCTCCAGCGACGACGCGGGCATCGCCGCGGCCGTGGGCAGTCGGTACAGCTCCCGGCTCTCCCACGCCACCCAGCCGGAGGCCAGCACACAGAGCAGGGTGACCCCGACATGGAGCCTGGCTCCCATCCTCGCCTCGTCGTCCGCGGGCCGGATCGGCCTCTGCCACCGGGCGCGATACGGCATCGGGCTCAGCCCTGCATGCCCCAACGCCCGCCGTCGTCGGGTCTTGGACCCCGCCCACGCCATCCCAAGGGCCAGGGCCCCGAGGAGCCCTCCCGACACCCGCACCGCCCGGTCGAGGCCCTCGATCGCGGCGTGACGCCGGTCGCGGTCGGCCCACACATGCGACGCGACCTTCCCCGCGAGCGGACAAGACTCCACCACGAACCCCTGCTGGACGTACCGGCCCTCCTGCAACATCCCCGACCGACAACGAAACTCGATCAGGCGCAGGTCCTGGCTCTGACGGACCTCCACCGGAGGGTCGGCCCCGTACAGACCGCGGTTGTCACAGCGGAGGACCTCACGATGGTCAATGCTGACACCCATGCTGAGATACACGGGCTCTTGCATACGGGCGCGGACCGGGTCGGCGACCCGGGTACGCCGGAAGACCAGGTTGTCAACCGTGGCCACCTGAGGGCGGGCATCGTGGGGGGCCCCGCCCGTCCATGGGGTCGGGTCGTCGATCCACCACACCCCGAGGCCGCGCCACGGTCGGTCGGCCAGCGCCCGCGTAGCCCGCCCCGCGTCGACCTGCACCCAGCCCCGCGCCCGGGCACTCTCGTCCTGCACGCGCATGATGCGCTCCAACGAGGCCCGCGCCGTCGCCACCTCCTCTGCCGCCGACACCAACCACGCCCCCGTCCCCCCGAGGACTACCCCCAGCAACAACAGAAGGCTCCTCCGGGTGTCCATCTCCCAACGCTAACACCGCCCTCCCCCCGTCACCACTGCGCCCCCGGTGGACGCACCAGAGCCCGTCAGCGCCGTCGCCGCGGAGCGGCCGCCCCCGGCTCGTCGCAGAGCCCCGACAGGATCAACTGCGGCGGAAACTGCCCGTCGATCCGAACCCCACACACCGGGGCCACCACCCGCCGGGCCTCGGCCGCCTCGCCCCGCTCCTGGAGCATCTCGGCCAGGGTGGACCGCAGGGCCACCTCCAGACGCCGGTCGGGGAAATGCGTCCGTAGGATGTCGCCCTCGGCCAGACCCGCCCGCAGGTCGGCCTCGGCCCCCCGGGTGTCGCCCCGGGCGTTGCGCTGGATGGCCCGCACAAACCGGGCCCGCGGGTCGCGCGGATACCGGGTGGCCAGGTCGTCGGCCCGGGCCATCAGGTCGCTGTACCGGGCCCCCGCCGGGAGCTCGCTGGCCGGGATGATGGCACCCGCCGCGAGGGCCCCGCGTACGCCCTGCGACAGCCCCAGGAGGGCCACGCAGAGCCCGACGAGGGCAACCCCCGAGGCCACCCGGGACCCGCGCGGGAGAGGCTCTCGACGGGGCCACAGGGCCAGGAGCCCCAGACCCAGGGCCAGACCCATCAGGGCCCCGCCGAAGTGGGCGGCGTAGTCGATGTGGTCGCCCGTTCGTACGGTGGCGATGGGCAGGAGCGACGGGACCAGGACCCGCAAAAGCCCCCCCTGGAGCTGTCCGCGATGCGTCCCCTCGGGGAGCTTCCAGGTGAGGGTGAGGGCCGCGGCGAAGAGGGCCATGATGGCCCCCGAGGCCCCGACGCTCACCACGTTGGGGGCGTTGAGGAGCAGCCCCAGGAGAGAGCCCCCGAGGGCCCCGAGCACGAAGAGGGCGGCGTACCAGCGCCGTCCCACGAGGGGTTCGAGGATGTTGCCGACCATCCACAGGGAGATGGCGTTCATGAGGAGGTGAAGCCAGCCCCCGTGCAGGAGCGGGGCCGTCCCGAGGCGCCACCACTGGCCCTCGCCCACCACCAGGGTGCGCATCAAGCCCCCGACGCTCACGAGCACCGGCACCGTCGGCGAGGCTCCCCCCGACGCGTACAGCTCCCCGAGAAAGACCACCGCGATCAGCCCCAGGAGCCCGTAGGTGAGGGTCGGTTGGGTGACCGTGGGGTCTCCGGCGAGGGTTCCGACGTCCTCGCGCAGGGCCTCCAGCGAGGCCCGCGGGGTGGTCAACACACGACGCAGCCATCGAGCCCCAGGATGGGCGGTCTGGTACCACCGTTGGGTCGTCCACAGGCGGGCTCCGGGGTCCGTCCCCTCGGGGTCGAGGATCCACCCCGAGATCCCGACCTTCTCCGTGCCCGGGGGCCGGTGCAGGGCCTCGTACTTCGTACGCCGCTCGGGGGTGGCCGACACCCCGACCTCCCAGAGCTGGATCGTCACCGGGACCTTCACGCCCTGCATCGTCCCCGTGTACCCGAGGCAGTCCGTGCCGATCGCGACAAGCTCCTCGGGCTTCAGCGTGAAGACCTTGGGGTCGTGCCGGGTCTGGTCGATGACGGCCACGAGCCCGAAGGCGATCCCGTCGGTCCAGGTGAGCACGGTGTGGCACTGGGCCGCGAGGGCCTCGGCCTCGGGGGGATACCCCTCGACGAAGCCCTTTTCGAGCACCAGACGGGCGCAGAGGTAGTCCGCGAAGGAGGCCGGAGGGGACGTTGACATGGCTTGGGGGTGCCCGAGGCTATACTCTTGGGCCGCACCTCGTGACTACCCTCCCCGGGGTGAGCCCCGCGCCCCCGCGTCCTGCCCGTCGTGCCGAGGGGCTCCTCGCGCGCTTCGTGTGGACCACCGGGACCGCCCTGAGCCTCGTCGGGGCCGTGGCCGCGGTGACCTCGTACGAGCTCACCGACGGGGCCCTGCGACGTACGGCCACTGCTCGGGCCTCGCTCCTGGCCCTGGTCACGGCCAATCGCCTCGCCCAGACGCCCCCCGCGGGGCGATGCCCGCTCCTGCGCGGGATCAACCAGCGGGACGGGGTTCGGGTGGGGATACGGACCGTCGCGGGGGACGCGGCGTTGTGCGGATTGCCCTGGCCCGCAGGGCTTCCGCGCGCGGTGGGCTCGGGGACAACGCGGGTTCTGACAGGCCAGGCGGGGCGTTGGGCCGTCGCCCGCGAACCCCTGGTGGCCCCCGACCTCGACCCCATGGCCCTGACCGTGGCCGTGGAGGTCCCGAACCTCCGGCGGGCGTGGTCACGGCTCGGACTGGAGCTGGTCCTGGCCCTGGCCGCGGCGGCCGTGGCAGGGATCGCTGCGAGCGCCCTGGTGGCCCGCGACCTGGCCGCGGACGTTCGGGCCGCCGCAGAGCTCGCCGCCCGGATGGCCCGGGGGGAGGTCCAGGAGGTGTCGGCCCTGCCCATGCACACCCCCGACGAGGTGGGGGCCCTGCTGGCGGCGTTCAACCGGCTGCAGCGGCGTTTCGCGGAGGAGTCGGCCCAACACCGCGAGGCCCTCGTGCGCCTCGACGACAACGAGCGTCGGCGCGAGGCCACCGCGGCCACCCTGCGCCACGAGCTCCGGACGCCCCTCAACAGCATCGTAGGCTTCGCCGACCTGCTCCTGTCCGGGGCCGACGGCCCCCTCGCCGAGGCCCAACGCGAGGACGTCGAGGTCATCGCCCAGGCCGGCCGACACCTCCTGCGCATGGTCGACGACGTGCTCGACCTGTCCGCCATGGCCGCGGGCCGGTACGCCTTGCGGAGGGTTCCGTGTGACGTGGCCGAGATGACCCGCGAGGTCGTACGCGAGGCCCAGGGCGTCGCCCGAACCCGCGAGGTCGCCGTCACCCTGGAGGCTCCCCCCCGGGCCCTGCGACGGGCCGACCCCGTGGCGTTGCGACGGGCCCTGACCAACCTCGTGCTCAACGCCATCGAACACGGCGGACAGCGGGTGACCGTGTCCCTCACCGAGCGCCCCGACGGGGTCCTCGCGGTGGCCGTACGCGACGAGGGCCCGGGCATCGCCGCCGCCGAGCTGCGTCGTCTCTTCAAGCCCTTCGAGCGCGGGCGCGGGGCCGAGGCCCGGGGCGCAGGGCTCGGCCTGGCCATCACCCTCGGCCTCGTCGAGCTCCACGGCGGAACCCTCTCGGCCCACAGCGAGGTCGGCGTGGGGAGCACCTTCACCATCACCCTGCCCCGCGACGACGAGTCGCCCGAGGCCGCCCCGTGACCCCGTCGGCCCGACGCTGCGGCCTCGCTGTAGGCGCCTGCTTCGCAGGGATCGTCGGGCTCCGGGCCCTCGGCGAGGCCTTCCTCGTGCCCTCCGACCCGGGGCGCGACGCCCGGACGGCCCTGGCCCTGGGGCTCGTGCTCCTCCCCCTGGGGGCGAGCCTCGGCTGGCCGACGGTCGGGCGGGTTCGGGCCCTGCCCCGACGGTGCACGGGGGCCCTCCTGGCCGGGGCCCTCCTCGTGCTCGGGTGGAGCTTCGTGGGGGGCTCGCCCGAGGGGATCCTGGCCGCGGGGGCGATGCTCGACGCCTCGTTTCTGGCCCTGGGTTCGGTCGTGCTCTACCCCGCCCTGCGCGCGGCCCTGCGCCCCTGGTCGGCCGGGCTGCCTCCCGCGGCCGTCGCTCCCCCCATCGCCCGCGGCGACCGCATCGAGACCCGCGGGGCCCTCGCCGTGGCCATCCCCTGCGCGTCCGCGGCCCTGCTCTCCGCGAGCCTCGTCCTGGTCCACCTGGCCGAGCAACAGCGCCTGGCCCAGGCCCACTCGGCCGCCCTCTTCGCCTCGGTCCTGCACACCCCCGAGGGCCTGCCCGACCGCGGAACCACCCGCATCCTCGCCGCGGCCGGCTACACCCCCTCGGCCGCCTCCCCGGGCCGGCTCCGGGCCCCCCAGGAGCTTCCCGCCCGCCCCTGGGCCGTCCTGATCTTCCCCGCGGCCCTCGGGGTCGTCGGCCTCTGGATCGGGGCCCGCCTCGGACGCCGCCCCCGCCGGGCCCTCGACGCCCTCACCCGCCGGATGGAGGCCCTCGACCTCGACCGCCCCCTCCCCGCGGGAGCCGCCGACCTCGCCCCCGGGGCCAGCCGCGAGGTCCTGGCCCTGGCCCAGAGCCTCGACGCCCTCACCGATCGCCTCCACGCCATGAGCGACGACCAACGACGAGCCCTGCGGGCGCGCCTGGAGACCGCCCGGCTGCGCTCGTTCGTGCTGGCCGGGGTCAGCCACGACCTCCGGGGGCCCCTCAACGCCGTCCTCGGCTTCGCCAACCTCCTCCTCCTCGGGGTGGAGGGCCCCCTGTCGCCCGGACAACGCGAGAGCCTCGGGGCCGTGGTCCGCGGCGGCGAAGACCTCCTCCAGCGCATCGACGACCTCCTCGACGCGGCCCGCCTCGACGCCGACCGGATGCCCCTCGACCGCAGCCCCACCCCCCTCGGGCCCCTGCTCGACGCGGCCCTCGACACCGCCCGCCGCCGCCTGGGCGACGCCGTCCTGCACCCCCTCGACCTGCCTGCCTCGCTTCAGGGCCTCTCCCTCGACGTCGACCCCCTGCGCGCGGCCCAGAGCCTCGGGGCCCTCCTCGCCCTCTGCCACAGCCGCCCCGGGGCCTCGGGCCCCCCGACCCTCTCCGTCGAGACCACCCCCGCCGCGGTGACCCTCACCCTCCAGTGCCCCGGGGTGGCCCTGACCGCCGCGGCCCTGACCCAGATGCTCGACCCCTTCGAGGCTCCGCCCCCCGGGGCCCGCCTCGCCGCGGGGCTGGGACTGGCCGTGGCCGTGGCCCGTCGCCTCGTGGTCCTGCACGGAGGGGCCGTCGAGGTCGACCCCGAGGCCTCGGCCGGCATGCGGCTCCGGATCACCCTGCCCCGGGCCCCAGAGCCCCACCCCGCGTAACTGTGGCGTCGGCCCCCCAATCCCTGATACACGCTTCGAGCTTCCCCGAAGCCCCCGCACCCCATGGCCGAGCCCGCGTCCCCCTCTCCTCCCGCCGTCTCGGCCGCCGCCCACGGGGTCGCCCGCAAGCTCTCCCGCGCCGTGGGGGTGGCCCTGTCGGGCAAACCCGACGTGGTCGAGCGGGCCGTGATCACCCTCCTGGCCCGCGGTCACCTGCTCATCGAGGACGTCCCAGGGGTGGGAAAGACCACCCTGGCCCGAGCCCTCGCCCGGGCCCTCGGGACCGACTTTCGCCGCGTCCAGTGCACGAGCGACCTGATGCCCTCCGAGCTCCTCGGGGTCAACGTCTACAACGCCTCCGAGCGCACGTTTGAGTTTCGCCCGGGGCCCGTGTTCACCCACATCCTGGTGGCCGACGAGATCAACCGGGCCACCCCCAAGACCCAGTCGGCCCTGCTCGAGGCCATGAGCGAGCGCCAGGTCTCCATCGACGGGGTCACCCACCCCCTCAAGGAGCCCTTCGCGGTCATCGCCACCCAAAACCCCGACGACACCGCGGGCACCTACCCCCTCCCCGAGTCCCAACTCGACCGGTTTCTCCTGCGCACGGCCGTGGGCTACCCCGCCGCCGCCATCGAGAAGGAGCTCTTGAGCACCCGCGGAGGCACCGAGCCCGTCGACGGGATCGTCCAGGCCGTGACCCTCGAAGAGCTCGTCGAGGCCCAACGCGAGGTCGACCTCGTGGCCGTCGACCCGGCCCTCATCGACTACCTCTACGCCATCGTACACGGCACCCGGGTCCACGAGTCGGTCGCCCAGGGCGTGTCCACCCGCGGGGCCCTGGCCTTCCTGCGGGCCGTCAAGGCCCGGGCCATCGTACGCGGGCGGTCCTACGCGATCCCCGACGACGTGTCCGAGCTGGCCATCCCCGTCCTGGCCCACCGGGTGCGGCTCCAGGGGCTCGACGGGTTCGGCCCGGGCGAGGCCCTGCGCGAGGACGCCGAGCGGGTGCTGCACGAGATCGTCCAGCGGGTGGACGTTCCCCTCTGAGCGCCGGTCGCCACGGGCGGGGGTGTCCTGTCAAGCTTGCAGCAAGTTCGCCGCTCCCGGGCGCCCCCCGGTAGCGTCGGGCCCATGGCTGCCCTGCGACCCCTCCCCTCGATCCCTCCCGCGCCCCGAAACCCCTCCGCAGGGATCACCCCCCTCGTGGTCGCCCACCGCCCGAGCCAACGCCCGCCCGGCCCCTCGGTGACCCCCGCCTCCAGCGAATCGTGGTCGTGGCGCAGCGACGTGCCCGTGTCGTTTCCGCAACGGTTCAGGATGTAACCGCGTTGTCTTGAGACACTCATCCAACACAGAAGAGAATCTCAACAGATACTCAACCGTGTACGGATAGACGTCGCCTGACCGTCTTCAACTGACATACTACGCAGTCACACCCGACACGTAATCCACCATGGATAGTGTCGGTTGAGTGTCTCGAGACAACCTCACCGCGGACGAAACCGGAGGGGGGCCTCGAAATCCGACACCCCCCCGACCGGGGGCGGAAACCCCATCAAAAATACCCGGGAGAGGACACAATGTCCCACCCCGACCAGGCCCCGGGTCCCCGTAGCCCTGCCGTCCCGTACCCGTCCCAATGGGGTCAGGGTGAAGCGTAGGGTGACCGTTCCGGTCAGGGTGGGGTCGCGACGGAGGGCGTCCTCGTAGCAGTCCTGAAAGGCCCCCCGGCCTGCCACCAATACCGCGAACACCGCACGCCAGTCGGCCTCCTCGACGTAGGTCTCCGGGGTCACCCTGTGCCGCTCGGCCATCATGGCCCGCACCGCCGCCGACACGACCGTCCCCGCCGCCGTCCAGCGCATCCGCAGGGGTGGGCCCGCGAAGGGCTCGATCTGGGCCGTCTCCAGGGCCGCGGCCACACACTGGTCGAGCCCCCGGCGGGCCTCCAGGTTGCCCGTCTGCCGCACCGTAAAACGCCCGTCGTGCGGGGTAAAGACCCCGTCGACCGTGACCCGCCCCTCTTCGCCCTGGAAACACCGGGTGGCCCGCGTCTCAGCCCGCTCCAGGGCCGCACGCCCGGCGGCCACCAGGGCCCGCTCGGCCGCCCGGCTGCGCCCCCGAAGGCCTCCACGCCCGGCCTGCGTAGGGACCCCCGTGCAGCCGACCAGGACCAGCCCCAGGGCCGCCGCGAGGCCCCGGCCGGCGCGTGTGGCCCTCATTCCGAGGGCTGAAGCACGTACGGGGCCGACAAGGTCGCGGGCCCCCCCTCGGGCCGCGGAAACCGCAGGGTCTGGAGCACCGCCCCGATGCACTGCGACACTGCGTACATGCCCGATCGGGCTCCCTCCGAGGCCCCCGACTGGACGTCCGACACGCTGCCGTCCTCCTCCACCCGAAGCCGCACCGTGATCTCCCCGCGCAGGAGCGGATCGCGGGCGAGGCCCGTGCGGTAACACGCCTGCACCCGCTCCGAGGCCCCCCGCAAGACCCGCTGGGCCGCCACCCCGTCGAGGCGCCCGTGGGTCGGAGGCCGAACCACCGCCGCATCCACCCCCGCGTCCCGAACCCGACGCCGCCGGGGTTGGGCCTCCGTCCCCGTCGCAGTGAGAACCGCGGCGAGGCCAAAGAGCACGATCGTACGCCAGGGATTCATCCCCCTGGGTACGGCCCCGGGCCCCGCCGACTTCATGACACCCGCGCGAAGGAGAACCCCTCGTCGCCGACGCCCACCCGCACCGTGTCCCCGGCCTTGTATCCGCCCCGCAGAAGCTCCTCGGCCAGAGGGTCTTGCAGCTGCTTCAGGATCACCCGCTTCAAGGGACGGGCCCCGAAGGCGGGGTCGTACCCGAGGTCGGTCAGGAGGTCGCGGGCCTCGGGGGTGACCTCGAGCTTGATGCGGTTCTCCGTGAGGAGCTTGCCCAGTCGGCGAATCTGGATGTCGGCGATGCCCCGCAGGGCCTCGCGGGAGAGGCGCTCGAAGATGCACACGTCGTCGATGCGGTTGAGAAACTCGGGGCGGAAGTGCCGCTTGAGCTCGCCCTGGATCTCCTCCCGCAGCTCCTCGTCGTTGGCCCCCCCCTCGGTGGCCTCCAAGATGCGCGGGGCCCCGATGTTGCTCGTCATGATGATGACGGTGTCGGCGAAGTTGGCGAGCTGGCCGCGGTTGTCGCTGAGCCGACCGTCGTCGAGCACCTGGAGCAGGATGTTGAAGGTGTCGGGGTGGGCCTTCTCGACCTCGTCAAAGAGGACCACGCTGAAGGGCCGACGCCGGATGGCCTCGGTCAACATGCCCCCCGACTCGGAGTCGACGAAGCCCGTGGGCGACCCGATGAGCCGCCACACGCTCCCCTTCTCCATGAACTCGCTCATGTCGAGCCGGACCATGGCCCCCTCGTCGTCGAAGAGGAACTCCGCCAGGGCCTTGGCCACCTCGGTCTTGCCCACCCCCGTGGGCCCGAGGCACAAGAAGCTCCCGATGGGTTTGCCCGGATCGCGCAGCCCCACCCGGCCCCGGCGTACGGCCTTGGCGATGAGGGCGATGCTCGGGTCCTGGCCCACCACCCGCTCGCGCAGGTGGGCCTCCATCTGCAGGAGCTTCTCGGTCTCGCTCGCCAGGAGCTTGCTCACGGGGACCCCCGTCCACTGCTCGACCACCCGGGCGATCCCCTCGGCGTCGACCTCCGTGCGCAGGAGGAGCGGGCTCTCGGCGGCCAGGGCCCGCTCGGCGTCTTCCATGGCCGTCTCGGCGGGGGGAAGCTCCTGGGTCCCGATGCGGCTGGCCGTGAGGGTGTCGCCGACCCGGGCGGCCTTGTCGCGTTCGGTGCGGAGGGTCAGGACCCGCTCGCGCCCGGCCTGGACGGCGGCGATGGCGCTGCGCTGACGGTCCCACCGCGGGCGCAGGGTCGCGAGCTGTGACTTGGCCGCGGTGAGCTCGGCCTCGACCCGCACCCGGACCTCCACCGAAGCCGGGTCGTCCTCGTCGACGAGGGAGCGGTGCTGGGCTTCGAGGGCCGACTGCTGCCGGGTGAGCGAGTCGAGCTCGGGGGGGCCCGCGTCGAGAGAGAGCCGGCACAGGGCCGCGGCCTCGTCGAGCAGGTCGATGGCCTTGTCGGGGAGCTCGCGGCCCGAGAGGTAGCGCTTGGAGAGCTTGACCGCGGCCACCACGGCCGGGTCGTTGATCCGCACCCCGTGGTGAACCTCGTACCGCTCGACGATCCCGCGGCACATGGCCAGGGCCTCCTCCTCGGTGGGGGCCTCGATGTGAATGACCGCGAAGAGGCGCGACAGGGCCGCGTCCTTCTCGATGGTCTTCTTGTACTCTCCGGGGGTGGTCGTCCCGATGAGCTGAATCTCTCCCCGGGACAGGGCGGGCTTGAGCAGGTCGGCGGGGCCCGAGCCCACGGAGCTGCTGCCGAAGAGGGTGTGCAGCTCGTCGACGAAGAGGATGATGTCGCCCTCGGCGTCGCTGGCGGCCTGAAGAACCTGCCGCAGCCGGTCTTCGAGCTCGCCCCGGAGCCGGGCCCCCGACACCAGGAGCCCGAGGTCGAGCTGCATCAGCCGCTTCTTCTTGAGGGGGGCGGGCACGTCGCCCTGCGCCAGCCGGGCCGCCAGGGCGTACCCGATCGACCGTTTGCCGACGCCCGGTTCGCCCACGAGGAGGGGGCTGTTCTTCTGGCGGCGGGCGATGACCTGGAGGAGCCGTCGCAGCTCGCCGTCGCGGCCGACGATGGGGTCGTAGCGGTCGCTGCTGGCCTCGGCGATGAGGTCACGGGTGTACCGCCCGAGCACGCTGCCGTCGCCCGTCGCCCCGCCTCCGCCGCTCCCTCCGCCCCCGCCCCCGCTCGACGGGGCCGAGGCGTCGGTGGTCACCATCGGGCCCTCAGGGACGCTCTTGAGGGCGTCGCGCACACGTTTTTCGTCCACGTCGAGCGACCGCAGGACGGCCCCCGTGAGCCCGGCCACCTCCGAGACCAGGGCCGCCACCAGGTGCCGAACCCTGACCGGGCTGGCATCCCGCGAGGCCTCCGACTCGGCCCGGGTGCTCGTGCCGAAGAGCCGCGGCGAGACAAAGGCCACGGCCCCCGGAACCTGTGGGAGCTTACGCAGGACGGCCTCGCACTCCACGAGGAGGTCGCCCGGGTCGATCCCTGCGGTCTCGAAGACCTTCTGGGTGTACGCGTCGCGGTCGAGGAGCCGGTAGAGCAGATGCAGACTCTCGACCTCGACGTGGCCGCGGTCGTCGGCGAGGCTCTGGGCTCCGGTCAGGTAGACCTTGGCGTCCTGGGCGTATCCGTCGAGGCGCCAGCTTCGGGGGGTGCTCATGATGGGGGTGCAACGCTACCGCGAATCCCCCTCATTACAAACCCTCTTGGCGAAGCCTCCGCACCACGTCGCGATAGAAGAGGACGTGGTCGAAGTTGGACCCTGGCACCGGGCCCCGGCGTGCGATCTGTCCCACCTCGTCGAAGTGATCGGCAGGGACGCAGCCCATAAACCGCCCCCACCGGGCGCTCTCGACCGTCACGAGGCCGTCGTTGACGTAACGACCCGGGTTGTCCCGCTCCAGGAGGCGGGCAAAGGGCGCGAGGGGGAGGAAGGCCGTGTCAGTGAGGGAGGGCTCGTCGGCCACCTCACCGTCGGCGCAGGGGCCGCGGCCGTCGCGGCTGTTGCTGCGCCCGGCGTAGCTGAAATAACGCACCCGGGGGTCGTCGGGGTTGGCCCGCTGAAAGGCCTCGTTGTCGCCTTCGGACAGGGCTGTCAGGGCGGCCCGCAGGTCGGCCCGGGACCGGGCTTCGTTGTAGGCAAACCCCAGGAGGGTGGCGGCCCCGTTGAGGAGGGCGTCGCTGGCCTCGGGGACGCGCCCGAGGAGGGCGTCGGCGAGGCGGGTCCCGCGGTGGGGGGTGGAGACGGTGACAAGGGCGGCCACCCGGTCGCCCCAGCCGAGGGAGGAGATGAGGTACCGGGCGTCGAGGCCGGCCTGGGAGTGGGCGATGATCACCACCCGCGCGCGGCCCGTACGTTGTAAGACCCCGGTGAGGCTTTGGGCCAGCATGGGGGCCCGCACGGCCGGGGAGGCGAAGGGGGCCAGGACGGGCTCAAACACGCTCTCGCCGCGCCCCCGCAGGTCGGCGGCCACGTTGTAGAAGTAGTTGATGGGCCCCAGGTCGCGAAAGCCTGCAAACCCGTGCACGAATACCAGGGGATAGGGCCCTGCCCCTGGCGGGACGGGCCCTGCGTCGGTCGGCAGGGTCGGAGCCGGACCCGTGTCTGTACGGGGTGTCCCCGCGTCGGAGGGAGCGTCCGCGTCGACCTCGGGCACAAGCTCTCCCGTGTCGCGAAGGCCTCCGTCGGCGCCGAAGGGCTGGCCCACGGAGGGCGAGTGATTGGCCCCGCAGCCCAGGAGGACCGACACCGCCAGACAACACCCTGTCGCCACGCGCCACACGACGGGGCGAGTCTATCCCACCTCTCGACCGAGTTGAAAACACCCGGGGACGGTCATTCTCCTGGCCCACGATTGGGACTATGATTTCGCCCTCATGCGCGACACCCCCCTCCTGCACACCCCCCTCTACGCCGAACACCTCGCCCTCAAGGCCCGGATGGTTCCCTTCACCGGGTACTCCCTGCCCGTGCAGTATGCGGGGATCGTGGAGGAGCATACGGCCGTGCGCACCGCCGTGGGCCTGTTTGACGTGTCGCACATGGGCGAGCTGCGGGTCGATGGGCCCGAGGCCCTCGCCCTCGTCGACGGGCTCATCACCAACGACATCATGGGCCTCGCCGACGGTCAGGCCCGGTACACCCTCTGCTGCAACGCCGAGGGTTTTCCCCTCGACGACCTCATCGTGTACCGGGTGTCGCCCACCCGGGTGATGGTGGTCTGCAACGCGGCCAACCGGGCCAAGATCGTCGGGCACTTCACCCGCAGCCTCGAGGGCAAGGCCACGGTCACCGACATCTCCGACGACACCGCCCTCATCGCCGTGCAGGGCCCCAAGGCCCTCAAGCTCTTGCAGGAAGCAGGGTGCGACCCGCAGGTGACGGCCCTGCCGGCCTTCCACTTCGCCGAGGCCCGGATTCTTAATGTTCCGGTGACGGTGTCGCGGACGGGGTACACGGGGGAGGACGGGGCCGAGCTGATGTGTCCTCCCGCCCAGGCCGCGACCCTGTGGCGGGGTCTCCTGGCCCTTGGGGCCGCCTACGGGGCCCGTCCCTGCGGCCTCGGGGCGCGTAACACCCTGCGCCTGGAGTGCAAGATGGCCCTCTACGGCAACGATATCGACGAGACCACCCCTCCCCTCGCGGCGGGCCTCGGGTGGGCCGTCAAACTCGACAAGGGTCCGTTCGTGGGGCGTGAGGCCATCGCGGCCACCAAGGCCGCCGGGCTCCCCGACAAGCTCGTGGGCTTCGAGGTCACCGACCGGGCCATCGCCCGCGACGGCTGGGAGGTCCTCGACGCGGACGGCACGAAGATCGGCCGGGTCACCTCGGCCTCTCCGTCCCCTACCCTGGGCAAGAACATCGGGCTCGCCTACGTCCCCGTAGCCCTCGGGGCTCTCGGGACCCCGCTGCGCCTGCGCGACCCCGCCCGCGGACGCGAGGCCGGGGCCGTGGTGGTGGCGACCCCGTTCTACAAGCGGGCCCGGTAACCTCTCGTCGGGACGGTCGGGACTACACCCCGCGGGAAAACCGCAGGAGCCCGGTCTCCACGGCTCCAAACACCACCAGGGACGTAAACACCAGGGCGTCGATGCGGTCGAGGATGCCCCCGTGCCCGGGCAGGAGCCCGCCCGAGTCTTTGACCCCTGCGCTGCGCTTGAGCACCGACTCGGCGAGGTCGCCCATCTGCCCGGCGGCCCCGGCGGCCCCGGCCACGAGGACCCCCATCCCCAGGGGGAGGGTCGGCAGGATGGTGTAATGCAGCACCACCGCCGAGAGCATGGCCATGGCCAGGCCTCCGAGGGCGCCCGACCAGGTCTTGTTGGGAGAGACCGCGGGGAAGAGCTTGGGGCCTTTGATGCTTCGGCCGGCGAAATACGCGGCGGTGTCGCTGCCCCAGGCTGTGGCCAGGGCAAGGACCACCAGGCCCGCGCCCTCGCGGGAGGTCCCGACGGTGCGCAGGACGGCCAGGGCCCCCATGGTGCTTGCGAGGTACAGGGGGCCAAACACCAGGGCCGTGGTGCGGGGCAGGGCGTGGTTGATGTGGGCCGGGCGCACGAGGCCGAAGAAGAGAGCCACAGGACTCAGGAGGAGGGCCGCCCACAGAGCCACGGTGGGGTGGTCGTGGCCGAAGCGGGCGTACACGAGGGCGGAGAAGAGCAGGACGGTCAGAGCAGTCCCGAGGCGACGGCCGGTGGGGTCGTCGTGGTGGGTCATGCCGAAGAACTCGTACGCGGCCAGGGTCATGGCCGTCCCGGCGAGGAGGTAATACCCGAGGAAGGGGGCGAAGAAGACGATGGCCAGGATGAGGGGGGCCCCGATAAACCCCGTCAGGAGCCGGACGACGGTGTTGGACATGGCGCGGTGAGCTCTAGAGGCGTAGGGGCCGATGGGGAAACGTCGGGCACGAGGCCGAATCGCCGCTGTCGACGCTGGTAGGCCCCGAGGGCCTCGTACAGGTCGTCGGCGCCGAAGTCGGGCCACAGTACCTCTGAGAACACCAACTCGCTATACGCTGCGCCCCACAAGAGAAAGTTGGAAATGCGCTGCTCCCCCCCCGTACGAATCATGAGGTCGGGGTCGCCATACTGGAGCGACGGCAGGGCGGCCTGGAGCCGGGCCTCGGTGATCTCGTCGGGGCGCAGGCGGCCCTGGGCGACCTGTTCGGCCAGGTGGCGGGCGGCGTCGGCGATCTCCTCGCGGCCCCCGTAGGACAGGGCCAGGGAGAGAACCATCCCCTGGTGGGTGCCCGACTCGTGGGAGAGGCCCTCCAGGACCTCGCGCACCGCCGGGGGCAGTCGGCGCGTATCTCCGACGGCCCGGAGCCGGATCCGGTTGTGCAAGATCTCCTCGCGCTCAGACACGAGAAACTCTTGCAGGAGGGCCATCAGGGCCTCGACCTCCTCGTGAGGCCGACCCCAGTTTTGTGCGGAGAAGGCGTAGAGGGTGAGCTGCTCGAGCCCGAGCCTGCGGGCGGCTCGCACGACCCGACGCACGGCTCCGCTGCCGGCGCGGTGACCGGCCATTCTGGGTCGACCACGGAGCTCGGCCCAACGCCCGTTGCCGTCCATGGTGATGGCGACGTGTCGGGGGAGGTTGCGCAGGTCGATGGGGATCATGGGTGAGGGTTGGCCGCGGTGTACTACGGGCCTCATGTCGAGGGCAACGGACGCCACGGCGAGTGGTGATTCATTGCCCTCTCAGCGGTCGCAGCTTAGGCTTCAACGGCAACCATGCCCGAACAAGACCTGTACGCAGCCCTGGGCGTCGCCCGCAACGCCGACGCAGACACCATCAAGAAGGCCTTCCGCGCCGCGGCCATGCGGTATCACCCCGACCGCAACCCGGGCAACAAACCCGCCGAGGACCGCTTCAAGGCCGTCAACCGCGCGTACGAGGTGCTGAGCGATCCGCAGCGACGACAGATGTACGATCAATACGGCGAGGTCTCGTTGCGTGAGGGCTTTGACCCGAGTCACCTTCGGCAATCGCGGGGCCCGTGGAGCACCGGCGGCGCGGTCAACATCGAAGACCTCTTCGGGGGCGGCGGACAGCCTCAGGGTCCGGACGTGTCGCAGATTTTCGACCAGTTCTTCCAGGGAGGGCGGGGCCCCGGGATGGGGGGCTTCGGCGGTCCCGGACGGCCGGGGCCGCGGAGCCAGGGGCGCAACCTTGAGGCCGAGATCTCGGTCGACCTGCCGACGGCGGTGCGGGGCGGCGAGATCTCGATCAACTTCAATGGACAACCCCTGCGGGTTCGGATTCCGTCGGGGGTGAAGCCGGGGGCCAAGGTGCGGGTTCCGGGCCGGGGCATGGCGGCGCCGGCGGGGGCCCCGGGCGACCTGATTCTTACGCTGCGAATCCAGGAGCATCCGTTCTTCTCCATCGAGGGCGACGACTTGTGTGTGCGGGTCCCGTTGACCCTGCTCGAAGCCTGGCGGGGGGCCCGGGTTCGGGTTCCGACCCCAGACGGTGAGGTGGTGGTGAAGACCCCCCCGCGGGCCAACAGCGGGATGAAGCTCCGGGTTCGGGGCAAAGGCCTCCCGGGCACGGCCCAGCACCCCGCGGGCGACCTGATCGTCACCCTCCTGCTCGCCCTGCCCCCCGACGTGCCCGCCACCGACGCCCTGATGACCCAACTGGAAAACGTCTACCTCGGCGACCCCCGGGCCGAGCTCCGCTTCTGACCCCAGGCGGGTTTGAAACTACCGCGATCAACTTCGCGATCCTGCGACGGCGGCTGGCGCGTGTGGCGGAGGAGGTACTTGGGGGACTTCCCCTCTCCCCCATTGATTCTCTCGACATGCAGCCCCCCTCTCCCGTGGAGAGGGGAATCGGGCAACGCGCGAACCGCAAAGGGAGAGGACTCCGTTCCCCGCGACGCGACGAACATCCCACCACACTGGGTACCATCCCAGGGCCGTACGAACCCTGGAAAACCCTAAGTTGACAGCGATAGTTTCAAACCCGCCCCTACTCCACCGTGACCCGCACGAGGGTCTCCTCCTCCATCCATCGGTCGACCACCTCCATGCCCTCGACCACCCGGCCGAGGTACGGGTACCGGGCGTCGAGGTGCGGAGCGTCGGCCAGGACCACAAACCACTGCATCCCCCCGGTGTCGGCCCCCGCCAGGGCCACCCCCACGGCCCCCCGGTCAAAACGCCCGGGGCCCACCTCCGTCGGCGTCACCCGGATCGTGCCCCCGTACCCGTCCCCCCGCGGGTCTCCCCCCTGGGCCACAAACCCCGGAACCACCCTGTGCATCCGGGTTCCGTCGTACATCCGCTGCCGGGCGGCCTCCAGCACCGTGGCCACCGAGCTCGGGGCCGAGCTGTCGGCCGTGTCGATCACCACCCTGCCCCCGCGGGTCTCGATCACCAGCCGATGCCCCTGTCCCGGGGCGTTCCCCTGGGGCGCGGGGCGGGCTTCGATCCCTGCGTCGGCGATGGCCGCACGCTGCACCTCGCGGATCGTACTCGACGGGGCCTCGACCCGAATGCCTACCATCCGGGCCAGACGCAGGGCCGCGATGCGGGCCTCCAGGAAATCTCGCTCCTCGCCGCGGAGGGCCCGTTCGAGGATGTCGCGTTGTTCGGCCGGGCGCAGGGCCCGGAAGTGTTGCACGTGCAACATCATGGTCTGGAGCAGGGCCGCGGTGACCCCAGGGTCGCCCACGGCGCCGAGCTCCCGCAGGAGGGGCAGGGCCTGGGCAGGAGTGAGGTCGCCCAGGGCCTCGGCCACGGCGATCAAGACCCGCGGCTGCCTGGCGTGAGAGCCCAGGAGGGCCCGGTACAGCCCTACCCGCGTGGCCGCGGGACCAAACCGCGAGGCCTCCACCGCCGCGAGGGCCTCGAACCCGTCGCTCGCATCGAGCCCACACCCCTCCACGCTGGCCGCGTCGCCGAGCCTCACCCGCTGAACGGCCACCCGACACCGAAACCGCGACAGCACCCGCGGGTCGTCGATGAGGGCGGTCTGAAGGGCCCGCAGGGCTCCGGGCAGGCTCAACGGGGCCGCTGCGGGCCCGGACAGGTGCTGGGCGAACACCAACACGGCCGTGGCCCAATCGCGGGGCTGCAGGGCCGCACGCTCCGACCAGGCCCGCACGAGGAGGTCGGCGTGGTCACGGGGGAGGTCGGGCCGACCGGCCAGGACCCGGGCCATCACCGGAGCCGCCGTGGCCCCCACCCCGGTGCTCACTCCGGTCGAGGGCAGGGGGGCGTCGGGAAGGCCGAGGAGGCGAGCCCCGACCCGCTGCTCGTCGGGCCGGGCAGAGGCCAGGAGGGACACGGCCCAGCCGCGGCTGTTGATGGGCAGCGGGAGAGACAGACGGCTCCAGGCCGACAGAGCCAGGAGGCGATGCTCGGCCGAGCCGGTATACTCCTGCAACCCCTGCCACCCGGTCGGAACCAGCTCTCGCGGCCGACCGTGCAGCCCGCGGAGGTAGTCGTCGAGGAGCGGAGGCGGGATCCGCGCCCGGGTGGCCTCGATCCGTCCGAGGGCCCCGCGCCGGGCCAGGGCCATGGCGGCGGCCCGGCGGGTGTCGCCCTCGGGCGCGGCGAGTCGCAGGAGGAGGGCGTCCTCCTCGGGGCCCGACAAGGGCCGGTCGTTGTAGGCGTCCCACCACGGCGACGGGGCGTCGTCTCGGCCAGGGGACGGGGCGGTCTCGGGCAGGCTCCCGTCGGCAGGGGATGTCTCACCCCGGACGTCGGGGGGCGTCGGATCGGTCGGGGGCAGGAGCACCGCGGTGGTAGGTGCGTCTGTGGGAACAGTCTGGCTCCGACCCCGGGGCGGCGACGACTCGCAGCCGAGGAGGACCACAGACAGGCCGACGCCCAGGACCGGGAGGAGATGTTTCACGTGCAACATTGAAGCACCCCTCGGCCCGGCGTGAAGGGGCAATCACCGGGGCGGGCTACACGCTAAAGTCGCTCATGGGGGGGCAGGTGCAGACCAGGTTGCGGTCGCCGTAGGGGTTGTCGACCCGCCCCACCGGCGGCCAGAACTTCAGGTCGCGCAACCACGGGGCGGGCCAGGCGGCGTGGTCGCGGTCGTAGGCGTGGGTCCACGGGCCGGTCATCACCGCGGCGGTGTGGGGGGCGTGTTTGAGGGCGTTGTCGGCCCGGTCGCTGCGGCCCTCTTCGAGGCTACGGATCTCCTCACGGATGGCGATCATGGCGTCCACGAGCCGGTCGAGCTCGGCCTTCGACTCGCTCTCGGTGGGCTCAAACATCAAGGTCCCGGCCACGGGCCAGCTCATGGTGGGGGCGTGGAAGCCGTAGTCCATCAGGCGCTTGGCCACGTCGTCGGGTTTGATCCCCGCGCTCTTCTCAAAGGGCCGCAGGTCGACGATAAACTCATGGGCCACCCGCCCCTTCGCCCCGCGGTACAGGATGGGATAGAAGGTCTCCAGGCGTTTGGCCATGTAGTTGGCGTTGGCGATGGCGACCTGGGTCGCCCGGGTGAGCCCTTCGGCCCCCATGAGGGCGATGTACATCCAGGAGATGGTGAGGATGGACGGGCTCCCGTAGGGGGCCGCGCTCACCGGACCGATCGACTGGGCCCCGCTCCCCGTCGGAGGCCGGACGGGGTGACTGGGCAGGAAGGGCTGCAGGTGCAGGGCCACGGCGATGGGGCCCATGCCCGGGCCTCCGCCCCCGTGCGGGATGCAGAAGGTCTTGTGGAGGTTGAGGTGGCACACGTCGGCCCCCATCTCGCCGGGGCGACAGAGGCCCACCTGGGCGTTGAGGTTGGCCCCGTCCATGTAGACCTGCCCCCCATAGGCGTGCACGATCTCGCACACCTCCCGAATGCCTTCCTCGAAGACCCCGTGGGTGGAGGGGTAGGTCACCATGATGGCCGCGAGGGTGGCGGCGTGTTGGGCGGCCTTGGCCCGCAGGTCGGCGAGGTCGATGTTGCCGTTGGCGTCGCAGGCCACGGGGACCACCTGCATCCCGGCGATGACGGCGCTGGCGGGGTTGGTCCCGTGGGCCGAGGTGGGGATGAGGCAGACGGTACGGTTCAGGTCGCCGCGGTGGCGGTGGTAGGCCCGGATGGTCAGCAGGCCGGCGTACTCCCCCTGGGAGCCCGCGTTGGGCTGGAGCGAGACGGCGGTGAAGCCGGTGATCTCGGCGAGCCAACGCTCGAGGTCGGAGAAGACCCTCTGGTACCCCACCGACTGCGCGGCCGGGGCGAAGGGGTGCAGGGCAGCGAACTCGGGCCAGGATACGGGCAACATCTCGCTCGTGGCGTTGAGCTTCATCGTGCACGAGCCCAGGGGGATCATCGAGTGGGTCAACGACAGGTCGCGCCCCTGGAGCTTGTGGATGTACCGCAGGAGGAGGTGTTCGCTCTGGTAGTGGTGGAAGAGGGGGTGGGTGAGGTACGCGCTGGCCCGGGTCAGTTCGAGCGGGAAGTCCAGGGACACCGCCTGGAGCAGGGTGTCGGGGTCGAGGTCGGTGGCCACGCCCCCGGGCGGGGCAAACACCCCCCACAGGGCCCGCAGGTCGGCCCGGGTGGTGGTCTCGTCCATCGACACGCCCAGGGTGTCGTCGCCGAAGGCCCGGAGGTTGATCCGCTGGGCGTCGGCCGCGGCCAGGACCCTCGCCGCCTCGCCAGGACCCAGGGTGACCCGCACGGTGTCAAACCGCGGGTCGGCGGTCACCGTGTACCCCTGCCGACGCAGCCCCTCGGCGAAGACCATCGCGAAGGCATGAACCCGCGCGGCGATCCGGCGCAGCCCCTCGGGGCCGTGCCACACGGCGTACATGCCCGCCATGATGGCCAGAAGAGCCTGGGCCGTGCAGATGTTGCTCGTGGCCTTCTCGCGGCGGATGTGCTGCTCGCGGGTCTGGATGGCCATGCGCAGGGCGGGGTTGCCCTGGGCGTCGCGGGAGACCCCGATGATGCGCCCGGGCATCCGACGGGCGTGTTCGGCCCGGGTGGCGAGGAAGGCCGCGTGGGGCCCTCCAAACCCCATCGGAACCCCAAACCGCTGGCTGCTCCCCACGGCGATGTCGGCCCCGAGCTCGCCCGGGGGGGTCACGAGGGTGAGGGCCAGCAGGTCGGTGGCCATGACCACCTGGGCTCCGGCCGCGTGGGCCGTGGCGATGAAGGGCCGCCAGTCGACCAGGACCCCGTCGGTGTCGGGATACTGCACGAGGGCCCCGCAGATGGACTCTGCCCGGGGATGTACGATCAGGTCGAGGCCGCGCAGGTCGGCCACCTCGACCTCGATCCCGAGGGACTCGGCCCGGGTCTGGACCACCGCCACCGTCTGGGGGTGACAGGCCCGGTCGACCAGGAAGAGGCTACGGCCCCCGGTGATCCCGTGGCACATGGCCATGGCCTCGGCGGCGGCGGTCCCTTCGTCGAGCAGGGAGGCCCCGGCCAGGGGCAGGGCCGTCAGGTCAGACACGACGGTCTGGAAGTTGAGGAGGGCTTCGAGGCGACCCTGGGCGATCTCGGCCTGGTAGGGGGTGTACTGCGTATACCAGCCGGGGTTTTCGAGGATGTTGCGCTGGATGACGGGGGGGACGATGGTGTCGTAGTACCCCATCCCCAGAAACGAGCGGAAGACCTGGTTTTGCCGCGCGATGGCGGCCAGGGTGCCGAGCACGGCGTGTTCGCCCTGGGGGGGGCCGAGGGGCCGGCCTTCGGGGTCGGTGAGGCAGAGCACCCGGGGGCTGCGGATGGAGGCCGGGACGGTCTCGTCGACGAGCTGGTCGAGGGAGTCAACCCCGACGACCTGGAGCATGTCGGCGAGCTCGGAGGGACGGGGGCCGATGTGACGACGAACGAAGGTGTCCGAGGCGTCGAGGAGGGACTCGAGGGGCAGGTCGGGGAGCATCGCAGGGCCTCTACGGGGCGTAGGAGAAAACGCGGGGTCCACGGGAGGGGACCGGGCCGCGGGGTCGGACTGTAGTCGCAACGCAGCGGGAATCAACGGCGTGTGTCGGGGTATTGGCGACGCGCACGGCGGGATGGATGGGCAGCGGGGAGGTCGTGGTTTAGAGTGCGGGCGATGACGCCTTTTCGTCGAGGGGCTACGGGCGACGCGCCCATCACCGCCAGCGAGGTCGTGCACGACGCCGTCGGGCAGATGGTCCAGCAGTTTGCCGACCCCTACGCCTTCCTCCGGGAGCTCGTGCAGAACAGCATCGACGCCGGATCGACCTGCATCACGGTGTCCCTCGACGCCTCGGGCGCCCAAGGGGCCGACGGGGTCGTGCGGCTGTCGGTTCGGGACGACGGCAGCGGGATGGACCAGGACATGATCACCCGGTGCCTCCTGGTGCTCTTCCGGTCGAGCAAGGACAACGACCCGAGCAAGATCGGGAAGTTCGGGGTCGGGTTCTTCTCGGTGTTTGCGAGCCGGCCGCGGGTGGTGACGGTCGAGACCGGGCGCGACCCGAAGGCTCCCGGGCTCAAGCTCTCCCTCCGCCCCGATTACACCTACGACCTCGAGGAGCACTCCCCACGACGCGGCACCGTGGTCACCCTCGACCTCCCCCGGCGCCCGTCCGAGCTGGCCGAGCTGGCCCGCCGTGCGCGCGAGGCCCTCACCCGATGGTGCCCCCACGTCGCGGTCGAGCTGTGGCTGGAGGTGCACGGCGTGGACGGGTTTGCGCCCTCCACCCGCATCGACGGCCCCCTGCGCCTCGACGCCCCCTTTCAGATCCGCGCCGAGGAGCGCGACGGCACCGTACACCTCCTCGGCCTCTCCCGGGCTCCGACGGTGTCCCTCTACAACCGCGGGATCCTGCTTCACACCGAGACCGACCCCGTCGTGCCGGGCGTGTCCTGGGTCGTCGACGCCCCGCGTCTGCGCCACACCGTGTCCCGCGACGGAGTGCGCAAAGACGACGCCTACCTCGCCGTGCTCCAGCGGGCCCAACAGCTCGCCCTCGGCACGCTCAAAGACCGCCTCCCTGGGGCCTTCGCCGAGATGGCCGCCCGCTGCGTCACTGCCCGCCGCACAGCCGCCACCGACCTCGAGGCCGCGGAGGTTCTGGCCCTGCTCGCCGACGCTGCCCACGAGGGTCCCTTCGTGCTCAAACCCGAGGCCATCGTGTGGCCCCTCACCGACCCCGTCCCCGCCCTTGGGGGCGATGGACGTACGGCACGCTTCGAAGCCGGGTGGTTTCGGGCCCCGGTGCGCTACGCCGCCGACGGGCCCGACGCCCTCACGGCAGCCCTCGCCGCCCAGGGGACCGCCGTGGTCGACCTCGGCGCCGCAGGCCCCGCAGGGGTGGCCTCCCTCACCCGGCTCTTCGACCGGGCCTACGGCGAAAAAGCCGCCCGGGCCTCCGACCGCTTCTCCCTCGTGCGCTTCGCCGGGGTCGAGCGTGAATCCGACGCCGAACGAGCCCTGCTCCGCGCCCTGCAACCCCTCTTCGTGGCCGTCGGCCTGCGGGCCGCCGTCTTCTGTGAGGTGATCGGCCTCGCCCGCGACCACCTGGCCCTGCCCGTCGATCCGAGCCACCCGGGGGTTCGTGGGGTGCAGACCGACCTCCTCGTGGCGGCCACGGGCATGGCCCAGACCGCCGGGGCCGTGGCCCTCGTACGAACCCACCCCAAGGTGCAAGCCGCCCTCGCCGCGGCCCGACGTGACCCCGACCTCGCCGCCCTCATCCTCGTGCGCTTCGTGCTCCTGGCCTGGGGAGCCCTCGACGACGACCGCGACGCCTCCCTGCAACGCAACGCCATCCTCGGGGCGGAGGCCGCACGATGAGAGACGGCGGAGACCAACGACGCAAGGTCCTGGCCCGGGGCACGGTGCTCCTCGACCCCAAGGCCGCCCTGGCCAAGATGCGGGCCTATCAGCTCGCCGACCCCGTGTCCTATGTGCTCGAGCTCGTGCGGGCCGCGGTGTGGGCCGGAGCCACCGAGGTTCACATCGAGAACGACAGCGACGACCTCATCCTGTGGCACGACGGACCGGCCCCCCGCCCCGACGACCTCACCCGCATCCTCGAACACCTCTTCAGCGTCGACGACCGCCGCCTGCGCCTGCTGGCCGTGGCCATCAATACGGCCCTCGGACTCGGGGTTCGGTTTCTCGACCTGTACACCACCCACGAGGCCCCCGAGGGCAAGGTGATGCGGGTTCGTTGGACCCCAAACCCCGCCCGCAAGGCCACCAAGAACGACGACGACGACAGCCCCTTCGCCCTGGCCACCCAGAGCCACGTCGATCGGCCGGTGGGAATGCCCGCGGTGGGGTTCAGGATTCATGTGCGCGAGGCCTTTGGGGTCGAGGTGATGCGCGAGTGGTTTCGGCGCGACCCGCGCGAGACCCAACTGCTGCGACGGCATGTGCATCGGTTGCCCGTCCCGTTGTGGCGCGGGCGCGACAACCTCGTGCCGACCGAGCCCGCCCCCACCCTGGCGGCGGTGCGTTTCCAGGCCGCCGACCTCGAAGGGGTGGTGGCCCTCGTGGCCCCGGACGACCCCCGGGCCAACAGCCTGGAGTTTCACGAGCTCGGGGTGCTCCTGGAGGCCCGCCCCCTCCGCCCGTCCACCCCGACCGAACCGCTCCCCCCCCTATGGATGTCGGTCGACGCCCGGGCCCTGCCCACCAACGTCTCGCGCTCGAAGGTCGACACCTCGGGCTCTCTCGGGGCCGCCCTCACCCGCGCCTGGAGCGAGTCGCTCGACGCCCTGGTCACCCAAGGCCTCGAGGCCCTCCGCCCCGACACGCCCTGGACCACCCCCCGCGACCCCCGGGGCCCCCTGCACGACGCCCTCCTCGCCTGGATCCTCTCCGGCGGAACCCCCTGGACCGCCCACATGGCCCCCGCCGCGGTCTCCAGCGCCGAGGCCATCCTGGGCGAGACCCCATTGGCCCTGCGCCAGCGGCTCCTCGATGCCCCCCTCGTGCCCATCGCCTCGGGCGGCTTCGAGACCCCACGACAGGCCGCCCGGAGCGTCGAAGGACACCTCCTGTGGCGCGGAGACGACCCCATCGAGGCCGACCTCACCCCGTGGATCCAGAAGGTCCTGTGGACCCAACGCCGCAGCCGCCCCCTCCTCACCCTCCTCGAAGCCCTGCACCCCCGCGACGCCGACGTAGCCCTGCGGGCAGCGCAGGAAGCCCGCACCCGCTATACAAGGTTTCGTGCTCATCCGCCGCAAGCGGTGACCGTCCCGCCCTCGGGGCCAGAGCTGGTGCGGGTGACGGTGGGGGGGCCCGACGAGGCCCATCACGGGGTCTTGATCGTGCCCGCCGCACAAGGCGAAGGCGCCGCATCGCTGCATCTGCGGGCCTTTCTCGAAGGCCGCCCCTTCGCCAACGAGGACGTCGACATCGTGGCGTGGCCCCTGATCGTGGCCCTGGAGGGTCCCGGGGTTCGTCCCACGGCCTCGTTTGACGCCATCGACCGCGCGGCGGGCCTGACCGAGGCCCTGCTCCCCGTCCGTCGGGCCTTTGTCGACGCCATCGAGACCCTGGCAGCCCTGTGGAGCAAGGCCCTGCCCCCCGACGACCCGCGCGGGCAGTGGATGGGCGACGCGGCCGAACGCCTGCCCGAAGACACACGCCGGGCCCTCGTGCGGGCGGCCTGGGTCGAGCTCTCCCGGCTCAACCCCGACCCCACCCTGCATGCCAAGACCATGACCGAGGGGCTGATGCGTTGTCCCGCCCTCGCGGGGTATCCGGCCTGGCACACCACCGTACGCGGACGGTTTGTCTCCCTCTCCCAGATCGTGGCCCAGGGCGAGCCCCCCCCCAGAGCCGTGCTCCGCGCGGGGTGGACGGTGCAGGGGGCCCGACGCGACGGCCGGGAGGTGGTCAAGACCCAACGCCAGGAAGAGACCACGGCCCTGTCCCTGGCCCTCGTGCCCGAGGTAAAATGGGTCGACATCGGCGATCGGCTCCCGACCCGAACCACCGCCGACCTGCGCCTGCTGCTCTGGCAGGGCGATCCCCTACGCGACGACGTCCCCGCCCTGGGGCTCGAGCGCCCGTTGGCCCGAGGCCTCGTCGGCCCCCTCGACGGCGACCGGGGCCTGCTCCACCTCGCCCACCATGGCACCGTGCTCGGCAGCCGCCCCCGGGACGGAGCCCTCGGTCCCATGGCCATGCTCCTCGAGGACGACGCGTGTGTGCCCTCCTCGGCCGATCGTTGGGCCCTGCGCGATGTCCTGGGCCCCGAGGCCGTGGCCCTCCAGATCGAAGCCGAGGTGGCCCTGGTCGAGACCCTGGCCCTCGCCCTCCAGGGCGACCGGGTGGCCCGCGGACGCCTGCGCGGACCCCTCGACCGGCTCCAGCACCCCGCAGTGCGTCGGCTCCTCTTGACGGCCCTCGGGCGGCTGCACACCCAGGGACCCGCCCTCGCCCGCCAGGGGATCACACCCGCCCAGCAGACGAGCCTGCGCGAGACCCTGCGCCAGACCCCCATGCTGCACTGGTTCGGACCCACGGGCGAGACCCTCCCGACCAGCCCCGCCCAGATCGAGGACGAGCTCGGACCCGAAGGGCAACGAAGCCTCTCGTTTGTGGCGGAGGTTCCGGCGGGGGTCGACCCGGACGACCTGCGGGCCCTCGTGCTGCTCGACCGGGGGATGCGGCCGTGGGTGGAGTCGGCCCTCCAGGCCAGGCTCGTCCATGTCGGCGACGACCTGCCGCGGCTGCGGGCCAAGGCCCGTCGACGCAAGGCCCGGGCCTCCCTGGCCCAACGACCCAGGGTGGCCTTCGACGACCCGACCAGCCTGCGCGGGGTCGGGCCCGGGGTGACCCACTCCGAGGGCGGGGCCGGGAAGGTTCTGGCCGTGCTCGGGCGCGACGCGGCCCGGGGACGGGTCGAGGTCATGGTCGACGGGGTGGTGGCCCTGAGCCTGCAACTGAAGGTCCCCGACGAGCTGCCCGTGGCCCTCGGGATGCGGGTGGAGTTTGCCCGCACCCAGAGCCTCGCCGACGACCTGTCGGCCCTCACCACCGACGGGCTCAAAGCCCTCAAGGCCCTGTGCCTCGGGGCCGCTCCCCTCGTGCTCGACGCCCTGCTCTCCTCGGGCCTCGACCCCACCGCCCTCGAACCCGCCCGCGGCCTCGTCCTGCGCTGGGCCGAAGGGACCCAGGGCAAACGCGGGGCCGAGATCACCCGACGCAAGGCCGAGATCGCCCGGGCTCCCCTGTGGCCCACCGTGGGCGGGGCCGTAGTCTCCCTCGCGGCCCTCGTCGAGGGCAACAAACGCCTGCCCTACGCGGTCCTGGCCGACGAGGTCGAGTGGATCGCCCCGTCGCCCGGAGAGGCCCCCGACCCCCGGGTGATCCGGGTGCGGAGCGAGTCCGAAGCCAAGGCCCTGGCCCTCCTGGTGAAGGTCTCCGCCGACGCCCAGACCGCCCCCATCGAGCGCCTCCAACGCGCCCGCAGGCTCCGAGCCCACGCCCGCGACCGCATCCGCCTGCCGGGAGAAGCCCCCGACAAGGTTCTGTCCGGGCGCCTCGAAGACCTCGACCCCGGCCTCGGGGTGGGCGAGCTGCGCCTCGTCTCCCGAGACAACGACCTGCGCCTCTCGCTCTTCCTCGACGACGGCAAGGTGCTCCAACGCACCCGCCCGGCACCCCTCGGCCTCGACCTGGCCCTCGGGTCGGCCGAGGTCGACCCCGCCGAGGTCGAGGGCTCCCTCGCGTCGATCGACCTGGTTCCGCGCCTGCTCGACGCGGCCCGGATCCTCCTCGGGCGCCTCCTGACCCGCCCCCCCGCGGCCCCGCCCCCGTGGATCGAGCGGGCCCTGCGCTGGTACCTCTTCACCACCAAAGGCCTCGACGACGCGGCCCGCAAACGCTCCGTGGCCCGGGACACCACCGGAGCCCCCCTCGCCCTGCAAGACCTCGACGATCAGATTCATCGGTTTCGTTCGGTGGCCTACGTCACCTCCCCCCCGGCCGAACCCGTCCCGTCGAGCATCCCCGGACGCCGGGTGGCGGTGCTCTCGGCTCCAGAGCTTCGATGGCTGCTCAGCCTACGCGCCGCGGACGACTTCTCCAGCCGCATCGACGACGACCTCGCCGCCCAACGATGGGCCCGGGCGACCCCGGCTCCGGCCGTTCGTCTGCCCGATGGGGCGAAGCAGCGCGTCCTGGCCCAACGTATCCACGACGTGCCCGAGGCCGACGTGGCCCTGCTCGGCTGGGACGCTGTCTCCGTGGGCGAGGTGTACTGGAGCGTCACCCGCCGCCCCCTCGGCCAGAGCCCCTTGCACACCCCGTGGCCTGCCGCGGTGGCCCTCGAAGCCCCGGGTCTCACCCCCAACGGCCGACGCACGGGCCCCCAGGAAGACCCCGCGTTTCATATCGCCATGCGCGACGCCGCCGCCCTGGTGGAGTCGCTCCTGCGCGACGAGCTCGGCCCCCCCGACGACGCCTGGGCCTCCCTGCCCGCCCACGACCCCAAGGGGGTCGCGTGGTCGTCCGGCATCTGCACGGCCGTCGGATGGTTGTGGCTCATGCCCCATCAGCGCCCGGGTCGGGTGCGGGTGCATACGGCCTCGGGAGACCGCTGGATCGGGAACCCCCTCCTGCGCGGCGACGGGTCGGCCTATGGCGGGGGCCTCAAGGTGGACGTTCCTGTCCATGGGCACCTGTGGGTCAAGACCCGCAGCACCCAGAGCCGCACCGAGCAGGAGGCCCTCGCCCGACGGACGACCGAGCTCCTCGTACGCTGGGCCTGGCCGCGACTCCTGGAGGCCCTGTGCAAACACGAAGCGGCCGCCACGAGCCCCGTTGGCTGGTGGCACCTCTGCCTCGGGGCCCTCGCCGAACAGCTCGGCCACGGGGCCCTGCGCGACTACGCCCGCAAGGCCACCCCCCCCGGGGCGAAGCTGACCCTGCAGCGGATCCAGCGGGCCATCGGCCGGGCCGAGCCCCTGGAGCGGGGCACCCAGGTCGTGGGCCCCGAGGCCCCGTGGATGGGGCTCTTGCAGGACGCCGGAATGCTGGTAACCCCCGCCCCGCTCACAAAGGCCGAGGAGCCTGCGAAGGCCGCCCCTGCGAAACCCGCCCCGCCGAAGCCTGCGCCCGCGGCCCCGAAGGCCCCGGCCCCCGCCGTCGTGACCCCGACCGAGTCGGCAGTCCGTCCCAAGAAGGAGGCCGCCGAGGTGACCGCGCGGTTCGCCCTGGGGGAGTCGACCCTGACCCTCCTGTTCGAGCTCGGCCTCGACCGGACCGCCCTCCGCGCCGTCGAGGCCGACGGGCGCCCCTGCTCCGTACACGAGGCCCTCGTGCAGTACGACCCACGGCACAAGATCGCCCAGGTGCGGGTGGAGCACCCGGCCGTGCTGAAGCTCCGACAGGGGGCTGCCCGACGGGCCGCGGAGGTGCTGGCGGTGGCGGTGCTCGGCGCGGTCAACCGGGCCCTGGAGGGGGTCAACGACGCGGACGAGGAGCGCATCCTCGCGGGGCTCCTCGAACGCGTACGGCGGGCGTAGCGGGGGACGGAGAGGCCGATCAGGCCGAGGCGCTGGCCGAGGGACGACGGGGCCGCTGGGCCTTCTTCTCCGTGGCCTGGCTGGCCGCGGCCCGGGCCGCACGCTCGGAAGCCTTCCGGCGCGCACGCGCCTTCAGCTTCGCCTGCCCTTTGCGCTGCAACATCTTCTGCGAGTGACGACGATCGCCCTTGCCCATGACGGTCTCCTCCAACAAACGTATCAGGTCGCCGGAATCCCCGGCGGGGTCGAGGCGGGTAGCACCCTCCCGCCTCGGGTGTCAACCACCCACAGAGATCCACACTTCCCGTGCGGCGTTCCATCCTCGCCACAATTGCCTTTGTTTTGCTGGAATGCTCCCGTAGTATCCCAGATTCTTCGGCACGGATGCATCGGGCCCTGGCCGGAGTCGCGACCCTTCGCCCGCACCTCGACCGGGCTCCGGGGGCCCTCGGGATCGACGGGCGGGTCCTCGTCGGGGGCGGTCGGGCCACGGGCCTGGGGGTGACCGTCGGGGTGGTGGACGCCGACTTCGACCTGGGGCACCCGGCCTTTGGAACCCTGCCGGGCCGTGGGAGAGTGGCGGGGCTCTACGAGGCCCGCAGGGGCGTGTGGACCGAAGGAGAGGCCCTGGAGGCCCTGCGCCCCACCCCGCGCGACCCGTCAGGACACGGAACCTTCATCGCCTCCCTGGCCGCGGGAAGTGCCTGGGGCAGCCCTCCCCGCGCGGGGATAGCCCCGGAGGCGACCCTCGTGCTGGTGGGAGCCGCCGCGGAGCCGGGCGAGGCCGCCGTACGCGAGGACGACGTGATCGCCGGGGTCACGGCGGTGTTTGCACGGGCCGAAGCCCGGGGAGAACCCGCGGTGGTTGTCGTCTCGGTGGGGAGCCACCGGGGCGGACACGACGGCCAGTCGACCCTCGAACAGGCCCTCGGGGCCCTCACACAACACGGCGAGTCCCCCGGGCGGGTGATCGTGACCTCGGCGGGTAATGACGGGGAGCGGTGGGTTCATGCCCGGGGGATGGCGCGCGGGGTCGACGAGGGGTTGGCACTGCCCCTGCGCGTGCACGAGGCCCCGGCCGAGGGGCCCCACGACGTGATCGGGCTGACCGTCCGCGGGCCCCGAGAGGGCGCGGTGGCCCTGCAATGGCCCGACGGAGCGCAGACTCCCTGGGTGGAACCGGGACAAACCGTGGGGGCGGTTCATCCCCGGGGACGCGGGTACACAAGCCTCCAGGTCACCCGCGGGGAGCACAGCCTCGACGCGGAGATCCTCGTCGTCCGCGGGGCCACTCTCGGACACCCGCGGATGGGCGGGACCTACGCCCTCCGGGTCCGCGGAACAGGCCCCGTCGACGCGTGGATCCACGCCCCGGGGAGCATCCCCGAGGAGGCCCAACGCCCGCGTTTTCTGCCTCCCTACGCCACCCCGGACGGCACCGTGACCCTGCCTGCCACCTCCCGCTCTGTGGTGGCCGTGGGGGCCTCGGTCCACCGCAGCGGGACGGGCGAAGAGGGCCCTGGGCTCGGCTCCATGGCCACGTTCTCCAGCCGCGGACCCGACGCGTGGGGAAGTTTACGCCCCGACCTCGTGGCCCCGGGGGCTCCCGTGCTTGGGGCCTTGTCCCGGGCCGCCCGCGACGCCCCCACCCGCAGCGTCTTCGGCGACGACGCGGGTTTCTCCGCCGACCGTACGGCCGTCGCCGCCCACGGGAGCTCGGCCGCTGCCGCCCTCACGGCCGGAGCCTTCGCCCTCCTGCTCCAGGCCCACCCCCGGGCCTCGCAGCGCACCCTGCTGGAAGCCCTCACGGCCACCGCCCGCCCGCTTCCTCCGGGCCCCTCTCCCGTCGGGCCCGACGTCCATCAGGGCTTCGGGGCCATCGACCTCGGGGCGGCCTTCACGGCCCTGCAAGGCACCCCTGGACGCCCCCCCTCGCCCGCACGAAGCCGCTGCGGACCAGGGCCCGAGGCCGTGGCCCCAGCGGTTCGGTGGGAGATCCGTTGTGTGCTGCGCGACCCCGACGACCATCCTGCGGCGGTGGACGCGGTGCGCCTCGAGACCTCCCCGGGCCTGCGTGTGCTGGAGAGCCACCCCGGCCTCGGACAGATCCGCTGGACCCTCCAGGCCGAAGCCCCCGTCGGAACCGAGGTGACCGCCCGGGCCCTCACCCCCGCGGCCGAGATCGCCCGATGGACCGCCCGCATCGTGCACGACCCGGCCACCCCCGACGCCGTGGATCCCCCCGAGGAAGCCGGGTGTACGGTCGGCCGCGGGCCCCGAAGCGCCTCCGGGTGGGCGAGATGGGTCAGCGTGGGATGGGGGCTCCTGTGCTGGGCACGACGTGGACGGCGAAGAAGCTCCGCCCGGGGATCGGGAGGTCGGGGTCGAAGTCCATGCCCCCGAGGTTGACCACCACCACATCGAGGGTCCGCACCCCCTCCAGGGCCTCGGCCCGGGCCGACCAGAACCCGCCCACAATCACCTCCGAGGCCAGGAGCCCCACGGGGTGTCCGACGGCGTTGTAGCGTTGCAGGGCCACCATCCAGCGGTGCCACGGGGCCCCGTGGAGATACACCGACACGGCCGGGTCGCCCGCAAACACATCGGGGGCCGCGGACAGATCGACGCGGAGGAGGGCGCTCCCGGTGGTCTCGATCCCGGTTACCACGTGCCACGCGGGCAGGGAGGACCACGGCAGGATACGCGTGGGGCGGGCGGCCAGGGCGGGTCCCTGATGGCCCGTGAGGGCGAGGTCGTCGCCCGGGGTCCCGAAGGTCGAGCGGGCCAGGGCGAAGCCCAGGAGGGCCCGCGGAAAGCCCCCAGGCTCGTCGCGCAGGACCCTGCGGGCTACGTCGAAGAGGTCGGGTTCGTCCCAGAGGGTGGTCTCGCCGAGGGGGGTGCGTTGGGCGGCCCCGTCGAGGAGCCCGCGGATCAGGGTGGCCGAGGGGTCGTCGTAGCGGGCGTGGAGCCAGTCGAAGAAGACCCCGGCCCCGCGCCACGCGGCCTCGGAGCGGTCGGCTCCGAGGAGGCTACGGAGGGGTTCGGACTGAAAGGCCGCGAGGGCCTCGGGGTCGCTCGGGAGGTCGAGGCTCAGGCGGGCCAGGGTGGCCCCGAAGGCGGCCACGGCGGCGGGGGGATGATCGGCCTTGGCCCCGTACACGACCGCGCGCCCAAGGGCCTCGGCCACACGACGAGGCAACGCAGCGGGGTCGTCGGCCCGGACCCTGCCCCAGGCCGAGGCCCGGTCCCACAGGGCCACCAGCTCGGTCCCCTCGGGCACGACCGCCAACGCGGGCCCCTCGGCGGTCAGGTAGAGGTCAAACTCGGGCCCTCCCCCGCGCACCCCGTCCGGGGCGGGGAGCTCCATCCCGAAGCCCCACGCGAGGCGATCGCACACCCCCTCGGCCACTCGGAGAGCCTCCATCGCCCGAGCCGCGGGAACCCCCGGCCCCAGATGCACCGCCACCGGGGCCCGCATCGAGCGCAGGACCCCCACCGCGGCAGGGCGCGGCTGCTCCCACCCGATGGCCTGCCCGAGGGCTCCGCGGGGCCACGGGGCGTCGCCCGTCTCGACCAGGCTCACCCTCGGGCGCGGCTGTGCCAACCCGGGAGCGCTGCAAAGCGCAGCCACCAAAAAGGCCAAGGGAGCGACGACGCGCGACAACACCAGCGAGGATCCCGTCCGGGGTGTAGCACGCATTTGCGGCGCGGCGGTCAGATGTGCGATGGTCGCGGGGCTGTGACCGCCAAGGCCCCCGACTGGACGAGCGCGCTCGTGGCCGACCTGCCACGCGGACGCCTGACGTTGACCACCTCCCAGGAGGCGAGGGTCGTCGCGCTCCCGGGGGCCCTCCTGTCGGCCCTCATCGTCGCCGGAGGCCCTGGAGCGGTCGCCGCCGCGGACGCCCTCGGAGACGCCCTCGGGGACGACGCCCGGGCGTTTCTGGCCGGGGCCGACGACCCGACCCCCGAGCAGACCGCCCACGCCCTGTCCCTGGCCCTGAGCCTGCGAGGCCTCGGGACGGCGTGCTTCGAGCGATGGGGAGAGGCCCTGCTGTTGATCCTGCGCGATCCCCCCGCGGAGGGGATGGGCGCGTTTGTGGCGCGGGCCGGGGCCCGGGCGGTGTCGGCGGTCACGGGGATCGACGCGGAAGGGGCCGTGCTCGGCGCCGAGGCGGAGGAGGTGTCGGTCCTGCTGGCCAGCCCCGAGACCGCGCAGGCGGCCCGGGGCCTGGTGGCGGGGGGTAGTTCCCGGGCGGCTGTGCTGGCCCGGCTTCACGGCGGCTGAGGGACAGGTCGAGCCATGCACCCTTCGGACAAGATTCGTCAGCTCGAGCAGCTCCTGGCCCGGGTGTCGCAACGGCGGGCCTCGCCCCGCGAAGCCCGCCTGCCCGCCGAGCAGGTCACCTCCCCCGCGGCCATCCCCGAGGTGGTCGCGCCCGTGGTCACGCCCGAGCCCGTGGCACCCCCCGAGCCCGTAGCCCCTCCCGTTGCGCGGGAGCCCCAGTACGCACCCGAGCCGACCTTCGAGGCCCGGCCCACCCCCGTTCCGGCTCCGCCCGAGGACTTCGAGACCCGATCCACCCCCGTCCCCCCGCCCTACTCCGCGCCCCCGGTCGCCCCGACGCCCGTCCCCGAGGCTCCGCCTGACGCGCCCGAGATCCTCTCCGAGGTGCTCCCCGAGGCGCTCCCCGAGGCGCTCCCCGAGGCGCTCCCCGAGGCTCCTCCCGAGGCCCCACGGTCGGCTCCTGCGGTGCTCCTCGACGAGCCCCAGCAGGCCCGCTTCGATCCCGACCCCTTGCCTGCCGCCGCCGTGGTGGCCATGATCGCCCCTACAGAGCCCGCAGCCCCTCCCACCCTGCGGGTCCTCCTCGCCCGGTCGCTCCGTCTCCGGCCCCCGGGGGCGTAAGCCTCTGGAGCTTCGACCGCCAATGCAAGAAGGCCGGTCTACCCACGACACCTTCCCCCGGGACTTTGGTCGCTACACCCTGCTGACCCCCCTGGCCCAGGGAGGCATGGGAGAGGTGTGCCTCGCCCTCTCTGGTGAGCTCACCCAGGCCCAACGGCTCTGCGTAGTGAAGACCATCCGGGTGGAGTACGCCGCGGAGGCGGAGTTCGTCTCGCGGTTCCTCGATGAGGGCAGGGTCTTGTGCGCCCTGACCCACCCCAACATCGGCCAGACCCTGGAGGTGGGGGTCGAGCAGAAGATCCCCTTCCTGGCCATGGAGTTTGTGGGCGGGGTCGACCTCGACGCCGTGATGCACACCAGCAAAGAGGCCCGCACCCCCATCCCCGCGGACTTCGCCCTGACCGTCACGGCCGGGGTCCTCGACGGGATGGACTACGCCCACCGGGCCACCACCGTCGACGGCACCCGCCTCTCCCTCGTGCACCGCGACATCTCCCCACAAAACCTGCGGGTCTCCTGGGAGGGCGACGTCAAGATCCTGGATTTCGGCACGGCCCTCGCCGAGGGTCGCGGGGCCCGCACGGCCCACGGCCTGGTGTTTGGCAAACCCGGGTACATGTCCCCCGAGCAGGCCCGGGGCGAGAAGGTCGACGCCCGCACCGACCTCTTCGCCGTCGGGGTCGTGCTCTGGGAGATGCTCGCCGGACGCGATTTCGCCCGCGGAAACCTGGCCGAACACATGGAGGCCATCGCCCGCAACCGGCATCGGTTTACGCCCCCGTCCGAGCTGCGCGACGACCTCCCCCCCGAGCTCGACGCGTGGTTCGCGCAGATGACGGCCTTCGACCCGGCCGCGCGGTTTCCCGACGCCTGGGCCGCCCGCAGGGCCCTCGGCGACCTCGCCCACGCCGCTGGGATCCGGCTCGAACGGGCCACCCTGTCGTCGCACCTCAACACCCTCTATCCCCAGGAGCAGGCCCGCGAGCAGGCCCACATCAAGACCCTCGTGGCCGCAGGGCGGGCCGTCCGGGCGGGGGGTTCGGGGCCGCAGCCCTCCCCCCTGCGCCACACCGCGACCGAACCCCAGGCCCAGGCCGACGCCTCCCTGCTCCGCGGGACCCGCTACCGCATGGGGGCCAGCATCGGGGTCGGGGGCATGGGCGAGGTCTTCACCGCCGAACACATCGACCTCGGGCGCACCGTGGCCATCAAGGTCCTCTTCGCGGACAAGTCCTCCGACGCCTCGGTGGCCCAGCGCTTCAAACAAGAGGCCCGGGCCATCGCGGCCTTGCAGCACCCCAACATCGTGCACGTCTACGACCTCGGGAGCACCGAGGACGGACGGCTCTTCTACGCGATGGAGCGCCTCCTCGGCGAGACCCTCCGCGAGCGCCTCGACGGCCTCAAGGCCCTGGGCCGCCCGTGGTTGCCTCCCGCCGAGATCGTGCGCATCGGCCGCGGAGTCGCCGCAGGGCTCGCCGCAGCCCACAGCGTCGGGGTCGTGCACCGCGACATCAAACCCGAGAACATCTTCCTGTGCGAAGACGGCGGGATCAAAGTCCTCGATTTCGGCATCGCCAAGGCCAACAACAAGGACACCCCCGACACCGACAAGCACCTCACCCGGGCCGGGGAGATCTTCGGGACCCCGGCGTACATGGCCCCCGAGCAGGGCCGCGGGGCCGCCGTCGACGCCCGCACCGACCTCTACTCCCTCGGGGCCGTGCTCTACGAGTGCGCCACCGGGCACGAGCTCTTCGAGGGGTCGACCGTCGTCGAGACCCTCGTGCGGCACATGGTCGACGTGCCCGTGGCCCCGCGCGTCAGGGCCCCCGAGGCCGACATCCCCGTCGCCCTCGAGGCCCTCATCCTGCGCTGCCTGGAGAAAGAGCCCGGAGCCCGCCCCGACAGCGCCCAGACCCTGGCCGCCCTGCTCGCCCGGTCGATCGAGGCCCCCGACGCGGCGTCCTCCCCGCCCGCCACCACGCGGTCTCCTCATGTGGTCGCCGCGGCCCCCCCGCGGTCCAACCGCACCGTCGTGATCGCCCTCGGGGTGACCGGGGTCCTGCTCGCGATCGGCGGGTCGGCCGTGCTCCTGCGCCCGCAGACCCCGTCCGCCCCCACCGCCCCCGCGGCCCAGGAGCCCCGCACCGACGCGTCGGCCGCGCTCCCCGAGGCCGCCCCGCCCCGCGTCGAGGCCCCCGTCCTGGTCGCCCCGCCCGTTCAGGTGGACGCCCCGCCCGCCCCGCCGCCCGAGGCGGTCGACGCTGTGCCCGCCACGACCCCCGAGGCCCCCCCCGAGGCCCCGAGACCCCCCCCCGAGGCCCCGAGGCCCCCCCCCGCGGCGTCCCCCGAGGCCCCGTCCGAGGCCCGGGCCCTGAGCCACTACGTCCTGGCCCAACGGGCGTACCGTCGACGGCGCTACGACGAGACCGTTCGCCACGCCGAAGAGGCCATCTCGGCCCAGCAGCGCCCCGTCGACGCCCGGGTCCTCCTCGGCAGGGCCTACATGGCCCAGAACCAACGCGACCGGGCCCTGCGCCAGTGGCGCATGGTGCTCAGCCAGCACCCCGGACACCCCGAGGCCCTACAATGCCTGCGGGCCGCGGACGCCGCCCCATGACGCCCGCCGCCGCCCCCCCGGGATCATGGAACCGACTGGCCTGGGCCTGTTGGGCCGCAGGGGTCTTCGGGTGGATCTGGGCCTTCCTGGCTCAGCAGCCCGTGGGGGCGACCCTGTGGATGCCCGGGATGCCCCTGGCCATCGACCGGTTCGCCCAACACGCGTGGATCACCGGCTTCGCCCTGCGTCTGATGACCCCCGCGGGCCGCGCCCGTCGGGCCCTGGTGGGGATGGCCGCCGTGGGGTGCGTCCTCGCCCTCGGGGCCATGGCGACCTCGGCGGCGACGGGGCTCCGCGGGGTGATGTGGGGCGATCCGCGGACCGGGGCCGGGATGGTGTTTGCCGGGCGGGTCGTGGGAAACACCCTGCTGGCCGGGGCCCTGGTGATGTCATGGGCGGGGCGCCGCGAGGAGCCCGAGGACCCGTAGGGTGACCTTCGGGACGGGCAGGGCGCCCAGGGCCTCGGGGTGAACGAAGCGCCCGGGCCCTTCGGGGTGGAGGCCTGCGGGCAGGGTGGCCGCGGTGACCGTGATGGCCATCCGGGCGTGGGTGAGCACATGCACGACCTGCCCCAGGGGTCGCAGCCCTTCGAGACGCCCCGACGCGGCGAACACCCGCGACCAGTCCCCCGGGTCCCCCTCGGTCCACACCGGAACCAACATCCCTGACCACCGCCCCGCCACGCTCGGGACGAGCCAGACCTGGCCGTCGCGTTGCGGCAGGAGGGCGCTCCATCGTTCGGGGCGTTGAGGGGTGGGGGGAGCCTTCTGGGGCCAGCGTTCGGGGGTGCCCGAGGCTGCGGCGAGGCAGCCAACACGGACGGGGCACACGAGGCACTGGGGGCGTTGGGGGAGGCAGACCGTGGCCCCGAGTTCCATCAACGACTGGTTGACCGCCCCGGGGTCGGGATGGTCGGCGTAACGGGCCGCAAGGGCCCAAAGCCGCGCACGCACGGGGCCGGTCTGCGGGTCGCCGTCGACCCCATGGAGCCGGCTCAGAACCCGCTCCACGTTGCCATCCACCAACGGAACCCGCTCCCCGAAGGCGATGCTCCCGATGGCCCCCGCGGTGTACGCCCCGACCCCGGGCAGGGCCCGCAGGGCCTGGGCCCCGGCCGGGACCTTGCCGCCGTGTTCGGCCGTGACGGCCCTGGCCCCGGCGTGCAGGAGCCTGGCCCGGCGGTAGTACCCGAGGCCCGCCCACATCCCCAGGACCTCGGCCTCGCTCGCCCCGGCCATGGCCTCGGCCGTCGGAAACCGCGCGAGGAACCGCTCCCAGTACGGGATCACGGTCTCGACCCGGGTCTGCTGGAGCATGACCTCACTCACCCAGATGGCCCAGGGGTCGCGTTGCCGCCGCCATGGCAGGTCGCGGGCGTGGGCGGCGTAGTAGCCCAGGAGGGCCTCCCGAGCGGTCTCCACCCCGTCCGCGGGAGCGACCGACACCCCCTTGTCCGCCCGCTTCGAGCGCGGCTCTCTCATCGTGCGTAACCTCTTGGACGGGCGCCTCGTCCTGACGCGCCGACCTCACCAGAAAGGGAACCCAACCCTATGACCCGACCGGGCACCGCTGCTGTACTCTCGTTTGTTCTTCCGGGCCTCGGGCAGCTCTACAACGGGGACTTCCTCCGGGGCCTGTTCTGGCTCGTGCTCGCGGCCACGTTGTACACCACGGCCTTTGTGTTCACGGGGCCGTTGACGCTCCTGGGTGTCGTGGGTCACGCCCTGCCGGCCTACACGGCCTGGTCCCGGGCCCAGAGGCGCTTCGGGCCGGGGTAGAGATTGTGGGGGCAAATCCTGCGGGCTCGGGCGTATAACCTCCCCAGCGCCCGCTCCGGAGTAAACCCCCCGATGTCCCCCTCCCGCCGCCGATCGCTGCTGTTGATCCCCCTCGCTCTCGCCGCAGTCTCCGTGGGGTGTACCGTCCACGTCGAGACCCCGCGCATCACGGCCCGGGATCTGCACTTCGTCGGAATGGACGCCAACGGCCTGTCCTTCGACGTCAACTTCTCCGCCTACAACGCCAACACCTTCGAGCTCGACATCCGCGAGCTCAACGCCACCCTGTGGCTGGAGGGCAACCACATCGGGGCCGGGGTGGGCAACATCGCCGCCCGCCTGCCCCCCATGCGCGAGACCCCCGTCACCGGCCGGGTCACCATCCCGTGGAACGGGGCCCCAGGCTTCCTCATGACCGCCGCGGCCTCGCCCATGGTGACCTACCAGATCCGGGGCGACGTTCGGGTGCATCACTACCTGTCGATCCGGGCCCCCTTCGAGACCTCGGGCACGGTGCCCCGCGACTTCTTCCTCCGGGGGGCCCAAAACGCCGTGCACGGCGTGATCAACTCCATCCTCCCGGGCATGGTCTCCCCGATGAAGTGACGGCCTCGGCCCTCTCTTCGCCCCTGAGCCCGCGGGCGACAACCCGGGGTCGGGAGTATACTCCGCCGTCATGCGTCGACCGCCGGGAGCCCTCGCCATCGCCCTCGCGGCCGTTCTGGGGTTGTGGTCCGCGCCCGCGGCGGCCCAGGACTGGGACGTAGGCCCCAGCCGGCCCACCCGACCCGTGCGTCCGGTCGGTCCGCGTCCCGTACGACCCGTGGGGCCACGACCGGTGCGACCCGTGGCGGTCCCGACGGGGCCCGCGAGCCCGGGAGACGAGGCCGCCCGGCGCGAGCGCACCATCGCCCACCTGCTCGGAGCCCTCTTTGGCGACCCCGCCGAGGCCGAGGCGGCCCTGCCCGCCCTCGTTCGTATGGTGCGGGAGCGCGACGGAAACCTCGACGGGCTCGTGCGCGACATCGAGGCCCGCAGCACGGGGACCTCCCGCCTCGCGGGCCTGCTCGCCCTGGCCTCCATCGAGCGCCTCGGAGGCCGCTTCGACGCCGCCGAACAACGTTACCAGAGCCTCCTCGAAGACCCCGCCGGAGCCCAGGACCCCACCACCCGGCTGCGCCTCGCGGACATGCTCCGGGGCCTCGGCCGCCACGCCGACGCCCTGCCCCACCTGCGGGCCGCGTGGGAGCGTCGGGAGGGAGGTTCGGGAAGGAGGGCCCTGCGGCGCGACGAGCAGACCGAGCTCGCCCGCTCCCTCATGGACACGAGCCTCGCCCAGAACGACGTCGACGGAGCCCGCGAGGCCCACCGCCGCCTCGTAGCCCTGACCCCCGGAAGCGCGGCCGTACGCCGCGAGCTCGCCGACGCCCTCGTGGCCCGACAGCGCCACGCCGAGGCCGTGACCGAGCTCGAAGGGGTCGCCCGGGCCCTCGCGGGCGACAACCGCGTCCTGCCCCCCGTCCTGCGCGACCTGGGCCGAGCCCAACTCCGCGCAGGGCAGACCGAGGCCGCCGAGCGCACCCTGCGCCGGGCCCTGAGCCTCGCGGGCAGCGACGCGGGGGTACGCCGCGAGCTCTACGACGAGCTGACCGAGGTCTTCGCCCGCACCCAACGGCTCGACGTCTGGGTGGCCGAGCTCACCCGCGGCGGAGCCAACACGTACGAGCGGGCCATGCTCCTCGGGCGCCTCCTGGCCGACCAGGGCCGGGCCGACGCCGCCGACAGCGCCTACCAGCGGGCCATCGCCCTGCGGCCCCAGGAGGTCGACGCCCACCTCGCCCGCATCCAGCTCCTGGCCCAGAGCGGGCAGATGGAGGCCCTCCTCGCGGCCCGCCGCCGCCTCGTGGCCGCGGCCCCGCGTAACCCCGTGTACGTCATCGACCTGGCCGACGAGCTCGTGCGGGCCGGACGGCGCGACGAGGCCCTCGCGGCCCTCACCGCGGCCAGCGCCCGGGTCGGCGGGGACAGCGAGATGCACGAGCGCCTCGCCCTGGCCTTCGCCCGCCTCGGAGAGCCCGCCCGGGCCCTGCGCGAGACCGAGCTCGTGGCCCGCAACGACCCCAACGACCCCGCGGCCCTCGAGGCCTGGGGCGAGCGCCTCCTCGAAGCGGGCGAGCGCGATCGGGCCCTCGCCGTGTGGGCCCGGATCCGTACCGCCGCCCGCGACCCGGCCCGAGGCGCCGCGGCCCTGGCCGAGGTGTACGGCCGACATGACATGGTGTCGGAGTCCATCGCCGCGTGGCGCGAGGCCCTCGCGGGAAGGCCCGACGAGGTCGATTACCACAAGGGGCTGGCCGTCCAGTTGGAGGCTGCCCGGCAGCTCGGGGAGGCCGAGGCCGCGTGGCGACGGGTCATCGCCCTGGCCCGCGACGACCGCGAGCTGCGGCGCGAGGCCCGGACCCGCATCGTCAACCTCTGGCACGCCCAACAACGCCTCGCGGGCGAGGTCGCGCGGCTGGAGGCGGCGTTCGCGGCGGTTCCGCCCGATCTTGATGCGGGGCGCGACCTCGCCGAGTGTTACGCCCGGCTGCGCCGCCCCGAAGACGCCGAGCGGGTGCTCGTGCGCCTGCAGACCCTCGAACCTCGCGACGTCGACACCCTCGTGGCCCTCGAGCGGGCCCGGGCCCAACGCGGCGACATCGCCGGGGCCATGGAGGTCCTGCGCACCCTGGCCGAGTCCGACACCCGACGGGCCCGGGAGTGGTACCAGCGCCTCGCCCAACACGCCCAGAGCCTGCACCGCGACGCCGAGGCCGTGGAGTACGCCGCCCGGGCCCTGCAGCTCAACCCCGACGACGCCCAGGGGCACCAACGCCTCGGCGAGCTCTACCGGGCCCGCGGCGACCTCGACGCGGCCACGGCCTCGTTCGGCAGGGCCCTGCGCCTCGACGACCGGCGGTTCCCGCTGTACTTCGCCCTCGCCGACCTGCACCTCGCGCGGGGCGAGGCCGCCCAGGGCATCGGGCTCTACCGCACCGTCATTCGCCTGGCCCCCGACGACGACCTCGTGGCCCGGGCCGGACGCCTCGCGATCCAGATCGCCCTCGCCGAGGGGCTCACCGCCGACCTCGAGCGCGACCTCGGGACGGCCGCCGCCGCGGCTCCGGGTCGGGCCGTGCTCCGGCGGCTCCACATCGCCCTGTACGTGGGCATCTGCCGCCCCCTCGTGGACAGCCTGCGCCACGGCGACCCCGCCACCGCCCAGGCCGCGCGGGAGGCCCTCGTGCGGCACCGCCCGCGGGCCCTCAAGCCCCTCCTCGACGCCCTGGCCGAGTCCGACCCCGCCCTACAACGGGCCGCCCTCGACATCCTCGGCGAGCTCGGGAACCCCAACGCCACCGCCGCCCTCCTCGCCCTCGCCGAACGCGCCACGGCCCCCGACGGAACCGCCGCCCCGAGCGAACCCCGCCGCCTCGCCGCCCGGGCCGCAGCCACCCTCGCCGACCCGCGGGCCACTCCCCGCTTCGTGGCCCTCCTGCGCAACGAAGAGGGCACCGTGGCCACCCTCGCGGCCTACGCCCTCGGCCGCATCAACACCCCCGCGGCCCGGTCGGCCCTGGCCGCAACCCTGCGCGACCGGCAGGCCCGGTGGGAGGTTCGGGCCATGGCGGCCCTCGGGCTCGGGCGCGACCGCAGCCCCGCCACCCAACGCCTGCTGCGCGACGTAGCCCTCGTCGACCCCGAGGAGTCTTCGCCCCAGTCGATCGGGTTCGAGGCCCCCCCGCCCCTCCAGGGGGCCGCCCTGGCCGCCCTGGGTCCGGGCCTCGACGCGGCCTCCCTGCCGGCCGTCCGCACGGCCATGGAGCGGGGCGGCTACTGGCGCCAGCTCGGCGGACTCACGGCCCTCGGACGCGCCGTACGGGCCCGCGAGGCCGCGGCCCGAGAGCTCACCCGGTGGACCTTCCTGCCCGACGCGGCCCCCGCCGGAAACACCCGGATCCGTCTGGCCGCCGGCCGCTCCCTGGCCCTCCTCCACGCCCACGACCCCGACACCCACTGGAACACCACCCTCCGCGACCCCTCCCTCGCCGAGCACCCCCTGCATCTCCTGGAAGCCCTCGGCCGCCCCGTCTTCGCCCCCGGGGTTCTGAGCCAGGCCCTCGAACCCCACACGGCCGCCCTCGCCGACGCCGCCCGCGAGGCCCTCCGCACCCCCCAACACCGCGGGACCGTCTTCGAGACCCTGGAGCGCCCTGAGGCCCTCGCCCCTTGGATCGAGGTCCCCCACGACCCCGCCGACGCCGCGCGGGCGGAGGGGATTCGTACGGCCCTGCGGAGTGCGGTGGCCCCGACCCTGGCCGAACTGAGCCCGCGGGGCGACGCGCCCCAACGCCGACGGCTCGCCCGCGTCCTCGGAGGCGACCGAAGCCCGGCCAGCGTGGAGGCCCTCCTGCGCCTGGCCGAAGACGACGACCCGCGGGTGGCCGAGGCCGCCCTCGGGGGCCTGACCTCCGACCCCGCCACCCTGCCCCGGGTGGCCCGCCTCGCCCGAGAGGGACGAGGGTGGGAGGTTCGAGCCGCCGCCGTCGGGGCCCTCGGGCGCGGAACCGACCCCGCCGTCACCCCCCTCCTCGCCCAGGTGACCCTGCGCGACACCCACGCCGCCGTGCGCCTCGCCGCGGTCGAGGCCCTGCAGCGCCGAGCTCCCGCCGACCCCGGAGCCGCGACCGCCCTCCAGGTGCTGCGCAACGACCCCGACCGCACGGTTCGGGCTGCGGCCACCGTGGGTCAGGGCGACCGATGACCCTGCCCGCCCTCCGGGCCCGCATCGACGCCGCCGACGAGGCCCTCCTGCGGGCCCTGGCCGAGCGCTACGCCGCCGTCCAGCGCCTGGCCGAGCTCAAGCGCACAGAAGGCCTCACCCCGGTCGACCCCGCCCGGGAGGCCGCCCTGGAGGCCCGCTGGCGCGACCTGTCCCGCGACCTCGGGCTGCCCGAGGAGCTGGCCCTGGCCGTGCTGAGCGAGGTCCTGCGGGGCTGCCGTGCGGCCGTAGTGGCCCGCTGCCGCGCGGGGCCTTGAGCGCTCAGCCCAGCGCCTCCAGCCTCGTGACCCACGCGTCAAACCTCGGACACGCCGCCCGAAGCGTCGGCAGCCCCGCACGCTCGCACGCGAAGACCCCGTGCAGCGTCTTGCGATACCCGGGAACAGTCCCCAGCAGCCGCTTCGACGGCGCGGTCTCCGGGCCGTCGTTGACCTCCTCCGGTGCGAGGCTCCCGAGCGACACCCGCAGCGCCTCGACGGTCGCCCGGTCCCCGGGTTCAAGAAACTCCGTGAGGTGCGGCAGACTCGCCAGCACCAGCGCCTCGAACTCGTGGCGTTGCAGGTACGGGATAAAACGATGATCGCCCACGACCTTCGCCATCTCCGCCTCCAGCGACGCCGCGCGTCGCACCGTGTCCCGGTCTTCGCCGTGGGTGGTCAGCCCCGGAAAGTCTCCCGGTAACCCGTAGAGATCGAAGAGCGTGCTGAACCGCGCCTCAGCCCGCCGCTGCGTCGTAGTGAGTCGATGGATGTCAGCGTGCCAGTGCTTCCAGCGCCCGCCCCCCTTGCGCTTCTGCCCGGTGGCGGGATGGACACTCATCTTCACGATGATCGAGATGAGTGCGACGCCGTGGTGCTCTAAGGTGCGGGCCGAGGACGTGCTTTGCAAACGCCTCCTCGGTCTGCCCCTCGACGAGCAGATAGAGGTCGATCACGGTCGCCCCCCGAGGATGTTCTTGTCGTAGAGTTCAGAAAGGCGGTAGTCCTCCAACCAGGTCTCCAACGCGATCGGATCCAACCGCGTGAGGGCCGTCGCGCCATCGCGCTGCTCCACCACCACCACCTCTTCGGGGGTGAAATGATCGAGCAGCGCGGGCGACTGCGTCGCGAGCAGCACCTGACACCGGGGCGAGACCGAACGCACGAGCTCCGCGAAGATCGCCACCGCGGCGGGATGCAGCCCCAACTCAGGCTCGTCGATGCAGACGAACACCGGGAGCGTCTCGGGCGGCTGCGTGAGGGCCGTGATCAGCGCCAACGCGCGGAGCGTGCCATCGGAGAGGTCGGACACGTCAAAGACGTGATCGCGCTGGTCTGTCCACCGCAGCCTGATGCTGCCGCTCTCTGGCGAGGCCCGGTGGAGCGGCTCCGGGTCGAGAGACTTCACATAGGGGGCAACACGCCGGAGCAGGGCCGTGATCCGGCGCCAGGAGGCTCGCTCCTCCTCGCCCTCGCTGCTTGAGAGGCGATAGAGAAAGGCCGCGAGATTGCTGCCATCGGATCGCAGAACGCGGTGGTCGGCGCCGCGTGCGCTCTGTCGCAGCGCGGACGTCGGGGAGGTGTCGTGAAAATGAAAGAAGTTCATCCTCGACAGCAGCCAGCGGAGGGTGCCCGCCGTCTTGTTGCCATCCTCCTGGGCCGCCGCGTCGAGGCGGGTCTCGAAGTGACCAGCGCCTAGAGAGACCGACTTCGCCCCGGAGGTGCCCGGCGCGCGGAACCGCACGACTTCATCGAGGAAGACGAAGCCGTCGCCCGCGGCGTACCCGAGCCGCGCGTGATAGGCGTTGTCGCCGGTCTGCTGCGAGAACTCCAGCTCCAGGCTGATCTGCGGTGTGGCCTTCGGACCGTAGTGGAGCAGCGCCGAGGCCCCGCCAGACTCGCCGACGAACCGCCCGAGCGACTGCGTACGGAGCAGCGGGATCATGCGGAGAAATGAGAGCAGGTTGGACTTTCCCGCTCCGTTCGGCCCGATGAGCACTGTGACTCGACCAGGACGCAGTTCGACCTCCCGGAGCGAACGGAATCCCTCGACGCGGATGCGGGTGAGCGCCTTCGGGGCCGCAGGGTTCAAGGTGCTATCGTTCATGGTCGACCCTCGTGCCCCTGCCCGTCGCGTTCTCCCCGAGGACCACCCACAGCCCGTCGAGCGGGAACGACGCGTCGACGAAGGTCCGCACGTTGCACGGGCGCAGACGACACGGCACATAGGTGACCATGCCCGCGTCGTAGCACCCCTCCCGCGGGCCACACAACGCCCCCGCCCCCGCCCCCGCCCGCCGCCTCACCGCGGCGCGAGGCGCAGCTCGACCCAGGCCCGCGGGCGCACGACCCCTGCCTGCTGCCACCCCAAGAGCGCCTCCGCGATGCACTGGGACAGCCCCCGGGCCCGCAGCGGCGGATCGATCACCACCACCTCGGCCGTCCCGTCGCCGCGCAGCCGCACCGTGGCCAGCACGAGGCGCAGCCCGCCCATGACCTCCCCGTGCTCCTGCCACGCGGCCTGCATGCACCCCCGGACGGTCTCCGCGTGCCGCCCCGCCTCGCGCCGAGCCTCCGCCGGAGACACCCCCTGGGTCTGCCGAACCGTCACCCCCGCCCCCGCCCCCGCCCCGCCCCCCTGGGGCTGGGCCTCCGCCGCCCGGGAAGTCCCAAGCACACACCCCAAGACCCACACACCAACGCGCGCCGACCTCACGAGGACAGAGGGTAGCAGAGCCCCCGCGGGGGTGTATGGTCGCCGCGACGATGACGGAGCACGCGGGCGATCTGGTGGTGGGCGTGGCGGGGCACATCGACCACGGAAAGACCGCCCTGGTGCGGGCCCTCACGGGCACCGACACCGACAGGCTGCCCGAGGAGAAGGCCCGGGGCATCACGATCGAGCTCGGGTTCGCGGCCCTCACGTTGGCCGACGGGCGACAGGCCTCGGTCATCGACATGCCCGGCCACGAGCGTTTCGTCGGCACGATGATCGCCGGGGCCGGCGGGGTCGACCTCATGCTCCTGGTCGTGGCCGCCAACGAGGGGGTCATGCCCCAGACCCGCGAGCACCTCGCCATCGCCGACCTCGTGGGCGTCCGCGGCGGGGTCTGCGCCCTCACCAAGTGCGACCTCGCCTCCCCCGACATCCGCGAGCTCGCCACCGAAGAGCTGCGCGAAGTCCTCGCCGGGACGGCCCTCGACGGGGCCCCCGTCGTCGAGGTGAGCGCCCTCACTGGCGAGGGCATCGAGGCCCTGATCGCGGCCCTCACGGCCCGGGCCGTGGCCCCCCGGGATGCGAGCGGCCCCCCGGTGCTCCCGATCGACCGGGTGTTTGTGCGCAAGGGCTTCGGGGTCGTGGTCACGGGCACCCTCGTGTCGGGAACCCTGCACGAAGGCGACCGCGTGGCGTGTGGTCCTGCCGGGGCCGACGGGCGCCTGCTCGAAGCCCGGGTCCGCGGCCTGCAAGTGCACGGAACGGCCGTCTCCCAGGCCCGGGCCGGCAACCGGGTGGCCATCAACCTCGCGGGGGTCGAGCGGGCCGAGATCGCCCGGGGGCAGTGGGTTCTGCGCCCCGACGAGGTGGCCCTGACCCGGGTCTTCGACGCCGAGGTGTCGCTCCTGCCCCAGACCCGCCGCCCCATTCCCCGAAGGGCACGGCTCGAACTCGCCGTGGGAGCCACCCGCTGCCTCGCCACGGTCTCGCTCCTGCAGTCCGGGCCCCTCGCCCCAGGTCAACGGACCCTCGCCCGGGTCACCACCGACCGCCCCATCGCCCTCCGGGTCGACGAACGTATGGTCCTCCGCGGCCCCCCCTCCCTCGCGGGGGTGGGCTCCACCGTCGGGGGCCTCGTGGCCGTACGCCCCGTCACCGAACGGATCCGCCGCCGGGCCATCGCCCTCGAACGGGTCACCCGGGCCCATCACGGGAGCCCCGCCGTTCGGGCCGCCGTGAGCCTCGAAGCCGTGGGCCTCGCAGGCCTCGGACGGGCCGACCTCGTAGCCCGGGCGGGGTATGTCGTGACCGGGTCCACCCCCCAGGAGGGCATCGTGGCCCTCGGGGTCGACCGCTTCGTGGCCCGGACCAGCCTCGACGCCCTGGAGGCCAAGATCCTCGAGGCCCTCAGCGCCGAACACGCCGCCACCCCCGCCTCGCGCGGCCTCACCCGCCGCGACCTCGGGCGCCTCGCCGACGAGGTGGCCCTCGGGGCGGCCCTCGACGCCCTCGAAGCCCGGCAGAAGATCCAACGCGACGGCGAGCACCTCGCCCGGGCCGGGTGGAGACCCCGTGACCCCGACGCGGTCGCGTATCTGGCTCAGGTTCGGGCCGCGTTTGTGCGGGCGGCCCTGGCCCCGCCGCGCCTGGAGGAGCTGGCCGCCCAGGTGGGGGCCAAACACGTCAAGGAGGTTGACCCAGCCCTCAAGCGCCTCGTCGAGCGGGGCGAACTCGAACGGGTCCACGCCGAGCTCTACGTCTCGGCCACGGCCTGGGCCGACCTGCGCGACCGCCTCGTGGCCTACCTCGAGACCCACGGCTCCATCGACGCCCAGGGCTTCAAAGACCTCACGGGCCAGACCCGCAAGTACGTCATCCCCTACGCCGAACACTTCGACGCCACCAAGGTCACCCTCCGCATCGGCGACCGTCGCAAGCTCCGCGGCCGATGACCCCCTTGCCCCACCGCCTCCGCGAGGCCCTCGAAGGCCTCGACCGACCCCGCCCCGAGGCCCGCCCGTGGCCGGGGTGGGCCTACACCGACCCGGGCCTCTACGCCCTCGAACAACAGCGGCTCTTTGAGGCCGACTGGTTCGGGGCCGCGAGCGCGTTGGACCTCGACCGCCCGGGGGCCTGGGTTCGGGTGGAGGGGGAGGGGTCGTGGGTGGTGATGGTCGGGGCCGACCTGACCGTGCGGGCCCTGCGCGACGTGTGCACCCACCGCGGGGCCCAACTCCTGGAGGGCGACGGGGGCCAGCTCGGGCGCCTCTGCCTCGTGTGCCCCTACCACGCGTGGACCTTCGACAGCGCAGGCTCGCTCCTGCGGGCCCCAGGGATGCCCGAGGGCTTCGTCCGCCGCGACCACGGCCTGCACACGGGCGCCGCCACCACCCGCGGGGGCGTGATCTTCGTACGCAAGACCGGACCCGGCCCCGGACCCCCCGTGCCCCCCTGGCTCGCCCCGGAGTCCCTGGCCCCACTGCGCCGGGCCCGCCGACGCACCTGGGAGGTGGCCGCCAACTGGAAGCTCCTCGCGCAGAACTTCCAGGAGTCGCAGCACTTCGCCACGGTGCACCCGGCCCTGGAGTCCCGCACCCCCGCGGCCCAAAGCACCAGCCTCGTCGGCGACGGCTGGCTCGGCGGCACGATGACCCTCCGTGACGACCTCGAGACCGTGTCCCGCTCGGGCAAGACCCTCGGCCGCCCCTTCCTCGTGCCCCCGGCGCATCGCCGCCTCGTGCGCGACGCCCTGCTCTTCCCCAATGTCCTCACCAGCCTGCAGCCCGACTACCTCCTGACCTACCGGCTGCACCCGCTTGGGGTCGATCGCACCCGCGTGGTGGGCGAGATCCTCCTGCACGCCGCGGCCCCCGAGGACATCGCGGCCCTCGACGACCTCGCAGACTTCTGGGACCGCACCAACGACGAAGACCGCCAGGCCGTCGAGGCCCAACAACGCGGCCTCGGGAGCGGCCCCTGGGTGAGCCCCGGGTACGCCCTCGGCGAGGACGGGATGGCCGCCTTCGACCGCCTCCTGGCCCGGCGCCTCCTGTCCTCGATCACTCCCGCGGAGGCCCCATGAAACGTGGCCTGTGGGGCGTCTGCGGCCGCCCCTTCCTCGACCTCGAACCCCTCCTCGACCTCAGCCCCCTCGACGCCCTCGACCGCGAGATCACCCTCGGCCTCGCCCGGGTCCCCGCCGAATACACCGGCGGAACCCTCAAATGGATGGGCGTAGCCGCCCCCTGGGTGATGGGCGACGGGTACCGCGACGCCATGCACGCCCTCGAGGCCATGCCCGACGCGGACTTCCTGGACTTCGTCAAGCTGGGTGACGATCCATCCTCGATGGACCTCGCCGCCCGCCCCGGGCTCAGCTTCGGCGACGAGACCGACCGGCCCTTCACCCTGGCCCAGCAGCGCTGGCTGGAGATGCGCCACGGGGTCTATTTCCCGTGGAAGGTCTGCTACCACTTCCTGCACAACGACCGCTGGGAGGACAAACACTCGGGCGAGGGCAAGGACTTCACCGACGAGGCCCGGACGATCTTCCCCGAGACCGTGGCCTTCCTGGAGGGGTTGCCCTTCGTCGAGATCGGCCGGGCCGTGCTCTTCGGGCTCCAGCCCAACGACCACGCCACCCTGCACCGCGACACCGAGCCGGGGCGCTCGCTCCAGGTGGCCCAGTCGATGAGCTTCGCCCCCCGCCCGGGCAAACGGTTCTACCTGCAGAACCACCCTGACGACCCGCCCGCCGTGGTGACCAGCCGGGCCTACTGGTTCAACGACATGGATTACCACGGGGTGCTGCCCGACCCCTTCTTCCGGTACAGCGTCCGCGTCGACGGGGTCTTCGACCCGGCCTTCGCCCGGGCCCTGGAGCGCCACGCCCGGCGAAGGTAGTTGACCGCCGCGATCACCCCGTGACCGTACGCGGCACGACCCCCCGCCACGCGAGCCGACTCACCCTTCCCAGGACGGCGGCCACGTCCCCGAGGCCCTGCACAAACCCCCGCTCGGTGTACGGCAACCCGTGCCGGGCGCACAGGGCCACGACGGCCTCGCGCACCCGATCGTGGTTGTGCCGGGGCATGGTCGGAAACAAATGGTGCTCGATCTGCCGGTCGAGCCCGCCGAAGAACCACCGGGTCCCCAGGGCCGCCCGCACGTTCTGCCCGGTGTGGAGCTGGAGGGCGTAGAAACCCGGGGCCTCGTCGCGGACGAACATCGGCCGGGCGTTGTGCCCGACGAGAAACACCGCCCCCACCATCAGCCCCGACGCGAGCTGCGACACGAGGAAGAAGCCCACCCGGGCGCTCCACGTCGGGAGCAGGGCCAACATCCCCAGGGCCCACAGGTGGTGGGCGACCAGGGAGGCGATCTCCCACCCGCGCCGCTCGACCCCCGGGGCCCGCAGGGCCCACAGAAAACTCTGGGCCCACCAGTTGATGCGGGCCGTGGCGAGCACGGGCAGGGCCGTCACGGTCTGAAGCCGCACCATCCACCGGGCGAACCCCGAGGCCCCAGGCAGGTCGTGCGGCGAGAAGGCCAAAAAGGGCAGGGTGTCGATGTCCTCGTCGACCCCGCGCACGTTGGGCAGGGCGTGGTGGGTGTTGTGCTTACGTTTCCACCAGTCGCCCGAGAACCCCAGGACCACCCCCCCCATCCACAGCCCCAGTCGGTCGCCCCAGCGGCGCTGGTCGTACACCGAGTGATGCAGAAAATCGTGGGTGAGCCAGCCCGCCTGCTGCCACGCGAGGCCGAGCACGAGGGCCGCCAGAGGCCACCACCCGGGGGCCAGGGCCACCGTCGCCACCGAGGCCACCACCATGGCCAGGATGAGGGCCGCGTGGCGGTAGAAGAACCCCCGCCGGGCCACGAAGAGCCCCTCGGCCTCGGCTTTCGTGCGCAGGGCCGTGAAGTCGGCCTCGACGTCGGCGTCGGGCGACGGGGCAGGGGCCTCGACGGCCTCGCCCTTCCAGCGCATGGCGCGCAAGACCTTGCGGGCTCTGGGGCCATGAAACGCGGCGAACACGGCCGTGGCGTCGAGGCCCAGGAAGCGCATCACGATCTCCCCCCCGGGGTGATGCTTGCGGGCCCAGGCGGCCACGTCGTAGGCGTCGCCCTCGACGAAGATCGGGAGGTCGGGGGAGGGGGAGGGGGCCTTCGGGGTACGATCCATGCGGGCGCGGAGACTGAACCTCCCAGGGCCCATTCTCAAGGGACCCGAAGGCGTTTTCCGGGCCGGTCGTCCACCAGGGTCACGACGCTGCGGGCGGTGTCGTCGGTGGCCCCGGCGCTGCGGCGGGCGTAGATCCCGGCCCCTTCGCCCGCCACGAGGTAGACCCCCCAGTTGATGACCTCCCCCTGGGGGTCACGTCGGGCCTCGAAATACCGCTGGGCGATCCACCGGCCGGGCCGTGCGTGGTCGAGGCACCGTTGCCACTCGGCGTCGGTCACGTCGCGCCCGAGGATCACCTCGTCCCCTTCGGCCCCATAGTCGCTCTTGAGCACCCACAGGGGGCGTTGGGCCAGGAGTTGGGCCTCGTGCACCGACTCCAGGCGCCGGGTGTGCGGGACGAGGTCGCGGATGGTGGCCTGGGCGTCGGCCGTAAACCGGTGCAGGTGCTCCCACATGAAGGCCATGGCCCGCTTGTTCTGTGGGACCACGGCCCCGAAGGGGTTGACGATGGCCGTACGGCGGTCGACGAAGGCCCCGAGAGCGGCCCGCAGGGGCTCGAGGAGGGGCTCCGTGTCGAGCACGGTGTCGTCGGTGAAGACCCCCTCGCGTTCGCCCCACCAGTCGGTCTTGTAGTGCCGCACGAGGAGCGACACGGGGGTGTCAAACACCGTGGCGGGCCCTTGGTCTCCGTCGCGTCCGAGGTTGTACGGCGACCCGAGGACCACCTCCCACCCCGCGGCCTCCAGCCACCCCCGGTAGAGCCGCACGAGGGAGAGGTCTTCGGTAAACTCCGTCGGGTACACGATGGCCGCCACCCGCGGGGCCTCGGGGCCGACCCAGCGCGTGGTGAGGGCCTCGGCCATGGCCACGAAACGCCGCGGGAGGTCGACGTTGGGGTCGCGCATGTGGGGGTGCTGAGGCCCGAGGATGCGTCCGAGCTCGACGGCCTCGGCCTCGCCCGTGGGGGTGTCGGAGTTGAGCTCGGTGGTGACCAGGCCCTCGTCGGTGACGAACAGATCGGCCCGGGCCACCCCGTGCCACAGGGGGGCCGAGGCCTGCCACATGAGCTTCTGCACGGGGCTCAGGCCGAAGAAGGAGTCGAGCAGGGCGGGCTCGTCGTCGACGAGGAGGCACAGCTCGTTGTAGGCCGCGGCGAGGCGCTCGCCGGCCCGCAGGAGGGAGCGGGCGAAGGCGGCCGAGATCACCTCGGGGGCGAGACCAAACCGCGGGGCCCCGTCGAGCCACGGGTCGGTGATGACCTCGGCCTCGATGAGGCGCCGGGCGAAGGCCTCGTAGTCGCCCGCGGGGGTGCCGTCAGGGGGAAGCGGATCGGTCACCGGCGTTGGGGCTCAGCGCAGGATGGGCAGGCGCTTGGGGGCCGCGGCCGGGGCGTCCCCGCCGTACTGCTCGAAGAGCGACTGGGTGACCCGGTCGGCGAGGCGCTCGCTGATGCCGCGGAAGGCCCTGGCCACCTCGCTGGCGGGTTGGGCCTGCACGACGGGGGTCCCGTTGTCGCCCCACTCCCGCACGATGCTGTCGAGCGGAACCTGCCCGAGCAACGGGGCCTTGGCGAACTCGGCCACCCGGGCTCCGCCCCCCCGGCCGAAGATCTCGTGGCGTACGCCCGCGGAGTCGAGGAAGAAGCTCATGTTCTCGACCACCCCGAGGATGGGGACGTTGAGCTTCTGGCACATGCTCACGGACTTGTAGACGTCCATGAGGGCCACGTCCTGGGGGGTGGTGACGATCACGGCCCCGGTGACCTTGAGCTTCTGAAAGAGGGTGAGCGACACGTCGCCCGTGCCCGGCGGCAGGTCGAGGATGAGGTAGTCGAGCTTGCCCCAGGCTACGTCCTTGAGAAACTGCTGGAGGGCCCCCTGGATCATGGGCCCGCGCCACACCACGGCCTGCTTGGGGTCTTCCAGCAGGAAGCCGATGGACATGATCTTGATGCCGAAGCGCTCAAGAGGCTCGATGTGTTTGCCGTCGCGGGACAGGGGGCGGCCCATGATCCCGAGCATGGTGGGCACGCTGGGGCCGTAGATGTCGGCGTCGAGGAGGCCCACCCGGGCTCCGGCCCGGTGCAGGGCGAGGGCGAGGTTGGCGGCTACGGTGCTCTTGCCCACGCCCCCTTTGCCCGACATCACGGGGATGACGTTTTTCACCTCGGGGCAGGGGTCGTCGGCGGCCACCTGGCGGGTGCGTACGGCGTGGGTGAGCTGGATCTCAAGGCCCGCGGCCCCGGCCCCGAGGGCGGCCTCGCGGAGACGGGCGGAGACGGCCTCGATGGCTCCTGAGGCGGGGGAGAAGAGCTCGACGGTGGCCTTGCCCTGGTCGCCCTCGACGGCGACCTCCTTGAGGGCTCGGAGGTCGCCGAGGCTCTTGCCGAGGACGGGATCGATCACTGCGGACAAGGCGGCGTGCAGCGCTTCGCGCGTGAGGGTCATGGGGGCTCTGTGCTCCAACGGGGCAGCGGACGGCAGACGAAACCAATCGACGGCCCTGCGGACGGGCCTCGATGGCTCCGGGCAACCCTTAAGGGCCGACAGGGCGGCCCGTCAAGCGGGGGCCTTCAGGACCGCAGGCGCCAGGGCTGCACGTCGGCGATGTTGGGGTACAGGGCCCGGACGTCGTCGAGGCGTTGCACGACCCAGGGGCGACGGAACGACCCGCCATTCTTGGAGTAGACGAGCGACGGGGTGAGGACGTTGACCGAGTGCACGGGCCCGCCGGCCGCGTCGACGAAGAGCAGGATGTCGCCGAAGCGGAGGTCGTCGATGGTGACCCGGCGGTAGTTGCTGCGGATGGCCCGCATCATGCCGTCGTTGCCCGGGGGGTCGTCGGGGGTGTCGACCGGGCTGAAGAAGTGCAGGGCCGTCCAGAAGCAGTCGAAGGGGTCTTCTTCGCGGGTGGGGAAGGTGTTGTACCGGGCCTGCGGGAGCGGGGGCAGGAGGTCGCGCAGGGGCAGCGGGGTGCCGCGCTCGCGGGCGGCTTCGAGGATGTGGCGCAGGGTGGCCCGGTCGCGGCGGTGGCCGTACCAGCGCACGAGGGGCTCGATGGGGGTGCGGGCGTCGACGCGGAGGGAGGCCTCGACCCCGTAGCGCATCTTCACCGCCTCCATGAACTGCAGCCGGGCGTTGTTGTCGGGCAGCTCGCGGCACGCGAAGGGGAAGTCGGCCACGACCTCGTCTTCGTTGTCCGTGAAGCTCAGCCGGGCGAACATCGACCGCACCTCGGGGCGCAGCCACGTCAGGGTGGCCCAGGGCTCGAAGCGGCGCCCGCGCCGGAAGGGGAAGCGGTACAGCTCGTTTTCGCTCTGCTGCCCGAGGAGGCGCATCACGGCCCGGCGCACGGGAGGGGCCATGCCCCCGAGCAGGAGGGGCGGCGGACGGACGTAGCAGCCGTCGGCGTCACAGTGGGTGGCGGCCCGGACGGCGTCGCGTTCGGCGTCGGTGACCCCGGCCCGGACGAAGCGCTGGACCACCTCGTCGGCGCGGACCCGGGGGAAGATCCAGTCGGGTTGGGTGCCGTCGCACTCGCTGGCCTCGACGTAGCCCGGGGGCTGACGCAGCGAAATGTCGTGGGCGCTCACGTCGCCCCAGTAGCCCGGATCGCCCTCGGTGGCGTCGACGGCCTCGACCCCGGCCTCAGCGCTCACGGTCGTCGGAGACTCCACCCGCTGCGGAACCTCCTGCGACGAAGACCCCCGCAGGCCCCACCACCCGAGGCCCGCCAGCACCACCGCGGCGGCAATCCAGCGCCCCGGACCCTTCGACCCGCCTTCCAGCGGGGGGGCGGGCGGCCGGGCCGAGGCCATGGACACGGGCGTGTCGCGCCGCGGCGTGGTGGGCCGCGCCGGAGCCTTGCGCGGGGCCTGAGAGGTCGTCGGGGGAGCCTTGGGGGGGGGGGGCTTGCGGGGGCGTGCCATCGGTCGATCACCCTGCGCGTCTGCCGCGCTGTGGACTGCCCTAAGATGCAACAGGGCCGCGGCGCGCGCAACCTGTCTACAGACAAAAACTCATGCATTTTCAATGTGTTACAGAACAGTACAGCGCGGCGTGACGCCGTGGAGCGGACACAGCACACGCGCAGTCTGCCGCGCAGCGGGGCGATGCACCGCGGCGCAGAGACCAGTCAATCTGGAGAAAAGTATGACTGTCAGGGGGTAGCCGGGACGTACGTGTCCGGCATGTGGGACAGGATGGTCGGGCCCTGGCGGCGGAGCCCCTGGGTGCTTCGCCGGGGCGGGGAGTTCTCCACAACGTGAACGCCGCGGGCGACGGGGCCGGAGGGGAGATTGCCGTGATGGCGGCGATGCCGGTATACCGCCGCGTCATGACGGAGGCGGCGACGGGCGAGGTGTCGGCGGTTGAGGTGGTGACAGGGGAGGTCGTGGCGGCCCGGCGCCCCGCCCCGCGTCGCGTGGCGGCGGCGATCTTCGTCGTGGCGGCGGTGGTGTACGCGTTGTTTGCGGGCGATCGGCTGCGGACGGCCTCGCCCGACAACCACTTCTCGTACCTGGCCGACGCGTACCTGCACGGGACCCTGGCGGTGCGGTGCGACCCGGCGATCAACCAGGGGGTGGCGTGCCCGCCTGGCGGGGGGGGCAACGACTGGGCGCGGTTTGGGGGGCGGTGGTACGTGGCCTTCCCGAGTTTTCCGGCGGTGCTCTACGCGCCGGCGGTGGCGGTGCTCGGGCGCAATTTCCCCAACCGGGTGCAGGACGTGGCGATGGCGGCCCTGGCCCCGGCCCTGCTGTATCTCCTCCTGGAGGAGCTCGTGCGGCGCGGGCACAGCCTTCGGCGATGGCGCGACAACGCGGCCCTGTCCGTGCTCTTCGCGTTCGGCACGGTGTACTTCTTCACCGCGGTGCAAGGCTCGGTGTGGTTCGTCGCCCACGTCGTCGCCGCCAGCCTCGCCGTGGCCTACCTCTGGAACGCCCTCGACTGCCACAACCCCCTCCTGGCCGGGGTGTTTCTGGCCCTGTCGTTTCACACCCGCACCTCGACCCTCTTCGCCGCGGTCCTCTTCGGCCTGGAGGCCCTGCGGGTGCACCGCCTCCCGGGCGCCCCCGAGGCCCCCGCCGACACCGACCTCCTCGGCCGCCTCCCGTACTGGCTCCGCGGGGTCGACTGGCGCCGGGCCCTGCGGGCCGTGGCCGTCTTCTCCGCCCCCATCGTGATCGCCATCGGGGTGTACATGCTGCTCAACCACCTCCGCTTCGGCGACCCCCGCGAGGTGGGCTACCGACACCTCCAGATCCGCTGGCAAGACCGCATCGGCCGTTGGGGCCTCTTCAACTACCACTACCTCTCGCGCAACCTGGCCGTGGCCCTGGCCCTCTTGCCCTGGATCTCCCGGGTCGCCCCCTTCGTCCAGATCTCCCGGCACGGCCTCGCCCTGTGGGTCACCACCCCCCAATACCTCGAGCTTCTGCGACCCGCCCGGAGCCACCCCCTGGCCTGGTCCCTCGGCCTCGCCGCCGGCCTCATCGCCCTCGTCGACCTCCTCTACCAGAACTCAGGGTGGGTCCAGTTTGGCTACCGCTTCTCCAACGACTACGCGGTCCTCCTGGTGGTCCTCCTGGCCCTGGTGGGTCGGCCCCTCCGCCGCCTGGGCTGGGTCCTGCTGGCCCTGGCCATCGCCATCAACGCCTTCGGGGCCGCCACCTTCGAGCGCCCCAACGGGGTCTACCAGGGCGACAACAACCCCCAGGGGATGTTTCAGCCCGACTGAATCCAGGGTTTTGTCCCCCCCCACAGATTCCTCCGCCCCGGGTTTGCTCCCGAACACTTTGGGCGTAGAGTCGCCTCCATCGCATGGTGTCGGTGCTCCTTGACGTTCGGCGGGCCAGGCAGCGTCGTTGGGCCCTTCCGGCGCTCTGCGCGGTGGCCGTGGCGTTGCCCTTCCTCGCCCGCCTCGCCCCGCGGGCGGCTCCCCTCCTGGCCCCGGCCAACATCACCTCCGTCCTCCTGGCGGGGGTCCCGGGGCTCTGCGCCGCCGCCGTGGCCGCCTGGGTCGGGCGCGAGGCCCGGTGGTCCTTCGCCGACGACATCGCCTGGGCGGTGGCCTTCGTCGGCCTCGGGGCCCTCGCCGGCACCGCGGGCTCGGCCTTCACCGCCGCCATGACCGTCTACGTCCTGGCCCTGGTCCTCCTGGCCGTGCGGGTTCCGCCCCCCCGGCTGATGGTGGCCGCGGTGTTGAGCACCCTGCTCCCGGTGCTCGTGTGGGCCCTCGCCGGGGCCTCGGCCCTCACCGTCGGCTCCCTCGGCCTCGCCGCCCTCTGCGCGGCCTTCGTGCACGTCACCCTGGGCCGGGCCACCCACTCCCTGGCCTTCGTCCTGTCCGAGCGCGAGGCCCTCCTCACCGAGCGCCGGGCCCGCCCCCGCGAGGGAGCCCCTCGCAGCCGCTCGAGCCGCACCTCGACCCCCTCCGTCAGCCCGGCCATCGCCTCCGAGGTGGCCGCCCTCGGGGCCCCGAGCCTCGGGTCATCCTCCGAGGAGGTCGGCTGGGAGGCCCTGGTCGAGCGCGTCCGCACAAGCCTGTCCACCCTCTGCGACCCCGTCGGCATCGTGGCCTCGGTCCACGCCGAGCTCGGGGGCCTCGCCCCGCCCAACCACAAGATTCGTCAAGGGGTTGTCAAAATCGTCCAGGAGGCCGCCAGCCACGCCATGCGCGACACAGCCCCCACCAGCATCTCCGTCACCCTCCGCCGCGGCGACGGGGGGCTCCTGATGGAGGTCCAGGACGACGGCCCCACCGGCGAGAGCGTCCGCGTCCGACGCACCCTGGCCTCCCTGCGCGGCCGGGTGATCCCCCTCGGAGGCAGCGCCGAGGTGAAGCGCTCCGACGGGGGTTGGGTCCTGCGGGTGAAGCTCCCCTGCGACCAGCTCAACTGACCGCGCCCGACAACCCTCAGCGCCCGCGGTACTCGTAGTAGTACCGCAGCACCTGCCGGACGTAGTGCTGGGTCTCGTCGTACGGGGGCACCCCCCCGTAGCGGATCACCGCCCCGGAGCCCGCGTTGTAGGCCGCAATGGTGAGCACGAGGTCGCCGTTGAAGGTGTTGGCGATCGTGCGCAGGTAGCGGGCCCCCCCGAGGATGTTCTGCCGGGGGTCGAAGGGGTCGGTGACGGTCATGCTGGCCGCCGTGGAGGGCAAAAGCTGCATGAGCCCGAGGGCCCCCGAGCTCGACACGCTCCAGGGGTTGAAGTCGCTCTCCTGCTTGATCACCGCCCGCAGAAAGGGCTCCGGGAGCTGATAGAGCTGGGCGGCCTCCCGGATAAACCCGTCGTACCGGGTGTACCGCCCCGGGTCGCGGGCGGCCTCGAGGTAACGCGACCGGGTCTCGGCGCTCACCGTCGGAGCCGGGGGCAGGGTGATGGTCTGCGACGGGGCCCCCCCCGCCTGGGCCGGAGGCGTGTCGCGGCCCGAGATAAACACCCGGGCCCCGGTCCGGCGCTGGGTGGCCACGTTGGTAAAATGCAGGGTCCCGTCGGGCCCGCGGCTCATCCAGATCTGTCCCGCGGCCTCGGGGGAGAGGCCCAGGGCCGCGAGGCCGAGGAGCAGGGAGACGACGACCGGACCGCGCACGGGCACGAGGATACCCAACGCCGCCCCCGGGCGCCTACTTCCCGACGCCGAAGGGATCAGCGGCGACCCGGGGCGATGGCGCTCGGGGGCAGGGCGGGGGGAGGGGGCTGCTGGTCGGCCCCGGAGGCGTTGCGGGCGAGCCGCTCGGCGATCCGCTGGCGCACCGGGGCGTACTCCTGGGCGAGGGTGGTCCGGCGGCCGATGGCCTCGATGCGGCTCCTTCCTACCGCGGGGAAGGTGGCCGAGGCGTGCCCGTCGGCGAAGACGGTGTACCCCTGCCACGCGGCCCGGGCCTCGTCCCAACGGCCCGCCCGCTCCTCAAGCTCGGCCACACACTGCATCGCCCGCCCCCGCAGGAGGTCGTCGCCCTCGGCGGTGGCGATGCGCTGGGCCTCGCGGCACTGGGCCATGGCCGTGGCGGCGTCGTCGCGGGCGCGGGCCACATAGGCCAACGACAGGGCCGGCAGGGCCGAGCGCGGATCGGCCGAGGCCGCCTCCCGAAAGGCCGTGGACGCGGCGTCCCAACCGCTCTGCTGAAACGCGGTGACCCCGCGCTGCATGGCCGCCTGGAAGGGCGTCACCCGGGCCGGAGCCCCCGTCGCAGGCGCCTGCGCGGGGGGCGTCGGCGCAACAGGCGTCGGCGCGGGGGGCGTCCGGGCGGGGGGCGACTGCGCGGCCGCGGCGGCGGGCACGAGGGACAGGCTCAGGGCGACGAGGGCTGGGCGGATCGACACGGCACTGGGGAGGGTATCACCCCCCCGGGGCGCCCGTCACGACACAGCGCAGAGGCACGCGGGGTCTGTGCGGCGGGGCTGTGGGGGACTATGGTCGGGCCCCAGCATGCGCATTACGACGGACTACCTCGTCCTGGGCAGTGGGATCGCCGGCCTCACCTTCGCCATTCGGGCCGCCGAGCACGGGGAGGTCCTGCTCGTGACCAAGCGGGCCCGGGCCGACTCGGCCACCAACTGGGCCCAGGGGGGGATCTCGGCGGTCCTCGACCCCGCCGACAGCTTCGCTGCTCACGTGGAGGACACCGAGGTGGCCGGGGCGGGCCTGTGCAAACGCGAGATCGTCGAGCTCTGCGTGGCCGACGCCCCCGCGTGCATCGAGGAGCTCGTGCGCTACGGCACCCGCTTCAACCGCGTGGCCGACCCGGACGGGAGCACGAGCTTCGAGCTCGGCCGCGAGGGCGGGCACACGGCCCGGCGCGTGGTTCATGCGGGCGACGTGACGGGGCGCGAGGTCGAGCGGGCCCTGCTCGAGACGGCCGAGGCCCACCCCCGCATCCGGATGCTGGAGCAGCACATGGGGGTCGACCTCATCACCCTGGCCCGCTCGGGAGGGCCCGAGGTGTGCGTGGGGGCCTACGTCCTCGACAAGGCCGCGGGGGAGGTCCACACGGTGCTCGCCAAGGCCACGGTCCTGGCCACCGGGGGGGCGGGCAAGGTCTACCTCTACACGTCCAACCCCGACGTGGCCACGGGCGACGGGGTGGCCATGGCGTACCGGGCCGGGGCCGAGGTGGCCAACATGGAATTCTACCAATTCCACCCCACGGTGCTCTACCAGCCTCAGGCCAAGAGCTTTCTCATCTCCGAGGCCCTGCGCGGCGAAGGGGGGGTCTTGCGCCTCGAAGACGGCACGGCCTTCATGCCCAAGCACCACCCCATGGCCGATCTCGCCCCCCGCGACGTGGTGGCCCGGGCCATCGACTTCGAGATGAAGCGCACGGGCGAAGACTGCGTGTGGCTCGACATGACCCACCACACGGGGGAGTTTCTCCGGCACCGCTTCCCCAACATCTACGCCGAGTGCCTGCGGTACGGGATCGACATGACCGTGCGGCCCATCCCGGTCGTTCCGGCGGCGCATTATTTGTGCGGGGGGGTGGCCACCGACGACCGCGGACGCACCTCCCTGCCGGGCCTCTGGGCCATCGGCGAGGTAGCTTGCACGGGCCTGCACGGGGCCAACCGCCTGGCCAGCAACTCCCTCCTGGAGGGGCAGGTGATGGGGCGCCGGGCCGCGGCCGTGATCGCGGGCGAGCTGCGCGGAGAGGACACGAGCGCGGTGCCCGACTGGGACGTAGGTGGGGCCGTCCCGAGCGACGAGGCCGTGGTCATCACCCACACCTGGGACGAGATCCGTCGCCTCATGTGGAACTATGTCGGCATCGTACGCACCACCCGCCGCCTGGAGCGGGCCGCCCGACGGATGCAGATGCTCCAGGAGGAGATCCGGGAGTACTACTGGCACTACCTCGTGACGCCCGACCTCCTCGAGCTGCGCAACATCGCCACGGTGGCCCGGCTGATCGTGTCGTGCGCCCTGGCCCGCAAGGAGTCGCGGGGGCTGCACTACACCGCGGACTTCCCGCAGCCCGACCCGGCCTGGTGCCGCGACACGGTGATCAAACGGGGGGTCGAGGCCCGTCTCGGTCCGGGTTGAGCGAGAAATGCTGTCTTGGCGCCGGGCGAGAAGGCGACTATCCTCCCGCGCCCTCAGGTCACCACTGGCTGGAGTAGTAGTTGATGATTGACACGGTAGAATCCTCCGCGGTGCGGAAGGCCCTTGAGCTCGCCCGCGGGCAGCGCACGCAGATTACCCGCGGGGCCCCCCTCCCGATTGACACGGCCCACGTGGTGGGGGCCTGCCCCAACTGCGGCGAGCTCGGGGCGACCATCCTGGGCTTCCCCGATCCGCCGTACGCCGGGCCCCAGGGGCAGCCGCGGTACCGCACCGCCAAGGAGCTCGGGCGCTTCGTCGAGGAGCTCTTCAAGAACCCCCCGCCCCTCCCCGCCCCCAACGACCCCGTGGACGCCCGCGGGGGCGCGCAGAATCCTCCCGCGTGGAAGGGTCTTTGTAAGTGCGGGGCGAAGGTGATGCCCCAGCAGCCCGATCCGCGTACGGGCGAGCTGGTCGGCGACGCCGACGCCACCCCCCGGCGGGTGTGCGGGGTTCGGTTCGTCAAGGCCATGCCGGGCTCGGGGGCCGAGCTCATCGTCGAGTCCCTCGCGGGCGGCGACGGGGGCATCCCCTACACGACGGGCGTCACGATCAAACACAAGGTGTTTCGGGCTCCCCTCGACGGCGACGAGTCCGAGGTGTCCGACACCCTCGACGACGCCACCATCGTGAAGTCCTTCGGGCGCCCCCTCACCCTGGCCGCGGTGTGGATGAAGCTCCTCGACCGGGCCGCCGAGGGCGAGGAGGTCCTGGAGAAGGTCGAGGCCGGGTACTACCTCTTCGCGGGCCCCAAGGACGACAAGACCCTCGAGGCCCAGATCAAGGACCTGGTGGGCACCGACCCCGAGAAGGGGGCCTTCCCGCTGGCCATGCTGCCGCAGATGGCCCCGATGCCCCAGGGCCCGGCCTTTCCGCAGTGGACCTACGAGCACAGCGAGAAGATCCTCAAGGGCGAGCTTCGGGCGGGGGTGGTCCTCGACCGGTCGGAGGTCCGGCGCCTCGTGCGGGGGCAGCTCGAGCGCATCGGGCTGACCGTCAACGAGCAGCAGGAGGGGGCTCTCCTGATGGCGGCCGCGGGCGACCTGCGATGGCCCGTGGAGGTGGCCATCGTGGGCCTCGGGGGCGGACACCTCGGGTGGTACCTCGGCGAGACCTGCGCGGCGGCGGCGGGCGAGGCCATGGCCCGCATCGGCGAGATCAAGCGCTTCGTCGAGGCGGCCCAGGCCGACCGGCCCGACATGCAGTTCCAGATCAACGGGATGAACCTCGTCGCGAAGCGGGCCGACGACAGCATGGGTCGCCCGATCAACCTGATGGACCTGCCGTTTCGTGCCCCTCCGGGCTCGAAGGACTTCAAGCGCGAGCTGCGGTTCGCGTGCGACGACCTGCCCAAGGGGGCCGACCCGACCCGGCGTTGCCCCTGCGGCGAGGCGGCCTGGGTGAGCGCCCGGCTCTTCCCCGAAAACGTGGTGGAGGAGTTCAAGAAGGCCACGGGGGGCAAGACCCCGAAGATCATCGAGCAGTGGAAGAACGCCGCCCTGGTGGCCACCATCTCCTGCGACCGCCACGTCCGCATCCCGATGGCCGACGAGATCGAGGCCGCGGGGCTCAAGGGCCCGGCCTTTGACAAGCGCCTCGGCGAAGACCTCCCGCACAGCATCTTCGCGGTCGATGTCTCGATGCACGAGGACAAAAACCGCAAGCGGGCCCTGCTGGCCTACGGCCCCCTCGTCGCGAGCGTGGTCATCAACGACCACCTCGTGGGGGCCCTGCACCAGGCCTGCGGCAAGCCCCTGCGCACGGGGGAGGCCAGCGCCGTGGTGACCTCGCCCAACGTCCTCGTGCTCACCGAGCCGGGCTTCGACGACGACAAGCTCGAGGAGGTCATCGACATGGGGGCCGCCATGGACGGGCTGCCCGCCGATGTTGATCCGCCCTTCGACCTGTCGTGGGACGTCAACCTCACGGCCGCCCCGGTGGGCCGCTTCCAAAACCTCCGCCCGCAGCCCCAGGACGGGCAGCAGGGCAACGGCTCCGGTCCCCAGCGGGCCTGAGGTTCAGTCCGGGGCCTCTCCGCGCGAGGGGCCCCAACGCCGACGGCCCCGTCGGGCTCCCTGGACGAGGGGAGCGACGGGGCCGTCGTGCGTTTGGGGGAGCGGGATACCGATTCGCCCTACGTCTGGGCGTGAATCAGCCGTCGAGCGCGCCCGCAGCGACCGACCAAGACGGACTCCGGTCCGTCGCGGGAGGGAGTGAGGACGTAAGCCGACGGATGGTTTACGCCCGGGCGTAGGGTCAGTTGCTGCGGCAGAGGCCGTCGAGGCAGCGCTGCCCCGCGGCGCAGTCGGCCTGACGGCCGCAGTCGGAGCGGAACTCGTTGTCGGTCTGGCAGTACCGCCGCATGGTGCTCAGGTACGCGATGGGGGCGCAGTTGCGGTACGCGATGTCGGTGCGGAGGCACTCGTCGGCGGTGGAGCAGGGGCGGCGGCAGACCCCGTCGAGGCACTCGCTGCCGGCCGCGCACTGGGCGTTGCTGGTGCAGAAGGGCCGCGGGCGGTTGTCGACCTGGCAGACCCCCTGGTCGGAGCAGAAGAGGCCCGTGGCGCAGTCTGCGGGGCCGCTGCAGCGCTGGTGGCAGACGCTGTTGAGGCAGCGGCGCCCGGCCCCGCAGTCGACATCGCCCGAGCACTCGCCGGCGGGGCGGTTGACGCACACGTCGTTCTGGCAGACGGTGCCCGTCGGGCAGGCGGCCCCGGCGGCGCAGGAGTCGCGGCACTCGGCGTTGACGCACACCCGACCGGCCCCGCACTGGCTGTTGAAGCGGCACCCGGCGGAGGGAGCGGCGCAGCGGCCGCCGAGGCAGATCTGACCGCCCGTGCACTGAGCGTCCCCGGTGCAGGGGCAGCTCTGGGTGGTGGGGTCGCAGGTGGGGCGCTGACACAGCCCGTCGGTGCACACGGCCCCGTCGGTGCAGTCGGTGTTGCGCTGGCACACCCCGGGACGGCGCGGGGGGTCAGACTCGGTAGGCCGGACGCACAAACCCCGGGCGCTGGCGGTGGCCCCGCGGCACACCCAGCCCTGGGCGCAGTCGCTCTCGTTGGCGCAGGAGACGGTGCACCCGAGCTCGGTGCAGAGCTGGCCGGTGTTGCATTGGTAGTCGCCGGCGCAGGGGGCTCGGGTGGGAGGCTCGGCGGCCCGGCAGCCGACCCCGTCGCAGTGGTAGCAGCCGTTGGCGTCGCAGTAGTACGAGTCGCCCGAACAGCCCGCGACCGCGCCGAAAAGCGCCGTCGCCAGGAAGCCCAGCGCCATCTTGGCAAGGGTGTTGCTCTGTCGGCTCATAGTGTCATCGCCTCCATAGTTCCCCGAACATGTCGGAGAAGGTAGCGAGGCCACTATGACAGATTCGTGCCAGCCCGGCACGCCCACGCGCTTCGCCGAACAGACGAAACAACCCGTGGTCGCAGTGTCAACCCAGGGATACACCCCCCGCGTGAACGGGTGCCCCGGAGCCGTCGAAGGGTTGTGGGGCCGCGGGGGCCAGGCGTATCCTCGCCGATCTTGTGAGGCGACGCGTCGCGGGCGGCTGGGGATGGGGGGCCTTGATGGCCGGAGGGTTCCTCGGGGGGGCCGTGGGCTGTGGGGCCACGGGGCGGGTGTCGTCCCCGCGCGACACCGCCCTGCAGGCCGCGGCGGCCCTGGAGCGCGCCGACCCGGGGGCCTTGTACGCCCTGCTCCCGGAGTCGGAGCGCAGGCGGCAGAGCCCGGAGGAGTTTGCGCGGCGGGTGGGGGCCCAGGGCGAGGAGCTGCGGGCCCTGGGCGGGGCCTTGCGGGGCGCCCTCGGTCCCGGGCAGGGGCCCCTGGCGGCCCTGGGGGCGGAGGGCCCGCGCGAGGCCCTGGTGGTGGAGGAGGCCGGGGGGTGGCGGGTGGCCGATCCGGGGTTTGGCCCGCCCACGGGGGGGAGCGCCACAGGATCGGCGGGGGTTCGGGCGGTGTTGGGGGGGCTCCGGGAGGCCCTGGTTCGGCGCGATCTTGGGGCCCTTCGGGCCCTGCTGTCGGCCCGGGCCCGGGGAGGGCTCGACGCCGAGATCGACGCCCTGACCCGCGCCCTGGGTGACCCCCCGGCCCTGGAGCTTCGCGCCACCGACGGTCGACCCGCTCCGGCCCGGATGCTGGTGGTCCTGCCCGACGGCCGACGGCTGGAGATGGTGCGCGAGGGCGGCCAGTGGCGCATCGAGGCCCTGCGAGACTGAGGGCGCGGCGGTCGGTCAGGGCGTACGGCCGGGCAGGCCAGGCGGCGGCAACGAGTCGTGCTCGTACTGGCCGAGCCGGGCGTCGACCTGGCGGAAGCGCTCGGCCAGGGTGCGTACAAAGGCCCCCGCGTGGGAGAAGAGGCCGATCTGCTCGATGAGCAAGGCCCGAGTCACCCGCATCACGGTGAGGTCGTCGAGGGCCTCGACGCTCGCCGTACGGGGCTTCTCCGTAAACACCGCGGTCTCCCCGAACACCTCGCCGGGGCCCATCTCCCGCAGGGTGACCCGTCGCCCTTCGACCTCTCGGAAGACCTCGCAGCGCCCCGTGACGATGACGTACGCCGCGTCGCCCGTCTCGCCCTCGGTGACCACCCGGGACCCCGCCGCGAAGCGCTGACGCGGGAAGCGGTCGAGCCCGCGCAGGTGGGTCTCGAGCTGCGTACGAAACTCCATCACGCTCGGGTAGCGGTCGTCGGGGAGGGCCGACAGGGCCTTCCTGGCCGTGAGGCACAGGCCCTCGGGCAGATCCATCTGAGGCACCCGGGCCCTCGGGGGGACGACCTCGCCGCGCGCCGCCTTCCACAGGGCGGCCATCACGCTGTCGCCCGCGTGGGGCACCTCGCCCGTGAGCACCTCGTAGAGCACGGCCCCGAGCAGATACACATCGGTGCGCTCGTCGATCGCATCGTTGAGCCCCTGGGCCTGCTCCGGGGCCATGTACGCGGGGGTCCCGTAGAGGTGCCCCTGGGCTTGTTCGGCCCCTTCGCCCTCCAGGCGCACGGGGGGCGGCACGTCGTTGCGCCCAAACCGGTCCGGGTAGATCACCCGGGCCACGCCCCAGTCCATCAGGTAGACCTGGCCAAACTCGCCGACCATGATGTTGTCAGGTTTGATGTCGCAGTGCACGACCCCGCGGGAGTGGGCGAAGGCCACGGCGTCGCAGACCTTGAGCAGGACCTGCACGAGGGAGTCGAGCCGGCCCGAGGGCCACGGCAGCCCCGCCTCGTCGCGGATCTCCGCCGAGAGGGTGCGACCCTCCACCAGCTTCATCGAGAAACACGGGTGCCCGTCGGGGTCGTGCCCGAGGAGGTGCACCGGCACGATGTTGGGGTGCTCCAGGGCCCCGGTGATCTGGGCCTCCAGCACGAAGCGCCGCACGACCTCGGGGCGGTCGCGGATGGCGTCGTGCAGCACCTTCACCGCGACGTGTCGACCGAGCGGCTGGTCGAGGGCGCGACGGACGGACCCGATCCCCCCGCGGGCGACCAGGCCGAGGTCTTCGTAGGGCGCGCAGAGTGCGGGAGAGCCGCGCCCCCGTACGTCCGCCCCGCTCTCTGATGGCTCCCCCACGGCGCGCGAATGGGAACGCCACCGTGCCCCCGAAGTCAAGCGGTTGCGCGGCCCCCTTGCGACCCGTCGGGGCATCGCCCAGGTTCTGTCCATGGCCGCCGACCCAGCCGACCGGCTCCCGCGGGCGTTCTTCGAGCGCGACCCCCTGGTGGTGGCCCGCGACCTCCTCGGGCGCGTGATTCGTACCGAAGGGCCAGAGGGAGTGACCGCGGGGCGCATCGTCGAGGCCGAGGCCTACCGGCCCACCGACTCGTGCAGCCACTCGTCCCGGGGCCCGACTCCCCGCACGGCGTCGATGTTCGGGACCCCGGGGACGGTGTACGTGTACTTCGTCTACGGGATGCACCACTGCGTCAACCTGGTGACCGCGGGGGGCGGAGCGGCCGTGCTCCTGCGGGCCCTGGAGCCCACCGAGGGACTCGCGTTGATGCGGCAACGGCGCGGTCCGAAGGCCCCCGACGGGCGGCTCTGCGCGGGCCCTGGGAGCCTCTGCCGGGCCCTCGGCATCGACCGGGGATGGGACGGCCTCGACGCCGTCCAGGCCGACCGCATCGTCCTCCTCGCGGGCGCCCCCGTCGCCGACGTGGACGTGCTCGTAGGGCCGAGGGTCGGGGTGGTGGGTCGCCCGGAGGACGTGGCCCTGCCGTGGCGCTGGCGCGAGCGCCGGGGGTGACCCCCGCACGGGTCGGTGACAGAAGCCGTTATGGCTCGTCCGGGAGCACGAGGACCACCTCGGCCCGGTCGTCTCCGCGGGCGCTGTCGGACGGGCGATGGAGCCCCACGGGGTGCAGCCTCGCGACGGGGACCCCCGCGGCCCCGAGGGCGGTCTGCAGGGCCGTGGCCTGGCGGAGGGCGAGCTGTTCGGCCGTGGCCCGTTGGGCTCCGCCCACGAAGACCTCCAGGCGCACGGGGGCCTCTCCCTGGGCTTGAAGAACCCGGGCCAGGGTCTGCACCCGGGTCCGGGCCGTGGGGGCCAGGGCGGGGCCCACGAAGAGCCCGCGGAGCACGGCCACCACACCCCGGGCGTCGCGGTGGGGCGTGACCCCCGCGGTGCCTGCGAGGGCCTCGGTGAGCCGGACGGGGTCGACCGCGGAGGCGACCCGCGGACGGGCCTCCCGGGCCCCACGCAGGACGGTCTCCGCCGACGTGTAGGCCGTCCCCGCGGCCCGCAGGGCGGCGTTGGGGTCGGGGCCCTCGGCGGCCCGCTCGGCCATCTCCAGGCTCGTCTGGGCGGGCTGGCGCTGAACCTCCGTGGCCCCCAGGAGTTGGGCCGCGGCCAGCAGGAGGGCGGCCTGGGCCCGCAGGTCGCGGGCGGTGGCCACGCGGGAGGCCGGGTCGATCGTCGCGGAGGAGGCGGCGGCCCGGACCCGTTCGGCCGTGGCCCGGGCCTCCTCGCGCTGTCGGGCCTCGGCCTCGAGGGCGGCGGTCTGGGTCTCGACCCGACGGGCCTCGTCCTCCGCGGCCTGGCGGCGCTGGGTGGCCTCCTCCACCCGTCGACGGGCCCGCCGCTCCCGGGCCACCCCATGGGCCCGCTCCAACTCCAACAGAACCTCCTCGACGGCCTCGTCGGCCCGAGGCCCCTCCATCGCCCGGGCCCTCTCGGCGGCGGTGATCACCGCGGCGAAGGCCTCGGGGGCGTCGCGGGCGGACTCCCGGGCCACAGGGCCCTCCAGGGCCTGTTCGAGGGTCACGAGGGAGGCCCGACGGGGCGGGGCCGAGGCGCACCCCGGGGCCCACCCCAGGGCGCACCCCAGGGCCCACAAAACCGTTACGGTGGCGACAGGGCGGGTCATGGCGTGGCCCTCGGAGGCGTCGGAGCGGTGGGAGGGGTCGGCGCAGCCGGCGGAGGGGGCGGCGCGGCCGACAGAGGGGACGCGGAGACCTCGGGGCGGTCGGCGAGGAGGCGGCGGGTGGAGGCCCGCTCCAGGGCTCCCTGGTGCACGGCCAGGGCCTGCTCGGCGGCGAGGCACGCGGCCTCGGCCTCCAGGGCCTGGGCCTCGGCCCGGAGGGCGGCCACCCGGGCCCGCAGGGCCTCGATCACGAGGGCGATCCTACGGCCGCTGGAGGCTGCGGCGTTGGGGTCGCGGTGGTGCTCGGCCTCGACCCGGGCCGCGGCGGCCGACTCGGCCCGGGCCAGGAGGTCGGACACGGCCTCGCGCTCGGACACCGTGGCCGTCAGGGCGTCGAGGGCCGCCCGGACGGGGGCCATCGTGCGGGCGATGCTCTCCCGGGGCGTAGGGCTGCGCGTCGACTGGGCGGCGGCCGGGGCCGCGCCCAGGAGGAGGGCCGCGGTCAGGACACCGAGGGACACCCGTTGCGTCATCACTGCGATGCTATGCGCCGGACCCCCGCAGGGCGTCAATCCCGACCGACCGCCCGGATCGGCCCCCCCTCCGACGCTCGTGGTTGAACGCGGGCCCCGAGGGCGGTAGCGTCGGCCCCCCGTGATCGAGCGCGTCGCGCAGCACCAGAGTCGGTTTCGTACGCCGGGGCTCAGCCCCGACGCCCGCGGCGTGGCCCTGGGGCCCTTGGGGGTGGTCCTGGTTCCGAGCGTCGAGCGGCTGGTGGCCCTCCTGCGGGCGGCGGGCGAGGAGGGGGCCCTCGACGAGCTCCTCGACTCCCTGCGCATCGTGCAGGTCATCTCCCCCCTCCGCACCCGCGAGCTCGTGGTCGAGGTCCAGTCCGGCACCTCCCACCGCATGGACCGCCTCGCCGCCATCGCCCGCCTCGTCGGGGCCATGGTCTTCACCGGCTCGGGCCGACACTTCGTCAAGTACCGCGACGCCCAGGCCCCCTTCGGCTACGACATCGCCGAGCTCCTGCCCGACCCCGGCGACTACGGCCTCTACCACGACCGCTTCGCCCAGACCTACCGCACCGACCGGGTCATCGCCCTGCGCGACCTGCTCCTGCGCCTCGCCCCCGTGGCCGTGCCCCGGGCCCGGGCCGAGATCCCCCGGGCCCTCTACGCCCTCGTACGCACAGGCCTCGGCGACGCCGTGGTGGGCTACCTCGCCCGGTGGAGCGTCACCGCCCGCGTGGCCGTGGTCGAGTGGGAGCGCGGAGGCACCAGCGCCGCCGTCGACAAGGCCTGGCTCCTCCAGCTCCACCAGCCCGCCCCGCGGTTCGTCCAGCTCCTGCGCTCGCTCCCGGGGGTGACCCTCTTCGTCCCCGACGGCGACCGCTGCGCCGTCGAGCTCGGCCACCGCCACCCCGTCCCCCTCGGGGCCTGCGCCCCCCTCTTCGGCAGCGACGAGCTCGTCCTCTTCCGGGCCGAGGGAGCCGGCCCCGTGGCCCTGGCCCAACGCCCGCCCCTCGTCGACGTCCAGACCGTCACCTCCCTCGTGGCCCAGTCGGCCAACCCCACCGAAAACGTCCGGGCCCTGTCGGTCACCCACAGCTTCTCGCTCCCCCTCAAGCTCGTGCCCTCGGGGGGGTCGCCCCGGCGGGTCACCGCGGCCATCATCCCCCTCGAAGCCCAAGACACCCTCGGGCGAATGCTCGGGGTCCTGCCCCCCACCCTGCTCGGCAAGGTCTCGGTGGCCTTCACCGAGCGCTCGATCTACCTCCTCGGGACCGACGCCGCCCACGCCATCCCCCTCGGGGTCCTCTACGAAGACCTCGGCGACAACGTGTACGTCCCCCTCGGGTGGAGCCTGTCGCCCCCGATCCCCTCGGACGTCCTCCGGCAGCTCTCCCGGGCCCCCGGAGACATGCTGCTCTTTGTCACGGGGGGGACCCGCCCCCTGACGGCCATCCCCCAGTCGGGGTTCGTGGCCGCGGCGCGGGTTCTGCTGGCGGACGTCCCCGTGGTGGAGGAGACCCTCATCGCCCCGCCCCTCGACGACGAGCTCCCCCTGCCCGACCTGTGGCCCGCCCCGCCCGGGATGCTGGCCCACCTCTTCGCCCCCGGGAGCCGCGACCCGCTCCCCCCCGCCCGCAACCCCCAGGTCCTCCCCGACGGCACGACGGTCTCCTTCGACCTCGACGCCCCCGCCGACCCCTCCCAACGCGTCCCCCGTGGCTGACAACTCCCTCGACCGCTTCGTGTCCCGCTTCGTCCTGCCTCTGGTGGTCGGCGGGCCCGTGCACGTCGAGGGCCCCCTCGGCCCCGGGGTGGTCGGCGAGTGGCTGCGCCTCGTGCGGCCCGACGTCGGGGTCCTCACCCGCCTGACCGACGTGATGCGCCGCCGCCTCGCCCACCTCGGGGCCATGGGCGAGCTCGGAGACCTGCCCCTCGACGCCCTCACCCTGGCCGCCGTCTGGCACAACCTCCTCACCATGACCCACCCCGCGGCCCACGACCGCAAGGCCCTGCGGACCAAGGTCCGGGGCTGGTGCGACGCCATGCTGGGCTGGCTCGACGTGCCCCGGACCCGGGCCGAGGCCACCCTGCGCCACGGGCTCCTCGGGCGCCTCGGGACCCTCGGGCGGGTCGACACCCACGTGGAGTTCTGGGCCGGGTACGCCGACTTCATCGGAGTGGCCCCCCCGCCCTCCCTCATCGCCTGGCCCGACCTGCGCCGGGTGAAGGTCCAGCGGGCCCGGGTCGACCTCCCCCAACTCCTGCGGGGCCTCGATCCTGGCCCCGGGGGCGACGACGCCTCCGACCTCCGGGGCACCGTCCGGGCGGCCTTCGCGGCCTCGCCCCTGACCGACCTCTCCCTCGTCGATCGCCCGGCCCCGTTCACCTTCGTGTGGACCGCCGGGGCCATCAACTGCCTCGGCGACGAGGCCCTGCGCGGGGCCATCGCCCGGGGGCTCCTCGGGCGGGGCTCTGGGGCCCTGCGCTCGCTGGAGTACGCCTCCCTGTCCCTGTGCAAGGCGGGGGCTTCGGTGCCCGTGGCCCGGGCCCTCGTGCGGCTGCACCTGGAGCTGGCCATGCTCGACGCCATGACCGCCCGCATCGGCCCGTCGCCCGGAGGGGCCAACGCCACGGGCCCTACGGCCTTCCCCCAACCCCTCGCCCTCGACCTCGCGTCCGTGCTCGGGCCGGGCCGGGTCAGCAAACTCCTTGGGGTGTCCGAAGACCTCGTGTCTCGCACCCTGCCCCCCGACCCCGCGCGCCCCCCCTCGCGCGAACCACCCTCGGCCCCGCTCCTCGCGGCGGCCGCCTTGATGGAGGCTCCCCTGTGAGTCAGGCGATCGTGCAGAAGCTCCGGGGCCTCGCCCGCACCCTGGAGACACAATTTCTCGGCAAGCAGGAGACCATCCGGCTGATGGTGCTGTCGGTCCTGGCGGGCGAGCACATCGCCCTCATCGGACCGCCCGGCACGGCCAAGAGCGCCCTCGTGCGCAACTTCGCCAGGATGATCGACAGCCGGTACTTCGAGTACCTGCTCACGCGCTTCTCCGAGCCCAATGAGCTCTTCGGCCCCGTGGACATCCCCGCCTTCCGGCAGGGGACGTACCGACGGCGCACCGAGGGCATGCTGCCCGACGCGGAGATCGTCTTCCTCGACGAGATCTTCAAGTCCAACAGCGCCATCCTCAACGCCCTGCTCACCCTGCTCAACGAGCGGAAGTTCAACAACGGAGGCTCGGTCGTCGACGTGCCCCTGCTGTCCGTGTTCGGGGCGAGCAACGAGGTGCCCGCCGACGAGAGCCTGCAGGCCATCTTCGACCGCTTCCTCCTGCGGGTACGCAACGACCAGCTCGACGCCTACCACTTCCAGGAGCTCATCGGCCGGGGCGTGGCCATCGAGCTGCAACGCTTCGGCGAGCGCCAGGCCCCGCCGGTGTTCCTCACCACCCGCGACCTGCGCGAGGCCCAACTCGACGTCGCCCGCCGGATGCAGCTCAGCGACGAGCTCATGGCCACGTACAAGTCCCTCGTGTTTCAGATCCGGGCCGAGGGGGTGAGCCTCAGCGACCGCCGGGTCATCAAGCTCCTCAAGCTCATGGCCGCCAGCGCGTACTTCGACGGACGCCCCCAGGCCGACGTGAGCGACCTCTTCATCCTCAAACACGTGTGGAACACCCTGGAGCAGTCGGACATCCTCGAGGGCATCGTGGCCCCGGTGCTCGACGGGTGGTTTCGGGCCCACCCCGAGTCGCGCCGGGGGGGGGCCATGGAGGTCGGCCTCGACGCCCTGCTCGCGGAGGTCCAGCGCATCAAGCTGTCCCTCACCGGCGGCTCGCCCGTGAGCGACCTGCAGCTCTTCGCCCACCTGCGGGCCCTCGGGGAAATCAAGGCCGCCCTGCAGTCGCTCGCCACCGACCCGGCCCGCCGGGCCCTCGGCGAGGTCGACCAGCTCCTCGAACACGTCTTCCGCTCGGGCCGCGTGACGGCCTGAGGGGATCTCTCCCTCTCCCCCTTCCTCCCCCCAATGGAGCCCTCTCGTCGCGACGCAGTGGCCCGCGCAGAGGGCCTCCTCCTCGGGGCCGCCCTCCTCGGGGCCGTGGGCCTGTCGGCCGTCCTCGTGTTGGGCGACAGCGACGTCCCGTGGCTCATCCGAACGGGCCAGGAGATCGTGCGGACCGGGGCCCTGCCGAGCGAAGACACCTTCGCATACACCACGCGGCACGCCCCCCTGCACCACGAGTACCTCGCCGAGGTCGTGCTCGCCCTCGTGTACCGAGCCGGAGGGGTCAGCCTCCTCACGGCCCTGCAGTGCGCCCTGCTCGTGGCCTTCGTGGGTGCAGCGGCCCTCGTTCGGCCTGCGTCTCCGGGGCCTGCCCGGCCCTTCGGGGGGGCCTCGGCCCTCGGGCTCGCGGGGGGGGCCATGCTGCTCCGCGAGCTCCTCACCCTGCGGGCCCAGAGCATGAGCGACGTGCTCACGGCCCTGGTCTTCGTCGCCGTCCTGCGCGACCACCAGGGCGACCGGCGGGCCCTGCCGGCCACCCTGCCCCTCGGGCTCCTGTGGGCCCAACTGCACGGCGGAAACCCCCACCACACCGCCCTCCTGGGTCTGGGCTGGCTCGCGGGACCGACCCGTCGGCGTATGGCCTTCACCCTCGCCGCCGCGGCCCTCACCTGCGCCAACCCCAATGGCCCCCGGGTGCACGCCCACTACCTCCAGGGGACCCGGGCCCTGCACATGATCAAGGAGTGGCAGCCCCTGCACCGTGTGATCGCCAGCGGCAACGTCCACGCGGCCCTGTGCGTGGCCTTCGCCCTCGCGGCCGGCCTCGGCCTCGTGTGGCGCAGGCGGCGCGGAGAGACCGTGACCCTGGAGGCCCTGGCCCTCGGGCTCTATGCCCTCCTGGCGGCCCGGTATGCCCGGGGGGTGCATGAGCTGACGGTGGTGGCCACGGTCTCGCTCGCCCGAACCCTCCTCGGGGTCCCGCACCCGCGCCTCGCCCACGGGGCCGCCCTGGCCGGGGTCCTCGCGGCCTCGCTCCTGTCGTCACGCCCCTGGGGGGTCGGATTCGGCGGGCGGTACAGCCCCGCGGCCTTCGCCTGGCTCGACGCCCACCGACCCGCGGGGCCGATGTTCAACAGCTACAACCTCGGGGGCTGGTTGATTCTATTGTACCCGCAGGAGCGGGTGTTCATCGACAGCCGGGGGCCCACGGTGTACCCCCCCGCCCAGATGGCCGAGCTCGTGGCCCTGTACCGCGACCCGCGGCGCTTCGAAGCCCTCACGGCCCGCCACGGGTTTCGCCTCGCCGTGCTCCAGCGCGACGGGTTGGGCGCCAGCCTCGTGAGGTACCTGCGGACCCATCCGGCCTGGCGGCTGCGGCACGACGACCCCCGGGTGGTGATCTTCACCCGCGACCCGGGGCCCGCGCCCGAGACCCCGCGTTGACGCGCGGGCCCTGAAGGGGCATTACCTCGGCGATGGCTCGTGCGTGGCGTGTGGTGGTGGCCCTCGGGCTCGGGTCGGTCGCAGCCTGCGGGGGCGGCAGCACCGCGGCGACGCCCCACAGCCCCGACGCGGCCCCCGACGCCGCGGACGTCGCGGTCGACGCCCGGGACGAGACAGCCGCCGACGCGGGCCTGGCCGACGTGCCCCTGACCGACGTGGGCCACGACGCGAGCCCGGTCGACGCGGGCCCCCCGGTGGCCCCCGTGGTCGCCCCGCGCAACACCTGGACCTGGGTGGACGAACCCGACACCCGCTGCGGCAACGGGCGCCCCACAGGCTTCGGGATCAACGTGGCCGACGACACCACCCGGGTCCTGATCTTCCTCCAGGGGGGCGGGGCCTGCTGGGACGCCACCACGTGCCTGGGGCTCGTGCCTACGTCGTTCTATGTGCAGACGGGGTACGGGCGGGCGGAGTTTGCCACCGATGTCCTGCGGCCCGCGATGTTGCCCCTGCGCCGGGGCGACCCGAGCAACCCCTTCGGGGCCATGAGCATGGTGTACGTGCCCTATTGTACGGGCGACATCCACGCCGGCGACCGGGTGGCCCGGTACACCTCCCTCGGCCGGAGCCAGGACTTCCACCACGTCGGGGCCCGCAACCTCGATCACATCCTGCGGAGGGTGGCGGCCACCTTCCCGCGGGCCCGCAGAGTATGGCTCGCGGGAGACAGCGCGGGGGGCTTCGGGGCCGCCCTCAACATGGACCGGGTGCAGCGGGCCCTGCCCCTCGCCCGGGTCGATGTCCTCGACGACTCGGGGCAACCCGTACAACCCCCCGCCGACCGCTGGCGAGCCTGGCGCACCGCGTGGAACCTCCAGCTCCCCGAGGGCTGCGACGCCGCCTGCGCGGGCGACATCCGGGCCATCGCCGACCTCCTGCGGCGGCGGTACCCCGACAACCGCTTCGGGCTCATCTCGTTCACCCACGACCCCGTGATCTCGACCTTCATGGGCCTCGACGCCTTCACCTTCCACACCCGTCTGCGAGACTTCACCCGCGCGATGGCCCGCGACTGGCCGTCGGGGCGATCGTTCCTGCTGACGGGAGCGTCTCACGTGGCCTTCGTGACCCCGACCCCGGCCCTCGTGCGCTGGATGCACGCCATGGTCACCGACGACCCGACCTGGGCCCACGTCGACTGAACCCGCAGTCCGATCGGGGCGCCGCCAGGGGAGCGTTGACAGAGGCTCCAGGGTGGCGTTGTATCCGCGGCTGCGCGGGAGGATCTGCGGGGCCAAGACCGGCCCTCGCTCCCTGCCGAGGAAGGTGTCTGGAGACATGTTGCGCAAGCGAAACACCCGTGCGGCCGCGCGCCGCGAAGTACAGGTTGAGTTGGCGGGCCGGGCCCTCGCGGGCCTCGTCGACGCGGGCGTCCTCGCCGCCTGCGCCGACGGCGAGATCGCCCAGGAGGAGCTCGACGTGGTCTCCGAGGTGATCCTCGGCTTCTCCGAGGGCCAGGCCTCGCCGCGCGACATCCGCGAGCTCATGGCCGCCAGCGCCGAGGCCATCTCCACCCAGGGCTACGAGGCCCGCCTCGACGCCCTCGCCGAAAACCTCTTCAACGACGAGCTCAAGCACCTCGGGCTCAGCGTCGCCGCCGCCGTCCTCCTGTCCGACAGCGAGTACAACGAGGAGGAAGACGAGGTCTACGAAGACATCGCCGACGCCCTCGACGTCGACGAAGACACCTCCACGGCGATCTTCAATCAGGTCGTCGACGCCCTCGAAGAATAGCTCCCCCCCGCCTCACGGCCTGTAAGCTCCGCCGCTCCGCGGGCGTTCTCCCGCCACCTCGCGCGGGATCTCCCCGCGCAGAAGGAGCCAATACCTCCCATGGATCGTCGCCTGAGATGGAGCCTCCTCGCGCCCGGGTTGGGTGCCGGGGCCATGTTGCTGTTGCTCGAAGGGTGCGCGTCCTCGTCCGGGGCCTACCGCAGCCGGGGATACACCGCCTCCCAGAGCCCGCGGGTCCAGAGCGATTCGGCCTCCACATCGTCGCTCGAGTCCGTGGAGGAGAGCGCCCAGGCCGCCATGGCCCCGGTCTCCGCCAGCACCGGGGGCGACTCCGGCGGGAGCGACGACGAGGGTGGAGCGCCCCCCCCTGCGCCGCCCGAGCCCTCCGACGCGCCGCCCGCCCCCCCTCCGGCCCCCAGCCCCCCGGGAGGCCCCGCCCGCGCCGCGCCCCCCCCGGCCCGCACAGCCCCCGCGCCCCGCGGCCCCGCGGGGCCCACCCGGCCCGCTACGCCCCGGGGACAGCCCCCGGCACAGCCCGGGCAGCCCGTCCAGGCGGCCACCCCGGCCCCGATGCTGCTCTACACCGCCGACGTGCACATGACGGCCGAGCGCACCGAGATCACGGCCCTGCTCGACCGCATCACCGACCTCGCCTACTCCCTCGGTGGGTACCTCGTACAACGCAGCAACACCATGGTGCGGGTGCGGATCCCGTCGGCGCGCTTTCGCGAGGGCGTCGGGCGCGTCGAGGGGATGGGCGACGTGTTGCAACGCAGCATCAACGCCGACGACGTCTCCGAGGAGTTTCACGACCTCCAGGTGCGCCTCGCCAACCTCCAGGCCGTACGCCAACGGCTTGAGCAGTTTCTCGCCCGGGCCAACAACGTGGCCGAGGCCCTCCAGGTCGAGCGGGAGCTCGAGCGGGTGGCCGGCGAGATCGACCGCATCCAGGGGCGCATGCGCTTTCTGTCCTCGCGGGCGGCCTTCTCTCTCGTGACGGTGCAGGTCTCGCCCCGGTCGACCATTCCCCTCCCCATCGCCCCGGTGGTCCCCCCGCGGCGCCTCCTCAACCTCCCCGTCCCCTGGCTCGATCGCCTCGGGCTCGGTCACCTGCTGCAAGTGCGATGAGGGCTCCGATGCGTACCATCTCCCGTTCGTCTGTCGTCTTGTTGCTCGCCCTCGGGGCCCTCGGTTCTGCGTGCACCGGGGCCCGGGTCAACACCCCCACGGGCTTCGCCACCCTCGAGAGCAACGACGACTACACCTTCCGGGCCGCCAGCGCCGAGGGCATCGTCCTGGCTGTTCGGGCCGAGCGCAACCGCCCCGAAGGCAACCTCACCTTCTGGTCGCGGGTCGTCGACGAGCGTATGCAGGCCCGCGGGTACACCCCCGACGGCGACCCGCGCCCCATCCAAAGCGCCGACGGCCTCGCCGGGACCCAGTACCGCTACCGCGTGACCCACCAGGGCCGGGCCCACCGGTACTGGGTGGCCGTCTTCGTCAAACCCGGGGGGTTCCTGCGGCGCTCGCGGGTGTACGTGGTCGAGGCCGGCGGCGACCAGGAGATCTTCGACGCCCAGGCCGCGGCGGTCGAGCGGGCCATGGCGAGCTTCCGCTCGTAGGTCGCCGTCTCCCGTGCGCGTAGGGCGCGGGCTCGCTGGGCTTTTCCAGAAGCCGCAAGGGCCAGAATGGGATTCTGGGGGGGGCAGCGGGCAGGCGAAGGGCGGCCCTTGCGAGGCGCCTTGCCGACCGGGGTGCGGTCGTGGGTGATCCGCCGGGGTTCCCCCTCCGCGCATCTACCCGCAGGACCCCAAAAACTTCCGGCCCTTGCGGCCCTTGCGCCCTTGCGGCTTCGCAGCCCGCTGCGCGCCGCCCGCTGCGCGCCGCCCGTTGCGCCCTGTGTCCCTACATCGCGAGGCCGCCGTCGACGTCGATCGTGCGGCCCGTAAAGTAGTCGCACTCCAGCACAAACTTCACCGCCCGCCAGATGTCCTCGGGCTGGCCGATGCGCCCCACCGGAACGCGCTCCACCAACGCATCGCGCGCCTTCTGGTTCATCCCCTGGGTCATGGGGGTCTCGATCATGCCCGGGGCCACCGCGCCCACGCGCACCCCGAAGGTGCCAAACTCCCGGGCCCAGGTGTGGGTGTTGGCCGCCAGGGCCGCCTTGGCCGCGGAGTAGTTGGACTGACCCCGGTTGCCGTGCCGGGCGATGCTCGACATGTTGACGATGACCCCCGGGCGGGTGTTGGTCTCGAGCATCTTCGCGATCACCTCGCGCACCATGAAGGTCGCCCCCGAGAGGTTGACCCCGATCACGGCGTCCCAGTCAGCCCGGGACAGCTTCTTCACCGCCCCGGTCTCGCGGTCGCGCCGCACGAGGAGCCCGTCGCGCAGGATGCCCGCGTTGTTGATCAGGCCGTTGAGCCCCCCGAGGGCCTCGTGGGCCCACGCCACGAAGGACTCACACTCGCCCTCGTCGGCCACGTTGAGCTTGTGCCCCACCACCTTGCCCGGGAGCCCCGCGCAGGACTCCACCACGGCCGCGAGGGCCTCCTCCTTCACGTCGCCCACCGCCACCGAGGCCCCGGCCTCGGCCAGACGCCGCGCGAAGTGAGCCCCCATGCCCTGGGCCCCGCCGGTGACGATGATCTTCAGCTCGTTCAGCTCCATCCGTAGCTCCTCCGCGCAGGGCGTGTCGTCGCCCCTTTCCGCGCGCGGCGCAGGGTGTAACCGCTCCCGACGCGGCTGTAAAGCCCCGCCATGTTGCGGTGCAGCAACGGTCAGCGGAAGAGGCCCGCGAGGCGCTGAAGGTGCAAGAGCTCGCGCACCTGGGCGGCGGTGAGGGCGGCCTCGACGCGCACGTCGTTGCCCGCGGGGGCGACCCGCAGGGCCCGCAGGATCTCGTGCAGGGCGTCGAACCGAACCCCGAGGGCCATGGCCCCGAGGCGCACCCGGGGGTCGCGGGCCTGCTGGTCGAGGGTGTCGTGGGCGTCCTCGAGGAGGGCCGAGACCAGGCGTGCGGCCGCGGCGGCCTGGGCGGGGGTGTCGTAGCCGAAGGCCACGGCGAGGTCGGCCCCGCCGTCGGGGGTGCGGCCCTGGCGGGTCTCGTACACGGCCAGGTCGATGCGGGCGGGAACCGCCCCTGCCAGGGCCCCCTGGGCCTGCACGAGGGCCCGCACGTTGCGGGCTTCCAGAACGGTCACGAGGCGCCCCGCCCTGCCCGACTGAACCCCAGGCCCCGGGCGCTCAAAGGGGCCGTTGCGGGCCCCGAGGACAGCCAGGAGGGCGGGGACCCGCGCGGCCGGGGCGATGGCGGCCAGGTCGTCGGCGAGCAGGACCACGGACAGGGGGCCGATGTACCGGTCGACGGTGGCCACCTCGGCGGCTCCGCGGCGAGACCACACGGGGTGGGCGAGGCGCGGCAGGGCGGGGCCTCCGTCGGGGTCGAAGCGGGCGCGGAGGGTGCCCGCGTCGGGGTCTTGCGGGGGCCGGGCCCCGGCCATCTGCTCCACCGAGGCCCGCAGAAAACCCCGCGGAACCCGGGTCCGCACGAGGGCCATCACGTCGGGGGTCTGCCCCACGGTGACGAAGGGGTTGGGGGTGGCGAAGAGGATGCTGTTGAAGTCGTCGAGGGGGTCGATCTCGGTGCCCCCGAGCACGGCCCGCCAGTCGGGGATGCTCCCGAGGAGGGCCCGGACGGCTGGGGCGTTGGGGTTTTCGCGGAGGCGGTCGGTGCGGAGCAGGAGGGTCACCACGGAGCCGGCGGGGATGGCCGGGGCGAGCGATCCGGCGGCCCGGGCGAGGCCCACGATGGGCACGAAGGACGGGCCCGCGTCGGCGGGGTCGAGGGCGGCGAGGGCGGAGGTTCCGGCGTCGTCGGGGGGCTCGTCGGGGCCCTCCTCGGGAGGGGGCGGCGGAACGGCCGTGGCCGTGAGCCCGGGCTCCTCGGCGGGGGGCGGCGTCTCGGGCGGGGGAGGGGCGGGCGGGGGGCGCACCCTGGGAGGACGCGGAGCCCGGGGCCGCGGGGGAGGGGCCGCAGGGGGGGTGGGCGTGGCGGGAGGCGTAGGCGCCTCGGGAGCGGTCGCGGGGGGCGTCTCGGGGCCCGGGCGGGCGGTCTCCAAGCCAAACTCCACGGTGTCCGAGAAGGTGATCGGCACCGTACGCCGCGCCCCCGGGGTCGGCACGATCAACACAAACAGGTGCACCGCCAGCGACGCCACGACGGCGGGGCCGAGTCTCAAAAACCACCGTCGTGTGTCGCGTAGGCCGCGGTCCATCGGCGTCTGCCTCAAGTCGTTGGCAGCACCGTAGCAGCAACCCGCCTCTCACGGCGGGGCCTTCGCGCCGCACGGGTCGGCCACGGTCGCCACCTGCGGGTCTCGGCACGGGATTCGCGAGGGGACCACGGACGGCTTCTGGAAATTGACGGTGGACGTTCGGGTGGGCTATGGCCGGGCATTGTCGGTGCCGCCCGCGCCTTCGCCCGCCTACACGAAAGAGAGGTTACTGATGCCCCATTCTGCACCGCGTTGGTGGCCCGTCGGGCTGGTGCTCGTGGCGTCCGCGTCGGCGGGATGCGGTCGGCTTGACGACCTGTGGAGCAGCGCGACGGGGCGGCACGACGGGGGGCGGGGGGTGCTCGATCCGGGGGAGGTTCCGGACGGGGACGGGGGGGTGGTGGGGGCCACACCGATCGAGCCCGCGGGGCCCGACCCGGCCGAAGACGACGGGGGCTCTGTCCCCATGGTCGAGCCCGACACCGGCACCCCCGAGGTCGAACCCGACGACGCAGGGCCCTCCGACGCGTCCCTCCCGGTCGACGTGAGCGACGGGGGCGACGCCGGGCGCCCCACCCTCACGGCCCTCGCGACCCGGGTGGGCATCGTCGAGGCCCCCGTAGCGGGCTCCCGCTGGATCGGATACATCCGCAGCGGAGGGGTCCTCCCCATCGTACGCGGCCCTGTGGGCAACGACGGCTGTCCGGCCCGCCGCGACACCCCGGGGGCTGGCTGGCACGAGGTCGAGGGCGGCGGGTTTGTCTGCATCGGCAACCTCGCGGCCCTGACCACCCAGGTCGTCGGGCGTCCGGTCGAGCGTCGGCTGTCGTCGCCGCCACGCCCCGAGGCCGCCATGCCGCTCACGTACGCCATCGCGTACCGCAACGCCCCGATGTACCGCTGGCTCCCGTCTCTGGCCGACGAGCGCGAGATCGAGCCCGAGCGCTTCGCCCCGCGCCCTGCCGTGACCCCGACCCCCGCGGCCCTGGGCCTGGGCGACGCCGGGGTGGCCCGGGCCGACACGGGGGTGGCCCTCGGGGCGGTCGCAGTGGCCTCCGCGGACGGGGGCCCGGTGGGCGACGCGAGCGGCCCTCCCCGCATCGAAGACCTGCAAGGGGCCGCGGGCACGCCCCTTTTGCGACGGATGACCCGCGGGATGTACGTCTCCCTCGACCGGGCCGTACGGGCCAACACCGGGAGCACCTTCTGGCGCACGCAGGCTGGCGGGTTTGTCCGGGCCGGGACGGTCTCCGAGGTGCGTTCGCCGCCGACCTTCCAGGGGGTTCAGCTTGGGGCCGGGCGGCAGTTGCCGGTGGGGTTCGCCATCAGCACGGTGAGCTCGACGTACCAGCCCAATGGGCGCGGGGGCTTCAACCCCGTGCAGCGGGTCCCGCGGCTGACGGTGTTCGACCTCACGGAGGAGCCGCCTGTGTCGGCCGGGGGCGACCAGTATTATCACACCCGCGACGGGCTCTTCGTGCGCTCGCGGCAGGTGCGCGTGGTGACCCGCACGCCTCCGCCTGCGGACCTCAGCCCGGGCGAGAAATGGATCGAGGTCAACCTCGACCACCAGAGCGTGGTGGCCTACGAGGGAGAAAACCCCGTGTACGTCACGGTGGCCAGCACGGGGCGCCGCAACCGCCGCAACCCCGACGAAAACTACGAGACCGTGCAGGGCGGTTTTCGGGTGGCGTCCAAGCACATGGCCACCACGATGGACGGCAACAGCGCCAACGACGGGCCGTACTCGATCGAGGACGTGCCGTGGGTGATGTATTTCGAGCAGTCGTTCGCCCTGCACGGGGCCTTCTGGCACAGCGGGTTCGGGGTGATGCGCTCCCACGGGTGCGTCAACCTGAGCCCGCCTGACGCGCGGTTCTTCTTCAACTGGTCGGAGCCGCGGGTTCCGGAGGGCTGGCACGGGGCCTACGCGACGCCGTTGCGCCCCGGGACCCGGGTGTACGTCCGCTACGACAACCAGCGCCTGGGCGAACGCGGCGGACCCGACCGGGTCCCGCAACACTGAACGGGCACGGGGAAGGAGCGGGATGGTCGCCGCGTCGTGCGGGGATCGGAGTCCTCTCCCTCTGCGGTTCGTGTGTTGTCTCATTTTCCCTCTCCACGGGAGAGGGGGCGCGCGTATCGAGAGAATCAATGGGGGAGAGGGCAGGTCCCCCGCGAGCGGCAGCGCAGACCTACGCCCGGCGGCCAGCACCCGACGGCCCTCACCCAATACTGGTCGCACGTCACCCATCTACCCTCTCCCGTAACCGTGAGAGGGTACAGTCGTACCATAAGAATAGAGTTGTCGAGCCGATACACCACTACTCATTCGATTTTATACGGCATAATGGAACCCTCTCCCGGTTACGGGAGAGGGTAGATGGGTGACGTACGAACAGGTTGGGGTGAGGGCCGTCGAGCCGCCTCTCCCCCGCCATCGCCCCCACCCCATCCCCCATCCCCAGCACCCCTCGCTCCGTCCAGGGCCCTCCTCCCACGCCCGCCTATCCCGCCCCACGCCTCCCGGCGCCCGCCCCCCGTTTCCGCCCATCCCCTCTCCGCCGGGAAACGCCCTCCCCCCGTCTCCACCCTGAGCACCTCCCTACCATCAACCCCCTCCTACCTCTTCCGGCCCAAACCCCCTCCCTCCAAACCGGGCCCCACCCCCCTTCCTGAGCGAGCACCTTCCCTCTTCCCCTCGGAGGCCGATTCTGAAAACATCAACATGCTGACCGCGGGGTGCGGTCGCAATCGGAGGGTCATCCATGAGCACGAACAAGCCGTCGAAGCAGACCAAGAAGCCCGAGGTCAAACCCGAGGAGCCCGCGACCCCGTCGCACCAGACGAGCGCCGAGGCGCGCGTAGAGGCCGCCCGCAAGGCCGCCTTTCACAGCGACAACCAGGCCGAGGCCTTCGCGTACTTCGTCCCCCTGGCCGAACAGATCGCCCCCGAGGCTCTGCCCCCCTCCCCGGGCAAATACGGCCTGCTCCGCACCAACCTCGCCGAAGCCCTCGACCTCCTCGTTCCCCATCTCCCCCGGGTCGCCGCCAGGATGGTCGATCCGCCGTTGCGGGAGGTGTTCGAGCTCCCGGCCCTCGCCCTGGCCCTCACCTTTGCGGCCGCGCGTGTCCCGGTGCGGGCGTACTCCGAGGGCGAAATCGCCGCCGCCCGCGCAGAGCTGGGCCCCCTCCGCGAGGTCACCCTGAACTACCTGGAGGTCGCCGCCCACCCCACGGTCAAGCTCGTTCCCGAGACCCGCGTTCGGGCCGTCCGCGCGGGCAAGGGGCCCATCGACACGGCCCAGGACGGGGTCACCATCGCGGGCCTCTTCGCCGAGTATGCCGACGTCCTCGAGGGCAAACACCCCTTCACCCCCGCCCAGCTCTCCCGCCTCGAAGAGATCGGCGGGATGCTCGTGCAGACCCTCCGCCCGTCCGGTGCCGTGGCTCCCGCCAGCGCCTCGCCGCACGACTCTGCCCGGCTGCGCGATCAGCTCGAAGCCCTCCTCGCGGCCCGCTACGAGCAGCTTCGGCTCTGCGCCGCGGTGGCCTTTGGGGCTTCCAACGCCCAGCAGCGCATCCCGGCCCTGCGCCGCGCGGCGCCCCCTTCGCGCGCCCCCGCCGACGCCACCCCGCCCGTCGTCGACAAGCCCCCCGTCGCCTGACCCAATGTCCCGCGGGGGAAAGCGTCCCCGGGAGGCAACCTCTGGGGTCGTCGCTTCGAGAAGAGGTCGATGCCCTCCTCGCACGACCCCTACGCGCGCCTTCTGCTCGACCGGATGCTCTCGGGGTACGGCGCCATCTGGCAAGAGTATCCGCTGGCCCCGAGCCCTACGCGTCGGGTCGACGTGGTGTTTGTCCCGGGGGCACGTCAGCCCGAGGCCATGCCCCTCGGCGCGATGACCCGCATCGCCGCGACGCCGTGTTTGATCGAGGCCTTCTCGGGCTCGGTGAACCTCGCGGCCTACGAGCGAGTGCTGGGCAAGACGATTGAAGTTCGTCGGCAGGCGCGTCGCAGACGGGCCACGCCGCAGCAGCGCGCGCTCCACGGGGCGATGCTCTGGGTGCTGTGTGCGCGTCATCCCCGAACGCTCCTGGGTACGAGCGGGGCGCGGCCGATCGCGGGGGCCCCGCGGGGGTTCTACCTGCTCGGGGCGGCGCCTCCCGTGGGGGTGGTGTCGCTGCGGCAACTGCCCGACAACGACGACACGCTCCTGCTGCGGCTCCTCGCGAAGCAGCTCGCGCGCGGCGCGCTGAAGACCCTGCGGGAGCGGGCCGACGCCGACCCGCGCCTCGCCCCGCTGCTCGACACGATGGTAGAGTACGTGCGCAGCCTCGACCCAGACGACCCAAGGAGTCCAGACATGCTCGACGTCGCGACCGAGATGAAGAAGTGGGAACAGGCCCTGCTCCGTCAGGGACGCAGGAAGGGGCGCAAAGAGGGCGAACTCAAGGGCGTCCAAAAGGGCCTGCAACCTCTGCTGCGCCTCTTCGCGCGGCGGCTGGGGCGCGACCTCACGGAGCCCGAGCGCGCCGAAGTGCTCGTGCGCTTCGACACGGTCGGAGCCGATCGCCTCGGCGACGTGGTGCTCGACCTCAGCCCCGCAGAGCTCGCGGCCTGGCTGAGCGACCCGCAGGCGCGCTGAGCCCCGCCCGCAGCCCGCCCGCCTCGCGCCCCCGCCTGCTGTCGACTGACGGCCTTTCTCCCGCCCACAGGCGGCGAGCAACGGGCCGCGGGCAACGGGCTGCGTGCGACGGGCAGCGAAACCGCAAGGGCGCAAGGGCCGCAAGGGGCAGAAGGGGATTTTGGGGTCCAGCGTTGAGTGACCCCAACGACCCATCACCCACGACCGCACCCCGACCCACAACACCTCTCGCGAGCACGCCGCCCCTTCGCCTGCCCGATACCCCCCTATATCCCCTTCTGCCCCCTATATCCCCTTCTGGCCCTTGCGACCCTTGCGCCCTTGCGGTTTCGCTGCCCGTAGCCCACCCGCCCGTAGCCCACCCGCCCGCAGCCGCCCGCGCCCCCGCTACTCCAGCTCGCTCACGATGCGGATGGGTTCGCTCACGAGCTCGCCCGTACGAACCCGGGTCGTACGCGTGAAGGTCGACACATTCCCGTTGCCGTTGAGGTCGCCCTGGGCCACCGCCGAGAAGCCCTCGTGCGGAGCCGGAGCGAGCACCTCGTAGCGATAGAAGTGGGCGTGATCGAGCACAAACCCCAGGGCCGCCCAGTCGGCCGCCCCCGACCACACGGTGGCGTCGGCGGGAAACCGTCGGGCTGTCGGGACTCCGGGCAGCGGGCGGGCGGCGAGGAAGGTCCCCTGGGGCCCGGCCTCGGCGCTGGAGTGGTAGTACGCGAGCTCGGCCGCGTGGATGCGCTGCAGGGTGCGCGGAGCCTCGACCGTCTTCGCGTGCTCGCTGTACCGCAAAAAAGCCGGAACCCCCACCGCCAGCAGCACCCCCAACATCGACACGAGGACGGCCGTCTCGACCATCGTCAGTCCACGTTCGGGGGGGCTGCGACGCGGGGACATCCGTTGGGGCTCTACATCCGGGCCACGAGGATGGCCAGGCCCTGGCCTCCGCCGATGCAGGCCGAGCCCACCGCGAGCTGCTTGTCCCGCTGACGCAAGGCATGAACAAGATGGGCCGTGATCCGCGCCCCCGAGGCCCCGAGGGGGTGCCCGAGGGCGATGGCCCCGCCGTCGACGTTGGTCTTGTCCCGGTCGAGGCCGAGCTCCTTCTCGACGGCCAGATACTGCGCCGCGAAGGCCTCGTTGACCTCGACGAGGTCCATCTGGGCGAGGGTCATCCCGGCCCGCTCCAGGCACGCACGAATGGCCGGGACGGGCCCGATCCCCATGATCTTGGGCTCGACCGCGGCCACCCCCCACTGCACGATCCGCGCGAGGGGCGTGAGCCCGCGGGCCTGGGCGTACTCCGCGCTGGCCAGCACGAGGGCCGCGGCCCCGTCGTTGATCCCCGACGCATTGCCCGCCGTCACCACCCCGTCCTTCTTGAACACCGGCGACAGCTTCGCGAGCTGCTCCATCGTGGCCCCGGGGCGCGGGTGCTCGTCCACCGCCACCGACACCGCCCCCTTCTTGCCCGCGATCTCCACCGGAACGATCTCGTCCTTGTACCGCCCGGCCTCCTGGGCCGCGGCCCAGCGGCGCTGCGACGTGAGGGCGAAGGCGTCGCAGTCCTCGCGGGAGATGCCGTACTGGGCGGCGAGGTTCTCCGCGGTGATGGCCATGGGGGTGTTGCAGTACGAGTCGGTGAGGGCGCTGAAGAGCGAGTCCTCCAGGGCCGGGGCCCGCCCGAACGCGTACCCATCCCGGGCCCCGCGCAGAACGTGGGGGGCCTGGGTCATGTTCTCGGTCCCGCCGACGAGGACGGCCTCGGCCTCGCCCATCACGATCTGCTCGGCCCCGTTGATGATGGCCTGAAACCCCGACCCGCAGAGCCGGTTGACGGTGAGGGCCGGGGTGGTGATGGGCAGCCCCGCCTTCAGCCCCACGTGCCGTGCGAGGTAGATCGCGTCGGCGCTGGTCTGCTGCACGTTGCCGAAGATCACGTGGCCAATATCACCGAGGGCCACCCCCGCGTCGGCCAGGGCGGCCTTGGCGGCGTGCACGGCCAGGTCGGTGGCCGAGACGCTCTTGAGAGCGCCCGAGAGCGTGCCGAAGGCCGTACGACGGGCCGAGAGAATCACCACTTCACGAGAGAGCTTTGCCATGATCGGTCTCCTTGCGCCGGTCACTGGGCGCAGAGCTTGTTGGGGACAAGAATCAAACCCGCACGGCGGCCGTCCCGTGCGACAGGACCGCCTCGCCCCGGGCCTCGGTGGTCGTACGGAACCGCACCTGGGCCCCGTCGATCCAGCCCTCGGTGATGAGGGTGTCGCCGGGCCAGACGGGTTTGGTGAAGCGGGCGTGCATCGTCTGGATGCGCCCCGCGTCGCCGCCGCACACGGCCTGGGCCAGGGCCCGGCCCACGAAGCCGTAGCTGCACAGCCCGTGCAGGATGGGACGCCCCCCGAAGCGCTCGCGCACGAGGGGAAAGTCGGGGTCGGCGTGCAGGGGGTTTCCGTCGCCGAGGAGGCGGTAGAGCAGGGCCTGCTCGGGGCGGGTGGCCTGCACCACGCGGAAGTCCGCGGGCCGGTCGGGGGCCGAACCCTCGCGCCCCGGAGGCGGCTCTCCGCCCCAGCCTCCGGCCCCGAGCACGAGGATGCCCCACTCGGTGTCGAAGAGGCCCGTCCCCGAGGCGTCGACGGTGCGGGTGGTCACCACCACCTGGGCCATCCGCTTCATGTCGTACACGGCCGTCACCGTGGCCGTGGTGGACAGGATGGCCGCGGGCGGAATCGGCGCGTGCAGGGTGACCCGCTGGTGCCCGTGCACGACGTTGTCGAAGCTCACCCCGGCGTCGACCATGGCGGCCTGGAGGGCGGCGTAGGCCGGGATCACCGCGAAGGTCGGCAACACCTTCGGGCCGCGGCCTTCATAGAGGTAATCGAGCTCGTCGGCGGTGCACCCCACCCCGAGGGCGTACAGGGCCACCCGGTCGGTGTCGTACGCGTAGTGGGTGGGGCCTGCGGTGAGGCCGACGCGGGAGGGGTCGATGGCCATGGCGGCGGGAGACGTAGCCCGCCCACCCGCGGGGCGTCAATGCAGAGCCCCCGTCAGCGCAGGGCCGCTCGCACGACAGAGGCCACGAGCAGGGCCGCCACGAGGCCCGTGGCCTTACGATCGACCGGCTCGACCCGTCGGACCGCGGGGAAGGCCAGGACCACCGCCGCCCCCATCGCAGGCAAGGCCGGGATGGCCCGCCCGAGCCCCAGGGCCAGGGCCAACGACACCCACAACCCCACGAGCACGGCGGCCCCCATGCGCGGACGAGACAGCACAAACCGCTGCGCGGCGGCCAGGTACAAGGCCGCAAACGCCACATCGCCAAAGCCCACCACCGGCCACGGAACCCGGCTCCCCGGCAGGGCCACGCTCACCGTCAGGAGCCGCAGGAGGGCGGGGTTTCGTACGATGGCGTGGGTGGGTCCGCTCGGGGAGGTCACGCTCCACAGGTCGACCGCGGCGGACAAAAGGGCCACGGGGAGGAGGTGGCCCGCGTGGGTCATCCGCGATCCGACCGACCCGCCCACCGCGAGGGCCAGGGCGAGGAGGCCGAGCGAGCCGGCCATGCCCGAGGGCACGCCCGGGAGCACGACGCTCACCCCCAGGAGGGCCATGCCCGACAGGGCCCGCACGAGGGCTCCAGGGCCCGGGAGGGGCATCGGGAGCGGGGCGAGGCTCACCCCCAGGGTGATGCTCAGGGCGGCCATGGTGGCGCACCCCAGGGCCGCCGCAGGGTGTTGGGGCAGGGCAGGAGCCACCAGGGCCGCCAACCCCAGGGGGGCGAGGAAGGCCACGACCGGGACAAACCATGGGGATGAGGGAGCGGCCATACGCGATGACCGCGGAGCATAGTCTCCCGGATCGATGTGGGGTACAGAGGCCGCGCGGTGCGTGGTCGAGGCAGAGCGTGGATGGCGGTGGCCCTGGCGGCCTGGGCGATGGCGATGGCCCCCGGGTGCCGACGCGGGCGCGGGCGCGGGCGGGCCGCGGCAAGGCAGAGCGCCCCGGGGATGGCGGGGCGGCCCGAGGCGGGGCTGTGGTGGGGGCGGTGGGGGGAGGTTCCCGAGGGGGCCTGGGTGGCGGTGTGGATCGATGTCTGGGACGACCCGGGCGGGCGGCTGCGGCTGCGCGGCAGTTGGGACATGCCCCCGTGGCACGGCGAGCTCCTGGGGGTCTCGTTGCCGTCGGGCGAGCTGTCGGTGTCGTGGCACGAGGAGGGCGTGGTGGCCGTGCACCAGACCCGCGAGAGCGCCCTCACCCTGCGCCCCGCGGCGAATGGCCGTGTGTTGCAGGGCGGAGCGGTGCTCCTGCGTCGGTCCCGTCCCGGGTCTCCCGCGTTGCGCCCGGGTTTGTGGCTGTCACGCTGGACGGGTCTGCCCGCGGGCATGGCCGTGGAGACCACGGTCACCGAAGGGCCCGACGGATGGCGGGCGGCGTATCGGTACCAGGGCCGCGACGGCAGCTTCGTGGGCCAACCCCAACCCGACGGGGCGTTGTTGCTACGTTGGCGCGAGGTGTCGGCCCGGGACATCGTCGGCCACGGGGGCGGACGTCTCGTGCCGACCCCGCTGGGGCTACGCGGGACCTACGGGATGGGCGACGCGGACGAGGGGCTCGGGCAGTGGGCCATCGAGCCCTTCGCCGAGCCGCCTACACAGCCTGAGAACTAACCCACGCGGCGCATGACGACCCGCGGGGTGACCTCCTGCGCGTCCTCGAAGAGGGTCTCTGGGGCGCTGGTGGGGAGGGCCGCCGCGGGGGCTCCCGGCTCACAGCGCCGCACCGACACGACCTTGAGCTCGGGATGGGCGGCCGTCGCCAGCCGCGCGGCCTGGGCCGCCGTGCGAGCCTCGATCTGGACCTCCTGCCGCACCCCTTCGGGCGCGCGGAGGGGGCGCATCACAACCTCAAACTGGTAGCTCCAAATGCCTGCCATGACTGCACTCCGTCGTAGGTTGGGGAGGGTGGCACACATCCAAAAATAAGTGAAGGGCGGGAGTCTCTCGACGCGCCGCCCTCCAAGGTGTCCGTACCGCCTGCGCCGTGGGGGCCATGACGAACCCCTGTGCACCTGGAAAGGTGAGGCCTCGGTATCCCCGGTCCGTTGGCTTCCCGGTGAGAGGTCCGGGCCTGCGCAGGGCCGAGGAGGATTAAGACCCAGGGGAGTACATAGCGAGGGATTCGAAGGGCCTCCTTGTTCGGTCGCTGCAGAGGGACGAGGCCTATCGTAGGGCCTCGCCGCGAAGATGCAACCGACTACTACGGTTCGGCTTCGCCCTCGGGGGCGGACTCATCCTCGGGGGGGTCGACCCGCCAGGGGCCGCGCGGGGCAGAGGGACGGGGGGCCGGGGGCTGACCCCGCAAGACCTCGGGCGACCACTCGACCTCGCGGGCCCGCTCGAGCTCGCCCTCGTTGCGGGTCACGAGATAGTCAACCTCCGAACGAACGTCCTGGTCGGTGGGCGGCCAGTGCCCATACCGGGGCGTCTCTCCGGGGCCGGAGTAGTCGGTCCAGAAGGCTCCGCCCTCGTCGGGTTCGCGCACGTCCATGTGGACGAAGACGCTGTTGGGGTAGTACCCGACCCCGGCGTGGGGGAGGGTGCGGGCGAAGTCCCTGAGCTCCTCGTAGGGGACGCCCCGGAGGCGGAAGTCGAGGGCCCGGGCGTGGGCGTGGCGGCTCGTCCCTTCGCCGGGGCGGAAGCCCGAGATGATCTCGATGGGGTGCCCCGGGAAGTGGTCGACCACGGCCTGCAGGAGCTGCAAGAGGCGCGGGTGCAGCACCCGTGCGCCCGGGGCCACCTCGACGATGGGGTCGCGCCCGTGGTGCTCGCGCGGCACGGTGACGCTCTGGGCCCGAACCCGCTGCCTCCACCGGGGCACGGCCACCTCGTCGGCGAGCGACCATCCCGCGGCGGGGGCGAGTCGGCGCAGGGTCACCACGGCGGCCTCGCGGTCGCGCTCGGGGGGCCGACCGGGTTGGGCGAGCAGGGCGATCACGGCCATGGCCCGCAGGGTGGGACGCCCCGAGCAGTCGGTGAGGGCCCCCACCCACCGCGGCGAGACCCCGTTGCGCACCCGTCGGATGTCCACGGCGGGGCGCAGGCAGGGCCTCCCGGGTTGCCTCCGTACGATGGCTCCGCGGCGCGTGTCGGGCCCGTGGCGCAGGGGGGCCGTCATGTCGTCGCTCGACCCGTGCAGGACGGCCTGCAGGAGCTGCTCCCGCGGCGCAAACGGGACCATCTGGCTCCGCGGCCGTGTGAGGCTCGTCGACGACAGGGTGGGGAGCGGGGCCGGGGTGTTGGCGGCGAGGGTGCGACCGCGGGGAGGGGTCTGGGCCTGGAGCCCGTACGGGGCCACGGATCCGAGGAGGAGGCCCAGGGCCGCGGCGAGGGCCAGACGGAGGGGTCGTAGCGGTGGCATCGCCCCCGAGGGCTTAGGCACGAAGGCCCCCTCGGGCTCAAGTTTCAGGCAGGCGTCTAGTCCCCGCTGGCGGAGGTCTCCGAGCCGTTTCGAAGTAGACGCAAGCGCGGCAAGGAAGGCCGACGAAGACGGGCTGGACGCCCGTCGAGGAGGTCTGACGCCGCAGCGCGCGGCGGATGCGCACGAACCGGCCGGAGACCTCCGCCAGCGGGGACTAAGGCTCGTCGCCGGCGAGGATCGAGCGGGCCAGGGGGCCCTGGGCCAGGGGCAGGAAACGCCGGCGGTTGGGGGCGTACTCCATCACCCGGGCGGTGCCGATGTCGAAGTACCAGCCGTGCAGGCGCAGCGACCCGTCCTTGAGGCGCTCGCGCACGAAGGGGTAGCTTTGCAGGCGCCGGAGCTGCTGCACCACGTTGACCTGGGCGAGCTGGTCGTACTCGGGCAGGGCGTCGTCGAGGGGGCCTTCGTTGTGCAACTCCTTGAGGGAGTCGTCGACCTGGTCGAGCCACACGTCGAGGTTGGGGTTGCCGAGGGAGACCTGCGGGGCCTTGCTGCGCTCGAGGTGCTTCTGCATCGCCCCGCAGCCCGAGTGGCCGCACACCACCACGTCCTGAACCTTCAACCCCTTGACCGCGAAATACACCGCCGCCGGCCCCCCCGGGTCGAGGGTGCTCAGCCCGCTCCCCCCGAGGGTCGGCAAGAGGTTGCCCACATTGCGCAGGACGAAGAGCTCGCCCGGATCGGCCGCCGAGATCAGGTTGGGCACCACCCTGCTGTCCACGCAGGTGATGAACATCACCTTCGGGTCCTGGCCGATGGCCAGGGCTGCAAATTTTTCCCCATATTGCGGTAAAGCTTCTCGCTCAAACCGCAAAACCCCCTCGACGAGATTCCGCATGCCAATGTTCCTAGGTGACCGGGCTGGCGGCGGCAAGCCCTCCCGCGTGGCCCCGGGCGGCTGTCTGAGAATGTCCCGACCTGAGGGTGAAATCGTCGACAGGCCCTTGCGAGAGGCCGCGGGCCATGGCTATACCTCACCGGTCTGGAGGGGCTTCGCCGCAATACGCGGGACGCCTCTCGGGTCGACGGGATCTCTCGTCCCCACGGACGACCCGATGACACCAACCGCGGCGCTCGACCGCGACCCTCACGACACAACCAGACACGCTCTCATCACGGGTTCTCTTTTCAGCGACGGGGTCCATCGCCCCGTATTGGCCGCGGCGCAGGGCTGCGGGACGCTCCGGTGGGTGCTGCGCGCTTGAGGGTGCGCGACCGACGGGGGGCTCCCTACGGTGCCTGCGACCTTCTCCCAACCGGAGTACTGACTGCATGGCGCAACAACGCGAGCGGCGGGGGGGCACTGGAGCCCGCCGTCCTCAGACATCGAGTTATCGGTCCACCGAAACCCTCGAACGATACGAACAGGCCGGCCGCCAGGGGGCCGCGGTGAAGGAGTACAAGGCCGCCTTGGAGGCCCTCTTTCAGAAGAAACCCGAGGCCGTCGAGGCCGTCGAGCGCATCCTTCCCACCGTGAAGCTCGCCCGGCTCGTCGAGACCTCCTCCGAGGCGGGGCCCACCCCTCCCAACAAACGTCAGGAGATGCTGCGCAAGATCGGGGCGGCCCAGGGGTCGCGGCCCATCTCCGACGCCCTCGACGTGTTCTTCGCGGCGGGTCACACCCTGCCCGACGACCAGGAGGTCTACCTCCAGATGCTGGAGCACCGCGACGAGGCCCGGGTCCGCGAGGCCATCGCCCGGCTCGATCACCTCCTCGCGGGGCAGCTCCCCAAGCGTAAGCCCGTCCTCGTGCAGCGCCTCAAGCGCCTCGAAGAAGACGCCGAGGAGCCCGCCACCCGCGACCTGGCCTTCGGGCTTCGTCGGAAGGTGGGCTAAGCGCCGCCCGGGGGTGTAGCCTTGGGCCCAAGGTCCGCCGTGCAACACCCCCTCGAGCTCCTCGCCGACTGCCCCGCCTGCGGGGTGGAGTCGGCGGCGATCGAGCTCTACGACCCGGTCGATCCGGCCTCCGTGCTCGGCATTCCCGCCGAATCACGCTGCCGCCTGTGCGGGGCCGCGTGGCGGGGGGTCGTGCGACCGGGGTCGGGCGACCCGATCGTTCCGGTGGTGTATCACGGCCGGGGGATGTGCCCCGGGTGCGGCCTCACCCTCGACGACGACGACCTCGACGGACACACCTGCGGAGCCTGCGGGGCTACGGGCCAGCGGGTCGAGGTCACCCCCGGGGCCGACCTGCGCGTGCGGGCCTGCCTCGACCTCGCCCTCGCACGCTTCGCCGCGGAGGAGCGCGAACCCAACCCCGAGACCTTCGTGGCCCACAATTTCGCGGCCGGATCGGTCGAGGCCGTGCACGCCCAACTCGTGGCGGGGCAGCGCGTCGAGACCAGCTTCGACGCCGGGTTCGCCCTCTTTCACGGCGGCCGACCCGGGGGCAGCGTCCGGCCCCCGCCCCCGAGGTCGAGCCACCCCCCGGCCCCCAAAGACCAGGGCGACGGAGGGTACGACCCGCGGGCCATGGTCCTGGCCCTGGTGAGCGTCCAGGTGGCCGACGGCAAACGCGACCCGCGCGAGACCGACTTCCTCGACCGCTTCCTCCGCGCCGAAGGGATGGCACCCCTGCGCCCCGAGGAGGTGAAGGTCCACCGCCCCGTGGAGGTGGCCGGGCGGATCCCCCCCGACCGGCGGGCGGCCCTGGTCGAGCTGATGGTTCAGCTCGCGTGTGTGGACGGCGAGGCCGACCCGAGCGAGCAGCGCCTCGTGCAGTCGTACGCGGGGCACTGGGGCATCGAGGCCGAGCGGGTGGAGGCGTGGTTCGCCCGGTACCGGGGGCGCTACGCGAGCGACCTGCAGCGGCTCTTCGCGCGGCTGCGGGGCTTCTTTCTGGCGCCGCAGGCGGGGCAGAGGTGAGGGACGTGAGCAGCAGCACAGCGCGCGACGAGGCCGCCCTGGCGGCGGTCCGCGCGCAGTTCGATCGGGTGATGGAGAACGTCCGCCGGGTCATCGTCGGCAAGGACGACGTCGTGGCCCGGGTCCTGGTGGCCATGGCCGCCCGGGGGCACGTCCTCCTGCGGGACGTCCCGGGCGTGGGCAAGACCATGCTCGCCCGGAGCATCGCGGCCAGCGTGGCCTGTCAGTTCAAGCGCATCCAGTTTACCCCCGACCTTCTGCCCATGGACGTCACCGGGTCCAACGTCTTCGACCTGCGCAAGAAGGCCTTTGAGTTTCAACCCGGGCCGGTGTTCACCAACCTGCTCCTGGCCGACGAGATCAACCGGGCCACCCCCAAGACCCAGTCGGCCCTGCTCGAAGTGATGGAGGAGCGCCAGGTCACCGTCGAGGGCGAGACCCACAGGCTCACCGAGCCCTTCCAGGTCCTCGCCACGATGAACCCCCTCGACCACGAGGGCACCTACCCCCTCCCCGCGGCCCAGCTCGACCGCTTCATGATGATGGTCTCCATGGGCTACCCCTCGGAGTCCGCCGAGGTGCAGATGCTCTCGTTGCACCTGTCCCCCGAGGCTCCCCTCGCGCAGCTCCAGCCCGTCATCACCCGCGACGACTTCCTCGGCTGGCAGCGGGCCGTGCCCCTGGTCTTCGTGAGCGAGGAGCTCAAACGTTACGCCGTGGCCATCAACCACACCCTGCGCAGCGACCCCCGCAACCTCCAGTCGGTGTCGCCCCGGTCGACCCTCCTCCTCGTGCGGGCGGCCCAGGCCCGGGCCCTCATGCGCGGACGCGAGTACGTCACGGCCGAAGACCTCCAGACCATGGCCCCCGACGTCCTCGGGCACCGGGTTCTTCTGGCCGACGCCCGGGCGGGCAGGGAGTTCGTGGTGGAGTCCCTGGGGCGCGTGGCGGTCCCGGCGTGAAACCCGCCCTCGGAGCCCTCGCGTCGCGCTTCGAGGGCGAGGGCCCCGCGGTCCTCGTGCTGAAGATCGTGTTTCACACGGTCCTCCTCGTGCTCCTGCCCTTCTTCGTGGGCGGCCTCGCGGGCTTCTTCGTCGAGATCTCCCAGGTCCGCGACTCCCTCGGGGGGCTCCTGCGCTTCGCCGCGGCCCTGCTCCTGCCCGTCCTCCTGGCCCAATGCGTGGCCGTGGCCGTGAAGGTACGGCGCGAACGCAGGGCCCTGCGCCGCGACCAGGCCCTGACCACCCAGAGCCTCCTTCGGGCCGTGTATCGACACGTCCGGGTCCTCACCGACAAGGGGGTGGGGCTCTTCGTGATGGGCCTCGTGGCCGTGGCCCTGTCCCTCGGGTACCACTTCGCCGAGCTCGGGATCATCGCCGTCCTCGGGCTCTCGACCCTGTACGCCGTGTCGACCACGGGGGTCCTCCTGTCGACCTTCGTGGGGCCGCGCTTCGAGGAGCGCCTCGCCTCCCGCGGGGGATCCATCGGGCGGGAGTTTTCGCCCGCCCTCGTCGAGGCGGGAGACAGCGTCGAGGAGAGGTTTCACCTGGAGAGGGTCCCGGTTCCGCCCGGGTTTCGGCTGCGGGTGGGGCAACATCTGCCCGTGCGTCTGGCCACCGAGAGCCGGCACATCCTCGGGGCCGAGGCCTCGATGCACCGGGTCACCCTCTGCCGCCCCCTACGCCGAACGCCCCGCGGCGACTACACCATCGCCCCCGCGGAGATCGTCTACACCGACGCCCTGGGGCTCGTGCGGGTGGCCGTGGCCCAGTCCGCCTCGGGGCGGCTCAAGGTCCTCCCGCGGCTCGCCCCGGTGGTCATGGACGAGGCCTCGCGGCGCCAGAGCCCGAGCGAAGGGGCCCTGTCGATCCTGCGCAAACACCCCACCGACGACTGGTTTCGAGTGCGCGAGTACATGCCCGGCGACGACGCCCGGCGCATCCACTGGAAGCTGTCGGTGAAGCTCGGGCGGTTTCAGGTTCGGCAGCCCGAGACGGTGCCCGTGGCTCGGCGTCGGGTGCGCCTCGTGCTCGACACGTTTCTGCCGCGGAGCCACTGGCACGGGGACGGGGCCGAGCTGGTCCTCGGCGACCTCCTCGACCACCTGGTCGAGCTGTGGTTGTCCACGGCCCGATCGCTCCTGGCCCGCGGCGAAGACGTGCTCCTCGCGGTGGCCACGGGCGACCCGGCCCGCCCCGTCGAGGCCCTGCGCTGCCGACGCGGAACAGAGATGCACTGGCGCGAGCTCGGGGCCCGGGTCCGGTGGCAGGAGACCACGGATTTCCCCGGGGTCGCCGCGGGATCCGGGGCAGGGGACGCCCTCTGCGTGGTCACGGGGCGTTTCGTGCCGTTGCCCGAGCTGCCTGCGCCCATGGGGCCTGGGCTCACCTGGGTGTTTCTGCCCGCCGAGGCCGAGGTCCCGGAGGCGCTCCAGGGCGACCCCCAACACCGCGGGAGGCTCGCCCGGGCCCTGTCCACGCCCTTCGCGGTGGGGTCGGAGGAAAACGGGTTCTGGCCTACGGTGCGGCGCGACCGGATGCGGGGCAAGCTGGAGTTTGTCCGGGCCACCCTGCGCGCCCTCACCACCCACGGAGCCCCCGCCGCCGAAGCCCACCTCCGCGCCCGGGCCGAGCCCTTCTTCAAGGTCCGTCGCAGCGGCGCTGCCTACGTCCTGGGAGGCTGACGGATGGGTCCCACGGAGATCGTCTTGCCTCCGTGGCTGGTGGGGTCCGACGCGGGCGAGCCCTTCCTGCGTGCGGCGTGGCGGGCCCGATGGCTCCTGGCCAGTTATTGGCTCCTCACCCTGTCGGGGTACGGGGTCTTGGGGGCGATGGCGGTGGGCTACTGGCGCGGGGGCCCTGCGGTCCTGCACACGGTGGCCACCCTCGGGATCACGAGCCTCGCGGGAGTGGTCGTGGGCAACGTGGTGGCCCTGGCCCGGGGGCGGGTGTGGATGATCCATCTTGGGGTGGCGTCGACGCTGTTTGGGAGCTGCGTGATGGTGCCCGTCCTGGGGGTGGCGACCCTGTGGGTGGTGACCTTCTTGTGGAGCGTGGCCTCGGGGTACCACTGCCTGCAGCGGAAGTTTTCGTTGTGGGCCTTGTGGGTTCCGGTCGTTTGTTGGGGGGCGGGGATGTTGACCCTGGCCGACCGCAGCGGAGGCTTTCAACGCTGGCAATCGGGCGACAAGTCCGCCTTCTGGAACCTCCCCGCCCTCGCCCTCCTCCTCACCCTGGTGGTCTTGTTCCTGACCTACCTGAGCGCCCAGGAGGGCTACCACGCCCGGGTGTGGCGTTCGGAGGCGGGGCAGGAGCGAGCCCGGTTGACCCGCCACGGAGGCCGCGAGCCGGTCCGTCTGACGGGCCGCGGTCTGGTGGCCCTCTTGTCCCTGGCCGTCCTGGTCTCGGGGGCCACGGCCCTGGTGTCGCCGTACCTGTTTCGTTCGGCCCCGGCGCGTCGTCGTGAGGGACAGGAGGCTCCGGCCCGGCGTCCCCCGCGGGCGTCCGCGCCGCCCTCTTCGCCGCCGCGGTTCGACGTCGAGGGTGTCCTCCAGGCCTTGCGCCGTGCGGCCCGTCAGGCGCGGGACCAGGGGCGCGACCTCTTGCCGTTTGTCCCGCTGTTTCTGCTCAACCGCCCGGCCCGTCGATGGTGGCTCCTGCGGCGGCTGCGGCGGCCGGTGGGGTCGGTTCCGCCGTCGGAGCGGGCCTCGCGGTTGTGGCGGTACGTGACCATCGCCCTGGGCGACCTCGACGCCGCGCCGCGCCCCGGAGAGACCGTGGAGGACGTGGCCGCCCGGGTCAACGCGGCCCGCCGCGCGCAGGGGCTCGCGGAGGCTCAGGGGCTGGCCGACAGCGCCGCCCGGTACGCCCGCATCCGCTACGGCCTGGGCATCCCCGCGGGGGCCCTGGAGGCCCTCCAGGGCGACGCCGAGGCGGCCTTCGTGGACGTAAGGGCCCCGCTCCCCCTGCGGCGCCGCGTGGCCTGCTGGTGGCGGCGTATCGGGTGAGGGCGGGTTCAGCCCGTGTAGCCGCACACCCCGGTCCGCGGAGAGTTGACCAGGGGCAGGAAGTAGTCCTCGTCGTGCTCCTCCGCGCATGCATCGCAGAAGGCCCACTCGTCCTCGCTTGTGGCCACGGTGTTGACCTGGGTCGCGGGCGCTCCGCACGTGCCGCAGACCACCTTGGGCGGGAGGTTGCGCGCCACGACCCGCACCCCGCCGCCGCGTCCCGGCCGCGTCCCCGCGGGGCGGAGGGCCAGGCGGGTGGTGCTCCCGTAGTCGTACTCGTACGACCACTTCGGAACGTCCGCGACGTCCTCGATGCGGGCGGTCATCTTGCGCTCACCGCGGCCGCTCCATGGGTCGTCCATGGGCGACGACGCGAAGGTCGTGTCGGCGATGCGGAAGGCGCTCAGGTGTCCGCAGCACTCGAGCCAGGTGTCTCGCAGGACCGCATCGATCTTCGCCAGGGTGGTGCCCGCGGGCACGTCGAGATGAAGCCAGTAGTCCTTGAGCCCCGGCGGCTCGACCACGAGGCGGTAGAGGGTCGTCTGGGCGCCCCTGCCCAGCGCGGCCACCTTGTCGCACTGGTCGATGTGCCGACCCATGGTGCGCTTGGAGAAGACCTCTCCGCAGCCCGCGCACTGCCCCGGCTGCACGAGGGCGTCTACGTCCACGGGCTTCTTGGCGGGCTTCTTGGCGGGCTTCTTGGCGGGCTTCTTGGCGGGCTTCGCCGGGGCGTCTGCCTCGGCCGGGAGCACGAGCACGGAGGTCGGAGAGGGACTGAGCCGCGTGACGAGGTTGGGCTTGACGAGGCGGTAGAGGTCGTCCAGTCGGCGTCGGATGCCCGGCCCCATGTGCAACCTGTAGGGCGCCAGGATGCTGTCGTAGATGATCCGGTCGCCGAAGGGCAGCAGCACCATCTTCGCCATACACGGCATGAAGGGGAGGAGGTCGCCCAGGGGGTGCTTGAGCGCGACGACCGCGTAGGCCTTGCACGCTCCGTCGTCGAGGACCACGACGTGCTTCGCGAGCTGGCGGTAGACGATCAGGGTCTCGGCCTTCCGGTGTCTCCAGCTCGCGACGAGGGCCAGGGCCTCCGGGGAGAGCCCGCGGGGGTTGTCGGCGACAAAGGCCTCGAGGAGGGCGTCGTCGGCCCACAGGGCCTCGCGCACCGGCATCACCAGGCTGGGGTCGACGCTCGCAGGGACGTCGGGATCGAACACGGCGCCAGGCGCGATCTTTCTCTGGGCGTTGACCCAGTTGAGCAGCGCGTAGAAGGTCGCGTAGAAGAGCTTGATCTCGTCGGGGTTGAGCTGCACGGCGCCCCAACTGCACGACAGGGCGCGGGGATCGTCAAGCGTGGAGCGCACCGGGCGCCGCGTGCCCCTTCTCCGCCCCCCGCCCGAACCCTTGGGCCGCCCTGTTGGCTCTCACCGGGCACCTATGGACCGCTCCCAACTGCTCAGCCTCGCCGTCTTCGTCGTCCTCGTCGTGGCCTTCGTGCTCTTCAAACGCGCCGGGCAGATCGACGGGGCCGAGGCCCGCCGCCTCGTGCACGACGGGGCCCGCCTGGTGGATGTTCGGTCGCCCCAGGAGTTTGCCGGGGGGCACCTGACGGGGGCGGTCAACGTCCCGCTCTCCGACCTGCGGAACCGCCTCGACGCCGTGGGGCCCAAGGAGACCCCGGTGGTGCTGTATTGCGCGAGCGGATCGCGCAGCGCGATGGCCCGGGCCACCCTGTCCAGCCTCGGATATGCCCAGGTCTACAACCTCGGAGCCATGTCGCGCTGGTAGGACCCCCCACGGTCTGCCTCGTCACGCCCCTTCCTCCCCCCACAAAACCTTCTGACCCTTGCGCCCCTTGCGCCCCTTGCGGTTTCTCTGTCCGCTCCTCGTCGCCTGCAGCGTGTCCATGGGACCCTTGCCGCAGCGCGGACGCAGGAGCCCCGTTGCGTGGGCTACGCCCGGGGCGTAGCTTCGCCGCCCCTATGCTCGACTTTCGTTACGTCGCAGAGCACCTCGACGCCGTGCGCGCCGCCCTCCTCACCCGGGGGCCCGTGCCCGACGGATTCGACCGCCTGACCGACCTCGTGCAGATGCGCCGGTCGGCCATCATCGAGGGCGAGGCCCGCAAGCGCGCCCTCAACGAGGCCAGCGCGGCCATCGGCAAGCTCCCGAAGAACTCCCCCGAGCAGTCCGAGGCCCGCACCCGGGCCCGGGCCCTCGGCGACGAGGCCAGGGCCTTCGAGGCCGCCCAGAAGCAGCACGAGGCCGACATCGAGGCCATGCTCCTCACCGTCCCCAACCTGCCGCACCCGAGCGTCCCCGTGGGCGGCTCCGAGCAGGACAACGTGGTGCAAAAGACCTGGGGCGAGGCCCCCCGGTTCGACTTCGCCCCGCGCGACCACCACAGCCTCGGCGAGCAGCTCGGCATCCTGGACTTCGAGCGCGGGAGCCGACTGTCGGGCTCGCGGTTCACCGTGCTTTGGGGGGCCGGGGCCGCCCTCGTGCGGGCCCTCGGGGCCTTCATGCTCGACCTGCACATCCACGAACACGGCTACACCGAGGTGGCCACCCCCTACCTCGTGCGACGCGAGGCCCTCCTCGGGACGGGACAGCTCCCCAAGTTCGAGGACGACCTCTTTCGTGTGGCGGCGTGCGGCGAGCGGGCCGACGACCTCTTCCTCATCCCTACGGCGGAGGTCACCGTGACCAACCTGCACGCGGGCGAGATCGTCGACGGGGTCACCCTCCCGCGGCGTTACGTGGCCCACACCCCGTGCTTCCGGGCCGAGGCCGGGAGCCACGGCCGCGACACCCGCGGGCTCATCCGGCAGCACCAGTTTGACAAGGTCGAGCTCGTGCACATCGAGTCCCCCGAGACGTCCGAGGCCGGCCACGAGGCCCTCACCCGCGCCGCCGAGACCGTGCTCGAACGCCTCGGCCTGCACTACCGCCGCGTCCTGCTGTGCACGGGGGACATGGGGTTTGGCTCGCAGAAGACCTACGACCTCGAGGTCTGGCTCCCGGGGATGAACGCCTTCCGCGAGATCAGCTCGTGCTCCAACTACGGCGACTTCCAGGCCCGCCGGGCCGACCTGCGTTACCGCCCCGGCGGCGATGCGAAGGCCAAACCCCGCCTCGCCCACACCCTCAACGGCTCGGCCCTGGCCATCGGACGCACCCTCGTGGCCATCCTGGAGCAGTACCAACAAGCCGACGGGAGCGTGGCTGTCCCCGGGGCCCTGCGACCCTACCTCCGGGGCCTCGAGCGCATCACCCCCCGCTGACCCTCAAAACCAGCACTCCCACAGGCCTGGGCTCACCTCCACGGCGTGGGCCGTCGCGCTCACCCGCGGCCCCGCGCCGCCGAAGGCCGCGATCTGGTGCAGCCGGTAGCTGTCCATCAGCACCGCATCCCCCACCCGATACCGCAGGGTGCGCCGGGCCGCCGCGGCGATCTCCGCGTCGTCGAGCTCGGTGTCGGGTCGCCCGGCATACACCACGTCCCACAGCCGCAGGCCCCCGCCCCGCGCGGCCGGGCACAACATCACCACCAGGGTCACCGCCGGGGCCCGCAGTGCCCGCTGGTTTCGGGTGAGACCCTCGGTGTCAAAGTGCATCACCCCCCCCGCCCGGGCCACCTTCTCCCCCGCCTCAAACACATGAACCCCCGGCCCGCAGAACCCCCCCCGGGCCACCACCCGGGCCCCGAGCATGCGCCCGAGCTCGGCCCGCAGCCCGGACTGAAACCCCGGGAGCACGGCCTCCACCCGCCCGTCGCTGGCCTCCGCGTCGGCGAAATACTCCCCCGCCCGCCCCGTCTCCAGGTGCGTATAAAACGCCCGCCCGAGGCTGTGCTGCTCGCCCCCGAAGTCGGCCGTCCACAGGGCCCGGGCGTCCATCACCGCCCGGGTCATGGCCACACAGTCCTCCTCCGCGATCATCCCGCGCACCCCTACGGCGAGGTGCTCGGGCAGCCGGGAATACAGGCTCCCGGGGGGAGACTGGAGGAGGTGTCGGCGATCGACCCAGGCCACCGCGGCGGGCATCGGATCAGCCTTGCAGGGCCGCCCGCAGACGCCCGACCCCGAACGACACCGCCGCCTGGGCCGCGGGGATGACCGACCCCATCTGGGCCCACCCGTGCGGGAGGCTGGTCTCGCAGCGGACCTCGACCCGCACCTTGGCGTCGCGGAGGCGCTCGGCGTACGCGTGCCCCTCGTCGCGGAGGGGGTCAAACCCGGCGGTCTGCACGAGGGCCGGGGCCACCCCGGTGAGGTCGTCGGCGAAGAGGGGAGAGGCCCGGGGGTCGCGGTGGGTGGCCGGGTCGGGGGCGTACCGTGCGAGGAAGAGGTCGATGCTGGCCTTGGGGAGGATGGGGGCGTCGACGAAGATCGCGTGCGAGGGCTCTCCCCGGGTGAAGTCCGTGGCGGGGTAGATCAGCCATTGAAACACCGGGGACACGGCGTCTCCGCGGGTGGCGAGGCTGACCCCTGCGGCGAGGTTTCCGCCGGCGGAGTCGCCTGCGACGGCGAGGCGATCGGCCCGCAGGCCCAGGGACTCGGCCGCGGAGGCGACGGCCCGGAAGGCCGCCACGGCGTCGTCGAAGGCGGCGGGGAAGGGGTGCTCGGGGGCCCGGCGGTAGTGCACGGCCACCACCGCGGCCCCGGCGTCGAGGGCGAGGGTGCGGCAGAGCTCGTCGTGCGAGTCGAGCGAACCCATCACAAACCCGCCCCCGTGGAAGTACACCACCCCGGGGTTGCCCTCGCGCTGCGAGGCCGGGCGATACACCCGAACCCGCAGCCATGCGGGAGCCCCGGGGAGGCGCTGCTCCCAGACGTGGAGGCCGCTGCGGAGGGGGCCGGTGACGAGGCGCACGCTGCGCTCAAACTCCAGGCGCGACACCTCCAGGGGGAGGGCGTGAGAGTCGACCACCCCGAGGGTCTTGCCGATGCGCATCATCAGGCCCACCCGGGGGTCGAGGACGTACCCCTCGGGAGACTCTGGCAACGGCCCCGCCAGACGCCGGGCCACCCCCGACGGAACCCCCAGCACCCGCATCCCCACCGCTCGCTGCACGACCTCGATCACATGGCTGAGTGACATTGTTTCTCCACGCTCTGGCGTGGGTGGGGTGTACCACCGTGCGACCCGGGAATGTGATAGGGTCCGCGCCGATCATGGCCAACGATCTGGATCGCCTCGTCGACGCGGTGGTAGCCCGGGTGCAGCACGAGCTCTCGGGGCCCGCACCCGCGGGCCCCAAAGGGAGTGTGGTTCCGCAGGTGAGCCGGGGGCCTGTGGGGGCCGCGGTGACGACGCCCGAGGGGGCGAAGGGCAAACCCCGCCCCGACCTCGCCCGCATCATCGACCACACCCTGCTCAAGCCCGAGGCCACCCGCGACGACCTCCGGAAGCTCTGCTCCGAGGCCATGGCCTGGCACTTCTTCTCCGTCTGCGTCAACAGCGTCAACGTCCCCTTCTGCCGAGCCCAGCTCCAGGGCAGCACCGTGGCCGTCTGCGCCGTGGTGGGCTTCCCCCTCGGGGCCATGACCCCCAACGCCAAGGCCTTCGAGACCACCGAAGCCATCCGGGCCGGGGCCGACGAGATCGACATGGTCCTCAACGTCGGGGCCCTGCGCTCCCGCGACTACGCCCTCGTCCTCGACGACATCGCCAAGGTCGTCGGGGCCGCCCAGGGCCGGGTGGTCAAGGTCATCCTGGAGACGGGCATGCTCTCCCGCGACGAGAAGGTCGTGGCCTGCGCCCTGGCCAAAGCCGCCGGGGCCAGCTTCGTCAAGACCAGCACGGGCTTCGGGGCCGGGGGGGCCACCGTCGAAGACATCGCCCTCATGCGGGCCACCGTCGGCGACGAGCTGGGCGTGAAGGCCAGCGGGGGGGTTCGGACCGCGGCCGACGGCGACGCCATGGTGGCCGCCGGGGCCACGCGCCTCGGGGCCAGCAGCTCCGTGGCCCTCGTCTCGGGCGGCGTCGGCAAGGCGGGATACTGATGGCACGGCTCCAACTGCGCGGACAACGGGTGCTCGTGACCGGGGCCTCGGCGGGCCTCGGGGCTGAGTTTGCGCGGCAGCTCGCCCGCGACCACGGGGCCCACCCCGTCCTGGTGGCCCGGCGCCTCGACCGCCTCGAAGCCCTCGCCACCGAGCTCAAGGCCTTCGGGGTCGAGCCCGAGGTCTTCCCCGCCGACCTCTCCCGCGACGACGACGTCGGCCGGCTCCTGCACGCCCTCGATGCCGACGGCAAACCCCTCGGGGCGGCCATCCTCAACGCGGGGGTCACCCGCTTCGGCCACGGGGTCGAGCAGCCCTGGGACGCCCTCCTGGGCCTTTTGGCCACCAACGTCCTGGCCCCGGTGCGGATGGTCACCCACCTGGCCCGGAGCTTCAAGAGTCGGCCCGAGGGCGGGGCCGTGATGCTGGTGTCCTCCCTGGCCGGCTTCGCCCCGTTGCCCTGGCAGGCCCTGTACGGCGGGACCAAGGCCCTGGTGACCAGCTACGGGGTGGCCCTCAACCACGAGCTCGAGGGCAGCGGCACGAGCGTGACGGTCTTCGCCCCTGGCGGGATCGCCACGGAGATGCTCGGGGCCATGGGGGGGGCCTTCAAGCAGGGCGACCTCGGGATCATGGACGCCGACGCCTGCGCCCGCCTCGCCCTGGAGGGTTTCATCGCACGGCGGGGGCTGGTCGTGCCCGGAATGCTCAACAAGCTCAACGCCTGGGCCATGCAGGTCGGCCCCCGGGCCCTCGTGATGAACTCCGTCTCCCGCATCTACCGAGCCGCCCTCGTCAAACAGCTCGGCTGACCGGGCGCGTCGCAGACAATCGTGCGCGGCCTGTGCGGTGAGGTCCCGCGCGGGGCGGGCGATGGGGTAGTGTCCCCGCGTTGCGATGCTGGTGGCGGTGGTTGGCGATGTACACGGTAGGTTCTTCCGCGTGGAGGAGTGGATTTCGGCGCTAGAGCAGGCGCGCGGCGAGCCCGTGGTCGTCGCCCTGGTGGTGGGCGACGTGGAGACCTTCCCTACCCCCGACGACCATCGCCGCAAGAGCACCAAGCGCAACATGCCCGCGGAGTTTGCGGCCTACGCCGCGGGCGAGCGCACGATGCGGGTGCCCTTCGTCTTCGTCGGCGGCAACAACGAAGACTTCGAGGATCTCGAACGGATGCCTGACGGGGGTGAGCTGGCCCCCAACGTGTCGTACCTGGGCCGGGCCGGGGTGAAGACCGTGGCGGGCCTGCGGGTGGCGTACCTCTCGGGCATCTACGCCCCGACCCGGTACGACCGCCCGCGGCTTCCGGCCGACCGGCCCGAGACCTCGCGTCAGGCAGGGTACTTCCGCGCCGCAGAGGTAGCCCAGGCCCGGGCCGTGACCGAGGCCGACATCCTCCTCGTGCACGAGTGGCCTCGGGGGATCGCGGGGCGCGAGAGCGCCGTGGCCCAGATGGGAGCCCGCGGGATCCGCCCGAGCCATTGGGCTCAGGTGGGCAACCCCTACGCGGCGGCCCTGGTGACGACCCTGCGGCCTCCGTGGGTGTTGTGCGGGCACTTGCATGTTCCCCACGCGGTGAGCCTGGAGTGGGACGATGGGCGCGTGACGCGCGTAGCCTGCCTCGACCAGGCGGCCCGGCCCGACGGGGGCCTGATGTGGATGGACTGGCAGGGCACGAGCGTGCGGGCCGTAGGCTGGGGCACGACGGGCGAGGTCGCGTGGCGACCGGGCGAAGTCTGGGACGAGCGCCAGAGCGCACCCCGCATCCGGGTGGGTTCCTGGCGCGACAAGGACTGAGCGGGAGGCGGGAGGCGAGCGGCGAGGCGGGAGGGCGCAAGGGTCGCAGGGGCCAGAAGGATTTTTTGGGGGGAGGGGGGAGGCGTGACCCCAGCGACGCTTCGCAGACGTCCGCAACCCTTCTCTCGCGCGCCGACCGTCGCCTGCCCGATGCCCCACAACCTTCTGGCCCCTGCGACCCTTGCGCCCTTGCGGCTTCGCTGTCCGCAGCCCGTCGCCCGCGTGTTGAGGGAGGTGAGCCCTGGGAGGTTGTAGGGGCCGACAGCCTACGCCGCGAGGTCGCTGAGCGATCCGCGGAGCTTCTGCAGGGCCCGGGCCTCGATCTGACGGACCCGCTCCTTGGAGATCCCCAGGGTGCGTCCGAGGGCCTCCAGGGTGACATCCTCGACGTCGAGGACGCGGCGCTCGACGATCCAACGCTCGCGGCTCGTGAGCTGCCCCAGGGCCTCTTCGATGCGGGCCCGGTGCTGGTCGCCCTCGTCGTGCTGGAGGCACTGCTCCTCGGGGCTGTCGCCCGGGTCGCGGAGCCGGTCAAGGGCGGGGCTCTCCCCGTCGGGGGCGGCGTCGAGGGAGAGGTCGCGCTGCTTGAGCATCGGCAGGAGCTGGGCGGCCCGCTCGGGGGTCACCCCGGCCAGGGCGGCGAGCTTGTCGGGGTCGTCCTCGCGGGTGCGCCGGAAGACCCGCAGGGTGCGCCGCTCGCTCTTGCTCCCGCCGATGCGCACGAGGCGGTAGGCCCGCACGACGTACTCGCGGATCTCCGCGCGGATCCAATACACCGCGTACGTGATGAGCCGACAATCGCGCGAGGGGTCGAAGCGCATGGCCCCCTTGAGGAGCCCGAGGTTGCCCTGCTGAATCAGGTCTTCCAGCGGGACGCCCCAGCGACGGTACTCCGTGGCCACGGTGATGACGAAGGGCAGGGAGGCTTCGATGAGCTGCCGACCGGCCTGGGCGTCGCCTTCGCGCCATCGCAGAGCCAGCTCGCGCTCGTATTCGGGAGAGAGGGTCGAGACCCCAGAGAGGGAGTGACGGTAGGCGTCCAGAGCGGTCGACGATCCAAGCAAGGCCATCGCATCCTCCGCGTCGTTCAGAGGGAGAAGGGAGCACCTCTGCGACGCGCCGACGGCCTGTGCACGGTCGATGCCACCGCGAGAATCCCTACATTCGTGCGCGAACGGTTGCGTTGTGCAGGGTCGATCCCGCAGCCGATGCGTCGCGGGCCTCCCGAGGCGGCAAGCCTTGCGCCGGGCCCACGTACGGGGGGTCTGACGGAGTCAGCGGATGAGCTTGCGGCCCTGGGTGACGTCGAGGAGGAGCCCCTCGCGGGCGGCCACGGTGGTGAGGAGCGACTCCCGGGCCCGGGCCTCTTTGGCGGCCACGGCGGCGTCGTCTTGTTGGGGGTCGTGGTGGAAGAGCACCAGGGTGCCCACCCGGGCCTCGCGGGCGGTGCGTACGGCGTCGAACATGGTGGAGTGCCCCCACCCGGAGCGACCCCCGCGGCCGTCGGCGCCTTCGTACTCCTCGGGGGTGTACTGGGCGTCGTGGATGAGGATGTCGGCCCCGGCGGCGAGGTGTCGGATGGCCCGGTCGGCGTCGGGGTGGGGCTCGGTGTCGGTGGCGTAGACCAGGGAGTGCCCCGCCCACTCGATGCGCCAGGCGAAGACCCCGCCGGGGTGGTGGCCCTCGATCCCGTACACGGAGACCCCGCGGTCGAGGTGCACGGCCTCGCGCACGGACAGGTCGCGGAAGCGCAGGCCCGGCTCGATGCTGGTGAAATCGACGGGGAAGTAGGGGGCGGCCATCTGGCCCTGGAGGGCGTCGCGTAGGGTGCAGCCCCCCACCCGGCCGCCGTAGCAGCGCAGGACCGTCTTGGGGTGATACACGGGGCCGAAGAAGGGCAGACCCTGGATGTGATCCCAGTGCAGGTGGGAGAAGAACAGATGGGCGTCGAGGGGGTCGCCCTCGCCGAGGGGGGCATTGCGGGCCTGGAGGCTCTCGCCGAGGGCCCGCAGGCCCGTCCCGGCGTCGAGCACGATGCAGTGCCCGGCGACGTGGACCTCCACGCAGCTCGTATTGCCGCCCACCAGGGACGTGGCCGAGCCGGGGGCCGGAACGCTCCCGCGGACGCCCCAGAACGTGAGGGTAAAATCGTCGACCCGCGGAGGATGCACCATGGGATGTACCCCGGAGGTGTATCCCTCCGGGAGGCCTGGCGTCAACGAAGCGGAGGGCGGAAGCGGAAGGCGGGCGATCAGCCCTGGGCGGAGGCCCGGCCGGTCTTCACGCGGCGGACGAAGCGGGACATGGTCTCGCCGATGTGGGGCGTCGGCAGGTCGCCCTCGGTGACCCCGAGGAGGTTGGCCGCGGTGGACAGGTAGCCGCAGCGCAGGGCGGTGCGGCGGTCCATCGTGCGCACCGGAACCGAGTGCAGGCGGGTGGTGACATACACCCAGGCGGACTTCTCAACGGTACGAAACTTGGGCTTCTGCATCGTGCAACCTTTGTCGTCGACAATGATTTCGCCGCCGCCCGACAGGGCCACGGGCGGGGGGAAGGCCGGGGGTAATACACGCCCGGCGTCGTGGTGTCAATCCCCATACGCCCCCGGGCAGGCCTCCGCGGGTTGGGCTCACCCGGGGCGCGGTCAGATGTCGAGGTTGCGCGCGTTGAGGGCGTTGTCCTCGATGAACTTCCGCCGCGGCTCGACCTCGTCGCCCATGAGCATGGTCATGAGCCGGTCGGTCTCGGCGGCGTCTTCGACCTTGACCCGGAGCATCACGCGGCGGGCCGGATCCATCGTGGTCTCCCACAGCTGCTCGGCGCTCATCTCGCCGAGGCCCTTGTAGCGCTGGATGGTGGAGCCCTTACGACCCCGCTGGTCGATGAGGCGATAGAGGGCCGTCCCGTGCTCGATGGGTTGGGTCTTGTCGCCGTCGAGCAGGGTCCAGGGGGCCTCCCCGAGGTCGCGCAGGCGCCCTTCGAGGCGCAGAAGCTCCTTGAGCTCGGGGCCCTCGAGGAAGCCCTGGGTGATGGTCGTGGTGCGCCCCGCGGTGCCGTTGCGCACCCGCAGGGCGAGGCGCAGGCCCCCCGTCCCGTCTTCGTCGAGGACGTGCCGCAGGGGCAGAAGCTCGGGGGCGTTGGCCTGGAGGTAGGCCTCGACCCGGGTGAGGTCGGCGAGGACGGCCTCGCGGTCGTGCAGGTGCCCTTGAAAGGCCCCGACCCGAACCACGGCCTGGACCACCTCGGGCTCGCAGCGAAGCTCCATCCGGCCGAGCAGGGTGTGGGCCCGGTGCAGCTCGAACACCAGGGCCCGAAGCTCTTCGCCCTCGAGGTCGCGGGCGGGGGTGCGCAGGAGGAGGCCGTGGGTCCCCATCTCGATGAGGTAGCGGGCCAGGGCCTCGTCGTCCTTGACGTAGCGGGTGGTCTTGCCGCGGCGCACCCCGTAGAGGGGCGGCTGGGCGATGTAGACGTAGCCCTTGTAGACGAGCTCGGGCATCTGCCGAAACAGGAACGTCAGCAGCAGGGTGCGGATGTGGCTCCCGTCGACGTCGGCGTCGGTCATGATGCAGATGCGGTGGTAGCGCAGCTTTTCGAGGTCAAACGTGTGGCTCGTGCCGCCCCCCTCGTCGTCGTCCTTGGTGTCGGAGCGGATGGTGACCCCGAGGGCGGTGATGAGGGTGCCGATCTCGGCGTTGGACAGCATCTTCTCGAAGCGCACCCGCTCGACGTTGAGGATCTTGCCGCGCAGGGGCAGGATGGCCTGGGTCTTGCGGTCGCGGCCCTGCTTGGCCGAGCCCCCGGCGGAGTCGCCCTCGACGATGTAGAGCTCGCACTTGGTGGGGTCGCGCTCCTGGCAGTCGGCGAGTTTGCCCGGGAGGGTGGCCGCGTCGAGCACGCCCTTACGCTGGACGAGCTCGCGGGCCTTGCGGGCGGCCTCGCGGGCCTGGGCGGCGAGCACGCACTTGTCGACGATGCTGCGGGCCACCTTGGGATTCTGCTCGAGATAGGTGCTGAGCTTCTCGGTGACGATGTTGTTGATCACCGGGACCACGTCGCTCGAGGCGAGCTTCACCTTGGTCTGCGAGGTGTACTGGGCCGCGGGGTGGCGCAGGGAGATGACGTAGGTGACCCCCTCGCGCACGTCGTCGCCCGAGAGGGGCTGGCCCTTGAGCTCCTTGAGGAGATTCTTCTCCTGGGCGTAGGCGTTGACGGTGCGGGTGAGGGCCGTACGCATGGCCTGGAGGTGGGTGCCCCCGTCGGTCTGGTGGACGTTGTTGGTGTACGGCCAGGCCGACTCGTACAGGGAGTCGGTCCACTGCAGGGCCACCTCGACGGTGAGGGTGGCCATCACGGGGCCGGTGTCGGTCTTGATCTCGACGGGCTGCTCGCCGCGGAAGGAGATGGGGTCGGGGTGTTTGGCCTGCTTGGCGGCGTTGAGGAAGCGGACGTACTCGAGGATCCCGTGTTTGGCGGTGTAGGTCTCGGGGGTGTCGCCGCGGCGCAGGTCGAGGAGGGAGACCGACAGGGAGGGGTTGAGGTACGACAGCTCGCGCAGGCGGGTCGACAGGGTGTCGAAGGAGTAGTCGGTCATCGAGAAGACCTCGGAGTCGGGCTTGAAATGCACGACGGTGCCGGTGCGGTCGCTCGGGCCGACGACGTGCAGCGGGGCCACCGTCTCGCCGCGGCGAAACTCCATGTGGAAGGCCTTGCCTTCGCGGTAGATGTCGAGCGTCAGCCACTCGCTCACGGCGTTGACGGCGCTGACGCCCACCCCGTGCATGCCCGCGCTCACCCCGTACGACTGCTTGTTGAACTTGCCCCCCGCGTGCAGGCGCGTCAGGGCCAGCTCGGCGGCGCTGATGCCAAACTCGGGCTTGATGCCCGTGGGGATCCCGCGGCCGTTGTCGGACACCCGGACCGACCCGTCGGCGAGGACGGTGACCTCGATGTGGGTGCAGTAGCCCGCGAGGTATTCGTCAATGGAGTTGTCGACCACCTCCCACACGAGGTGGTGCAGGGCCGAGCCGTCGTGCACGTTGCCGATGTACATCCCGGGCAGCTTGCGCACGGCCTCGAGCCCCTCGAGGACGCCGATGCTGTCGGCCCCGTAGTCGCCGCCCTGGCCGTTGTTGGGCCCCGCGGAGGGTACGGCGGAGGGGGTCGTGTCAATTTCCTGCCCACTCACGTTGGTCATCACTCAGTGAACCTCAAACCTGCAACGAGGAAGGTGCCCCGCGTCGCCGCCTCAACGGCCCTGCGAGGCCGCTGGCGACGCTGCAATTCGCGCGGCAATTCAGCGCCCGAAGACTACCCCAAGACCCCGCCTACCTCAATCTCCTGTGGACATATTCAGACCCACCGCGCCCCCTTCGACACGAAACACCCGGGCCCCTGGCACGAGGGCCGCGATGGCAGGGTCGGTGGTGGTCACCCACACCTGGGCCCCGAGGCGGGCCACCAGGGCGAAGAGCCGCTCGGTGCGGGGTCGGTCGAGCTCGCTCGAGACGTCGTCGAGGAGGAGGGTGGGCACGACGTGGGTGCGGGCCTGCACGATGTGCAGCTCGGCGAGTCGTAGGGCGAGGGCGAGGGCGCGGGTTTGTCCCTGGCTGGCGACGACCCGGGCCGAGCGGCCTGCCCAGGCGACCGTGAGGTCGTCGCCGTGGGGGCCGAGGAGGGTGGTGCGGCGGCCGAGGTCGGCGGCCGTTCCCTGGGCCAGGGCTGCGGCGTAGGCCACGAGGTCGGCGGGGGCTCTGGGGCGGTAAGCGAGGGCGATGGGGTCGTCGGTGAGATCGAGCTCGTCGAGGGCCTGGCGGGCGGCCACGACCAGCTCGGCGGTGACCTTCTCGCGGGCCCGTACGAGGGCGCTCCCGTAGCGGGCCATGGGGAAGTCGAAGGCGGCCACGGCGGCGGCGTTGGGGCGCGGCTCGCGCAGGAGCTGGTTGCGGGCCCGGAGGGCTTTCCCGTAGCTCTTGAGGGCCTCGCCGTACCCGTCGACGGTGCGCTGGAGCACCCGGTCGAGCAGCCTCCTGCGGGCCTCGGGGGCCCCGCGTACGAGCTCGAGGTCTCCGGGTTGAAACACCACGCAGGCGGCCCCGCCGAAGTACTCCACGGCCCGCTCGGGGCGTTTGCCGTCGAGGGTGACCTCGCGGGTCGTGCGGGTAAACCGGACCCGGTAGGTGTGGGCGAAGATGGGGCTCTCGACCTTGAGCAGGACCTGGGCCTCGTCGGCGTCGTGACCGAGGAGCTGGGCCCGGCTGGCCCCGCGGAAGGAGCGCAGGGAGGCCGCGTAGTCGATGGCTTCGAGGAGGGAGGTCTTGCCCTGGCCGTTGCTCCCGAGCAGGACGTTGGCCCGCGGGTCGGGGGCGAGGCGGGCCATGCGGAGGTTACGAAACCCCGCCACGGCCAGCTCGGTGATGCGCACGGCGGTCATGGAGCGACCTCGGGGGCGGTGTGAAGGGCGGAGACCCCTGTCAGATGCGCATGGGCATGATGACCCCGAGGTAGTCGTCGCGGTCGGCCGGGCGCACGATCCCGGGGTCGAGCTCGCCCGACAGGTCGAGCACGGCCTCGTCGCCTCCGAGGGCCGAGAGCACCTCGATGAGGTACTTGCTGTTGAAGCCGATGACGACCTCGGGGCCCGTGAGGGTGGCGTCGATCTCGTCCATGCCGGCCCCGATCTCGGGGTTTTCGCTGGTGATGACGATGCGCCCGGGGGTGACGCTGAGCTTGACCCCCGAGGTGCGGTCGGCGGCCACGAGGGAGACGGCGCGGAGGGCTTCGAGCAGGCCCTGGCGGGAGAAGCGCACGGAGCGGTCGGTCTGGGTGGGGATGACCTGCTCGTACGAGGGGAAGGCCGCGTCGACGAGCTTCGAGCTCATGGTCATCCCGTCGCGCTGGAAGAACACGGGCCCCTGCGAGCTGACGGCCCCGAGGGAGATGGTGGGCGGGGCCCCGTCCTCGCGCTTCTCGCCGCGGGCCTCGTCGACCAGCCTGCGCAGCTCGTGGATGGCCTTTCCGGGGATGAGGAGCCGGGCCCCGGCCCTGACCCCGGGGACCTTGCGCTCGGCCTTGGAGAGGCGGTGGCCGTCGGTGGTGACCATGCGCAGGAGGTCGTCGTGCATCTCGAACAGGGCCGCGGCCAGGTGGGGCCGGGTGTCGTCGGTCGACATGCTGAAGGCCGTCAGGGCGATGAGCTCGCCGAGGTCGTCGGCGGGAACGGCCACCAGGGGGACCTTGCCCGCCTCGGGGAGCGAGGGGAAGTCCTCGCCGGGCATGCCCGCGAGGTCGAAGCGACGCTTGGCCCCGCGGATGCGTGCGAAGTGGTTCTTCTCCACGGTGAGGGTGACCTCGCCCTCGGGCAGGGCCTTGACCGTGTCGAAGACGTGTCGCGCAGGCAGGGCCACCGAGCCGGCCCGCTTGACCTCCGCCCGCATGGTGCCTGTCACCGAGAGCAGGAGGTCGGTGGCGGCGAAGTGCACCGCCCCGCTGGCCTCTGCCCGAATGAGCACGTTGGTGAGGATGGGCATCGGCGACCGCTTGTCGGCCACGCTCTGCACCCTGCCCAGGGCCTTTACGAAGTCCCGCTTGTTGACCACGAACTCCATCGTCACTCCACCTCAGGTGCGCCGTCGCCGAGAGCCTCTCCCGGGCTGCGTCGTTCGCAGCGAGGGATCGGCGGGGAGGGTACCCCCGGCGCGGGGCGGCTCCCCTGTCTTTCTCTAGTTTGGGATGAATTTACAATTACAAGTAGTCCCTAGAAGGCCCTGTGGACATCCGGGAAACGGTCGCAACCCCGTGATATCCCTGGAGCTTCTCTGGGGACAGGGAGACCCTGGGGGGCTGTGGACAGCCTGCGGACCCTCCCCGGTCGACCGCCCCACGGGGGGGGCCCCAGGGGTTGTCCAGGGGTTGTCCGGGGGGAAACCCCGAGGCAGTCCACAAGGTTGTCCACAGGGGGGACGGTTCATCGCCCGGAGCCCTCGGGGGCGTATCCGCCCGGTCCTACGACCGACTCCCCGGGGTTGAACCCGAGCCTGGCGCAGAGGGTGTCCCGGGCGGCCTTGAGCTCGGGCTCGTCGGGCAGGAGCTTGTCCACGCGGCGCACGGCGGAGATCACCGTGGTGTGGTCCTTGCCGCCAAACTTCAGGCCAATCTGGGGGAAGCTCGTGCCCAGGTAGGTCCGGGCGAGGTACATGGCCATCTGGCGCGGGACGGCCACCTCGCGGTGCCGCTCCTTGCCCACGAGTTGGGCCATCTTGATGCGGTAGTGCTCGCAGGCGGCCCGCTGGACGTCCTCGACGGTGACCACGGTGGGCCGCGACCCGAGGCGCAGGGTCTCGCGGACGAGGCCCGCGTCGATGGCGGGGCGCCCGAGGATCCCGGCCTTGATGGCGAGCTTCATGAGGGTCCCCTCGAGCTCGCGGACGTTGGCGTTGGGGGTCGAGGCGATGAGGAAGGCCGCGTCGTCGTCGAGGCGGACGTTCTCGAGCTCGGCCTTCTTGCGCAGGATGGCCACGCGGGTCTCCATCTCGGGCGAGGTGATCTCGGCCACGAGGCCCTGCTGAAACCGCGACTGGAGCCGCTCGGCCATGCCCATGAGGCGCTCGGGGAGCACGTCGGAGGTGAGCACGATGGCCGCGTTGCGTTGGGTCAGGGCGTTGAAGGTGTGGAAGAACTCCTCCTGGGTCCCCTCGCGCCCCGCCAGAAACTGCACGTCGTCGAGCAGGAGGGCGTCGCAGTCGACCCGGTACCGGGTACGAAACTCCTCCATCTTCTTCTGCTGGATGGCGTGCACGTAGTCGTTGGTGAACCCCTCCGCCGACAGGTACATGATCCGGGCGTCGGGCTTCTGCTCCAGGACCCGGTGGCCCACGGCGTTGGACAGGTGGGTCTTGCCCAGGCCCGTCGTCCCGCAGAGAAACAGGACGTTGAAGCGTCTGCCGGCGAGGTTGGCCAGGGCCTCCGCGGCGGCGTAGGCGATCTGGTTGGACGGCCCGATCACAAACTGGTCGAAGGTGTACCGCGGTGACAGACCCGCGCTAAAGCCCCCCGAGGCCGCCCCCGGGCGCAGGGCCGCGGGGGTGGTGCTGCTCGTGCGGGCCGCCGTCTGGACGGGGGCCCTCCGCGGCGGGGGATTGGGCCGCGAGGCGGGAGGGGGCGGAGAGGCCAGGAGCGATCCGGGGGGCACCCGCAGCACCGGGGCCCGCGACGCGGGAGCGGCCGGAGCCTCAGGGGCGGTCGGGGCCTCGGGGGCCGCGCGCACGGGGGCGGGTGCAGGCGCCCGCGGGCGGGGCGGGGCGGGGGCCCGCAGGACGGGGAGCTGTCCCTGGGCGGGGGCGACATCGGCGGAGGCGGTCCAGCAGATGGTCCAGGTCGCGCCCGTGATACGCCGCAGGGTGTCTTCGAGCAGGGGGAGGTAGCCCGAGGTGACCCAGTCCTTGGTGAGGACGTTGGGGGCTTGCAAGAGGAGCACTCCGTCGGCGGCGTCGAGGGCCTTGAGGGGTCGCAGGAGCTTGCCGATCATGTGATCGCCGACCTTCCCGCGGAGGCCTTCGATCACCTGGTCCCAGAGCTGGCGCGCGTCGTCGGTCACGGCGAGGTCCACTGTCCTTTCACGGCGGTTATCCACAGGCACGGGTAGACCCGTGGCCCGGTCGGAGACTGACCGATGCGCGAGAGAAACCGCGAAATTTCTACAAAGGACGCTGCGCTGACGTCCAGTGCGTCCACAGGTTGTCCACAGGGGTCGGCGGCAATCGTCGTGGCAAACTAGACTTCGGGGCCGCGGGATTTTATGTCACCTGCCGATGCGCGCACGGCACGGAGTTCTGGGTGTTGGTGTGGCCCTCGGGGTGCTGGGGGTGGCGGGTGGGGTGAGGGCCCAGGAGGCCCCGGTGACCACGCGCACGATGGCCCTCGGGGGCGGCACCTACGGGGCGGCCATGTCGACCTCGGGGGTGTACGCCAACCCCGGGGCCATGGGGCTCGCCCGGGTGTACCACGTCGACTCGGCGGTGCTGTACCAGCCCAACCTGTCGCGCTGGGCATTCGGGAGCACGGTGGTCGACACGACCCGGCGCATCGGGGCGGGGCTGTCGTACAACTACGGCACCATCGGGGGCGACGATCGCACCTCCCACGACGCCCGCCTGGCCCTGAGCGCGTCGATCACAGAGGGCCTCGCGGTGGGGGTCACGGGGCGGTACATGAGCCACTCGGGGGCGGGGGCCGCCGATGGGCAGCCGGGGGTGGCGTACGATGGGTTTACCGTCGACGCGGGCCTGGCCCTGCGGCCGGTGAGCTTCCTGTCCCTGGGGGTCACGGGCCTGTCGCTCACCAACCCGGGCACGCGCCTGTCGCCGCGGGCCCTCGGGGCCGGGGTGGGGGTGTATCCCGCGGAGTCCCTCGGGATGGTGGCCGACGCCTACTGGGACCTGCACGACGTCGAACAGCCTCGGATGCGCTGGTCGGGCGGGGTGGAGCTGCTGCTCGCCCGGGCCCCTCTGCGGCTCGGATACACCTACGACGAGACCCGCGGCGACCGCGCGGTGCATCTGGTGACGGCCGGGATCGGGTACATCGATCCGAGCTTCGCGGTGGAGGCGGCCTTGCGGCAAGAGGTCTCGGGCGGCAACGACACCACCATCCTGCTCAACCTTCGTTACTTCATGCGAATGAACTGACGCCTCCCCAAGGCCCTCCGAACTCGGGCGGAACCTCTCGACGAATCCGGGTGTCCCGGCGTATGTGCGTGTTCGTGCAGCGTGGCTGGTGCAGGGCCCAGGGGTCTCGGGGCTGGGCGGGTCGTCGTCCTGGGGTTGGGACGTCGTGGCGATGACCCTCGACCCCGAGGCGGAGAAGGCCCTCGTCGAGCGGCTGCGTCGCCGCGACGAGGCGGCCTTCAACCTCTTCGTGCGGGCCTATCAGCAGCGAGTGTTCTCGCTCGTGCACCGGATGTTGGGCAACCGGGCCGAGGCCGAAGACCTCGCCCAGGAGGTGTTCATCACGGTGTTCAAGAGCATCGACTCCTTCCGGGGGGATGCGAAGCTCGGGACGTGGCTGTACCGTGTGGCGGTCAACCACTGCAAAAACCGCATCAAGTACCTCGACCGCCGCCGGGTGAAGGGCCACGATGTCCTCGACGACGCCGCCGAGCGGGGCCTGTCCGACGGCGGCCCGGTGATGTCTCGGGTCGACCGCCCCGACCACGCCGCCGAGGGAGCCCAACTCGAGGGCGTCATCCAACGAGCCCTCGGGGCCATCGACCCCGACCACCGGACCCTCATCGTCTTGCGCGACCTGGAGGGCCTCGCCTACGAGGAGATCATGACCATCACGGGTTTGCCCGAGGGCACGGTGAAATCCAGGCTCCACCGCGCCCGGGCGGCCCTGCGTGAGGCCGTCGAGCGCGGCCTCGGGGCCCCGCTGCCCGAGTGAGGCGACGACGATGACCGACGACGACGTCCGCGACCGCTTCTCCGCCTACCACGACCGCGAGCTCGACCCTGACGAGCACGAGGCCGTGCGGGCCGCCCTGGCCGAGCGCCCCGCCCTGGAGGCCGAGTATGTGGCCTACTGCCGGATGCTCGCCGCCCTGGGGACCCTGGCCGAAGGCGATCCCGGGCCCGCCAAGGCCGCCCCCGAGGCCGCCCCCCCCGACCTCCTCCAGGGGGTGCAACGGAAGCTCAACCGCCGCTCGCAGGGGAAATTCTACCGGGACGGTTGGTCGCGGGTGGCGGGGATCGTGCCCCTGGAGCTTCTGGCGGCCCTGCTCCTGGTGGTGCTGGTGGCGGCCTGGTTTGCCCTGCACAGCATCTCCGTGCAGCCCGCGCCTCCGTCCGCCCACCCCCCGGCTCCCGCGGTGCGGTAACCTCCCGAGGCGACGCCCCGTAGGGCCGCGGTCTTTTACTGCGCCACCGGCGCGGGAGATGCACCGACCATGACCACTGCCATGACCGACCCGATGGAAACCCTCAAGACCACCTGGGGTCACGCGACCCGGGGTGGGGCCCTGATTCCCCTCCTGGTCGACGGGCTCCTGGTGACCCTCGGGGGAGCCCTGTCGCTTGGGATTCTCCTGCCTCCGCTCCTGCTCGGGTACACGGCCATGAGCCTCCGGGTCGTACGCGGCGAGCCCGTGGCCATGGGCGACTCCTTCGCGGGGCTCAAGCGCTTCGTCGACGCCTGGGTCCTCGGCCTCGCGTGCCTGTGCCTCATCGCGGTGGGGAGCATCGCCCTCGGGATCGGGGCCCTGGTGGCGTCGTTTCTGCTCACCTACACGTTGTGTGTGGCGGTCGACGAGCCCGGGCTTGGGGTGGTCGACGTAGTGAAGCGGTCGTTCGCGATGGCCTGGGACCACTGGCCCGACACCCTGCTCTTGTGGGCGGTGACCGTGGTGTTGGGGGCCGTGCTGTCGGCCACGGTGGTGGGGTCGGTGGTGGCCCTGGCCTTCGGGTGGGTGATGACCGCGGTGATCTACCTGCGGCACCGGCAGGCCCTGGTGCGCTCCTGAATCACACCGCCGCGACCGCGACGGTGGCCGCGACCACGGCCAGGATCTCTGCGGGGCTCAGCACCCGGGCGTGGCGTTTGGCCTCGGCCAGCACCGCATGAACGACCTCTGCGGTGGGATCGACCCCGTGGCCGCGCAGCCAGTGCTGGACGTTGCTGGCGCCCGACATGGGTCCCACCTCGATCGACTGCCCCCTGCCAAACATTCCCGCCGGAACCCCCGAGTAGATCCGATCGGCCAGCCACGCGTCGCCCTTCGCCTGGGCCTTGATGATGGCCGCGGCGTGGACCCCCGTGGAGGTACGAAACGCGTCGGCCCCCGCGAGGGGATAGTTGACCGGGATGGGCATGTCGACGGCCCGGCTCGCGAGCTCGCAGTAGGCCAGGAGGCTGCTGAGGTCCTGGTGGTCGAGGGCCCCGGCGAGCTTGAGGTTGAGCAGGATGAGCTCCATGGCCGTGTTGCCCACCCGCTCGCCGATGCCGAGGGCGGTGCCGTGGACCCGGTCGATGCCCTCCTCGACGGCCGTCAAGGCGTTGACGAGCCCGAGGCCGCGGTCGTTGTGGTTGTGGTAGTCGAGCTTGACGTGGGTGGCCCCGTAGGCGGAGAGGAAGTTCTTCGTCCAGCGGATGAGGTTGCGGGTGCCGTCGGGGGTGGCGTGGCCGACGGTGTCACACAGGACGAGTCGGGCGGCCCCGTGGTCGATGGCGTTCTTGAAGAGGGAGGCGAGCACCTCGGGGCGCGAGCGCACGGTGTCCTCGGTGACGTAGGCCACGGGCAGGCCGTTTTTTACCGCGACGTCGATGGCCTCGGCCGACTGCTTGAGGAGCCGGTCGACGTCCCACCCCTCGGCGAACAGGCGGATGGGCGAGCTGCCGATGAAGGTGTAGACCTCGAGGGCCACCCCGGCCTTCTGTGAGACGTCCACCATGGGCAGGATGTCGCCCACCACGGTCCGCCCCGCCGCCGCGGGCCGGAGCTTGAGCTTCGCCGAGACGATCTCCTGGCACATGCGCAGCACGTCGTCGAAGGCCCGCTGGGTCGAGCCCGGCAGGCCGATGTCGGCGGCGTCGATGCCGAGCGACTCCATCAGGTGCAGGAGCTCGAGCTTCTCGCCGATGGTGGGGTCTTTCACCGACGGGTTTTGTAGCCCGTCGCGCAAGGTCTCGTCGAAGAACTCCACGCGCCCAAAGGGCGGGTGTCGTCGGTTGACCTCGTTCCAGTCGTAGATGAGGGTGGTGTCGGGGGCGCTCATGACCCTAGGGAGTTTACCCCATCCGTCTGCCCTCGCCCCGCCTGTCGCGCACCCACACCCCGAGAATTCCACGGAATTCATGGGTGACATACCCTGTCCGCCGAGAGGTGGCGCGGGGGCCTGGGGTGATGCATGGTCCTGCGTCCTCGTCGCGGAGCCCATCGGGAGGTCTGCCGCGCCCACGGAAGGTCAACACGCCATGAGCACCCTCGAAGAACGCCTCGACCGCATCGAACGCAAGCTGGACACCCTGCTCGCGACCCTCAAGACCAACGGGGGGGCGCCCCGGTCTGCCGCGGGGGCCGCGGGGGCGGGGGCCTCCGCCGGGTCGGACATCGACGCCGACATCGACGGGCCGCGGGGCGACCCCGAGGTGCGCTTCATGCCGCGGCGCTGGAGCGGGCCGGACTACAAGGGTCAGAAGTTTTCGTCGTGCGACCCCGACTTCCTCGACACCCTGGCCGAGGCCTACGAGTGGTTTGCCCAGCGCGACGACGAGTCCGGGGCCGTCGACAAGAACGGCGGGCCCAAGTCCAAGTGGGGCCGCCTCGACGCGGCCCGGGCCCGAGCCTGGGCCACGCGGCTCCGGGGGGGACAGAGCCCGGCTCCGCGTAGTTCGGCGGCTTCGAGCCCGCGTGGGGGGCGTGCTGCCCCAAGCCCCAACGGCCACGGCATGATGGCCCCCAACCACAACGACACGATGGGCGACTTCACCCAGGACAACGACGACATCCCCTTCTGAGCGAGGCGTCACATCCCCCGCGGGAACGGAAACGACACCCCCATGGCGGCGATGCGCGCGCCGAGCGAGGGCGGTCGCCGCGGGGGAAGGTCTGGCTCCCGCGCGGTGAGGGGGAGCACCGGGAGGGTGGACGCGTAGAGCATCCAACGCCCGCTGCGCAGGACGAGGCGACCCTCCGGGGCCATGGCGCGGGTGAGGGCCGCGAGGTCGTGACGACGCGTCGTGCGTACAACGACATAACGAAATCGCTGAAAATCCAGGGTAGGGATGAAATCCTGGGGGTGCATGAGGCGTACGCGGGTGCGGGCCCAGAGGTAGTCCTGCCGGGTGCGAACCGGGAACTGCGGGAGGTAGGAGAAATCGCTGTGGGTGACTCCCCCACGGAGCGCCACGACCCGCGCCGCGGCGCCGCCGAAGACGTGCATCGCCCAGGGGATCTCTGCGAGGTCCAACGAGGCCACCGCGGAGCCCGGCGCGACCCGGGCGATCACCGCGTCGAGGTCGCGCCAAGCGTAGTGTGTAATGCGCGTGAGGGGCCACAATGCGACGACCATCACCACGGGGAGCGCGAGGAACGACCCGGCGAAGAAGTGCGAGCGCGGCGAAACGCTCGGCAGCGCGAGCACGAGGAACAACACCGCCGGCAGTGTAAAGCGCTGAAAGAGCAGCCCCGCGCCGCCGAACTCGTTGGGCCACAAGAAAAACTGTACGAAGCACAACGCTGCCGCCATGAAGAGTGGGCGGTCGAGCGTCACCCTGGCACCACGCCGGAGGGCTCCCATCCCTGCCGCGAGCATCAGAGGCAGGGTATACATCGCCCAGGGATCGAGTGGTCCAAAGAGTGTCCAGGGCAACAGTCCCGGGCGAACCGCGAGACCGATGCCGTATCCCAGCGGCGTCGACGTGTCGGCGCGCACCCTCGCACGGAACGTTATCCACCCGATCGCGAACACCACGAGCCCGCCGAGGACGGGAGCCATGAGCAACCCGAGATCGCGCAGGCGACGTCCGCGCTGCATCGCCAGACCGAGGGTGAGGGTCAGCAGGAGGACGATGCTGGATCCGTGCGCGAAACCCAACAACGCGGCCCACCCGATGCCTCGGAGGGCGCGATGGGGAGTCGGTTCGCGCTGGAGGGCGCGCAGGTCGGGCAGGGCGGCGAGGAGGAGGCACAGGCCGAGGAGGTACGCGCTGAGGCACCAGCGATATGCGAACCCGAGCGACAACGGGGCGACCACGACGCCTACGAGGGGCGAGCGGCCTGCGTGCCACGCGGCGCGGGCGGCGAGGGCCGGCATCGCGCCGATCACCCCCGCGAAGAGGACACGCACGGCGAGGTCGACGGGCAACACGAAGGAGAGCAACCAGGCCGCATAGACGAAGAGCTGGTTGGTGATGGAGAGCGTATACTCGTAGGGCGGCGACGGAAACCGTGAGGGGTCCCCCAGTCCGCGCAGCGCGGCGATGAGGAACTCGTAGTGAGGCAGGTCCGCGCTCGGAGGCATGCGCGGGATCCCTGCGGCGAGCGCGACGATCGCCGAGGCGAACGCGACCAGCACGGCGTCACGTCGAAGGGAGGAGGGCCCCGGCTCGCTCACGCCGCGTCACGCCTGGGACGGTCCGCGGAGTCCTCGATCTGGCTGATCATTGCGGTCGCCCTCGGTTGTGCTGGAGCGCCAGCGCTCCCCGCGGTGGTGCTATCAAAAACCCAACGTGGCTGCAATCAGGGTCGAACGGCCGTGCCCCCAAACGCGGAGAGCCGCGCCCTGACGAGTCAGGTACGCGGCCCTCTGGGGGGAGGCACGGTGCAGGGGCCGAAGCCCCTGCGGCGCGGTCACTCCAGCTCGCTGACGATGACCATGGTGTTGCCCTGGATCTCGCCGTCGTTGATGGTGGCCGAGCGAGAGAAGGTGGAGAACTGGCTGTCGCCGTCGAGGTTGCCCTGGGCCGCCGCGGTGAAGGTGGTGGCGCTGCCGGGGCTCTCGTAGCTGTAGTAGTGGGGGCCGTCGAGGCCGAAGCCGACGGCAACCCAGTTGGTGTTGGCGCCCCACCAGGCGGCGTTGGCAGGGTGCTTCGCACCGGCACTCGGGACCCCGGCCGGAGAGAGACCGGCGGCGTTGACGAAGGAGGAGACGTTGGACCGGTCGGCGGACGACTGGTAGTAGGTGACCTGGCCCTGGTAGATCTTGGCGATGTTGCCCGAGGCCTCTGCAGACTTGGAGCGCTTGATGTACCGGCTGAAGGCCGGGATGGCCACCGCGGCGAGGATGCCCAGGATCACGACCACGATCATGAGCTCAACGAGCGTAAAACCAGCCATCATCTTCTTGAGCGAGCGCTTCATGATTGTTCTCCCTAATCGAGCCAGCCGAGCGTTGAAATCCGCCAACACTGGAAACCGATCCAGGTTGGTTGCCAGAGAGTAGAGCAGCCATCATGCCAACCCCTTCAACGCCCATCCCGGGGACCGGGTGCACTGAAGGTTCTAGTGTTGGGTTGATAGTGCGGAAGGAGGGAGAGATTCTGGGCGGGTGGGCTGACAATTTTTGTCAGCCCGCGTGACGAAGGTCGTCAGCCCGCGTGGGGTGGGATCGGGTCGGTCGCGGCCGCTTCGGGGCTCTCGATCTCGTCGTCGCCGCGGCTGCGCTCGGGGGCCAGGGGGCGCTCGGCGTAGGTGGCGTCGCCGATGGCCTCGATGACGTCGTCGATGCGGTCGGCCCGGATGCCCACGAGGGTGAAGCGGTCGCGCATGCTGACCCGACCCACGTCGCGCCGGGACAACCCCGCCTTGTCGCGGAGGAAGCGCACGAGCTCGCCCGAGCGCAGCCCGTCGCGCCGGCCGACGGCGAGGCGCAGGTCGTCCATTTCGATGATGGAGGGTTCGTGGTCGAGGTCGTTGGCGTCTGCGTGGCGGACGTCGACCCGACGCACGCGCTCGGCCGCCACCGCGGGCGGGGCGGGCGGGGCCACCGCAGCGGCCTCGACGGCCTCGGGCGCTTCGGGAGCGGCTGCCGAGGGGGCTTCTGCCGAGACGGGGGCCTCGGCTGCCACCCGGGCTGCCACCGGCGCGGGAGGCACGGGGGCCACCACCGGGGCCACCACCGGGGCTGCCACCGGGGCTGCCACCGGGGCCCGGGGCGCTTCGACGCGCTCGGGGCGCTCGGGGCGTTCGGGGCGCGCGGGGCGCTCGGGCCGGGGTGGGGCGACCTTGACGCTCGCGGGATCGGGGCGCACGGGGGCGCTCCGGGGGGCCGTGGGGCGGGCCACGGGGGCCTCGGCCTGGAGCTGGAAGAAGCTCGCCACCAGGCCGGCCACCACAGACTCGGGGTCGTCGAGGGTGAGGATCCGTCGGGCGAGGCTCCGGGTCTCCTCGGTGGGGGGCTGTGCGAAGGCCTCCTGGAGGAAGGTCACCCGCTCGGCCTCACGTTGGGTCTGGGCGTCGCCCTCGGAGGGGAGCGAGCGCTCGATGGGGCGGATGCCGTAGGTGAGCCGGAGGAAGTACAGGTTGCCCACGTCGACCGGGCCTACCAGGGCGATGCTCGTGCCTCGTCGACCCGCCCGGCCCGTGCGGCCCGAGCGATGGACGTACGCCTCGGGCGACTCGGGGAAGCCCACGTGGACGACGTGGGTGAGGTGGGGGATGTCGATCCCGCGGGCGGCCACGTCGGTGCAGACGAGGAGGGGCAGGCGCTCTTCGCGCAGGGCCCCGAGGACCTTCTCGCGCTCGGCCTGGGTGAGGTCGCCGTGGAGGAAGTCGGCCACGAAGCCCTGCTGCTGGAGCGAGCGGGCCACCGACTCGGTCTCGTGGCGGGTGTTGCAGAAGATGAGGGCGGCCTCGGGCTTCTCGGCCTTGAGGATGCGCCCGAGGGTGGGCAGGCGGGCCCCGGTGGCGGAGAAGTACGCGAGGTGGGTGATCTCGGTCGGGGCGATGTGGTCGCTCGAGAGGGCCACGATCTCGGCGTCGCGCTGGTGCCGTTGGGCGATGCGCGACATCTGCTCGGGCATGGTGGCGGAGAAGATCAGGGTCTGGCGGTTGCGGGGGCAGCGCTCGAGGATGGCGTTGATCTCCTCGGCGAAGCCCATGGAGAGCATCTCGTCGCCCTCGTCGAGCACGATGGCCCGCAGGCCCGTGAGGTCGAGGGTGCCCCGGCGCAGGTGGTCGAGGACGCGGCCCGGGGTGCCGGCTACCACGTCGGTCCCGGCCCCGCTGCGGAGGGACTCGATCTGGGCGGGCATGCTGGCCCCGCCGTAGATGGCCGTGGTGCGGGCCCCGAGGTGTTTGCCGAGGCGCTCAAACTCGCCGGCCACCTGGAGGGCCAGCTCGCGGGTCGGGCACAGGGTCAACACTTGAACCCCCTGCCCCGGGCGCACGAGCCGATCGAGCAGCGGCAGGGCGAAGGCGGCCGTCTTTCCGCTGCCGGTGCGGGCCTGCATGATGACGTCGCGGCCCTCGGCGATGAGGGGGAAGGACGACTGCTGGACGGGGGTCGGCTGGGCGTACCCAACGTCGGCGAGGGCGCGCAGAAGGGGCTCTCGGAGGCCAAACGAATCGAAGTTGGCCGGGGCTGTCTCGGTCATGGGTGGGTTCCTGGCGGGGGGGTAAAGCCGAGCGCCCGCTCGGCATCGTCGGTGAGGGTGTTGGTCCAGAGGCGGGTGAGGCTCTCGGACCGATAGCGCCAGCGCGCGAGGTGGGTGTAGGCCCGGGAGGCCTCCTCGCCCTCGGCCGCGCAGCGCGCGCGCAAGGCACGAAACTCAGTCTCCAGGGAGGGGGGGACCCTCGCCTCGGCCGATCCGCTGCGTCGGGCCTCCCACACGGCCTCGTAGGCCTCGTGGGCCCGGCGGATGCCGTCGGCGCAGGAGCCCTCCCAGGTGGCCGCGGGGATGTCGTACACGGCGTGGTACACGGCCCGGCCGGCGTGCTGAATCAGCAAGCCCGTCAAGGCCGTGGCCACGATGGCCACCACGCGCCGACCCATACGAGAGCGCGGCCGCACCGCAGCAGGAGGAGTCAGAACCTTGGAGGGGGCGGGATCGGTCACGCGGCAACCGCGGAGGCTTCAGGCGGGTCGTAGGGGGACAGTCACGGAGCGAACCCGCCGCGCACCCTTCGTCGCCGCGACGTCTTCGCACACCTGCATAGCCGCTTCTACGCCCCGGCCCGCGGTCGGGTCAAGCACCCCCGCGGGCTCTCCGGGGCTTCTCACGCCTCGGCCCCGACGGCGACCTCCGCGGCGACCCCTGCAGTGACCTCCGCAGCGACCTCCGTGGGAACCTGGGCCGGGGCCTCGGCTCCCTCGGGCTCACCCTCCGGGGTCGTGACCTCACCGTCTTTGCCGGCCTCTCCGCGACGCTTCCGCCCCGGACCCCGTCGGGCGACCACCCGTGCGCCAAACCGCTCGGCCCCGTCCTTGCGGTAGAGCCACAGACCCGTGGCCCGAACATCCTCGATCACCGGGGCCAGGAGGGCCCAGACGCGGGCTCCGAGCTCGGACCAGCGCTGCTCGGCCTCGCCCTGGGCCGCGGCGAGGGCGGTCTCCATGGCGGCCGCGGCGGCCCGGGCGTCGGCCTCGTCGGTGGGGCGCCAGTACTTGGGGTCCTTCTCGACGATGTCCCGCCGGGTGGCGTACAGGGCCGCGAGCTTCTGCAGGTCGTGGATGGTGGCGTCGTGGGACTTGCGGCGCCCGAGGGACTTCACCTCGCCCGCGAGGTCGGGGTCGTCCTCGAAGTAGTGGATGACGATCTTGAGCATCCGGGCCCGCAGCTCGGCGGCCTGGGCGGCCAGGGTCTCCTCGAGCACGACCTCCCCCCGGGCCTCGGCGGCGGCTTCCTGTTCGGCGAGGCAGTGGGCGAGGGCCCGGCCGAGGAGGGGGAGGTCGTCGAGCTGGGCCGGGTCGAAGGCCTCGGGGGGAAGGGCCGTGAAGCGGGCCCGCACGGCGGGGTCGTCGATCACGGCGGCGAGCTCGACGGCGGCGGTCAATACGCCCTTGAGATCGGCCGGAGCGGTCGGGCTGGGGCCCTCGGGGGCCGCGAGGCGGGGGCTGAGGGCGTCAAAGGCCGCCCGGGCCATGGAGGGGTCGACGAGGGCAGTGCGGGGCTTGGAAGGGGGTCGGGCCATGATGGCCGAGGTTGTAATTCACCCGGGGCCTCAGGCGCCAGAATCTGGTGTAGGGCGTCGACCCGGGTGGCGGACGGAGGGTGGGCAGGGGGTCGAGTTCCCTGTCAGGGTTGCCGCGGCTTGACGCCCCGTACCACCAGATGACCCGCGTGCAGCACTTCCACATCGACCATCCCCGCCTCTTTCATCCAGGCGTCTACCGTTGCGGAGGTCTGTGGGCTGTCATAGGCGGGGGCCAACCTGTCAAAGGTATCCAGGAGCGCCCACTCCCTCAACTGCTGATCCGTCAAGGGGTAGATCCCGGTGTAGTTGGCCACAGGGACCAACCGGCTCAGGAAACGCCCGAGCACGGGAACACGGTCCAGGGTCTGGCTTGCGCGCAACATCCCCGGCACCGATCGCTCCAGCAGGGCGAACAGCTTCGGCTGCGGCATACGCCGGGTGAAGGGCCTCAAGAGATACTTCGTGTGCAACAGCGCCCGGAGGCGCTTCCAGTAGTAGTCAACACACAGCCGTCCTCCCTTCTGTACCATCGGGGGCAGGGCCGCAAAAGCCCCCGCGACATCGGGCGTGTGCTGGAGCACGCCCAGAGAATAGACGTAGGGAAATTCGCCGGGCGCGAAGGGCAGGGCGTAGATGTCCCCTTGCACGACATGAAGGTTGGGATGGTGCTTCAGGTTGGCGTAACACGCATCCACCGCGCTGGAATAATCCAACGCCACCACCCTGGCGCCTGTCGAGAGTGCCACTTCGGCAAAACGGCCTGCCCCGCAGCCGACATCGAGCACCCATTGACCCTTCATGTCTTCGGGGCGCCAGCCGGTCGCCTTCCAAAATCGGTTCGCGGTGATCGGATGGCCGGAATAGCTGTCCAGTTGGGTCCGGCTGAAGTGATTCCACTGCATGCCGAAGTTGTCGGCGTAGTTGGATTCCGGGACAAACCGGGGAACTCCGTTTCGGATGGGATAACGATGCTGCCCATCCTCCGAGACCAGCGAGCCAGTCTCGATCTCCTGAGCGTTGTCGTCGCCCTCCACGGTCAGCCGTTGCCCTGTCTTCGGACAGCGCAGCAGTTCGAGTAATTCAGTTTTCACAAACCCTCCTCAGCAGCGCCGAAAGAAACCCCATACTCCCGACGCCATAGTTCGAACAGCACCAACGCAAACAGCCGCTCGCTGTTGCTGTGGCCCCTGGCCTGGCCGCGCAGCAGACTGTCTACCGTGCGCGCATGAAAACTGCATCGCGGGTCATGCAATACCTCCTCAAACAGCTTCAAGAATGGCCCCCCTTGGAGCCACCGGGCCAGCGGAATAGAAAAACCCTGCTTGCGTTGCCGGTCGAACTCGGGCGGCAGCACCCGGGCCGTCAGCCGCTTGAGCAAGATCTTCTTGTCCTGCGCGGTCGCCTTCAGAGAAGATGGGACCTTGCCAAAGGCAAATTCGATCAACCGGTAATCGAGCAAGGGGGCGCGTACTTCCAGGGAGTTCAACATGCTGGCGCGGTCGACCTTGACCAAGATATCTTCCGGCAGGTAGTTGGCAAAATCCATGCGGGTCGCTCGTTGCAACAGGTCGGGATGCGTCGGCACCCGGCCCTTCAGCACGGACTCCGCCGTCAGGCGCCAACCCGGTTGCGTGGCCAACAAGCGCCCTCGTGTGGTGGCATCAAAGTAATACGCAATCAGCGGCAGGCCGTGATCTAAATCTACGCCCAATCCTTGCAGCCAATTGCGACCCTTTACACCCACGGGCAACAGCTTTTCAGCAGCCACGGCCATGGTTTTGCGCAAAGGGTGCGGCATCGGCCCCAGCCTTTGCTGCATCCATAACAAGCGGTTGTAATGCCCGTAGCCGCCAAACAGCTCGTCGCCCCCATCCCCTCCCAGGGCCACCGTGCAGTGTTGGCGCACCAATTGGCTCACCAAAAAGGTAGGGATCATCGACGAATCCACGATCGGCTCATCAAATTGGCGAGCCAGCCGTGGCAGCAGATCGGCCGTCGCGTCCCCGGCCATCAGCTCGGTGTGGCGCGTGCCAAAGTGGCGGGCGATCAAACGGGCGTGTTCGGTTTCATCCAGCCTGCCATGGCCTGGAAACCCGATCGTAAAGGTCTGAACCTGCCTGGAAGTGCGTACCGCCATCGCGGCGATCAGGCTCGAATCCACCCCGCCGCTGAGCAGCACCCCTACCGGAACATCCGCCACCATCTGCCGACGCACGGCGTCTTCCAGCAGGGCTTCCAGTTCGTCCAACAGGGCCGCTTCATCCACCGGACCTTGTGTGGTAGCGCCCAATTCAGGCAACTGCCAGTAGCGCCACACCTTATTCTGGCCAGATTGCAGATTGAACAAAAGTGCGTGAGCCGGTGGCAGCTTGTAAAAGCCCTGCAGCATGCAGCGATCACCCGGCACATAACCCATGGTCAAATAACAATCAAGCGCCCCGGGCTCGATGCGTCGGGGCAAGGCGGGGTCGGCCAACAGGGCCTTCAGCTCGGAGGCAAAACGCAGAACCCCGCGGGCATGATGATAAAACAGCGGCTTTTCACCGACGCGGTCGCGGGCGAGAAAAACGGTCTGTTGCCGCGCGTCGTAGATCGCAAAGCCAAACATGCCGTTTAAACGTGACAGACACTCTGTGCCCCATTCGTGATACGCAGCGAGAATGACCTCGGTGTCCGAGTGTGATTGAAAGTTGTATCCCTTGGACGTCAGCTCGTCTCGCAGATCGGTAAAGTTGTAAATTTCGCCATTGAAAACAATGCTCAGCGCGGCCGATGCCGCGTGCATGGGCTGATGTCCGGCAGGGGACAGATCAAGAATCGACAGCCGCCGCTGGGCCAGGCCCACCCGGCCATCTTCAGACCACCACTCCCCCGCATCATCCGGCCCACGATGCGTCATGGCGTCCCGACCGAGGGCCAGCCAGGCGCGCTCGACCCGAGACGTAGTGGACGCTATTCCTACGATACCACACATGGAGATTGAGCAGGAGCCTAAAAATCCGGCGTATGCCCCGCGTGGGGTTTGCAGGAGTGTCGCGCCACGATGGCCCGAGGTTCTAACCCACCCCGAGCCTCCGGCGCAAGGTCCTCGTCAGTGGGCGTCGCCCCAGTTGTCGGCCCAGCCGCACTCGACCCGCAGGGGGACCGACAGGGCCATCACAGCCTCCATGGTCTTGCGCACGAGGGCCTCGACGGCGTCCTTCTCGGGCTCGGGGACCTCCAGGACGAGCTCGTCGTGTACGGTCAGCACCATCCGGGCGCCGAGTCCGGCGGCCAGGAGGCCCTGTTCGACCCGCACCATGGCGACCTTGATGATGTCGGCGCTCGTGCCCTGGATGGGGGTGTTGGTGGCGATCCGTTCGGCCGCGAGGCGCAGGGCCCGGTTGGACGAGTGGATGTCTTTGACGTACCGCCTGCGGCCGAGGATGGTCTGCACGACCTCGCCCGAGCGGGCCGTCTCGACGGTGCCGTCGAGGTAGGCCTTGAGGGTGGCGAAGGTGGTGAAGTACGCCGTGATGAAGCCCGCGGCCTCCTCGCGGGTGATGCTGAGCTGCCGGGCCAGGGCGGCGTCTCCCTGGCCGTAGATCACCGCGAAATTCACGGTCTTGGCCCGGGCCCGCATGTCGCGTGTAACGTCCTCGCGGGCCACCTTGAAGACCTCCATGGCCGTGCGGACGTGGACGTCCTCGTTCCGCTGGAAGGCGTCGACCAGGATGGGGTCGCGAGAGAGGTGGGCCAGCACCCGGAGCTCGATCTGGGAGTAGTCCGCGGCCAGCAGGAGGTGGCCCGGAGGGGCCCGGAAGGCACGACGGATCTCGCGGCCGAGGGGGGTGCGGATGGGGATGTTCTGGAGGTTGGGGTTGGAGGACGACAGGCGCCCGGTGGCGGCCACGGCCTGGTTGAAGCTGGTGTGGATACGACCGTCGGGGTCGGCCAGGGTGGGCAGGGTGTCGAGGTAGGTCCCCTGGAGTTTGGTGAGGGAGCGGAGCTCGAGGATCTTGCGGGGCAACGGGTGCTTCTCGGCCAGCTCTTCGAGCACCTCGGCGTCGGTCGAGCGGGCCGTCTTCGTGCGCTTGAACACCGGGAGCTTGAGGTCGTCAAAGAGGATGGTCTCGAGCTGCCGCGGGGCGTTGACGTTGAAGGTCTTGCCCACGAGGTCGTGGCACTCCTTCTCCAGCCGGGCCACGTCGATCGAGACCTGCTTCGACAGGGCCTTGAGGTGGGCCCCGTCGAGCAGGATCCCGCGCTCCTCGATGCGCCCGAGGACCAGGGCCAGGGGGATCTCGACCTCGCGCAGGAGCCCCCCGAGGCCCTCGCTCTCGACCCGCGGACGCAGCCGCTCGACGAGGCGGCACACGACCTCGGCGTCCTCGGCGGCGTACTGGGTGGCCCGGGCGATTTCGACCTGGTCGAAGGTGACCTGCTTCTTCCCCGACCCCGTCACGGCCTCGTACGGAACCATCTCGTACCCGAGCTCGGTCCGGCTGATCTCGTCGAGCTTGTGGGTGTGGCGCTCGGGGTCGATGAGGTAGCTCGCGAGCATCGTGTCGAAGTCGTAGCCCGCCACGGGGACCCCGGCCCGGCGCAGGATGATGTCGTCGTACTTGATGTTCTGGCCCCACTTCTTGACGGTGGGGTCGGCCAGGAGGGGCCCAAGCACTGCGAGGGCCTGTGCCCGCGGAATCTGCGGGGGGACCCCGAGGTACCGATGCCCGAGGGGGATGTAGACCCCGAACAAGGGCTTCCACGCGAGGGAGACCCCGACGAGCTCGGCCCGGCTGGTGTCGAGGCTGGTGGTCTCGGTGTCGACCGCGAAGGCCCCCGCGGCCCGGCACGCCGCCACGGCTGCCTCCAGGGACTCCAGGGTGAGCACGGCCTCGTACACGGGCTCGGCCTGGGGGGCTGCGGTCACGGCCTTGGCCCCCTCCAGGCTCTCGGCCAGCTTGTTGAACTCCAGCTCGACAAACAGGCTCCGGAGTTTGTCCTTGTCCCAGCCCCCGTACATCAGGTCGTCGAGGTCGAAGGCCATGGGCACGTCGTCGCGCAGCCCCACCAGGGTGTACGACAGCCGGGCGTTGGCCTCGTCGGTGCGGAGGTACTCCTGGGTCTTGCCCTTCACCTTCGCGACGTTTTGATAGACCCCGTCGAGGCTCCCGTACTCCTGCAGGAGCTTCGCGGCGGTCTTCTGCCCCACGTGGTCGACCCCGGGGACGTTGTCCGAGCTGTCTCCCATCAGGGCCAGGAGGTCGCGGACCCGCTCGGGCCCGACCCCCCACTCGGCCACCACCGCGTCGCGGTCGCACACCCGCTGCTTGCGGGCCTGCCACACGAGGACATCGTCGGCCACGAGCTGCAGGAGATCCTTGTCGTCCGAGGCCACCACCACATGAAGGCCCGCGGCCCGGGCCCGGGTGATGGCCGTGGCGATGAGGTCGTCGGCCTCAAACCCGTCGCACTGCATCACGGGGATGGCGAAGGCCTCGGCCACCTCGCGGCAACGTTTCATCTGCTGGGCCAGGTCGGGCGGGGCGGGCGGTCGGTTGGCCTTGTACGCGGGGTACAGGGTGTTACGAAAGGTGTCGCCCGGGCCGTCCATGGCCACCGCGAGGTACTTCGGCCGCTGGGCCCGCACGAGGGCCAGGAGCATGTTGGTCACCCCCATCGTGGCGTGGGTGGGCTCGCCCTTGCTGTTGGAGAGCGGGGGGACCCCGTGGTACGCGCGGAACACGTAGCCCGAGAGGTCGATGACGTAGAGGGTCTTGTCGTCGCCCGGAGGCGGGAGGGCTGCGGCCATGGTGGGCTTTTAGGTGCCGCCCTTTGGGGCCGGTGTCCACAACCCGACGATCGTGCTACGGGCCTCGACCCATGCGGCGTTGGAGCATCGTGCTTGCGTTGGTTCCTCTTGGGGTGATGGTGGGGGTTTGCGCGTGGGCCGACCCGCCCGCGGCCGACCCGCCCGCGGCCGACCCCGTGGCCCCGGCCCGGCGCGCGATGTCCCTCGCCGAGGCCGAAGACCGGGCCGTTCGCAGCAGCCCGGGCCTCGCCGCGGCCCGCCACAAGATCCTCGCCGCCCGGGCCCAACTCGACGAGGCCTGGCGGGCTCCCTTCAACAACTTCAACGTCACGGGGTTCCTGTCGGTGTCGCCCACGGCCCGCGGAAACCCCACGTATTCGCCCGACGCCTTCGGGCAAAACCCCTTCGACGTCGGCCTCGGGGCCATCTCCCGCCTCAGCGTCGAGACGGCCGTCCCCATCTCTCCATGGACCCACGTCCGGCTCGGCCACGTCCGCGACGCGGCCCGGGCGGGCATCGTGGCCGCCGAAGAAGACCTCCGCCGCGTCCGCCTCGAGCTTCGTCACAACGTCCGCCGGGCCTACTTCGGCCTGCTCTTCGCCCGCGACACCCTGTACCTCCTCGAACGGGCCCGGGGCTGGCTCCGCCAGGCCGAGGCCACCTTCCTGGAGGCCCGCCGCAACGCCGACAACCCCGACGCCGGGGCGGCCCCCCCCTCCCTCAACGATGGCCGCCAGCTCCGAATCTACCGGGCGGACGTCACCGGCCGCGAGGCCCAGGCCCGCCAGGGCGAACGTGTGGCCCTGGCCACCCTGCGGTTTCTCACCGACACCTCCGACGCCGATGTCGCCGACGCCCCCCTGTGCCCCTACGAGGGCGAGCTCGGACCCGTCGTGCGGCACCTCACCCGGGCCCGCCTCAATCGCCCCGAGCTCGGGATGCTCCAGGCCGGTCTCGCGGCCCGCCGGGCCCAACTCGCCAGCCAACGTTGGGCCTACGCCCCCGACATCGCGGTGGGCCTGAGCGCGAACTTCGCCGACGCGACGGCGATCGCCCAACAGACCAACCCCTTCGCGGCCAACAACAACAACTTCGCCTTCTGGGGGGCCGGGCTCGTTCTGCGTTGGACCTTCGACCCCCTCACCAACGCCGCCCGGGTCGACCGCATTCGAGAGGAGCTCGCCGCCAACGAGGCCCAGGAGCGTCAGGCCCTCGGGGCCCTCGCCCTGGAGGTCACCGAGGTGTACGAGCGCACCCTCGCCTCGCAGACCCGGGAGACGGCCTACGCCGAGGCCGAGTCCGAGGCCTACGCGTGGTTCACCTCGGTGTTTACCGCGTACCAGTCGGGGGTCGGGGAGGTGGCCACCCTCATCCTGCCGCTGCGGGAGTACCTGTCCGCGCGCTTCAATCACCTCCAGGCCCTGCACGACCTGGCCGTGGCCCGGTCGCAGCTCGCCCTGGTCACGGCCCACGAGGTCATGGAGGGCCGACCCGCGGCCTCGTGCGGGCTGCCCCCCGCCGAAGAGGCCGACGCGGGCTCCGAGACCGACGCCGCGGTGCCCGACGACGAGGTCGAGCGCCTCCTGCGCGAATCCGCCCAACCCGAGTCCGACGCGGGGACGGTGGCTACTCCAGTGGCCGCTGACGGTGGCCCGGTGAATGCACACCCTGAGGGCAGCCGTCTCAGGCGACGGTAACTACAAGACGCGAAGGCGGTGCAGCGATGACGAGGCAGAGACTCTGGCAGGCGGCGATGCTGGCTGCGGCGATGGCCGTGGGCGCCTCCGCCCAGGCCCAATCCAACGACCCCCGGCAGTTTGTGCTCGCCCGCTACGAGGCCGTGCAGCGCCTCTTGCGGCAGCCCGCCCCTGCCGGCTCGCCACAGGCTGCGCAGCGCGAGCAGCAGATCTCGCGGCTCCTCAACGGGATGATCGACGTCGAGGAGCTGGCCCGCCGGGCCCTCGACCCGTTCTGGGTGCAGCGCACCCCTGCCGAGCGCGAGGAGTTTGTGGGCCTCCTGCGACAACTGATCGAGCGCAGCTACCGTCAGCATCTCGACCAGACCAACAATTACGCCATCACCTACGGCCCCGCCGAGCGCGACGAGGCCGCGGGCACGGCCGTCGTACGCTCGACGGCCCGGTCGCGCACCGACGCCCGGGCTACGGCCGTCACCATCGAGTATCGGATGATGCGCCGCGACAACCGCTGGGTGGTGTATGACATCGTCACCAACGGCAGCTCGCTGGTCGAGACCTACCGCGAGTCGTACACCCGCATCGTACGCGACCGCGGGTTTGCCGAGCTCCTGCGCCGTCTGCGGGCCCGCGTGGCCCAGAGCTGAGGGCCCATGCACCCCGACTTCTGGATCGAACGTTGGCAGAGCGGCCGCATCGGGTTTCACCAGGGTGCCCCCAACCCCTTGCTCGTGGCCCACGCCGCGGCCCTCGGGGCCGGGCCGAGGCGGGTGCTGGTTCCGTTGTGTGGCAAGACGGAGGACATGGTCTGGCTGGCCGCCCAGGGCCACACGGTGGTGGGGGTCGAGCTGGCCATTCAGGCGGTCGAAGACTTCTTCCGGGCCCACGGCCTCGAGCCCCGGGTGACCCCCCAGGGATGCGCGTGGTCGTACACGGTCGGTCCGTTTACCCTCCTGGCGGGCGATTTCTTCGGGGTCACCCGCGACGACGTGGGCCCGGTCGACGCCCTCTACGATCGGGCGGCCCTCATCGCCCTGCCCCCGTCCATGCGCCTGCGGTACGCGGCCCAGGTTCGGGCCCTCCTGCCTGACGGGCCCCGGGGGGTGGTCATCACCCTGGAGTCCCCAGAGGGCCCCATGGAGGGGCCGCCCTTCTCGGTGTCCGAGGCCGAGCTGCGGGCGTTGTACCCTGACACCCCGATCACCCTCCTGGAGTCCCAGGGGCTCACCCTGCCGCCGTCCGATCCCGGCGGGATCCCCGTGATCGAGCGCTGCTTCGCCCTCGGGTGACCGTGTGGTGCGGGGGGGTGATCGTACCCCGTTGGGCAACGCGCTTCGAACGGGCGGAGTGACGGCCTCAGACCCCGCGTGGCTGTGATACGACCTCGGGCAACGCCCATGACCCTCGTGTCGTCCGAGCCGGCCTCGTCGCGCATCGCAGGCTTCGACGGACTGCGCGCCATCGCGGTCACCCTGGTGATCCTCTGGCACGTGCCGAGCGTGTTGTACTTCCCCGACGCCCAGCTCGGCCCCTTGCGCACGGTGTCCTCGATCGGCTGGATGGGGGTCGATCTCTTCTTTGTCCTGTCGGGGTATCTCATCACGACGCTGCTGCTGCGGGAGGAGGCCACGAGCCCGTCGGGGCGCTTCGCCATGGGGCGGTTCTACCTGCGGCGATCGCTGCGAATTCTGCCCGCCTTTGTGGCGGTGATGGCGCTCAACTACACCCTGCTCTGGCGCCACCCGCTCTTCACCAGCGTGGGCGTCGGCGCGGTGATCGCCCGCGACGACTGGCGCCAGCTCACGGCCTTCGCGCTCTTCCTGGGCAACTACTGGGGCCCCTACGCGTGGCGCCTGTGGCGACCTGTCGCCCACGTCGGCCCCGCCGTTTCGGTCACCTGGTCGCTCTGCATCGAGGAACACTTCTACCTCCTGTGGCCCATGCTCCTTCGGGCCCTCCCTCGCGCGAGGCTGGCCCTCGCCCTCTCGGTGTGTGTGCTTCTCCCTGCGGTCCGCTACGTCGCCGCTGCCGCGCGGTTCGACCGCGAGATCGCCTTGCACGTTGCGACCCACTACCGCATCGACTCCATCCTTTGGGGCGCCGCCCTGGCCCTGTACTCCGCGACCCGTCCGCTGCCCGGGGCCCGCGTCCGTCGCTCAGCCCTTGCGCTGCTCGGCGGACTGACGGCCTGGTGTGTCGCGACGGGTCATCTGGGGGCCCTGCCCCGCAGCACGCCGCTCGGGCACTCCCTGGGGCTCACCCTCCTGGCCCTCCTGTCGGTCGCCGTGATCGCGGAGGTGGTGGCCGCCCCGCAGAGCACCCTGGTGCGGGCCCTGGAGGCGCGTCCCCTGCGAGCCCTCGGGGCGCGCTCGTATGGGGTGTATCTCGTGCACTTCTGGGCCATCGATCTGACCCGCCCTGTGCTCTTCCACCTTCAAGTCATCCCGTCGCCCGCGGTGTACGTCTTCGCCTGCACGGTGACGCTGCTCATCGCGATGGCCCTCGCCACGGTCCTGTACCACGCCGTCGAACGACCCTTCCTGGCCCTCAAGGACCGCATGCGTCCCCGCCCTGAGACGACTGCCCCCGCCGTCGACGCGGTATCCTTGGCGGGGCGAGACGGGCTCAGTGCAGCCGCATCCACGGGCGGGCCGGCACCCGTCGTTGCAGCTCCTCGCAGCGCTCCGCCCCGAGGGTGACCGCGGCCTCGCACTGGAGCCACCCCAGGGTCCCCGTGGCCCCCCCGTCGCGTCGCCCCCGAGCGCAGACCTCCTGATGGCTGCGGTGACGCAGGGCCGCCATGTTCTCGTGCTGGGCGGCGCTCTGGGCGCAGGTCTTTCCGCGGTCGTACCAGACGTCGCGGGCGACCCCCGTCGGGGTCTCCCACGCAAAATCCCAGTGGGCGTCGGTGACCGTCCGGTCGCACCCCAGGGCCCCGCCCAGGAGGCAGCCCAGCACCACGGCCCCGCCCCTCACGCGGGCCTCCGTCGCAGCACACCCGCCACGGCCCGCCGCGTCGTGCCCACCAGGTAGAGCCAGTCTCCGTCGCAGGCCAGGCCCGTCACCTCCACCGGCGACTCCGCATACCGCCCGGCCCCGCCTGCCACCGCGACGCTTCCCAACACCTCAACCCGCGCGTCGGGCGTGACGTGGGCCCCGGCGTACCACACCCGCTGCGGGCCGACGGCCATCGCCCGCGGATCGTGCAGCCCCGTAGCCAGAACCTGCCCCGACCCTCCCGCCACAGGCGCCCGATGCAACGAGCCCGTGAGGCCCCCGCTGGGCTGGTTGGGTACGGCCCAGTAGACCGTGCCCGCTCGGAGCGCCATCGGCCCCACCGTCCCGCCTGCGGGGCACAACACACGCGCGGGCCCGTCGATGCGGTCGATCACGCGGATCGACCCGCCCCGGGCGTACACCACCGTGCCCCCTGCCCCGCACAAGGCCTCGACCGGGCCCGGGTCGAGCTCCCGGACAACCCCCTGCCCCGTCACCGCCATCAGGGCCCGGTTGGGCCCCCGGCACGCGAGCACGACCCCGTTCATCACCGCGAAGGGGCCTCGCCATCCGCCGTGCTCCGGGGACACGTCGCGGGGGAGCTCGGGTCGGGTAACTCCCGCGGCCCGGAGGTTCTGTCCGTGGCCGGTGATCCAGTACGCGGTGCCGCCCTCGATGCCAAACTCCGTGATGCCCAGGGGCTCGGCGACCACCGCCCGCCCGAGGCCCTCGACCTCCGCGTGGGACACCCGAACCAGGCTCGCCGCCGTGATCCCGCGCGACCCGCGGTCGAGCACGAAGATGTCCCCGTCGGCCACGGCCAGCGCCTCGGGACGGCCCAATCCGGCGACGCCCCAGGCGGCAGGGCGACGCGGCCCCGTACGCCGCGTCTCGGCGCAACGGAGACCCAGGGCGGCGTAGCCCAGGCCCTGGAGGATTGTCCGTCGCGGCCACACCCTCATCGCGTGGAGAGGGACTCTACCAGGGTCCCAGTCGGAGAGGGAGATCGGGTTGCAGGGGGCGGTGCGGGTGGGGATGGCTACCAAGGGTTGAGACGCCGACCCGTCGCCCACGATACGCTCCCGGCATGAGGCGCTGGGTGGGTGCGTGGCTGCTACTCGGAACAACGAACTGCGCCAACACCGTGCAGGGCACGGAGGGAGATGGCGGCATCCTTCGCGACGCGGCGCCCCTCCATGACGTCTTGGCCGCGCAAGAGGCGAGCGTGGTCGACGTCCCGCGCCCGCCCCGCTGTACGGTGCAGTCCCTCGACGGCGGTCCGTTTGTGACGGCGCTCGCGGAGCCGGTGCTGCCCGACTTCTTCGTCCGGATGAGCGACGGCACCGTCCGCGCGCAGGGGCTCAACGGCTTTCGCAGGCTCGGGCTCGGCGTCGAGGGCAACGTGAACACCGCCGCCCCCATCGAGGGCCTCTCCAACGTGGAAGAGGTCGTAGTGTCCCTCCATTGGGCAAACTGTTCGCGGCACTGCGATGGGACGGTGCGGTGTTGGGGACTCAACCAATATGGCCTGCTCGGGACGGGCCACGCGGGCGACGAGGCCTGTCAGGGCACGTCCTCGATGGTGCCCTGCCGCGCACGGCCAACCCTGGTCGAGGGCCTCGACGACGTGGTCCAACTCTCGCCGGGGGTCCTCTCCTTCTGCGCGCTCCGCGGCGACGGGAGCGTCTGGTGTTGGGGCATTCGTCAGCCGCTCCTCGGCGACAATCTCGAGGAGGCCCCGAGGCCGGTCCGCTCGACGCGCGTCTCGGACGTGGTGCAGCTCTACGCCTACCACGCCGGCCACCTCGTTCGGCATCGGGATGGGCGTTACGAGTCGATCGGGGTCGACCAACCCGCGACCATCCCCGCCGAGGCCACGATCGACAGCCCGGTCCTCCCCGACCACGTCTGCTACCGCCTCCCGGACGCGACCGTGCGTTGCGTGGGCGCCAACGCGTACGGCCAGCTTGGCAACGGCCGCGCCTCGGCCCAGCGGGAGCACAGCCCGCAAGATCCGGGGTTGCGTGACGTGCGCGCGGTGTACGCCAGCATTGGCTTGAGTTGCGCGGTGTTGGGCGATCGCACCGTGTGGTGTTGGGGTCGGGTTCGCGACGAGCTGGAGGCCGTGCCGACGTCCGAGCTGTGCGCGACGCGTGACGGCGCGGTTCGGTGTGCGAGGCGCCCCACGCGGGTGCAGGGCATCGATCAGGTCGAGCGGCTCTTCACGTCGAGCCATGGCGCCTGCGCGCTACGGCTCGACCACTCCGTCTGGTGTTGGGGACTCTGGACGCCCGACGGGGTTCCCACACGCCCCACACCGCTGCGATGGTAGCGTCGGGAGCGATGGTAGCGTCGGGAGCGTCGGGTTGTCCCATCGTGGCCAACGCACCGTGCGTCGGGCTTCGCGGCGCTGTCAACGCTCCGAGCGACCCGCAAGGCCCATCCGAGGGCCCGAGCCATCGTGGCCCACGATCATTCACAGCCCAAACGCGCCCATCCCATCGTGGCCTACGATCGCCAGACGCAACCCGAGGCCCCCACCCTCGTGCCCTACGATCCCAAGGGCCCCAGAGCCGGTCACCGTGATCCTGCCTCACGATCAATTTCGTGGCGATTGGGACGAAGCTGTGATCATCCTGGTCTGAGCCCGTGCTAATGGTGTCTTCGTGGCGGTTGCAGCGTTGCCAGAGGTCGCCACCGCGCAATGAGCGACCGCCCACCGAGGGTGCTACGCGGGGCCTCTGCGGTCGCAATCACCGCAGAGCTCGCTGGAGTCTCCGCCCGTGAGGAGTCGTCCAATCCCTCACCGCGTGGTTGCGAGCAGGCGGAGGGCCTCGTCATCGACCTGATGGACCGCCTGTTGGAGGAGGAGCGCAGCGACTTGAAGCGGCCCGACGGTGACACCACGCTTCGTAACTTCCTGGGCGAGGGCTTCGAGCTGCGCGAGGGTCGCCGCGTCCATCGGGACGAGCCTGCGCTCCGTCCACGCAGGGTCGGTCGCGCGTCCACCTCCCGGCGGTGCACGAAACCGGGCCTCGACCTCCGCGGCGAGCTGTGCCGCGCCGAAGTACCCGCTGCCCGCCTTCACCACGCCACGCCTCTCGGCGCCGAGTCCCCGGGCGATCTTGTCCATGTCCAGCTTCGTGCTCATGAGGTCGGCTCCTTGTAGTCGCGGAGGGCAAAGTACTCGTCGGCGATCACCAGACCGATCTCCCCCTGGGCGGTCTCGCGACCCATCCGGCGGCAGAAGGCGGCCAGACGCTCGAGGTTCGTAGAGTCCTCGATGGCCTCGGGAACCGTGTAGCAGTGGACGACGACCGGCTCGTCGAACACCAGCGCATTGGCGCGCTCGTCGTCGCGCCACACGCCGCGCGCCTTCGGGTACGCCGTGGCACCGCCGAACACCTGCCCGAACATCGTCAGCGCCGCGTCGACCCACTGCCCCTGATCAATGGGCGTCGCCCCGTCTCGCTCAACGCTGGGGATGAACAACACGACGAGCACCCGTCTTCCGCCTGCCTGCAATGTCACTCGATCAATATAGATCGACGTGTGCGTGCGTCAAGCGGCCGTAGGGGGGGCGACGAGATCAGCGCGGCGGGGCGGCGCGGATGCGCTCGATGAGGGCGGGCCGGAGGTTGCGGGGCGCGAGGATGGCCTCCAGGCTCCCCACGGCCAGGGCCCGGTCGACCGAGTGCACGGCGTCAAACTCGCGGGCCACGGCGGCCTGGGCCTGGGCCTCGGCCTCGCGCAAGACCCGGGCGTACTCGGTGCTCGCGGCCCCCCGCTGGCTCCGGGGGGCGGACTCCAGGACGGCCCGTGCGGCCAGGACCGCGGGGTCGCTCTCGGCACGTTTGCGCACCATCCCGGGGAAGACCACCGCGGCGGCGGGGCCTCCGCCGATCACGCTGGCGTAGGCTCCCTCCAGGGCCACCGCACGGATCCCAGGGTTGAGGGCCCGGGAGAAGACCACGTAGGCCCCCCCGTGGTACCGGCCCACCACGCAGAACACCAACGGGCCCCGGAAGTTGACCACGGCCCGGCCGATCTCCGCTCCGTACTCAAGCTGGAGGTGGCGCAGGGAGTCGGGCGACCCGTCGAAGCCCGACAGGTTGGCCAGGAGCACCACCGGGCGCACCCCGCTCGCGGCGTTGAGGGCCCGGGCCACCTTCTTCGACGACTGGGGGAAGAGGGTTCCGCTGGTCCACTGGGCGGGTCCGTCGGCGGGGGCTTCGCCGCGTCGGGGGAGCGGGCGCGACTCGATCCCGATGCAGCACACCGGGTCGCCCCCGAGGCTTCCCTCCCACACCACGGCCCCTTCGGCCCCTTGCCACGCGGCCCATCGTTCGAGGGGGGCGATGTCGGCGTCGAGCACGGCCCGCATCACCGGCCGGATCGCAAACGGACGCTTGCGCCCGGGGTTGGTGGCCTCATCAAAGATCTCGCCCACCGAACGAAACCCCTCCGCCCCGTCCCCGCCGTCGTACGCGGCGGCGGTGATGTCGCGGTCGAGGGGGTCGCGCGAGTCGAGCCTCCTGGGTCGGGCTTCCCCCGGCAGGACGGCCGTGAAGGTCATGTGCCGCAAAAGGACCTCGTAGGCCCCGGAGAGGTCGCGGGCGAAGTACTGGGCCTGGCCGTTGGGGCCCATCACCCGGGCGTACCCGCCGATCCCGGCGTTGTCCTGGGCGGCCACGCTCCCGGCGTACTCCAGGGCCCGCTTGCCCGTCAGGAGCATCGAGCCCGCGGGGGTCATCACCAGGGTCCCGCGGCAGTGCTGGAGCATGGTGGCCTCGGCGTTCCAGTAGCTTTGGGCCCCGACGTTGACGTTGTCGACGAGGACGTTAACGGTGCCCCCGGCCTGGGTGAAGGCCACGAGGCGCCCGAGGGTCCGGGCGGTCCAGTCGAGGTTTTCGGTGCCCGAGTCCATGGCGATCCGGGCCCCGCTGGAGACGGCCACCCACTCCACCATCAGGCCCTCGCGTTCGGCCAGGTCGAGGGCCGCGATGACCCGGCGGCACTCGGCCTCCGCGAGCGAACCCATCCCCCGGGTGGGGTCGCCCACCAGCAAGACCCGGGTGATCCCGTCGGCGAAGGGGCCGTAGTGGTTGGTGATCTTGCCCACCACGAGGTTGGCCCGGTGCTGCCCGAAGGGGCGCTCGGTGGGGACGAGGGACGACTTGCTCGGAAAATCACGTGACTTGACGTGTGCTGCGTGAGCTGCATGCGCAACTCGTGGAAGGGATGGGCCGAGTGAAAAATTTCCTTTCGTGGCGAGTAGACAGCCGACCCGATCGGGGGTATCTCTTGTCCTCCCCATACTGCGTCGCCGTGCTCGGTCCAAAAACCAAGGTCCCTGGGGCAATCATCATGCCAATGTCCCGGCAATTGCTGATCTTTGTGGTTCTGTCACTGGGGTGTCAATCCGAAGCAGACCGGGTGCTGTCGACCACGCAAAGCATCCAAACTGGGCCTAGCGACGCCGGCCCACGAAGGGAGGTCCTCGCGCCAACCCCTCCCTCTGTCGCGGATCAGCAACTCACTGCGTTGCTGAGCTCTCTTCGACGGCCAGGCGAAGGATTTCGAGACAGCCTTCGTCATGCAAACGAGAGTGAACTCAGGGCGGTCTTCGGTCAGATTCGGGTTATTCACGCTTCGGAATCTCCTTGGAGGTGGGATGATTCGACGACCTCAGACCCCCTTTCGACTTCGGCTCGCGCAGCCTTGCAACGACTTTCATCAGAGAGCGTAGGAGGGTTGCGTTTGCGGTGGGATGCAAACCATCACTCGCCCGCAACTATCAGCAATCTGGGGTTTGTCCGGCGAGGGTTGGCGGCACGCGAGGTATGGTCCGAGTTTCTGCGCATGCACCTCGTTGATCTTCAAGAACTCTATGGCATCGAGTCGATTCGAGACTTCCAAGTGGATGCATCGAGTGACGAGGATGGACTCGCCACTGTGGTGCGTGGTGTTCGGCGCAGGTCTGATCTGCCCGTAGATGGCCAGATGTTTGAGGCACGAATTTCAGGCCCTCGCTCGCCCCTTGGCCCGGGCATTCTCACCCGGCTCGATCTTTCCTGGTCGCGGGACTTGGGACGACTGCCTGAGTCCTTCCCTCGCTGGATCGATCAAACGACGGCATTGGCCCGGGCGTCTGCGAGATTGCACGTCGATAACCAGAGAGTAACGAACGCTGCGTTGCGGCTGAGTTGTGCTGATCGTTGCACCGGATATTGGTCTTTGGGTTGGTCTGATGGTCAAGGTGCGTCGGTGTCTGCCGATACCCAGGAAATTGTCACATTCAATAACACAACACATATTGGCCCGGCACGCATCATGGGGCGTCCTCCGGGAGCGACCTCTGAGGTGCCCATTCGTCTTCGTGGTACATCGATCGTTGATACGAACGGTGTCGAAGTGGATGGTACTCACTGGTCCTCTGGCGAGCACTCTCAGAGTACATCCAACACACGCCGTGTCGGGTTTGTAGGCATCACAAACGCCACTCACGGGACGACGGTAGGAAGAATCGTACGGGTTCCTGCGCCAGGAGAGTCATCTCCATTCCCTGTTGAGGCATGGCAGAACTGGACTCCATCGGCAACACCCAGTCCCACTTTCAACTGGTCGGCCAACTCAACGTTTTACCGTCCATACTCCCATGCTATGATGCTGACCTGGGGCTGGGTTGGTTATTACCAGACTTTCTTTCGTGACACCCTTGGTGTCGAGGTTGCGGATTCTCTTGAGCTGCACACCTTTCCTCGTAGCTGGATAGGTGATGCCGCATTGGGTTTTAACGGCCAGCAGAACAGTACGAATGGTGCGCCTCCCTACGCTACCTCGTCTTGGATCAGCGTAGCCGTGGGGACCAATGACGACGTCAATGCCAATGAAAATGTCGAGGGAGAGGCTGCGCTTACAGTGGCTCATGAGTACGCGCATATGATCAATGCGTGCTTGTTTTATGTTGGGGTTGGGTGTGAAAATGGAAATCCCGCCGCATTCCAGCCGAATCATATGCAGCGGCAGAATCATTCTGCATGGCGCTTCTCGGTCCACGGTTCAGCGGTAGAAAATGGCGCTAACTACATGAGCAATGCTTTGACGAGGTATCGGTATAACAGCAATCTGGATGGGACGGGGTACAGTCCAGATTGGGTCTATGAGAATTACCAGTCTGTCGGCGATGATTTTGGTTCGGAGACTCAAGGAATTGCACTTGATGCGTGGCAAGAATTTCCGCAGTGTGGGTTGTGGGGAGGATGCGGGACCAATGACACTTGTGTTGTCACGGATGCTCACCCCAAAGTCAATCCCTCTGGGTTGTGTCGCCCGACTCAATATTCGTGCACTCCAACAACATGTCCTCGGGGCCTTGAATGTGGTCAGCCGCTGACAACCCATCCTCCCAATTCTGTCGCATGCTGGTACAACGCCTACCAGAATCAATTTTGGAATACTGTTGGAGCACGTCTGACGATTGCCACTAACTGGCAGGATGCGCTCCTTCGGATGATGAATGGATTTATTGGGCAGGCGTCCAACGCTCTGCGCGATCTGGTTGATGGGGGAGACAACTATTATGATCGTCTTGCTCAGGCTCCTGAGACCCGATTTGAGGTTTCAAGGGCTGTGCGTTCGATCTACGTGGGGCAGAATTTTTTCGCGCGGGACGACTTTACTAACTATATTTCACGTGGCATCCCGGTCGTTTCCAATCAGTTGAGCCCCACTCGGGTATGGTGGGGGAACGGCTTGGCTCAGTATCCGAGATTTGAGGATTTCTTTGACGGCGAGTCGATTGTGTTCCGTATGGAAGCTGGACAGTCGACTACGGTTATCGCGTCTCGGGTCTTTGCGTCTGGGTATCCGTACATTGACTTGTATCGCCTGGGTGCTTCAGTCACGTGGATTGATTCCTCTTCGACCGGCGTCCTCGTAACGCCAGTCAGTCCGAATTCGGATTGGTACTCAGCCTATATTTGGGGCGCTTCTCCCTCAGAATGGCAGGCATCGATTTCACTGACCACGGGAAGTGATGATGTGAGTCAGAATCTGAACGAAGCATACCCACTTGTGGATGATGTTCCGTTTTTTGCTCACGCTACTGCGAATGATATAGATGCCTTTGAGATCTACGTGCCGACGGGCATCCCTTCTGTGGAGATTCATCATGCTGGAGCGGTCGGCGCAACGGTTTTTGTGTTCGATCCATCCAGTAACTATGTCGCAATGGCTGCGCTTGCCCCGGGGAATTCGATGACGTTCTCTACAAGCTCTATTACGGGTATGTGGAAGTGGCTCGTGGTGCCTTCGGCTGTCGGCACCTACTCGACACACGCGAAACTTACTCCTCCTGCGGGTTGTCCCGATGCTGGCTTTGCTGGGGGTTGCAATGCGCTGCCGCCTGTACGTTCTGTACGTTATGGCTGGGGTGACCGTTTTGCGGCTAGCTTCTCGCTTCAGTCTGCCGGGAATGCACATCTTTATGATGTGGATATGGCGGAGGGACAGCGTGTCGTCATCGGGACAACGGACATGGCTGCGGATTGTCAACTTTCGGTTGCTGTGATTCCTCCGCCTGCTCTGCGGTTCTATAATGGTCAGGCTGCCGTACGGTGGACTGATGGTGGTGCAACAGGAGACGTAGGAAACAATGGTCAGTCTGCGGGTGGGTCTTTCGAGGCTATGGAAGCCGGGATTTACCAGATCGAGGTTCGGCGAACTCCGATGACCACATGTCAACAGTATCGTCTGTACGTGGGTCGAACCGGTGAAAGCGGCCCTGTTTGGCCGACATGGTGAAAAGATGAGACACGCCTCCGTCTGCATGGTCGCACTGCTGATGGCCTGTGTGGAGCCCGATCTGGGCGACAGCCTGAGTCCCTGCGGGGACGCCTTCCTGGCACTGGAGTATAGTCTCCCCGGCGAGACACTGCGCCGGACACACTGCACACCACTGCCAGAGGGCATTCAGGCAACCTTTAGTTCATGTAGGCTTCTCAATATTGTTGCTCTGAGCGATGAGGCGTCAGACCCTCGCATCGTGATGGGGGCCATGGGAAATCCCTTTACGTCTGGAGGCCATGCACAGGTCGGCTTCGGATACAATTCTAGATCGGTTTGCGGCCTAGGTGAGGCACAGTGTAGTTACACTGCATTTGGAGACATCTGTCCGATGCGGGTGGTCCGGACGGGCGATCTCAACCAGATGATCGAGGCAGAACTCTCGGCCCCTTGTCATCCCTACGGCAACGCCTCCGGCGGCGCGCGCGTCGAGATGACTGTGCACCGCGCCCGGATCCGAGGGCCGATCCGGTTCTATCGCTGTGCAGATTGGGTCAGCAATCACCCCACCGGCAGCGCATGCCCCAGATCCTGCCAGAACCTCCGCGACGCCGGGGTGCCCGACGATCGTTTCTTGCCGTAGCCCTCAACGGGGTGAAGCCTTCGGCGTCGCGGGGCGACGAGATCAGCGCGGCGGGGTGGCGCGGATGCGCTCGATGAGGGTGGGCCGGAGGTTGCGGGGCGCGAGGATGGCCTCCAGGCTCCCCACGGCCAGGGCCCGGTCGACCGAGTGCACCGCGTCGAACTCGCGGGCCACGGCGGCCTGGGCCTGGGCCTCGGCCTCGCGCAAGACCCGAGCGTACTCCGTGCTCGCGGCTCCCCGCTGGCTCCGGGGGGCGGACTCCAGGACGGACCGTGCGGCCAGGACCGCCGGGTCGCTCTCGGCACGCTTGCGCACCATCCCGGGGAAGACCACCGCGGCGGCGGGGCCTCCGCCGATCACGCTGGCGTAGGCTCCCTCCAGGGCCACCGCACGGATCCCAGGGTTGAGGGCCCGGGAGAAGACCACGTAGGCCCCCCCGTGGTACCGGCCCACCACGCAGAACACCAACGGGCCCCGGAAGTTGACCACGGCCCGGCCGATCTCCGCTCCGTACTCAAGCTGGAGGTGGCGCAGGGAGTCGGGCGACCCGTCGAAGCCCGACAGGTTGGCCAGGAGCACCACCGGGCGCACCCCGCTCGCGGCGTTGAGGGCCCGGGCCACCTTCTTCGACGACTGGGGGAAGAGGGTTCCGCTGGTCCACTGGGCGGGTCCGTCGGCGGGGGCCTCGCCGCGTCGGGGGAGCGGGCGCGACTCAATGCCAATGCAGCACACCGGGTCGCCCCCGAGGCTGCCCTCCCACACCACGGCCCCTTCGGCCCCTTGCCACGCGGCCCATCGCTCCAGGGGGGCGATGTCGGCGTCGAGGACGGCCCGCATCACCGGCCGGATCGCAAACGGGCGCTTGCGCCCGGGGTTGGTGGCCTCGTCGAAGATCTCGCCCACCGAACGAAACCCCTCCGCCCCGTCCCCGCCGTCGTACGAGGCCGCGGTGATGTCGCGGTCGAGGGGGTCGCGCGAGGCGAGCCTCCGCGGTTGGGACTCTCCCGGCAGGACGGCCGTGAAGGTCATGTGCTGCAGGAGGACCTCGTAGGCCCGGGACAGGTCGCGGGCGAAATACTGGGCCTGGCCGTTGGGGCCCATCACCCGGGCGTACCCGCCGATCCCGGCGTTGTCCTGGGCGGCCACGCTCCCGGCGTACTCCAGGGCCCGCTTGCCCGTCAGGAGCATCGAGCCCGCGGGGGTCATCACCAGGGTCCCGCGGCAGTGCTGGAGCATGGTGGCCTCGGCGTTCCAGTAGCTTTGGGCCCCGACGTTGACGTTGTCGACGAGGACGTTAACGGTGCCCCCGGCCTGGGTGAAGGCCACGAGGCGCCCGAGGGTCCGGGCGGTCCAGTCGAGGTTTTCGGTGCCCGAGTCCATGGCGATCCGGGCCCCGCTGGAGACGGCCACCCACTCCACCATCAGGCCCTCGCGTTCGGCCAGGTCGAGGGCCGCGATGACCCGGCGGCACTCGGCCTCCGCGAGCGATCCCATGCCCCGGGTGGGGTCGCCCACCAGCAAGACCCGGGTGATCCCGTCGGGGAAGGGGCCGTAGTGGTTGGTGATCTTGCCCACCACGAGGTTGGCCCGGTGTTGCCCGAAGGGACGCGCGACGGGGACGAGGCTGACCCCGTCGGGGCCGAGGTCGAGCTCGACGAAGCTCCCGCGTGGAAGGGGCCCCGTGTCGTTGTCCTTGCTGAGGGAGCGCACGAGCTCGTAGGGGTCGAGCAGGCTGCGGCGTCGGGCCTCCATCACCCGGCGTTCCTCGGCCGTGAGCACGGCCACGGGAGACTCGTCGGGGGGCGAGGCCAGGAGGGTGGCCCCGTGGCCCGTGGGGTTGGTCCAGACGAGCTGCATCGGGCGGCCGTCGGGCAGGGTGCGCGACGGGATCCGGCACCGCAGGACCATCTTCTCCAGCCCGAGGCCCGCGGTGGCGGTGCTGAGCCGACGGGTGATCACGTCCATCTCGTCGGCGGCGATGGTCAGGATGGGGCGGACGTAGGCCACCACCATGTTCCAGTAGGGGCGGGGGGAGGGTTGGGGGCGTTCGAGGGCGGCCCGCAGGGCGTACATGGCCATCAGAAAACCCCGCTCGAAGCTCGGAACCCCGAGGAGCACCCCCGTCTCCGGGTCGCGGACGGGGTCGACCCGCTCGACCTCCACCACGCACACGAGCCGGCGATCGCTCGGGTCTGTCCGGGCCTGGGCCCGCACGAGGAGGAGCTCGCCGGGGGCCTCGAGGCGCTCGAGGTCGAAGTCCTTGAGCCGGTCGAGCTCGGCCACCTCCACCCGACTCGGGTGCAGATCGCGGAGGAAGACCTCCTCCCGGAAGGGGCAGGTCGGGTCGGGGCGGAGGTAGGTTCGGCTGAGTCGGCCTTCCTCCACGCTGCCCCAGTTGACCGACACCCGGGTGACCCGCCCGTCGAGGGCGTCGAGCACGGCCGGGAGGCGCTGCTCCAGGGCCGCGAGGTCGGCCGCGTCGGGCTCGGGGATGAAGACCTCCACGGTCTGTACCGCGTGGAGGTCGGGCTCGCAGCGGGCGATCACCGCAGGGAGGCGCTCGGCGGAGGAGAGCAGGGCCAGGACGCCCCCGGGGGTGGCCGTGCAGCGGATGCGGGTCGGGCCGAGGGAGACCCCGGAGAGGCACTCGGCGGTGGGGTAGAGCCTGCGCACGAGGAGTTCGAGCAGGGTGCTCTCTTCGTGAGGGCCGACCACGCGCCCGAGGAGGGACAGGAGGGCCCCCTGGGAGAAGTGTTCGAGCTCGGCCCGGAGGCGGGCGTGTTGGGTGGGGTCGAGGGTGGGGTCGACGAGGGCCAGGAACGCCCGGGCGGCGGCCTTGCGGAGCCCGTTGGTCTCCTCGCGCTGCCGCGGCCGATCGCAGAGGAGATACAGGGCCGTGTAGGCCGCCTCGGCCAGGCTCCGGTCGGTCTCGACCACGAGGCCGGCGAAACGCTGGAGGTCGCTCCGCAGGGCCTCGTGCTCGGGGGCCGGCCCCTGCGGAACCTCCGCCCGCAAGGCCGCCGTGAGGCACTGCCGTACGATCCGCTGGCGGAGGGTTCGGGCCCCGTGGGCCTGGAGGATTCGGGCGAGGGCGTCGTCGTGGGCGGGGCTCGGCCCGAGGCCTTCGAGGCGGTGCCACGCGAGGGCTGCGAGGAGGTCGCGCACAAACCCCGGGGGCAATCCCTCGACGGTGCGCCACCGCAGGTGCCGGGCGAGGTGATCGGCCGGGGCCACCCCGTCCTCGCCGGGGTGGGCCTCGAAGAGGCGCTCGGTGTCGGCGAAGGCCGCGAGCAGGGTCCGGAGCTGATCGCACGACACGGGGGCCTCGCCCGCCTGGACGGCCCGCAGGGCCTCGTCGATCTCGTCGGGGCTGAGGTCGTAGCCGAGCATGGCCCCGCGCAGGATGTCCTCGGCGGGGGGGATGTCCCCCGTGATGACCTCGGGCTCGGGCAGGGCGAAGGGGGGGAGCGACTCGCGGGCGGAGGTGTTGAGCAGGGCGATGGGCTGCCCCGCCACGACCCGCGAGGCCGCGGTCACGAGGAGGCGCTCGACCCGGCCGGCCACCGGGGCCGTGATGGCGAGCTCCATCTTCATGACCTCCAGGGTGACGAGGCGGGCTCCCACCTCGACCCGGTCGCCCTCGCGCACGCACACCTCGGTGACCGCCGCGGGGACGGGGGCCACGATGCGCCCCTCGGAGGCCCGCTCCAGCCGGTGGGCCACACCCTCGACTTCGACCGAGACGGCCGTGGGGGTGGCGATCTCGACCACGCGCCAGCGGGCCTCGCCGCGGGTCAGGAGGGCCGTGTTGCGCCCCGTGGCCCGGTACCGCAGGCGCATCCGGTGGCCCCCGCGGGTGACCCGGTAGAGCCGCGGCCCGGTGGCCAGGACCTCCAGCGACACAGGGCCCGCCTCGGTGACGAAGCGTACGGTCCGGGGCTCGGACGGGGGCACGGTGGGGGGCAGGCCCCGTTGGGCGAGGCTCAGGAGCGAGGCCACCTCTTCGGCCCGGGCCCGTCGCAGCTCGCCGATGGCCCCGGCGGCGAGGGCGATGTCGGCGTGGGGCTGCGGGTCGGCGGGGGCCGCGTCGGGGGCGAGGAGGCGGTCGAGCCAGCGGGTGGTGACGGGCCCCGCGAGGAAGGCCGGGTGGGCGCAGAGGGCGCGCAGGAGGCAGCGGTTGGAGGGGCCGCCTTCGAGGGCCACGACGGTGCGGTCGAGGGCGTCTTCGAGGCGGGCGAGGGCCTCTTCGCGGGTGTCTCCGACGGCGATGATCTTGGCGAGCATCGAGTCAAACTCGCTCGGGACCACGTCTCCGGGGGCGAACCCTGTGTCGACCCGGATCCCCGGCCCGGCGGGCAGGTCGAAGCGCACGAGGCGCCCGACGCTGGGGCGAAACCCCGCGGTGGGGTCTTCGGCGTTGAGCCGGGCTTCGATGGCGTGACCGCGACGGGGAGGCGCGGCCGGGAGGCTGTCGCCGCGGGCGATGTCGATCTGGAGGCCTACGAGGTCGAGGCCTGTGATGCTCTCGGTGACGGGGTGCTCGACCTGGAGCCGGGTGTTGATCTCGAGGAAGGCGAAGCCCGAGACGTCGGGACGCACGAGGAACTCCACGGTCCCGGCGTTGGTGTACCCGCAGGCCCGGGCCACGGACACGGCGGCTTCGCAGAGCCTTGGCTCGAGGGCCCCGAGCCCCGGGGCGGGGGCCTCCTCCAGGACCTTCTGGTGGCGGCGTTGGAGGCTGCAGTCGCGGGTCCCGAGGGCGAGGGTGTGGCCGTGGCGGTCGGCCACGATCTGAACCTCGACGTGGCGGGCCTCGGGCATGAGGGACTCGACGAAGAGGGTGGGGTCTCCGAAGGCGCTGCGGGCCTCCTGGGCGGCGCTGGCGAAGGCCCCGGCGAGGCTGTGGGCCTCGTGCACGAGGCGAATCCCGCGGCCCCCGCCTCCGGCCGAGGCCTTGATCACCACCGGAAACCCGATGCGTTTCGCGGCTTCGAGGGCGGCCTCGGCGGTGGGGACGGCCCCGTCGCTCCAGTCGGTGACGGGAACCCCCTGGGTCTCGGCGATGCGTCGGGCGGCGATCTTGTCGCCGAGTCGGCGCATGGTCTCGGGGGACGGTCCGAGGAAGACGATCCCGGCGTTGGTGCAGGCCTCGGCGAAGTCGGGGCGTTCGGCGAGGAACCCCCAGCCGGGCCAGGCGGCGTCGCAGCGGGCGGCCTGGAGGGCTGCGACGATCCGGGGGATGTCGAGGTAGGCGCTCTGGGTGGCCCCGTCGGGGGTGCGGACGAGGGCGGGACCGAGGGCTACGGTGTGGTCGGCCTCGCGCACGAACAGGGCGTTGCGGTCGGGGTCTGTGTAGAAGGCCACGACCTCGAGGGGGAGGCCCCGTCGTTTGGACCAGGCCCGGGCGGCTCGGAGGAATCGTTGGGCGGCCTCGCCGCGGTTGATCACTCCGACGCGGGCAAAGGGACGGTGGAGCAGGGGCATGGAGGGGGTCTTACCGTACTGCCTCGACGAGGGCGCCGACGAGGTCGTCGAGATGGTGTTGGGTGGTGTCGTCGCGCACGATGCTGGCGCGCAGGGCCGGAACCCGGCCCGCGGCCCGGGTGGGGCTCACCCAGGCTACGTCGGCCCGGCGTAGCTGCAAAGCCAGGGCCCGGGGCGTGGGGCGGCCCTGGAGGAGCCGCGGGTGGGTGAAACACACGAGGGGCAAGGGGGTTTCGCCGAGCAGGGTCCAGCCGTGGGTGAGCAGGCGCGTACGCAGGTGCGCGGCGAGGGCGCAGCGGGACTCCAGGGATGCGGCGAGGGGGTGCCACCCGCGGGTGGCGAGCAGGGCGAAGACCGCGGCCCCGACGCAGCGCCGCGACCACTGGACGGTCTCGCGGTACGGGGTGACCCGGTCGTTTTTGCGCGGGGCGGGGGGCATGTACGGGGCCTCGAAGCCGAGCACGGCCCGGGCGTGGGCGGCCTCGCGCGCGAAGAACATCCCTGTTCCGACGGGGGCCCCGAGGGTCTTGTGGGCGCACCAGGTGACGGAGTCGGCCCGGGCGATGCCGTCGAGGGCTCCGCGGAGCCGCGGGGACAGGGCCAGGAGGGCTCCCCAGGCGGCGTCGACGTGGAGCCACAGGCCTTCGGCGGCGGCGAGGTCGGCGAGGGGCGTGAGGGGGTCGATGGTTCCGGTGGAGGTGGCGCCGGCGGTGGCCACGAGGAGGGTGGGGACCCGTCCCGCGTCGCGGTCGGCCCCGATGGCCCGGCGTAGGGCCTTGGGGTCGATGCGGTAGTGCCGGTCGCAGGGCACGGTGTGGACCCCTTCCCGGCCGAGCCCCGCGAGCAGGGCGGCCCGGTGCACGGTGGCGTGGGCCTCGGGGCTGGCATAGACCACGGGGCGCCCGGGGAAGGCCCAAAGGCCCGCCTCGCGGTAGTCGGGTTGTTTGTGCCCGAGGGCGAGGACGGTGGCGGTGAAGTTGGACTCGGCCCCGCCCGCGGTGAAGGTCGCGTGCAGGTCGGGGGGTGTGTACCCGAGGCGTGCGGCGAGGGCCCGCAGGACGTGTTGTTCGAGCTCGACGGCGAAGGGGGCCGAGGCCCAAAGGGCGAGCTGCGGGTCGTGTTGGAGGGTGTCGGCTCCGGCTGCGGCGGCGACGGGGTCGACCCCAGGGTCGAGCAGGCCGAGGTGTCGCGGGTCGTGGCTGGGCAGGGCTCCCCAGGGGAGGCGCTCGGCGCACCAGGCGAGGACCTCCTCGGCGGGGATGGGGGTGTCAAAATCCCAGGGGGCGAGGGCTTCGCGGATACGATCGGGATGGACCCCGGCCCCGAGCGTCGCGACAGCGCCGACGGGAGACAAGGGTCGACGGGCTTTCAGCTCGCCTTCTTGGCGGCGGCCTTCTTCTGACGGCGCTCGGCGCTCTGGAGGGCGTCGAGGAGGCGCGGGAGGGGGTGCTTCTCCAGGGCCTTCTTGTAGTCGCCGTCGCGGCCGTGACCATTGGCGGCCGCGAGGGCCTCGATGATCTCCGCGCGCGAGGTGAAGCGCTTGTGGGCCTCGGTGAGCACGCGGTGCAACCGGAGGAGCTTGGCGTTGCTCAGGTGCTTCCAGGACTTCTCGCTGGTGAGGCGATCGACCCAGAAGGCCTCCGTCGCGAGGGCCTTGACCTTCTCAACGAGGTCGCTCTTGGAACCAGCAAGGCTCTTGGCCTGCGCGAGGGGGGACGGCGTCGACATCGGTACTTCTCTGGCTGTAAGGCGGGACCGCTTCCCGCGAGGGGGGCGGCTCATAGCACGGCCTCGCCGTCGTGCGCAAGGGCGGTCCCCTTCCTGCGGGCGACGGGCGACGGACGACGGGCAGCGGGCGACGAGCGACGGGCAGCGAAGCCGCAAGGGCGCAAGGGCCGCAAGGGCCAGAAGGTTCTGTGGGGGGGCGGGCAGGCGAGGGTCGGCGCAGGCGAGGGGTGCTGCGGACGAGGGCGCGGTCGCCAGGGAAACGTCGAGGGGGTCACGATGGATGTTCGGTGGGGACCCGAGGTGATGGGGGCGGCACCCGGAGCGAACCGCGGTAGAGAGCGGACGTTCAGGGTGCGGAAGACGGGGTCACAGCCCTCCCGCGTGGTCGGGCACCGCACGCTGTAACCGCCCTCCGTGGCTGGAGTACTCTCACAGAAGCCAATCCCTCCCCGCGGAGGGGTCTCCTGCACTCCCCGCCATGGATCGGAGCCTTCTGTGCGCGTCGCCTCGTTTCTCGCCTCCTTGATGCTCCTCGCGTGCAGCCGCCCCCCTCCGCCCGCACCCCCCGCCGCACCCCCCGCCGCACCCCCCGCCGCACCCCCCGCCGCGCCCCCCGCCGCGTCGCTCGCTGCGACCGTCGAAGCGGCGATGACCCCTGAGGTGCCCGGCGGGTATCCCGACGACCCCGCCTCCCTCGCACGCCCGCTGCGACAAGACCTTCGGCGCGTGGTGCTGCGGGCGACGGGTGACGGGCGTTACCTGCTCCACCTGCCCAGCACGGAGGCGGGCGGCATCGCGGTGCGGGCCGACAACGTCGACCTCCGCCCCTTCGTGCCACGCATCCCCCGGGTGGCCCGTGGCAACGCGACGCTGGAGCGCATCGCGCTGTCGCAGCGGGAGTTCAACCGCTACGAGACCGACCTCGGTGCGGCAGAGGGAGCGCCCAACCTCCGACTGGCCAACAACTGCCTCCGGCAAGGGCTGTGGGAGGTGATCGTCTCGGAGTTTGAATCGCCGGGCGGACGGCGCCTCGTGCGGTACCACGGCTGGTTTGACTTCCCGGCGCAGGAGTATGCGCGGCTCTATGCGTCGATCAACGGTGTCCCCTACGGCCCCGCCGCAGCGCACATGGCCCAGTATCCCGCGATGGGGGGCTTCGACGTGCCGCTCGCCACCCTCCGTCAGGAGGTCGCAGCGTCGACGGGGCTCCCCGTCATCACCCACCTCGACGAAGCCATCGTCCGCTACCCCGAGCAGGAACGGAAGGCGCGCCTCCTCGTCCGCCCCGCTGCGCCCCGCGTCTACCGCGATTTCGTCGCGCCGGGCGCCGACGCCGTGGTGACCGCGAAGTTCTCCGAGCCCGGGCTCTACACCAACGCCGACCCGATGCGCTTCGACCTGTCCTGGCTCGCGCACCCCGTCGATGCCACCTGGCGTCGCACGCGCAACGCCGCCGTGCCCGGGGAGACCCACGAGATCGAGGTTCGGTTTGACAACGGGCATCGTCTCCTGGTGGCCGATGCAGCCCTGGCCTCCATGGTCGCGCACCCCGCACGTCCCACGGACGAAGCCGCGCTCCTCCGCCTCACCTTTGGCATCGGCACGCCCGAGATCTACGGCGACACCCGCAGCCGCGCCACGGAGCACGAAGAAGACCGCCCCGCCTGGCTCCTCCTGCTCGACCGCGACGGTCGCGCCGTCGACAATCACTTCGGCGGACTCGATCGCGTGTACCTCTGGCGCGAAGCGGGTACCCCCGGCAGACTCCACCTCCTCCTCGTGGGCTACGAACGCATCGCCATGGTCGGACACCTCTCGCTCCCCTGGCATGCGTAGACCGAGGCGCCCAAACCCCCCCGCAGCGCCCCGGTCGCCCGCTCCATCGTGCTCGGGCACGTCGGCCCCGCGGCGTCGTCCGACCCGCCATCCCGCAGAACACACCGTAGCCCCTCCCCACGTGGAGCCCCGGACCTACCGCAGCGTGGACAGACTCCCCGTGATGCGCAGTGACCTGCCGCCCCCCTGGGGTGCTGCGCCATGCCTCGGCGGTCGACGCAGAGCTCGCTGAACGAATCCAACCCCCCCGCCGCGGCTCCAGGCGCAGACCGCTCCCCGCGCGCCGTCGTGCCGCTGCACCTTACCCCCACCTGCTCCGCCGTCATCGCAGCAAGCGCGTCCGCAAGCGTCCCGCGCCCGCCTCGGCGTCGTACGCAAGGGCGGCCGGGCACCCAACCGCCTCCCGCTCTCTGGTACAACCCCGCCATCATGAACCTCCTCCCCGCCCGCAACACCGCCCGCCCCGGCGACGACCCCATCTTTGCGCTCAACCGCGAGGCCACCCAACGCCGTGCCGCGGGCGAGCGCGTCATCAACGCCACGGTGGGAGCCCTCCTGGAGGACGACGGGTCTCTGGCGGTCCTGCCCACGGTGCTCGCGGCCCTGCGCGACACCCCCGACGCGAAGGCCGCGGGGTACGCCCCCATCGCGGGCCCGGCCGACTTTCACCGGGCTGTGATCGACGACCTCCTTGGGGGCACCCCCCTGGCCGACCAGGCCGTGGCCGTCTCCACCCCGGGCGGAACGGGGGCCCTGCGGCACGCCCTGAGCGTCTTCCTCGACCCGGGGCAGAGCCTGCTGACCAGCAGCTTCTACTGGGGCCCCTACGCCACCCTCTGCGAGGAGAACAACCGCACCCTGACGACCTTCCCGATGTTCACCGAGGCCCTGGGCTTCGACGCGGAGGCCTTCGCCCGGTCCCTCGACGCCATGGCCCAGGCCCAGGGCCGGATCCTCGTGTTTCTCAACGACCCCTGCCACAACCCCACGGGCTACTCGATGACCGAGGCCGAGTGGACGGCCGCGGCGGAGGCCCTGCGGGCGGTGAGCGCGCGGGTTCCGACGGCCATCGTGGCCGACGTGGCGTACCTGGCCTACGGGCGCGACCAGCGCTCGTTTCTGCGGCACCTGGGCCCTTTGACCGCGCGGGCCGCGGTCCTCTTCGCCTGGAGCGGGAGCAAGGCCTTCACCCTCTACGGCGGCCGGGTGGGGGCCCTCGTGGCTTGCACCGCCGACCCGGCCCAACGCGACGCCATCCACCGCGCCCTGAGCTTCGCCTGCCGCGGAACCTGGAGCAACTGCAACGCCGCGGGCATGCACGCCGTCACCCGCTGCCTCACCGATCCCGCCCTGCGCGCGGCCGTGTCCGAGGAGCGGGCCCGCCTGCGCGACCTGCTCGCGGCCCGGGTTACTGCCTTCAACGCCGCGGCGGCGGGCACGGGGCTGCGGTACCCGCGCTACGACGGGGGCTTCTTCGTGACGGTCTTCGCCAAGGACGCCCGCGACGCGGCCGAGCGGCTCAAGGCCCGGGGGGTCTTCGTCGTGCCGCAGCCGGGGGCCCTGCGGGTGGCCCTGTGCTCGGTGGCTGAGGGGGATGTTCCCGCCCTCGTGGAGGCCCTCGCCGCGGTGGTGTGAGGGCCCCTCACCCCAGGATGGGCAGCCGTCGGGTCTCGGCCTTGCGGGCCACCGTAGCCGCCTCGTCCGGGGCCGTACGGGCCGCAACCACCGCCCGCCGCATCGCGACGTACAACACAGGGTCAAACCACTCCGTCCGCCACTGTCCCCCCTCCACCACGGCCCGCACGAGGCGCTGCCCCTCCCCCATCTCATCCCGCACGGGGGCCACCACCACGGCCCCCTCGGGCAGGGCCGCCAACCACCCCGCGGGCAGGGCCTCCAGGGCAAACCCCACCGTCACCTTGCTCGGCCGACGCAGGGGCCACGCGTCCGGGTCGAGGGCATCGCCCGCCTGCACCGTGGCCACCCCCTCCAGGGAGCCCAACAGCTCGCTCGCCCGGGCCGCAAGCCCCGGGTCGACCTCCAGCCCCGCGGCCCGCCCTCCTGGGCCTACCAGATGCGCCAGGAGGGCCGTCCCGTAGCCCGTGCCTGCTCCGAGATCGAGCACGGCGTCTCCGGGTTCGACCCCAAGGAGCGAGAAGCTCCGGGCGTAGGCGTGCATGGCCGACACCGTGGCCATCCCCGTGTCGTCGAGGGCCACGGGCTGGTCACGGGTGCTCGCCATCAGCGACTCCAGAGGGACAAACCGCTCGCGCCGCACCGACCGCAGGGCCTCCTCGATGCGCGCCCCGTCGGGGGTGGCCACATCGACCCGGGCGCTCTGCAGGGCCGAGGCCACCCACCGGGCCCGTACGGCCCGCAGGACCCTGCCCGTGTCCGTGTCGGCCGCGAGCCGCTGTCGCCCGGCCTTCGCCTGCCCGAGGTACCGCTGCCAGGCGTAGTACCGGTCGAGGTAGTGGGCCCGGGTGCGGGGGCTGAGCATGTCGCGTTGTTCGACCGCGGCCCGGTGGAAGTAGTCCCGGGCCTTGCCGCGGTAGACGAAGCGCTCGGGGATCTCGCGCAGGATGGGCCCGAGGAGCTCGTGCTGGAGGGTCTCGCGGCGTCGCCAGTCGAGGTCGGCCGAGGGGTCGACCCACTCGGAGAGAAACTCCGGGTCGCCGTCGTCCCACCACACGGGGCGGTGAAACCGCGTGCCAAACCGGGCCTCCCAGGCCCCCCGCTCGGCGTCGATGGGCGAGCCCGGGTAGAGCCGAAACGGGTCGACGCTGAGAAAACCCGTCGTACCCCGGCGGTCGAGGAAGAGCTTGCGCATGTAGGCCGCGCTGCGGTGCATGCTCCCTTCGGTCTCGCCCGGGTGGCCGCAGATGACGTTGGCCCCCCAGGGGAGGTCGATCTCGCGGGCCCGGTCGGCCACGTGGAGCATCCGGTCGAGGTAGTCGTCGAGCCGACCGGCCTTGCGGATGGTGGCCAGAAGCTGCGGGTCGCCCGACTCGAGGCCAAACCCCAGGCCGCAGTTGGCCGCGGCGAAGAGGTCGAGGTCGGCGTCCTCGACGAGGTCGACCCGGATGAGGAGCCACAGCTTCTGGGCCCGGATGTCCTCGCGGGCGAGGCGGGTGAGAAACTCCCGGCGCCACGACACCTTCATGCCGAAGAGGGCGTCGGCGATGTAGACCGTCCACTGGGACAGGTCGAGGAAGCGCCCGAGGGCCCGAAACTCCTCCACGGCTCGCTCGACGGAGTAGGCCCGCCAGGACACCTCGCGTTTCGCCCGCTCCATGCAGAAGGCGCAGTCGAAGGGGCAGCCCCGGGAGAGGTAGAGCTGGGTCTGCGAGGCCACCTTGCGGGCGACCCCCTGGTACCGCGCGAGGAAGCTCCAGTCGGTGACCGGGAGGTCGTCAAGGACCTTGACGGGGGTGCTGTCCATCACCGCCCCGCGCAGGGGGGCTCCCCCGGCCACGGACTCGATGAGGGTGACCATGCTGTGCTCGGCCTCGCCGACGATGCAGACGTCGTAGGGCGAGCCGTCGTAGACCACGTCGTCGGGGCGGGCGCTGGCGTGGTAGCCCCCGGCCACGAGGAGGGCCTCGGGGTAGAGCTCGCGGGCGAGGGAGGCGAGGTGGAGGCACTTGAGGTGGTCGTACGAGCTGTAGACCCCGAGGGCCACGATGTCGTAGCCGGTCCCGTCGTCGCCGCGGAGCACCCGGGGGATGTCGACGGTGCCGCCCTGGAGGGCCGACTCGGCCACGAGGTCGATGACGGTCACGGCGGCCCCGGTGCGGTGGCGGAGCCAGGTGGCGAGGGTGACGAGTTGGGGCACCCCGAAGTTGCCCGCGGCGGCCCCGACGGTCCCGGGCCACAGGAGCAGGACGCGGACGGGCTTCATCCTTCCTCCTCCCCCTCGCCCTTGTCGCGTCGGAGGGTGAGGCAGGGCATGGGGGATACCCCGGGCCTGTCGGGCAGGGCCCGCATCCGCAGGCAGGGCTGGGGGGGAGTCCCCGCGTCGTAGGGCGGGGGGGCGAGGCAGGGTTGGGGCTGGGCGGGGGGCGGGTCGGGGTCGGGGTCGGGCATGGCCACGCTCAGGCAGGGGGCGGGCTCGGCCTCGACCGGCGGGAGAGGAGGCCCGGCGTCGACCGGGGTGGGCATGGGCGACAGGCAGGGCTGCGGCGGTGGGTTTGGGCGGTCGGGGACCACCGACAGACAGGGTTGGGGCCCGGGCCGGGAGCACCCCTCGCCCAGGGCCAGCCCCGCGAGGGCCGAGGCCATGAACACCGCACGCCGAGACAGGATCGCCCGGCGATCTTCGGCGGCCTCGTCGTCGTCGGGGTCGCGCGGGTCGCTCGGGTCGCGGGCGTTGGGCGGGGGGCTCATGACGCGGTGCTCCTCGGGGTCGGTGGGGGAAGGGCGGGCCTACGCGGTGGGCGGGGCCACGGGGCGACGTGCGAGGCGGCCGACGGGGACGAAGACCTCCCCCTCGCGTCGGGCGCGTTTGAGGGCTGCCCGGAAGTCGTCGTCGACGTGTTGGGCCACGAGGGGGTCGAGCCCGCGAGGGTCGCCGAGCACGGAGGCCGCCGCGGCCCCGCAGCCGCCGATGCAGGAGGTGCGGTGCTCGCACGGGGCGCAGAAGGCGGGGGTGACGTCGCGGTAGTGCATCACCGCGGGGGAGGTCACCATGGCGGCCACGGACTCGGTGCGGACGTCGCCGAGGGAGGAGGTGTGCAGGGTGCAGTGCCGCAGCTCGCCGCGGGGGCCGAGGGAGAACTCCTGCATCTCCGTGCCGATGGGGCAGGCCGAGAAGCGGATGTGGGGGAAGGCCGCGGTGTCGATCACGCAGGGCGGGACGGGCATGGTGACCTGGAGGCGCATCCCGTGGTCGCGGCCGCGGAGCTCGCCTTGGGTGAGGGCCTCGACGAGGTCGGAGCGGGAGGGCAGGAGGGTGGCCACCTGCTCGGCGGCGAATCCCGCGGGGGAGTAGCGGGACAGGGCCACGTCGTCGACCCCGAGGGAGCGCCACAGGTCGAGGATGTCGCCCACCTGTCGCGCGTTTTGCCGGGTGACCACGATGCTGCCGGTGACGTTGACCTTGTGGGCCTTCAGGGCCGCGATGCCGCGGAGGGTCTTGGCGAAGTGGTCGTGGCCGGTGCCGACGTGGGCCTCATGGCCGGCGGCGTCGGTGCCGTTGAGGGTCACCTGGATGAACAGGGGCCGAAACGGGGCCACCCGCGCGGCGAGGGCGTCGGTGATGAGGCCCCCGTTGGAGATGATGAGGGCCCGGAGGTTGTGCCGCTGGAGCAGGGCCATGACCTCGAAGAAATCGTTGCGGGCGAAGGGCTCGCCCCCGGTGAGGGTGACGTGGTCGAACTCCACCTCGGTGACGGCCCGCTCGATGGCCCCGAGGAGCTCGGGGCTCGTGAGCGAGGGGACGCTCCCGGGCTCGGCCCGCCAGTCGTTGTAACAGTAGCCGCACCGCTGGTTGCAGTAGGCCGTGAGCTCGATGGCGAGCGCGTAGCGCTTGGGCCTGACCATCCCGGGAGCTTCCCACGCCCGGCCGGGCGCGTCCATGGGGGGGCCGCGGCCCGCGTCCGAGGGTTACATCCCGGCTTCGATGCGGATGCGGCGCGCGTGTTGGGCCACGATGTCGGCCTCGCGCAGGGGGATCCGGTGCGAGCGGTTGGTGCGCCACAGCTCGGCCTCGTCGCGGTGGTGGGGCGACGCGGGGTCGATGCTCTGCCCGCCCGGCAGGGCGTTGTGGGCGATGGGGCCCGACGGGTCCATCTCGACGGTGAAGCGCTGCGAGGCTCCCGACCCGAAGCTGAAGTTGAAGCTCCCGGTGCTGGGCCCCGAGGCGTCGAGCACGTCGATCCCTCCCGGGCGCGGGAAACCCCGCGGGAACATCGGGTCCCCGCTGGCCGGGATCGACACCCCGGGCCCGAGCGGCGGGAAGAGCACGTTGAAGCGGATGGTGTGCTGGGCCCCCCAGCGCCACATGTCGATGTCGGCCGCGGCGAAGACCCGTTCGAGCTCGGTGAGGGCCTCGTCGAGGGAGCGCACGAGGATGAGGTCGCGGGTCTCGGTGACGTCGGCCGTCCCGAGGTCGTCCCACAGGACGCTCTGTTGGGTCATGGGGTTGCGGGCCTGGAGCTGCCCCGGGTTGCGCAGGAGGTGAACGATCGTACGCAGCCGGTCCCAGCCGACGCTCACCCCGGGCAGGCTCAGGGCCGTGGCCTCGTCGTTGAAGGTGTTGGCCAGGAGGCGCACGACCCACCCGTGGAAGATCGAGGTGGCCGAGGCGTCGCGGCGTTGGGCCTCGGTGGCCTCTCCGACCCCGGAGGCCCCGTCGAGGCTCCAGGCCTGAAGGCGCGCGGCCGCGTCGCGGAGGCGAGCCTGGCGGGCCATGGTGGCCATGGCCAGGGGGGCGAGGTCGGGCTGCGAGGTCGGGTTGGCCCAGGCCATCTCCATCCGGCCCATGGCCTCCATGAGGAAGGGGCGGAGCTGGCCCCCGAGGAGGACGTGGGTGTCGGCCTGGATGGCCTCCATGTCCTCGCGGGTGGCCTGTTGGGGAGCGAGGGCCCCGAGGCGCTGGAGGGCTCGTTCCTGGCGGTACCCCGAGGCGAAGGCGCAGCCGAGGTAGACCGGGGCGTCGAAGGGGTTGTTGTCGAGGGTGACCCCGGACTGGTCGCCGTTGGCCGTGGCCAGGAAGGGGCGCTGGGGGGTGGGGGCCCCTTGGGGGATTTGTTCGGGCCGGAGGGTGCCGACCCACTCGGCGCTGCCGTCGCCGGGCAGGACCATGCAGGGGTTGGTTCCCTCGGGGCGCATGGTGGGGTGCCACGTGAGGGCCCCCATGGCCCGGACGGGAATGACCGCGTGCGAGGCGTACCCGGTGTTGCCCTCGATGTCGGCCAGGACCCAGTTTTGGGCCCCCACCCCGAAGCGCTGCACGGCCTGTCGGGCCTCGGCCACGTTGGCCGCGTACGACACCCCGAGGAAGGCCGACAGGTCGGTCGTGGGCTGATGCCCCGTCCACTTGATGGACAGGGCCGTGGTGCCCTGCCGGGGCAGGATCATCCCGTCGCTGATGCGCGGAACGAGGGGCCCGTGGTGGGGCACGACCTCGATGCGGGCGTCGACGAAGCCTCCGCGGCCGTTGGAGACCCGCTCGGTGATGACCTGGATGGGCACGTCCATGCCGTTGAAGCGTACGGTGTCGGGCTGCCCCGCGGCCCCGGGGGTGATGGTCTCCTGGTAGACGTCCGTCACGTCGTAGCCGGCGGTGGTGACCCCCCAGGCCACGCGGGGGGTAAACCCGATGATGACCCCGGGGATGCCCGGGAAGGTCGTGCCGGCCACGTCCACCGCGTCGGGCCCCTCGGTGACCGTAAGATGAACCCCCCACCAGATGGCCGGGGAGGTGAGCCCGAGGTGGGGGTCGTTGGCGAGCAGGGCCCGGCCGTTGCGGGTGCCGCTGGGGGCGACGATCCAGTTGTTGCTGCCGCGGGTCTCGTCGCCGAGCATCTCGGCCCCGGCCTGGGTGAGGGCGAGGAAACGCTCGGCGTCGCGGAAGACCGAGCGGGCCACACGAGGCCGATGGGTCTCGGGGCGGTGGGTGAGGGGCTGCCCCGTCGCGCCGGGGAGGGTGCCGAGGAACTCCGGGACCACGATGGCGTCGGTGGGCGGGGCCCATCGCAGGACGTCGAGGGTCATCCCGCGCCGCGCGGCCTGGGCGGGCTGCATCATGGGGTCGGCGGTGTCGAAGACCTCGCGGATGCGTTGGGCGGTGGCGCTGCGGCGGATGTCGTCGTTGGCATCGTACGAGAGCGAGTACGACTGGTAGCGGCCGATGACGAGGGCGTCGACGGGGGTCCAGTCGGCGGTGGTCTCGTCGACCACGACGCTGCTGCCCTGGGGGAGCGAGACGGCCCCCGACCGGACCTGGGAAAGGTAGTGATTGACCCCCTGGGAGAAGCCTTCGAGCAGGGTGCGCTCGCGGCTCGGCCCGCCCGCTTCGAGTTGGGTCCACATGGCCTGGGCGGCCCGACGGAGCCCGAGCGTCCGGAACGACAGGTCGCTGTTGATGGCCCCCGCGTTGAGGGCCCCGAAGCGCTCGGCCAGGGTGCCCGAGGCGAGCCGGCGCAGGACGTCCATCTGGGCCATGCGATCGCGGGCCAGGAGATACCCCTGGGCCCGGGCCAGGTCGCGGAGGTTGCGGGCCCGGATGTGGGGCCAGCCCCAACGGTCGACCACCACGTCGACGGGGGCGTCGAGGTTGGGCAGCCGGAGCCGCTCGGCGATGGGCAACTCCTCGATGCGGGTGGGCCCCGGGGCGTCGAGGGCCGGTCCTGTGTCAGAGACCATTCCGGCGTCGGGCGTCGGGGGGTTGTTGCTCGAACAGCTCGTGAGGGCGACGAGCAAGCCTGGGGTCCACCATCGTGCGCGGGGCATGGCCGGGATTCAACCCCACCCTGCCCCCGGCGGCAACCACCCAGTGCCGCGGGGTGCTACCCCTCGGGGCACGATGACCAATCCCGTGGAGGCCTTGGAGGCGTTGTTGGCGGAGGTTCCGGTGGCGAGCCTGGGGGTGTGGGAGGCCACGGGGCCGGCGGTGTCGCTCGTGCCCTTCGTGCGAGGCCGCGGGCCCACGCGCCTGTGGACCCTCGTGAGCGAGCTCTCCCCCCACACGGCCGCCCTGCGCGCCGACCCGCGATGCGGGGTCCTCGTGAGCGAGGCCCCGCGCCCCGACGACCCCCGGAGCAACCACGCCCTCGTGCGCCTGTCCCTGCGCTGCACGGCCCGCTTCCTGTCGCGCGACGAGGGCCGGGCCGTGGGGGCCGAGGCCCTGTACCGCGCGCGGTTCCCCATCGCCGAGACCCTCCTGGGCCTCGGGGACTTTCACTGGGTCGAGCTCCGCCCCGAGCCCGAGGGCGGGCGCTTCATCCTGGGCTTCGGCCGCGCGTACACCGTGACCGGCCCCGACCTCGAGACCCTCACCCACGACCGCGGCAAGTAGGGAGCCTGCGAAGGGCCCGCGCGATTGACGCCCCGGGCCTTCACCCCGCAAGATGACGGCATGGCCATGGCTCCCCAACTGGCGCACGCCGACGACCTCGACGAGCCCGACATCTCGTCCCTGGTGACCGAGGACGACACCCCTGTGGACAACATCTACTCCGAGAAGGAGCAGCGTCTTCTCACCACCCCCCTCTTCTCGGGCTGGGACGGCCCCCCGCCCCGCGAGGACGGGGCCCCGCGCACCTTCGTGGCCCTCGCCAACGTGGGGGTGTTCGCCTCCACGCGGCAGCCTCCCATCGTGCCCGACATGCTGCTGAGCGCCGATGTCGTGCTTCACCCCGACATCTTCGAGAAGAAGCACCGGACCTACCTGACCTGGGAGTTTGGTAAGTCCCCCGACGTGGTCATCGAGGTGGTGTCCAACCGCGAGGGAGGCGAGCTCGGGGCGAAGAAACACCGCTACGCCGTGCTGCGGGTGCCCTACTACGTCGTCTGGGATCCGGGAGAATTCCTCGGCCAGACGGCTCTGCACGCGTTTGAGCTCCAGGGCGACGTCTACCGCCCCATGGCGACTCCGGTCTTCCCGCGCCTCGGCCTCGGCCTCGTTCCCTGGACGGGCGTGTACGAAGACCTCGAGGCCACCTGGCTGCGCTGGTGCACCCTCGACGGCACCCTGATTCCCACGGGGGTCGAGCGCGCCGACGTCGCCCGCACGGAGGCCGACGCCGCCCGCACGGAGGCCGACGCCGCCCGCACGGAGGCCGACGCCGCCCGCACGGAG
>CAYUSB010000006.1:224078-234878 GCA_964447205.1 uncultured Myxococcaceae bacterium
GCGGACGTTGCCCGCGCCCGCGCAGAGCAACTCGCCGCGCGGCTGCGGGCCCTCGGCATCGACCCCGACGCCCCGTAGGACTCCCTACGGCGGGGCCCCTGCGGCGATCCAACTGCGGATGACGTTCTGATCGGCGGCGGGCAGGAGGGCCGCGTTGCGCGGCATCGAGGCCCCGCAGGTCTGGGTGTTGGTGATCTTCTGGTAGAGAAGGCTCATCGTGGGGTTGCCCGGGACCACCCGCACCCGCATCCCCGTGCTGCACGCCCCGCCCGCTGCCGCGCGGTTGACGAGGTTGGTGCGGCTGGTGGTCGCGTTGGCGAGGTTCAGGCCGCCCGACGACCCGTGGCAGCTCACGCAGGCCCGGGTGAAGATCGCCTGCACCGCCGCCATCGTGGCCGTCCCCGCGTCGCGTACGTCGGCCCCTGTGTCCCGCGGACCGGTGTCGCGTACGTCGACTCCCACGTCGCGCAGCCCGGCGTCGCGTACGTCCATCGCGACGGTGGCGTCGCGTACGTCCATCGGCACCCCGGCGTCGCGCGGGGCGTCCATTGCGACCGCGGCGTCGAGGCCTGCATCGGGCATCGCGGCCCCCCCGAGCCAGCGCCCGAGGGCCGCCCGGTCGTCGGCCGAGAGGGGCGGCGGATTGGGCGGCATCGCCCCGAGGTCGAGGACCTGCCTCCGTACCTCGGCCCGCCGTGACACCCACGACCCGTACGTGGACAGGTCCTGGTTGGCCGTCCCGCCCGGCAGGTGGCAGGGCGTGCAGCGCCGCGCGAACACGGGGCGTACGGTCTCCTCCCACAGCCTGCGGTCGGGGCTGTCGTCGATGCCGTACCGTTCGAGCGAGGTCGGGCTCACCACCCACACGTCGCCCGAGGGGGACGGATGCAGGGTGGCCCCGGGGGGCACCATCACGTCGTCGGCGACCGACAGGGCCCCGTCCTCCAGCGCCGCCAGAGACCCGCCTACAACGAGCCACAGGCGCCCGCCCGAGGCCGTCAGCCCGCGCAGGGCCGCAGCCCCCGTGGCCCGGGGAACGAGGCTCCGTTGGGCGTCTGCCGTGTCCTCGGCGTAGTACACCCGGCCCGCGGTGACATGGAGCCGGCCCATCGGGTCGAGGGCCACCCCGCTCACGTCCGGCAGCATGTACTCGACGAACATCCGCGTGGTCGGGTCGAATACCCGCACTCCCGTCCGGGTCGCGGCTGCGGCCCGGCCTCCTCCCGCGGTCATCGCGGCGAAGGCCGGGTCGTCCCAGTACAAGACCCGCATCCCGTCGGCGATCCCGAGTCCTGCGGTGACCCCGAAGGCGGTGCGGGTGGCGTCGAGGGCCCGCAGGGTCTGGGCGTCGCGGCCGTCGAGGGTGTACCGGGCGGTGACGTTCTCCAGGGAGCGCCCGTCGCGGAGGCGCCAGGCCCGGCCCATGGCGTCGAGGCCCACCAGCCACGTCCCGTCCGCGCTGTCCCCCGCTGGAACCGCCGCTGCGGCCCGCCACGCCGTCCCCGAGGCGTCGGTGGCGGTGACGGCCCCGCCCTGGAGCACGGTCATGCCGCGCTCGCCCCAGAGGGTGACCACGTCGCCCGCCTCGGCCACCGCCTGCACCCGCCCGAGGCTCACTCCCGCCGCGTTGAACACCACCCGCCGCACCCGCAAGACCCCCGCCGGGCGCACCGTGGCGTCGCGGATCGCCGTCGCGTCGTCGGTCTCGCCCGCGTCGTCGAGCGGGTCGGCCCCGTCGCCGACGCAGGCCCCTGCGGCCCCGAGGGACAGGGCCCCGACCACCATCCACCCGGCTGCCCGCGACCCCATCAGCTCCGCAACACCTCCTGCACGACCTCGCCATCGCGGAGGTACCGCCGGGGGTTGACCCCGAACGCGTGCACAAACGTGGCGAGCACGTCGGGCGGAGCCACCGGGCGCATCCCGTCGACGAAGCGCCCCGCCGGACGCGGCAGGAGCTGCCCCGGGTCGCTCTCGCCGTACGACACCCCGCCCCGAAACCGCGGCGAGATCACCAGGGCCGAGCCGTTGGGGTAGTGGTCGCGGCCGCCGGTGGTGTTGATCTGCGGGGTGCGGCAGAAGTCGCTCACCACGAGGATGTGGGTGTGATCGCTCAGCCTGCGCCCCGTGCGGGTGGGGTGCGGGGCCGCGTCGAGGGCCCGCACGAGCGCAGTAATGGCGTCGAAGCACTCCTGCTGGACCAGGCCCTGGAGGCGATAGTTGGCGTTGTGGGTGTCGAAGCCTCCCATGGAGAAGCTCACGCAGCGCACCACGTTGCGCTTCATGGCCTCGACGGCGAAGGCCGCGTTGGTCGCGGCCCGGCTCTGAAAGCGTGCCGTGTAGTTGAAGCTCGGTTGGGCCGTGCGCAGGGCGGTGGTCTGAAACACCGCCTGGAGGTTGCTCCGCAGCATCTGCTGGAGGCTGCCGAACTGGAGCGAGAAGCCCTCCATGACCTCGCGGTGATACTCGCGGGCGAGCAGGTCGCGCGACTCCAGGGAGAGCATGGCCGTGACGGCCTCGCGGTCGGCCGCCGTGGTGTTGGCGTTGGAGCGGGAGAGCACCCGCGACACCGTGTCGACGCTGGCCATCTTGAGCGGAGCCGCCCGCGGATCGAGCCCCCCGCCCACATAGGCCGACGGAAACTGAACGCTCACCGACGGGAAGAGCTGGGTGCGGCCAAACTCGTTGGCGAGCACGGTATCCACGCTCGGGCCCACGGGACGGCCCCCCGCGAGGTGGCGCCCCGTGGAGACGAAGAAGGTCCCGTCGGGGTGGCTCACGGTGTTCATCGCGAGGCCGTTGATGACCGTGATGCGGTCGGCGATGTCAAGGAGGTTGCCTACCGCGGGGCCGAGGCGCAGGCTCGTCCCGCGGGGGCGGAGCATCTCGAAGGTGGTGGTGTCGCCGTCGAGGGGGGCGTCGCGCCAGTGACGCAGGGTGGCCGTGTCGACCCACTCGCTGCTCGGCGGGTCGATGAGGCCCACCGCCTCGTTGCGCGGATCGAGGGACAGGGTCACGTCCCAGCCCCCCGAGGCGTGCACGAGCACGAAGAACTCGTCGGGGGCGGTAGGTTCGTCGGCGAGGGCCCGCCAGACGGGTTGGCTGGCGGCTCCGGCGGCGGCGGCGCCTCCGAGGAGCTTGAGCAGGCCGCGGCGGCTCGGTGCAGGGTCGTGCATGAGAGGGAATCCGTCCGTGGGCTCAGTAGAGGTGAAACTCGGGGTGACGAATGAGGCCGTAACAGACCACGGCCCAACCCGCTTGCGGGGCGCTGAAGCTCGTGGTGACCGCCCCTGCGCCCGTACGACGGGCCGCGGCCCCGCGGTAGAGCTGCAGGAAACGGTCGGTGCGGGGGGTGGGGGCCAGGGCCGCGGGGTACCCCAGGAAGAGCCGGTGCAACACGTCGAAGCGGGTCGTAAACTCCGCGTCCGTGAGGGCCCGGGTCCCGGCCGGTATGTCGAAGCGGAACACCGACTTGCGGGCCGGGGGCGTCGCCCCGAGGTCGGTGGTCACGGCCCGGTCGCAGAGGGCCACCCCGATGCGCTCAAACGCGGCGAGCATCAGGGCGTTGGTCTGCGGGCTGCGTGGGATGTCCGCGGCGTGGTCGGGGACCCCGAGGGCCGAGAGGTAGTCGTTCCAGGTGTCGAAGAGCTGGGCCCCGTTCATGGCCCGGAGTTGGGCCTGCAACGTGAGGGGAGCCAAGCCCCCGAAGAGGCCGAGGTACGACCGCATCAACACCTCGGGGGCGATGAGCCGCGGGGCCTCCTTGGGGGTCGTGTCCTGCGGGAGGCTCTCGTGTCCGGGGATCTCGTGGAGGGTCCGGGGGCGCACGGGGGTGGGGCCCTCGGGCGCGGCGGGTCCGGGAGTGGGCGTCGTCGGGGCGGCGGGCTCTTCTGCGGCGCCGTTGCATCCGGCTGCGGCGAGTCCCAGGGCGAAGACCAGGGGGATGTGCTTGGGGCCCTTCACGGGGTGCCTCCCTCTTCGCGCCAGACGGCGGGGGCGAGGTTGTTGGCGTCGCGGTAGACCTCCGCGCGTACGAGGGCCCGCACGAGGGCCCGCGGGCGGTACCCTCCGTCGCGCAGGGCCACCGCGAGGCGGTCGATCAGGCTCTGGTCGTCGGGGCCGAGGGCCCGGCCCACGAAGGACTCGGTGATGTTGGAGGCCACGCAGCGCGCAAACTCGGGCATCGCCGTGACGGCCCGCCCAAGACCCGCGGGGCCGCTGTCGGCGTTGGTGAGCGAGCCGTAGGCCCCCCGCAGGAGACCGCGGCTCGCGTTGGCAAACTGCAGGTCGTAGAAGCTCGAACAGCTCCCGGGCATGCGGTTGTTGGTCATCGCGCAGGCCGGGTTGGCCGCGGGAAACTGCGCCGCGGGGAGGAAGGTCCAGCCCGACTCGGTGACCCGGGTGAAGTAGGCCGACAGGGGTTCGAGCGTCTGGTGGCAGGTGGTGCAGCCCGGGCGGAGCATGAGGTTGGCCTCGGTGCTGGGCATCAGCTCAAGCCCCTCGGCCACAAACTCGCGGCACAGGAAGGTCTGATACACCGCGTGGGCCCGGGCCCTGCGGGTGCCGTACTTCGCGAGGAAGATGGGCATGGTGAGGAGGCCCGCTGCGTTGGGGCCGCGGTCGGCCACCCTGCGCCAGGACGACACGTCCTGCGGGAGCATGTCGCCCGGAACCCGCGCGGGGTCGAAGAGCGACACGGGCTGGACGTAGTTGAAATTCACCCCGTTGCCGCAGCAGGTGCTCGACGCCATCGAGCGGTAAAACTGCGCCAGGGGACCGTTGATGACCGTGGCCCGCCCGACCAGCAGGTCGCGTACGTCGCGGTCGTTGGCGAACACGTCGTCGACGAAGCGCGAGGCCTCCTGGGCCCACCAGAACCGCGCCCAGTCGCTCTGCGGCATGGACTGGGTGTTGTCGAGGGGAGCCTCGATCCCGAGGGGGACGTTGTCGGGCAGCACGAAGGCCGGGGGGTCGTTGCCGAGGGTGCTCCCGGGCATGCAGCGCTCCAGGCCTGGCCCGCACCCGCAGCGGTCGGACATCGCCACCCCGCTGCCGACGGTGCACGACACCATCTCGCCCGCGTGGGACCGGGCGTAGGCGCTGTCAATGGGCGGGGCGGTCAGCCGCCCCCCGGGGTAGGGACGGGCCGGGGCGGTCGTACGGCCCGAGACATACACGGCTCCCTGGGCCCCGGTCTGGGCCTCCTCGCGGCACACCCGAACGCTCACCGCCGGGGTGCGCCCGTCGGCCTCGGTGCGCAGGGCGGCCACGGGTTCGAAATCGGTCCCGCGATGGTTGGGGTCGACCGTGATGGCCTGGCTCGGCGAGGCCGCCCGGTGATCGCGGTAGAGCCACCAGGGCCGGACCTCCACCGTACGGGCCGACCACACCGCCGCGGGGACGGCCGTGGCCGTGCCCGACACCTGCCCGTTGCCCGTGATGGACAGGCCCGTCTCGCCCGGGGTCATGCAGAAATCGCCGTCGGTCTCGACCCGGTCGCGGCGCTGCCCGCGGCGGTAGTACACGTCGACCAGGTCGCCCGAGGGGCCCCGCACCCGCGCCCGCCGCAAGATGATGGGGTTGGACACGAACCCGAAGTTGCGCCCCACCTCCAGCCGCAGGAGGTCCATGTAGACCCGGCGCAGCCGCTCGGCATACGCGGGCCCGGTGAGGCGCTGATCGATCCAGGCGTCGAGGTCGAAGCCGGGGCGCTCAAACGCGGCGACCTCTTCGGGCGTCGGCATCCGGCCCTGGAGGTCGATGGAGAGGGCCCGGAAATACCGGTACGCCTCGCGGGTCGGTGTGGCCTCGGCTCCCCCCGCCGCCAGCCCCGACGCGAGCATCACTGCAAGGCCCGTAGCCTGCCATCGCCGCACGACACGCCTCCTGCGGAACTCCCCCGCTGTCAGGGAAGAGACCGTGTTCGGGTCCGACTGTCTCCCACTCCCCGTGGGTTGTCCACCCCCCCGCCAGACAGGGGTCTTCCCCCGTGCGACAAGGCAGGCTCATCAACGCAACGAAAATGTGACAAGATCGCTTCCATCATGATGCGACAGCGGTCCTGGTGGTCCCTGGGTGTGCTCCTCTCCCTCGGCCTCTCGTGCAGCGGCGATCCGCCTGCGGTGGTCAGCGATGGGGGCCTCGACGGGGCCGCCGAGGTCGGGGTCGACGCGGGTCAGCCCGACGTGCTCACCTCCTGCCCGACGGCCCCCCCGGCCTTCGAGCGCGGCAACGAGGCCGGGGCCAGCGACCCCTTGACCATCCCCGCCGGGGCCACTCGGGCCGGGCGCCTCACGGCCGAGCAGCTCCCCGCCGACCGCACCGGGCTCGCGACCTGGAGCGCCGGCGACTACGTCCTCGCCAACGAGCGGGTGGCCCTCCTCATCGAGCGGGCCAAGCCCTCCTCGGGCTACGACCCGTGGGGCGGAAAGCCCATCGGGGTGGCCCAGGTTCGCGGCGGTCGCCTCGTCGAGGCGGGTGACTTCGGCGAGGCCATCTTCGGCCTCGGGCGCTACACCCTGGCCACCGAGACCGTCTCCGTGCTCCGCGACGGGACCGCGGGGGGAGAGTCGGTCATTCGCGCCGAGGGCCCCCTCACGGCCATCCCCTTCATCGACGACTTCGGCCGGGCCCTGGCCCCCCAGGACTTCCTCGGGATGCGCGGGGCCATCGACTACACCCTGCGCCCCGGGGCCGACCACGTCGACATCGCCCTCACCGTCTCCAACCCCACCCCCGACGCCCGGGCCGTGCGTACGGTCCTCCACGCGTTCTTCCAGGGGTACCGGATGACGCGGTTCTTCCCCGACGCGGGCTTCTTGCGCACGGGCCGCGACAACGCCATGGCCTCGCCCACCGTCGGCTGGGTCGACGACGTGGGCACGAGCTGGGCATGGCAGGTTCCGGCCGACACGCTCACCCCGTTTATCTCCGTGTCGGGCTTCGACGCCTTCTCGGCCCCCCGGATGACCCTCCAGGCCTGCGCCAACACCCCCATCCCCGTGGCCCGCCTGGTCCTCGGGCGGGGACCGGGCCTCAACGGGCTGCACCAGAGCCTCTCGGCCCTCGCCGGTCGGATGCTCCGGCCCGTGCAGGTCACCGTCCAGGACGCCGCGGGAATGCCCGCCCAGGGGGCCAGGGTTCATGTCGTGAGCGCCGACGGGATGCGGTACCTCACCCGGGCGACGGTCAACGACATGGGGGTGGCCACCCTGCACGTCCCGGTCGGAGAGGCCGTCCGGGCCATGGCCTGGCGTCAGGGCGACCCCCCCGGGGCCCTCACCGACATGCCCGCCACCATGGACGCCCTCACCGTTCGGCTCGGGGCCACCGGGACCGTCGCCCTCACCGTACGCGACGCCGACTCCATGCAGGGCATGCCCGTGCGGGTGCAGATCAGCCCCGAGCGCGGCGAGGCCCCCACGGTGCCCAACAACTACGGCGAAAACCTGCCCGGCGCGGGCCGAGCCCACACCCTCTTCCCGCAGGACGGACAGGCGACGGTGGCCGTTCCGCCGGGGCGCTGGCGGGTGGTGGTGGCCCGGGGGTTTGAGTACACCCTCTTCAACGAGGTGGTGACCGTCACGGCCGGACAGACCACCCCGGTGATGGCCACCCTGCGGCGTACGGTGGCCACCCCCAACGCCCTCTGCGGCGACTTCCACATTCACACCCACCGCTCGCCCGACTCGGGCGACACGGCCCGGTTCAAGCTGGCCTCCGGGGCCGCCGACGGGGTCGAGGTGATGGCCCGGTCGGAGCACGAGTTCGTGGCCGACTTCCAGCCCCTCATCGACGAGATGGGCCTCACCCGGTGGGTCCGCGGCCTCACGGCCCTCGAGCTCACCACCTTCGTGTGGGGACACTTCAACGTCTTCCCCCTCACCCCCCGCCCGGCCGAACCCAACGGCGGCAACTTCACCTGGGCCGGCCGCCGCCCCGTGGAGGTCTTCACCGACGTCCGGGCCCGGCCCGAAGACCCGGTGATCATCATCAACCACCCCCGCGGGGCCGCCGCCGGGGCCTACTTCGACGCGGCGGGCTACAACCCCATGACGGGCCAGCCCCGCAACCCGCAGCTCTGGGACGACCGGTTCACCGTGGTCGAGTTCTTCAACGACACCTCCTTCGAGGAGAACGTCACCAGCGGCCGCATCCTCGACTGGTTCTCGTTCCTGTCCTTCGGGCGGCAGGTGTTCGCGGTGGGCTCCTCGGACAGCCACGGGATCAACCCCAACTCCCCCGTCGGGTACCCCCGGACCTGCATGATCATGGGCACCGACGACCCCCAGATGGCCACCCCCCAGACCGTGGCCGCGGCCATTCGTACGGGCCGCAGCACCATCTTCGGCGGGGTCTACCTCACCGCCGAGGCCGTGGGCACGAGCGCCACCGCCGGACCGGGCCAGACCCTCATGGGGGCCGGTTCCGAGGCCCGCATCCGGGTCACCGTGCAGGCCCCGCCCTGGGTGACCGTCAACACCCTGGACCTCTACGTCGACCCCAATCCCAGCACCACGGCTCCCACCCAACGCATCACCCTCACCCCGGCCATGGCCGACCCGACCAACCCCACCATGCGGTACCGCGGCGAGCTCGCCGTGCCCGTGGCCACCGCAGGGAGCTACGTCATCGTCGCGGCCAACGGCGGCGACCTCGCCCCGGTGTACCCCGGCAAGCGGGCCTTCGGGGCCACCAACCCCATCTTCCTCCGTCGGTAGTCAATCCCCCTTCCCTCCCGTGACCATGTCCTCCCCCTCCTTCCGCTGGACCCTCTGCGGGGTCCTCGCCGTGATCGCCTGTCGCCGGGTCGACCCCCCGATGCCCACCGCGGGGCCCGAGGGGGCTCTGGCCCGGCTGCACGCGGCCCTCGCTCAGGGCGATCCTACGGGGGCGATGGACGCCACGCGGGTTCCGCGGGCGGAGTTTCTCGCGCGGATGCAGCGGCTGCGGCAGTTGCAGGAGGCCGACGCCCAGGCCGTGAGCGAGGACGGATGGCAGCACCTCCTGGCCGACCTCGACGCACACCACACGCCCGCCCGTACGATGGCCGACCTCGCGGGAGTACGCCCACGCCTGGGCAACGGGCGGTGCGCCCGGGTGGGGGAGGGGCGGGTTCCGGAGGTGTTGGGGCGGGTGGGGGCGGCCGTGGAGGGGTGGCCTCCGGCGGGGATGCGCCTGCGGGCCGACCTCGCGGCGATGGCCCCGGCTACGGTGGCGGGGGTGTTTCGGTGCGCCGCGGGGGGCGAGGTGCGGGCCGTGGTGGGCCCGCGTAGCCCGCGTGACCCGACCCTGGTGGTGCTCGCGGTGGAGTGAAGGGCAAATACCTGTTTCGGCTGCCCCGAAGGCTTCTGTATCCCAACAGGCGGCCTTCCGGGCTGTCCCGAAGGCCGCTGGATGTCAACACGCGGCCTTCCGGGCTGCCCCGAACCCCGGTGTACGCCAACAAACGCCCCTCTTGGCTCAGGTTTGTGCCATTGTACGCCATACAGTGACGTTCTGTGCGCGGTGTGCCAGGGCCTCCCGCCTGACTCCGACGAGCGAGACGCCACGCCGCGGGCTGAAGCCCACGGCACTGTTGGCAAAGCCCGTCCGAGACGGGCTTCACAACACGAAGCCTTGGGTGGCGCCCGCTGTTCTTCGGTCCTTGCTCGACATCGCCGGGGAGATGCCGCCCTGGAAGACACCCTGGTGACCGTTGTGCTCGATGGATGGGCAGCCCGTCTTCGACGGGCTTTCCCGAAGGTGCCGTGGGCTTCAGCCCGCGACCAGGAAGATCTTGAATTCATGGCGCCGTGGGGCCTCCGATGGATGTCGAGGATTGGGTGCATGGCCGTGTGCCAGGCGGAGTGACCCTGGCGCTGGGGGTGGAAGGGTCCAAGGGTCTTCTTTTCTGGGACGGAATGTGGGAGTGTCTGCGACGAAGCACACCGTCGTGCGCACGCGCTGAGGAGCGTTGCCGATGCCATCCAAGATCGTGACCGACCATCAGAAGTTGTCCGAGGGCATCGCCTCGGCGCTCAGGACCCATGGGCCTGCCATCGCAGAGGCGGTTCGGTTGGAGAGCAAGGCTTCGGAGGATGGGCGGGCGGTGGACGTCCTGCCCCTGCTGGGATTCGCCCAACACGAGATCGAGCAGCGGCTCGCCGGGTTGATCGCCGCCGACAACGCCCACCAGCACGAGCTCTCCGACGACGCCGCCCCGCGGTCTCAACGCGACGAGGCCGTGGCCACCCTGTACCGCGCCGTGGTCGATCTCAAGCGCACCACGGCGAGCCTCTTCGGCGACGCGTGGGTCACGAAGCTGACGTTTCCCGCGGAGGTGTCGATGGACCCGGCTGTCCTGGCCCGCACCGCCGCGCAGGTGATCGAGGCCCTCGGGCTGCATCCGCTGCCGAAGCCGGTGGTTCCGGGGGTGGGGGAGGTCGAGGCGGGGACGTGGGTGGCGCTCTTGCAGGGGCCCCTCGCCACGCTGACCGAAGCCCGGGCCGCGGTGACCCGCGAGGAGGACGAGGCCCGGACCACACGCACGGCCCGCGACGCCGCCCTCGCCGCCCTGGTGACGGCCAACGTCAACGCGGCACAGCTCGCCCAGAGCCTCGCCCGGATCGGCAAGGTCCTGCCCCTGGTCGACGGCCTCCGGGGGACCTTCGACCGGGAAGGCTCCGCCGAGGCCGCACCCGTCGCGGAGCCCAAGCCCGCGGAGTAGGTTGGGCGGCGGCGGCGAGGAGGGGCGGGCTGTAGGGCTACCGCTGTCAACTTTGGGCTCCGAGGCCATGGATCTGCCGGGATGTCGTGGTG
>CAYUSB010000007.1:0-67792 GCA_964447205.1 uncultured Myxococcaceae bacterium
GCGTGGAGCCGCGGCGGGGTGGTTGGATTCGTTCAGCGAGCTCTGCGTCGACCGCAGAGGCCACGCGCAGCACGGTCGGTGCGTAAGGGTGCTTCGTCCAACGGGGAACCTGTCGACTCGAACGTGGGGCTGAAGCTCCAGAAGGGTAGCCGCTCGACCCCGGGAACCCATTGGAGGTCCAATCCCCATCCCCTCCAGACCGGGTCTTCGTCAGGCTCGGAGCGCTCGATCAGCATGTCAGGAAACTCGGGCTCAACCGACGCGAACGTGTCAGTGGATCCCACGAATGTGTATGTCTCCTTTTGCAAAAAATGACTGTCGATCTTGTCGGGCCGCCGACCCTCGCCCTCGACGCGGTATCGGCTGCCGTCTTCGTGGAAAGCATACACGTTTGTTCCGTAGAAGTTAGATCATTGACTCGGCTCTTGGAATCAACCGATTGTTGAGTGCATCCGCACACAGGCTCACGCCCTCGCCCGCCCCTATGATAGAGCGCCCCGCGTGAACCACGGTATACTCGGCTTGGCTTTCCTCTTGGTCGGGGCGCAGGCCTTTGGGCAATCGCCGCCGTCTCCGCCGATGCAGGTACTGGTCTCGAGCGGCTTCGAGTCCAACGTGGTGCCGCTGCGCTGCGGGCCCGACGTCTCTCCCCGCGAGGCGGGTCTCGCGCGCCTGGCCGGGAGCCTCCAGGCCGCAGGCGAGGGCCTGCGTATCGACGCTGGCGACCTCTTCGGGGCCTCGGCCCTCGCCCATCGCCTCGCGCAGAACCACCCCGAAAGCGCCGCCGCGGCCGTACGGGCGATGGGCTACCACGCCCTCGCCGCGGGTCACCGCGACCTCGCTGCGCCGCGGGCCGACCTGCTCGCGCGGGCCCTCGCCCTGCGCGCCGCCGGGGTGCCGATGCTGCTGAGCAACCTGCGCTGCGACGAGGACGCGCGCGCCCTCTGCGACGCCCTTGACGACGCCGACGACCCGCCCCGCGTGATCGACTTCCCCGGCGCGGAGGGGGTCCGTGTGGCCGTCATCGCGCTCATCGCACCGGCCACCCTCACCAACATCGCCGCCGACCGCGTCGCAGGGCTCACCCTGGTCTCGCCCACCGAGGTGCTCGCGCGGATGACGCTCCAGGCCCGCGCCGCCGGGGCCACGCACGTCATCGCCCTGTACGACCCGGCCTGGCCCGCGTCCCTCGACGACACCTTGCGCGTCGCCCACGGTCTGCCCGCGGGGCAGCGGGCCGAGGTGGTGCTCGCCAATGACCTCTCCGGGCAGCTCTCCCACCTCCAGGTCGACCGCACAGGCCTTCAGATTCACGCCACGGAGCCGGGCCGCGTGCTGCGCCTCGATCTGCGCACGCTCGACCGGGCCCCGACGGTGCTCGACGACGCCGCGGCCTCCCTGCCGACGCCCGTCGAGACCCTGATGCACGACCTCCGCGAAGACCTCTGCGCCCTCGACCGCGCCTCCTTCGCTGGGGCCTCCCTCGTCGCGCCCCTCGACCGCCAGGGGATGACCACGCTCCTCCTCGACGTGATCCGCGAGCACGCCGCCGCCGAGGTGTCGGTGATCAACCGCGGGGCCGTGCGGCCGCTCCAGCGCTTCCCGCTGCGCGACCGGATCACGGGCCTCGACGTGATGGGGGCCCTGCCCTTCGACGACCACCTCTTCGTGGGCACGATGACGGGCGAGGCCCTCCAGACCCTGCTGCAGAGCGACCGGGCCCCACGTTTTCTCGTGCGGGGGGTGACCCATCTGGACGACACGTGGAGCGTCAACGGCCGGCCCCTCGTCACCACCCAACGCTACCGCGTGGTGAGCACGGGCTTCGTCGTCGGCGGCGGCGACGGGGGGCTCGGCGAGGACGTCTCGGGGGAGTTCGCGCGCTTCGGGCCGGAGGGCCCGCGGGAGGTGTTCGCCGCGTGGCTCGCGCGGCCGCGCACGGGCGACATCACCCAGGCCCCGGTCGACCCAGCGCGGCGTACCCGCTGGCTCTTCCGGGCCTTCGTCGACGCGAGTTGGGCGCAGACCAGCATCTCCAACCCGCGCAACTACCAAGACCCGCAGCTGGCCCGGGCGGGCTCGTCGGACATCACCCTTGACGCGGAGTTTCGCGCCGACGCCGACCACCCGCGGTACACCCTCGACGACAACCTCCGCGTACGGCTGGGGTTCACCCGAACCGTGGAGACCACCGGCCAGGACACGGGCATTCTCAAGAGCGCCGACCTGCTCGCCCTGCGCAACCAGCTCGCCTGGCGGGGGCTCTACGCGCGGCGCCGGTGGTTTCAGCCGCTGCCCTACGCCGAGAGCTACCTGGAGTCGGAGTTCAGCCGCCCGTCGGGGGACGCCGCGACGCGCGCGTTTCACCACATGCAGTTTCGCCCCACGGCGGGCATCCGCTTCGAGCTCCCCCTCCGCAGCAACGTCAACCTCGGCGCCGGCGCCGACCAGGAGATCCTCGACGCGTCCTCGCGCTTCGCCCCCGTGGTGCTCGCCCGCGGTGAGCTGCCGCCGCAGGTGCTGTTTCACATCCGCGACCGCGAAGTGGAGGGCCAGCTCTTCTCGGAGTTTGCCTGGCGCGCTCCGGGCTCGACCTCCGACGACATGATTGTGCGCACCACCGCGCGGCTCAGCGTGCCGCTCTTCTCGCCGCTGTCGATCTCGCTCTCGTACGACCTCTTCGCGCGAAGCCGCGGCGGCGACCCCTGGGCCCTCGCCCACGACCTCAACCTCGGCCTGCAGTTTGACCTCACCCGCGCGCTGCAGGTGTATCGCTACTGAGCCGCAGCAACAAGGCAGGGGCCTGACGATGCCTCGGTTTCGCCCGTCCTCGCGCGCGGTCGGCGCGGTCGGCACGGGCGAGACGCTGGCACGCGCGGGCGCGCGAAGAGGGGCCGCACGAAGGCCCGGCGCCGGGCGTTGAGGTGGTGTCGGGCCTCGGCCTCGGAGTCGGTGGCGACGACGTTGACCCCTACGAGGACGCGGGGCCGGGCGCACTGGGCCGATGGGGTAGACTGGGCCCGGTAGAGGCGAATGGCCTCGAACAGATCGGTCGGCGCGAAGTGCGAGGCGAACGCGAAGGGCAGGGTGGCGAGGGTCCCGAGCTGCTCGGCGATGAGGAGGAGGGCGTGGTTGGGCAGCATGATGCCCCCGGCGCCCAGGCGGTTGGTCTTCGTGTGGGCGGCGATGTGGGCGATGAGCACCGCGGTGGCTGACGAGGCGATCCCGGCGATGTCGTGGTGCTCGGCGTACCAGACGCGCCGGTAGCCGAGGTCCTCGGCCCGCTGGGCGAGGCGGACCGAGCCCTCCAGGCTGGCCCGCACAGACTCCCCCTCGCCGACCACGGCCAGGTCGAGGATGGTCAAGGGAACGGACAGCGAGGGCAGGCCAGCGAGCTCCGCGTCGACCGCGGAGGCCCAGCGCGGCACGGTCGCTGCGTGAGGGTGCTTCGAACAACGGGGAATCTATCGACCCGAACGCGGGCCTGGAGCTGAACCCCCTACAACTACGCCCAGATCGCATACGACCCTGCGCCCATGCATCCGCGGATCGCACCCGTCCTCGAACACCCCGCGGCGCGTCTCGGGTCCCGCTACGACAACCGCCTGCTCAATCGACGAGCATGGGGCGTCCCATCACGCCTCCTCCACCGCCGGTGCCCTCGCTCTGGGCCCGGAGACGCCTACTCCGAAGCCCAGCAGTAGGGCGGGTGGATTCGCCCCGACCGACGCTCAGAGCCGCTTGCGGAGCTGGTCGAGGTGGGCCCGGGCCGTGGCCGGGTCGAAGAGCTCGCCCAGGGCCTGGGTCAGGTGCTCCATCGCGAGCAGGAGGGCGTCGCCCCGGGTGGCCACCCGCTCGGCTTGCGCGGCGGCCCGGAGCACCGCGATGGCCGACTCGACGTGACCCGAGGGGCCCGACGGACCCGGGAGGTCGACCCGCTCGCCCTCCAGGGTGTCGTCCCAGGTGCGCAGGCCCGGGGGCAGGACGACTGACGGCTCGGCCGCCCACGGGGGTCGTCCCGCCCGGGGAACCGGGCGCAGGGTGGGGCGCAACCCCAACGACAACTGGACCGAACCCGGGGCCCCCGGACCCGCGGCCACGGCGTGGAGCTGCGGGGCAACGGGCGGACGCTTGGACTTCTCCCGGGCCGCGGCCAGATCGTGGACCGGGGCCGCCACGGCCAGAGGCTCGCCCCGGGCCGACAGGAGCGTCAGCCGGGAGGCGGTGACCGGGGCCTTGCGGCGGCTTCGGGCGGGACGGGGTGGGAGGGCGTCTCGGGGCTCGGTCATGGTTGGAAGCAATACTGCTTAAGTAAGTATGTGCAGTCAAGCAATGATTGCGCGGGCAGGGGGACTCGGGCTACACCGGATAGGCCGATGCCCCGCCCTGTCGCCGCCGATGCCGCTGCCCGTCGCCGCCAGCGACTCGCGGGGTTCCTCGACGCCCTCGGGGCGGCCCGGGGGAGCCGGGTGACCCAGCGCGAGTTTGCCGCCAGCATCGGGCGGGAGCAGGGCACCGTGGGGGCCATCCTGGGGGGCCACCGGGCCCTCGGGGGCGACGTGATGCTGGCCATCGTGCAGGCCTACGGGCTGCCCCCGGACTACTTCGACGGGCCCCTCGCCCCCGATCCGCGACCCTTCGCTCGGGCCGCCGTGGGCGCCGCCCCCGTCGCGAGCCTCGCCCCCGCGGGGCGGGGCCGTCCAGCCCTGGCCGGGCCCGCGTCGAGCCTGAGGGCCCCGCCCGTGAGCGTGGTGTACGGGGCCCACGACCCGGGGCTGAGCGAGGCCTTGCGGAGCCTCGTTCCCGATCGCGCGGTGGCCATGGCCCTCGATCTCTTGTCGCGGCGCGGGGTGAGCCTCGACGCCGACGGGTGGGTCCGGGCCGCCCTCGAAGCCCAGTCCGCCAGCGACCGGGGCAGCCTCGGGGCCTGGTGCGACGCCGCCCTGGCCGACCCGAGCTCGCTCGTGCCCCGCAGGGCCTCCGCACCCCGGAGCTCCGCGGGGGCCCGCAACACGCGGCGCTGACGCGGGAGCGCCTCCAGGGCGTCGTCGGGGTGTGTCAGAGTATGTCACTTGAGGGTCGTCGCGCGCTTGTGTGGGAGGGCGTCGGGTCGCATGTTCAGGCTCGTGATGGACGACGGACGTACGACGCGACGGATGGGATGGCTGGGCGAGGGTGCTCCCGCAGCGGGCCCCGTCGGCGCAGGTAGCAATACTGCTCCGGCACTGTCCTGCGGTTACGACGAGGCCCCCGTCGAGAGCGTCCTGGAGCTCGGCGAGCTCGTCCGGCTCCGGGCCGAGCTGTCCTGGGCCGACTGGAAGGCCCATCCCCGGTTCAAGAAAGACCGGGTCCTCTGCGACGCCCAGCGCCGCTGGGGGGCGGGTCTCGACACCGCTCCCTGGGCCGCTCCCTTCGTGGCCCCGGCCAACGACATCCCCCCGGCCTGGGCCCCTTCGCCCCTGCCGCCCGAGCTCGAGGCCGAGCTGGCCGCCGACGAGGTCTTTACGGCCTGCTGCGACGCCTCGTTCGGGCTGTGGATGGCCGCCCTCGACGCCGACCCCTCGGCCAACGACCCGCACGACGACCTGCTCGAAGACCCCATGGTCCTCGACGATGCCGACTCCCTCTAAACCCTCCCACCAAGACCCTGTGTCCCCTGCCGCGGCGCGCGCGGCAATCCCCCAGCGCGCGGAGAACACCCACATGAGCGACAACAATTCCAACACCCAGGGGCCGCGCAAGAGCAGCGAGCGGGCCGAGTTCACCGTCGACAGCCAGACCGGCGGCAAGGTCATCGACTCCCTCGTCCTGCGGGGCGACCTGTCGGGGCTCAACAGCACCGAGCGGTCGCGCTTCTACGTGCAGATGTGCGAGGGCCTGGGGCTCAACCCCCACGCCCAACCCTTCGCGTTTCTCAAGCTCAACGGCAAGGAGGTCCTCTACGCCACCCGCGGGGCCACCGATCAGCTCGCGGCCATGCACAAGCTCAACCGCGAGATCATCGACGGCCCCAAGGTCATCGACCTCGCCGGGACCAAGCTGGTCTACGCTGTCTGCCGGGCCACTCACCCCAACGGCCGCATCGAGACCGCCACGGCCACCGTACCTCTGATTGATCCGGTAAACGTGCTGATGAAGTGCGAAACTAAGGCGAAGCGCCGGGCCACCCTGTCCATCCTGGGCCTCGGCCTGCTCGACGAGATGGAGATCGAGACCATCCCGGCCAACGCCCAGGAGCCCGCCGGGGGGGTCGACCTGTCGGCCATCGCCGCCCAGCAGCGGGCGGAGGTTCCGCCGCCCCCGCCGCCCGACGAGGTGATCGCGCCCCCCGCGGACGCCCCTCCGGCCCTGGAGGACTTCTACCAGCGCCTGGCCGACATCGAGCTGCCCGGCGAGTCGGTGGCCGTCTGGATGCGCTACCGGGCCGACCTCGCCCCCCTCGACGCCTCCCTGCGCGAGGGAGCCTGGAAGGCCCTGTGCCGCCGCACCGAGGAGGTCGGCAAGATGAAAAACGCCAAGGTCTGGCTCAAGAAGGCCATCGCCGAGGAGGACGCACGCCGTGCGACCCCGGCCGGGGCAGGGACCGACACCCAGGCCGCCTGATCTGCCGGGGTTACGTCACCCGTCGGGCGCGCGATCTTCTTCGTCGAGGCGGATTGCGCGTCCGGGGCAAAGCCGGGGCGGTAGGCTATGATCAGCCTCGCCGCCCCTTCCATGAGCCATCCCGCCACATTGATCGACCCCGACCTCCTCGCGGAGATTACGCGAGCCCGGGGGGAGTGCGCCGCCCGGCTCTATGCCCTGGTGGCCGCCGTGGGGTCCCAGCGGGTCGCCTGGGAGATGCTCCACGACGCGGGTCTCTTCCACGACCAACCCGGGAAATTCTACGCGGCGGTGAGAAAGTACGGGCTGGAGGCCACCCTCGACGGGCTCTTCACCCCCGAGCGCCTGGCGGGCATCCGGCGGCTGGTCGACGGACCGGTGCCGGTTCCGTTGCCGCGGGTGAGCGTATCGACCCTGGCCAATCAGTTTTACTGCGAGATGCAGGTGCACCTCGCGCGCTCACACTCGCTCAAGACCGAGAGCGCCGAGCTCGCCGCCGGGGCCGCGGGGCATGCCGCTTTCGAGGCCGAAGCCGAGGAGATCTCCCCCGAGGAGATCGATCGGGCCATCACCGCGGGCGAGGCCCTGGAGCTCGTCGAGATGCCCCTGAGCGCCGAGGTGGCCGGGGTGCGGGTGGTCGGTCGGGCCGATCGCATCCACCTGGAGGGCAAGCGGGCCCGGCTGGTGTTGGAGTTCAAGTTCAGCGGTCGGCGCGAGCTGTTTCCGTCGCACGTGGTGCAGGTCGGGGCCTACGGCCGGATGCTGGAGGCCATGGGCTTCTCCACCGACCGCCTCGTGTACGCCGTGGCGGTCCTCCCGCGGGGCCGTAAGGTCACCGACGGCCTGGCTACGGCCATCGCGGCCCGGGCCTTCCTGGCTGCCAAGGACGGCCTCTCCATGACCGACGCCCGGCCCCCTTCCGGGGCCCCCGATCCGCTCCTGGGGCTCACCGCCCGCCGGGTCGATGACGAGGCCTACGGCCTGTGGGTGTTTCGCCACCACCGGGCCCGGGTCGAGCGCGACCTCACCTGGGCCCTGCAATACTGGACGGGGGCTCGCAACCCCGAGGGCACAAAGGCCCGCGGCAAGTGCAGGGCCTGCCCCTTCAACGCCGCGAGCCTGTGCACGGCTGCCAAGGCCCCGCCCGACGGACGCTACGCCGTCAAGCGCACCGAGGGGCGGTACGGGGTCCTGCATGTGGTGCAGCCCGCCCGGCGTGAACCGAGCGCGGGCTGACCGGGGGACTGTCGGGGGGGAGGCCGGGGAGGGGTCAGGGGTCGATGCGGACGACGCGGCTGGCCTCGGGGGTGCTGGCGTCGACGAAGTACAGCTTGTTGTCGGGGCCGAAGGCGATGCCCGCGAGGGCCCCGCGGGTGAGGCCCGTCTCGAGGTAGTTGACCCGCTCGCCGTTGGTCATCCGGAAGGCCGAGATGCGCCCCGTGGCCCAGTCCGAGACGTAGATGAACCCGTTGTGCAGGGCGATCCCCGAGGGGGTGTCGAGCTCGCCCGCGGCCCCGACGACTTCTTCGACGTGGGTGTCGGTGGCCGCGTAGAGGGGCGTCTCGCTGATGCGGGTGGTGATGCGGCGCATGTCGATGGTGGGGTCGACGGCGGTGTTGAGCCGCACGATGCGGTGGTTGCCGCTGTCGGCGATGTAGAGGAACCCCCCGGCCCGGTCGAAGGCGATGTGGCTGGGGACGTGCTCGACCCGGGAGAGCTCGCCCGCGGCGAAGCGCCAGGTCATCCCGTCGCTGTGATCGTCGGCCCCGGGGGCGTGCCACTCGTTGAAGTGGTACTTGTCGATGGCCCCTTCGGCCCCGTTGAACACCCAGAACTCCCGTGGGGCGGTGCTGGCGATGCCCATGCACCACGGGGTGTGGTGGAGCATGTCGAGGTGGGTGCCCGAGGGCCCCCGCGACGAACGAAGCTGGTTGAGGTCGGTGGTGTGCACCACGGGGCCCATGAAGTTGTTGGGCATGGCCCGGCCGCGGTAGTCGTTGGCCGACTCCTGGCAGGTGCCCACGGTCCCGTCGCCCCCGAAGGCGAGCGAGGTGGGGTACACGAGGAAGTGGAAGCTGCGGTCGCGGATGGTAAGGGGCTCGGCGGGCATCTCGCCCGCGGTGTCGACGATGGTGAAGGCATCGGTGGCCCAGTTGGTCACCCAGAACTGCGTGGGGCGCTCGGGGTTGAAGGCGATCCCCGTGGGCTGGCGCAGGCCCTCGACCATGGTGGTGAGGGTCACCGAGGCCGCGGTGTGGTCGCCCGTGCCGATCTCAGGGGCCACCGGCGTCGGGGGGACATCGACGGTGACCCCGGCGTCGCTGGCCGGGCCGGAGTTGCCCGCGTCGCCACCGCAACCGAGGGAGAACGAACCCGAAAGCAGCAGGGTTGCGCTGGACAGAAGGAGAGAGACTCGTCGCATGAGGTCACCGTGAGTACAGGGGGCCAAAGAGAGCGGCAGGGTACCGATGGGTCGAAGAGTCCCATAGCATCGTCGGGGGCCGTTGTCTGTGCGCTCCACCCCGCGGGACAGACCGCACCCGACGCCGGTCATCTCCAGAAGCCGAAGCTGATGCCCCAATCCATGTAGTTGAAGGAGTAGTCGACCGTCATCGAGACCTTGAGGTCGAGAGGGGCCACGAGCTTGAAGGCGTTCCAGCGGAAGAGGCGGAGGTCGAAGCCGCCGGTGAGGTGGACCCGGGGGCTCACCTCGTCGAAGCGCGAGGGTTCGAGGTACGACCCGACCCGGAGCCGGAGGCGGTGGGGAATGGGTTCGCCCTCGGCCCCGAGGCGCGGCGAGGCGACGGTGGTGCGCCCCGACGGCCGCTCGATCTGGGCCATGAAGGCGTCGATGCCCTGGCCCCGGCCCACGGGCCCGTAGAGCACCACCCCGGCGGTCAGCAGGAGGTACCGCCCGCGCAGGTCTCGGAGTCGGGCCCGCAGGTCGGCCCGTCGTCGCCAGTCGAAGGTCGCGAGCTCGGCGTCCTCGGCGGCCCGGCGTTCGGGTTCGGCCCGCTCCCAGGCCACCTGGAGCTCCTCGCGGGCTGCCGGGTCGACGGCCGCGGCGAGGGCTGCGCGATGGGTCTGGTCCCGCTGCGCCCGGGCCGCCACGATCTCGTCGCGCCGGGTGCGCCGGGCGTCGTGGGGGTCGTCCCAGGGGTGGTTGAAGCGCCGCCCGAGCATCCAGGCCACGTTGATCTCGAGCTCCCAGGGCAGGGCCATCGTACGCGGCACGACGAAGCACCCCGCCCGGCCCGGGATGCAGCCCATGGGCTCACGGATGGGCGGGGGGCCGACCAGGGGGGTCGAGGCCACGGCTTCGACCTCGGGCCTCCAGGCGATCCCAAGGCGCAGGGGGCGATCGGGGGGGCGCCACAGGAGCCCAAACTCCGGCGACGCCCCGGCGTACTCCAGGAACCGTGCGGCGGTGATCCCGTTGGCGTCGGCGCTCCAGCCCATGGAGAGGGTGCCGATGCGGGCGGCCACCCCGACGGTGATCTCGCCTCGGGCAAACTGGTACGCAGCGCCCACCCGATGAATCTGGAAGCTCACCGACATCGGGCGCTCGCCGCCGCGGGCGGCGAGGAGGAAGGTCTGGGCCGTGCCGAGCCAGCCCACCCCGAGCTGGCCGAAGCGGAGCCCCAGGCCAAACTGCACCACGTTGAACTCGTCGAAATCGCGGCCCGCTTCGCCCGAGTTGTCCCAGTTGCGCTGCGGAAAATTGAGCGACAGCGTCACGTCTGGGGAAAACCATGCGAGGTCGCTCGCGCTCCGGGCCGCGAAGCCCGCGGGGTTGAACACCACCCCGTCGACCCCGTCGACCAGGGCCGCGTAGGCGCCCCCGAGGCCCACCGAGCGGGACGGTCCCATGACGGGGCCCCGGTGGTTATCAATGGCAAACCCGTTGCCCTCGATGGGCCGCTGCGCCGCGGCAGGGCCGACGATCAGGCAGAGCGTGGCGCAGAGTCTCGCTCCCCGCATGATCCGCCGGAGCCTAGTCAAGGCCGGTCCTGGGGGTCAACTGCCGATCCTTGGTGCGCGAGGGCGATTCGAGCGATACCCTCCCGCGCCCACAAACGAGAGCCCCACCGGGCAGGGGGTCCCCTGCCGGTGCACGGTCGAAGAGAGGAGCCATCCGAATGGCGGTGATGAAGCTGGTGCTGGAAGACGGCACGACCCTACGCGGGCGGGCCTTCGGCGCGATCCGCGAGGTGGCCGGAGAAGTGGTGTTCAACACCGGGCTCACGGGGTACGTCGAGACCCTCACCGACCCGTCGTACCGCGGTCAGATCCTGGTGACCACCTATCCCCTCCAGGGCAACTACGGGGTCCCCGCCCCCCGCGCTCCGGGCAGCCTCGACGGCCCCTTCGAGAGCGACCGGGTCCAGGTCCAGGGCATGGTCTGCGTGCGTCACAGCGCCCGGCCCCACCACCGGGCCTCGGCCCGCACCCTGGGCGACTGGCTCGCGGCTTCCGATGTCCCGGGCATCGAGGGCATCGACACCCGCACCCTGACCCGCATCCTGCGCGAGCGGGGCACGATGCGCGGGGCCATCCTGCACGACGCGAGCGACCCGGCCTCGGCCGACTCGCTCGCCGACACGGTGCCCATGCGCGACGTGGTGGCCCTCACCACGGTGCCCGCCCCGGTGCTCTACCCCGGGGGCGACCTCCGCGTGATCCTGGTCGACACCGGGAGCAAGGACAACATCGCCCGGTCGCTCCTCGCCCGCGGGGCCACCGTGCTCCGGGTGCCCGCCCACGCCGACCTCGGGGCCCTCGCGGCCGACTACGATGGGGTCATGCTCTCCAACGGCCCCGGAGACCCCAAGGACAACCCCGGGCTCATCGCCCAGATCCGCGGGCTCCTCGATCGCAGGATGCCCCTCTTCGGGGTGTGCCTGGGCAATCAGCTCCTGAGCCTCGCCGCGGGCGGAGACACCTACAAGCTCCCCTACGGCCACCGCTCGCAGAACCAGCCCGTGCAAGACCTCCTCACCCGCCGCTGCTACATCACCTCGCAAAACCACGGGTACGCCGTGCGCGACGACAGCCTCCGCGACGGCTGGGAGCCGTGGTTCGTCAACGTCAACGACGGCACCAACGAGGGGGTCCGGTCGCGGGAGTTTCCGGCCTCGAGCGTCCAGTTTCACCCCGAGGCCCGGCCCGGGCCTGAAGACACCGCGTTCCTCTTCGATGACTTTCTCCGCCTCGTCGGCAGCATGAAGCGAGGTCGTTGACCATGTTCGGACAGTATCTCCCCAAGAAGCCCCGCCGGGTCCTCGTGCTCGGCTCTGGTGCCCTCAAGATCGGCGAGGCCGGCGAGTTTGACTACTCCGGCTCCCAGGCCATCAAGGCCTTCCGCGAGGAGGGCATCGCCACGGTCCTGGTCAACCCCAACATCGCCACCATTCAGACCAGCGAGGAGATGGCCGACAAGGTCTACTTCCTCCCCGTCGACGCCGACTTCGTCGAGCAGGTCATCGCGGCCGAGAAGGTCGACGCCATCACCTGCTCGTTCGGCGGACAGACGGCCCTCAACTGCGGGGTGGCCCTCGACGACCGCGGGGTCCTCGCGAAGTATGGGGTGCGCGTCCTCGGGACGCCCATCGAGGTCGTGCGCGACACCGAAGACCGCCTGCGCTTCAAGCAACGCCTCGCCGAGATCGGGGTCAAGACCGCCCGCTCCGAGGCCTGCGACAGCCCTGAGGAAGTGCGGGCCGCGGTGCGCACGATCGGCCTCCCGGTGATCCTCCGCGCGGCCTACTCCCTCGGGGGCAAGGGCTCGCGCATCTGCACCACCGACGCCGAGATCGAGGAGGCCCTGCTGCGGGCCTTCGCGTCGGGCACCGCCCAGGTCCTGGTGGAGGAGTCCCTGTGGGGCTGGAAGGAGCTGGAGTACGAGGTCGTCCGCGACGGCCGCGACCACTGCATCACCGTCTGCAACATGGAGAATGTCGACCCCCTCGGCATCCACACCGGCGAGTCGATCGTGGTGGCCCCCTCGCAGACCCTCAACGATGAGGAGTACCAGCTCCTGCGGACCCTCGCGATCAAGACCATCCGCCACCTCGGGGTGGTGGGCGAGTGCAACATCCAATACGCCCTCGACCCGCGCACGAGCGACTACCGGGTCATCGAGGTCAACGCCCGGCTCTCGCGCTCGTCGGCCCTGGCCTCCAAGGCCACGGGGTACCCCCTCGCGTACGTGGCCGCCAAGATCGCCATGGGCTACGCCCTCAACGACCTGCCCAACTCCATCACCCGCCGCACGAGCGCCTTCTTCGAGCCCGCCCTCGACTACATCGTGTGCAAGTTTCCCCGTTGGGACCTGCAGAAGTTCCGCGCGGTCGAGACCCGCATCGGCAGCGAGATGAAGAGCGTGGGCGAGGTCATGGCCATCGGGCGCACCTTCGCCGAGGTCTTGCAGAAGGCCACCCGGATGCTGGAGATCGGGGTCACGGGCCTCGACCCCGAGGCCTTCGAGTTTGACAACATCGAGCACGAGCTGCGTCACCCGTCGCCTCGGAGGATCTTCGCGGTGGCCCGCTGCCTCGCCGACGGCATGGCCATCGAGGAGGTGTACCGCCTCAGCGGGATCGACCCGTGGTTCCTCCATCAGATCGCGGAGGTGATGGAGTGCCGGGCCCGCCTCGCGGCCCCCGGGAGCAACCTCGACGGTGCCCTCTTGCGCGAGGCCAAGGAGCAGGGCTTCAGCGACAAGGGCGTGGCCGAGCTCACGGGCGACGACGAGAGCATCGTGCGCACCCTGCGCGACCGGTATGGGATCGTGCCGCGTCTGTGTCAGATCGACACCCTGGCGGCGGAGTACCCGGCCGAGACCAACTACCTGTATTTCAGCTACCACGCCACGGCCGACGACGTGGCCCCGTCGTGGCGCAAGAAGGTCTTGATCCTCGGGGGAGGGGCCTACCGCATCGGGTCGAGCGTGGAGTTTGACTGGTGCTGCGTCAACACCGTCAAGGCCACCCAGGAGCTCGGCTACGAGGTCCTCCTGCTCAACTACAACCCCGAGACGGTGAGCACCGACTACGACGTCTGCGACAAGCTCGTCTTCGACGAGATCAGCCTCGAGACCGTGCTCGAACTCTGGAAACGCGAGTCCCCCGAAGGGGTGGTCGTGTCGATGGGGGGCCAGGTCCCCAACAACCTCGCCCTGCGCCTGCACAAGGCGGGCGTAAAGATCCTCGGGACCTCCCCCGACGCCATCGACCGGGCCGAAGACCGCGAGAAGTTCTCCGACCTCCTCGACAGCCATCACATCGACCAGCCGCGGTGGCGCACCACGGTCGACACCTCGCCCGCCCACCTCGAGCAGGTCGCCGAGTCGCTCGGGGGATACCCCCTCCTCGTGCGCCCGTCGTACGTGCTGTCCGGGGCGGCCATGACCGTGGCCCACGAGCCCCGGCACCTCGCCAACTACCTCGCCGCGGCCACGGAGGTGTCGCCCGACCACCCCGTGGTCATCACCAAGTTCGAGACCAACTCCAAGGAGGTCGAGATCGACGCCGTGGCCGACAAAGGGGAGATCGTCCTGTCCGCCATCAGCGAACACATCGAGAACGCCGGGGTCCACTCCGGCGACGCCACCCTCGTCTTGCCCCCCCAACGGCTCTACATCGAGACCGTCCGGCGCATCCGGCGCATCGCCCGCGACATCGCCCGGGCCCTCGACATCACCGGGCCCTTCAACATCCAGTTTCTGGCCCAGGACAACGTCGTCAAGGTCATCGAGTGCAACCTCCGGGCGTCCCGCTCGTTCCCCTTTGTGTCCAAGGTGACGGGGGTCAACTTCATCCGCGAGGCCACCCGACGCATGCTCGGGGTGGCCACCCCCACGTCCTGCGAGGCCCTCGACCTCGACTACGTGGGCGTCAAGGCCGCCCAGTTTTCCTTCTCGCGCCTGGCCGGGGCCGACCCCACCCTCGGGGTCGAGATGGCCTCCACGGGCGAGGTGGCCTGCCTCGGCGACGACCTCTACGAGGCCCTCCTCAAGGCCCTGATGGCCACCGGGTTTCGCCTCCCCACCAAAGGGGTCCTGCTCTCCCTCGGGCCCGTGGCGGACAAGTACCGCTTCGAGCGCGAAGCCCGGCTCCTGCAGCAGGCCGGCCTCACGCTCTACGCCACCCCGGGCACCGCGGACGTCCTGCGTGAGCAGGGCTTCGAGTGCATCACGGCCTTCAAGGACTCCGACGCCCAGGAGCCCTCGGCCGTCAAGCTCCTCGCCGAAGGGGCCATCGACCTGGTGATCAACATCCCCCGGTCGTACGACCATCAAGGCCTGCCCGACGGGTACCGCATCCGGCGCCGGGCCGTGGACATGGGGGTGCCCCTCCTGACCAACTTCCAGCTCGCCAAGGCCTTCGTCGAGGCCCTCGCGCGGTATACTCCGACCTCCCTCAAGGTCCTCGACTGGGGCAGCTACCTGGCCCGCAACCGCGTCTAGGGATCGTTGGGTCACGGGGCAGAGTCGGCCGAAGGAGTTTCATGCGCGTCGGATGGAGTCAGCGGGCCCTCTGGGCGACGGCGATGGTGAGCGCGGCGGCAGCGGCCTCGGGGCAACCCCGCCCGGCCGACCTGCGGGCCCTCCTCCAGGAGGGCCAGGTCGCCTACCAGGAGCAACGATACCGTCGCGCCCAGGAGCTCTTCTCCCAGGTCTTCGAGGCCACGGGCAACCCCGAGCTCCTGTACAACCTCGCCCTGTGTCACCGGGCGATGGGCGAGCCCGCGGAGGCGGCCCGGTACCTCCGGCGGTTCCTCGTGGCCCGGCCGCAGCATCCCGAGCGGGCCTCGATGGAGCGCACCCTGGCCGAGCTCGAGGCCAGCGCCCAGGTCATTGCGCAACCGGGTCCGACCGCCACGGCGCAGCCGGGGGTCACGGGCACCCCCCCGCCCCGCCTGGAGCGCGACACCGGGCTCGATGGCCCCCCCGCGGCCCGCCCGCTGCCTCCAGGGCCGACGGCGCCCCGCCCCAGCCCATGGCTCCGCTGGACCCTCCTCGGGGCCGGGGTGGTCGGCGTCGGGGCAGGGGCAGGCATGATCCTGAGCGCCCGGGGCCGGGTGTCCGACGCCGCCTCCGCTGCCAACGACAGCGACTACCTCGAGGCCCTGGACGCGGCCTCTACCCTGCGCGGGGCTGGGGTGGTGGTGATGAGCGTCGGGGTGGTGGCCCTCGGGGCCGGGATCGTGCACTGGGTGACCTCCCGCCCCGCCGCCGAACGCCCCCTGGGGCACCCTCCCGTCGCCGTGGGGATCGGGCCCGGGTCGGTGATGCTCTCCGGGCGCTGGTAGCCCCTGCGGATCAGGTCGCGGGGGGGCGCTTGCGGGCCTCGGCCCAGAGCTGCTGGAGGGTGTGCTCGACCGCGGCGGCCTGGTGGGGGGCGACCTCGGCGGGCTCTTCGGCGGGCTCTCCGGCGGGTTCCTCAGGGCGTGTCGGCAGGTCGGCCACCATGCGGGTCGTCGGGACCCGCTCGCGCAACCGTGTGCGTTGCTCTCGGACCGACCAGCTCTCCAGGGCCCGCAGGGGCATACGCCACACCTCGTAGCCGTCGAGGGGCCAGAAAGGCAGGAGGTGCACGAACATCATCACCCGGGCCGCGTGGGTGAGGGCCACCCCGAGCCCCGCCCATCGGCCGACCGCCGGGAGCCACCCCTCGGCCAGGGCCCAACGCGCGAGGAAGAAGATCGCCAGGGTGCTGAGGGCCCCGCCCAGGGCCACCCACGACCGCTGGGTGGGCTGGGACTCGCCGCGCCACAGGACGTCGCCGCCGAGGGCATGCAGACGAACGGCCGTCACGCGCCCGCCCACCCGACGCACCAGGGCCGCCTGTCCGAGGACGCGTCCGACGGCGAGGAGCAGGACCCCGAGGCCGTGGGCGAGGTCCCACCGGGCCCCCGCCAGCAGGTACATCAGCACCAGGAAGCTCCAGTGGATGCGCAGGTCGAGGCCGGGCACCTGCGTGATGCGCAGGGCCCCGAGGTCGAATCCAGGGGCGCGGTCGGGTGGTGAGGCGGGAGGCATCGGTGCGGTCACAGTCTAACCCCGTACGAACACACCCGGGGCGAGCGCAGTGGGTGCGCGCACATCCCGCGACGACGTGCCCTCGCCCCGCGGCCATCGGCCCCATTTGACGCGCCCCGCGGCCCTGGAATAACTTGTGCGATGGGCGTTTCCCCAACAGGAGATCGTCGCCATGACCAAGCCCATCCCCACCCTCGACAAGTACATGACTCCAGCTCCCTTGACGGTGGACGTCGACACGACCCTCGCGGAGTGCCAGCGCATCATGTCGCATCACCGGGTTCGGCACCTCCCGGTCCTCGACGGGGCGACCCTCGCGGGCATCCTGAGCGACCGCGACGTGACCCTCATTGAGACCCTCCAGGGGACCGACCCCAAGACCCTCACGGCCTCCGACGCCATGACCCCGTCGCCGTACCGCGTAAGCCCGCGGGCTTCCCTCGACGACGTGGTGGCCGAGATGGCCGAGCGCAAGTACGGCTCGGCCGTGGTGGTCGACAACGACAAGGTCGTGGGTATCTTTACCGCAGTGGACGCCCTGTCTGCGTTCTCGCACCTCTTGCAGACCCGGCTCGCGAAGTAGGTTTGCCATGGACATCACCCGCATCCTGCCCGGCAACGTGCATCCCATCGAGCGCGCCGTACGCGTGGGGGCGGGCCTGGCCCTTCTGTCCCTGGTGGTCTTCGGCCCGCGCACCCCCTGGGGCCTTCTGGGCCTCATCCTCCTGCTGAGCGGGCTGATCGGATCGTGTCCGATCTACACCCTCCTCGGGATCTCGACCTGCCCCCGCCGCTCGGCCAAATCCTGAGCAGGGTCACACCACGGCATCGCGGCGCAGGTCGCGCCACAGCAGCCCGCCCACCCCGAGGGCCCCGAGGAGGAGGCCGAACCCCAATCCGCGTTGACCGAGGACGATCTTCCCCACCCCGAAGAGGGTGAGGTTGATCAGGGCCACCCCGAGGACCCAGTCCCAGGCCCGGACCGCGAGGCTCGGGGCCAGAGGGGCCAGGCCCGTCTCGGCGGCGAAGCGCGACCACCCGGGGCCCGCGGGGCGCACCCGGGTGTAGAAGTCTCGCAGCACCCGCGGGGACTCCGGGGCCGTGAGGAGGGTCACGCTCACCCAGACCACGGTGGTGACCGCGAGGGTGGCGAGCATCTGGAGGGCGAAATCGCGGGGGCGCTCGGGGTCGAGGCCCCACACGAGCCGCACGGCCACGCTGGAGACGAGGGAGGCCAGCATCGCGGAGATCTCGCTCCAGGCGTTGATGCGCCACCAGTACCACCGCAGGATGAGGACGAGGCCCGTGCCCGACCCGAGGGCCAGGAGGATCTTCCAGGCCCCCTGCACGCTGCCGAGGTAGTGGGTGGTCACCCCCGCGGCGGCCATGGTGACGAGGGTGGCCACCCGGGAGGCGTGGACCAGCTCGGCGTCGCTGGCCTCGGGGCGGACGAACCGGCCATAGAGGTCGCGCACGAGGTACGAGGCCCCCCAGTTGAGGTGGGTGGACACGGTGCTCATGTACGCCCCGAGAAAGCCCGCCATCATCAGACCCCGCAGGGCCGGGGGGAGGTGGTCGATCATCACGCGGACGTAGGCCCCCTCGGGGTCGCCCCCGCCCGTACGGAGCTCGGGGTAGAGGACCCATGCGGCCAGGGCCGTCATCACCCAGGGCCACGTCCGGACGCAGTAGTGGGCCACGTTGAACCACAGGGTGGCCAACACCCCGTCGCGCTCGCTCCGGGCCGAGAAGATGCGTTGGGCCACGTAGCCTCCGCCCCCGGGTTCGGCCCCGGGGTACCAGGCCGCCCACCATTGCACCCCCAGGAAGACCACCAGGGAGATCACGGGCATCCACGGGGCGTCGATGGGGGGCAAGACCGACAGCCTCTCGGCCGGGACCACCTCCCGGATGTGGGCCACCCCCCCGGCGGCCTGCACGGAGAAGACGGCGAGGGCCACGGTCACCGCCATCATCACCCCAAACTGCAGGACATCCGTGACCAGGACCCCCCACAGGCCCGACACGGTCGTGTAGAGCCCCGTCAGGACGAGGCAGACCGCCACCGCGTAGCCGCGGGGAATGCCCAGGGTGAGCCCCAGGATCTTGGCCATGGCCAGGTTGACCCACCCGAGGATGAGGCAGTTGACCGGGAGGGCCAGGTAGGCCGCACGAAACCCGCGGAGCCACCGGGCCGGGGCCCCGCCGTAGCGGACCTCGATGAGCTCGACGTCCGTGACCACCCCGGCCCGGCGCCACAGGGCCGCGAAGAAGAAGACCGTGAGGATCCCGCTGGCCGAGGCGTTCCACCAGATCCAGTTGCCGGCGACACCGTGCGACAGGACCATGCCCGTGACCGCCAGGGGGGTGTCGGCCCCGAAGGTCGTGGCCACCATGCTCGTGCCCGCGAGCCACCACGGGACCTTGCGCCCCGACACGAAGTAGTCCGCCACGCTCGTGCCGGCCCTCCGCCCGAACGCCAGCCCCACACCCAGGTTGAGGGCGAAGAACCCCACCACCACGGCCCAATCCAACGCGCCCAGCCGCATGGGCCCGACCCTCGCACGCCGCGACCCCCGGCGTCGAGGTCAGCCCGCCCCGCCCCCGAGCCGGGCCAGGAGGGCGGCCGGAATCTCCGCGGGGCGCTCCCCGAGCACCCGTCGGGCTGCCTCCACCGCCCCCGCCGCCGCGACCCCCAGGAGGGCCGCGGGGGACTCCCCCACCCTCGGCAGGGGTACGAGCACAGGGAGCCCGTTCCCGGGCCCGCACAGGCCCCCTGCGCGGCTGTGGACGGCCTCGGCCAGGGCCACCGCGGCGGGATCTCCGTGGAAGGTCACGGGGGTGTCGGTCACCGCGTTTTGCCCGGCGGGGCCCACCTCGGGCAGGGCAATCTGCCGGGCGAAGCGGGCGTAGTCGGGGCGGTCAGGGGGCTTCGTCGGCATGGCACTCCAGGGTGTACCGGGCGGGATCGAGGGCGACGGAGGGGGCCCCGACGCCGCACAGGGGACAGTCGGGGCGACGGGGGAAGGGGGTGGCCCGAAATCGTTGGGTCCAGCCGTCGTACCGGGCGATGCATCCGGCCTGGGAGAGGTCGCCCCCGAGGAGGCGCAGGGCGTCGGCGGCCATGAGGGCCCCGATCACGGAGGTCACCGGGCCCCACACCCCGGCGGTGGCGCAGTCGACGGCGTCGTGGCCCCGGGGGATGTCCTCGAACACGCAGCGGTAGCAGGCCCCTGTGGTGGGGCTCACGGGCAGGACCGTCCCGTGCCAGCCCACCGAGGCCCCGTGCACGACCCCGAGCCCGAGCGCTCGGCACGCGTCGGCCACGAGGAACTTCGTGCCGAGGTTGTCGCTCCCCTCCACCACCAGGTCGACCCCCCGGAGCATGGCCAGGGCCCGGTCGGGGGTCAGGTGCTCGACCAGGGTCTCGACCTCGACTCCACACGACCGCAGGGCCTCGGCGGCGGCTTCGACCTTGGGCCGGCCTACGTCGTCGGGGCCGAAGAGGGACTGGCGATGCAGGTTGGAGGCCTCGACCCGGTCTTCGTCCATCAGGCGGAGGGAGACCCCGGCCCGGGCGAGGCACCACGCGGCCGGGCAGCCGAGCCCCCCGAGGCCGACCACCGCCACCCGCGGCGAACGAGGGGTCGACGGGACCGAGACCGGGGCGGCGGGGGGAGGCACAGCCTCTCTCTTCGGCCTCCGGGCCTGGTCTGTCAATGCGTTGGCCCGCGGCCCGGCCGGGCAGAACGGTTTTCCTCGGGGCGGGCAAATGTGCTTTGCTGACCCTCCAGAGGCCAATGATGGACGAGTGTGATGTGCGGCGTGTGACGGTAGCCTTCGACTGGACCGCCCGTCGTCGACTTCAATCCGCCCTCGACGCCCTGTCGGGCGAGGCCGACCTCAGCGACGACCTGCCCCGGGCCGAGGCGGGGCGGAAGGTGGTGGGGGTGCTCATCGGGGCCCTCGAAGCCGCCCGGGCGGCCTTCGGGGTGACCTACACCCTCGGCTTCGAGGAGGCCCCCGAGCGCTTCGAGGACGAGGCCGACAGCCTCCGGGGAAGGTACGAGGTCGAGACCCGACGCAACGCCGAGCGTAAGCCGATCGTGCTCGATCCCCCGCGGCCCGAGGAGGGAGCGGGGTACCTCGTGGTGAGCGTTGTCGTGGCGGGGTTTGCGGGCGACCCGAAGGTCGTGCAGCCCACGACCCGGGCGGGGGTGGCCGAGGCCCTCGACCGGCTCCTGCCGACGGAGGGAGGGGTCTTCGCCCTGGAGGTCATCTGGTCGCCCACCGAGGACGCCGACCGGATGAGCCCCGACGAGCTCCGCAGCCTGTATCCCGAGCTCGTGGTGCTCACGGGCCCCGACGGCCGACCCCTGAGCCTGCCGCTGGGGCCCGCCGGGGAGGTCGGGGCGTGACCCTGCGGGTCGTGGCCGGGGTCGCCTTGGGGGCGGCGTTGGCGGGGTGCTCCGGGCGCCAGGCCCGGGTGCGGGATGGTGCGTCCGCGCCCGCAGGGTCGCTGCGGGCCTGGGCCGAACGCGACGAAGGGGACGGGTTTCGTCGGACCCCGTCCGAACCCCTGGCGGCCCGGGTGGCCCAGGCCGTCGAGGTGTTTGCCGCCCGGGGGACGCAGCGTCTGGCCGAGTCGTTTGTGACCTTCTTGCGGGAGGGGGGGAGCGACGGGTTTCGGGTGACCGTAGCCCGCGACCAGTGCGTAGGCTTTCTGGCCCTCGGGCGCGAGGGGATCGTCGACCTCAACCTCCGGGTCCTCAACGCCGCCGGGACCGATCTCGACTACGACACCCGCAACGACGCCCACCCCTTCGTGCGGGTGTGCGCCCGGGCCGGGGACGCCCTGCACGTGCGGGCCCACGCCCTGCGCGGCAACGGCGAGGCCGCGGTGGTGATGCTGGTCAATCCCCCGGTGGTTCCGCCGCCCCTCGGCGATGTCCTGGGCTCTCCGCGGGGCAACGGGCTCTTCTCGGGTCCCCGGGCTCCCCGGGGTGACATCGGCCGCGACCCGGCCGCCCTGTCCGCCTCCGACCAGCTCCGCCGGGCCCTCGACGTCCTGGCGGCCTCGGGGTCGACCCCCGTGGGCAGCACCTTCGCCGGCAGCCTCCCCCGCCAGGGCCTCACCGCGCGACCGATCGCCCTCGAATCCGGGCGGTGTTATGTGGTCCTGGGCTTCGGCGAGGCCGGGGTCGAAGACCTCGACCTGCGGGTGAGCGACCCGACCGGGCGGCCCATCACCCAGGACGTGGCCCTCGACGCTCACCCCACCCTGCGCTTCTGCGCGGCCCGGACGGGGCTCCACCGGGTCGACCTCCGGATGTTCGCGGGGTCGGGGCAGTGGGCCCTCGGGGCGGTGGCCTTGCCTCTGGCGGCCTCGGGCTCGTTGCCCGCCAGCGTGGGTGGGGTGACCCGGGCCCGGGCCGCGGAGCTGGTGGCCACGGCCCTGGCCCGTGGGATGCGTCCGTCGGCCGAACCCATCCGCGGAGCCCCCTGGGGGACCTTCGTGCAGGGCTTCGGGATGCGGGTGCGCCGGGGGCGATGCTACCTCGTGGCCGCGGCGGGGGCCGAGTCCCTGCCCGCCATCGACCTGTGGCTGAGCGGCCCCGACGGGGCCCTGCTGGCCAGCGATACCAACGAGCGCGAGCGGGCCATGGTGTATCACTGCCCCGACCGCGACGCCGTGGTCACCGCCAACGTGCGGGCCCACACCGGCCGCGGCGAGTACGTCGTGATGACCTTCGAGAGCGGGGAGCTTCCGTGATGTCCGCAGGGTGGCGACCGTGGGTGTTGGCTTCGGCGATGGCCCTGGGGTGCATGCGGGCCCCGCGGCCTCTCCAGACGACGGAGGCCGTGGCCCGGGGGACGGTGGCCCCGCGGGCCGAAGGGGGCCTCGGGGCGGGGGTGAGCCCTGTCCTGCGCGCGCGCCTCGATGAGCTCACCGAGGCCCTGTCCCGCCGCGGCCTGCGGTTTCAGTCCGTCCTGGGCCACGGGTTTATCACCCACGGGGTGCAGGTCACGACGGGCCTGGAGGTGCCCGCCGGGCGCTGCATCTCCGTGGTGGCCCTGGCCTCGGGCGGGGTCCGCGACCTGGACGCTCATCTGTACGACCCGGGGGGCGACCTCGTGGTCGAAGACGTCGAGACCGACGCCCACCCGACGGTGCAGCTCTGCGCCTCCGCGCGGCGCACCCTCTATCACGTCCTGGAGGCCTACGAGGGCCAGGGGGTGTACGCCATCGCGGCCTTCGAGGCCGATCGGGCGGGCCTCGACGCGGTGGGCCAGGTCCTCGGGGGCCAGCCCGCCACGGCCGGCAGCGGGGCCGCGGCCCGCACCGACCTCGAGCGCCGCATCCACGAGTTTCGAGACGGGGTGGCCCAACGCGGGTTTCAGGGCGTGGGCGACCCCGGAGCGGTCACCTTCGAGGCCCCCGGGGTGGCCCGCCTGCCCTTCGTGGTCACCCCCGACCGTTGTTACACCCTGGCGGGGTTCGCCGAGGGCGAGCTCAGCGACCTCGACCTCGCCGTGATCGACAGCGCCGGCGACGAGCTGGCCCGCGACGTGAGCCCCGGACGCGACGCCTTCCTGCAGGTCTGCCCCCGGGTGGCCACCACCCTGTCGGTCGAGGTCCGGGCCCGGCAGGGGAGGGGGCGGGCGGTGGTCCTCGGGTATGCGGCCGACGCGGCCAGCGCGGGGGCCAACACCCTGTGGCTGGGCGAACGCCTCGACGGGGCCGTGTCGGCACAACGCCTGGAGGATGTCGTCAGGATCCTTGACGAACGCCTCCAGGCCGAGCGCTTCACGGCCCCAGGGGGGCTCGACGAGCGGGTTCGGTTTGTGCCGGGCCAGGTGCGGGAGCTGCCCCTGCGGGTGGCCCCCGGGCGCTGCGTGGCGGTGACGGCGGCGGGGGGCCCGGGGGTGGGTCGTGTGCGCCTCGATGTCTACCGCGACGAGGCGTGGATCGTACGGGGGGCCTCGCAGGGGATCGGGTCGGCGGCGGTGGTGTGCTCGGTCGACCCGGCCACCCTGCGGGTGCGGGTGGGCCCCGAGGCGGGGTCGGGAGAGGTGCGGGTGCGGTCCCACCTCGGGGCGGCCCCGTACCTGCCGCAGGGGGGCCGTCGGATGGAGGCCTCTCCCGGGGACGGGCTGTCGTTGCCCGCGGGGCGGTGGGAGGCGGGGCCGAGCGCGGTCGTGCGGGTGGCCCCGGCGGCCGTGCACGCGGTGGAGGCCCGACGGGCCGCGGGGCAGTGCGTGCGGTGGTCGCTCGGGGCCCATTCTCCGGGCGAGCGGCTCGTGCTGACGGCCCGCGATGCGGACGGGCGTAGCCTCGGGCGGAGCGAGGGGATGGGGGTGGTGTCGCTCGTGCGGTGCGGAGCCGACGCGGAGTATCTGCGCCTCGAGGCCAGCACGGAGGGTACCGCGGGGGGCGGCGACCTGCCGTTGACCCTGCGCACGTTTACCCGGGCCGATGCGGCGGTGGCTCCGTCCCCGGTGGGATCGCGGGAGTGAACGATCGTCGGGGGGGGGCTCGGGGACGAAGCCGGGGGGCCTCGGGGGGGGCCCTCGGGGCCCTGGTGTTGGTGGGATGCGCGGGCGGGGGGGACGTGGTTCGGCGGCCGGTGTTGGCGGTCCCGGAGGGGGCCGCGGGGCGGGCTTGGGCCGTCGCCCAGTTGGGGGCGGGGGCCCGCAGGCTGGTGGCCCTGTTGCCCCAGGGGGCCGACGCAGCGGTCCGGAGCCTGCGGATGGAGCCCGGGCAGCGGGTGGCCCTGCTCGACCCGAGCGGGCTCGAACGGGCGGCCCGGGGCACCCTTGGGGGAGCCCCCCGGGAGGGGAGCCCGCGGTGGGTTCAGCTCCGACGGATGCAGGGGAGCAGCCTGGCCGGGTGGTGCGCCCGCGGGGTGCGGGTGGTCGAGCCCGGGAGCGAGGGCTTCGCCCGGCGGGCCCTGGTGGTCGATCGGCTGCTGATCGTCGGACGGGAGGCCCAGGGGCTCTGGGGGGTGTGGCTGGAGGGTCTGGTCTTGACCTCGGACGGGTGGCGCGTATTGCCCTGGATCGCGTGGAGCCAGGCCGTGGAGGTCCCGCGGCGCGACCATGGGGACGTGGCCCTGTGGGACTGCGACCTCGGCGAGCGCCCCGGACCTTGAGGGGAAGGCCCGCGGGTCACACGATGTCGAGGGCCTCGCGGACGAAGTCTTCGATGGGCTCGGTGGGGTCGTCGGGGCTCAGGGTCATGTCGGGGGCCGACGGGCGCACGGAGTCGGCCCCGCTGCGAACCTTGCCGAGGGAGCCCCCCGGCGACTCGCGCGAGAGCAGGGTGAGCACGTGCATACGAACCTCAGGGGCCTCTCGCAGGGCCCTGCCCCTGCGGGCGTCGGCCACCCCGAGGGCGAGGGCCTTGAGGAGGGCCCGGGCCTGATTGGCGTCGGGGCCGCCGACCAGGCCCAGGTGGGCGGCGTCGCGGGGGGACATCGCCCGCGCCCCGGCCAGATAGCCCAGGAGATACTCGGCGTGAAGACTCAGGGCCATGACCGCACCTTCTGCGACGATTGCCGAGAAAAATGAATGCGAGGAGAGGGACTTGAACCCTCACACCCGGAGGTACCAGATCCTAAGTCTGGCGCGTCTGCCATTCCGCCATCCTCGCGTCTGAGGCCCCGACCATGACACCGCCTCACGGCAACGCGCAAGCAACCGTGCACGGCGGGGCACCAGGACGGGCCCATATCTGATAGAAGCCTCGGCGCCATGTCGGACGCTTCGGATCGTAATGCCTCGGCCGCACCCCCCGGCGGCTCGGAGACCCCCTCGACAGAGACTCCCGACGTCCCCGCGCCGGTCGAGCCACCCGCGGAAGAGCCGCCCGCGGAAGAGCCGCCCGCGGAGGGGCCGCCCATGGAGGAGCCGCCCGCGGAAGAGCCGCCCATGGAGGAGCCGCCCGCGGAAGAGCCTCCTGTGTCCGAACCGCCCATCACAGCGCCCCCGCCCCTGGAGGAGCCGCCCGCGGATCCGCCCGCAGACGGGGGGCCGCGCCGATGGTTTCAGCCGCGTCGGCCAGGAGCCCGCGATCTCGGGCTCACCGCGGGGGGCCTCCTGGGCCTCGCCCTGTTGATGTCCCGACAGGGGCACCTGCGGGGCGGGGTGTGGCTCGGGGCCCTGCTGACGGCCGTGACGGTCCTCGGGCTCCTGGGCGTGATCGGCGATTCGCCCCTCGATCTGCGCGGAGACGAACGGGGCCCCGACGCCGACGAGGCCCGCCCCTGGTGGCGCCGCGAGGGGGTCTGGGTCCTTCTGTTTGGTGCCGTGCTCTACCTGCCCTTCGCGGGGGCCTACGGCCTGTGGGACCCCTGGGAGACGCACTACTCCGAGGTGTCCCGGGAGATCCTCTCGCGCGACGACTGGATCACCACCTGGTGGGGTCAGGAGGGGTGGTTTATGTCCAAGCCCATCCTGATCTTCTGGATGGGGGCCCTCGGGATGGGCCTCGGGACCCTCTTCGGCCTGAAGATCGGCCCCGACGGCGGACCCCAGTGGCAGGAGTGGTGCATCCGTGTGCCCATTTCCCTCCTGGCCATCGCGGCCATGTACGCCCTGTATCGGGCCATCGCCTCGGCCTGGGGACGCCGGGCGGGGCTCCTGGTGGCCATGGTCCTCGGGACGATGCCGCACTGGTACTTCATCGCCCACCAGGCCATGACCGACATGCCCTTCGTGGGCCCCCTGGTCATCGCGATGTCCATGCTGATGCTCGCCGTGACGGCGGGCGATCGGGTGGTGTCGGCCCGCCGGTGGACCGTGGCCGGGCGGCCCCTGCGGCTGTCCCTGTGGCACGGGGCCATCGGCGGCACCCTGATGATGATCGTGCCGCAGGTGATGTACCTGCTCACGCGGCCGATGGTGGTGGCCTGCCCCGACGACGCCCGCATGGCCCAGTGCCAGGACATGCTCCGGCAGAACCGCATCGGGAGCTTTCAGTTCCCGGTCGAGACGTACTACTACGGCTCCGCGGGCAACAGCGCCGACACCCTGGCCAACAGCGTCCCGGGCTCGCCCGCCTGGGAGCGCCTCGCCAACGTCGTGCCCTTCTTCCCGTCGGCGGTCCAAGGGGCCCTGTGGGTGATCGTGGGGGCCATCGCCATGTGGCTCCTGCGCCGGGAGCGCCGGGCCAAGGCCCTCTACTTCGCGACGTTCTACGTGTGGTGCGCGGTGGCCACCATCGGCAAGGGGCCCGCGGGCCTGGCCATCCCCGTGGCCGTGGCCGGGGCCTGGATCGTGGTGTCGGGCCGCTGGCGCGAGCTCCTCCACGCCCGGATCTTCACCGGGGCCCTTCTGTTTCTGGTGGTCGGGATGCCCTGGTACATCGCCATCACCGGGCGCCTGGGCAACGAGTTCTTCGACCGGTTTGTGGTGCACGACATCATCAACCGGACCGTGGTGGGGGTACACGGCGACACCGGGTCTGTGCGGTATTTTATCTGGCAGCTCGGGTACGCGACCTTCCCCTGGTCGGGCCTCGTGCCCGTGGCCCTGGTGGCCTGGAGGCAGATCGTGCCCTCGACCGCGACCCAGGCCCAACGCGACGTGGCCCGCCTGGGGATGCTGTGGTTCCTGGTGTCGTTCGTGCTTTTCTCGGCGATGGTGACCAAGTTTCACCATTACATCTTCCCCGCGGTGCCCGGGGCGGCCATCCTCGTGGGGCTCCTCCTCGATCGGATGCTCGGGACCAGCTACGTCACCCGCGGGGCCCGCGGCCCTGCCTCGGTGGCGAGCCTGGTGGCCGGGGTCGCGGCCCTGGTGATCGGGATCGCCAACTTCATCGGCTCGGCCCGAGGGATCATCCCCCGCGGGGCCTCCGAGCTGCCGCGCGGGTCGAACGTCCTCGGGGCCTCCCTCGTGGTGTTGGGGGTGTGGCTCCTGGTGGTGTCCTGGCGCTTCGCGGCGGCCCAGGTCAGCGCCGCCGACACCGCCGACGCCGGGGAGCCCGTGGTCCCGGGACAAGACCGCACCGTGCTCGGGCGCGGCCGGGCGTACTTCACCGAGGGCGATCCCCTCGCAGATCGCGGCCTCGCGGCCTCGGCCAGCCCCTCCCGCTACGGGACCATCTCGCACGGGGCCCTGGCGGTCTTCGCGGCGGGGGTCCTGGCCTTCGTGGCCCGTGACCTCGGGTACCACGGGTCGCAGCGCCCGCCGGGATACCAGCGGCTCTTGCAGCTCTTCACCTACCAGTACGAGCGCATGTGGCCCTCGGAGAGCTTCGACTACCACCCGATCATGATCGCCTTCGGGGCCGTGGCCGTGGCGATCTCGGTGGCCATGGTGGTGCACAGCCTGCGGGCCCATGCGGTGCGGGCCCTCGTGGCCCTGGCGACGTGTTTTACGGTCTGGTCGCTCGACGTGTACATGATCGACGTGTCGCGGCACTGGTCGCAGCGCAGCCTCTTCGAGCGGTACTACGCCGTGCGTCAGGAGCGCCCCGCCTCGCAGCGCCGCGAGGGCGAAGACGCCCGGTACACCCACGACCCCATCGGGGCCTACATGATGAACTGGAAGGGCGAGAACTTCTACACGGGCGGCCGCAGCGCCATGCTCGACTGCGGCGACCTGCCCTTCTGCTCCAACCGGGCCCGGCAGTGGATCCTGCGTCGGCGCGGGCAGCGGGTGTACTTCATCACCGAGCGCACCCACGGGGGGAGCATCGTCTCCATCGCCAACGGGGCCGGATTCCAGGCCCGCGAGCTCACCACCGCCTGGGACCAGAACAAGTTTGTCCTCGTCGAGGCCCTTCCCCAGGCCGACGCCCCCGCTCCCCCTCCCGCGCCCTGACCCGCTCCCATGGCCGACCCCCGCGACTCCGTGCCCCCCGATCCGCCTGAGGACCCCGTGGCCCCGCCGCGCGACGACCGGGAGGCCCTCCGTCCGGCCTCGCCCCGGGACAAGCTCCTGACGGGGCTCTGCGTCGCGGCCCTGCTGGTCCTTCACGCCGTCCCGGGGCACCTGCCCGGGGGCGTGTGGCTCGGCCTCTTCCTCGTGCTCGGGGCCACCGTCGGGGCCCTCGGGCTCCTCGGCGACTCGCCCCTCGACCTGCGGGGCGACGAGGCCCCGGGCGACAGCCCCACGGAGGGCCCGTGGTGGCGCCGCGAGGGCGTGTGGGTGCTGCTCTTCGGGGCCTTGCTCTACCTGCCCCTGGCAGGGGCCTTCGGCCTGTGGGACCCGTGGGAGACCCACTACTCCGAGGTGGCCCGGGAGATCCTGGCCCGCGACGACTGGATCACCCTGTGGTGGGCCCAGGAGGGGTGGTTTATGTCCAAGCCCGTCCTCATCTTCTGGATGAGCGCCCTGGGCATGGGCCTCGGCAGCCTCTTCGGGGTCCGCTTCGAGGCCGGGGCGGGGCCCAACCTCCAGGAGTGGTTCATCCGGGCCCCGGTGTGCCTCCTGGCCATCGGGGCCATGTTCGCCCTCTACCGGGCCGTGGCCTCGGCCTGGGGGCGCCGGGCGGGGCTCCTCGTGGCCATGGTCCTCGGGACCATGCCCCAGTGGTATTTCATCGCCCATCAGGCCATGACCGACATGCCCTTCGGGGCCTCTCTGGCCATCGCCCTGGCCATGTTCGCCCTCGCGGTGACGGCCCCAAGAGGCGCCCTGGCCACGCCCCACCGGGTCGTCCTCGGGCCCCTGACCCTGCGGGTCTCCCTGTGGCACCTCACCGTCGGGGCCGTGCTCGTCCTGGCCCTTCCCCAGATCGCCTACCTCCTCACCCGGGCGGTGTCGTTCTCGTGCCCGGCCGACGCGGGGGGCCAGTGCCGCCGGATGCTGGCCCTCAACCGCGTAGGGGGCCTCCAGTTTCCCATCGAGCTTTTCTACTCCGGCTCCGCGGGCAATTCCGGGGTCGGCGGGGCCCCGAGCATCCCCGGGTCGCCCCCCTGGGAGCGGGTGGCCAGCGCGGTGGCCCTGTTTCCGTCGGCCCTCCAGGGCCTCGCGTGGACCACGGTGCTCCTCTGGGCCCTCGGGGGGCTGCGCCGCGAGCGCACCCGGGAGGGCCTGTACTTCGTGCTCTTCTACCTCTGGTGCGCCGTCAGCACGATGGGCAAGGGCCCCGCGGGCCTCGCCATCCCCGGGGCCGTGGCCTTCCTGCACCACGCCGCCACCTGGCGTTGGGGCGACCTCAAGCGCATCCGCCTCGGCCTCGGGGTGCTGGTGTTTCTCGTGGTGGGGATGCCCTGGTACGTGGCCATCACGGGCCGCCTGGGCAACGAGTTTATCAACCGCTTCGTCGTGCACGACATCATCAACCGCACGATGGTCGGGGTGCACGGCGACACCGGGACGGTGCGGTATTTCATCTGGCAGCTCGGCTACGCGACCTTCCCCTGGTCGGGCCTCGTGCCCGTCTCCCTCGCGGCCTGGAAGGCCATCGTGCCCCCCGAGGCCACCGCGGCCCAACGGGACGTGGCCCGGATCGGCCTGCTGTGGTTCGTCCTCGCGTTTGTGCTGTTCTCCGCGATGGTGACCAAGTTTCATCACTACATCTTCCCGGCCCTTCCGGGGGCCGCGATGATGGTGGGGCTCCTCCTGCACCGGATGCTCCCGGCCCCCTCCGGGGAGGGTGACCCCGCGGCCCCGATGCGGGCCCGCCTCGTGTCCCTGGCGGCCCAGACCCTCGGGCTCGGGCTCGTCGTGTGGGGCGTGGCCCGGGGCGTCGGGAGCCCCTCGGCGCCCATTCCCGTGCTCGGGCCCGTGGCCCCATCGGTGGCCACCGGAGCCGTGGTGGCGGGCCTGGGCCTCGCCCTGGTGGGGGTTGGGTTGTGGTGGTGGTGGCGCGAGCGTCCCGAGCCCGGACCCCACGACGCCGAGCCCATCACGTCGGCGGGGTACGGGGCCCTCGGGCTCTTCGCGGCCGGGGTGGTGGCCCTGGTGGCCCGCGACCTGACGGCCCTGCGGAGCAGCCCCCCGGCGGCCGAGCGGCTCATCCATCTGTTTGTGTACAACTACGACCGGGCGTGGCCCGGGGCCTTCCTCGATTTCCGGCCGGCCCTCACGGGGTTCGGGGCCGTGGCCGTGGGCACGATGGTCCTCGTGGCCGTGCCCGCCATCCGGGGGTACGCCGTGCGGGGGGTGATCGTCCTGGCCACCCTGTGTACGGCCTGGGCCCTCAACGTGTACATGGTCCAGCTCACCCCCCACTGGTCGCAGAGGCCCCTGCTGGAGGCCTACTACGCGCGCCGTAGGCCGCGGCCCCCGTCGACCCCCGACCCCCGCTTCACCCACGACCCCCTCATCGCCCACCAGATGAACTGGAAGGGCGAGAACTTCTACACGGGCAATCACCTCGTGGCCATGGAGTGCGGCCTTCGGTACTGCACCGGGAGCACCGCCGAGTGGATCCGGCAGCACCCCGGGCAGCGGGCCTTCTTCCTCACCGAACACAGCCGGGCCCCGGCCCTGATGACCACCATCCGCAACGGAGGGGGCACCGCCGAGACCGTGACCACCGAGCGGCAGGGCAACAAGTTCGTGCTGGTGGAGGCCACCCTGGGACGCGGTTCGTCGCAACGTTGACGGGGCCCGATCTCTCGGCGCACGACGTCGCCGTGAGCCAAGACCCCGCCGCCGCCGAAGCCCTCCGGATCGCCGCGATGCTGCGCGTGGCCTTGCGGGCGGGCCCTGGGATCTCCGCCGAGGGCGACGACCGGGTCGAGGCCCTGCTCGCCGAGCTGTCCCCCTTCGTCGAGGCCGCCGCCCGGGCCGAGGCCGCCCCGGAGCTCCCGGCCCTGTGGCAGGAGGCCCGCTCGCTCGTCTACCTCTTCGCCTATCGCCTCGCCGACCAGGGGTACGCCCCCATGGCCCTGTCCCGGGCCCTCACCGCGTGGCGCGACGCGGTGGGCTCCGAGATGGCCCGGCAGCGCACCGACGAGGTCCAGGCCCTCCTCCTCGAAGGCTTCGCCCGGGGCCGCGAAGACGCCGCCCAGAGTGCCCTGCAACAGAGCCTCGGGGTGCACCTGCCCGTTGGGGTCCTCGCGCCGGGGGTGCTTCTGGCCGTGGCCGCGGGGCCCCTCGCCCCCGACGGAGCCCGGACCCTCGCAGACCGCGCCGGCCGCGAGCTCCTGCGCCGCGACGGGCAGGCGGCCCTGCTCGACCTGACGGGGCTCGAACGCCCCGAGCCTGCCGTCCTGGCGGAGCTCTGGTCGCTCGTATCCGCGGCCCGCATGCTCGGGGCTGCGATGGTGACCGTGGGGCACGCCGAGACGGTGCGGGCGGGCCTGGCCGAGGGCACCCTCAGCGACGCCCCCTCCGCCGTCGTCAACGACTTCACGGAAGGTGTTTCCGTGGCCCTCGGGGCCGCGGGTCTGCGCATCGGGGCCGAGCCGGGTCTGCGCCGCTGGATCAAGCGGGCCCTCGGCTCCACCACGGGGTCGGGGGGCGACCGGGGGCCGGGCGGACGTGGACCGTAATTCCACCTTAGGCCCGAATGGGCTAGCGTCAGGATCGGGATGGCCGAAGTCGTAACGATAGGCTCGGAGTTGCCAGGGGGCTTTGTGGTGGGCAGGGCCCTGCCGGGAGAGCCCGTGGCGGCGGTGTTTGAGGCCCTCCCGGCCGCGGGGGAGGGGCGTCGGGGGCGGGCCGTGGTGCTGCACCCGATGTTCGAGGCGGCCCTGTCGACCTGGTTCCAGCGCACGGGGGTGCTCCTCACGCGGCTGAGCCACCCCAACATCGTCGAGGTCTACGCCACGGGGCAGACCACCTCGGGCCTGCCCGTGTGCGTCACCGAGTGGCTGGAGGGCCCGACCCTCCGCCAGCGCCTCCGCGATGGTCCCCTCGCGCAGGACGAGGCCATCCGGGTGCTCCGCTCGGTGGCCGCGGCCCTCGATTACCTGCACGCCCGCAGCCCCTCCGTGCTCCATCGGGCCCTCACCCCCGATCACGTCCGGCTGCTCGAACCCGACCACCGGGTGAAGCTCCTCGCCGTGGGCGACGCCGACCGCTTCGACCCCCCCGCGGCCCCGCCCCGGTACCTCTCCCCCGAGGAGCTCGACGGCGATCCCCAGGCCCTCACCCCCGCGGCCGACCTCTTCTCCCTTGCCACCCTGGCCTTCGAGCTCCTCAAGGGCGAGCCCGCCTTTGGCCCCGGGGCCGACGACGTGATCGACGCCGTCCGCGGGCGCGCTCTCCCGCGACTCGCCCGCAGCCCCCGCGACCCCATGGGCGACGTCGACCTCGTGCTCGAAAAGGCCTGGAGCCTCGACCTCGCCGCCAGGCCTCCGACGGCCACCGACTTCGTCCAGGCCATTCGAGACGTCCTCGATGCCCGCAAGGCCCAACGGGGCACGCCCCTGCACATCGTCACCGGCGGCACCACGCAGGAGGTGCACATGGTGGAGCCCGAGCCGGCCCGTGGGTCGATCTCCGAGATGCCTCCGCCCGTCCCGGCCCCGGCCGATCACCTCCGGGCCCCGACCCTTCCCGGGGCTCCCCGCCCGGCCTCGGTCATGCGCGGGGCCACCCCCGTCGTGCGGGCCCCGACCCCCGCCATGGGGGTACGGGTCCCGACTCCCGCCATGGGGGTACGGGCCCCGACCCCGGCCCTGGGAGTGCGGGCGGGGGTCCCCATCGGGCAGGCCCCCCTTCGGGCCCCGACCCCGGCCCTGGGTCAGAGCCAGCGTACGACCGAGGTCATGCAGGTCGGCGACAACAAGGCCCGCGACGCGATCCAACGCGGGGCCCTCGCGGACGAGATCCTGGCCGCACAGCGGGGCGGGTTCGGAGCCGGGGATCCGACCCCCTACCGCGGGGTTCCGCGGGTGACGGCGGGGGGACCGGCCCCCAAGCCTCGGCCCTCCAACCTCAAGGCCACCCTCGACGAGACCCCTGCGGCGCGGGGGCGTCGCCCCGAGCTCAAGGCCACCCTGGCCGAGACCCCCGCGGCCCGAGCCCGGGCCGGGCAGCTCGTGCCCGAGGCCACCGAGGCCTTCTTCCCGGAGCCATCCGACGCGTCCACCGACGAGCCCACGGTCGTCGATCCGCCCGACGACATCCCCGTGCCCCTGGTCGGCAAGACCAAGGCCCGCACCACCGAGGCCGGCGCCCCGCGGGGTCTCGCCGTGCGGCCCGCCGCGGCCGACAAGCCCACGAAGGCCCCCTGGGACGACCACTCCTTCGCCCAGTGGAAACCCCCGTTGGAGACTCCCGAGGCGGAGGGCCGGGTGTTCCGCTTCACCCACACCCACCTGGCCATTCTGCTGGTGGCCCTGCCGCTCCTGGTGGCCCTCCTGGCCATCGGCGTAGGCCGGGCCCTTCGGTAGTCCCTCCGCCTGCAGGTCAGGGGCGGTGCCCCGGTCCGTGGTCGGCGAGCTCGGTCAGGGAGACCCGCTCGGTCGCCCCGTCGGGACGCAACACCACCAGGACGTCTCCGTCGCGCGCGAAGGCCAACCCCCCGTGGGCGCAGGCGTCAAAGATGGGCAACCATCGTAGGCCCGACCGCACGAGAAGTACGTCGCCCTGAGGACCCCGGCAGGGGTTGGCCCCCCGGGCTTCGTGGGAGGCCCCGGCCACGAGCTGACCCCCGGCCGAGAACCCCAGGAAGGTCGGGACGAAGGGAGCCTCCAGGCTCGGATCGCTCCGCGACGACAAGACCCCGCGGTGCACCTGGACGACCTCCGACCCGAAGGCCGCGATACGCGGGGGCGCGTGAAATCCGCTGATGCCTGAAGGGAGTCGCTCGTCGCCGAGGCGGACGAAGTGCGCGGCCCCGTCGTCCGAGCGCCACAGGTGCTGGTCGTCGTCGAGGAGCACGAGGCTCCCGTCGGGCGCGAGGGTGGAGGCCATGGCCCGCGGGGCGGTCTCGGCGGGCGGGTCGTCGGGGGGCGCGGAGGGCTCGGGAAGCTCGCCGAAGCGCAGGTCCCAGGTCTGTCCGTCGTCGTCGGAGGAGAGGACCACCCCGTCGACGAGGATCCAGCGGTGTCCGAGGGCGTAGAGCCCCACGGCGTGCGAGGCCCCCCGGCGGCTCCGCGGGGGCAGAGGCCGGGTGACCCAATGCCCGTCGTCGAAGAGGCTCAGGGCCCGCGGAGAGACCACCCCGGCCACGCCCTCGGCGGACAAGGCCCCCGCGAGCACGGGGAGGCTCTCGCCAGGCAGGAGGGCCCGCGACCAGCGCGCCCCGCGGTCGCGCGACAGGGCCGCGGCGCCTTCGGGGGCCACCACGAGGAGAGATTCCCCCGCGGCGGCGAAGGCGGCCACCCGGCGCTGGAGGAGCGGGCGTCGGGTGACCTCCGCCCAGCCAGCATCGGGCGCAGGCCCCGCACGAAACACCTCCCGCCCGTCGCTCACCCACCGAACCCCACCCCCCGTCACGGCCAGGGCCACCGGGGGCAGGAGGCTCGGAAGGGCGGGCAGCCCCACGACCCCCTCCCGCGCCCAGAGCAGGCCCGAACGCATCGACACCAGGGCTCCGGCCGGGCTCAACGTGACGAGCCCGTCGTCGCGCCGCAGGACCCCTGGGAGCCTCAGGACGGCCGAGAGGCCCGACGGGCTGGCGGCAAACCTTCTGCGCGCGTCGAGGCCCAGGACGGCCCCTCCAGGGCCCGGGGCGAGGGCCACCGGGGCGTGCAGGTCGTCGCCTCCGGGGACGGGGGTCCAGGTGGTGGCCTCGGGGTCGAGGGTCCAGAGGCGGTGGCGTCCGGTCGGGCCCATCCGGGTGAGGGCGTACACCCGCGGGCCGACGGGGGTGGCCATGACGAGATGGGGGAGCACCGGGAGGCGCACGAGTCGGCCGGAGAGGTCGCCCGCGACGAGGGCTCCCCCGACGCTCCAGACCGCCACCCGGGCCCCGTCGAGGCTCACCCCGAGACGACCCGGGGTCGCGTTCCGCACCATCAGCCCCGGAACCTCCAGCCCCTGGCACACCGCTCCCGGCTCCGTCCGGGTGACCCAGACGATCGGGTCGGCGGGGGTTCCGGCCACGAGGACGACCCTGCCGTCGGACTCCGCGAGGCCGAGGGCATCGAAGCCCCCCGGTGGGGTCGGGACGCCGGGACACAGGGCCCGGGCGCGCCCCTCCGCGTCGAGGACAAAGGCCGCTCCCCCGGCCACGGCCACGACCCGGTCGTCGGACAGAGCCCCGAGGGCCGTGACGGAAACGGGCAGGGTGTCGGGCGGGAGGAGGGTCCAGGTCGGGGAGGCCGACCGCAGGGGTTCGTGCAGGGCGATCTCCGGGACCGTTCGGGGAGGCTCCGGGGAGGCGAGGGCGGGCGCACGTTGGGCCCGGGCGCAGGCACCGAGGGCGAGGGCGAAGACGAGGGCCCTGGCGGCGGGTTTCGAGGTCACCGGGGGCTCCGCGGTCCGCAGCGGCGACCGAGGGCCTCGCGCCAGCGCCACAGGGCGGGCCGTGGTTCGCGCGGCAGAACCCCGAGCTCTCGGCGGTACTCCAGCAGGCCCCGCAGACCCTCGGGGCAGCCCCGGAGGCGGGTCAGGAGCACGGCCGCGAGGGCGCTGTCGCCCGGCGACTCGACGACCCGGGCCACCACGTCGCGGGCCACCTCTGCGGGCAGGGAAGCGAGGGCCCCTGGGCCGAGGCGTACGGCGGCCCGGGCGGCGGCCTCGTCGCTGCCGTGGCGCAGGAGGTCGTGCAGGCATGCGTCGGTGCGGCAGGCGGCCACGGCGACGAGGGCCTCGCGCCAGAGGTCGATCTGGGCCGCGGAGACGCTGCGCAGGGCGTAGGGCCCGAGGGTGGCCCGGAGGCTCCCGAGGGCCTCGTCGAGCGGGCGTCGGGCTGCGGGGGTGTCGGGGGTGAGGCACCCCGCGAGGAGGAGGGCCGCGGGGAGGTCGTGTTCGCGCCCGAGGGGCCCGCGCAAGACCCCGAGGGCCCAGGGGGCCACCCAGTCGTCGTTGCGGGCGAGGAGGCCGTACACGAGAGGGGCTGCGTTGGGGTTTCGCCCTTCGGCCAGGACGGTTCGGAGTGCGCGGCCCTGCCCGGGGAGGGACGGGTCGAGGAGGGGGAGGATGGGTTCGAGGGCCTCGCCGAGGCGGGACCAGAGGTTGGGGGTGACCCGGTCGGGGGCGAGGGCGGTGCGGAGGGTGCGGGACCCGAGGTCGGCCTCGGGGGTCTGCAGGAGGCCGAAGGCGGCCACGAGGGGCCACACGGGGTTGGGGTCGGCCCAGGGGCTGCGGAGCCCGTGCAGGGTGAGCCCCGACGGGAGGGGGCGTCGCCCGGGAGGGCTGGGGACGGGGTCGGGCGCCGCGGGGTCGCGGAGTTGGGCCACGAGGGCGGGGCGCAGCCGGGGGCTCAGGGCCCGCAGGAGCTGGCACGCGGCGGTGACGTCGTGGGCGGGCGGAGGGTCGTGGGCGAGGCGGTCGGCGAGGGGGTCTCGCAAGGCCGGGGGGAGGGTCACCACCAGGGCGCACCAGGCCCCCCAGTGGGCGGTGATGGGCGGAACAAACGCCCGGAGGTGTTCGGCTGCGCGTTCGGGGGCGGTGGGTCGCAGGGCCTCGGCGGCCCGCAGGCCATGGCTCGGGGCCACGAGGACATCGTGGTCACCGGCGCGTCGCAGCCAGACGGGGAGGAAGAGGTACGGGGCGGACTCGGCGAGGGGGCCGAGCCCAGCCCCGGCGATCTGTTCGAGAGCCTCGAGGAGGACGGGGCGAGTGTCGGGAGAGTCGTTCCAGAGGTGGAGGAGGGGCTGGGTGAGGGCGTCGGCGAGGGCGGCCACCTCGGGGTCGTCGCGTCGATAGCGAGCGGCGGCGAGGGCCTGATGCCACCGCACGAGGCTCTGATGGGCGAGGGTCTGGGCGTCGACCCGAGACGGCAGTTGAGCCGCGGGGACGTTGTGGGGCGGGGGCGCTCCGCCGGGCAGGCCGAAGAGCCCCAGTTGGGCCAGGGCGAGCACGAGGGCGGGGGCGACGGAGAGCACGGGATGGAAGTGTGCCTCACGGGCCGTGGGGGTGGCGAGCGGGTGGGGGAGACGGGCGACGAGCGCCTGCGGTCCCAGCTTGTTGCTCGCTGGGCCCCGCTGTCCGGCTGTCCACGGACACCCGCGGACAGAGATGGACACCCGATCTGGACAGAACCTCCCCCACGATCGCCCACGAATTCAGGGAGTCTATCCCTGGCCCGCCCGGTGCTGTGGGGCCCTGGCATGCCGAGCCCCGCGCATGAAAGCCTGGTGACGCTCCTGCGGGACTCCCCCGCCCTGCTCTGCCTCCTGCTGGACACCATGGGTCTCGCGCCCCTGCCTGCACCCCTCGTTCCCGACGATGCGACCGTGCGGGTGGCCAACCCCGTGGAGGTGCGGCCCGACCTCCTGCTGGTAGAGGGCGGACGGACAGGACCCTGGGTGTTGGTCGAGGTTCAGCTCGAGGTCGACCCGGACAAACAGCGGCGCTGGCTCGCCGCGACGGCCCTGCTCTTCGACGCCCGCGGCACGATGGGCGACCTCTTCGTCATCACCCACGACGCGAGCGTGGCCGCATGGGCCCGAACCATCGCCCAGACCACCGGCCCCGGCGGAACCCACCTGGCGTTGTGTCCCCGCGTTCTGCAGCTCACCCGCCACGCGGTCGATCGCCTGCTCACCGCGGGCCGTCCTGAGATGGCCGTGCTGGCCGCGTGGGCGGTGCACGACCAGAAGGGCCGCCCGGCCCAGAAGGTCGTACGCGCGGCCTTCGAGCAGATCGACGCCGCCTCCGACCCCGCCTTGCGCGCCCGACTGCCGCGCGCGATGCTCTCCATGCTCGACGACAAGCTCCTCCACGTGCTCCAGGAGATGATCATGCTCAACCCCAACAAGTTTCCAATCAGCCCGGCCAGCGAAGCGATCCTACAGGCCTATGAGGCCCGCAGGGCGGTCGCGGAGGCCCGCGCGAAGACCCTCGAAGAGGCCAGGGCCGTGCTCCGCACCCAAGCCGAGGCTGTGATCACCGTGCTCCAGGCCCGCGGGCTCGTCGTCGACGGGGCGAGCCGCACGCGCATCCGGGGCTGCTCAGAGTTCGCCTCCCTCGACCGCTGGCTCGTGCGTGCCGCCACCGCCCCGACGGTCGCCGCGGTCTTCGCAGCGGACGAAGAGTGACCGCTTCGCGGTACGGACGGCGGAGGGGAGGGGGAGGGGGGTGAGCGCGGAGGCGAAGGGATTTTGCCCGCGGCCCCGGAGCAGGGTACCCCTCGTCTCCCTATGCCCGTGATCGTCCAGAAGTATGGCGGATCGTCCGTGGCCGACCTCGCCCACCTCGGCCGCGTCGCCGATCGGGTCGCCGCCACCCGGGCCGAAGGGCACGACGTGGTGGTCGTGGTCAGCGCCATGGGCAAGACCACCGACGCCCTCCTGGCCATGGCCCGCGAGGCCGCCCCCGCCCCGCCCCGGCGCGAGCTCGACATGCTCCTGTCCGTGGGCGAGCGCACGAGCATGGCCCTCCTCGCCATCGCCCTGCACCACCGGGGGGTCGACGCCATCTCCTTCACGGGGTCGCAGTGCGGGATCATCACCAACGACCGCCACTTCGACGCCCGGATCATCGAGGTCCGCCCCTTTCGCATCGAGGACGAGCTCGCCCGGGGCCGGGTGGTCATCGTGGCGGGCTACCAGGGCATGTCGTACCGCCGCGAGATCACCACCCTCGGGCGCGGTGGGTCGGACACCACGGCCGTGGCCCTCGCCGCCGCCCTGCGGGCCGAGCGGGCCGAGATCTACTCGGACGTCGACGGGGTGTACTCCGCCGATCCGCGGGTGGTGCCCGAGGCCCGACACGTCGCCGCCCTGGGGTACGAGGTCTTGCAGGAGATGGCCGAGGTCGGGGCCCGGGTCCTCAACGCCGAGGCCGTGGCCTTCGCCAAACGCGAGCGCATCGCCATCCACGCCCGCCGAACCCGCGACGACCCCTCCGACCCCGACACCCGCGAGACCGTCGTGCGCCTCGACGCCCCGACCGACAACGGCGGAGTCGTGGCCGTGGTGGGAGACACCCAGACCGCCTGGATCGAAGGGCCCGCCGAGCTCCTGCCCGAGCTCTTGGAGACGGCCGACGCGGAGGCGGTTCCGCTGCGGGAGGTGGGGTGCACGGGGGGGCGCGCGGGGGCCCTGGTGTCCTTGTCGCGGGTGTCGGGTTGGGAGAAGGCCGCCCGGGCCCTGCGGAGGGCGGGGTTTGTCGTCACGGGCCCCGACGATCCGGGGGCCCTCGGGGTGGTCTCGCTCGTGGGCGACGGGCTCACCACCCAGGACTCCCGGGTCGTGCGGGCGGCCCTGGAGGTCGCGCGGACGGCGGGGGTCACCGTGCAGGGACTGGCCGCCACGCCGTTTCGGGTGAGCCTGCGGGTGCCGCGGGAGGCCGTGGACGGGCTCACCGTGGCCTTGCACGCCCGGTGCGTCGGGCATGGTACGGTGGAGGCGTGATGATGCAGCGGTGGTCGAGGCGGAGCCTCGGGCTGGCGTGTCTCGCGGGCCTTCTGGCCGCGGGCGGGGCGGTACGGGCCCAGGCTCCCGGGTTTGTCGAGCTGTCCCTGGCCGGGGTGGGGCAGGCTCGGGGCAACACGGGGGTGGCGGGCGAGTCGCGGCTGCCCGTTCGTCCCCGCGACGTCTCGGTGCAGAACGGGATGCTGCGGCTGCGGGGATGGGGAGCCCGGGGCTCCGTGCGGGCCGTGGCCATCGGCACGATGGGCGGGGCGGGCGAGCGGCTCGACGTGGGCGAGGGGTGCACCCTGAGCCTGACGTTCGCGTCGGGGCAGACCGTGGAGGTGGGCCCGGGGCAGGGGTGGGTGGCCCTCGAGTCCCGTGATGCGACGCGGGTGGTGGGCAGCTTCGAGGCCACGGTGACCCAGGGGCGGGTGCCCGTGACGTTTCGTGGGCGCTTCGAGGCCCCGGGGGTTCCGTGAGGGGGAGCGTGCTTCGGTGAGCGGTACCATCCTGGTCGTCGACGACGAGAAGAACATCCGCCGCACCCTGCGTATGGTGCTGGAGGGCGAGGGGCTGACGGTGCGCGACGCCGAGACCGCCGAGGAGGCCCTCGCGGTGCTCGAGGACGAGCCCGTAGACGTCCTGGTGACCGACATCCGGCTGCCCGGGATGAGCGGGATCGACCTGCTCCAGCGGGTCAAACACACCCCGGCCTGGGCCGTCCTGCCCGTGGTGGTGATCTCGGGGCACGCGGCCGTCACCGAGGCCGTCGACGCCATCAAGCTCGGGGCCCTGGACTTCTTCGAGAAGCCCCTCGACCGGGACAGGGTCCTGGTGAGCGTGCGCAACGCCCTGCGGACGCGACGCCTTGAGCGCGAGGTCGACGACCTGCGGAGCGCCGTCGGAGCCCGCGAGGAGATGCTCGGGGAGAGCCCCGTGATGCGCAAGCTCTTCGCCGAGGTGGAGCGGGTGGCCCCGACCCGGGCGCGGGTGTTGGTCACGGGGGAGTCGGGGACGGGCAAGGAGCTGGTCGCCCGGGCCCTGCATCGGCTGTCTCCGCGGCGCGAGGGGGCCTTCGTGAAGGTCAACTGCGCGGCCATCCCGGCCGAGCTGGTCGAGAGCGAGCTCTTCGGCCACGAAAAGGGCTCGTTTACGGGGGCCGTGGGGCGCAAGCGGGGGCACTTCGAGACGGCCCACGGGGGCACCCTCTTCCTCGACGAGATCGGCGACATGCCCCTCGCGGCCCAGGCCAAGGTGCTGCGGGCCCTGCAGAGCGGCGAGGTCACCCGCGTTGGCGGCAACGAGACCCTCACCGTCGACGTGCGGGTGGTGGCCGCCACCAACAAAGACCTCGAGCGCGAGGTGAAGGAGGGAAGGTTCCGTGAGGACCTGTACTTCCGGCTCAACGTCCTGCCCCTGCGGACCCCGGCCCTGCGCGAGCACCCCGAGGATGTGCCGCGGCTGGTGATGAGGTTCTTGCACGAGTTTTGTCGCGAGAACGGGATGAAGGTGAAGGCGGTCGACCCCGAGGTGCACGACGAGCTGTCGCGCCGCGGGTTTCCCGGCAACGTCCGCGAGCTGAAGAACCTCGTCGAGCGCCTGGCCATCCTGGCGGGCGATCCCATCTCGCTCCTCGATCTGCCCGAGGAGTCGCGGTCGTCGCGAGAGCTGCGGGCCCAGGCCGAAGCCGCCCGTCGCAGCGCCCAGGGCACTCCCTCCGTCCCGCCGCCTGCGCCGTCGCCGCGAGGGGCGGGGGAGGACGACGACGACGACGACCTGCCCCCCCTGCCGGTCCCGCGCGAGCCCGGGGCCCGGGCCTCCCTGCGCGACTACCGCGACCAGTGCGAGCGCCACTACATCACCGAGACCCTCCGGGCCGTCGACTGGAACATCTCCCGCGCCGCCTCCCTCCTCGGGGTCGAGCGCACCAACCTCCACAAGAAGATCCGCGGCCTGGGCATCCACCGCGACTGAGTCCCCCGCATGCGCACCCATCTCCTCGCCTCGATCGTCGTGGCGGCCCTCTCCGTCGGCTGCAACCGCGCCCCCTCCGAGCCCGACACACGCCCCGGACCCGGGGCCCTGCCGCCCCCTCCGCGGCCCGACAGCGGCCCGCCGCCTGCCCCCTCCGCGGCCCAGATCGGCTGCTCCCACGTCCTGGTCATGCACCGCGAGAGCGAGAGGGTCCCCGAAGGCATCACCCGCACCCGCGAAGAAGCCCGAACCCGCGCCGCCGACGTGCTGCGACGGGCCCGGGCGGGCGAAGACTTCGCAGGGCTCGCCCGGCAGTTCTCTGACGAACCCGGGGCCTCCACCGGGGGCGGCGACCTGGGGATGTTCGGCCGGGGCATGATGGTCCCGCCCTTCGAGCAGGCCGCCTTCGCCCTCGAGCCAGGTCAGATCTCCGAGGTGGTCGAGACACCATTCGGCTACCATGTGATCAAGCGCACGCGCTGAAGACGCCGAGAAGGAGCCTCCCGGAGACAGTGCAGAATGCGTACAGGGTTGACGAATCCCATCGGAGTACGACTATGCCGCCATGAGTTCTCTCTCTCGAGTCTGTCTTGGCGCCTCCTTTGCCTTCGTCGCCCTTTCGGCCTTCACACCCGAGGCGCAGGCCCAGGTGGGCGGCAATCGCTCCTTCGGCCTCGGCCTCGCCCTTGGATTCCCCGATGTGGGTCTTTCGGCCAACATCATCACCGGGCAGAATTCGATTCAGCTCGTCGGGGCCCTTCGCTACGACGACTACTCCGACCGCGGGGCCTTGTTTCTTCGCGCCGACTACCTGTTCTACCCGGCCGTGCTGGCCCGGGGCTCCGGGGCCGACCTGAAGTTCTACGTCGGCCCGGGTCTGCACCTGGGCCTCGGGCTGGGGCGGTCCGGGGGCTTCTACCTCGGGGGCGAGCTGCCCCTGGGCCTGGCCGTTCAGCTCCGTCGGGTGCCCATCGACATCGCCGTCGAGGCCATCCCGATGTTGGGCCTCATCCACTCGGGGGGGACCGACCTCCGCTTCGGCATCGGCGGGGCCTTGCACATCCGTTACTACTTCTGACCTCCCGCCTCGACACCGCTTGCTGCGCCTCGGGCTGAGGTGTGGTAGGCGAGCGTCGCCGTGTCGAGGGATTACAAAGAGACCTGCCTCCTGCCCCGGACGGCCTTCGCCATGAAGGCCGACCTCTTCAAGCGCGAGCCTCAGTGGCTCCAGCGCTGGGAGTCCTCGGGGCTCTACGCCAAGATCCTCGCCCGCCCGCCCCGTGATGGGTCCGCCGGGCGGTTCGTCTTCCACGACGGGCCGCCCTACGCCAACGGGCACATGCACTACGGGCACATCCTCAACAACGCCCTCAAAGACTTCGTCACCCGCTCGCGCTCGGCCCTCGGGGCCCCCGTGAAGTTTGTCCCAGGCTGGGACACCCACGGCCTGCCCATCGAGCTCAACGTCGACCGCGAGCTCAAGCGCAAGGGCAAGGTGGTCCCCACCCCCGTCCTGCGTCGCCTCTGCCGCGAGGAGGCCCTGCGATGGGTCGACGTCCAGCGGGTCGAGCGCAAGCGCCTCGGGGTCCTCGGGACCTGGGACACCCCCTACCTCACCCTCCACCCCCAGTACGAAGGCCGGGTCATCGAGGCCCTGCGGGCCTTCGTGGCCCACGGGATCGTCTACCGCGGCAAGAAGCCCGTCCAGTGGAGCTGGGGGGCCCGGACGGCCCTGGCCGAAGCCGAGGTCGAGTACGACGAGGCCCACGTCTCGCCGTCGGTGTACGTGCGCTTCGACCTCGACGAGGCCTCCGCCGCGAAGGTCCGTGCGCGCCTCGGGGTCTCGCATCGCCGCATCTCGGCCCTCATCTGGACCACCACCCCGTGGACCCTCCCGGCCAACCTCGCCATTGCCCTGCACCCCGCCCTGGTCTACACCGCCCTCACGGTGGCCCCTGGCGAGGCCGTCCTGGTCGCCAAAGGCCTCGCCGAGTCGGTGGTCAAGGCCTGCCGCCTCGGGTCCCTGGAGACCGCCGGTGAGGCCCCCGGGGCCGACCTCGCGGGCCTCGTCGCCCGGCACCCCTTTGAAGACCGAGGGGCTCCCCTCCTCCTGGCCGACTACGTCGACGACAGCACCGGGACGGGCCTCGTGCACACCGCCCCGGGCCACGGCCGCGACGACTACAGCACGGGGCAAAAACACGGCCTCGAGGCCTACGCCCCCGTCGACGAGGACGCCCGGTACACCGCCGAGCTCGGGGCAGGGGCCAAGGCCCTGGGCCTGGAGGGCCAGTTTGTCTTCGACGCCAACCCGGTGATCGCAAAACACCTCGCGGCCGAGGGGTTTCTGCTCAACCGGGTGGGCGACACCGTCACCCACAAGTACCCCATCTGCTGGCGCACCAAGACCCCCCTCATCACCCGGGCCACCACCCAGTGGTTTATCGCGATGGACGCCCCCATGGCGGGAGACCCCAACGGGCAGACCCTGCGTCAGCTCGCCCTCGCGGAGATCGACCGGCTCCACGCCGAGGGCCAGGCGGCCCATGGGCGGGGGGAGGCCGCGGGGTGGGTTCCGGCCTGGGGGTACGAGCGCATCCGGGCCATGATCGCCGGGCGCCCCGACTGGTGCATCTCGCGCCAGAGGGCCTGGGGCGTGCCCATCCCCGCGGTGCATCACGTCCCCACGGGGGAGGTGGTGCTGACCACGAGCCTCCTCGACCACACGGCCGCGGCCTTCGCCGCCCACGGGGCCGACGCCTGGTACGGCGACGACCCGAGCGCCTGCCTGCCTGAGTTCATCGCTCTCGCCGACGGCAGCCTCCGCCCGCGCGCGGAGTTCTCCCGCGACCCGAGCATCCTCGACGTGTGGTTTGAGTCGGGGAGCTCGTTCTACGCGGTGTGCGGGGCCGACCCCGCCGTGGGCCTCCCGGTCGACCTCTACCTGGAGGGCAGCGACCAGCACCGGGGGTGGTTTCACAGCTCCCTCCTGGTGGGCTGCGCCGTGCTCGGACGGGCTCCCTACAACGCCGTCCTCACCCACGGGTTTGTCTGCGACGAGCACGGGCGCCCGTACTCCAAGAGCGACATCCGCCGACGCCAGGAGGCCCGCCGCGACCTCATCGTGGAGCGGGTCGAAGCCGGCGAGAGTCTCGACGCCGTCCTGGTCGACCTCAAGAGCGCCTGGGCCGCCCCCGACAAGCTGGCCGAGGCCCGAAAACGCCTCGGCAAGAAGGTCGCCCTCGCCGACGTGGCCCTCGCGGTGGCCGAGGACGACATCGAGTTCATCCCGCCCGAGAAGATCATCCAGGAGCAGGGGGCCGAGCTCTTCCGTGCGTGGGCGGCCTTCGTCGACTACGAAAACGACATGCCCTACTCCCGGGCCCACCTCGGCCAGGCCATCGATGGGTATCGCCGGGTGCGTAACACCGTGCGGTTCCTGCTCGGGGCCCTGCGCGAAGAGGCCGCCCCGGAGGTGGAGACCGTCGCCCTTGAGCCCCTCGACCGCTGGGCCCTCGCCCGGCTCGGGGCCGTGATGGCCGGGGTGGCCGGGGCCTATCGCCGGTACGCGTTCCGCTCGGCCTTCGCCCAGCTCCTCGACTTCACCCAGGAGCTGTCGGCCTTCTACCTCGATGCCAGCAAGGACTGGCTCTACAACGACGGCCCCGACAGCCCCCGCCGGGTGTCGTGCGTGGCCGTGATGCAGCGCATCGCCCGCGACCTGGCCGTGGCCCTCGGTCCCCTCCTGCCCTTCTCCGCGGAGGACATCTGGGACCACCTCCCGGCCACCCCCGACAAACCCGAGAGCGTGCATCTGGCCCCGTGGCCCGAGGCCTCGGCCGACCCCGAGGCCTCCGCCCTGGTCGCGGCCATGGAGGTCCTGCGGCGGGTCCGCGAGGCGTCGTTCGGGGCCCTGGAGCCCCTCGTCCAGGCCTGGGGAGTCGAGAAGCAGGCCGCCAAAAAAGAGGGTCGGGAAGCCGGGACCGGCCCCAGGACGTTCTCCGAGGCGGTGCGCATCGACCATCCCCGCGACGCGGCCCTCACGGTCACGCTGCCCGCGACCGAGACGGCGGCCCTGGGCCCCTTCGCCTCCCACGCGGCGGAGCTCCTGGGGGTCGGATCGCTCGACCTTGTGCAAGGCCAACTCCTTCGGGTCGAGGCCTCCCGGGCCGCGGGGCCTGCCTGCGCCCGCTGCTGGCGTCGTCGCCCCGACGTCGCGACCTCAGGCCTTTGTACGCGCTGCGCCGCTGCGGTGCGCATCTTTGATCAGGCCCGCCCGGCGGGTCATGGTGAGTGACCGATGAGCGAGCCCAACCAAGAGCCCCCCGAGACCCCCGCCGAGACCCCGGGCCTCGACCCGCCCTCCGCGACCGCCGAGAGCCCGCCCGAGCCCGCGGTCGCCCCCAAGGCCTCGGCCCCTCTGCCCCCCCAGCGCACGACCGGCGACTGGCTCTTCCTCCTGGGGGTGAGCGCGGGCACGGCGGTGCTCGACCTGTGGTCCAAGGCCTGGGCCCTCAAGGCCCTGTCGCGGGTCTCGTCGTCCCCTCCGCCCCTCTGCACGCCCCCGGCGGGCATGAGCCACTACCTCCCGCAGCGCGTGGGGACCCGGGAGATCGTCGTGATCCGCGACTACCTCGACTTCCAGTACGCCGAAAACTGCGGGGGGGCCTGGGGCCTCCTGCACGGGGCGAGCGAGGCCGTGCGTCGGCCGTTCTTCCTCCTGGTCACCCTCGGGGCCATCGCCTTCATCGTGCACCTCTACCGCAGCCTCGAGCGCGGTCAGACGGCCATGAAGTGGGCCCTTCCCCTCGTGCTCGGGGGGGCCATCGGCAACCTGGTCGACCGGGTCCGGCTCGGGTACGTGGTCGACTTCATCCACGCCCACTGGCGCGACAAGGCCCACTGGCCGACGTTCAACGTGGCCGACATCGCCATCACCGTCGGGATCGGGCTCATGGTGGTGGAGTACATCGTCGGGGCCCGCACCGAGGCCCGCGAGAAGAAGCTGGCCAAGGCCGAGACCCTCCCCGCGCCCACCGAGGCCACCGCCGACAAGGCGGCCTGAGGTCGATCGAGGTGCGACCGGTCCTCTTCAGCCTCTTCGGGGTCGATGTCCCGGCGTACTTCGCGATGCTGTCCCTGGGCTTCGCCCTCGCGACGTACATCGGGGCCCGGTGGCTCGGCCGGCTCGGGCACGACAAGGAGGTGGTGATCGACCTCGGCCTGGCCATGGTGATCGCGGGGGTGGTCGGGAGCCGCCTCCTGCACGTGGTGGCCGACGGGTACTTCTGGGACTACGTCCACCTCTGCACCGACCCGACGAAGGTCGACTGGCACATCTCGCGGGGCCACTGCCTGCACGCCTCGATCGGGGGGGTGTGGGACGAGGCCCGGGGGGTGTGCCACCCGCGGGAGGCCAACTGCTTCGCGTGGGCGGCATTCTGGGCGGGGGGGCTGACGTACTACGGGGGCCTCATCGCCGCCGTGGGCTACGCGGTGTATTTCCTGCGGCGCGAGCGGTTCCCGTTTTGGAAGGCCGCGGACATGGCGGGGTTTGGGGTGGCCCTGGGGCTGGCCTGGGGTCGGATGGGGTGCTTCCTGGCGGGGTGCTGCTTCGGGACGGTGTGCGACCGGCCCTGGGCGGCGTGGTTTCCGCGCTTCAGCCCGGCCAGCGAGGCCCAGTTTCGTGCCCGTCAGCTCGCGAGCGAGTCGCTCCCGGCCCTGCCCGTCCATCCCACTCAGCTCTACGAGGCCCTGGGGTCGTGGGCCATCGCGGCCGTGGGGTATTTCCTCATCGCCCCGCGCAAGCGCTACGACGGCCAGGTCTTCGTCTTCTTCCTCGTGGCCTACTCGGTCCTGCGGACCCTCCTGGAGCTCCTGCGCAACGACGACCGGGGGGGCCTCCTGGGGCTGTCGACCTCGCAGCTCATCTCCCTGGCCATCGTGCTCCCGATGCCCTGGGTGGCCCGGCACCTGCGGGCCAGGACCCGGGCCCTCCTGCCGACCGACGAGCCGCCGAGTCGCGCCGAGGGCTGAGGTCGGGTACCCTTCGGGATATGCGCGGCATGGCAGCGGTGATGGCGGTGGGGGTGGCCCTCGGGTGCAGCGAGGGAGCGCCGATACGTCCCCCCGCTCTGGCGTGTACCCTCGCCGACGGAGGATGCAGCGCGGGCCCGGTAGGCGGGGCAGGGAGCGGCGGGACGGTACCCGACGGAGGATCCGGAGTCCCAACCGACGCGGGGCTTCGGCCCGATGCGGGGCCCGTCAGCGACGGGGGGAGCGTGCGGGTGAGCGGGAGGGTGGCCCTGTATCAGTCCCTCCCTGGTGTCGTGCAGAACGGCCCGACGGTCATGCCCGCCGGGTGGACGGTCTCGGTGCTCGACGCCCCCGACCTGACGGTCGAGCTCGACGGGACGGGGACCTTCGGGTTCGAGGGGGTTCCGACGGCGGCGGGGTACTACGGGCTCCTGGCCTCGCCGGCGGGGCGCGACCTTCGGAGCCTGCGGATCTTCGACCCCGCGGTGAGCACGGCGGTTCTGCCCGCGGTGACCCTCGAGGCGATGCAGGCTTCGGTGGCGGGCGCCATGGGGCTCGTGCAGCCCGAGGCCGGGCACATCGTGCTCCTGGCCCGGGAGAGCCCCGACCCGACGGCCCGGGGCCTCGCGGGGGTGCGGGTTCAGCCCGTGGCCGAGCCGAGCGCGGTCTACTACGACAGCATGCTCAACCCCGAGTCGCTCCAGGTGGCGGACACCCAGACGGGGGCCCTGGGCCTCGCGGTGGTCCTCAATCTCACGGCCCTCCCGACCGGGACCCGCGAGGTAGCCCTCCAGGTGACCGGCCCGGCGGGGGGCGTCAATGTTCGGGTGCCCGTCCTGGCCCGTACGATCACCTGGATTACGTACATCCCGGGCCGCTGAGGCCGATCTCTTCGCCCCCGCGCCACACCCGAACCGCCCGTGGGCTGCCGAAATCGTAGGGGAGAGCCTCCCAGCCAGGCAGGTCGTAGATCACGAGGTCGGCCCGGGAGCCCACGGCGATCCGACCCCGATCTGGAAGGCCGAGACACTGGGCAGGGACCCGGGTCAGGGCGTGCCAGGCCTCGACGGTGGACAGGCCCATCTGGCGCACCCCAAACGCGGCCATGAGGGGCAGGGAGGCCGTGTGGCTGGTCCCAGGGTTCATGTCGGTGGCGAGGGCCACGGAGACCCCGAGGGCGCGCATGCGTCGGGCGTCGGGCATCGGCTGCCCGAGGGAGAAGGCCGCCCCGGGCAGGAGGACGGCGGTGACCCCGGCCTCGGCCATGGCCCGCAGGCCCGCGTCGGAGGCGTGTTCGAGGTGATCGCCGCTGGCGGCCCCGAGCGCCGCCGCGAGCTCGCAGCCCCCGATGTCGGCGAACTGCCCGAGGTGCAGCCGGGCCCGCAGCCCGAGGGCCTTCGCCCGCTGCAAAAGGGGTCGGGCCTCGTCGACGGAGAACCCCGCCGTGTCGACGTACGCGTCGACGAAGCGGGCCTTGCCCCCGCGGGCCACCTGCGCGGTGAGGGCCATCATCGCCTCGAGGAAGCGGCTCCGTCCGTCGGGGTGGTCGCGGTGTTCGGGCGGGACGGCGTGGAGGGGGAGGAAGGTGGGCACCACCCACGGGCCCGCGGCGTCGAGGAGGTCGAGGCAGCGTAGCTCGTGCCGGGCGTCGAGGGCGTAGCCGGTCTTGACCTCGACGGTGGTCGTCCCGTGGGTGAGCATCTCGGCGAGGCGACGGTCGAGGGCCTTGCGCAGGGTGGTGTCGTCGGCGTCGCGGAGGGCGGTCACCGAGCGCACGATCCCGCCCCCCCGGGCCGCGATGGCCGCGTACCCCGCGCCCTGGACACGCAGAGAGTACTCGTCGGCCCGGCTCCCCACAAAGAGGCTGTGGGTGTGGGCGTCGACGAGGCCCGGGGCCACGACCCGATCGCCCACCTCGATGACCTGGAGGGCGGGCAGGCCGACGCAGAGGGGGTCGAGGTCGCGGGTGGGCCCCACGGCCACGACGCGGTCGCCGTCGAAGAGAACGGCCCCGTCGGCGATGAGCCCGAGTTGGCTCGGATCCCAGGGGCCTTCGGCGGCGGACGGGGGCAACGAGGAGGCGAGGGTGAGGAGCTCGCGGGCGTGGCGGAGGTAGGTGCCCATCCGAGGGTTTAGCGGCGGTCGTGAGGAACGGCCACCCCTTCGCGCTCGGCAAAGGTGCGGGCGGCTTCGTAGCCCGCGTCGGCGTGGCGGATCACGCCCATCCCGGGGTCGGAGGTGAGGACCCGCAGGAGGCACCGGGCGGCCCGGTCGGTGCCGTCGGCCACGACCACCATGCCCGCGTGGATGCTGTTTCCGATGCCCACCCCCCCGCCGTGATGAACGCTCACCCAGGTGGCCCCCGAGGCGCAGTTGACGAGGGCGTTGAGGATGGGCCAGTCGGCGATGGCGTCCGACCCGTCGGCCATGGCCTCGGTCTCGCGGAAGGGCGAGGCCACCGACCCGCAGTCGAGGTGGTCGCGGCCGATGACGAGGGGTCCTTTGACCTTCCCAGAACGCACGAGCTCGTTGAAGGCGAGGCCCACCCGGGCCCGCTCGCCGTACCCGAGCCAGCAGATGCGGGCGGGCAGTCCCTGGAAGGCCACCCGCTCCTGGGCGAGCTCGATCCATCGGCGCAGGGACGGGTCGTCGGGAACGGCGGCGAGGACGGCCGCGTCGGTGGCCGCGATGTCGGCCGGATCGCCCGACAGGGCCACCCAACGGAAGGGCCCGCGCCCGGTGCAAAACTGCGGGCGGATGTACATCGGGATGAACCCCGGGATGTCGAAGGCGTCGTCGGCACCGGCCCCCTGGGCCTCGCCCCGGAGGTTGTTGCCGTAGTCGCAGGCGATGGTCCCGGCCCGTTGCATGGCGAGCATGGCCTTGACCTCGGCCACCATGCCCGCCCGGGCCCGGGCCACGTAGGCGTCGGGGTCGGTCGCGCGCAGGGCCGCGGCGGCGGGGAGGTCGAGGCCGGGGGGGATGTAGCCCGCGAGGGGGTCGTGGGCGCTGGTCTGTTCGGTGACGAAATCGGGCAGGACCCCGCGTGCCACGAGGGCGGGGTAGACCTCCGCGGCGTTGCCCACGAGCCCGACCGAGAGGGCCTCTTCGCGGGCGCAGGCGTCGCGGACGAGGGACAGGGCCTCGTCGAGGGAGTGGGTGGCCCGGTCGAGGTAGCGGGTCTCCAGGCGGCGCTGGACGCGATGGGGGTCGACCTCGACGGCGAGGCAGACGGCGCCGTTCATGGTGGCCGCGAGGGGTTGGGCCCCGCCCATGCCACCGAGGCCGGCGGTGAGGATCCAGCGGCCCTTCCAGCTCCCCTGGAAGTGTTGGCGACCGGCCTCGGCGAAGGTCTCGTAGGTGCCCTGGAGGATGCCCTGGGTGCCGATGTAGATCCAGCTCCCGGCGGTCATCTGTCCGAACATGGTGAGGCCCTGGGCCTCGAGCCGGCGGAAGTGCTCCCAGGTGGCCCATCGGGGCACGAGGAGGGAGTTGGCGATGAGGACCCTCGGGGCGTCCTCGTGGGTACGAAACCGCCCGACGGCCTTGCCCGACTGCACGAGGAGGGTCTCGTCGTCGCCGAGGTCGGTGAGGTTGGCCACGAGGACGTCGAAGGCCTCCCAGGAGCGGGCGGCCCGGCCCGTCCCGCCGTAGACCACGAGGTCGTCGGGGCGCTCGGCCACGTCGGGGTCGAGGTTGTTCATGAGCATGCGGAGGGCAGCCTCCTGGGGCCATCCGCGGGCGGTGAGGGCGGGGCCCCGGGGGGCACGGACGGGGCGAGGGCTGCTCATGGTGAGGTCAAAGGCTCCGTGTCGTAGGGGGGTGAGAACGTCGTGGAAACAGCCAGAGACTAGGGGAGGGGGCGCCCCTTCGGCAACGCGCGCGTTGACGGCGACCCGCAGGCCGGTATCTTCGCGCGGCACGGGAAGGAAGAGGCCATTGGTGTTCTCCGGGTTTGTCGAAGCTGATTTTGATGCGTTCCTGCCTGCCCGGGCGGGGTCCAACGCGTACACGCTGCCGCGGCTGAAGGCCCAGGAGCGCTGCGTCTCCGCGGCCCGCGGCCTCGCCGAGGTCGCCCACGCCTCGGGGGTGGGCCTCGAGCTCCGGGCCAGCGACGCCGCCCCCTCCCTCTGGAACAAGCACCGCGTCACCGCCCAGTGGGTCTTCCTCTGGCGCGACGCCGCGGCCCGCCAGGCCCTCCAGGGCCTGCTGCAACAGGGCCGGTCGCTCGGCGAGACCCTCACCGACCCGACCCCCTTCTACCGCCACGCCTTCCTCGCCCTGTACCTCGACGTCGACGCCGTCGAGGTCACCGTGCGCGTGCACGGCGACGCCTGGGCCGACGTCCGCAACCTCCGGGCCCTGGTGACCCAGGAAGGGCCCGCCGCGGCCCTCCTGGCCGCCCTGACGGCCGCAGGGCCTGGGGTCAGGGTCGGTGTCACCGAGGGGCCTTCCTGGCCCGCGACGGACCTCGACCTCGCGTCCCTGCGCGCCAGCGTCGAGGCCCTGACCGCCCCCGACGCCTGGTGGCACGTCACGGCCCGGATCCCCCGCGCGGAGGCCCTGGCCCTCGGCGACGCCCTCGGCCCGCGGCTCTCGGCCGACTTCGCCCGACTCCTGCCGGTGTTTCTTGGGGTGGCCTGGCGGCCCGACAACGACCACGTCTCGCTCGGGGACGACCTCGCCCGCGCCGAGGCAGACCGGGCGGCCCATGCGGCAGCCCTGGCCGCCGAGGAGTCGGCTTGGAAGGTCGAGCACGAGGCCGCGATCGCCCGGGCCCGGACCGAGGCCGAGACCCGGACCCACGACCGCGTGGCCGCGATGGCTCCGGCCCGCCCCGAAGCCGTCCAGGCTGCGGTGGGGGCCACCGTGGCGGCCCTGTCGGCTGAAGCAGGGCGTCCTGCCGAGCGGCACTCCCCCCGACGGCCCGATCGCCCCGCCCCCAGGAGCGGCAGACCCGAGCCCCGCCCTGCCCGCAACGCACCGGCCCCCGCCCGGGTGGCCCCGGCGGCCAACCCGCCCTCCGCGCCGCGGGCAGTCCCCGCCCCGAAGCCTTCCCCGGCCCAGGCAGCCCCGGGCGGAGTGGCCTTGGGGACGCGGGTGAAGGTCCTCGCGGGGCCCTTCGCCGGGCGCACGGGGGTGGTCACCGAGATCGACCCGCGCGGGGTTCGGGTCAACTTTGGCATGCTCGGGGCCCGGGTCGAGCGGGCCGAGGTCGAGCCCGTCGCATAGCCCCGGCGCCCCAGCCTGTCGTCAGCGGTCGTCGTCGGGCTCGCCCCCCGCGGGGGGCTCCGGGGCGGTCGAACGCCGCTCCCGGCGGGTGCTCTTGAGCGAGGCGTCGGCCTTGACGTCGGGGCGCACGGCGTCGGGGCGGTCTTCGTCGTCGACGCTCTTGAAGCGCACCTCCATCTTCACCTCGAAGGCGAGGCCCGTGAGGATCTTCTTCACGTCCCCGGCGAAGTTGGTGCTCTGGAGAAACTCGCGCATCTCCTTGGCGACCACCGTGTAGAGCCCGCGTTTGGTCTCGTCGACCTGGTCGAGCATCGACTGGGCCACCTCCTTGGGGACCTTCATGCCCTCGACCAGGGCCCGCAGGGTGTCCTCGCTGCGCGAGATGGCCCCCATGCTCGACTCGATGCCGCGTTTGACGATGCGGCCGATGATCCCGCGCCCCTCGTGGTCTTCGCGGTCCTCGCGATCGTCGCGGTCGTCGGCCCCGCGGTCTTTCTTGCGCTCGTCCATGGATGGTCCTCGCCCTTTGGCGAGGCACCCTAGGCACCGTCTCCCCTGTCGTCAACGTCGCCGACCCCGTGCTACCAACCCCGCGCCCCGATGCCTACCGCCCTCCTGGTCTCCAAGCCCATCGCCCCCCCGTGGACCGACTCCAACAAGAACCTCGTCCGCGACCTCGCCCGGGCCTTCGTACGATACCGTCCGCGGGTGATGGTCCCCGCGGGCTCTCCCCTGGACAGAGTCGAGAGCGTCGGGATCTACCAGGGCCGCGGGGCCTACGCCCCCTCCCGTGCGGCCAACGCCCGGGTGCTCGCGTACCTCCTCCTCGGGTCCCGGGCCGACCTGTGGCACTTCTTCTTCGCCCCCAACCCCCTGACCCTGAGGGCCGGGGCGATGGCGGCCCGGGTGCGGCGGGTGCCTACGGTGCACACCCTGGCCTCGGCCCCCGACAACCTGGAGGCGATAGCCCAGCACCTCTTCGCCGACGCCGTGGTGGTCCTTTCGACCCACACCCAGGTCCGCCTCGCCGCGGTGGGGGTGGCCTCGACGGTGATCGCCCCCGCCCTCGCGCCCGTGGAGGTCTCGCCTGAGGCCGTGGCCCGAGCCCGAGTCCGTCACGGCCTTCCGTCGCGATACGCGCTGTACGCCGGCGACCTGGAGCACTCCAACGGGGCCGAGACCTTCCTCGAAGCCGCCGTCCGGGCGCCCGAACTCGGCTGGGTGGTGGCGGCCCGTCCCAAGACCGCGCGGGCCGCGGAGGCCCTCATGAGGCTCCGAGACAGGGCCCGTACGCTCGGGGTCGACCTCCGCCTCCTCGGTGAGCTCGATGACATCCTCGCGGTGGTGGCCGGGGCCACGGTCAACACCCTGGTGGTCGACACCCTGCACGCCAAGATGGACTACCCCCTCGTGCTCCTGGAGGCCATGCGGCTGGGGGTTCCGGTGGTGGTGGGGAAGGGGACCGCGGCCGAGGCCCTCACCGCGGGGGGCGCCGTGGCGGTGGCCTCGGGCGACGCCGCGGGGCTGGCCGAGGCCGCGCGGTCGATCACCGACGACGCAGCCCTGCGGGAACGCCTCGGGGCCGAGGGCCAGGCCTGGGTGGCCGCCCACTGCGACCCCGCGGCAGTGGCCGAGGCGTATGAGGCCGTGTACGACCGGGTCCTGGCGGGACCTCGATAGCCTGTGCTAAGCCCGCGCCCCATGGGATCGCCGCAATCCACGGACGCCGCCAACAAGGCCTACTACGACGAGTTTGCGCGCTGGTACGAGCGGGCCCGGGGGCGCGGGTACCATCAGCTCATCGACGACCTCGAGCTCGAGGTCACCCTGCCCCTCGCGCGCGGCAAACGGGTGCTCGAGGTCGGCTGCGGGACGGGGCTCATCCTGCAACGGGTGGCCCCCCACGCCGCCGAGGCCGTCGGGATCGACCTCTCTCCCGGGATGCTCGAGGCCGCCCGAGCCCGCGGGCTCGACGTACGCGAGGCCCCGGCCACGGCCCTGCCCTTCGAGGACGGTCGGTTCGACCTGGTGTACTCGTTCAAGGTCCTCGCCCACGTCCCCGAGATCGGCAAGGCCCTGGAGGAGATGGCCCGGGTCACGGCCCCAGGGGGCACGGTCCTGGCAGAGTTCTACAACCCCTGGAGCCTGCGCCATCTCGTCAAACGCTTCGGTCCCGCAGGACGGATCTCCGAGCGCACCACCGAGGCCGCGGTCTATACCCGCTTCGACTCGCCGCGGGCCATCGAGGCCATCCTGCCGCCGACCCTCACGCTGGAGGGTTTTCGTGGGGTCCGGGTGTTTACCCCCGCGGCCGGGGCCGTGTCGGTGCCGGTCCTGGGATCGCTCCTGCGTCGGGCAGAGTTCGCCGCCCTCGACTCGCCTCTTGCGCGTCTGGGTGGCTTCCTCATCGCGGTGCTCCGACGCACCTGAGTTCCGCGCGCACGAGTCGCCACGAGATCCCGGGCTGGTATAGAGTCCAGGCTTCATGGCAAGCGCACGGATTCTGGTAGTCGACGACGAGGCCTCCCTTCGGCAGATGATGGAGGTCTTGTTGCGTCGCGCAGGCCACGAGGTGGCCCTGGCCGGCGGGGTGGCCGAGGCCATCGAGCGGCTCGAAGGGGCCGCGGCCCCGTTCGACCTGGTGGTCACCGACTTGATGATGGGCGACGGCACCGGGATGGAGGTGCTCGACCGGGCCCGGATGCGCAGCCCGGCCACCCAGGTTCTCCTGGTCACGGCCCACGGGTCGGTGGAGATCGCCGTCGAGGCCATGCGCCGCGGGGCCTATGGTTTTCTGGAGAAGCCCCTGAGCGTGGCCGCGGCCCGGGCCCAGATCGACAAGGCCCTGGAGAAGCGCCTGCTCCTGCGCGACAACGCCTCCCTGCGGCGCATCGCCCGCTCGGCCACCCCCGACGGGGGGACCGGGGTGCTCATCGGCAAGAGCCCCGCGTTTCAGGCCGCCATGGACCTCGTGCGCCGCTCGGCCCCGAGCAAGGCCTCGGTGCTGATCACGGGCGAGTCGGGCACGGGCAAGGAGCTCGTTGCCCGGGCGGTGCACCAGGCGAGCGACCGACACGCCGGGCCCTTCGTGGTGGTCAACTGCGGAGCCATCCCCGCCGATCTCATCGAGAGCGAGCTCTTCGGTCACGAGAAGGGGGCCTTCACCGGGGCCCTCAGCCGTCACGCGGGCATGTTCCGCGACGCCGACGGGGGGACCCTCTTCCTCGACGAGGTCGGGGAGGTCCCGTTGCCGCTGCAGGTCAAGCTCCTGCGGGTGTTGCAGGAGCGCAAGGTGCGCTCGGTGGGGGCCTCGGCCGAGCTGTCGGTGGACGTGCGAATCGTGGCGGCGACCAACCGCGACCTCGCCCAGATGGTGCGAGAGCGCACGTTTCGGGAAGACCTCTACTATCGCCTCAACGTGCTCAAGATCCACCTGCCGCCCTTGCGCGAGCGGGCCGAGGACCTGGGCCCGCTGGTGGAGCACTTCCGGCTGCGTTTCGCGGCCGAGCAGGGGCGCGAGTACCTGGAGTTCTCCCACGAGGCCCTGCGGACGATGCTGTCGTACGCGTGGCCGGGCAACGTCCGTCAGCTGGAGAACGCCGTCGAGCGCGCGGTGACCCTCGCCCAGGGCGGGGTGATCGCCCTCGACGACCTGCCCGAGGAGCTCCTCGGCACCGCCGGAGGGCCCGCGGGCGAGATGGTCCTGCCCGAGGAGGGCATCAACCTCGAGGCCACCCTCGAACAGATCGAGCGCTCGCTCCTGCGCCAGGCCCTCGACCGGGCGGGGGGGGTGCGCACCCGGGCGGCCCAACATCTCGGCCTCACCTTCCGGTCGTTTCGATATCGCCTGCAGAAGCTGGGGATGGGCGGAGCCGACCTGCCCGACGAAGAGGACGCCCCGACGAGCACCCGCCCGCGGTAGAGGCCCCACCGCTTCCTCTGCCCCGGTCGATGGACGCGGGCTCCAGGGCGTGATTGAATCCATGATCGTGCACCCCCACAACGCCCGATCCGCGCTCCGCCCGAAGCCGACCCGTCGCGGGGCCTCGCCCGAGGCTGGGGTCACCCTCATCGAGCTGATGATCGTCACGGTCATCATCGGCATCCTCGCGGGGGTGGCCACGGTGAGTTACACGTCCTACGTCCGGCGCTCGCGCTCGTCGGAGGCCAGCTCGATGCTGCTCACGATCGGGGTGCGCGAGGAGGCCTACCGGCAGGAGTTCGGCCAGTACTGCGGGGCGGGCCGCAGCGACGGGATGGCCCCCACCACCGTCGGGGTCAACAACTCCTGGCCCTCCGACGCCCCCCGGTTGGGCCTGGTCAATTTCGTCAACACCTCGCTCCCGCGCGAGTGGACCCAACTCGGGTTTCGCCCCGATGGTCGGGTTCGGTATCGGTACGTGGTGGTCGCGGGGGCGCCCCCGGTGGCCCCTCCGGGCGTGTCCGACTGGTCGAGCAACCCCAATCAAGACCTCTGGTACGTGGCCGAGGCCTACGGCGACCTCGACGGCGACAACACCGTCTCGACGTACCGGCTCTTCTCGGGCAACGGCAACAACCTCCAGATCACCAGCGACCTCGAGTGAGTCGTTGGGTCGCGGCCCTCGGCGTGATGGTTCTGTCCGCCGCGGCGTCGAGCGCCCTGCGGACCCGGCTCAATCGCACCTACGCCCGGGTCCCCGTGGTGGTCGACGAGGCCCGGGTGCCCCTCCCTGCCATGGCCCGGGCCCTGTCGTTGGGGCACACCGAGTGGGCGGCCGACTTCCTGTGGATCAACGCCCAGATCTACTACGGCGAGTCCCTGGTGAGTCGCCTGCCGGGGAGGTTTACCCGGGCCTACGCCGACACGATCATCGCCCTCGACCCGCGGTTTCGTGAGGGATACCGCTGGGCGGCCCTGGCCCTCACGGCCCGCACGGTGACCCGTGACGTCAACGATGTCCGCGACGCTGTGGCCTACCTCCGTCGTGGTCACCAGGCCTTCCCCAGCGACGGCGAGATGCAGGTCGATCTCGGGTACACCCTGGCCTTCGAGCTGGCCCCCGCGGTCCGCGCCGACCCTGCGGCGTATCGCAGGGCCAAGGTCGAGGGGGGGCATCATCTGGGTCGGGCGACGGTGAGCGGCTGGGGGCCCCCGTGGTTGGCCCTGAGCGCGGCCACGGCCCTCTCCCAGGGCGGGGCCCCCCGCGAGGCCCTGGAGTATCTCCGGGGGGTGTTGCCCCGCGTCGAGGAGGAGGCCCTGCGGGAGCGCATCGAGCAACGCATCGCGGGCATTCTGTCTGAGAGCCCGGGCGCCGACGCGCTCGTGCAGTCCGCCGCAGCCCTGGAGGGGCGGCGACGGGCCGAGTACCCGTACATGCCGGCCACCCTGTACCTCTTCGTCGGGCCGCGGGTGGTGCCACCCTGAGAGCCCGGGGCGGTTACTCCAGGCTGCGGTTGAGCATGCTCACGCTCTCGCCCGCCGCGATGGTGAAGGTGAAGTTGCCGCGCATGTTGAGGTCTTCGTTGACGCAGCTCACGCGGTAGTTGCCCGGGGGCAAGGGCACTCTGCGCGGGGTCGAAAAGCTCGGTCGCCCGGCAATCGTGCACACGGACGAGGGGCGCGTGGAGAGGAGGAGGGTGCCGTTTTCGCCCGACGAGGCGGTGCTGGCCGCGGCGGGGCGGGGCGTCTCGGGCTGCGCCACGGGGCGCTGGATGGGACGGGGGCGCACGGCGGGGCTTACCGCGACCCGGGGTTGGGCCGCAGGGCGCGGGCGCGGGGCGGCGGGGGCCTCCACCGCGGCGGCCGAGGCAGGCGGGGCGGGCGGGGCCGCGGGAGGCGCGGCCTCGGGCGGGCTCTCGGGGGCGAGCTGCTGCACCGCAGGGGCGGGCTCGGTGTTTTGCGCCACGAGGGGCGAGGCGGGCTCGGGGGCGGCGGGCGGCGGGAGGGCCACCGCGGCTTCGGGCTCGAGTACCACCTGCATCGGAGTAATGGCCCCGCTGCGCACCGGAACATCCTGCTGAAACGTGCGGAACCCCGGCTTGCGCACGATCACCCGGTGGCTCCGCTCGGCCGACAGCTCGGTGACGCTGAAGCTCTGCCCGTTGCCGATCTGGGGCTGGCTGTCGATCTCGACCGTCACTCCCCCGACGTTGGTGGTGATGGCCAGGCCCCCCGTGGGCTCGCCCCGGGTGAGCTTGAGCCCGATGACCACCACCGCGGCCACGGCGATCACCCCGAGGCCCGCGAGGAGGAGCTGCGAGCTGTTGTCCTTGGAGCGCGCCCGGGGCCCCGCGCTGGGTTGGGGTTGGGCCCCGAGGCGGTAGTTGCCGGAGGTGTTGGCTCCGGGCGGGGGACGGGCAGGGGCGAAGGCATCGCCTGCGCTCGCGAAGGCCGCGCTCTGCGACGCCGCGGGCGACGGGCCCGAGACCGACCGCAGCGGCGGGGGGGCCGCGGCCGCGGGCTGGGCTACGGGGGGCGGAGCGGGAGGGGGCGGGGCGGGTACGGCCGGGGCGCCCACGGCAGGGCCCGAGACGGCCTGGAGGCTCGACGACACCATGGGGGCCGCCACGCCGAGGCCGAGGGAGGTCGACATCGAGGGACGGGCCCCGGGGAGCGACGGAAGGGCCGGCACGGCGGGCATCCCGTTGGCCTTGGGGGCCGAGGCCGCCGCGTGGTTTCGCGAGGCCGGGCTCCCGCCTCGGGCCGCAGGAGGGGGCGGGCTCGACGGGATGGCCCGGGTGAGCTGGTCGGGTTTGTCGTAGACCTGGGTGGCGAGCTCTTCCTCGTCCCAGTCCATGTCCATCTCCGGGGCGGCGGCGAGGGCCACCGGGGCGGGAGGCGGCGGGGTGCGCGGGGCCGGGGTGGGACGGGCCGCTGCGGCCGCGGCGGAGACCCCGGAAGACCCGACGCCCATCACGGTGCTGCGGTTGCTGCGCGGACCCGGCGGAGGGGGCGGGGGCGGGGCGCTCGCGCGGGCGGCGGGCGGCAACGGAGGAGCCCCGCGGCCGACGCTGACGGGGTGCGCGGGGGCGGGGGCCGCGGCGCTCTCCAGGGCCTCGAGGTCGTTGGCCCGGCGGGAGTCGAAGCGGCGAAACTCCTCGTCGCGCTGGGCCTCGCGGGAAATTTCCTCGGAGAAGATCTTGTGCACGTAAGCCGAGAGGTCTTTGCGGGCGAAGAAATTGCCCGAGGTGTACATGAACGACTGCAGGTCGTCGTGCAGGTCCATCGCGGTGCGGTAGCGGTCTTCGGGGTGCTTCGCGAGGGCCCGCAGCACGATGGCCTCGAGCTCCTCGGGGATCTTCCGGTTGTAGGTGCTCGGGGGCATGATCTCGACGTTGCGGACCTTCTCCAGGGTGGAGAAATCCGACTCGCCTACAAACAGCCGCTCGCCCGTGAGGAGCTCGTACAGGCAGATCCCCACGGCGAACACGTCGCTGCGCCGGTCGACCTGGAGCCCCCGGACCTGCTCGGGAGACATGTACCCGAACTTGCCCTTGAGGATGCCCGCCTGGGTCTTCGAGCTCTTGCTCGCGGCCTTGGCGATGCCGAAGTCGATGAGCTTCACGTCGCCGTCGTACGAGACGATGATGTTCTGCGGGGAGACGTCGCGGTGCACGAGCTCGAGGGCCCGGCCCGCCGCGTCCTTCTTGTTGTGGGCGTAGTCGAGGCCCTCGCAGAGCTTCATGACCACGTAGCAGGCCATGGGCATCGGGATGGGCTGGTTGCCCCGACGGGTGCGGTCGAAAATCGCCCGCATGTCCTTGCCCGCTACGTACTCCAATGCGATGAAGTATGCATCGCCAACCTTGCCGAGCTCAAAAATCTGCGCAATGTTGGGATGGGTGAGCTGGACGGCCAGCTTGGCCTCGTCGACGAACATCGCGATGAACTCGTTGTCCTCGGCGATGGACGGCAGGATGCGCTTGACCGCCACGAGGCGCTCAAACCCAGCCTCCCCGAAGGACTTGGCCTTGAACACCTCGGCCATGCCACCGACGCTGATGCGATCGAGGAGATAGTACTTCCCGAACTTGACCGGGTTCTTCACCGCGCCTGACTCCTGGACAAACTCATCATCGCATCGCAATCAACGAGGGCTCTGGCGGGGGGCGCGGGGCGTGCAGCCCTGAAACGACACCCCCGGCGGGGGACCGCGCGGGCACGGTCGCCGCGCGCTGGGTGTTCTACTCGCAGGGCTTGGGCTTCGTCAACGACGCGAGGGCTCCGAGGGGCTCGTAGATCTCGATCGTCGTGGAGCTTCATGGTGGCCTTCGATCACCGCGACCGGGGGTGCCCTTGGGCGTTGTCGCCGATCGCCCCAGCGGGGTCATCGCCGCGGCCCCGGGACCGCGGTCCCTGGCGATGCTGCACCCGCGTCTCTGGGGGTCGACCGACCCCAGGTGGGGGCCGTGACCCGCTGCCCGCCCGTGAGTTGAACCCGCACGGCACCATCCTCGTCGCGTTGGTACCGCACCCGTCGATGTTGGGCGTCGTACCACACCCGTTGCGGCACGGGGGTCACTTCGGGAAACATTCTCCGCGCCCCGGCGGCGTCGCGCAGGACGAGGGCGTAGGTGGGGCGGGCCCCAGGGTCGAGGCTCGCCCCGGCGGCGTCCTGGCCGTTGGGCAGGCGCAGGGCCCCGCTCTGGAGGGCCAGCCTCCGGGCCCCGCAGCCCGCGAGGTCGAGGGCCGCGGCCACGAGCCCCGGACTGGCCCGGTCGGCCACGGCGAACACCAGAAACCCCTCCCCGTCGACCCCCACCCCCCGGCTGACGCTCAGCCCTGGGGTGAAGGGCACCCCCGCGAAGCCGCTGCCTTCGGTGCCGGCCTCCCACCGGGGCGTCCCCCCAGGGGCGGTCCACGCGATGCGGAGGGCTCCCGGGGCGGGGGGCTCGACCCCGATCACCTGGGCCACCACGGCCCCGGTGGCCTCGGCCGGGGCGAGGGTCACCCGCCGCGGGTCGATCCGCACGAGGTTGACCCAGCGGTCGGGCTGGGCCGGGTCGGGTCGCACCCGCGTGCGGGCCATGGGCCAGGGGAAGGGGGCCTCGCTCAGCCCCTCGACGCGCCAGCGGCCTTCGCCCGGGAGGCTCGGGGACACGGGAGGGCGCAGGGGCTCCCCGGGCAGGACGGGCCGCAGGAGGAGGTAGAAGAAATCGCGGGGGTCGCGTTTGATGTACCGGGGAAACCCCATCTCGTGCATCCCGCGCACCATACGCCGGGCCCGCACGGTGTAACCCGCTGCGCTGGGCACGGGGCCCTCGTGCTCGCCGACCGTGAGGGGGCGGGCCCGTGGGGGCGTCGCGGCCGTGGGGGTCACCCGTAGAAACTCGAAGCCGGTGTTGGCCCCGTTCATGTCGAGGTGGACCCCGTAGGTGCACCGGACCCCGAGCATGGCGTCGGCGAGGGAGCGCTCGGTGAGGCCGTTGCCCCAGAAGAAGGCTACAAATTCCTCACGGGTCATGCACAACCCCGTGCGGGCGGTGTGGGTCTCCCCCTCGGGAGCCCCGGGGACGTTGCCTCCCCAGAACGTCCGGCGGTAGGGGTTGAACTGCCCATCCTCGACGAGGGACGTGAGGTTCTGCCGGAACTCCGAGACCTCCGCGGGGATCTGCCCGCGCTCTCCGGGCCACGACCCGAAGCCCGTGTCGCCCCCCTCCAGGGCGAAGAGGGTGGCCCCCCAGGGTTTGGGCGGCAGAAAGAGGGTCCCCTCGGCGTACACCCCCCACTCGCCGTGGAGGGCCTGAAACCCGCCGTTGAAGCCCGCCGCGAGGCGGGTGAGGGTGCGTCCGTCACGGGGGATCGAGCCGCTCCCGGTCTCCCCCGTGGCCCCGATGGGCTCCTGCGAGCCCGGAACCACGTGGAGCTCCAACTGCCGCGGGTCCCACAGGGTGACGTACACCCGGGTGTCGGGCCGCTCGCGATCGGTGCGCACAAAGGTCTGATAGAAGGCCGGCGGGGCCCCCGGGTTGCGGGCCAGGAAGGGGTCGTCGGGGGCCGCGGCGTTCCACTGTCCCTCGTGGGCCAAGGGGGGGCGCAGGAGGCCCGCGGCGGGGGCGGGGGGCCACCCCTCCACGGGGCCCTCCAGGGCGGCCGGGGGCCCGTGGTGCAGGATGTCCGCGAGGTCTTCCGAGGCCTCGGCGGCCGACGTGTCGGTCCCGAGCCGCACCCGGGCCCGGGCCACCTCGTGCTGAACCCCAAACGCCAGGTGCTCGGCCCACGCGATGGGGGCCCCGCCGATCCACGGGATCGACCGCACGGTGTCCACGGCCCAGGTCACCCACCCCGTGGTCCCGCTCAGCCGCGGGCGGTGCCGAGCCCAGCGGCTCCCCTCGCGCACCCTGCGCGTGGGGGCCTCGACATGAAACACCTGCCGGTCGGCCCGCACCGCGACCACGTCGCCGTCGATGCGCAGGGACACCACCCGGGCCGGGCTTGCCAGGTCAAACCGATGCTGGCCGTACCCCCGGGCCCGCCCGGTCTGTTGTAGCCGGCTGAGCCCGTCTCGAAGCCGTTGACCACGCCCCGGGGGCGGGCCGTCGGGGTCGGTCTCGTCGACCCCGCCGAGGTCGAGAAGGGTCACCGCGGCGTACCGATCGCCCACCCGGGACGCAAAGGCCGCCCAGGGCCCGGCCTGTACGAGGTCTTCTTCGGCCGCGTCGGGCGACCGGGTCAGGTTGGACACGTCGACCAGCGACAAGACCCGCCCCCGGGGGTCGGTCCGGGCCGTCACGGCGTAGACATCCGCCACGGCTCCGTCCGCGGCGGCGAGCACGAGAGCCCGGCGCAGGCCGAACGAGGGCGGGTCGAGCCAGCGGGGCCCCCCCTCCAGCACCCGCAGCCCCCGGGCGTGCAGGACCTCGCCCAATCCGCGGGGGAGCCCGGCGGCCAGGGCGCTGCCGCTGCCGACCAGGGCGCAGAGCCCGAGCGCGCGCAGGGCCGCACGCCGTTGAACCAGGGCCGACAGGGGACGCAAAACCGTAGGGGACACGCGCATCATGTTGAGGGGGAAGGGCCGCAACCCGAAGGGTGGTAGCCCGTCCGAGGGCCCCTGACAAAACTTCCTCGGCCTTTGTCTGTCGTGCCACGCTTGATCGTGGTGGAAGGCTCGCGATATGTCTCCGGGCCGAGAGACCGAGGATCATGCACGCTCCCTTTGTGATGGTCGGCCTGGTGACGCTGGGGGCCGTAGGGCTCGCAGCGCGCGAGTCCGCGGCGCAACCCACCCGCCCTGCCGCGACGCAGCCCGCCCAACGTCCCCCGACGCTGCGCGAGGCCGTGCAGCGGTTGCAGTCTTCCAACCCTGACGAAGTGAGCGACGCCATCGACGCCCTCACGCGCATCGGCACCCCGGAGGTGGTCCCCCCCCTCGTGGCCCTGATCCATCAGGGCCTGCCCGACGACCTCCTCGAGACCGTGGTCACCAAGCTCGGGATCATCGGCCGCCCGGAGGCCATCGACGAGCTGTCGGCCCTGCTCCACCACCGCCGCCCGGCCGTGCGCCAGAAGGCCGTGACGGCCCTGTCGCGCATCCGCGACCCGCGGGTTCGGGCCCTGATCGAGAGCGCCCTGCGCGACTCCGACGGGGCCGTCCGGGGCGAGGCCGCCACCGCCCTCGGCCGCATCAACGCCCGGGCCTCCGTCGAGCTCCTCCAGCGGGCCTTCGAGCGCAACGTCCCCGAAGCCGCCGAGTCCATCGGGGCCCTCGGCGACGTGGCCGCCGCCGACCGGCTCCTGGAGGCCGTCGGGCGGGCCCGCCTGTCGGTGCTCCTGCCCGGGTTTCGGCGCTTCCTCGACCGCCGCGACCTGTCCGACGACACCAAGGTCCGCATCATCGAGCAGCTCGTGACCCGGGCCCCCACCGCCGAGGTCAAGGCCTTCCTCCGAGAGTGGGTGGCCACGGTCCTGCCCACCGACCGCACCCGCACCCGAGCCCGGGCCCGGGCCGAGCGGGCCATCCGCCAGATCAACGACGCCCCGGCCGGCTCCCCCGCCCCCGCCGCGGCCCCCACCCCCGCGGGAGGTGCCCGGTGAAGCGCCCCACTCGAATTGTCTGCGGGGCCCTCGGGGTCTTCCTCGCCTCCGCGGCCCTCGGAGGCGGCGGCTGCATGCCCCCCATCCGCGTCACCAACGCCTTCTCCTCGCGCTTCCGCGACAACGACCGCGGGCGCATCCAGGCCGTCCTCGCCCGCCTCCCCGCCGGCGACAGCGCCCGCCCCGTCAACTCGCTGGGGCAGGTCCTCGTGGCCGGGGTGATCCAGAGCCCCGAGCGGGCCGTGGCCGTGTACGACGCGGCGACCCGCCGGGCCCTGTGGACGCGGCCGTTGCAGGTCTCCAGCACCCCCGAGATCGTCGGCGACCTCGTGGTGGTCGAGGTCGGGGGCAGCACCCGCCTCCTCGACCTGCGGTCGGGCGAGGAGCGAGGCCGGGTCGACCACAACACCCTCGACTTCGCCGGGGCCGCCCAGGACGGCGACACGGTGGTCCTGTGCTTCGCCGCGGGCCTCACGGGAGGCTCCCGGCGGGCGGGGCGGGTCGTGGCCGTCGACGCCCGCTCGGGCTCCGAGCGCTGGGCCCACGACATCGCCGGCATCGTGGGGCGACCCGCGGCACGCGGAGGCCTGGCCTTCGTGCCCTGGGACCGGCAGTCCATCGCGATCCTCGACCTCAGCAACGGCCGCGAGGTGGCTCGGATTCGTTCGACCGACGACGTCCTGTCGTGGGTGAGCGCCTCGCCCGACGGGGTCTTCTACGGCGGCCGCGGGATCTACCGGCTGACCCCCAACAGCGCCGAGGGCACCCGGGTGGGGAGCGCCTTCCTGGCCAACCCCCTGGAGGGGGTCCCGGGCGATCCCCAGCTCTACCCCGACGCCTTCTTCCCGACCACCGGGTCGCGTACGGCCCGGGACAAGATCCGCTTCGGGTTTCGGCCGCGGGCCGGGGCCGAAGCGGGTCAGCCCGCCCTCCAACACGGCGCGATCTTCCTCGCGTACTTCCGCCACCTGGTGGCCCTCGACGCCACGACGGGGGCCGTCCGCTGGGCCGTCCGCCTCGACGAGGACGTGGAGGCCATGCAGGTCACCACCACGGGGGTGTTCGTCGTGAGCGGCGACGGGGTCGTACGCGGGGTCGACCCTGCCACCGGGGCCGTCAACACCGTGTCCGAGCTCGGGGCCCAGATCGGCGGGATGCACCTCGACCTGGAGGGCCTCGCCCTGCCCCCGGGCGGAGTCGCCCCGGAGGGCGGCGTACGCGAGCAGATCGTGGCCCTCGTGCGCGACCCCGACAATCGCCTCGTGCCGTTCCGGTCGTTTCTGGTGGGGGTCCTCGGGCGCCTGGAGGCCGAGGAGGCCACCCGCGACCTGCTCGATCTGTACACCCAGCGCTCGATCCCGACCCAGCTCCGGCAGTCGATCGTGACGGCCCTGCAGGCCCGTCGGACCGGGGCCTCGTACCTCGTGACGGCCCTCAACGACCACTACGACTACCTGGAAAACCGTCAGGCCCCGCCCCTCCAGGTCATCGCTCCCACCCTGGTCGCGATGAACGCCCGCGAGGCCACCCAGGGCCTCCTGGCCCACCTCCTCGACCACGAGACCCCGATGGCCTCCCTGCCCGCCGTGGTCAACGCGGTGGCGACCCTGGGCGAGGCCTCGGTGGTGCCCACCCTCCAGCGTTGGGTGATGCTCTACAAGTCCGACAGCGCCTTCCGGGGTCAGGACAACGCCGCGGCCCTCCAGGCGGCCCTCGACGCCATCTTCCAGCACGGCGACGCCACGGCCCGCCAGTGGCTGGAGCAGCTCCAGGCCAACGCCTCGGCCAACCCCACCCTCCGCGCACACGTCGAGGGGCTCTTCGCCCGCGAGGCCCGCGACGCCACGAGCCGGGCCGCAGCGGCGACCGCCTCCGAGCGCGAGGCCCAACTCCAGGCGGCCCTCAACGAGCTGCACGAGGCCCAGGGGGCCGTGCCCGCCACCCTCAGCGACGAGGCCATCGACGCCGTGTGGAGCGAGCGCCTCGATGACATCCGGGCCTGCGCCCAGGGGGCCGTCACCCGCAACCCCACCCTCAATCAGATCCGGGTGGTGGTCACCCTGCGGAGCGACGTCCCGCGGGCCCTGCTGCAGCCCAGTCCCCCCGCCCGAATGCCCGGTGCAGGGGACGCCCCGTCGCACCCCACCACCCCCGACGAGGCCATGCAGTGGGTCCAGACCCAACGCGAGGCCCTCACGGCCCAACGGTCTCGGGTGCGCCTCACCACCTACGCGCCGTCCGACACGGCCCTGCGGCAATGTATGGACGCGGCCCTGCTGCCCTTGGAGTTTCCCGCCTTCCGAGATGGTCGCCAGGAGTTCCGGCGGGTGATCGACACCCGGGCGGCGCGGACCACGGACGCGGAGGCCGATCGGTACTCCGGGCTCGGGGTCGACGCCCAGGGCCGCGAGCTCCCGTGGTGGCTGGTCTCGGCCCCCTCCCTGGAGGTCGAGCAGCCCCCTCCCGCAACGGCGGCGACCCCCCCGACCCGACCCGGGACGCCCCCCGGGA
>CAYUSB010000007.1:67892-216988 GCA_964447205.1 uncultured Myxococcaceae bacterium
CGCCGCCAGGGACGCCGCCAGGGACGCCGCCAGGGACGCCGCCAGGGACGCCGCCAGGGACGCCGCCGGGCACGGCTCCGGGTTCGGCCCGGCCGTGGTGGGAGGAGTGACCCAGAGACCCCAACGCGTCCGATGGTGCTGTGGGAGATGCGACGCCCTGCGGGGCGTGCGCGAAGATTGGTCTTGCCGCCCGTCAACGGGTGGCGCTATGAGAGCGGCCCGCGTGCTCGCACGCTTCAGTCCTGAGGAGAACGCCCGTGAAGGAACTCGTTCGGTACCTGTTGGAGAACATCACCATCGACTTCCAAGGCGATGTCAACCTGGAGACCGTCCGGGAGTTTCTCCGGAAGGACGACAGCCACGAGGCCCGTGTGCTGCTCCAGAAGCTGAATCAAGACGGCACCGTCGACGACATGCTCATCTCCCTCGCCGATGTCCTCAAGGGCTTCTTGCCCTCCGGCGTGACCGACCAGGTCATCCGCGAGCAGATCAACGAGTACGCCGACTCCTGACCGCCCTGGTCTTCGGCCTCGCCCCCGTCCTGGGGGCGGGCTGCGACACCGCCGACCCGCCCCGCCTCGACCCCCCCCTCCACATCCTGAGCACCGAGCCTCCCGCCCTTGACGGAGGCGCCGCGGAACATCCCACGGGGGCGGCCCTCGTCCTGCGCTTCGACCGGCTCCTGGCCCCGAGCACGGTCAACCGGGCCACGGTGGCGTTACGCACCGGAGGACTCGGCGTCTACGGTGGCGTCGAGTACGACCCCGTCCGACGGACCGTCACCCTGCGCCCCAACTCCAACGAGGTTCGTCCGGGGCTTCAGTACGTCCTGACGGTGACCGACGGCGTGCGCGGTTGGGACGGGAGCGCCCTGGCCGGTCCTTTCGCCATGACCCTCCGGGCGGGGCCTCGCCAGAGCCCTCCAGGGCCCCGACAGACGCCCTCGCTCGCGCGGGAGGTCGGCCCCCTCCTGGCCCAACGCTGCGCCGCTGCGACGTGCCACGGGGGGCCCTCTCCGAGCATGGGGCTCGACCTGTCGACGCCCGAGGCCCTGCGTCGTACGACCCTCCTCGTGCCCGCCCGTCAGCGGCCGGAGGGGCCCTGGGTGCGGTCGGCCCCACGTTGGGGGGCCTTGCCCCGCATCGACCCGGGGGTGGCCGAGGGGCAGGGGCGGCCCGCCATGAGCTACCTCGTGTACAAGCTCCTCGGGGACGGGCCCATCGCCGGCGAGCGGATGCCCCCCGGGCCGGAGGGACTGTCGCTCGAAGAGGTCGACCTCGTGGCCCGATGGATCGCCGCCGGAGCCCCCGACAACTGACCCGCGGGGCGCGTCTCCGGCCGCGGGCGGCGGGGCAGCGCGCGGATGCGCGCTTGACACTGCCGCAGGGCGCATCGTAGTGCCAGCCGCATGAATCGGGTGCGCCTCGGGATGGCGTTGGTGTTTTTGCTGGGCGGTCTTGGGATGGGTGCGAGCTGCCGCAACAACCGCACGGGCGGCGACGCGTCCCCTCGGCCAGACGGCGAAGACGCCCAGAGCCGTCCCTCCATCGCGGCAGCCGAGTCGGCGGTGACCGAGGTGCAGGGCCTCGACCTCACGCCGCTGTCCGCGGCCGAGCGCGAGAGCTTCTGGGCCGTGGCCAACGACGAGCTGTCCACCTGCGGCGACCCCCACTCGCTCGCGGTATGCGCCCGCGACCGGCTGCCGTGCCGCACCTGCATGCCCGCGATGCGCTTCCTCGCTCGGAGGGTGCAAGACGGCTACGGGCGCGACCAGCTCTCCGAGGTGCTGCGGGCGCGGTACGGGTCGCAGACCGTGCAGCAGATTCGGACCGAAGGGGCCCCGTCGCACGGGAGCGTGGCGGCGGCGGTGACGGTGGTGGAGTTTAGCGACTACGAGTGCCCCCACTGCGCCCGGGCCATCCCCGTCCTGCGGCAGATCGAGCGCGAGTTCGAGGGGCGGGTGCGCATCGTCCACATGAACTTCCCCCTCGGCGGGCACACCCACGCCATGCCCGCGGCCCGGGCCGCCCTGGCCGCCGGTCGTCAGGGCAAGTTCTGGGAGATGAACGACCTGCTGTTTCAGAATCAGCGGGCCCTGGAGCCCGCCGACATCGAGCGATACGCCACGCAGCTCGGCCTCGACATGGCCCGGTTTCGCACCGACATGGCCTCCCCTGCGGTCGAGGAGGCCATCGCCGCGACGCGACGCGAGGGCGAAAGGCTGCAGATCCAGGGCACCCCGACCATCTTCATCAACGGTCGGCGGTATGAGCTCAACCTCGAGCGCGAGCCCCTCCGCGAGTGGATCCAGGACGAGCTCGACCTCGGGGGTCACTGACCGTCCGGGCCCCGGGCACGGCGCCGCGGGGCCCCTTTCTACGAGCTCACCTGCGACGGGGCCCCGGGGCCTCGGAGGGGTACTCCCGCACCGCGGCGTGCACCGCGTGGTGTGACAAGACCTCCCCCAACTGGCCCGCCACGTAGGTCGCCGCGTCGGTCTCGTCGCTCTCGAAGACCTTGGCCCCCGGGCATCGGGCCAGCGACAAGAGGGCGAAGATCCGGCCCTGATGGAAGGCTCCCGCGAACACCGTCGGAGCGGCCGTGTAGGGCCCGTCGAGGGCGTCGAGGGCGTCGCAGTGTGGGAGCGAGACGGTCTGCCGACGGCGCACCACCGTCCCGATCGCGCCCTCCTTGGCCTTGTGACGTCGGCCCAGGAGGTGATCGCCGCCCACCACTGCCACCACTGCGAACTCGTCGCGGTCGATGTCGTACTGCGACACGGTCACCACGGAGGCGGCCACGTGGGCGTGGACGATCCGGGCCACCAGGGCGCAGGCGTGGCCCGCGTCGGGCGCGAACGACAGGTCCATGAGCTCATCGAAGAGGTCGCTCAGCAGGTCTTTGCCGCGCTTGAAGGGCCCTGTCGGGACCGGGAGGGCCGCGGGGCCCGAGGCCGCCGCCGGGGTCGCGGGGGCTTCGGCCGCCGGGGCCGCGGCCGGGGGCGTCTCGTTGAGGGCGGTCGAGACCACGATCGATGCGGCCTGGCCCTCCGCCACCTTCTGCTCGGCCTGAACCGCCGCGATCAGGCTCGGGGTCGCCGCGGGAACCTCCGCCGAGGGCGTACGGTTGCGTCCGCGCTTCTTCTTCTTCTTGCCCTTGCTCACCCCGGGGCTGGACGCCCTGCCGGTGTCGGCCTCTGCGCCGCTGGAGGACTCGGTCTCGGTCTCGGCCCCGCCCTCCTCGGCCCCGTCGTCCTGGGCAGGTTGGGCCGCGGCGTCGGCGGCGATCGGGGTGACCTCCTGGGCCGCCGGGGTGGGCTGCGTCGCGGGCTCGGGCGGCGCGGCTTCGACCGCCTCGGGGCCGGCGGGCTCGGGGGCCGGAGAGGCTGCGGGCTCGGGGGCTGGGGCCGGGGCGGCTGCGGGAGCCGACTCGGGGGCTGGGGCCGGGGCGGCTGCGGGAGCCGACTCGGGGGCTGGGGCGGCCTCCACGGGCTGCACCGGGGCGGCAGCCACAGGCTCGGGGGCGGCGGGAGCTTCGGGCGAGGGGGCGACGGGCGCAGCGGTCTCGACCGGGGCCGCAGGCGCGGGGGGCTCGGCCTCGACGACGATCGAGGGCTCTGCCTCGGGGGCCGGGGGGGCTTCGTGCGCGACCACCGCGTGCACGACCCCGTTGATGGGCTCCGCAGGGCCCGCGGGAGCCAGCGAGGCGGGGCGCGCAGGCAGCGGGGGGCGGAGCTGGATCTCAGGCTCTCCCCGCCAGTCTTTCCAGCGCAGGACGAGCACCGGCGGGGCCTCCGGCTGCGTGGCGAAGCTGTGATCGAACACCGCGACCATGACGTACCTGCCCCGGGGCCGCGTGGCGAGGGCCCGCCGGAGCAGGGCGAGGGTCTGGCGGGCGATCTGCTCGGCCTGGCCTGCCGTCGTGCCCGCGGGAACCGAGAAGACCCGCTCGCGGTACACGAGGGGCATGGTCTGGCTGGGCTCCTCGTCGCGTTCGAACAGGAGGGTGGGCGTCGGGAGGGCGTCGCCCGATGGGGCCGAGGCGCTCACCGGGCTCGGGGCCTCTACGGCGACCGGGGGCGTCGCCGCGACGGGGGCGGTCTCGGGAGAGGGGTCGGTGACCTTGGGGGCAGTCTCGGCGGCCGGGGTCGGCGCGGCCTCGGCGGTCGGGGCGGAGACGACCGCCGTCTCCGGGGCCGCGGGTGTCGCTGCCGCTGTCTCCGGGACCGCGGGTGCCGCCGGAGGGGCTTCGACTACGGGGGCTACGGGGGCTGCCAGAGCGGGGGCTTCGACGGCCGGGGCGGGGGCCACGGGTGCGGTCTCCGGGGCCGCGGGTGCCGCCGCAGCGGGCTCCGGGGCGGCAGGCCGAACGCTGTCCCCTGCCCGCAGGGGACGGATCAGGAAGCGACCGCGAGACTCCAGGTCGAGGACCCGGACGACCCCGTCTCCATCAAACTCGCACTTGAACTTCTTGATCGCGGTGCCACCTCGAGCGTGGGTGAGGGCCCCGGCCCAGGAGTCCGCGTCGACGGTGACGGTGGCGGCGGTACCACCGGAAGGTGCAGGCAGCTCGACGACCCAGCGCATGAGGTGATCCCACTCAGAGGAAAGGCCCGAAAGGGACCCTCGCCGGGCGTAACAGACGCCTGCTCGCGCCGTCAAGGCAACGCTTGTATCGTCGCCCGGGTGCGGATCACCGTCGTCAGCGCCATGCCCCCCGCCGAAGCCGCTGAGGCCCTGCGCGACCTCGGCTGTTCGGTGCGAGAGGCCCCGGCCATGGCCCCCGCCGCCGAGTACACCCGCGACGTCGATGTCCTGGTCATGGAAGCTGGAGAGGACGCAGAGGTCGGGCGATTTGTCCTCGGGCGGGTGCGGGCGTTGGAGGTGACCGTCCCCGTGCTCCTCGCGGTGCGGACGTCGCAGCTCACCCGCGTCGATCCGGCCTGGAGCTACGACGACCTGATCCTTCAGCCCTACGTCCCCCAGGAGCTGTACGTCCGGCTCCGCACCCTGGAGTGGCGGGCCTCGGAGTTTGCCCACCCCGAGCGCATCAAGCTCGGGGCCCTGCTCCTCGACCTGGCCGCCCACGAGGCCTCGCTCGGGGGCCGTCGTCTCCCGCTGACTCCGCGTGAGTTTGCCCTCCTGACCCACCTGGCCCGTCACCGCGGCCGGGCCCTCGGCCGGGCGTCCATCCTGCGCGACGTCTGGCAGACCCGGTCGACTGACACCCGGACCCTCGACGTGCACATCCGCCGGCTGCGGGTTCACCTCGGAGACGCGGTTGTGCTGGAGACCGTACGCGGGGTGGGGTATCGCCTCGGGGCCGCCCCGCCGATGACCCCCCGCGGGACGGTGGGAGCCTTTGACCCGCCATGATCCATCTCGCTGTCTCCACGGGCTGCCCCTCGGGCATAGGCCCTGAGGTCTCGGTGGCCGGGGCCCACGCGGCCCTCGATCGCCACGCCGACCTCCGGGTGACCCTCTTCGGCGACCCCGGGGCCCTCGCCGACGCCGCCGCGATGCGGGGCCTGTCCCTCCAGCGCCCCGGGCTCTCCCTGGTGGCCACCTCGTCCCTGCGCCCCGACGCCCGGGTGCCGGGGCGTCCGGGCCCTTCGGTGGGTCTGGCCCAACTCGCCGCCGTCGACGCCGCGGCCGAGGCGGTGCGGTCGGGCGAGGCTCACGCCCTGGTGACGGCCCCGGTGAGCAAGCGGGCCATCGCCGACGCGGGGGTCGACTTCCGCGGGCACACCGAGCACCTCGCCGCCCGCTGGGGCGTCGGCCGGGTGGTGATGCTCTTCGCGGGGCCGCGTCTCCGTACTTCCCTGGTGACCACCCACCTGCCCCTGGCTGAGGTCTCCCGAGCCATCACCTTCGAGGCCGTGCACGAGACCATCCTCCTCACGGCCGGGGCCTTGCGGGGCTGGTGGGGTCTTGCGCGACCGCGGGTGGGCGTGAGCGGGCTCAACCCCCACGCGGGCGAGGGAGGGCTCCTGGGAGACGAGGAGGCCCGGGTGATCGGTCCGGCCGTCGAGGCGGCCCGGGAGGCCCTCGGAGGCGGGGTCGAGCTGGTGGGCCCCCTGCCCGCGGAGGCGGTGTTTCGCCAGGCCCGCGACGGCCGTTGGGACGCCGTGGTGGCCATGTATCACGACCAGGCCACGGTGGCCTCGAAGCTCCTCGACTTCGGCGAGGCGGTCAATGTGACCCTGGGGTTGCCGCACGTCCGCACGAGCGTCGATCACGGGACGGCGTACGACCTCGCGGGCCGGGGCGAGGCCGATGCGGGCGGGATGGTGGCCGCGTTGTCCCTGGCCCGCACCCTGGCCCTGGGCATCCCCGCCCCACCTCCCAAACACGGAGATTGAACCTCCGTACGAACCTGGGCAGAATGTCCGGCCGGTGAATGATCGCATTGTCGTGCGCGGCGCGCGCACCCACAACCTGCAGTCCGTCGACGTCTCGATCCCCCGCGGCAAGCTCGTGGTGGTGACGGGGCCGAGCGGCTCAGGCAAGAGCTCGCTCGCCTTCAACACGATCTACGCCGAGGGGCGGCGACGGTATGTCGAGTCTCTGTCGGCCTATGCCCGGCAGCTCCTGGGGCCCATCGCGCGGCCCGAGGTCGAGAGCATCGAGGGGCTCTCCCCGGCCATCGCGATCGAGCAGCGGGCCCTCGGCCGCAACCCCCGGTCGACGGTGGGGACGGTCACGGAGATTGACGATCACCTGCGGCTCTTGATGGCCCGGGCGGGGGAGCCCTTCTGCCCCCGCTGCGGCCGGTCGGTGCACGCGAGCACGGTGACGGAGATGGTCGACGCCGTCCTGGCCTTCGGGGCCGGGGCTCGGGCGAGCATCATGGCCCCGGCCGTGCGTGGCGAGCGGGGCCATTTCGCCGAGCGCCTCGACGCGTGGCGGCGCGAGGGGTTCGTGCGGGTCCGGGTCGACGGAAGGCTGAGCGACCTGGGCGACGAGATCGTGCTCGACCCGCGGGAGCGCCACGACATCGACCTGGTCATCGACCGGGTGCAGGTGAAGGAGGGGGTGCGCTCGCGGGTCCTCGACGCCGTCGAGCTGGCCCTGCGGCACGGGCACGGGCTCGTGCGGGTGGTGCCCCTGGAGGGGGCCGACCTGCTCTTGTCCGATCGGTTCGCGTGTGCCCCGTGCGGGTTGACCCTGCCGCCGATCGAGCCGGCCCTGTTCTCGTTCAACGCCCCGAGCGGGGCGTGCCCGGTGTGTCACGGGCTTGGGGTGCGGAGCGTGGCCGACCTGGCCCGGCTCGTCCCCGACGCGACCAAGAGCATCCGGGGAGGGGCCCTGGCGAGCTTCAAGAGGTCCCAGCTCCCGCGCGAGCTCGATCGGTACGCCCGCTCGATGGGGGTCGACCTCGACGAGCCGTGGCAGACCCTGCCCGAGCGGGCCCGCGACGAGATCCTCTACGGCGACGGCGACGAGTTCGTCGGAGTTCTCGGCCTGCTCGAGCGCCGCAACCGGGTCGGGGCCCGGGGCGACGACGACGACGACGACGACGTCGACCCCGACGCCCGGTGGCGCCGCGAGGCCCCCTGCGACGCCTGCGGGGGGCTCAGGCTCTGCCCCGAGGCCCTCGCCGTAACGCTCGGAGGGGTCAACATCGCCGCCCTGTCGGCCATGCGGGTGCGGCCCCTGCACGCGTTTCTCCGCGGGCTCGACTTCCCCCCGCGGGTCAAACACATCGTCGAGAGGCTCCAGCAGGAGCTCGTCTCGCGCCTCGGGTTCCTCGACGCCGTCGGCCTGCCGTACCTCGCGATGAACCGCCCCGCGGCCACCCTCTCCGTCGGCGAGGGCCAGCGGGTGCGCCTCGCCACCCAGATCGGGTCCGCCCTCGTCGGGGTCCTCTACGTCCTCGACGAACCCAGCGTGGGCCTCCACCCCCGCGACGCCGAGCGCCTCCTCGCCACCATCCGGGCCATGGTCGACCGCGGCAACTCCGTCCTCCTGGTCGAGCACGACCTCGACACCGTGCGGGCCGCCGAGTACGTCATCGACCTCGGCCCCGGAGCCGGGGTCAAGGGAGGTCGGCTCGTCGGCGAGGGAACCCCCCCCGAGCTCGCCGCCCAGACCGCCAGCGTCACCGGCCCATGGCTCTCGGGGGCCCGCCGGATCGAGGTCCCCAGGGCTCGTCGCCACCCCTGGGGGCAGCTACGGATCGTGGGGGCCTCCCTGCACAACCTCCGCGACGTCTCGGTCGAGATCCCCCTCGGGCTCCTCGTGGCCGTCACGGGGGTGTCGGGCAGCGGCAAGAGCTCGCTCATCCTCGGGACCCTCGTGCCCCACCTCCGGGCCCGCCTCTACGCCCAGGCCCGCAGCGACGACCTCCCGCCCCTGCGGGCCCTGGAGGGGGTCGACCAGCTCGATCGCCTCGTGGCCGTCGACGCCTCGCCCCTCGGCCGCACGCCCCGCTCGTCGCCGGCTACCTACATCGGGGTCTTCGCCCTCCTGCGGGAGCTGTACGCCACCCTGCCCGAGGCCCGGGCCCGGGGCTTTCGCAGCGGTCGCTTCAGCTTCAACGTCCGCGGAGGCCGCTGCGAGACCTGCCAGGGCGAGGGGGTTCGGCGGGTCGAGATGCACTTCCTGCCCGACGTCACCGTCCCCTGCGAAGCCTGCGGGGGCACCCGGTACGAACCCGAGACCCTCTCGGTGCGCTACCGCGGCCACTCCATCGCCGACGCCTTGAGCATGAGCGTCGAGGATGCCCTCGGGGTCTTCGAGGCCATCCCCAAGGTGCGCGACCTCCTCCTGGCCCTGCAAGACGTCGGGCTCGGCTACCTGCGCCTCGGGCAGCCCGCCACCACCCTCTCCGGCGGCGAGGCCCAGCGGGTCCGCCTCTCGCGCGAGCTGGCCCGCCGGGCCACGGGGCGCACCCTGTACGTCCTCGACGAGCCCACCACGGGGCTCCACCTGCAGGACATCGACCTGCTCCTCCAGCTCCTCGAGCGCCTCGTCAGCCACGGCAATACGGTGGTGGTGATCGAGCACCAGATGGACGTGGTCAAGCGGGCGGACTGGGTGATCGACCTGGGCCCCGACGGCGGCGACGAGGGCGGCGAGGTGGTGGTGGTGGGGAGCCCCGAGCAGGTGGCGGCGAGCCCGCGGTCGCTCACGGGCCTGGCCCTCGGACCCCTCCTGGGAGACCGTCGGTCCCCGGAGAGTCCTTCGCCCGGGCCTCGTCCCCGAAAGGCCCGCCGGGCCGCGATCCCTTGACCGCCACGGCCGCCAGCACGTACATCCCCGACCGAGGAGAGACCGCCCATGAGCGAACGGAAGGCACGCATTCTTGTAGCCAAGCCAGGCCTCGACGGTCACGACCGGGGCGCCAAGGTGGTCGCCCGGGCCCTGCGCGACGCGGGCTTCGAGGTGATCTACACGGGGCTGCATCAGACCCCGGACATGATCGCCGCGGCGGCGGTGCAGGAGGACGTCGACGCCGTGGGGCTGTCGATCATGTCGGGGGCTCACAACACCCTCTTCCCCGCGGTGATCGAGGCCCTCAAGCGGCGCGGGGTCGACGATGTCCAGGTGTTCGGCGGGGGGATCATCCCCGAGCAGGATTTCGCCCGCCTCACCGAGGCCGGGGTGTCGAAGGTCTTCACCCCGGGTACGGCCCTCGGCGACATCGTGCAGTGGGTCCGCGACCACGTGAAGGCCCGCGATTTCGTGTGAAGCCCCTCAGGCCTCCGACAGACGCAGCGTGAGGAGCTCGGCGGGCCGCGACGGATCGTCCAGGTCGACGACCATCCAGGCGAGGTCGGGGGCCCCGGGGCAGAAGGCCAGCCCCTCTCCCTTGCGGGTCTCGGGTGCGCCGTCCGCGCCGACAATCCGGGCGTATCCTGCTTCGCCCGCGGCCGTGAGGTACCCGAGGGCGACCCCGAGGTTGGCGCCGTCGTCGTAGGTGTTGGGCGAGGCCTCGGCGGCGGCGATCCAGGCCACCCCGTCGCGGGGAAGGGGGCTTCCCGCGGGGGGCCCCGGGGCGGCGTCGGTGAAGGTCCAGGGGACCCCATCGATGCGTCCGAGGTCCCAGTGGGTGACGTCCCGGAGGTCGGCCCCGAGGGATGCGGTGGGATCGACCTCGGCCCGACGGAGGTAGTCGACGAAGGCGTCGAGGGCGAGGGTGGCGGTGGCGTTGCAGGGGCTGCGACCGTCGCGGGGGGCCCCGTTGCCGCGTTGGAAGAGCCACAGGCGGTCGCCGAGGGGGCAGACCCCCTCGAGGTTGAGCTCGCTCCCGGAGAAGCCCGGGTGGGCCTTGAGGGCGGCGTACAGTCCCGGGGCCTCGAAGAGCCGCGGGGGGCTTTCGGGGTCGTCGATGCGCACCACCCGGCGCCGAGCCAGGGTCGAGCCCGAACCGAACCCCACGAGGCCCCCGTCAGGCAGCACGAGGCAGCACTCGAGGTCGGCCTTGGCGGCCTTGTTGCCCCGGTCGGTCCCAAACTGACGGACCCCCTCGCTCGCAGGCAGGAGCAGGGCTTCGGCCAGCCCCGTGTTCGGGTCGACGTGGGCCACGATGTGGGTGTCGTCTTGTACGACGGCGAGGGCCCCGTGCCACCAGGCCAGGCCCGAGGCGGCCCGCACCCAGCCGGGGCGATCGACCGAGGGGTCGGGCCCGTCCCGGTACATCATCGGGACCGCGGACACGACGGTCACGCGGAGGCGAGGGTCGGGGTGCGTGGTGCGGGGTCGGGGGGTCATGGCGGAGGCTCCGGGTGGGGGGCCACATCGTCCCAGCGGAGGCCGAATCGGGCGAGGTATTTTCGCAGCCGGTCGGCGTCGTTGGGGGCGGCCTTGCGGGCCCGGGAGGCCGCGAAGAGGGTGCGGCCGGCGGCCGAGAGCGACGCCGCGCGGCTGCAGACGGCGAGCACGTCGGCGAGCTGGACCCGGTCGAAGCGGTCGAGCTCCGCGGCCCGCGCAGGACCGAGGAGGGCCTCCACCCGGTCGGGCTCGGGCGCGGACATGGGCGGGCCAGGGAGGGCCGTGGGGGGCGGCGGGGCCCAGCTCTCGGCGAGCCGGGCGAGCTCCTCGTCGACGAGGCCGAGGTCGATGCGGCCCCCGCGGGCGAGGGTGGTCATGCGCAGGACGGCGGCCCCAAACTCGCGGAAGTTGCCAGGCCACGGGGCCTGTCGGGCGAACGCCAGAAAACGCGTCCGGGCCTCGCGGTTGAAGGAGGCCTGGTGCCCGACGAGGGCGGCGGCCCGTTCGAGCTCGTAGTCGAGGTTGGGCTCGAGGTCTTCGGGGCGGTCGCGCAGGCTCGGGAGGCGGAAGGTCCACAGGTCGATGCGGGCCAGGAGGTCTTCGCGGAAGCGGCCTTCGTGCACCCGGGTCCGCAGGTCGCGGTTGGTCCCGACCACCAGGGTGAAGTCCGAGCGCACGGGAGCGTCCGAACCGACGGGATAGAACGACTTCGCTTCGAGGGCCCGCAGGAGCATGGCCTGCTCGTCGTCGCCGAGCTCGCCCACCTCGTCGAGGAAGAGGGTGCCCCCGTCGGCCCGGCGGAGCAGGCCCGGGCGCGCGCTCACGGCCCCGGTGAAGGCCCCCCGGGCGTGGCCGAAGAGGGCGCTCATGGCCCCGTCCCCGCGCAGGGTTGCGCAGTTGACGTCGACGAACTCGCCCGTCACCCGGTGCCGGGCCCGGCGCAGGGCGTGGATGCTCGCCGCGAGCTGGCTCTTGCCCGCCCCCGTGGGGCCCATCAGCAGGATGGGGGCCGCACTGTGGGCCGCGACGTACTCCACCCGGTCGATGAGGTGATTGAAGGCGGGGTTGCGCGTGTCGATCCCGCCCTTGAGCAGGCTCACCCCCTCGGATTGCTCGCGGACAAACCGCGCGGCCAGGGCGTCGTACCGCGACAGGTCGAGGTCGATCACCCGGTACGAACCCGGCTTGTCCCCCCGCCCCGTCGCCCCCTCGGGCCGTGGCGAGGTCTGCACGAGGCGCCCCGGGATCCGCCGCGACTCGGTGAGCAGAAACAGACAGATCTGGCAGACGTGGGTGCCCGTGGTGATGTGCACGAGGTAGTCCTCACGGGTCGGCCGCCAGGGGTACGCCCGGGCCCAGTCGTGCAGGGCCCCATAGACCTCCTCGAAGTCCCACGGGTCGGCCAGGGGCAGGTCGACCACCCGAACCTCCGTCCCCGGCGACGACCGCAGCACGTCCCCCGCCACGGTCTCGGCCAGCTCCCGGTGCCGCGGGTCAGCCAGAAGCTCCATCCGAGACAGCTCGAGGTCGTCGTGTTGGGCGAGGGAGACGGTCGGCCGCCAGCGGCTCCAGCGGTCGGGACGGAGCCCCCGGTCGAGCTCGACCCCTACAAAGCCCACCACCACCGTCGCCCGCGGCCTTGCCATGGGGATCGACTCTTATCCAAACCGCGCAGGGTGTCTATTCGTCAGGATCGTATCCGTGCGTTCTGTGAGCCGTCGGGCCCGTCTTCTGGCCCTGGCACGACTCCCGCAAACTCCTCCGCACCATGAACGAGTCCAACAAGCGGTACACGGTGATCCCCACGGCCCATGTCCCCATCAAGGCCTGGGTCGACGGGGTGACGATGGAGCCCGAGGCCATCGCCCAGTTGCAGCGGGTGGCGGCCCTGCCCTTCGTTCACAAGTGGGTGGCGGCCATGCCGGACGTCCACGCCGGGATCGGGGCCACGGTGGGCTCGGTGGTGGCCACCCGGGGGGCGGTGATCCCCGCGGCGGTGGGGGTGGACATCGGCTGCGGGATGATCGCGGCCCGCACGAGCCTTCGGGCCCACGACCTCCCGGACACCCTCCGCGGCCTGCGTGACGCCATCGAGGGGGCCGTGCCCCACGGGCGTACGGCCCACGGGGGCTCGGGCGATCGTGGGGCCTGGGGCGAGCTCCCCGACCCGGTGGCGGCGGCCTGGGACACGATGCGTCCGGGCTACGGGGCCATCGTGGCGAAGCACCCCAAGCTCGACCGCGGGTCGCACGTGACCCACCTGGGCACCCTCGGGACGGGAAACCACTTCATCGAGGCCTGCCTCGACGAGGAGGAGCGCGTGTGGCTGATGCTGCACTCGGGCTCGCGGGGCGTCGGAAACCGCATCGGGTCGTACTTCATCGAGCGGGCCAAGGGGGAGATGCGCCGGTGGTTCGTCAACCTTCCAGACGAAGACCTGGCCTACCTCCCCGAGGGGTCGACCCTCTTCGACGACTACATCGAGGCGGTGGGCTGGGCCCAGGACTACGCCGCCACCAACCGCACCCTGATGATGCGGGCCGTCGTCGAGGCCCTGCGGTCTTCGGGTCTCCTGCCGCCCTTCGAGGCCGGGGTCGAGGCGGTCAACTGCCACCACAACTACGTGTCCCGGGAGAAGCACTACGGGGCCGACGTGTTGGTGACCCGCAAGGGGGCCGTCCGGGCCCGCGAGGGCGACCTCGGGATCATCCCCGGCTCGATGGGGGCCCGGTCGTACATCGTGCGGGGCCTCGGGCACGACGAGAGCTTCCACTCGTGCTCGCACGGGGCGGGGCGGGCCATGTCGCGCACGGCCGCCCGCAAGCGGTTTACCCTCGCCGACCACGCCCTGGCCACGGCAGGGGTCGAGTGCCGCAAGGACGCCGAGGTGATCGACGAGACCCCGGCGGCCTACAAGGACATCGACGCGGTGATGGCGGCCCAGGCCGACCTGGTCGAGGTCGTGCACACCCTCAAGCAGGTGCTCTGCGTCAAGGGATAGTCAAGGAGTATGACGATGTTGACCCTGGACGGATCGATGGGCGAGGGCGGGGGTCAGATCCTGCGGTCGGCCCTGGCCTTGTCGTTGGTGACCGGGACGGCCTTTCGGCTGACGAAGGTGCGGGCCGGTCGCACGAGGCCTGGCCTCCTGCGGCAGCACCTGACGGCCCTTCGGGCGGCGGGGGAGGTGTGCGCGGCGGAGGTGAGCGGGGCCGTCCTGGGCAGCGGCGAGGTGACCTTCCGCCCCGGGGGCCTGCGCGGAGGCGCCCATCGGGTGGCCATCGGCAGCGCGGGGAGCACCACCCTGGTCTTGCAGACCGTGCTCCTGCCCCTCCTGCGGGCCCCGGAACCGAGCGTCTTCACCGTGGAGGGGGGCACCCACAACCCGCACGCCCCGTGTTTTGAGTTCCTCGCGGGGGTGTATCTGCCGGCCCTGGCGGAGATGGGGGCCGAGGCGTCGGTGACCCTGCTCCGCCCGGGGTTCTATCCCGCCGGGGGCGGGGTGTTGGAGGCCCGGGTGACCCCGTCCACGCTGGGAGCCTGGTCGCGGGTGGCCCGCGGGGCCGTCACGGCGGTGAAGGCCACGGCCATGGTGGCCGCCGTGCCGGGGGCGGTGGCCCATCGGGAGCTGTCGACGGTGCGAGAGATCCTCGGGCCGTCGGTGTCCCTGCACCCCCAGTGGCTCGACGCCCGGTACGGGCCGGGCAACGCCGTCGTCGTCGAATGCCAGTGCACGGGGGCCCGGGAGGTCTTCGCGGCGTACGGCGAGAAGGGGGTCAGCGCCGAGCGGGTGGCCGAGGGGGTCGCCCGGCAGGCCGCGGCGTGGATGGCGGCGGACGTCCCGGTCGGAGAGCACCTGGCCGACCAGATGCTGCTGCCCATGGTCCTCGGCGGGGGCGGGCGGTTTGTGACCGTGGAGCCCACCGAGCACAGCCGCACCCACGCCGAGGTCATCGCGCGGTTTGTCGGGGCCCGCGTGCGCTTCGAGGCCATCGACGGGCGGCGCTGGAGCGTCGAGGTGGCAGGGCTCTAAAGCATTCACCAGGAGGCCCCAGGAGGTCTTGCGTGGGGGTCCACAGTCCTGCCACCATCGGCGGCCGTTGACCCCCTCGCTGCCCGTCGGGCAGAGCCTCAGGAGCGTCCGTGCCGAACGAAGCGATCTGCGAAGTCGAACTGGCGTTGCTGGTGACGGGAATGGACCCACTGCGGGTGCTGCGCTTCGAGGCCTCGGAGGGTCTGTCCGAGGTGGGCCATTGCATCGTGGAGGTGCTGGTCCCCGGCCTCGACAGCACCACCGCGGACTTCATCGGCCTCGAGGCCTCGCTCAAGCTCCAGCGCGTCCGGTTCCTCGATGCCGTCGAGCCCCTGGGCGACCCCGCCTTCTGGACCGGGGTCGTGCGGGTGGTCGAGGACCGCGGAGTGGTCGACGACACCCGGGTGATGGAGGTCGAGCTCGTGCCGCGCCTGGGGCTCCTGAGCCTGCACAAGTGCAGCCGATTCTTCTACGACAAGACGCCGGTCGAGGTGGTGAGCGAGGTGCTCAAGACCAGCGTGGCGTACGCCGCGGGCGACATCCAGAGCGCGGGCGCCAAGACCGCGGTGCGCGAGCTCTGCACCCAGTGGGACGAGAGCGACCTCGACTTCGTGCAGCGGCTCTTGGAGGAGGAGGGGCAGTGCTACTGGTTTGAGCACACCGAGCTCGGGCAGAAGGTCAACCTGGTGGACGCCGACCAGGACAAGGCCTTCGGCGCGAGCGACCTCGAGCTACCACTCATGCCCGACAGCCACGCGGCCCAGGCCGACACCGAGAGCGTGCGGTACTTCGAGACCTCGCAGCGCATCGTGCCCAAGCGCATCGAGCTCCTCGACTGGCAGTGGCTGTCGAAGCGTCCCGCGGCGGGCTCCGCCACGCCGGTGGCGGGCGGGGCCCTGGGTTTTCAAGGTCAGGTGGGCGAGCATGTGAGCGCGGTGCGCGGCGATCCCGCGCGGTCGGCCAGTCGCCGGGCGACCCAACTCGGGGCCGAAGCCCAGCGGGCCCGGGGTCTGTCCAACGCGCTCACCCTGCGGCCCGGGGTGGTGTTCAAGGTGGTGCGGGCCGACGGCGAGGTGTCCGACCCCTTCGTGGTCGTGCGGGCCCGCCACGAGGGCCACGCCCCGGAGGGTCTGCGCGGACGCACCGAGGGCGAACAGGGCGACCGGTACCGCAACTATTTCGAGGCCGTTCCCGCGGCAGGCGGATGGCGTCCTCCGCGGGCCACGCCCCGGGCCCGGGCGACCATGCCCCAACTGGCGCGGGTCCTCGACCTCGACGGGGCCGAGCCCTCCGGGGCCATCGCGCTCGACGACAAGGCCCGGATCCACGTCGAGTTTGCATGGCCCAAGGCGGGGCTGCAGCCCGAGCAGGTGCGGTGCAAAGTGCCCGTGATGCAGCCCGTGGCCTCGAGCGGATTCGGCTTTCACTTCGTGCCCCGCGTGGGCTCCGAGGTGCTGGTGAGCTTCGTCGACGGCGACCCGGAGCGCCCCGTGGTGATCGGCTCGGTGTACCCCAGCGCGGCGCCGATGCCCGAGCCGGTAGACAAGCTCCGGACCCGGTCGGTGCTGCGCACGGGCACGGTGGGCGCGAGCGGGAGCAACCCCGAGCTCGGCCACTTCAACGAGCTCTCGTTTGAAGACCTCAAGGGCTCCGAGGTGCTGGCCCTGCGGGCCGAGCGCGACATCACCGTCGACGCCCTGCACGACCGCATCGTCACCATCGGCAACAACTCCACCGAGACCGTGGAGGTCGACAGCACCTTCGAGACCAAGGGCAACCGCACCGAGACCGTCGGGGGTGAGTCGCGGCTCACGGTGGAGAAGGACCTGTCCATGGCCGTGCACGGCGCGGCCTCCTCCCACGCCGACAACACCTGGCAGATCACCGCCGACGAGGGGCTCACCCTGCAATGCGGCGGGGCGGCGACGGTCGAGCTCAAGCCCAACGAGATCGAGGTCTCGGCCGGGCGCAGCATGCTGCTGAAGGTGGGGGGCGCCAAGATCGAGCTCACTACGAGCGGCATCACCCTCAGCATCGGCGGGAGCAAGCTGGCCATGACGATGTCGGACATCCAGCTCTCGTCGGGGGGGGGCTCGGTCGCGGTGGGGCCGGTGTCGGTCAACGTCAACAAGGGCGCGTTGGAGGTGACGTGATGGGCGCGCCCGTTGTGACGGTAGGCTCCACGGTGATCTGCGCCCACGGCGGCAAGGTCACCTTTACGCCCGCCCCGCGGGTCAAGGCCAACGGCCAGCCCGTGGTGCTGCAGCCCATCCCCGCCCCGGTGGCGGGGTGCGCCAACCCTCCGCCGCCGGTCAACGTCGGCCCCTGCACGGTGGTCAACTGGTTGACGGGGAGCACGCGGGTGAAGGTCAACGGCATGCCCATCCTCCTGCAGAGCAGCTCGAGCATCGCGGTGCCGACGGGCAGCCCGGCCACCGTGGTCGCGGCAGAGATGCGGGTGAAGGCGACGTGAGCGTCCGGGTCCGCGACCTCACCGGCGACTGGCGCGTCGTCTGGGCGGGCGAGGGCGACGCGGCCCGGCGTTTCCGCGACCTCGACGCGGCCCTGCGCTTCGTAGCGCGGTGGCGTCACGACCCCCTCGCCGTCACGGGCCTGCGGTCGCTGCTGGCGCAGCGAGACGCGGCCTCGTGCTCGCTGCGTGACGACGGGGTGGTGGCGCGGTGCGCGCAGCTCCTGGCCCAGGGGCGGCTGCGGTGCGTGCGGGTGGTGCCGATTCGTGTCGAGGACGTCGCGCGGCAGGAGTCCGACGCGCACGACACGATCCAGCTCGACACGTTTCTCCCCCAGGAGGAGCCCAGGACCTGGATCGAGATCCAGCTCACGGACATGGAGGGCAACCCCATGGCGGGCGAGCGATATTGGATCCAACTGCCCGACGGGTCGGTGCGCCAGGGGGCCCTCAACGAACAGGGCCTGGCGTACTTCGGCGACCTCGACCCGGGCGAGTGTGAGATCCGCTGGCCCGAGATGGACGACGAGGCCATGACCGACCGGCCTACGCGGCTCGGGTGGACGCCCGAGGCCGTGCGGTCTCCGTCGACGCGCGCGGCGGCGCGGTCGCAGCCCAGGACCTGGGTCGAGGTCGCCCTGGTGGATCACGAGGGCCAGCCGATGCCCGGGGAGCGCTTCTCGCTGCGGCTGCCCGACGGCACGCTGCGCGAGGGACGCCTCGACGGCAGGGGGCGGGCGCGGTTTGCCGACATCGACGCGGGCGACTGCGTGCTGCGCTGGCCCGACCTGGAGGATGAGGCCGTCGAGGCCGTGGGATGAAGCGAGGGAGATGAAATGAGCGGCGGCGAGATGGTGGTGGTCCGGCAGGGAGACACGATGGTCTCCATTGCCCACGCGAACGGGTACCGGAGTTGGGAGGTCATCTACAATCACGCGCGCAACGCCGAGCTGCGGCGCCGCTGCCCCGACCCGACCCTGCTCGTGCCCGGGCTGTCGCTCTACCTGCCCGAGAAGGGCACCGCGACGTGGACGCGCCCCACAGGCAAGCGGCATGTCTTCAAGGCCAAACGCCTCACGGCGCGGCTGTGCTTCACCGTCGGCGATGAGGACAGGGTGTTCGCCGACGCGCGCTACGAGCTCCAGGTCGACGGCGAGCTGCGCGCGGGGACCACCAACGGCGAGGGGCAGATCAACGTCGAGGTGAGCCCCGCGGCCCGCACTGCGCACGTCACGGTCTGGCCGGACGGGGACGAGGGCCCACCCTGGGAGTGGACCCTGCGGATCGGCCACCTCGACCCCTACGACACCGACAGCGGCTTGCGCGCGCGCCTGGCCAACCTCGGGTACCCGCCGGGCGAAGACGAAGACGGCCTTCGTGACGCGCTCGAACGCTTTCAGTTCGACCATGACCTCGAGGTAACCGGTGCGCTCGACGACCGCACCCGAGACCTCCTCCAGGAGCGCAGCGGCGCCTGAGCCGACTGCAGCAGGCGAGACCACCATGTCGCTCGAATACCCTCAGCCTCTCGCGGCGCCCTACGGACCGTTCCCGAGCATCGCCGACCTCAACGATCCCCAGGAGCTCGATCGCGTGCGGCCGCAGCGGCGCATGGCGGTGGTCCACCTGGGCAGCGGCGGATCGCTCGCGCCGACGCACCTGCGACGGGCGCCCTCCGGGGCGGTCGGCGTGCTCGAGCTCCACGTCTCGGTGGGGGGAGACCACTCCAACAGCTTCGTCGACGGCGTCGGCCGCCCACGCCCCGCGGAGATCGTGACGTGCGCGTTCTGTCAGGGCGTCGACGACATCGTAGTGTCCTGGAAGATCCAGAACGCCGAGTTTGCACACTCGGCCTTCCTCACGGTGCGCGCCGCACGTCTGGACGGTACCCTCTCGCGGGTCAACGTCACCGACCTGCTCACCAACGGGCGCGGGGTGAGCGAGGGCGCCACGGGAGGCCTCCCCCTCGCCGAGGCCCTCCGCATCGAGGGCGAACACGCCCACCTCTTCCCCGATGGCGTATTGACCGCGGAGTACTCCCCGTATCGCTTCGAGCTGCAGCTCGTCGCGCAGCGGGGATCGGGGCGAAACGTCTTCCCCTCCCGGGCCTGGACCTTCGGGCAGGTGCTCGTACACTCCATCGACCTGGCCTGGGGAGGTGCAGGCTCGGTGAAGACCGCGCCTCAACCCGGCGTGGTCGACCCGCTGGCCGACGGTCGCTTCCGCGGGCTCGAGGAGGCCCTCGTGCGGGACCTCCTCGACCACCGCGACCTCCACGCCGACACCATCGACCTGGTGCTCGACACCAACGCGTTTTCAGCGGTACACATCGACGCCGACGGGGCAGTCAAGTCACCGTTTCAGAGCAGCGTGGACGCGTTCCGCAAGGCGTGGGGTGACGGGCCGCGTATCCCCTTGGAGGCTACGGTCTACGCCCGCGCGCACGACGGCAGCCGCGCCTCGTTGATCGTCTCTCAGCGGACCGTCGGCCGTGTGCAGCTCCTGTGGGACTGGGAGGACGACGCCGCGCGGCTCGATCTGTGGTCTCCTGGCGCCCGCGCGGGGCTCTCATATGTCAACCGCGAGGGCCTTCGGCGCCTGCTGAGCGAGCAGCCGATCGCATCGCCCCCGGGCTCGCAAAACTGCCCCGCCGAGTTTGGCGGAAAGCGGGGCACGACAGCAAACCCCGTGTTTATGCTCGAAGACAACGAGCGCGAGTTTGGCAACACGGTTGAGCTCGCGGGGGGTGACCGTCCCTGGTGCAGCGTGACCCGCACGGGCTCGGGGCTGCGTCGGGCCAGGAGCCTCGTGTACTTCCAGCCGCCGCCCATCGCGGGCGACCGCTACAAGGTCGCGGTCTACCTCACGCACGCCGACGCCGACCCGCGCCCCGACGACAAGCCCAACGTCAACGTCGTGGACGACCCTCCCGTCCCCGAACGACCGGGCGAGGGGGATGCGCCCCCCGTTCCCGGCCGCGCGGCCCGACCCCTGCGGTCGAAATGGCGTGCACTCGACGAGGCCGTGCGACCCCGGCGCGCCGACACCGGCACCTTCGTGGTGAAGCGCCGCGCCCGCGTGCGCCTGGCCGAGTGGCCCGCGGGAGGCACCGCTGCGGCGCGGGCCGCCGTGGCCGACTACTACCGCGACTTCGCCGATTTCATCCTCGACATCGACGCCGTCACCCTCCCGGACACGACGCTCGGCCACGCGCTGAGGGAGTGGAGGACCACCAACGGCGCCAACGGGACGGTGATCGAGGAGTGGTGCATCCGCGCCGACGCGCCCGGGGCCCATGCCGTCTCCACCCTCTCCTACGCGGAGTTTGACGCCCGTGTCGTGCGCCACATGGACTACGCGAAGCTGTACGTCTCGACGCGCCGCGAGGACCGGGGGATTGGTTCGAACGTCTCGACCGCCCACGGGGGCGTCTTCGTGTGGGGCATCAGCCGCCCCAACGAGCCGGCCTGGACGGTGTACGCGAGCATCAACGAGAACGTCGACCTCGTGGCGGCCGACGCGGGCAACCCTCCGGGCTGGAAACGTGCGTGCTTCACGGGCCTGTCGACGCGCTCTGTCGTCGACCCTCTCGTCCCGGCCCGGACTCTCGTGGTCGACTTCGTCGCCGGCGGTCAGACGCGGTCCTCGACCGTGACCTGGTCGCGGCTGCGCCTGGGCAAACCCTCGCTGAGCACGTCGGAGAGACGCGACCTTCGGACGAAGATCGACGCCCTGGTCGTGGCCCTGGGGGCTGGCCCCTTCTCGGTGCCCATCGAGGCGAGGATGCGCGTCCGGGAGGTCGACGTGGACGTGCAGCTGTGGCTGACCGTCGTGCGCGACGCCGCGCGGGCCGCCTACGAGGAGGGCTACGCCGCGATCCCGCCGGACCTCGCAGGGCAGTTTTTCCGTGGCCCGTGGAAGGGCAAGCCCGATCCCTTGAGCCAGGGAGTGTACGAGGACGCCGTGCGCCGTGCGGTCAAGGGCGTGCTCGTGCCCATGGCCAACCGGCTCAGGCTCAACGAGCAGAGGGACTTCCCGGGGCTTCTGTACCTGTGCCTGACGAGCGCGGCGAACGTCGGCAACTTCGGCATCGGGGGCAACAACACCGGCGGCCGCATGGGGGTCGGGTACGTCACGGAGTTTCCCACGGCGGGCTTCTCGCAGCAGCTCATGATGAGCCTCACCGACGTGATGGGACATGAGTTTGGCCACGCGTTCTGGCTCAATCACGCGCCGTCGTTGTCGTTCAGCTTTATCGCCTTCGAGAAGGAGGTGAATCACGCGAATCACGACACCTGCCTCATGAACTACGACCTCGACCCGCACTCGCAGAACTTCTGTGCGCACTGCATGCTGTCGCTGCGGGGATGGACGTCGCTGACCCAGCCCCTGAGCCTCGACGAGGCCGGGGCCCTGCTCGATCGGGAGATCGCCGCGGAGGGGGCCGCGATGACCCGCGCGTGGAAGCGCCTTCGGCGGGCGCGTTTGCACCTCGGACGTCAAGGCGAGAGGACCCCGGACCAGAAGCTGCTCCACGACTCCCGCGAGGCCTCCGAGGCGGCGTGGAACCTCTCGCCGCGCGACCGGCCCACCGCGACCACACGCGCCTCGGACGGCCGGGCTGCCATGGGTCGTGTGTCTGCGGCGCTCACCGCCGCCCGGGAAGAGGTCCGGCTGGCCGAGGCCGACGCCAACGATCTCTTCGACGACCCCGCGGGGGTCGCGCTGTTGCGTGCGTTGGTCCGCGCGCGGCTGTCGACCTCGGACTACGGAGATGCGTGGCGGCTCTGGCAGCGTCTCCGGGGCGTCACGACCCTCGGGCCCGACCTGCGCGACGCGGTGTCGGTCAACGACACGATGCTCCCCGGGGTCGCCACCACGCTTGAGGTCTCCGAGGGGGGCAACCACCTCGCGGCGGCCGTGACGCAGTACCTCAACCTCCCGCGTGAGGCGCGCTTCGCGGGCGGCGCCAGGGTGGCCCACGTCGACCGGCTCGGTCGGCGGGTGCGCCTGCGGGTCACCACGACGGGCGCCATCAAGCGGCTCTCCTGGGCCCTGCTGCGACATCGCGACGACGGAGGACCGCCGCACGAGACCGTGGTGCCCGAACCCTTCGGCAGCGCCGACCCGGAGTACAACGCCGCCGTGTGGCTCAAGGAGGCCCTGGCCGGGACCCAGGGCTCGGGCCTGACCCGGGTCGACGACACCCACTTCACCCTGGAGTTCGAGCTGCCCGATCGCGCGGCCCGCTACAAGGTCGCCGTGGCCGGTGCGCCGCGGTGCGTGCTGTCCCCGGTGATCTCGGCGCGGCTGGCGATGTTCGTGATGACCACCGCGACCGCGGGCGATGCGGCCGCCAACGCGACCCCGGACGCCGCCCTCACCGACGCGCTCAACGCCGCCTACGAGCCCATCGGGGTGGAGTTTGTGCACATCGGCCGCGAGACCTTCGGGTGGCCCGGCGGGGCCTACGCCGACGACATGGACGCCAACGCCAAGGCCGTTCCGTTTGTTGGGGCGGCTCACGCGCTCCGAACCCGGCCGGCGAGGAGCCCCTTCGCCCCGGGCCTGGCCTCCTACGAGGACCACTACCCGTACCTCGTGAACACGATCTTCGTGAAGACCCTCGCGCGCTGGGCGGGCCAGAAGATGCACGCCCAACCGGTCAACACCACGCGCGACACGCCTGTGATCACGCTCAACGTGGTCGGCAAGGGCAGCATGCGGGCCCAACTCTGGTCGGGAAACCCGGCGGACGTCAGCCCCGACGCGCGCGGGCTCGCGGCGACCTATGTAGGCCGCGGCACCGACAAACCCTGGTTGGTCTCGGCGACCTTCACCCCAACCGGCGGGATCGCCGCCCCGGTGCCCCCGGACCAGATCACGGGCGCCGAGTCCGACCATGACAACTACCCCGGTCGCCTCGATCGGCTCAACGTCGACCTCACCACCCTGGCGGCGGACAACGGGAGCCTCGTCGGCCAGCTCCAGGTGGTCGTCGTGAGCGCGTCGTTCGTCGCCGGGGTCGACGCGTCGCCCTTCGCCCCGGTCAAGGGCATGACCATCCTCGTGACCGAAAACTCTGCGAGCGGGGCGCCTTCGTCCTCTCCGGCCCAGCACTCCGCCGCGGCCCACGAGGTCGGGCACATGCTCGGCCTCGTTGCGGCCGACGCACACCCCGCCCGCTACGACATCGGCACCGGGCCGCACTGCCACGCGGGCATCGTGGCCTTCGTGGGCAACGGGATGGGCGAGGCGTACTACCCGGGCCAGATCAACAACGCGACCTGCGTGATGTACCACCGCGTCCGGGCGGGAAACCCCCTGCTCGCGTTCTGCGCAGACTGTGTAGCGCAGGCGCAGGCCACTCGCTGGCGCAAGTTCGTATAACGTCGGCCCTATCGCAGGAGGTACAGGGCCCCCCCGAGCCCGAGGGCCACGATGACGATGGCCAGGACCCACGTCCACAGGGGCAGGGGGGCCGCCCCGCCGCCGTCTGCGACGGGCTGGGGCGTCGCGCGCACAGGGGGCAGCACGATGGCGGGCTCCGCGGGCTCCGGCGACACCTGGGGCAGGGCGGGCAGCGCGTACACGCCCCCGGCCCGCACCGCGCCCTGCGTCGCGACCCGTTGCCGCTGCTCGGCCAGCTCATTGAGCTTCTGGGTAAACGCCAGCATCGCGTCGTCGCGCATCATGGTGCGCCCGCCCACCTCGGGCGGCTCCTCCGCGTCGAGGACCGACGCGGCCACCTCGCTGAGATCGGCCGTGGACGAAGGGTCTCTCAGGCGGTCGCTCAGCGACTCCACGAGCCCACCGATCTCCTGCGTCTCCTGGGCTGCGTCGCCGAGCACGCTCGACACCTGCCGCGAGAGGTCCACCGACGTGGCCGAAGCGTCGTCGTCCGCGTCGCTGGCGGAGATCCCCGGCCGCACGATCGTGCGCGATTCAGGCTCATGGAGCGCGTCGGCGGCCTGCCCCGGCGGCGCGGCGACCGCGACGGAGTGGGTCGGTGCGACGGGCAGGGCAGGGAGCGCGAGCGGGGCGATCGCCGACAGGACCAGGGGCTCGGGGGAGGGCTCCTGGGCTGCGGCCACCGGCGGGGAGGCCGCGTCCAGGGACGGGGGGGCGCGGGGTCCCGTCGCCGGTGCGGCGGACGCGGGGCCACCCGGCGCACCGGGGCCCGGGGGGGGGCCTTCCGGGGTCGCGGTGGTCCCGGAGGGGTCGGCCGCCGGTGCGAGCCCGCCGGCGACCGTGACGGGGCCCTTCCAGCCCTCGGCGAGGGCGCTCCGCAGCGCGTTGCCGTCGGCGGGTCGTGCGCCGACCTCGTCGCGTGTCGCCTCGAGCAGCAGGCTCCACACCGCGTCGGGCACGTCGGCGCGACCCTGATAGCCTCGCACGGCCGTGAGGCTCGCGTCGGCGGCGGGCAGGTCGGCCAGCGTCTCCAGCGCGACCAGGCCGAATCCGAACACGTCCGTCGCGGGCGTACGGGCCGCCCCGGAGAGCTGCTCCGGCGCCTGGCAGCGCACCGAGCGGGCGCTCTGCCGCGGGGCGTCGAAGGGGTCGCACCAGGGGCCGAGGCCGACGTCGACGACCCGCGTGGCCACCTCGTCGCCCTCCGCGGGGATCTCTCCGAGGAGCACCGAGGCCGGGGACAGGGCGTCGTGGACGAGGGCCGGGCGCCGGGCGTGGATGACCCCGAGGGCGGCGCAGAACCCGTCAAAGATCGACGCCACGACCCCGAGCCGCAGCGGCGTCTGAGCGGCCCGAGCGGCATCGAGCTGCGTCCCGAGGGAGACCCCCTCGAAGTGCTCATGCACGACGTAGGGGCGGCCCGCGTGGATGCCCTGATTGACGATGGGCAGCACGTTGGGGTGACGGATCTCGCGCACGGCCCGGAAGTGGGCGAGGAGCCCGTCGGGGAGCTTTGACGGACCGCCCTCCAGAAGGCGCAGAAACTTCACGGCCACGAACCGGTCGCGAAACTTGTTGTCCCTGGCCTTCCAGACCTCGCCCAGGCCGAAGTCGGCCAGGGGCTCCAGCAGGGTGTAGCGCTCGTCGATGACCTCTTCAGCGCGGAGGGGAGGGGGAGGCATGGGCGGGTTGTAGGCCATGGCCCCCCGCGAACACAACCGCCACGCGGGCCTCGGGGGCGGGGTGTGGGGTCAGCCCGGGGGCGGGAGGGACGGTCACGGCCGCTCGGCGACGGCGGACTCCTCGGCGTGCAGGACGGCCTCGCAGAACTCGGCGTGGTGACGGAGCACCTTCTTCGACAGCGAACCCATGATCTCCGCGGTGGCGGAGGCGAGCACGGCCTCGGCCTCGCGGCGGCGGCGGCGGCCCTTCTTGGTGGGGTAGAGCCGCTGGACCCGCCCGTCCCGCGGGTCGCGGGCCCGCAGGAGGAGCTCGGCCCGCTCGAGGCCATCGAGGAGGGGGGTGAGGGTGGACTTCTCGTACATCACCTCGCGCGCGAGGGCCGTCGGGGAGATGCCCTCGTGGGCCTCCAGCACCGACAGGATCGCGAGCTGGGCAGGGTTGACGTCGTCAATGCCCTTGATCTTCAGCGCCCGTCGCACCCGCGCCGTGAGCGCCAGGGCCGCCCGCGTCGTGAGGAACAAAGGGCTCTCTCGCACCGCATCCGGGAGCTTGTCCGCCATAGGCTGAAACAGATAGCAACCTTCTGACCGGGGCGCGATGCCGGGACGGACGTCCAGTGCCTGGAGCTCCGAGCGTTTGAGAGGGTCAGCGGCCCTCGCGTTTGCGCTCGATCCAGGCCCCGACCTCGCGGGCGTGGGCCACCCCGTGGGCCTGAATCCCCGGCGGGACCTCGCCCCGATCGACGTTGGCCCGCGGGATGAGGGCCCGCTTGAACCCGAGCTTCATGGCCTCCTCCAGGCGGGGGGTGCACCGCGGGACGGCCCGGACCTCGCCCGCGAGGCCGATTTCGCCGAACACCACGAGGTCGGCCGGGAGCGACAGCTCGACCACGCTGGAGGCGATGGCGCAGGCCACGGCGAGGTCGACCGCGGGCTCGTCGACGCTGGCCCCGCCGGCCACGCTCACAAACACGTCGCGGTCGCGCACCGACAGCCCCGCCCGCTGCCCGAGCACGGCCACGAGGATGGCCAGGCGCGTGGCGTCGACCCCCGTGGCCACCCGACGCGGAGACGGCATCGCGCTCGGGGTCACCAGGGCCTGAACCTCCACCAACATCGGCCGGATCCCATCGGCGCTCGCGGCCACCACGCTGCCCGGGACGTCCTTGGGACGTTCGGCGAGGAAGAGGGACGACGGGTCGGCCACCTCGCGCAGGCCGTCGCGGGTCATCTCGAGGACGGCCAGCTCTCCGGCGGGGCCGAAGCGGTTTTTGACGGCCCGCAGGATGCGGGGGCCTCCCGACCGGCTCCCCTCGAAGGCCACCACCACGTCGACCAGGTGCTCCAAGACCTTGGGGCCCGCGAGCGACCCGTCCTTGGTGACGTGGCCCACCAGGACCACCGTGCGGCCCTGCTGTTTGGCCAGGGTCACGAGGCGGGCCGTGACCTCCCGGAGCTGCCCCACGCTGCCCGCGGCGCTCTCCAGGTCGCCCGCTCGCATGGTCTGGACCGAGTCGACGGCGATCACGGCCGCGTCGGTCTGGGCGATGGCCGCCTCGACCTCCTCCAGGACCCCGCTCGCGAGCAGGTGCAGGGCGTCTCCGTCGCGGACCCCGAGGCGCCGGGCTCGCCCCGCGACCTGGGCCGCGCTCTCCTCGCCCGAGACGTAGAGGAGCCCCTTGTGCCCGCCGAGGTCGCGGCCCTGGGTGGCCAGGGAGGCCACGATCTGCAGGAGGAGGGTGCTCTTTCCGACCCCCGGCTCGCCCCCGAGGAGGACCACCGAGCCCTCGACCAGACCCCCGCCCAACACCCGATCGACCTCGGGCATCCCGCACGGAACCCGCGGGGCCTCCTGGGTGAGGGCCTCGTCGAGGCGTACGATGCGCCCCCCGGTGGCGCTCACCGAGAGGCCGCCCCGGGAGCCTCCCGCCGCGCGACCGCCCTTGGGGATGCGCTCTTCGACGAGGGTGTTCCACCCCGAGCAGGCCCCGCAGCGGCCGCTCCACTTGGGGTAGCTGGCCCCGCAGTCCTGACACACAAACGCGCTGTCCTTCGCCACCCGCCGACCTTGCGCCGGTCTCCCGCGGGGCGCAAATCCCTGCGGTCAGGGTATGTCCTCGCGCGCTATTTCCGTGCGAAGAAGGTCAGGAAGGCCGCGTGGGCCTCGGGGGCCTGGAGGCGCTCGACGAAGACGGCCCCTTCGCGGGCGAGGGCCGCGTGGACGGCGGCCCGGTGCGGGTCGCGCAGGAGGGCCTTGGCGAGGCGCACGGCCTCGGGGGGGCGGTCGGCGAGGGCGGAGGCGAAGGCCAGGGCCCGGGCCTCGACCTCAGAGGGGTCGACCACGGCGTTGAGGAGGCCCGCGGAGAGGGCGTCCTGGGCGGTGAAGGCTTCGCCCAGGAGGAGCCACTCGCTGGCCCGCTGGAGGCCCACCCGGGCCGGCAGGAGCAGGCTGGAGGCCCCTTCGGGCACGAGGCCGAGCTTGACGAAGGGCATCTGGAAGCGGGCTCGGGTCGAGGCCACGACCAGGTCGCAGTGCAGGAGCATGGTGGTCCCGATGCCCACGGCGGCCCCGTCGACCCCGGCCACGAGGGGCTTGGGGCAGTCGACCAGGGCCTGGAGGAGCCTGAAGACGGCGCTGTCTTCCCCCGTCGGGGGGTTGGCCATGAAGTCGTGGAGGTCGTTGCCGGCGGTGAAGACCCCGTCGGTCCCGAGGAAGACCACGGCCCGGACGGCCTCGTCGGCCACGGCCCGGGCGAGGGCCTCGGTGAGGGCCTCGTACATCGCCACGGTGATAGCGTTGCGCTTGGCGGGGCGGGCGAAGCGCAAGACGGCCACGGCTCCGTCGTGGGCGGTGGCGGAGGTGATGTGCTCGCTCATGGGGAAGATGTCCCTTCGGGGCAATCGGGGTGCGGGGGTGCTCTCAGAAGATCACGCCGAGGATGGCCCGGAGGGTCTGGGCGTTGCTGAAGTCGAAGGCCGACAGCTCGCGGCCGGGGGCCCGCTCGTCTTCGCGGGGGCCGAGGCCCGCCATGGGGAAGAGGACTCCGTACTGGAGCGAGGCGAAGAAGCCCGGGGCGGGGAGCTCGCCGGCGGCTTGATTGCGGAAGTTGGACATGTAGGTGAGCTCGGCGTTGAGCTCGATCCCGAGGTCGGCGTCGTTGCCGCGGGTCTGGACGAACGAGCTCGCCCGCGACCAGATGGCCGAGGCCCGGCCGTAGAACCGGTCGCCTCGGGGGCTGTTGACGAAGGCGTACATCACGCCTGGGCGGAAGTAGTAGGCCCCCGAGACCTGGCGGAAGATCTGCCGCCACAGGATCATGTCGACCCGGTAGTCGGGGTGGAAGCGGAACAGGGTGTTGCTCGTGGCCCCGCCCCGCCGGGGGGCCAGGGCCCCGTTGTGGAAGTTGAGCCCCTCGAGGTCGCTGTCACCCGACGCAAACCCCGAGCGGAACTCAAGCTGCAAGCGGTTGTTGAGGAGCCGGTACTCGAACTCCAGGGCCCCGCCAAACTGCCGGATGTCGAGGTACCGGGGCTGGCCTCCGGGGCCTTCGCCCACCTGCGTGTTGACCCCGCCGAAGATGCCCGCGACCTCGAGCTCGATGCGGAAGCTGCGGTGCAGGATCTGGAGCCAGCCGTCGGCCACCACGGCCCAGGCGTCGCGGCGGATGAGGCCCCGGGCGTAGTCGAGGGTGGAGTTGCCGACGGTGCGCTGATCGCGCGACTCGGCCGAGCCGGTGGTGGCCCCCACCCCGGCGAACTCGCCCGAGAAGTCTTGCGCCCGGTAGAGGCCGTAGAGGCCTGTGTTGACCACGAGCTGGCCCCGGGCGAGGCGCTGGCGGGTTTCGGCCGGGTCGAGGCGTCGGCCGACGGCGATCCCGTACTGGCGCACGTCGTCGAGGGGGGTCACGTCGATGGGCTGCCCCTGGCCACTCTCGTAGCGCAGGCTCTGGGAGGTGGCCCCCGTCGAGGCGAAGTCATAGAAGCCCGCGATGAACAGCCGCAGCGAGCGGACGCGGGCGGCGTACATGATGCGGTCGACGTGGCTCTGGAAGTCGGAGTCGACCCCGTTGCCGGCGTTGGCCACGAGGCCGAGGCCCCACTGGGAGGGCATCCGGCCGAAGCGGATCTGCCCGAGGGTGGGGTTGGTCACCTCGGCCCAGGCCCGCGACACCATGACCCCGGGGGTGAGGGAGTTCTGCGGGGTGGGGCTGACCTGGGTCTGGGAGAAGGCCGTGATGGGAGCCCAGGGTGAGCCCACCCGGGTCCCGGCGAAATACCCCTGCGGGGTCGACCCCATGATGTGGTTGTCGAAGACGTCAAACTGCGTGTGGATCGAGATCCCGTCGGTGATGTGGATCTCGGGGTTGAGCCGCAGGCGCATGTTGGCCATGGTCTGGCTGCCCGAGGTGCAGTCGATGGCGCCGCGGGCCGAACCCCCGATGGTCTGGGCGGCGCACAGGCCCGACAGGTCGTCGGTGCGCAGGGGGCGGACCCAGGGGAGGTTTCCGTTGGCGTAGGAGGCCCCGAGGCTCGGGTTGTCCCAGCCGAGGGTGAAGTCGTTTTGCAGCTCGGGGCGCACCCGGAGATACCCCCGCAGGGAGACCATACGGCTCACCCGGTCGAGGAGGTCGGTGGGGGCCGGGCGGGGCGTTCCTGGGGTGCCTGCGGGGCGCTCCTCGGGCACGCTGCTGGGGTCGCCCGCGGAGGCCGCTCCGGTGCGGGGCGCGGGGATCCCGGCGACCTCGGGGGGGGGAGGGTCGGCGGCGGCAGGGGAAGTCTGGGCGAGGGCCCCGGCGGGAAGGGCGAGAAGCGCCACCAGCAGGGGCGTCGAGGGAGAGCGGACCAAGGGACCTCCACGGAGCACCGGTGGCGCGGCATCACACACGCACAGGGGCGGCGGCGGGGTATCACGCAGCGGCGCGCAACGTCAACGCACCCGAAGAGGGCCCGAGGTCGATGCTTGACCCCGTCCGGGGTGTGGGGGATAGGTTGCGGCGCCCGTGGCGGCAGCAGCCCGCGTCCCTTCTCGATCGCGTGTGACGCCCACAATCACGGGAGAGAGGTAGCGCGTGTCGTACGTTCGCGTCGTCCCCCTCGGTGGCCTCGGCGAGGTCGGGATGAACTGCATGGCCATCGAATCCCCAGACGGGATCGTCGTGGTCGACTGTGGCATCACCTTCCCTTACGAGCACCGCGGGGTGGACATCATCCACCCCCTCTTCGACTACCTGGAAGACCGCGCCGACGAGCTCCTCGGGGTGGTCATCACCCACGGCCACGAAGATCACATCGGGGCCCTGCCCTACCTCCTGCGGAAGATTCCGGTCCCGGTGTACGCCCCGGCCTACGCCCTGCGCCTCATCCGCGAGCGGCTCAAGGAGTTTCCGGGCCTGCCCCACGTCGACCTGCACGAGACCCGGCCCCGGCAGCGGTTTGAGCTCGGGCGGTATGTGGTCGAGCCCATCCGGGTCACCCACTCGATCCCCGACGCTACGGCCCTGGCCATCGATACCCCGGCGGGCAGGTTTGTCCACACGGGAGACTTCAAGCTCGAAGACGACCCCCTCGACGGCGAGGGCTACGACCGGGAGCGCTTCGAGGCCCTGGGCGACGCGGGGGTGTCCCTGCTCCTTTCCGACAGCACCAACATCGACCGGCCCGGACGGGCGGGGGCCGAGCGCCCCGTGGCCGAGGCCCTGCGTAGGCTCGTGGCCACCAAACGCCACCGGGTCGTGGTGGGGATCTTCCCCTCCAACGCCTACCGCCTCTCCTCGCTCGTGAAGGCCGCCGCGGCCAACAACCGCAAGGTGTGCTTCCTCGGGCGGAGCGTACAAAACCACGCCCGGATCATCGCCGAGCTCGGTCGGCTCGGGCTGCGCCCCGACCTCGTGGTGTCCCCCGAGAGGGCCCGGGAGGTCCCGCGGAGCCAGCTCCTGGTGATCGCCTCGGGCACCCAGGGAGAGCCCCAGAGCGCCCTGGCCCGGCTGTCTCGGGCCGACCACCCCCGGCTCACCCTCGAGGCCGGAGACACCATCGTCCTGTCGTCGCGGACCATCCCCGGCAACGAGGTGACCCTCTGGGAGCTTCTGTGCAACTTCGAGCGCCGGGGCCTCGACGTGCACTTCTCCGAGACCGACCCGGACATCCACGTGACGGGTCACGCCTGCCGCGACGAGCAGTCGCAGATGCTCGACTGGATCCGCCCCCAGAGCTTCATCCCCGTCCACGGGACCTACCATCACCTGGCCCAACACGCCCGGCTCGCCAAGGCCCACAAGGTCCCCGACGTCCTGGTCTTGGAGAACGGCCAGACGGCCATCGTCGACACCGAGGGCCTCATGCCCGGGGCGGGGGTCCCGGTGGGTAGGGTGCATGTGGACAACGGGGTCGAGGTGCCCGACGAGATCTTGCGGGAGCGGGTGCTCCTGTCCGAGGTGGGGGTGGTGTTTGTCACCGTCCCCATCGACCGCGACGGGCGCCTCGCCGGGAGCGTCACCGTGGCCTCCCGGGGCATCGTGACCGAAGGGGGCCTCGGCTCGGCCGACGACGCCGCGGCCCGCCAGGTCGAGGCCGCCGTACGCGACACCTACGGCCGAGAGAACTCGCTCCTGTCCCTCGACCTCGTGCGCGAGACCGCCCGCCGGGCCGCCCGCAAGGTCTTCGGACGGGCCCAACGCAAGCCCCTCGTGGTCGTGGCCGTGGCCGAGGTGTAGAGCGCCTGGAATTTGCCGCGACCCCGTGCGCGGTGGCACAGCCCCTGGGATGAGCGAGAGGCCCCCCCGCGCGTCCTGGGACGAGTACTTCATGAAGATCGCAGAGACCGTGGCCACCCGGGCCACCTGCGACCGCAAGCACGTCGGGGCCGTGATCGAACGGGGCCGGACCATCCTGGCCACGGGCTACAACGGCTCCATCCACGGCCTCGACCACTGCGACGAGGTCGGCCACATGATGGAAAACAACCACTGCGTCCGCACCATCCACGCCGAGGCCAACGCGGTCATCCAGGCGGCCCGCAACGGGGTCCGCATCGAGGAGGCCAGCATCTACGTCACGGCCTCGCCCTGCTGGCAGTGCTTCAAGATGATCGCCAACGCGGGCCTCAAGCGCGTGGTCTTCGGCGAGTTCTACCGCGACCCGAGGATCTTCGAGTTCGCCGAGCGCCTGGGCATCGCCCTCGTGCACCTGCAACGGCCCGACGGGGGACAGAGTATGTCTCCCGGGGGGTCCGGCGATGCTTGACGGGTGTTCAGGTCTGGATCAGGTTCGGGCGACGAGGACACAGGGATGACGACGACGGACAAACTACCCGAATCACCCCCCGGGGCAGCCCCCACCGACGGGCTCCTGCCCGACCCCGGGGCGGCCCCCACGGCGGGCGACGGGACCACCGACAAGGCCCCCCGCCGGGCCACCGCCGAGGGGATGGCCACGCGCCAACGCGACATCTCCGTCAGCGAGTTCTTCACCAAAAACAGGCACCTCCTCGGCTTCGACAACCCCGCCAAGGCGCTCCTCACGACCATCAAGGAGGCCGTCGACAACGCCCTCGACGCCTGCGAAGAGGCCGGGATCCTGCCGAGCCTGGAGGTCAGCATCGAGGAGGTGAGCGACGGTCGGTACCGGGTCCGGGTCGAGGACAACGGCCCCGGCATCGTCAAGGAGCAGATCCCCAAGATCTTCGCCAAGCTCCTCTACGGCTCGAAGTTTCACCGCCTGCGGCAGTCGCGGGGGCAGCAGGGCATCGGCATCTCCGCCGCGGGGATGTACGGCCAGCTCACCACCGGCAAGCCCGTGGTGGTCGTGTCCAAGATCGGCAAGGGGCGGCCCGCGTGGCGCCTCGAGGTCCGCATCGACAGCCGCACCAACACCCCCGAGGTCCTCAACAGAGACACCAACACCACGGTGCCCTGGGACAAAGACCACGGGACCTCCGTCGAGATCGAGCTCACGGGTCTGTACCGCGGAGGGCGCACCAGCGTCGACGCGTACCTGGAGCAGACCGTGGTGGCCAACCCCCACCTCGAGCTCACCTACAAGCCCCCCCGGGGCAACCCCGTCCACTACCCCCGGGTGGCCGAGGAGCTCCCCCCCGAGGCCCAGGAGATCAAGCCCCACCCCCACGGGGTCGAGCTCGGGATGCTCCTCAAGATCTTGCAGGACGCCGGCAACCGGTCGGTCCGGCAGACCATGATCGAGGAGTTCTCGCGGGTCACGGGCCCCGTGGCCGACGAGATCTGCCGACGGGCGGGCGTGCCCCCCACCACCGTGGCCCCGCGGGTGACGGGCGAGCAGGCCGAGGCCATCCACGGGGTGATGGTGAGCTCCCACGCGCAACTGCCGCCCCAGAAGCGCTTCATGGCCCGGATGGGGCAGTCGACCAGCACCATCAAGGACGAGCTCCTCGACGAGGGGACGGGCTTCAGCGCAGGCCTCGCCGAGGCCGTGGCCCGCACCGCCGGGATGGAGCCGGGCCTCAAGGCCAGGCTCGCCACCCCGAGCCAGATCGACAGGCTCTACGAGGCCCTGCGGGCCGTCCAGGTGAAGATCCTGCCTCCTCCGGCCACCTGCGTCGTGCCCGTGGGCGAGCCGCTCATCGACAAGGGATTGTCCCGGCGCTTCGCGGCCGAGCTCATCGTGTCGCACACCCGGCCCCCCGCCGTGTACCGCGGAAACCCCTTCGTGGTCGAAGCCGGGATCGCCTTCGGAGGCGACCTCTCCCGCGACTCGTCGGCCGAGGTCCTGCGCTTCGCCAACAGGGTTCCGCTGCTCTATCAGCCCCGGGCCTGCGCCATCACCGAGGCCGTCCTGCGGGTCGATTGGAAGTCGTACGGGCTCCAGCAGCGGAAGGGCGAGCTCCCCGTCGGGCCCCTTGCCATCTTCGTGCACCTCGCGAGCGTGTGGGTGCCCTTCACGAGCGAGGCCAAGGAGGCCGTGGCCCACTACGAAGAGATCGTCCGAGAGATCCGGATGGCCCTGATGGAGTGCGGCCGAAAGCTCGGGGCCTGGGTCAAGGCCCAGCAGGCCGAGAAGTGGGAGGCCGAGCGCAAGAGCCTCTTCGAGAAGTACATCGCCGAGCTGTCGGTCTCGATCCACGCCATCACCGGGGTGCCCGAGGCCCGGGTCAAGGACGACTTCTACAGCGCCCTGCCCAACCACGTGCGCCTCACCGCGCCCAAGGACAAGACCCTTGACGATGCCCCCGCGGAGGGCTCGGAGCCGGGCGAGGGGGAGGGCGGAGGCGAGGGGTCTGCGCAGGCCGCAGAGGCCGCGGAGGAGGCCCCTTCCGAGGCGGAGGCTCCGGCCGTGCCCGCTCCGAAGCCGGGGCCCAGGGGTCGGGGAGGGCAGCGCGGGGCGATGATGGAAGACCCCGACGACGCGGTGCAGTTGGGATTCGGGCCGGCCTTTGAAGACGTGACGCCCAATCAGTCGCGGCGGGTGAACGCCCCGCGGGTGGCCGAGGCGGCCCCCAAGCGGGTCACGATGTCGGCCCGTCGGGCCAAGGGAGGTGCAGCGTGAGCAAGAGCGACGACCGCGACGAAGCGACCCTGAAGAAGATCCGCGACCTGGCCATGCAGGCCCTGGCCGACGTGCGGGCCGGGAAGAATCCGCAGCTCAGCATCCCCGTCCGGGCCCTGTCCAACGTGAGCTTCGACGCCCACGAGCGGGTGATTCGCCTCGGGGCCAACAAGCAGCACCGGGCCTTCTTTCACTACAAGCAGGCCCGGCTCTTCATGCAGACCTTCCTCATCGCCGAGCGGTGCAAGAAGCTCATCGAGGCCGGGGCCACCACCAGCATCCGCGACATCTACTACGACGCCAAGCACACCATCGCGGGCTCCAAGGAGAACACCTTCGACGACCAGTCCGAGAGCGACCCCATCATCGAGGACCTCGAGGTGACCATCGACGCCCTGCGCGAGGAGCTGCACCTGCGGGCGGAAAACCGTGGGGCCATGGTGGGGCCCATGACCATCGTCGACACGGGCGACACCATCGACCTGCGGCGGATGGGCTCCGGGGGCTGGAGCGTGCCGAGCATCGTGGAGGACGGGCGGATCTCGTTTCGTAAGCACGAGGCCGAGTACGTGCTCTTCGTGGAGAAGGGCGCCGTCTGGTCGCGCCTCAACGAGGACAAGTACTGGCTGCACCACAAGTGCATCCTCATCCATGGGGGGGGCATGGCCGCCCGGGGCACCCGCCGCCTCCTCCGCCGGATGAACGAAGAGCTCAACCTCCCGGTGTTTGTCATCACCGACAACGACCCCTGGGGCTTCTACATCTACTCCGTGATCAAGCAGGGGAGCATCAACCTCGCGTATGAGTCGATGCGGATGGCCGTGCCGCAGGCGAGGTTCCTCGGGGTGTCGAGCTTCGACCCCGAGCGCTTCGACTTCCCCCGCTCGGTGGCCATCGCCACCGAGGACGAGGACAAGCGCCGGGCCGAGCAGCTCCTGAAGTACGAGTGGTTCCAGTCGAAGGGCTGGCAGGCCGAGATCAAGCAGATGATCAAGACCGAGAAGAAGTACGAGATCGAGGCCCTGTCGGCCAAGGGCATCCGGTACATCACCCAGCAGTACATCCCCCAGAAGATGGAGCAAAAGCTCTGGCTCGACTGATCCTCTGAGGCCGCCCCACCGCCGCGGCGCCCGGAGGCCCCGCTGGACGCGATGCCCCAGGAGGGCTTAGGAAGGTGGGCGCGGCTGGGCGTCGTGCCCCGTCGCAGTGGAGCACACCAACGATGGGGACGCGATGACCACGGACGCACTCAACAACGCCAACCGCTACTTCGAACGGGCCGCCAAGGAGCTTGACCTCTCACACGACGTGGCCCTCCAGCTTCGCACACCGTTTCGTGAGGTCCGGGTCGAGCTCAACGTCCGCATGGACGACGGGACCATCGGGACCTACGTGGGGTATCGGGTTCAGCACGACAACGCCCGGGGGCCCTTCAAGGGCGGGCTGCGTTACCACCACGAGGTCGACGCCCAGGAGGTCACCGCCCTGGCCCAACTCATGACCTGGAAGACGGCCGTGGCGGGGGTCCCCTTCGGCGGAGGCAAGGGCGGGATCCAGGTCGACGCCAACAAGATCAGCTTGATGGAGAAGGAGCGCCTCACCCGGGCCTTCGTCGACAAGATCCACGACATCGTGGGCGACCACACCGACATCCCCGCCCCGGACATGTACACGGGCCCGCAAGAGATGGGCTGGTTCTTCGACCAGTACTGCAAGTACCACGGGTACAAGCCCGGGGTCGTGACGGGCAAGCCCCTCGAGCTCGGGGGCTCCCAGGGGCGGGCCTCGGCCACGGGGCGCGGGTGCCTCTACGTCACCGAGGAGCTCTACGCCCACCTCGGCGAGCCCCTGGCCGGCAAGACCGTGGTGGTCCAGGGTTTTGGCAACGTCGGGGGTTGGGCGGCCCGCCTCTTCGAGGAGCAGGGGGCGAAGATCGTGGCCATCTCCGACCTCACCGGCGGGTACTACAACCCCGAAGGGATCGACGTAAAGGCGGCCCTGGCCCACGTGGCAGCCCACCGGACCCTGGAAGGGTTTGAGGCCCCCCAACGGGTCGACAACACCACCCTCCTCACCCTCCCGTGCGACGTCCTCGTGCCGGCGGCCCTCGGGGGGGTCATCACCGCGGAGGTGGCGAAGCAGATCCAGGCCCGGGTGATCGTCGAAGGAGCCAACGGCCCGACCACCCCTGACGCCGACGAGGTCCTCTTCGCCAAGGGGGTCCATGTCATCCCCGACATCCTGGCCAACGCAGGCGGGGTGACGGTGAGCTACTTCGAGTGGGTGCAAAACCTCCAGCACTATTACTGGGACGAGGCCCGGGTCAACGAAGAGCTCCGCCGGGTCTTGCGGGCGGCCTTCGCGGCCACCTGGGAGCAGAGCCGGAGCCGCAGGCTGGCCCTGCGGATGGGGGCGTACATCGTCGGGGTCGGGCGGGTCTTCACAGCCACCCGGCTGCGGGGTCTGTAGCCCCGACGGGGCCGCGGGGAGGGCTCCCGGGGCTACAGCACCCGGGCGGCCTCGCGGGCGCCTGCGACCATGTCCTCGAAGGCCCTCTCCTCGCGCTCAAGCTCAGGGATGAGGTCTTCGAGGCGCTGCACGAGGGCCTCGCGGCGGACCGGGTCGCTCACGTTGCCGGCGCAGCGGGCCACCTCCTGCTCCAGGCCGCGGAGGGTGGAGGAGAGACGCGTCAGGGCCCCGCGGTGGCGGTCGCGGAGGCGGTAGACCTCCTGAGGGGGATTGCGGACGGCGTCGGAGAAACCCGCGGGGGCCACCATGAGCTCGGCCATGGGGCCGGCGTGGCAGCGGTTGAAGGGATCGGGCATCCGGCCCGCCCGCACCTCGGCGGTCACCCGACGGATGTCTGCGACCCGGTGGCTGCCGAAGCAGCGGGTGAAGGGGCGCACGATCTGGGTCTGGTGCTCCTGGGTGACCCGGGTGGCCCAGAGGCGGTGCGGGTCGCGGGCCCTGCGCCAGGCGACGAAACCAGCCAGGACGGCCAGCACGAGGCCGACGTTGAGCAGGATGTCGCCGCGGGTGCGGCGCTTTGGGGCAGAGGCTTCGTCGGACATGATGGGGGCACCGTCGCAGGGAGAGAGATCCGCGGAGGGGTGCATAGACCAAAGCGGCGGGGTTGTCACCGCAGGGGCGTTGGGGCTTTACGGTGGCGAGGCGGTGGGTGTAGCGTCGCCCGGGTGCGATGTCTGCGGGCGGGCCGAAGCGGGCCCAAGACAGCCCGGAGCGCGATGTCGCCGTGACGGTGGTTGAGGTCGTGTCGTGTGTGGCCCCGCGGAATGTGTCCGCGGAGATGACCCGCGACGCGAACACAGAGGAGGGGCCCTCGTAGAGAGGCGTTCCCCTCCGGCCGCCCGATGCCCCCAACCGAGAGGACCAAGATGACATTCACGGAGGCCGCTGAGGCCGTGCTGCGGAAGGCTGGAAAGCCCCTGCATTTCAAGAAGATTACCCTCTTCGCCATCGAGCAGAACCTGCTGTCTCACGTCGGCAAGACGCCCGAGACCACGATGAGCACCCGGCTCGCCACCCTCACCAAAAAAGACCGCGGCGATCAGAACATCGTGCGCGTCAAGCCCGGGGTCTTCGGCCTTCGGGAGTGGGGGGCCACCGCCGAGGCCGGGGCCGACGAGGTCGAGGGTTCGGCCGCGGAGGAGGCCGAGGTCGAGGCCCCTGTGGCAGAGGCTCCTGCCGCGGTCGAGCGGGTGAGCCCGAAGGCCGCGGCTCCGCAGGGAGCTCCCGAGGGGCCTGGGGGTCGCGAGCGCCGCGAAGGCCGCGAAGGTCGCGAGGGCCGCGGTCGTGATGGCCGTGGGCGCCCCGAGGGCCGCCGCGACGGCCGTCCGGGCACGACCCCCCCGGCCCCGGGGGCGAATGCCCCGGGTCCAAGGGCGGGGGAGGCAGGGCCCGTCCTGGCCCCGGGTGCGGTCGAAGCTCCCACCGAAGCCCGCGGAGAGCCCCGGGGCGAGGGCAAACGCCGAGACCGTGACCGTGGACGCGGGCGCGACCGTGGCCGGGAGCGCCCCGCCCAGGCCGACGCCGAGACCAATGTCGCGCCCCGGGTGGCCGAGGAGTCACCGACCGTCCCCGTGGAGGCTGAGCTGGAGCCGGTCTCCGCCCCCGCAGCTCTGGCCGAGGCTTCGGAGCCGGAAGGCGCCGAAGTCTCCGAGGCCGTGGCCGAGGTCGCGGAGGTCAGCCCCTCCGAGGCGGCCCGGTTGGACGAGGCCGCCGAGGAGCTCGACCACACCGAGGTGACCCCTCCGGCCCCGGCCCCCTCGGCTCCCCGCGTCTTTACCCCCTCGGCGGCCCCTCCGCCGCGTCCGCGTCGTGAGGCCGCCGAGACGACCGACGAGCCGGTGGTGATGAGCGCCGACGAGCGCGACCGCTCGCAGCGGTTCGCGGTCGCCCAGGAGATGTTTCCCGAGGAGGACGACGACGAGGAGCCCCTCCTGGGGGGCGACGACAAGGCCGATGGCAACCGCCGTCGGCGGCGTCGGCGTCGTCGCGGCCGCCCCGAGGGCGAGGCCGGCGCCGAGGGCACGGATGTCGCGGCGACCGAAGTCCGCGAGGCCCGCCCCGACCGGGTCGAGGTCCGGGTCGAGCCCCGCGGCGAGCGCACCGATCGTCCCGAGCCCCGCGGCGACCGGGGCGAGTTCCGCGGCGAGCCGCGCGGCGATCGTGGCGACCGCGGCGAGCCGCGCGGCGACCGGGGCGACCGCGGCGACCGCGGCGAGCGCGGCGAGCGCCGTGAAGAGCGCGACCGCAACGAGGGCAGCGAGGAGCTCGGGCGCGACACCGCCGACATCGTGGTGACCCTCCTGACCCGCCGCGACGACCGGCAGCCCGTGGCCCTGCGCCAGCTCGTCGACGACGCGGTGCGGGCGGGCAAGCTCTCGGGCGAGGTCACCGTCCTGGTCGCCTCCGTGGCGGCGGCCGTCCGGGTCGACGGGGTGCGCCGTGCGGCCCGGGGCGAGCGCCCCCGGATGCGCCTCGCCGCGGGCCGGGTGGGCCTGGTCGACTGGACCCTGCCCCCCGAGCTCCTGCGGGCCGAGGCCGAGGCCCTCGTGGCCATCGAGCGCCTGCGCGAGCAGGCCCGGCGTTACGTCGTGCGCCGCCTCAACGAGCTGCCCCCGAGCTCGTTCGTGGAGGTGGCGGCCCTGCTCCTGGAGCGGCTCGGGATGTCCAACCTGCGGGTCTCGCGCCGTCCGGGGCTGCCCCAGGGCGAGGTGCATCTGTCCGGAGTTGCCCGCCGTGGGCCCGAGGAGCTGCCGGTGGCGGTGATCCTCAAGCGCGGAGGCGAGGTCGGGCGCGAGCGGGTCATCGAGATGCGGGGGTCTCTGCATCACTACGCCGGGGCCCAGGCCGTGTGGATCATCACCACGGGCAACATCTTCTCCGGGGCCCGCGACGAGGCCGCGGCCGCGGGTGCCTCGCCCGTGACCCTGGTCGACGGGGCCGCCCTCGGGCGCCTCCTCGACGAGCACGCCGTGCTCGTGCAGCACACCACCCTGGCCCTGCCCACCCTCGACGTCGACCTCTACGACGCCCTCCGCTCGGTCTAGTCCAGGGCCCCCCGCCGATGGGCCCTTGAGGCTTGCGGCGGGGGCGGCGGTCCGGTAGTTCCCTCCGGGCCATGTCCGACGAGAAGCTCCACCATACCCTCGCCTTTGTCGCCCGCGGCGGGGCTCCCCGCTACCACGAGAAGAACGCCCAGCAGGGCAAGCTCTTCGCCCGCGAGCGGATCGCTCGCCTCGTCGACCCCGACAGCTTCCTCGAAGACGCCCCCCTCGCCAACCACCTCGAGGCCGACCTCCCGGCCGATGGGGTCATCACGGGCACCGCCACCGTCGACGGGCGCCCCGTGGCCCTCATGGCCAACGACTCCACGGTGAAGGCGGGCTCGTGGGGGCGGCGTACGGTCGAGAAGATCCTGCGGGTGCAGGAGCTCGCTCAACGGCTCCAGTGCCCCATGCTCTACCTGGTCGACTCCGCCGGGGCCCGAATCACCGACCAGATCGAGATGTTTCCCGGCCGCCGCGGGGCCGGTCGGATCTTCTTCAACCAGGTCCAGATGTCGGGGCAGGTCCCCCAGGTGTGCCTGCTCTTCGGGCCCAGCGCTGCGGGAGGGGCGTACATCCCGGCCTTCTGCGACGTGGTGGTGATGGTCGAGGGCAACGCGAGCATGTACCTCGGGTCGCCCCGGATGGCCGAGATGGTCATCGGCGAGAAGGTCACCCTGGAGGAGATGGGCGGGGCCAAGATGCACTGTTCGGTGTCCGGATGCGGCGACGTCCTCGTGAAGTCCGAGGACGAGGCCATCGGGTGGGCCCGCAAGTACCTCGCGTTTATGCCCCAGAGCCACGCCGGGCGCCCCGCCCCGCACGACCCGGTGGCCCCGGCCCTCAGCGGCAAGACCTTCGGCCAGCTCGTCCCCGCCGACGAGAACAAGCCCTTCAACATGTTTCACCTCTTGCGCGAGCTCGTCGACGCCGGGAGCCTCCTGGAGGTCAAGGCCCTCTTCGCCCGGGAGATCATCACGGCCTTCGCCCGCATCGACGGCCGCCCCGTGGGGATCGTGGCCAACCAGCCCTTCTACAAGGGCGGGGTCCTCTTCGTCGACAGCGCCGACAAGGCCGCGCGCTTCATCACCCTCTGCGACGCCTTCAACATCCCCCTCCTCTACCTCGCTGACGTCCCGGGCTTCATGATCGGGACCCAGGTCGAGCGCCAGGGGATCATCCGGGCCGGGGCCAAGATGATCGCGGCGGTGGCCGACGCCCGGGTCCCCAAGATCTCGGTCATCGTGCGCAAGGCCTACGGGGCGGGCCTGTACGCCATGTGCGGCCCGGCCTTCGAGCCCGACGTGTGCCTCGCCCTGCCGACGGCCAGCATCGCCGTGATGGGCCCGAGCGCCGCCGTCAACGCCGTGTATTTCAACAAGATCCAAGAGGTGGCCGAGGGCCCCGAGCGTGAGGCCTTCGTGCAGCGTCTGCGCGACGAGTACCGGGCCGACGTCGACCTCTACAAGCTGGCCAGCGAGATGGTCATCGACGGGATCGTACCCTTCCCGGCCCTGCGCGGCGAGATCGTGCGGTGGCTCGTGCGCCTCGACAGCAAGCTCTCCCCGCGCCCCGGCAAGCACCACATGGTCACCCCTGTGTGATCCCCGGGGCACGTTCGCCGTTGCGCCCGACGCCCGGAGTTCTCCACACTGCCGCCATGAACCCCTCGTTGTCTCGTCACCCCGCGGTCCGCGTCCTCGGGGTGGCCCTCGGGATCGTCGGGGCCTGCGCCTCGTCGCCCGCCCCGATGACCCCACGCGACGCCGCCGCGGTGGTCGACACCCCCGCCCCGACGCCCGACACGCCCGCGGTGGCCGTCGACGTCCCGGCCCCGCCCGCCGACGCCCCGGCCGCGGGGTTTGTGCCCATGGCCTTTCTGTCAGCCCAGCCCGTGCGGTCGTTCGCCGAGGCCCCCGCCCCGATGCTCTCGGCCTCTCGCCGCTACCGGGCCGTGGTCGAGACCGACGTCGGGACCGTCACCCTCGACCTTCACAACGTCGAGACCCCCATCACGGTCAACAGCTTCGTCTGGCTCGCCCGCAACCGCTTCTTCGAGGGCATCGCGTTTCACCGGGTGATCGACAACTTCGTGGTCCAGGGCGGCGACCCCGGGACCGTCGACGGCCCGCGTTCCACCTGGGGCCGGGGCAGCCCGGGCTACCGCTTCGGGGTCGAGATCGTCGACGACCTGCGCTTCGACGCCCCCGGGGTTCTTGGGATGGCCCGCAGCTCCGACCCCAACAGCAACGGGTCGCAGTTCTACATCACCCTCGCTCCGCAGCCGAGCCTCGACGGGCAGTACACGGTCTTCGGCCGGGTGACCGACCCCGCGGGCCTGGCCACGCTCGGACGGATCGTCCGGGGACAGCCTCCCGCCGAGCCCACCCGCATCACCCGGGTCACCATCGAAGAGGCCCCGCGCTGAAATGGCCGCCTCCAAGCCCCCGCCCGAACCCCCGCCCCCGGGTCCCCCCCCGAAGGCCCCGTCGTGGGCGGCGGCGGTGGTGTTCTTCATCGTGGTGGGGGTGGTGGCCATCGTGGTGGCCTCGCAGCCTCCGCGTCAGGGCGACCGCGACCGCGACCCCCTGGAGCTCGCCGATCAACGCGAGCTCGGGGCCGTGGTGGCCGCGGTGTCCGGGGTGATCCGGTCGGACGGAGAGGCGGCCGAAGACGCGGCCCTGCGGCGCCTCGAGGCCCTGCGCCCCCAGAGCCCCGGGGCGGCCGATCTGCGCGACGCCTGCGTGAGCACCTACCGCGGGACCCACGACGCCCAACGGGCCATGGCCCAGGTTCGGGCGATGCTCCCGGGCGACGGGGGCCTTCCCGCCCCGGGCGACGAGGCCCGGATGCGGACCCTCCTCGACCAGAGCCAGCGCCTCGTGTCCGAGGCCCGCGAGTCCCACCTGCGCTGCGTGGGCCTGTACGAGCAGGCCGCGGCCCGTCTCGGGGTCACCCCCGCCCGGCGCAGGTCGTCAGGAGCCGCGGAGGACGCCCGGTGAGGTGGGGCCCGGTCCTCGGGGCGACCCTCCTCGGGGCCTGCGGCGAGGCCTCTCCGGCCCACGTCGACGGGGGCCTCCCGACCGACGTATCGGCTCCCGACGTCACGGCCACGGACACCCCCGCAGCGCAGGCGGACACAGGGGAGCTCAGCCCGGATGTCCCCTTCGCGTGTGTGCGCGCTCCCCGGGAGAAGGCCTGGGACGGGCGCTGCAACGGCCGCGCGGCCCTGTGCGGCCGGGCCTTCGACGCCGTCAGCTACGTCACCACCCACAACGCCATGAGCGCCGCCGAGCACCGGTACATCGCCCCCAACCAGACCCACGGGATCGCCCGGCAGCTCCGAGATGGGGTTCGTGGGTTGATGCTCGACCTCCACGACGACCGCGGGGTGGTGAGCCTCTGTCACGGGGTCTGCTCCCTCGGCCGGATGCCCCTGGAGGAGGGCCTCTGCGCGGTCGGGCAGCACCTCGACGCCGAGCCGGGCTCGGTGGTCACCCTCATCCTGGAGAGCTACGTCTCGGCCGCCGCCCTCCAACCCGCCTTTCGTGCCGCGGGGCTGCTCGACGACGCCCACGTCCAGCCTGCGGGGGCGCCGTGGCCGACCCTGGGGGAGATGGTGCGGGCGGGGCGGAGGCTGGTGGTCCTGACCGACCGCGACGGGGGACGCAGGCCCTGGCTCCACGACGTTTGGGACTACGCCCAGGAGACCCCCTTCTCCGCGACCGAACCCCCGCAGCTCTCGTGCGCCCCCAACCGCGGTCGGTCGGCCAACACCCTCTTCATCTTCAATCACTTCCTGACCCAGCTCTCGGGGTTTCCGCACCTCGCCCGGCAGGTCAATTTCAACCCCTTCCTCCTGGAGCGGGCCCGAGCCTGCGCGGCCTCCCGGGGGCGCCTGCCCAACTTCGTGACCGTGGATTTCTACGAGATCGGCGACGTCGCGGCGACGGTGGAGGCCCTCAACGGGTTCGCGGATTGACAAGGGGCCCCGGGGGCTGCAACACCCCGGGCGCGGTGACTGGGATATGACGCTTTTGCAGGTCGATCGGGTCAGCTTCGGGTACGGGGCCGACGTGCTCTTCGAGGATGTCTCGTTCTCCCTCGCGGCGGGCGAGCGCCTCGCCCTGGTGGCTCCCAACGGGCAGGGAAAGAGCTCGCTCCTGAAAATCCTCGCGGGCGAGCTCGCTCCCGACGAGGGGCGGGTTCTTATGCCCAAAGGGACCCGGGTGGGATACCTCCACCAGGCCATCGACCCCGACCCCCAGGGCACCGTCGGCGAGGCCCTGATGGCTCCCTTCGCGGAGGCCCGCGCGGCCCGGGAGGCCCTCACCGAGGCCGAGCACGCGGCGGCTTCGGGCGACCCCGCGGCCCTCGACGCCCTGGCCCGGGCCATGGACACCCACCACCGGGTCGGGGCCGACGCCATCGAGCGCGAGGTGAGCACGGTGGCCCATCGGGTGGGGTTCTCCGACGGCGACCTCGACCGACCGGTACGCTCGCTGTCGGGGGGCGAGCGGGGGCGGTTGTCGCTCGCGGTGGTCCTCGTCCAGCGGCCCGATGTTCTCCTGCTCGACGAGCCCACCAACCACCTCGACCTGGAGAGCACGGCCTGGCTGGAGGGGTTTCTGACGCAGTTTGCCGGGGCCGTGGTGGTGGTCTCCCACGACCGGGCCTTCCTCGACGCCACCTGTCCGCGGACGGGAGAGCTCGGCCTCGTGCGGTTTCGGCACTACCCCGCCCCGTACACGAAGTACCTCGTGCTGCGGGAGGAGGACATCGCCCGGGAGCGCCGCGAGGTGGAGCTTCAGCGCCAGGAGATCGCCCGCACCGAGGACTTCATCCGCCGCAACCTCGCGGGCCAGAAGACCAACATGGCCAAAGGGCGGCGCAAGATGCTCGACAAGCTCGTGCGCCTCGACAACCCCGAGGACATCTGGGCCGACGCCCGCAAGCTCGGGCTGCGGTTTGTCCCGGGCCGGCGCTCGGGTGACATCGTGCTCGAAGCCCAGGGGCTCGGGGCCACCCGAGGGGGAAGGGTTCTGTTTGCGGGGGTCGATCTGCTCGTGCGGCGGGGCGAGCGCATCGCCATCGTGGGCCCCAACGGGGCGGGCAAGAGCACCCTCCTCAAGCTCCTGGCGGGCATCGCCTCCCCCGAGGTCGCCGGGTGCTCGGACGCGGGCGAGGTGCGGCGCGGGACCAACCTCGACGTGGGCTACTTCGACCAGCACCTGGAGTCCCTCGACGCCCGGGGGTCGCTGATCGAGGAGGTTCGGGCGGTGCGGCCCGACATGGTCAACGACGCGGCCCGGCAGTACCTGTCGCGGTTCCGGTTCTACGGCGACGACCCGTTTCGGGCCGTGGGGTCGCTCTCGGGGGGCGAGCGCACCCGCCTGGCCCTGGCCAAGCTGCTGCTCGTGCAGCGCAACCTCCTCCTCCTCGACGAGCCCACCAACCACCTCGACATCCCCGCCTGCGAGATCCTCGAGGAGGCCCTGCGGCACTATGACGGGACGGTGGTCCTGGTCTCCCACGACCGCTTCTTCCTCGACCGGGTCTCGACGCGGGTCCTGCACCTGGAGGGCGGGGCCGTGACCTCGTACCCGGGCGGGTTCGCTGACTACACGGGACGGCGTAAGGGTGGGGCCGTGAGCGTAGGGGCCGACGCCTTGGGGCCTCCGGGGGCCCCGAGCCGGGCGGCGACCCCGAGTGTGCCCCCGTCGCGGGAGAGCCACGACGAGCGGAGGCGACGGCAGCGGGAGGCCGAGAAGCGGCTCAAGCGCGTGGCCGAGCTGGAGACCCAGATCGCCGACGGGGAGGGGCGGCTCAAGGCCTTGCGGGCCGAGCTCCTCGACGCCTCCCTCGGGTGGGAGCGCCTGGCACGACTGGCCGAACGCGAGCAAAAGCTGGCCCGCGAGGTCGACGGCTGGACCGAGACGTGGATGAAGCTCTCCGAGGCGAACGATGACTGACCGGCGAAGGAGCATTTGGGGGGTTGGGGTGATGTTGGCCGTGGTAGCCCTGGGCGGGGCCTGCAAGGGCCGCAGGGCGGGCGAAGGGACCGGGACCGGGCCGGAGGAGGGATCGCGCCCGGAAGGGGCCGTCCTGGGGCCTGAGGTGCCCTTCGAGGTGCGGCCCGAGAGCCTCGACGTGGTGTTCACCTGGTTTGACGCCGAGGGAGGGGCTCACACGGCGGGTCGGGTGGACGAGGTCCCGGTGGAGCGCCGGGGGGCTGTGCGCGTCGATCCGTCCCGGCCCGAGCTTCGGCGGCCGGGGTGGGTGTACGTGGCCGACCTGCGGCGGCCGGGGAGTGACGGGAGCTTTGCGGTTCAGTCGGTGCGGGCGGAGGTGTTGGCCCAGCGGGTGATGGCCCAGGCGGGGCACACCGAGCCCCTGGGGACGCAGCCTCCGGCTCCCGTGGCGGGCCCTGCGGCGGGGCAGGGGGCGGTGGCCCAGGCGGGGGCGGGAGACGCCGCGGTGGCGGGGCAGTCCTCGGTGATCGTGTACGGGGCCTCGTGGTGCAGCGCGTGCCACCAGGCGGCGGCCTACCTGCGCCAGCGGCACGTGGCCTTCGTCGAGAAGGACATCGAGCAGGACCCTGCGGCGGCCCGGGAGATGGCCGAGAAGGCCCAGCGGGCCGGGGTTCCGACGGGGTCGATCCCCATCCTCGACGTGCGCGGAACGATCCTGCGCGGGTTTTCGCCTCCGGCCATCGAGGCGGCCCTGCAGGCGGGGGGATAAGGCCCTACGGGGCAGCCGGGGAGAGGGCGATCTCGAACATCGCGGGCCAGAGTTTTCCCGTCACGAGGAGGCGCCGGGTGGCGGGGTCGTAGGCGATCCCGTTGAGCACGGCCTCGGGCTCGGTGAGGCCGAGGGAGGTGCGCGAGAAGGGCAGGTCGATCCAGGCCACGACGTGGCCCGAGGCGAGGTCGATGCGGGCGATGCGGTCGCTGTGCCAGACGTTGGCGAGGAGGGCCCCGTCCATCCACTCCAGCTCGTTGAGCTGGTCGACCGGGGAGCCCGCGTCGGTGACACGCACCCGGCGGCGTTCGGCGAAGGTGTCGGGGTCGAGGAGGCGCAGGGTGTCGGTTCCGTCGCTCAGGATGAGGGAGCGGCCGTCGTGGGTGAGGCCCCAGCCCTCGCCGGGGTAGGTGTGGGTGGTGAGGAGATCGAGGGTGGCGGCGTCGTACACGAAGCACGTGTGGGTCTGGTAGGTGAGCTGAAACACACGGCCTCCGAGCACGGTCAGCCCCTCGGCGAAGTGGTCGTCGGACACGTCCCGCCGACGCAGGATGGCGCCCGTGGCGGGGTCGATCACCCGCACCGACGAGCGCCCGCGGAGGCCCGTGCTCTCGTAGAGGAGGCTCCCGTGAAAGGCGAGCCCCTGGGTGAAGGCGTCGGTCGCGTGGGGAATGCGGCGCACGACACGGGCGGTATAGCGGGTCGGCGCGGCGGCGGGCGGTCGGGCGCTGGCGCAGCTTGATGCGACGAGGGCGGCGAGGATCAGGCGCACGGTGGGTGTATGCGTGTGGCCGCGGGGGTGGGCGTCATGGACGGCGACCCTACCGCGGGCCGGGCCTCCGTCGTAGGGCGGGACGGCGTGATAGGTTCTGCCGATGAGCGCTCTGCACCCGTGCCCTTCTTGCGCCCGCCATGTACGGGCCGACGCGATCGAGTGTCCGTTCTGTGGGGTCGCGCGGGAGGCCATGGCGGAGGCTGTCCCGGGCTTTCCGCGGGCGTCTCGGGCGGTGCTCTTCTCCCTTGGCGCGTCGCTCGCCCTCGTGGCGGGGGTCGGGGCGATCGGGTCGACCGCGTACGCCGACACCCACGAGGCCGTCTCGATGGTGCCGCAGTACGGGGCCCCGTCGGACTATCAGCCGCCGCCGCCGCCTGATCCGCCTGCGACGCCTGTTCCGCAGCCGGATGCGGGGACTGCGCCGGGCGGCGACGGAGGAGTGCGTCGTGCGCGGAGGTGTGCGGCGGGCGCGGAAGACGGCCACGACCAGTAGCGGGCCGCAGGCGACGAGGGGACCGGCAGCGAAACCGCAAGGGCGCAAGGGTCGCAAGGGGCCGGACGTGTTGGGGGTATCGGACCGATGAAGGTCGCCGCCCGTACACGGGCCGCTGGCGATACGCCGGGTGAGTCTGTCCCCGCACCCGGAGTTGGGGTACCACCGGCCTCGCCCGTGTCGACCCCCCGCGTCCCGCTCGATGCCTTGCGTTACGGTCTGCGGGCCCTGGAGGAGATGGCCCGGGCCGAGGCGAGCGTGCCTATCCCGCGCCCCAACGCGGGGCCGACCTTTGCGCCGCCGCCGTACGTGCAGCCGCCTGCCCGGGACGGAGCCGCCCTGTCGCTGCGGCTCTTCGCCGAGGGCCCTGACGACGCCACGGACTTCGTCTTGGGGCGCGCAGAGTCCTGGGTGTGTGACCCCGTTCCGGCGCGGGCCGAGAGCTTCTTTGCGGCCCACGTGGCGGCGATGGTGCGGGGCGACGACGAGGCCGTGCTCGTGGGGTTTCCGCTGGTGACCTGGGTGCACGAGGGGCAACGCCGCACGGCCCCCCTCCTCTACTGGAGCGGAGCCCGTCCCACCTGGCACGACGCCGCGGGCCCGTGGCGACCGCCTCCCTACGCGAAGCCCGGGGCCGCCCTCGAGTTGCCCACGTCATTGAGCCTCCACGCGCCCGAGACCGACGCCGAGGGCCCGGTCTGGGAGCTTCACACAGGCCTGTGGCGGCTCCTCCTCGAACTCGACGGGCAGGGCCTCGCCGGGCTCGTCGAGACGGCCCAGCACGGAGTCGGGGCCCTCGTCGGAGCCGCCGTGCAGTGGCTCTCCCACGGCCCGGCAGAGATCGCCGACGAGCCCACCCCCGAAGCCGGGCCGCTCTCGCGCGAGACGGTGTGCGCCCTGGTCGACGCCGTACGAACGCGGGCCGCGGGGCGCCGTGGGCTCCAGGTGCATCCGCACGGGATGGCCATGCTCCTGCCGCGGGGCGACCCGACGAGCGGGCTGCGGGCCGAGCTGGCCACCCTCTGCAGGGCCCCTGCGCCGCGTCGTGGGCCCCTGGGGGTGTTTCTCGGGCTGTCTCCCGCCCCGGCTGCGCGCGGGCCCCTGTGGAGCCACGGAGCCGCCGCCCCGACGCCCTCCCAGACCGCCGCGGCCCAGTCCCTGGAGGGATCGAACGACCTGGTCGCCCTCTGCGGTCCGCCCGGCTGCGGCAAGACCACCCTCCTGCATCACCTCGCGGCCCAGACCCTCGTGGCCCGCGCCCTCGACGAGACGTGGGCCCGTCCCCCGTCCCCGGCCACCCCGTGGGGGCTCGTGGTGACCAGCACCAACAACGCCGCCGTCGATCACGCCCTCGCGCCCTTCGTGACGGGTCGCGACCTCCCCGTGGGGCTCCGTCTTGGCAACCGCCGAACCCTCGCCGAGGCCACCGCCCACACCCTGCGGGCGGCCTGCGAGATGCTCTTGCGGGACGAGGGCCCGACCCTCGCCTCGGCCCGGGCGGACTTCGAGGCCTTGTGTGTTCCAGTGCGGGCGTATCTCCGTGGGGCGGAGGCCCGACAGCGCACGCGGGCTCAGCAACAGCACGAGACCGAGCGGCTTCGGACACGGCTCCAGCGGCTCTCGATTGAGCTCGCCGGCCCACTACCCGAGGTCGACGAGAACATCCGGCCCGAGCGGGTCGGCGACGTCCGCGGGTCGTTGGTGGCCCACGCCGAGGCCGCTCTGCGGGTGGCACCCATTCACCTCACGGGGCCCCGGGCCTCGACCGCGCGGGCACGCGAGAAATGGGCGCGGGCCAACCTCAAACGGGGGCGCGTGATCGGGCCGATGCTGGCGGCGTTGGGGATGGAGGTTCCGTATGAGGACCTGCGGCCGGACGAGGACGTTGTCACGGCCCTGGAAGCCCAGTACGCCGCGATGCAACGCACCCTGGAGGCCCTCGACCGGGTCGAGCGGGCCCTGCGTGCCCCCGCCCGACAGCGCGAGCGCGACCGCATCGAGGCCCAACTCGCCGCCCTCACCCACCCCGGGCACGAAGACCTCCCGCCGCCGCCCGACCCGGCCCGCGTCGAGGCGGCTCTCGTGCTGCGCGACGCCTGGGCCCGGGCGCACCGCAAGGCGCTCCTCGCCCGGCTCCAGAGCGCCCTCACCCTCGTGCGCGAAGACGAAGGCCCCGCCCGCGGTCGGGCCCTGTCCGAAGTGCTCGCCTCACTCTCCGGGCTCTTTCCCCTCGTTGGCTGCACGCTCTTGTCGATGCGGGCTTCGTTCGCGCTCGATCCCGGGGTCATCGACCGGCTGGTGATCGACGAGGCCGGGCAGTGCGCCCCCATCTACGCGGTGCCCGCCCTGGCCCGTGCAAAACGCGCCCTGGTGACGGGCGATGTGGCCCAGTTGCCGCCGGTCTACACCCTCGACATGCGCCTCGACGCGCGCATCGCCGAGGGCCTCGATCCCGCGGCCACGGAGCCGTTTCGGATGGGCTCGGCGGCGACCTCGTCGGCCCAGGCGGTGGCCGAGGCCCGGGCCGACGAGCCGCGGGCCCTGACGGAGCACTTCCGTTCGCAGCCGGCCATCGTGGCCCTGGCGTCGTGCTGGAGCGGTCACACCCTCGACGTTCGGACGCCCCCGCGCTCGATGGCGTCGGTCTCGCCGCGGCTCAACCGCGCGGTGCGTGTGGTGGATGTCGCGGGCACGGGCGAACGGGCTCCCGAAGGCATCGTGAACGCGGCCGAGGTGGGTCGGGTGGTGGCCCTGGTGGAGGCGCTCTTGCGCGACGGGGTCGAGGCCCGCGACGTCGCCGTGCTCTCGCCCTTCGTCGGGCAGAGCCTGCGCATCGAGCGGATGCTCCAGCAGCGCGGGGTTGTTCATGCCGAGGGGGTTCTGGTGCGTACGGTGCACAAGCTCCAGGGGGGCGAGCGGCGGGTGGTGGTGTTCTCCGTGACCGCGACGGCGCCGATGCATCTGCGCTGGCTGGCCGCGCGGCCGCACCTGCTCCATGTGGCCACGAGCCGCGCCCAGGATCACCTCGTGGTCTTCCTCGACGCCACCCACGCCCGGCACGAACCGGGCCTCGGCCCCCTGGTGGCGCTGGCGCGGTAGTCTCCACGGGCCCCTCCGGCGCTGTGGTAACCTCCGCCGCGATGGGGCCGAGGAGTCAGCGCTGTAGCGGTACACAAGCGGGTGCGGCACCCCGATGACCCGCATCGTGCAGATCTCCGACACCCACTTCGGCACGGAGGTGCCCGACGTCGTCGAGGCCCTCCTCGCCCTGACCCGGGCCCACTCCCCCGACCTCCTGGTGCTCTCGGGGGACATCACGCAGCGGGCCCGCCCGCGCGAGTTTGCCGCCGCGCGGGCCTTCGTACAGCGCATCGCCCCACCCAACGTGCTCGTGCTCCCTGGCAACCACGACATCCCCCTCTTCAACCTCGTCCTGCGCGTCTTCGCGCCCTACGCCAACTACGCCGCGTGCTTCGGCGAGGACCTCGAGCCGTCGTTTGAATCCGACGACCTCATGGTGCTCGGCGTCAACACCACCCGGGCCTGGCAGCACATCGACGGCTACGTGTCCGCGGAGCAGGTCGAGCGCGTGTGCGCGCGCCTCGGTCGGGCCCGCCCCGAACAGCTCCGCGTGGTAGTCACCCACCAGCCCCTCCACGTGAGCCGCCCGCAAGACCGCAAGGACATCCTCCGCGGCCACGCGCGGGCGCTCCCCGCGTGGAGCGCGGCCGGCGCAGACGTCGTGCTGGGCGGGCACATCCACCTCCCGCAGGTCCACGCGATGAGGGCTCTGCGCCCCGATCTGCCGCGCGCAATGTGGTGCGTCCAGGCGGGCACCGCCACCTCGTCGCGGGTGCGCTGGGAGGCCCCCAACTCAGTCAACCTCCTCCTCTACGAACGACCGGTCGGGCCCGCAGCGGCGCTGCGCTGCACCGTGGAGCGATGGGACTATGACGTAGGCGCGCGACGGTTTGTCCCGGTCGAGTCCCACGACCTCCCTCTCGACCGAACGGCCCCTACGCGCTGACGATCGCGGCGGTCGGCCATCGGGCGGCGTGGGATGATACACCATGGCCTTTGCGACCTTGATCCACAGCCCCGGCGGAGGCAGCGCGCGCGAAGAAGACCTGGAGCGCGCACGCGAGCTCCTGTCGGCGGGGTTCGAGCTCGAGGTCCTGCGGGCCTCGGACGAGGCTTCGCCCGTCGTGTTGGCCGAGCGGGCGATCGCGGCGGGGTCCAGGCTCCTCATCGCCTCGGGCGGCGACGGCACCGTCTCGGCCGTCGGCGGGTCCCTCGTGGGCGTGCCCGGCGCGACCCTGGGCATCCTGCCGCGCGGCACGGCCAACTCCATCGCGGGCCACCTCGGCGTCCCCCGCGACGTCGACGCGGGCTGCGCGGTCATCCTCGCGGGCCACACGCGGGTGATCGACACGGCGACGGTCAACGGCCGCCCGATGCTGCTGATGGCCAGCATCGGGGTGCACGCCGAGGCCATCACCGGGGTCGACCCCGCACGCAAGGCGGCCCTGGGGGTGCTCGCCTATGTGCTCGAAGGCGTCGAGCGGATGATCGAGGGGTCGCAGTTTGAGGTCACCGTCGAGGCCAACGGCCATCGGGCTACGGTCCTGGCCAACGCCGTCACCGTCGCCAACATCGCGCGGGCCACCGCCCTGCTCGCCCAGGGCCCGGCGACCATCGAGGCCGACGACGGCAGGCTCGGCGTCACCCTGGTCGCCACCGAGGGCTTCCTCGACGCCGTGGCCACCGCCGCCCACCTCGCCGCGAGCGCGCTCTTCCACTACGACGCCGACCGCGCCAACGTGGGCCACTTTCAGGCCCGCGAGGTCCGCGTCGAGACCCGCGAGCCCCGGCGGGTGATGGTCGACGGCGAGGACGCCCTCGCCACCCCCATCACCGTACGCAGCGTGCCGGGCAGCCTGCGGGTGCTGGTTCCGGCCGAGGCGGACGGATAGCCGCGGCTGCTCGGAGCGACCCCTTGCGGCCTGCCCTGCACAGGTGCAGCATCGGGATGTATGGATGCAGCCACCCCAGGCCTCGAGTGGAGCGACCTCGCGCAGCTCCTGGCTGTCCGCCGCGCGGGCTCGCTGGCAGGCGCGGCGCGGGCCCTCGGGGTGGACGCGACCACGGTGGGCCGGAGGCTCAAGGCCCTGGAGGACGCCCTGCACGTGTCGCTCGTCAAGCGCGATGCGCGGTCTCTGGGGCTCACCGACGCGGGCGCGGCCCTCGCCGACGTGGCCGAGGCGACCGAGCGGGGCATCGCCGACGTGCGGCGCCGGGTGGCCATCGAGGACGAGGCCCCGCAGGGGGCCGTGCGGCTGACCACCCTCGAGGTGCTGGCGTCGCGCTTCGTTGCCCCGGCCCTGCCGCAGCTCCGTGCCCGGCACCCGGGGCTGCTCCTGGAGATCGACACCAGCCCGAAGGTGCGCGACCTGGCGCGCGGCGAAGCCGACCTCGCGCTGCGCCTGACGCGCCCCGAGGAGCCCGGCCTCGTGCGGCGGAGCCTCGGGTCCATCGCCCTGTCGGCCTGGGTGGCCCCGGCATGGACCCAGGGCCGCCGCAGGCTCAGCCGCGCGGCGCTGCGCGAGATCCCGCAGGTGCTCTACGGGCTGCGTTACGCCGTGTCGGAGGTCGACTGGCTGCGGCTTCGGCTGCCCGACGCCCCGGTGGCCTTGCGCACCGACAGCGTGTCGACGGCCCTCGAGGCCGTACGGGCCGGGGCGGGCCTGGGGCTCCTGCCCGACGCCCTCGCCGAGGGGCTCGTGCGGGTGGAGCTCGACGCCACGCCGCCGCCGCGGGGCGTGTGGCTGGCGATGCACCCGACCAGCGCCCGGGTGCCGCGGGTGAAGACCGTCGTACGTTTTCTGGCCGAGGCCTTCGCCGGGGTGCGGCTCCCGCGGGGGGGGGCGTAGGCGCCGAGGGGCACGAGGGCACGAATTCGAAGAGAGCCGCCAGGGCGCAAGGGGCGCAAGGGGGCGCGGACGTGATGGGGGGATCAGTCGCGGCCGAAGCTGAGGTCGGCGGCGAGGTCGGCGTCGGTGACGGCCCAGGGGGGCGCCGTCGGGCCGAGGCGGGCGGGGCGCCCGGCGAGGGTGTCGTCGAGCCAGCCGCGCAGCTCGGCCCACAGGGTGTCGGCGTGGTCGGGGCGGAAGAAGCCGAAGTGGCCCACACCGCGGCCGCCCAGATCGTCGGGGCGCATCCTGCGGTGCGTGAGGGCGGCGCCGGTGAGGGCCGCGAGGAAGCTCTTCACCGCGGGCAGCGGGGCGTAGGTGTCGTCGGTGAAGCTGTAGAACAGCACGGGGCGCGCGAAGCGGGCGTAGCGCGCGCGGGCCTCGGGCACCTCGTCGAGGAGATACCCGGGCCGCAAGCACCAGCGCGACCACTCGCGGGCCACGCCGCCCGGGAGGTCTTCGCGCAGGCCCGCCCAGCCCGGGACGTACCCGTAGAGCGCGATGGCCGCGGGAAACACCGCTCCCCAGTATGCCCCGAGGCCCACCCGGGCCGCGGTCGGCCAGTGTCCATGGTAGCCAAACTGCGCGCCCACCATCACCGCGGCGTCGACCGCGTGCAGGGCGTCGGAGAGCCCCAGGCTCTGGGCCCCGAAGGAGTGGCCCACCATCACCAGGGGTTGCGCGGGAAAGGCCGCGCGCAGGTATGCCACCGCGGCCACGGCGTCGCGCTCGCCCCAGTCGCGCAGGGTCGCGTCGTCGTCGCGCAGGGCCGGGCCGCGGGAGGCCCCGACCCCGCGGTAGTCGTACGAGAGCACACGGAATCCCTGCGACGCGAGCCAGCCCGCGAAGCGGTCGTAGTAGCGCCGCGGGGTGGCCGTGGCCCCGTGGATCACCACGCTCGCGCGGGCTTCGCCCACCGGGGCGTGGAGCCGCGCGGCGAGCGGGCGGCCGTCGTCGGCGTGGAGCGTGAGGTCGTGGGCGGTGACGTGGATGGTCATGGGAGGACGCCTCCTGTTGGGTCGCAGTCCAAGTCTTGGGGCCCGCACGGCCCCGCGCCAGACCGTAGCGGTGCAGGGAGAGGCTGCAAATATGCAGCGGCCCCCACGGCATCGCATCCGACGGCGTCACCCGCGGTCGGCCTGGAGGGCGGCCTTCATCACCTTGCCCAGGGCGTTGCGGGGCAGGGCCTCGACCACCCGCAGCGCCCGCGGCCGCTTCACCTCCGCCAGCTTCACGTGGGCCTGGAGATCGCCCAGGGTGAGCGCGGAGCCCGGGTGCAGGGCCACCACGGCGCACACCCGCTCGCCCCACTCCGCATCGGGAACGCCCACCACGGCCACCTCGCGCACCGCGGGGTGCGTCGCGATCGCCTCCTCGATCTCGCGGGTCGAGAGCTTGTGTCCGCCGACCTTGAGGATGTCCTGGCTGGCCCGCCCGACGATGCGTACGCATCCGTCGGGGTCGAGGGCCACCACGTCGCCCGTACGAAACCACCGCCGACCGTCGTCGCCTCGCACGAAGACCTCGGCGTCGGCGTCGGGGCGGTTCCAGTAGCCGCGCATGACGCTGGGGGCGTCGACCCAGAGCTCGTCGTCGACCACACGCATGTCCGTCCCCGGGACGGGCCACCCGACGGCCCCCGGGCGCCTCTCTCCCGCGATGCGATTGGACAGGGTGATGAGGGTCTCGCTCATCCCGTACCGCTCCAGGATGGTGACCCCTGTCTGCGCCTCAAAGGCCCGCAGGGCCTCGGCCGACAGGGCCGCCGACCCGCACGTCACCAGCCGCAACGCCCCGAGGGCCCGACGCCCGTCGTCGTCGAGGGCCCCGAGGAGGCGATGGATCATGGTCGGGACGCTCATCCACACCGTGCCTCCGGCCCGAGCCCCGTCCGCGATGGCTTCCGGGGAGAACCGCGGGATCACCCGGGTGCACGCCCCCCGCGACAGGGCCCCCAACAGACACACGCACAGCCCGTGCACGTGGAACCACGGCAGGGCGTTGAGCACCACGTCGTCGGCCGTCATCCCCCACAGCTCCATGAGGGCCTCGACCCCTGCGGCGAGGCTCCCGACGGTGTGCGCGCAGCCCTTCGCCCGTCCTGTCGTGCCCGAGGTGTAGATCAACATCGCGAGGTCGTCGTCCTCCAGGTCCGGGTCGTCGGCCCTGACCGCGGTCGAACTCTCGTCGCAGAGGCCCTCGGTGCTCACCACCGGGACGCGGCGGTCGAGGCCCTGGAGACCAGGGCAGGGGGCGTCGACGACGACCAGGGAGGCCCCGCTGTCGTCAAGGACGTGGACGAGCTCGGCGGCCTCGAACCCGGGGTTGACCGGGACCACCACCAGGCCCTGGCGCAGGCACCCGAGGAGGCACACCGCTCCGTCCAGGGACGACCGAACGACCAGGGCCACCCGGTCGCCCCTGCGGAGCCCGCGGAGGCGAAGGGCCGTGGCCGCCTCGGCGCTGCGGCGGTCGAGCTCGGCGAAGGACAGGGTGCGGGCGCCCTCGACCAGGGCCGGGGCCGACCCGCGGGCGTAGACAGCGCGGAGGAGGGGGTTGGAGTGCGGGGGCATCGGGCGGCTCAGGGCGTCTCGGGCAATACTGCGCGCAGGTGGGTGAGGATGGCCTTGATCTTGGGAACCTCCGCGAGGGCCACGGGCACCACCACCTGGGCGACTCGGGTCCGGCCGAGGGTGTCCTCGAGCACGGGCACGATGGCCTCGGGGTCGATCCCGGGGTCGGGCAACAGGGCGTCGGGGACCCACGCGATCCCTTGCCCGCGCAGGGCGCACTGCCGCACGAAGTGAACGTCGGGGGAGGACAACACCGGGGTCACGGGGAAGGTTCCGCCGGAGAGGAGGGGCAGCTCGTGGGCGGCGTCGTCGGGCGGGGTCCACACGAGGAGGTCGTGGGCGCGGAGGTCGTCGAGGGAGGTGGGCAGGCCCCGGGCTGCGATGTAGTCGGCGTGCGCGAGGAGGCGCTCGCGGACGGGCAGGATGTCGAAGTGAACCCACGGGCCGGGCAGGGGCCGCAGGCCGAGATGGACGGCCACGTCGGCGTCGTGGAGCAGGGCCCCGACGGGGTCGTGGCCGAAGCGGAGCTCGAACGACAACCGCGGGTGGTTGCTACGAAACGCGGCGAACAGCGGGACCAGGAGCTGCGGCGGCATCCCCAGCGGCAACTGGACCCGCAGGACCCCCGTGGGTTCGCGATGGAACTCCCGGAGGGAGGCCACGAGGGCCCGGGCCTCTTGGAGCATCAACTGCCCCCGCGTGGCCAGGACGCGCCCTGCCTCGGTGGCCACGAGCCCCGCGGGCATCTTGCGCACCAGGGGCACCCCCGCCCGGGCCTCCAGGGCATCGAGCCGACGCCGGATCGTAGAGCGCGGCAACCCCAGGGTGCGCTCGGCCGCGAGGAACGAGCCGGTCTCCAGCACGGCGAGGAAGGCGCGGAGTTCTTCGAGGTCCATCGGGGGGCTCTGTGGCGTGCCGCGTCCAGAGGCTGCGCCGGCGCGTCGGAGCCGTAGGGGTGCAGGGAACACGCCGGGTGTCAAGCGCCCCGGGCGGAGGGCCAGGCCGGGTCGAGCGCCGCACCGCAGGCCCTACCGGAGCCGCAGGATGCGGTCGCGATCGGGGGGGCAGTCGCCGCGTCCGTCGCAGTTGCTGGTGGTCACGTAGAGGTGTCGGTCGGGACCCATCACGACCTCGCGCAGCCGGCCGTATCCCGACGGGGGGTCGCCCCGCAGGTAGACCTCGTGCAGGCGCACCCGGTCGGGGTGCTGGCGATCGAAGGACACGCGGTGCAGGTGCTTCGACTGGAGGGTCCCGATGATCAGGTCGCCGTGCCACGCGGAGATCGCGGTGCCCGTGTAGATGGCCGCTCCGCCGGGGGGGACCGCGTCGTTCCAGGAGAGGGAGGGGGAGAGCAGGCGGCCCTGGGCCCGGCAGCCCCAGATGTGGGGCCAGCCCAGGTTGGATCCCGCGTAGGCCACGGTCACCTCGTCGTGGCCGCTGCGCAGGCGCTCGCCGCTCGGGCCGTGGTCGGTCACCAACATCGTGCGCGGGTCGCGCCAGTCGAAGCCCTGCGAGTTGCGCACCCCCGTGAGGTACACGGGGCTGAAGGTGTACGGGTTGTCGGGAGGGATCGTGCCCTCGGGGGTGAGGCGCAGGATCTTGCCCGCGAGGCTGCGGGGCACCTGAGACACGTCGGGGTCGGCCGCGTCGCCGGTGCTCACGTAGAGCATCCCGTCGGGGCCGATGCGCAGCCGACCCCCGTTGTGGTCGCGGGCGGCCGGGATGCGGTCGAGCAGGATCCGGTCGGGGGTGGCGCTCCGCCCATCGGTGGCCAGGCGGTACCGCTCGAGGCGGTTGATGTCCCCCTCGGCCACGCTCGCGGTGTAGTAGAGGAAGAACAAGCGGTTGGCGGCGAAGTCAGGGTGCAGGGCGATGCCCATTAGCCCCCCCTCCCCGGCGGCCGCCGTTGGGATCTGGGCCACGGGCTCGGGCACGAGCTGACCGTTGCGCACGAGGCGCAGCCGCCCGGGGCGTTCGGTCACGAGCAGCGATCCATCGGGCAGAAAGGCGATGCCCCAGGGCACCTCAAGTCCGGTGGCCACCGTCTCGACACGGAAGGCGACCTGACCGAGCGGTCCCGATCCATCGTCGACGTAGCGGCAGTGCGGCGCCCGCTCAGGCGAGCCCATCGGCGGCCCCCCCGAACGACAGGCCCCGATCGCGGCGACGAGAACAACAAGGCGGTGTCGGGCTCGCATTGGTGATGTCTCCCCTCGGGCTACACGCTGGTCGTCATGCTCCTGCCCGGTGCAAGGGTCGTGCTCCCGACGCCCCGACAGGCCCCACCGCTGACTCCACAGAACGTGTCGCCCTGGAGGCCCAGACCGGCCTCCCGCAGCCCGGGAGGTGTGGCGGGCCTCGTGTGCGGGAGGGTCACGGTGAGGCGCTCCGCCCCGGTTGAATTTTGTGTGCCAGGGCAGGGATGCATCCGGCGCCTCCGCGCGTTGAAGCCACCATTGACCCCACGATGACCCACTGCCTCTCCAAGAAGTCTCCGCGCCGCGTGGCGTGGGCCCTCCTCGCGTCTGCCTTGGCCTTTGCGCCGACCGGGGCCTGCCAGGGCACGTCCGGCCGTCCGGGGGCGCCCTGGTCGGGGCTGTTCTCCCGGCTGGTTCCGTACGTACTCGGCGACCGGGCCGAGCGCCAGTGGGACCACGTGTCGGAGGGCGATCCTGCGGCGTGTCGGGCTGCCCTCCGGGCCGCGGGGACGCGGTTTCGTTCACTGCCCGACCGCCCGACCCCCGACCGTCAGGGCTGCGGGATCCCCCACGGGGTGATTGTCACCCGGGGCCCCACGGGCATCGTCTACGACGCCCCCCTGCGGGTCGACTGCTCCCTGGCCGCCCGCCTGCCGGAGGTCGAGACGGCCATCCAGGCCGCCGCGATGGGGCACCTCGGGCAGCGCATCCGCCGCATCGGCACCTTCGGGTCGTACAGTTGCCGCCCCATCCGGGGCCGGGCCTCCTGGCTCTCCGAGCACGCCTTCGGCAACGCCATCGACCTCGCCCGGTTTACGCCCCGACGCGGGCCGTCCGCCGTCGTAGCCCGCGACTACGACCTCGGCCTCGACGCGCCTCGGGGTCCCCGGGGGCGCTTTCTGCGCGACCTCGAAGGCCGCCTCCGCGCCCTCGACGGGATCTCCCGCGTGATCGGCCCCCGCCACAACGCGGCCCACCGCGACCACTTCCATCTCGACCGCGGGTGGCAGTGGTGGCGCCGCGTAGACTTCCTGGGCCCGGGGTAGACGGGGCGGTCAGCGCAGGGCCCGGAGGCCCCGTTGGGCCGCGGCGATGGCCTCGGGGGCGGTGTGTCGCCCGCGAACGCCTTCGGGCAGGCTCTTCTCCCACACGGTGAGGGTGTGCAGACGGGGAAGGGCCGCCAGCGGGCTCCGGTCGGTGAGGGCGGGGCAGTGCGAGAGCGAGACGTTCTCAAGCTGATCGAGGGCCGCGAGGGCCGACACGTCGCGCAGGTTGGGGCACTGGGCCACGTGCAGGGTGCGGAGCCCGGGGAGGTCGCGCAGGTCGTCGAGGGAGGTCAGCAGGTCGCACTCCATGATCGACAGCTCTTGAAGCGTGCCGAGGCCCTGGAGCGGGGCGAGGCTCGCGAGCTTGCGGCACCACCCGAGGTCGAGGGCGAAGGGCCCGTACGGGGCGACCTCGGCGGCCAGCCCCTCCAGGGAGCTGAGCTCCTGGGACTTGAGGGGATGGAGCCATTTGACGCCGTCGTGGCGTTGCGACACCTGAAAACGCCGGGCCACCACCCGCGGAACCACGGCCCACCCGAAGCCCGGTTCGACCGCCCCGGAGGGGTCTTGGTGGACCCCGACGAAGCCCGCGACGAAGCTCATGTCCAGGGCCCCGCTCGGGAATCGCCACACGAACGGGGCCGTGGCGAGCCCGCTCGGGAAGCTCCCGAGCTTGGGCAGGTCCAGGGGCCCTCCGCCCGTAAACCACGCGTTCTGCCTGGTGCCGGTGTCGCCGACGAAGGGGAAGAGGACGTTGATCCAGCCGGACACCTCCTCGCCCCCCGAGGCGTGTTCGAGCTTGTAGAAATCGAGCCATTTCGTGCGGTCGGGCCGTCCCCCTGCGGCGGCCTCCATCTCGGCGAGCCAGGGGTCGAGGGCCTCGGCCCACCCCCCGAGGTCGAGCTCGCCCAGGACCCTCGCCCGGCGCCGTACGTCGGCCCAGTCGGCCTCGGTGCCGCGCAGGGTCACCTCGGGGATCCCGCAGAGCGACGAGACCCCATACCGAAAGAACCCCTGGACGGCGTCGAGGAGCACGATGGCCGAGGCCGCCCGGGCCACCGGGTCGGTGGTGGAGAAGCTGGCCACGCACAGATCGGCCCGTCCGCCAAGGTGCTGGCGGACCTGGCCGGTGAGGGCGTCGAAGACCCCGGGCCAGTCGTTGCCGGGGCGTCCCGGGTACCAGTCGTTGCGCTCGACCTCCAGGAGGAGGGTCCCTTGATGGCGCACGAGGCGCGGGCGGAGGGCCTCGGCGTGGGCGGCTACGTGCCGGGCGAGGCCCTGGGCGATGGCGATCCAGACGTGGTCGGGGCTGAGGACCAGGGGGCGGTGTCCTGTAAACGCGAGGTGGGCGGCCATGAGCAGCCCGTGCAGGCCCGGGCACGCCACGAAGGGCCGGGACGCCCCCGCGGCCTCGACGGCGAAGAAGCCGCGGGTGCCCAGGAGCTCCGTGGCGTCGCGTGTGGGCAGCGGGGCGCGGTCGACCGCGACGTCCGCGACCTGGAAGCGGTGGGCCATCCCGCGAGTGTGCCAGCCGGGCCGGGGCCTGTCGACGACGCGGGAGCGGGGGTTCTTAGCGGGATTCTTCGTGTCCGCCGCAGGCCCGCCACAGGGCGCGGAAGTCCTCCGGGAGGGGGCTCTCGACGCGGTCGAAGCTGTCGTCGAGGGCCACCCAGGCCAGGTGCAGCATCACCCGCGGCACCTCCGTCACCGCCCCGTCGGCCCCCACCCACATCCTGGCCCCCCCGTACGCCCCGTCTCCGAGCAGCGGAACCCCCGCCGCCGCCGCGTGCACCCGGAGCTGGTGGGTCCGTCCCGTACGCGGGCGGAGGTCGAGCCAGAGGGCCCCCGGGGCCCACCGGAGCACCTCGAAGCGGGTCTCGGCGTCCTTGGGGTCTCTGGCCCGCGGACCCGTCGTACGGCGCCGGGGATTCCGCGGGTCGACCCCGATGGGCAGGGTCCACACCCCCTGGTCCTGGGCGAGGGTTCCGCCTGCGAGGCCCTGGTAGTGTCGGGCGTACCGGCCGAGGGAGCGGCCCTGCTCAGCCCGGGCGAGGGCCACGTCGGTGAGGGCGAAGGCCACGGCCCCGCTCACCTCCACGTCGAGGCGCGACAGGGGGTGATGGTGCCGGGCCTTGGGGCAGATCCGCCGGGCCGCATCGACCAGAACCCCAAGGCCCTCAGGAGCCGGGGCCGTGGTGGCCATACCCGGGGGCTTGTCGAGGACGAGCCAGTGTTCGTCCCGGTGCAGGACCGTGATGCGGGTGAGGGTGCTCATTGGGGTCTCAGGGGTCGAGGCGTTGGACGACCCCGTGGTCGCCGTCCACACAAATCCGGTCGCCGGTGCGCAGGGCCCGGGTGACTCCCTGGATGTTGGCCACCATGGGAACCCCGTACTCTCGGGCCACCAGGGCCGCGTGGGACAGGGCCCCGCCGAGCTCGGTGACCACCGCCGCGGCCACGAGAAAAAGCGGGGTCCACCCCACGTCGGCCACGGAGGTCACCAGGACCTCTCCAGGCCGCAGGGCCGCCCCCTCCTCGGGCGAACGCAGCACCCGGGCCACCCCCGTCACCACCCCCCCCGCGGCCGCCACCCCCTGCCATCGGTCGCCCGCCACGAGGGTCGGAGGCGGGGTCGAGGGCGGAGACCCGACGAACATCGTCGGCGGATCGGGCCGGGCCGCGTCGCGCATCACCTGGGCCCGTCGGGTGGCGATGAGCCCGCGGAGCTCGGCGTGTTCGCCGCCGAGCCAGGCGTCGATCTCGTCGGCGGTGAGGTAGAAGCCCGCGTCGTCGCCGACCCCGGGCTCGCGCTGTTCGAGCCGTCGGCCGACCTCCAGGGCCAGGGTGCGCAGGAGTCCCAGGGCCTCGGTGACCCGGGCCCGCAGGCGCTCGCGGAGCCGCGCAAACCGCTGGGTGCGCCCCAGCAGGTGCCGGGCGAGGGAGCGCCCCACAGGCGGCAGGAGGTCCTCCAGGGCGGCCTCGTTCTGGGCCCGCAAGACCCCCTGGCGCTCGATGCGCTCGAGGCTCTGGTTGTCGCCGCGTTCGACGTAGGCCCGCAGGGCGGCGAAGAGGGGCCCCGGGGCCTCGCGCCACCGGGGGGTCGACAGCTCGGCCTCGCGAACGCAACGAAACCCGTAGGCCCGCAGGAAGTTTGCCAGGGCCCGGCGGGTGGGCCCCTCGGGCAGGTCGTCGACCCGGAGGGTGCCGAGGTCGCGCTCCAGGAGGAGGGTCCGGACGGCGGGCTCGCGGCGGGCGATGGCCGCGATGTGCACGAGGGCGATCCCCGGGGCCGCGCTCTCCAGGTCGGCGAGTCCGCCCAGGAGCTCTCGTTCGAAGCGCTCGGCCTCGGGGCCCGCCACCCGCTGGAGCAGGACCCGCAGGGCCACCACGCTGGCGAGGTACCCCGAGGCGCAGGTGAGCATCAGGGTTCCGGTGCGGTCGAGGAGGGCCATCCGGGCGCGCCACAGGGCCTGCAGGGCGCTCGGGGGCAGGGCGGGATAACGCGTGACCTCGGCGGTGGTTCGGACGTGGGCGAAATCGTGTTCGAAGGCGACGAGGCGGCGGTCGAGGGCGAGGTTGTCGACGGCGAGGCGGAGCCCCACCCCTGGGGCCCGCAAGAGGAACGGCCCCCAACGCCCGGGGGCCACCTGGGCCTCGATGTGCTCCCGTCCGATGCCCCCGCCAAACTCCAGGAGCATCCCAGGCTCGAAGACCGGCACCTGCCGGGCCACCCGCATGAAGTGGGTGAGGTTGAGGTAGATGCGCCCGTAGAAGCTCCCGATGAGCTCGGTGCGGGGCGGCAGGGTGCACCCCAGGGCCGCGAAGGCGCTGCGAAAGCCCTTGTCGCTGAAGGCCGCGGCGATCGACCAGGTGAGGGGGGTGGCCACCCCGGGCAGGGCCTCGCCTACGTTGACGTTGCTCCACACCCAACGCCCGGGCGGGTCGTCCTCGCCGCCCGGAGCCTCGGCGCTCGGGCGCAACCCCACGATGGGCCGGGCCTGGAGCACCCAGAGCCGTTCGCCCTCCAGGGCCCACTCGATGTCGCGGGGGGCTCCGGCGTCGGCCTCGATGGCGGCCGCGGTGCGCAGCAGGCGCGCGATCTGGGCGGCGTGCAGGCTCGGGGCGAGGGCCTCGGACGGCGTGAGGGCCACGGCCTCGACCCCACCCCCGGGAGCGACCACGATCCGGGCTCGTTTGTCGCCCACCTGCTGCTGCAAGACCTCCCCCGTGGTGCGCTGGACACGAAACACATCGGGCGAGCTGCCCCCGTCGACCACGGCGCACCCGAGCCCCGGGGCGGCCTCGATGACGGCCACGTCGCGCCGACCATCGACCGGGTCGGCGGTGAACAAAACCCCCGCCGCCGTGGCCTCCACGAGCCGCTGCACGACCACGGCCATGGCCACCTGGGCCGAGGGGGGCTGGCGGGCGAGGTAGGTCACGGCCCGCTCGCCGTAGAGGGAGGCCCAGCAACGGCGCAGGGCGCGGAGGAGCCCGTCGAAGTCGTGCACCCCGAGGACGGTCTCCTGGAGGCCCGCGGCGCTGGCGGCCTCGGTGTCTTCGTGCAGGCCGCTGGAGCGGACGGCGACCCAGGGGGCCCCGAGGGCGGTCCAGGCCGTCAAGAGCTCGGCCACCAGGGCCGGGGGCAGGGGGGCCTCCAGGACGCGCTGACGGATGGACTCCAGGCGCTGGGCCTTGCGTCCGCTCGGGTCGCCGTGGGCCACCCGGGCAGGCCACTGGGCGGCCGGGAGCGAGGTCGCGAGCATCTCCTCAAAGGCCCCCGCGTCCACCGCGAACCCGCCCGGAACCTCCACCCCCTCCACCCCGGCCAGGGCCGCGAGGCCCGCCGCCTTGCGCCCAAACCGCAGGGGATCGAGGGCCTCCGACAATACGACGACGCGTGACATAGGGCGCGGGAGGATACCGCCCCGGGGCCCCGGTCAACACCTCTCCGTCACAAACCGCAGCATTCTCGGCCCTGCCGCGGGGTCGTGCTAGCGGTTACATTGTCACCCTGAGAAGACCCGCAATGCACCCCTTCGATCCCAACCACGACACCACGGACGACCCCGGAGACGACCACTTCCGTGACGAGTGCGGCGTGTTCGCGGTGTTTGGTCACCCCGACGCCGCGCGGCTGACCTACCTCGGCCTGCACGCCCTGCAGCACCGCGGTCAGGAGTCGGCCGGGATCGCCACCGTGGAGGGGCCCTCGGCCCCGATGCACGTCCACCGGGCCATGGGGCTCGTCCAGGACGTCTTCAACCAGGAAGTGCTCGCCCGCCTCCCGGGCGACGTGGCCATCGGGCACGTCCGGTACTCCACCGCCGGGGCCTCGCACGTGCGCAACGCCCAGCCGTTTACGGTCGAACACGGCGGGATCGCTCTCGCCTGCGCCCACAACGGCAACCTCACCAACGCCGACGTCCTCAAGCGCGACCTCGACGCGGCCGGGGCCATCTTTCAGACCACCACCGACACCGAGGTCTTCCTGCACCTCATCGCCCGGGCCCCTCCGGGCCCCGTGGTCGACCGGATCGTGCACGCCCTCACCCAGACCCGCGGGGCCTTCTCGGTGGCCTTCCTCGCGGGAGACACCCTGGTGGTGGCCCGCGACCCCAACGGGTTTCGCCCCCTGTGCCTCGGGCGCGTCCAGGACGCCCTGGTGGTGGCCTCCGAGCCCGTGGCCTTCGACCTCATCGCCGCGGAGTATCTGCGCGACATCGAGCCCGGGGAGGTCCTGGTGGTGACCCGGACGGGGATGCGGAGCCTGCGGCCGTTTCCCGAGGCCCCGATGCGCTTCTGCGTGTTCGAGCACGTGTACTTCGCCCGCCCCGACTCCAACTTCGGCGGCCGCAGCGTGTATGCCACCCGCAAGGCCCTCGGGCGCACCCTGGCCGAGGAGTCCCCCGTGGCCGCCGACGTGGTCATCCCCGTGCCCGACTCCGGGGTCCAGGCCGCCATCGGGTACGCCGAGGCCAGCGGGATCCCCTTCCAGATGGGCCTGATTCGCTCGCACTACGTCGGCCGGACCTTCATCGAGCCCACCCAGTCCATCCGTCACTTCGGGGTTCGGTTGAAGCTCAACCCGGTGCGCGAGGCCATTCAGGGCAAGCGGGTCATCGTCGTGGACGACTCCATCGTCCGCGGGACCACCTCCCGCAAGATCGTCAAGATGCTCCGCGACGCCGGGGCCCTGGAGGTCCACCTCCGGATCTCGTCGCCCCCCACCCGCTGGCCCTGCTTCTATGGCATCGACACCCCCACCCGGCGCGAGCTCATCGCCAACAGCCACGGAGCCGCGGAGATCGGCCGGTTTATCACCTCCGACTCCCTCGCGTACCTCTCCCTGGAGGGCCTTCGTCGGGCCGTTGGGGCAGGCCCCGACGAACCCACCCGGGGTTACTGCGAGGCCTGCTTCACGGGAGCCTACGCCGTGGACATGGTGCCCCTGGCCCGCCTCCTGGCCCGTCAGGCCGACGATCCGGGTACGAACTCGGGCCAGTAGGCGGCCTCGATCCGGTCGCACCAGGCCAGGAGGGCGGGGTTGTCGAGGACCTGGGCTCGGGGGCGATTGTCGACAGGGAATCGCCGGATGCCCTGCACGAAGGACCATGCGATGGCGTCGAAGGTCCGAGGCCGGTCGCCGAAGAAATACGGCCCGTCCCCGAGCAGGGTGGCCAGGGTCTCGAGGTCGCGGCAGGCGGAGGTCTCGACCTCGTCGGGGCTGTGTCGGCCCATCCCCTGGGCGTGCAGGATCCTGATGGGATCGCGGCGGATGAGCCTGGCCACGGCTCCCCGGAGCGGCCCGGGGACGCCCCCACGGCCCGCGAGGGCGGCCACCTCGGGCCCCAGGACGGCCCAACCGCGGGGGTCTTTCCACCGCAGGTACATCGCGGCGAAATAGAGGCGCTCCTCGATCATGCCTTGCATGGCGTGGGCGAGGGCCTGCTCGCGGGGGGTCATGCCCGCGTCCAGGTCGGTCTCGAAGACGCGGGTGAGGTACTCGAGGATGAAGCTGGAGTCGGCCACCAGGATGCCGTCGTGGTCGATGTACGGGAGCTTGCCTTTGGGGGCCCGGCGGGGGTCGCCGATGGCGGTCTGGTGCTCTATGCCCGCCATACGCAGCCACGTGGCCACCTTGGTGACGAAGGGGCTCAGGTCGGGCACCCCGAAGGCGCTGGAGTAGGTGTAAAGCGTGAGCATGGGGGTCTCGGGAGGGAGTGCCAGGGATTGGCTCCCTGGCGCAAGGGGTGTGAGCGGGCCCGGCTCCGCGCGGCAGCAGGGAGCGGTCCCACGGGTAGCGAAATTGACCGGCGATTTGGTTAGGTTTCGCGCTGCGATCACTTTCTTGTCTCCCGCCGCTTGACGGGGAGGCGAGGCCGCGAGAACGTCAGCTTCACGCGAGGCGGATCGTAGTCCGGGAGAGAGCCAATGAGTTGCCCCCCGGCCCTTCGGGACGTTCCCGGAGGCATGAAACCGTCCCCCGCCCGCGTGGACCGCGGACCTGGCCTGGGCCTGTTGCCTCGCGCACGGCATAGCCCGCGTGTCGGACGACTCGCCACCATCGTCCGCTGCCACGTTGCCTCACCGCACCAGCCGATCGGGGACCGCGACGGGCGGTGACCGCGCATGGGCCATTCCCGAGGCGCCTGGGGTGTGCTATGGGGAGGCCAGTCAGCGGCACAGAGGTCGGTGTTTCTCTGGTGCTGAGAGCCCGTGAATGAGTTTGGCCGGGAGTCCCGAGAGCGTCCCAGACTGTCGCCAGAGCGCGTGAGCGCCCAGAGCACGCCATGTAGATTCCATAGACAGGGACTCCGCGCTGCTGACGATCTTCAAGGAGGCATGCATGGAACTTCTGCATCCACGTTGCGCAGGGCTCGATGTCCACAAGGACACCGTCGTAGCCTGCGCCGCATCGCCGCGGGCAAGACATACCAGGTCCACCTCGAGACCTGACGCGGACGCGCAAGCAACTCGTGCGCGAGACCGTGCAGCACACGCGCCGCATCCAGAAGGTGCTGCAGGACTGCAACATCAAGCTTGCCAGCGGGTTGTCCGACATCACCGGCAAGAGCGGCCGTGCCATGCTCCGGGCGATGATCAAGGGCGAGATCTATCCCGCACGCCTTGCGGATCTCGCCTGCGGTACTGCGCGCAACAAGCTGCCTGAACTTCACTGGGCGGGGCTGTGTCCTCGGAACGACGAGAGCGCGGGTGGGGCTGCCGAAGCTCGGCAAGATGGAAGACCTCTTCGTGCAGAGGGCCCCCAAGAAGGCAGAGCCCGTGGTGGAGAAGGTGGTTCCCGTGCCCGGGTGAGGGTCGCAGGCGTGGGGTCAGCCCGCATCGAATAGATTCTGTCAGCTTTTCTGCGGGCCCAGAGCTCCAGCCGGGCGGGTGCAGTCGTCAGCGGAGGTCGAAGTCGGTGCCTCGGACGCGCTCGCGGCATCCCTCGAGGCTCGCGGCCACGGAGGCCGGGATGGGGCTGAGCTGCTGGCTGTGGCCCCGCTCAAACTCGATCAGCTCGACCCGGTTGGGGAAGATCGAGCGGCCGAAGAAGATGTCGCGGTCGCCGCAGGTGTCACAGCGGTACATGCCCATGAAGGGAAACAAGGGCACGAGGCCGTCGCCGTCCTGGAGGTAGAGCCGGTCGAGCTCGCGGGGCGTCGGGTGGTCGAAGGCCTCCGAACGAAACGTACGGAAGGCCCCGCGGCACCGTTGGGCCCCGTAGCGGAAGGTGCCCTCGACGAAGTTCATCGCGTGCAGGTAGACCGGGGGGTGGTCGCAGAGGAAGGTCATGGAGGCCAGGAGGTCGCGCAGGCGGGGCTCAAACTCCCCGAGGATGCCGTTGATGGCAACAGCGTCGAGGGTGCCCTCGGCCCCGTGTTTGAGCTCGTTGCGGATCTCCAGGAGCCGGTCGATGCGCTCGAGGGAGGCCTGCCGGTTGCCCTTGCGGGCCACCACCCAGGCGTACAAGCTGGCCGCGAACCCGCCCTGTCCGTGGCCCTCCACCAGGTGCCGGGACACGGTGCGCACCGCTCGGATGTGCTGGCCCAGGGTCTGTCCCTTGGCGCCGAGATACAGGTCGCGGTCGATCTCGGGGCTGTACTGCCCCGTGTGCAGGTACAGGGCCCGGGCCATCGCCGAGGTGTAGAGGAGCGACACCTCGAAGAGCTCGATGAAGCGCTGCAGGCGCGGACGCGGGTCGGTCAGGGCGTTGGCGTCTTGAAACACCTGGGCGATGGGGTGGGGGAAGTCGTCGGTGACCTGCTCGTCGAAGCTCGGGGCGTGCTTGCGGGCCGCGTGGTCGACGGTGATGAGCCGGTCGTTGGCGTCGCGCATCCGACGGCTCTGGGCGGCCAGGAGGTGCAGGGCGATCTCGACGTGGTCGCGCAGGAGGGCCACGAAGGCCTCGCGGCGGAGCGAGAGCATCACCGTCGTGCGGTTGCCCACCCGGACCGTCGCCGAGCGGCGCGTGCCCTCTTCGTACAGGGCCATCTCGCCGAAGACCCCGCGGGGGCCGATGGCGGCGAGCTCGACCCGGGCCCCGTCGGGGGCCACCCGCTCGACCCGCACCTGCCCATACACCACCACGAACATCGCGTCGGCCGGGTCGCCCTCGGCGAAGACGACGCTGTCGGCGGCCCCGCGCACCACCTCGGCCGCGGAGGCCAGGTGGCCGCGGTCGGTGTCGTCGAGGGCCGCGAAGGCCTCTACGCCGCGAAGAAATCCTGCAAGGTCCTGCAACGGATCGCCCATCTCACACGCCTCCCGCCCCGAGGGCCTCGGTCTGTGTCGTCTCGCCCCAAAGTCTTGCGAACACCCCGCCCCGGGCCCGCAGGGCGTCGGTGTCGCCCTCCTCGACGACCTGGCCCCGGTCGATCACGAGGACCCGGTCGAAGTGACGGGTGGCCGCGAGGTGGTGGGTCACGGCCACCACGGTGCGCCCGGCGAAGCGCTCCCGCACGAGCTCCACCACGCGGCGCCCCGAGGCCTCGTCGAGGCTGGCCGTGACCTCATCGAGGAGGAGGGCCGCGGGCCGCTTCAGGAGCACCCGGCCGAGGGCCACCTTCTGCCGCTGTCCCCCCGAGAGCCGGGCCCCGCGTTCGCCCACGTCGCGGTCGAGGCTGAGGGCCCGTACGGGGTCGCAGAGGTCGAGTCCCACGAGGGCGGCCCGGAGTTCGTGCAAGACGGCGGCGTCCTCGGCGGCGTCTCCGGCGTCCCACCCGTCGGGCAGGAGGTTGTCGCGCAGGGAGCGGGCCGGGTCCCAGGGCCTGGACGCGGTCTGGAAGCGGGCCCGGACGGGCGCGAAGCGGGGCTCGAACTCCGCGGGGGCTACGGTCTGGAGGCCGAAATCGATGAGGTCGTCGGCGAGGCCGACCTCGGCGCACAGGGCCAGGAGCCCCGGGTCGTCGACGGCCGCGGGGGTGCGGGCGGGGTCGAGCCAGTCGAGGGGCCGGGACGGGTCGGCGGGGCGCTGGAGGAGGGCGTAGAGGAGGTTCTCGCGGAGGGTTCCGGAGAAGATGACGGCGTGCTGGCTGACGACCCCGAGGAGGGCGGTACGCTCTTCGAGGGGCAGACGGGCGAGCTCGACCCCTCCGACCCGCACGACCCCCAGGGAGGGCCCCAGGCGCCCTGCCAGGATCCCGAGAACGGTGCTCTTTCCGCACCCCGAGGGCCCCACCAGGACCACGTGCTCGCCGGCCTCGACACGAAGGCTCAGCCCGTCCACCACGGGCTGCCCGGGCTCGTGGCCGAAGGTCACCCCGTCGAGCTCCAGGGAGACCCCGGCCGACCCTGTGTCAACCCGGTCTCCCGGGGCCCCGTCGCGGAAGCCCCGCGGGAGCACGAGGAGGGCCCGCAGCTCGGCGTAACGGTCCTCGGCCACCCGGAGCTGGGGGGGATACTTCAGGAGCTTGTCGAGGGCCCCGTAGAGCCCCCCGAGGAGACCCCCAAACGCCACGATGCGGCCCACGGGCATGCCCGAACGTACGGCCAGATATCCCCCCACGGCGTACACGAGCACGGGGCCCACTCCCCGGGTGAGGTCGGACACGGCGCTGAGGGTGGCCGTAAGCCCGGTGACCCGCATCCAGGCCTCGACCACCCGGGCCTGGGCGTGGTCGACCCGGGCGGTCTCCAACCCCCACGTCCCGTGAATCTGAACCTCCCCGGCGTTGGACAGGGACTCCTGCAGGCGCGTGCCGTACCCGCTCATCCGGGCGGTGAAGTCCCGCGACGCCGTCGACAGCCGGGCGTTGACCCGCGGGGCCACGACGAGGGCCACGGGGCTCAGGGCCAGGGCCAGGGCGAACAGCCGCGGGTCGAGGTGGAGGAGGTAGGCCCCCACGAGGAGGGCCGTGGTCCCTTCGACCAGAGGGTCGAGGAAGATCCAGCCGACGCTCATCCCGAGGCGACCGGTCTCGTTCTGGACGCGGTTCATGAGGTCGCCCACGGGGTGGGCGGCGAAGAAGGACGGGGGCAGATGCAGGATGTGGTCGTGCAGCTCGGAGCGAAGCCGTGTGATGACGGCCTGCCGAAGGCCCTCGCCCACGAGGGTCCGTCGGTACTCGACCAGCACCCGCACCAGGGCCGAGGCCACGAGGACCACCGCGAGACCCACCAGCCGCCCGGTCTGCCGCCGCGGGATCACCTCGTCGATAAACAGCCGGAGCAGGTGCACCGGCACGAGGCCCAGGACGATCCCCGCCACGACGAGCCCGAACAGCTCCAGGTGTCGCCGACGTTGAGTGGCCAGGATGTACCCGACCACGCTCTCGGGGATCTTCTCCGTGTGCATCGATCCGACGGGGCTCACCGGGCCGGAGTGTACCCCAGGCTGTGGTATGCACGGCCCGCCATGGACGACGCCGACCTCTCCCCGATTTCGCCACGGTTTCGTGCGGTGACCTTCGACTTCGGCCAGACCCTGGCCGAGCTCGACACGGCCATGCTCCGGGGCCGCCTCGCCGAGCGGGGCCTCCCCACGAGCACCGAGGCCCTCGATGCGTCCGTTCCCTTCGCCTGGGCGGCGTACAACGCGGCCATCCGCGCCGGTCATGGGGGGCACCCCTGGAAGCTCCTGATGGCTACCCTCCTCGGGCGGGCGGGGATTGACGACGGGGCCGTGGGTCCGACGGTCGACTGGCTCCTGGAGCTTCAGCCCGGGTCCAACCTCTGGCGCAGGCCCATCGCGGGCATGATCGAGGTGGTGCGCGACCTTCGGGGCCGCGGGGTCCCGGTGGGGGTGGTGTCCAACAGCGAGGGGGGCCTCGCCGGGCTCATCGCGGAGATGGGATGGGCCGCGGAGTTTGACGCGGTGGCCGACAGCGGGGTTCTGGGCATGGAGAAACCCGACCGGGCCATCTTCGACTGGACCGCAGCGCGCCTCGGGGTGCCCCTCGCGGAGACGGTACATGTGGGCGACGCGTGGGCGGCGGACTACCTCGGGGCCCTGGGGTGCGGGATGGGGGCCGTCCTGTTTCGCGGGGAGGCCTTTGTTCCGCCGGGGATCCGGGTCGGCGAAGGAGGGCGGGAGGCCTCCTGCACGACCCCCGAGGGTCTGCGGGAGGCCCTGCGGGGGTGGGGCCTCTTGGGGCCGTAGGGCAGCGTCCTCGGGCGTCAGCCCGGAGCCCGGACGAGGGTGGTGCGCACGGTCTCCCACCCGTCCCACCGCCACTGCATCGTATCGCCCACGCAGCGGGCCCGGATGGTCCCGGCCGGGGCGCAGGTCCCGGGGTTGTGGGTGTACAGCTCACGAAACACGACGACCCCGCCCTCGACGCGGCAATTGCGCAGATACCCACCACAGCGGAGGGAGGGGTACTCGATGACCCCGCAGGCCATGGCCTCCTGGGCCGTGACGGTCATGTCGATGGTCCAAGAGGGGCCGCCCTGGCCCTGGCCGCTCCCCAACCAGCGCCCCACGCACGAACCGGGGGCCTGAATGGGCGGAGGCGGACGCAGGGGAGGTGGCGTGGGGGCCGGTGCCCTCGGAGGGGGAGAAGGGGCCGCATCGACACTGCCCGCCAGCATCAGCAAGAGCGCGGACAGGGGCGTCGGGTGGAGGGTGCGCATGGTGTCCCCAGGTGATAGCGCACGCGGGACGCGCGGTCAGCGCTCGACCCCGACGGACAGGCCCGCGGCCAGGGTCCACCAGGCCTGGGCGTGAACGGGTTCGGCCCGTCCCAGGGCCACGAAGCGGTTGCGGGCGAAGGCCCACCCCGGGCTGAGCTCGGCCATCAGTCGGACGGGCCCTACGACCCGCACGGCTGCCCGAAGCTCCACCCCCGCCGCGGCCCAGGGGTAGTTTCCCGGGGCCACGGGTTGGGGACCGAAGCTCACCCCGTGCACGAGACCGGCCGAGAGGGCCGCGCAGGCCGAGAGTTCGAGCCGCGGCAGCGGGATCGTGCGGGCGCAGAGCCCCAGGGTCGCCCGGGTCATCCCGAAGGCCCACACATCGTCCGGGGCCTCGGTGCGCCGCTCGGGCTGAAACCCGACGCTCACCGACGCGCTCCCTCTCGGGCTCCAGGCGCTCTCCACCCGCAGGGTGGCCCCGGGCGCCGTGCCGGGAAGCGGGCCCCAGAGGAGCTCGGCCCCGGCGCTCACCCGCGTCCGCAGCGGGGGCGGTCCCGATGGCTGGAGGGGATCGGGTGCGCGGGGCAGGGGCTCGGGATCGACCACCGATCTTGGGAGCGGAGTCGGGGCGGCCCGTGCCGGCCCGTCGGGGGCGAGGCCCAGGGTGATGCTCAGGGCCACCGCGGTGGTGATGGTCTCGCAGCCCGGGGAGGGGTCCTCCAGGTCGCGTCGCAGCAGGACCGCCCCGGTGGGGTCGCGGAAGACCAGACGGGCGCGCCAACGACCCTCCATCCGGGCCACCGACGCCTCGGCGCTGACGGGGGCTTCGGGGTCGAAGGGGTCGCGTCCTAGGCGGGTTCGTACGGCGGCCATGACCCCGGCGGCGGGGGGACATTCGTCGGCTCCATCGCCGCGCACCCACGACAACGCGAGGGTCTCTGGGGCCCCCTGGGCAGAGCCCACGGACGGGGCGAGGAGGGCCGCCGCGAGGCCGATTCGGGCGACTCTCCGGGGTGTCACGGGGCCTGGCCGAGGAGGGCCCGCACCCGAGCGCCCTGGGGGCTGTGGGGGTGTCGGGCGAGGAGGGCCGTCGCTACGGACCGAGCCTCGTCCCGGCGCCCCGCCCGCGCGAGGGCCTCGGCCAGGAGGGCGTCGCGTTCGTCGCGGAGCTGGGTCCCGCGGAACGCACGCAGGGCTTCGATGGCTCGGGTGGGATCGGACCCGACCTGGCCCCGGGCCGCGTCGAGGGCCTGGAGCTCGTCGGTGAGGGAGAGGGTGGGCTCTGAGGCTGGGGCCGCGTGGGACGAGGCCGCCGCGGGGAGATGCCGTCGGGCCCGGGGACGGCCGTGGACCGGGGCGGAGAGGGTCACAGGCTCGGCGGAAGGGGAAGGGGGGGGAAGCAGGGGCGCGGAGGGGCCGACCGCGGAGGGCGAAGCTGCGGGGACCGGCCGCGGGGGGGGCGTGGCGTGGGCCGACGGGCTCTGGGCAGGGTGCGGGCGCCGCGGGGAGGACCGATGCACCCCGAGGGCCGCGAGCCCGACGACGCCCACGAGGGCCACGACCTTCCAGCCGGTGGCGAGGGTGACTGCCGCAGTCGTACCGGCGGTGCTCGCCGCTTGAACCCGGGCCCCGAGGCGCACGAGGTCGGCCGGGGTCGGAGGACGGGTCGTGGGCGCGTTGCGGAGCAGGGACTGGACCAAGGGGTCGCCCTGTGGGAGGTCGCGCAGGCGGGGGGGATCGTTCATCGTGGGCTCCGTCGGTCGCGGGCCTGCCACCGGGCCGCGGCGCGTTGAAAATCCTTGCGGGCGGCGTGGAGCCGCGAGTGCACGGTCCCCACCGGGACCCCCATCATGGCGGCGATCTCGTCGCAGCTCAGCTCGTCGAGCTCGTACATCACGAACGTAGCCCGCCGCTCCAGGTCGAGGGTGTCGAGGATGGCCGCCAGGACCTGCCGCGACTGCGTCCGTTGGGCGTCGTCTTCGGGGCTTTGGGAGGTCTCCCCGCGCTCGGGGGGGATCTCCATCAGCTCCTCGTGGCGGCGGTGGGCCCGGCGCCTCCAGGCGGCCACGACCCGGACGCAGATCCCGAACAGCCACGGGCGCATCGGCAGGGACGGGTCGAAGTCCTCCAGCCGTCGATGCACCACCAGGAACACCTCCTGATACAGGTCGTCGAGGTCGCCGGGTCGGCCTCCGAGGCGCTGGAGGGTGGCCCAGAGAAACCCCGCGTGGGCCCGGTGCACCGTGGCGACGTCGGGCCGGGTCGGGGCGACCGCGGTCTGGGGCCGGGCGAGGGGCACTGCGCTCATCGGATACCATTGTCTGCGGCGATCGTGGGGCTTCGGCGAATCGACCGGGGACCCAATTTCCGTGCAGGGTGTATGGTCGGCCCCCGCGGGTCGCGGCGAATGGTTCGTACCCTGCGCGGGAGGTGAAACCTCCCGACCCCGCGTGTGTCAGGAGGCGACATGAGTCACAAGAAGGCCGCCGTGCTGGCGGGATGGGCGATGCTTGCGGCGACCCTGTCCACAGGGTGCAAGCGCAACGACGGGGCCGTGGGGCGGGAGGCAGCCACCCGGGCGGCCGCCCACGTCCACGAAGGACGCGGGATGATCGACCGGCTTGTCAACGGCCTGGGCCCCGCCCTGTCCGAGGCCGGTCCGGTCCTGGGGCCTGCGATGGCCGCCCCCATGGACGTGGCCCGGGTGCGCAACCGGCTCCTCGACCTCAACGACGACCGCAACCCGGCGGGGCGGGCCCTGTCGATGTACCCCACGTTCTTCATCGTGGCGGTGGGCCCGGATGGGGTCGGGGTGGCCAGCAATCGCCCGGTGGCCCAGGACTGGTCCCCCGGGAAGAACCTCGGGGCCGCCTTCCCGTGCGTGCAAGCGGCCCTCGCGGGGACGGCGGGGCAGTGCTCGGGGGAGACCCCGACGGTCGAGGGCCAGCCCGTGCGGGCCTACCACGTCTCGGCCATTCCCCTCCGGGCGGAGGCCAACGGGCCGGTGGTGGGGGCCCTGGTGGGGGCCTACAGCTTCGGGCGCATCGCCCGGGCCGTACGCCAGGCCCTCAACGTGCAGACCGCCACCGAGGGGGTCCAGCTCCACGTGGGGCTGTGGCGGGGGACCCGGGTCCTGCCTTCGGGCGAGGACAACGACGTGCCCGAGGCCTTCCTCGTGCCCGCCCAGCTCCTGCGGGCCCTTCCGGCCGACACCGGGGCCCGGCTCTCCCAGGGCGAAGGGCGCTTCACCCACACCTTCTCAGAGAACGACGGGCGGATGTGGTGGGGCGTGGCCGGGGGGCCCATCCCGGCCCTGGGACCGGGGGTGGGGCTGATCGTGTTCAGGGCCCCGCTGCGCCAGTAGGGGGGCGCGGGGGCAGCGCTTGAATCGTGGCTCCGGGCGCCCGTCCCCCCGTCGGGGCGGGTCCTCCCGAGGGCCCACCCCCGGCCGGGTTGACCGACTCTCCGACGGGCGATCCGGTCACCCGGGCCACCTCGTCGGCGTAGCGCTCGGCGAGCCGGAGGATGGCTCGGACGACCCCGCGGAAGGCCCTGCGGTCGAAGTTGGAGTCGGTGTTGAGGGTGGCCGACAGCCGCAGCTCGCCCGTCTGGGCCGACCACTCGAAGCGCCCCACGAGCATCTCCCAGTTGATCTCCAAGAGACGTCGGAAGGCCGCCGGGGCCGTCGGGGCGTCGCCGCGCAGGGTGGCGTAGTGATCGACGTACACGTAGACCGTGTCGGTCACGTCGGAGTAGTCGAGGCCGAGCACGAAGCGCCGCCTCGGGGCCACGTTGGGGTTGCCCGTGCTGCCCGGGGCGGTGACCCGGCACGAGCCGGCCTGGGCGCTCGCCGCGGCGCACTGGGCGGGCATCCCCATGGCTTGCAGCTCGGCCCGGATCTGGCCGAAGTACCGCGGGTCGGTCTGGGCCGCGGCGGACGGGCCCGCGGCGCTCAGGGCCGCTGCGAGGGACAGGGCGGGGAGGAGGCGGGGCAGGGCGTTCATGGCCGCGGGGTGTTCGCACGGGGGGGGCCGGGGCGCAAGGTTGCGACCGCCCGGAGGGCCTCCCGCAGGGGCCGCAACGCCGCCGCAGGGTCGGGGTGATCGAGCCACAACCCGCGTACGGCCACCCCCGCGGCTCCCGCGGCCAGCACGTCGGTGACATCCTCGGCCCGGGTGATTCCCCCGAGGGCCACCGTGGCCGCAGGGCGCGCCCTCCGTACGCCCTCGGCGAGGCCCGCCGTGCCCAGGGCCGGTCCCTTGCCCGTCACGGCCCCGTACGGGCTCACCAGGGCCACGTCGGCCCCGAGGAGGCAGTCCGGGTCGTCTCCGGCATGAAAGGGCACGGACACCCCCCCCGCGTGCCCTACAGACTCCATCCATCGCCGGGCCTCCCGGGCCGTCACCCCGCCCCCCGGCAGATGAACCCCATGGGCTCCCACCCGGGCGGCCACGTCGAGCCGGTCGGCCACCCACAGGGCGGCCCCGGCGACCTCACATCGGGCCTGGAGGGCCGTCAACCAGACGACCAGTCGTCGCAGGGGGAGGGCCTCAGGGTGGCGGATCCAGACCGTGGCGGGACCGTCCCCGAGCACGGCCTCGATCCGCGCGGAGATGCTGTCTGCGGCGGGGTGGGCGAGGTCGGCGCAGAGCCACAGGGGCGGAGGCCAGGTCACCCGGGTCATGGGGCGGAGGGGGCCGGGCAGGGGGGTCCGGGGCTCGCGGCCAGGGCGTCTCGGGCCCGGGGGGCGAAGCGTGAGCTCGGGTACCGGGCCGTAAGGAAACACAGGGTGGCCCGGCGGGCTTCGGGATTCGCCTGGGCCTCGAAGCGCTCGGACAGGGCCCACAGGGCCTCTCCGGGGGTCTCCTCGCGGGCGAGGTCGGGCGGGGGGCGGCTCGGGCACTGGACCGGGGCCAGGAGCAGGGCCGTGAGGGCGAGGCGGTACATCGGGGCGGGCTATTCGATCGACAGGGGCCCGGCGGCGGCGGCGATGACCCCGTCGAGGGGCGAGCTGGCGTTGGCGTAGCGCCGGGGGGCCATCCGGCCTGCCCGGTAGGCGAGCCGGCCCGCTTCGACCCCGAGGCGCATGGCGGTGGCCATGGCGACCGGGTCGCGGGCGAGGGCGATGGCGGTGTTCATCAACACGCCGTGGGCCCCGAGCTCCATGGCCACGGCGGCGTCGCTGGCGGTGCCCACCCCGGCGTCGACGAGGACCGGGACGTTGACGGTCTCCATCAGGATCAGGAGGTTGTGGGGGTTGCGGATGCCGAGGCCCGAGCCGATGGGGGCCCCGAGGGGCATCACGCAGGGGCATCCCACGTCGACGAGCTTGCGGGCCACGATGGGGTCATCGTTGGTGTACGGCATCACGAAGAACCCCTCCTTCACCAGGACCTTCGCCGCGGCCACCAGGGCCTCGGTGTCCGGGAAGAGGGTCTTGGGGTCGCCGATGACCTCCAGCTTGACGAGGTCGGTCCCGGCGGCCTCGCGGGCGAGGCGGGCGGTGCGGATGGCGTCCTCGGCCGTGTAGCAGGCCGCGGTATTGGGCAGGAGGGTGAATCCCTCCTCGGCGAGCATGCCCAGGAGCGACCCGCGGCCCGTGTCGGCCAGGTTGATGCGTCGTACGGCTACGGTGACCACCTCGGCCCCGGAGGCCCGCAGGGCGGCCCGGGTGGTGTCGAGGTCGGGGTATTTCCCGGTGCCGACAAAGAGCCTCGAGCGGAAGGTCCGTCCGCCAATCACCAGCGCGTCGTCCATACGGGGACTTCTACCCTCCGCCGACGAGGTGCACCACCTCGAAGGTGTCGCCCGCCTCGACCGCGGTGGTCGGGTGCTGGGCCCGCGGGACGAGCTCGAGGTTGCGCTCGACGGCGGCGTTGCCGGGGACCCCGAGGTGCTGCAGGAGGGCGCTCACGGTGAGGCCCGGGGGGACCTCTCGCGGTTCGCCGTTGACGGTCACGGGGATGGCCAGAGGGGAGGAGGGGCTCATGCCCGGGTGCGTAACGCCGACAGGGCCTCGGGCGCAACACGGGTCAATCGCCGCAGTACGGTTGACAGGGCCGCGGGAGGGCTGTCACTGTGCCAGGGCTTCGAGCGGCAAACGTTGGGTGCGCTGCGCGACAGGTGAAAGGACGACGACCATGCATGGACCGCCGGGAGGAGGCTATCCGCCGGGTGGAGGGTACCCCCAGGGGGGGGGCTATCCCCAGGGCGCTGGATATCCACAGCAACCGCAGGGGGCCTTCGGGCAGCCGACCCAGCAGGGGTACGGCGCACAGCCGGGGTATCCCCAGCAGGGGGGATTCAACCCCGTTCAGCCGCCGCAGCAGGTCCCCGAGGGGGCCGGCGCGACGGTCGCCATGGAGATGCCCCCGGGCGGGTTCGGGGGCGGGTTCAATCCCGTTCAGCCGCCGCAGCAGGCCGCGGGCGGGTTCGGCGGCGGAGCCCCTCCGGGCGGATACGGCGCGGCCCCTCCGGGCGGCGGGTACGGCGGAGCCCCTCCGGGCGCGCCGGGCGGGTACGGCGGGGCGCCTCCGGGTGCTCCGGGCGGGTTCGGCGGCGGGGCCCCTCCGGGTGCTCCGGGTGCTCCGGGCGGGTTTGGCGGCGGAGCCCCTCCGGGCTACGGTCAGCCTCCGCAGCAGGGCTACGGCCAGCCCCAGCCGGGCTACGGCCCTCCCGGTGGCGGCATGGTCCCGCAGGGCGGTCCCGGCGGCGGCGGAGAGATCCCGTACACCCCGGGCATGAAGACCCAGACGGGCAACCTCGACTACAACCTCGCGGCGGCCATCGGGTACATCTTCCCGATCCTCGCCATCGTGGTGGCCCTCACCGAGCCGAAGGAGCCGCAGCGCCGCTGGATTCGTTTCCACGCGTTCCAGGCCATCTTCTTCAGCATCGGGGCCTCGATCGTCCTCAACATCCTGGCCCAGGTGCTCGTGCGCATCTCCGGGATCCTGGGGCTCCTCGTGTCCCTCGCCTGGCTGGGGTACCTCGTGGTCATGGTGATGGCCGCCATCAAGGCCCACAAGGGCCAGACGATGCGCTTCCCCATGCTGGCCGAGCAGGCCGAGAAGCGGGCCTGACGGCCTCCTGCTGACCTGACTCCTTGGGAGCCCCCCTCGGCCTCGCACTCTACCGGGTGCGCGGGCCGCAGGGGGCTTCGTCGTTGGGGCCCTACTCGACCTGGGCTACCACTGTGGGGATGCCCTCCTCGTCGCGGGCCGCGGTGCCGAGGAAGGCCGCCGCACGGAGGCGGGCCTCAGGCACGTCGAAGACCACAAAATGGCCATCGCGGCGGGGCGGTGCGGCAAACTGCATCCAGGATGTGGTCGCGGCGGGGACCATCCCCATGGCCGGGAGGTTGCCGCGGAGGGGGAGAGCTGCGGGGGACAGGCCGAGGAGGTCCCACCCTGGTTCGGGCTGGGTGACGGGGGCTGTGAGGGGCAGGCCGGTGGCCAGGGCCAGGGCGGCGATGGCCGCGGGGGGCGAGTACCGATCGACGAAGCCCTGGGTCTGGAAGATGTGCTTGGGGCGCTCTCCGGGGCGGGGCTCCCGCACGATAAACCGCGCGTAGTTGATGGGGTCGGCGGGGTCGGCCAGGGTCTGGAGCAGGGTCGCGAGGGGGTGCAGGGCCACCAGCTCGTCGCGCTGGAGCTGGAGCACGGAGGTGATGGTCTGCGGGATGTTGACGGGCTCGGTCTTGAGCACGATGGACAGGGCCAGGACCCCGGCCGCCCCGGACAAGACCGCCGCCCTGGCCGTGCCCTCTGCGGCCAGCCACAGGGGGCCGTTGAGACCGCCCTGGGAGTGTCCGAAGAAGAACACCTGGTCGGGGTCGAAGCGCTCGGTCACGGGCCCCGACTCCCAGGGGACCTCGAAGGTCAAGGCCCTGACGAAGCGCCCGCACTGCACGAGGTCGAGGCCCGCCTGGCGGTTGTTGGTGCGGCCCGCCGAGGGGTTGGTGAAGTTGAAGAAGGCCGTGTCGGGGGAAGACCCGGGGGTGGCCCGCTCGCCGTGGAAGATCTGGTCGAAGCCCAGGGTGGCGACGCCCTGGGCGGCGAGGGCGGCGGCCGTGCGGTCGGAGACGAAGCTGTTGGCGTTGCCGCCGGTGCCGTGGGCGTAGACGGCGATGGGCCAGCCGGCCATGGGGCGGGTGCCCGTGGTCGGCACCGTGAGCACGAACCGGATGTCTTCGGTGCCCTGGGGCTGCGGGACCCCCGCGGAGTCGAGGACGAAGTCGCCGCTGCCGAGGTCGCTGTACGGGGCAGCCCCGGACTGAAACACGGGGTTGGGCCCGTAGTGCCCACGAAACAGGATGAACCCCTCGCCCGCCGTGCCCGCGTCGATGTCGATGAGGCGGGGTGTGGGCCCCTGCCGACGCAGCCAGTCCGCCGCCCGGAAGAACTCCGCCGTGGGGTCTCCCGTGGTGAACACGCTCAATGACAAGACCCGAGCCCGGGCCACCCCCGCGGCCTCCAGGGCGGTCACGGCCGGGGCGTAGCGGTCACGGGCGGCCCCGACGGTGCTGTCCCCGCCCGACTCCGCCAGGACGGCCTCGAGGTCGACGTCGCGTGTCAGGGGCGCCCCCCCTGCACCCCGCAGGGCCGTGGTGGCCACGAGGGCGTAGCGGGTGGCCGGGCGCAGGGGGTATCCGTGCACGGGGGCCACGGCGAGGGTGTGCCAGGGCCAGTAGCGGGTGGGCCTGTCGCGGAGGTACCACTGGAGCGGGACCCTCTCGCCGCGGTGAGGGCTCGCGGGGTCGACGTCGAGGAGCTGGAGGGGGCTCTCCGCGGTGAGGGTGGCCCGGGCGTTGGGGGGCAGGCTGGTGGCGTCGAGGGACATCCCGAAGCGGAGATAGACCGCCCCGCTGGGAGAGAAGCCGTCGAGGCGGCCTTCGAAGCGGGTGAGGTACGTCCGCACGAGGGGATGGACCCCCTCCTGGGGGAACAGGGCGAAGCTCACCCGCCCCATGGCGTCGCGGCCGAGGTCGTTGGGCCAGGGGAGCTCGAAGGCCTGCACCGGGGCTCCCGGGCGGGGGATGTGCCACTGGGCGATGGGGCGCGGGGCCGGGGCGTCGACGGCGGGCTCGGGGGTGTCGCCCGGCAGGACCTCCGGGCCGGTGGCGACGTCGGAGCCCTGGCCGAGGTCTGTGGAGGCGTCGACCGCGGTGATGGCGGCGTCGGTCGCGGAGAGCGGGGCCTCCCCGCAGGCGGCCAGGACGAGCGAAGCCCCGGACAATGTGTACAGCCAACGCCGCATCGGTCGAACTCATCCTCTCGTCGGAAACGTGACGAGCCCGGAGCCTAGCGCGTTGTGAGGCCGACGGGGGCGATCGGGAGGTGATCGCGCACGAAAGGGGGGCGGAGGGCCCTCGGGTCAGGTCCCGGCTTGTTCGAGGAGGCGGGCGGGGTCGGTCACCTGGATGCGCTTGCGGGTGACGTGGATGGCCCCGCAGGCGGTGAGCCTGGCCAGGGCCCGGGAGAAGGTCTCGGGGAGCATGCCCAGGAGGCCCGCCACCACGGCACGGGGGATGGGCGGGGCGAGGCCCCCGCGGCTCTCGTCGGCGAGCCATCGGGCCACCCGGCGCGAGGCGGGGCCCTCGGACGAGGAGGGGCGGGGCTCGCCGCTGCAGTGGGTGCGGATGACCAGTTCCATGACGGTCCGGGCGGCCTCGAGGCTGCCCTCGGTGGCCCAACGGCGGAAGGTGTCGCGCTCGGCCGAGCAGAGGGTGACGTCGGTGAGGGCGATGGCCGTGTCGGCGTAGGCGTCCTGGGTGAGGCCCTCGCTGCCGAGGAGGGTTCCGGCCCGGCGGGTGGCCCACGGGACCCCCACCCCCCGGTCGTCCCCCATGGCCCGCCACAGCCCCACCATGCCCTCGAACACGTACCAGACCCGGGCCACCTCGGCCCCCTCGACAAACACGGTGGTGCCCGCGGCGATCGAGCGCGCGTGCATGGGGCAGTTGCCGCCCGAGGCGCAGCCCGCGGCCCGGCCGATGGGACAGGTCGCGTCGCCTCCGCTGGTTGTGGCCCGGGGCATCATGACCGTGAGGGTGCGGCGAGGGGGAGGAGCTTTGGACACGAGAGGCCTCCGAGCAGGGGCGGCGGTCATGGGTGGTCGAGCGGGGGCATCGGCCGCAGGGGTTCGAGGTCGGCGACGAAGTGTCGGAGCTGTTTGGGGTCGTTGAGGAGCCGAAACCCGGGGAGGTCGTTGCGGCGGGCTGCCACGCGTCCGGCCCGCTCGATGACGAAGTCCATGTGGCTCGCGGTGTAGACCCGCCGCGGGAGAGCCAGGCGCACGAGCTCATGGCGGTCGGGAGGGGGCTCCCCGGGCGGGTCGTGGTCGCCAAACATGAGGGAGCCGATCTCGCAGCTACGCACGGCCCCGGCGAGGTACAGGGCCGCCATCACCGACTGCCCTGGAAACTGCCGGGGCGAGACCTCCGGGAGCAGGGCCCCCGCGTCGAGGTAGACCGCGTGACCCCCGGCGGGCTCGAGGAGGGGCATCCCTCCGGCCTTGAGGCCCGCGTGGAGGTAGGCCACCTGGCCCGTCCGGTATGCGAGGTACTCCTCGTCGAGGGCCTCGTCGAGCCCGACGGCGAGGGCCGCGAGGTCGCGCCCGGCCAGGCCCCCGTAGGTCTCGAAGCCCTCCATCAGGATCAGGTTGGCCCGGATGGCCTCGAAGAGCCCCTGGTCGCGCACGCACAGGAGCCCGCCGATGTTGACCAGGCCGTCCTTCTTGGAGCTCATCCACATTCCGTCGGCGAGGTCGAAGATCTCTCGGGCGATGGCCCGCGGGGTGCGGTCGGCCTGGGCCTCCTCGCGGCACTTGATGAGCCACGCATTCTCGGCGTAACGGGCGGCGTCGATGAGGAGGGGGATCCCGTGGCGCCGGGCGATGGCGCTGCATCGCCGGACGCAGGCGAGGGACACGGGCTGCCCCCCGGCGGCGTTGTTGGTGAGGGTGAGCACGATGGCCGGGACGTTGCCGCGGTGGGCCGCGAGGGTGGTCTCGAGGCGTCCGAGGTCGATGTCGCCCTTGAAGGGCAGCGGCGACCGCGGGTCGCGGTGGGCAGGGGGGACGAGGTCGACGGCCACCCCCCCGTGGGCCTCGATGTTGGCCCGGGTGGTGTCGAAATGGGTGTTGGCGGGCACCCGGTTGCCGGGCTTGACCAGGGCCGAGAACAGCACGTTTTCGGCCCCCCTCCCCTGGTGCACGGGCAGGATGTGGGGGTACCCCGTGATGGCCTCGGCCGCGGCGCTGAGGGCGTCGAAGGAGCGCGACCCCGCATATGACTCGTCGCCGCTGACCAGGGCTGCCCACTGCGTGTCGGACATGGCCCCGGTCCCGGAGTCGGTCAGCAGGTCGATGAAGACGGCCCGGGAGGGGATCCGGAAGGGGTTGTATCGCGCGGCGTCGAGCACGGCCCGCCGTTGGGCGCCGTCGGGAAGGTGCATACGCTCCACCGACTTGATGCGGAAGGGCTCGACGGGGTGGGGCTCCATGCCGGCAACCATAGGGGCCCTCGGGGGGGCGGCGACTTGTCCGATGTCAATTCGTGGGGTCTGGGTGGATCGGGATTATGTTGGGGTCGTGCTGCGGGTGCTGCGAAGGGGAGGGTGGGTCTTGGGGGCGCTCGTGGCCTGTCGTCGTCCCGGGCCCGCCCCGGTGCTGCCCGACGCCGGGGCCCCCCTCCAGGACGCGGCGCCCGACGCCCCGGCCTTCGCCCTGTGCACCGCGGGCCCTCCGCGCTGGATCGTGCAGGGCCACGCGGGCTCCGACGACGCGGGGGCCACCCCCGGCTACGAGAGCGTCGACGTCGCGGGCGGGCGGGTCCTCGTCACCGACGCCCGTACGGGTCGGGTCACCCTCGTGCCGCACGAGACCGGGCCCGCGGCCTCCTTTCCGCTCGGGGGTGAGCACAGCGACCCGCGCCTCGTCGTGCTCCCCGGCCCCGAAGGCCCTCTGCCCCTGGTGGCCTGGGTGCGGCAGAGCCTCGCCGGGCGACACCACGTCGTGCGGGTGGGCCCCCGCCTCGACCGCGGGTGCGAGCAGCCTGAAGGGCGCGACGAGGGGCTGAGCCTCGCGGCCTCCACCACCGCCCGGGGAGCCCTCCTGGTGTGGGACGAGGACGGCCCCGAGCCCGCGGCGGGACACATCATGGCCCACGTCGTGACCCCCGCTGAGGCCCGTCCCGTCGGTCCCAACGGGGCGGCGGGAGGGTGCCCCGCCCCGCATCAGATCTCGCCCCCCGAGCAGGACGCGAGCGACCCGGTGGCCGTGCGACTCGGGGACGGGGCCGCGGTGTTCTGGCTGGCCAGCCGCGATGTGTCGGGGGGCGAGGAGCACAACGAGACGGTCACCGACCTGTGGGGGGTGGCCCTGAGCCCCGCGGGGCTCGTGCGGGGCGCGCCCTTGCGGCTCACGCGGGCCCCGGGGCATCGGTTCGGGATCGCCCTGGCCTCGGCCGAGGCCGGGACGGTCTGGGTGGCCTGGCGCAACGCCCCGGACAGCGACAGCGAGTCGCGGGGCGACGGAGGCGAGGTGGCCCTGGCCCGGGTGACGGCCACCGCGGGAGGGCTCGGGCGGGTCGACCGTACGGCGGTGGTCAATGAGGCAGGGAGTGTTCCGACCGGGGCCCCGGTGATCTGGGCGGAGGGGCTACGGGTCTCGGTGTGGTGGCGGGACCGGCGCGAGGGCCGGGTGGTCACGGTGCGGCGCCCGGTCGACCCCACGGGGCAGCCCGACCCCGCGGGGCCACGGGTCGAGCCCGCGGCCGAAGGGGCCCTGCCCCACGCGGGCCTCGCAGCCGAGGGGAGCCCTGGGGTGGGCCTCTTGCAGCCCGGGCCTGGAGGGGGCCTCGCGGTCGTGCGGCTTCGATGCCCGTAGGCGTTGGCGAGGGGGCGGCGATCTGTTAGGAGGAGAATTCCATGTCGTCCAACATCCCCATGACGCCCGAGGGCCACGCCAAGATCAAGGCCGAGCTCCAGCACCTCAAGACGGTCGAGCGCCCGTGGGTGATCAGCCAGATCGCGACGGCTCGGGAGCACGGCGACCTGCGTGAAAACGCTGAGTATCACGCGGCCCGCGACAAGCAGAGCTTCATCGAGGGGCGCATCGCCGAGATCGAAGACAAGCTCTCCCGAGCGGAGATCATCGACCCGTCGCGGCTCGGAGGCACCCGGGTCGCCTTTGGGGCCACGGTGGTGCTCTGCAACGACGCGGGCGACGAGGTGCGGTATCGCATCGTCGGGCCCGTCGAGGCTGACAGCGACACGGGCGCCATCTCGGTGTTCTCCCCGCTGGCAAAGCAGCTCATCGGGCGCGAGGCCGGCGACGAGGTGAAGGTGACCACCCCCGGGGGGTCGCGGGTGTACGAGGTCCTCGAGGTCACCTTCGGCAAGGGCTGAGGCCCTCCGGGGACCCCTCAATCCCGGGTCGAGGCGAAGGGCCCCCCATGGCGCGTACCCGCAGCCCCACCGCAGGGCCCCAAGGCCAGAGCCTCGCCGCCGACCTCCAGGATCAACCCGTCGAGGCCCTGAAAAACGTCGGGGCCCAGGTGGCCGCCGTGCTCCGGGCCCACGGGGTCGAGACCGTCGGAGACGTGCTCTCGCTCACCCCGCGGCGGTATCTCGACCTGCGGGAGGCCGACGACTGGCGCCGGGTTCGGCACGGGCAGCCGGGGATTCTCGTGGCGGTGGAGGGGGTGATCGCCGACGCCCGCGGGGTGGGGCCGCCCCGGGCGAGGAGGCTCCAGATCGCCCTGCGCGAGCCGCAGGGGGTCTCGGTGCTGCGGGCCGTGTTCTTCCACGCGAAATCAGGGATGAACGCGCGCCTCCCCGTGGGGGCCACCGTGCGCCTCGTCGGCACCCTGCGCCGCGGCCCGTTGGGGCCCGAGCTGGTCCAGCCCAAGGTGCTCGCGGCCCACACCCGCACCCGCCCCATCGAGCCCGTCTACGGGGCCGTCGGGTCGGTGGCCCCGGGCAACGTCGGCCGCATCGTGCGGGCCGCCCTGGAGGGGGTCGGGGGGTGGGCTGACCCGGTTCCGCCCGAGGACGCGGCGGCCCTGGGGTTGATGACCGCGGCCCAGGCACTGCGGGCCCTGCACGCCCCCGACGCCACGATGGGCCCGGCCGAGCTCCGGGCCCTGACCGAGGGCCGCTCGCCCTCGCACCGGCGCCTCGGCCTCGAAGAGCTCCTCGCCCTCAGCACGGCCCTCGAACGCGCCCGCCGAAGCGCCGGGGGAGCCTCGCCCGTCCCGCCCGCCCCCGGGGTGATCGCCCACCTCGAGGGCCGCCTGTCCCTGACCTTGACCCAGGGCCAGCGCGACGCCGTCTCCGTCCTCGTGGGCGACATGGCCGCGGCCTCCCCCATGCGGCGGCTCCTGGTGGGCGACGTAGGGTCGGGCAAGACCGCCGTGGCCCTCGCGGCCACCCTCGCGGTCCTCCGGGCGGGCGGGGCCGTGTCGTGGCTCTGCCCCACTACCCTGGTGGCCGAGCAGCACGCCAGGGTCCTGGAGCGGGCCCTGGGCAACGAAGGCGGCCCCGTGGCCGTGCTCCTCGGGAGCACCCCTCCGAAGGCCAGGAGGCACGCGGAGAAGGTCATCCAAGCCGGCCTCGTGCGCGTGGTGGTCGGGACCCACACCATCCTCGACCCGGCCCTGACCCCGCCCGCCCTCGGCCTCGTGGTGATCGACGAGCAGCATCGTTTCGGGGTGGGCCAGCGGCTCGCCATGGTGGCCGGGCGGAGCCCCTCTCCGCACCTCCTGGTGGTGTCGGCCACCCCCATTCCCCGGACCCTGGCCCTGGCCCAGTACGGCGACCTCGACGTGGTCACCCTGGCCGAGCGCCCCGCGGGACGACAGGAGGTCACTACACGCCTCGTCGAGCCCGGCGATCGGGCCTTCGTCCTGCGCACCATCACCCGGGCCCTGGAGGCCGACGGGCGGGTGTTCGTGGTGGTGCCCCGCATCGACCCCGAGACCTCCGAAGACGACGACGAGGGCCCCCCCGCCGGAACCTCCGTGACCGAGACCCTCCCGTGGCTCCAGGAGGCCCTCGGGGCCGATCGGATCGCCGTGGTGCACGGGCGCATGAGCCCGGAGGCCCAACGCGAGGCCCTCGATGCGTTTCGTCGCGGGCTCCTGCCCGTCCTGCTTGGGACCACCGTGGTCGAGGTGGGCCTCGACGTGACGGCGGCCAACCTCATGGTGATCCTCGGGGCCGAGCAGTTCGGGGTGGCCCAGCTTCACCAGCTCCGCGGTCGGGTCGGGCGCGGCGGGCAGCGGGCCGGGTGCCTCCTCGTGCCCGACGCGGCCCCCACCGAGGCCGACCCCGACGCCCACGCCCGGCTCGCCGAGGTGGCCTCCTGCTCCGACGGGTTCGCCCTGGCCGAACGCGACCTCGCCCGACGCGGGGCCGGGGAGTGGTTTGGGGCCCGGCAGTCAGGCGCGGACAGCACCCTGCGGTTCGCCGACCCCGTCCGCGACGCCGACCTCGTGCGGGCCGCCCGGGACATCGCCCGCCGCATCGTGGCGGCCGACCCCAACCTCGCCGAGCACCCCGCCCTGGCCCGAGCCGTGCGCAGGTTCCTGCGCCGGGGAGCCTCCCCGGTGGGCGAAGAGGCCGGGTAGACCGACGGTGCCCCCCAGACTGCACGCCACGCAGCTCGCCGCAGGGGCCCGCGCAGGGGGCCTTGCGGGCGCCGTCCTCGGGGTCCTCGACCTCGGGGTCCTCGTGCGCCTCGGAGCCCCCGGACGGGCCCTCCTGACCGCCCTGGCCCTGGATGTCGGGGCAGGGGCCCTCCTCGGGGCCCTGGGGGCGGCGATCGGGCTTCGCCTGGGGGCGGGGTGGCACCGCGGGGCCGTCCGGGCGGCCACGGGGGCCGCGTTGGGGGCCGTCCTGGGGGCGGCCTTGTTTTCGGGGAGCGGGATCGTGCGGCTCGGGCTCGCATGGCCCCTGCGGGCAGCGGCGGTGGTCCTCGGGGCCCTGGTCGTGTGGCGCCTCGGTGCCCTCGGTCGGCGTGCGGCGGACCTGCCTCGCTGGAGCCTCGGGGTGCTCGGGGTGGGCCTGTACGCCGTGCACGCCACGGTGCTCGTGCGGCAGTACGCGCTCTTGCATGGGCTCCTGGCCCTCGGGGCCTTCGCCCTCCTGAGGGAGGCCCTGCGGGGCCTCGGGGGGGCCGGGCGCTGGGCCGTGGTCGGGCTCGCGGCGAGCCTCGGGGCGGGGGTGTGGCTCGGCCATCCGATGGGGGTCCGGTCGGTCCTGCGTCGGGCCCCGGGGGCTCAGTATCCGGGGTGGGCCCTCGGCCGGATGCGTCGGCAGGCGGTGGTGGCCGAAGGGTCGACGGCGGTGCAGGCGGGCGGGCCGCGTCTGCCCCTGGCCGGACACGATCTGGTCCTGGTGACCATCGACGCCCTGCGGGCCGATCGGCTGCGGGCCCTCGGGGGGCGCGGGAGGATGCCCGTCCTCGACGCCATGGGGGCCCGGGGGGTGGTATTTGCCCGGGCCTACTGCACGACGCCCCACACCTCGTACTCTCTGGCCTCCCTGATGCTTGGCACCCACGCCCGGGCCGTGATGACCCTGCCCGGGGCGTCCCGTCGGCGGCGCACGGTGGCCCACGCCCTGGGGGAGGCGGGGTACCGCACGGCGGCCTTCTATCCCCCGGCGGTGTTCGCGGTCGACGGAGAGCGTTTTGCGGCCCTCGGGGCCGAGCGGTTCGGGTTCGCCCATGCGCGGGTGGAGTTTGAGCCCGCCCGCGATCAGGTGACGGCCGTCGAGGCCTGGCTGGCCGCCCAGCCCCCGGAGGCCCGGGTGTTTGTGTGGGTTCATTTCCTCGAGCCCCACGAGCCCTACGAGACGCAGCCCGGCTTCGACTTCGGGTCGAGCCGCGAGGCCCGGTACGACGGCGAGTGCGCCGCGGCCGACGCGGCCCTCGGGGAGCTACGGGCCGTGTTCGCCCGGCGCGGACGGAGCCCATCGTGGATGGTCACGGCCGATCACGGCGAGGAGTTTGGCGACCACGGGGGCAGCTACCACGGGACCACCGTCTACGACGAACAGGTCCGGGTCCCGTGGGTGATGGAGGTGGCCGGGGTGGCTCCCCGGGTGGTCGACGAGCCCGTCAGCCACGTCGACCTCGTTCCGACGGTGCTCGCGGGCGTCGGGCTCCCGCGGGCTCTCGGGCTCCGCGGGGTCGACCTCGGGGGGGTGGCCCAGGGAGGGCCCCTCGGGCAGGATGTCTTCGTGGCCGCCGGGTCGCTCCGGGCCCTCGTGCGCGGGACCCACAAGCTGGTGGTCGACCTGGCCGACGAGTCCCTCGAGCTCTACAACCTCGCCCGCGACCCCCGCGAGCGCGTCAACCTCGCCGACCGGCAGCCCGACCTCGCCCGCAGGCTGCGCGGACGGGTGGCGGGGTGGGAGGCCGAGCACGTTCGGATCGACGGGGAAGGGATGGGCGGGGCGGTGGAGGTCCCGTCCGACCTGGCCCGGGCCGAGCAGGGAGATCACTCCGCGGCCCCGGAGGTGGCCCGGCTCCTCAGCGATCCGGCCCCTGCCTTTGCACGGCGGGCTGCCGTGGTCCTCGGCGAGCTCGGGGTGACCGACCCGGGCCTGCGCGACGCCCTGGCCCGGGCCCTCCAGCACCCGGAGCCCTCGGTGGCCGAGGCCGCGGCGGTGTCGCTGGGCCTCCTCGGCGACCCCCGGGGCCTGGAGGGAGCCATCCGGGCCCTCAGGGCGACCGATCCGCGGGCGCGGCGACGGGCCGCCCTCGGGCTCGCGCGGCTCAGGCGCGACGACGGGGTCGGGATCTTGTCAACCTGGTTGACCGACCCCCAGGCCCCGGACGCCGAGCGCGACGCGGTGGTGGCGGCCTTGCGGGGGCTGCGGGCTCCGGGGGCCTACGAGGCCTGGGTTCGGCTGCTCGACGACCTTCGCCTCGCCCCGGAGGCGGCCCGGGCCCTGGGCGAGCTCGGCGACCGGCGGGCCATCGCGCCGTTGCGGGCCACCCTGGCGGCCACGCCCTATCCCCTCACGCGGGGGGCGGCCCTCGGGGCCCTCCTCGACCTCGGCGACCCGACGGCGGAGGTGCGTCTGCGGGCGGCTCTCGGGGCCCCGGGCGGGGTGGCCGAGGCCGTGGGGCTCCTGCGGCGAGTGGGCGAGCCGGGGCGGCGGGTGGCGGGGTGGCCCGGGGCCGTTGGGCTCACCCCGGGGCGGGCTGTGAGCGTGACGATCCGCGGCGCGCGCGGGTCGGTCCGGCGGCTCTACCTGCGGGTCGAGAGCCCCGGGGCGGCCTCCGTAGAGTGCGACCCCTTCGGCCCCGTGTCCGTCCGGGCCGGAACCCGTGAGTACAGCGCAGAGCTCGGGTCCGCGGTGCGGTTGGGGTCGCTGCGGTGCCGGAGCGACGCCGCGGTGATCCTGCGCGGGGTCGCGGTGCGCTGATCCAGGGCGAGAGCGACACCTCCGCGCGCCAATACACACCCGAGATAGAACAATCCTTCAACAATACACAGGCACACTCTAGGCAACTCAAGAGGGTCGCTTGACTTGAGTATACACCCTGGTTATCACTGGGCTCCCCTCGGAGAACAGCTATTGATGCGGTGGTTGTGTGCGGTCTTGTTCGTAACTTCAGCGTGTATCTCCCCGCTGGGGTCTTCGTGGATGTGTTCCCCGGCGACCAGGCCCGTCCATCCGGCCGCGACCGACGCCTCGTATGCCCACGTCCAGCGGCTGGCCTGTCACAACTGCTACGAGCGCCAGTATGCCCCCTCGCTGGCGGCGGCTCTCGACCACACCCGCAACATTGAGATCGACTTCTACGATCAGGACAACGCCCTGGCCTTTGGGGCGAGTCGTCCCGGGGCGTGGTACGTCCGCCACGGGCTGACGGGCGGCAACCACAACAACTGCACGGTCCGCGACGGGCGCAACGACCTGCGGGCGTGCCTCCTCGACGTGGCGGCCTGGTGCGAGGATCACCCGGGGCACGAGGTGGTCACGATCTTCCTCGACAAAAAGCAGGGGTGGGGCCCGGGCCGGATGCCGGCCGACCTCGACGCCCTGCTCGACGAGACCCTGGGGGAGAGGCTCTACCGCCCCGGGGAGCTACGCGGGGCTCACCCGACGCTGCGGAGGGCCGCGCGGGCGGGGGCGTGGCCGCGGATCGACGGGCTGCGGGGCAGGGTGCTCGCCGTGATGACCGGCGGGACCCTGATCGGACTCGGCGGCAACCGCGGGCAGTGCCGCTACGTCGAAGCCCGCGGGGGCGACGCCCGGATGTTCGTGGCCCCCGACATCCTCGACCGCGACGACATCCGGGGGGTGCCTCACGAGTTTACCGAGGCCGCGGCGGAGTCGGTGGTCTTCCTCAACCTCCCTGCCCGCAAGGCCGCCCTGGCCGCGGAGGCTGCTCCCTTCCACTACGTCTCTCGGGTGTGGGGCACAGAGAGCGGGCACCTCGGGTGGAGCCAGCTCATCGCCACCCGGGTCAACCTCGTGGCCCTCTTCGACATCGGCCTCACCCCGCCGTAAGGCACCCGGATCGTCGAGGGTGTAGGCTTCGTTCGGGCAGTTGCTGCCCCTTCGCTCGGAGCCCGCCCATGTACGAAGGCACCCGGTTTGCCCAACTCCGCACGCTCTTTCGCGCCGCCGTCTCCCTGGGCCTCGTCGGGGCCGGGGGTTGCGCTGGGCGCATCGACCCCGCGGGATTCTCTGACAACGTGTGCACGGGCGCCGAGTTTCGGCCCGTGGTCGGGGTCACCCCGGCCACCCCGGTCGACTACCTCGCCCTGCGCGAGGAGGACGACACCTTCCCGGGGCAGCCTCCCCCTGCGCGAGAGCCCCGGGTCCTCGCCGCCACGGGGACGGCCTGCGCCACCGCCTCGGCCCCGGTGACCTGTCAGGGAACCCTCGCCGCCCTGCGATCGAGCGAAGGGTGGCGCGGGCCGGGAGGTGGCTTGGACATCCCCGAGCATCGGTACGTGGTGTTTACCCGCGGGGACGAGGTCGGGTCGATCGTGAGCGTCGACGCCCTCGCGGCGTTCCTCGGGCCCATCGAGGTGGCGTCCGAGGCCGCGTGGCTGGCCCGCGAGCGGGGCTATCGCATCTTGTGCGACGGCAACAACGTGCGCGGGGCGGGCACTGGGTTCGAGCTCCGGGTGGCCACGGGGCACACCTGCGGCGAGGGTACGGGCATCGACGAGCACGTCGTGGCGGTCTCCGCGGCCGGTGTCCTCACGGTCCTGGAGACCGTCCGGGTCGAGGACGGAAACCCCAACTGCGTGATCGGTCGGATGTCCGACGGGATCGACCGGGGCGACCCGTCCCCCTCCCGCTCCCTCGGGGACTACCTCGCCCGGGCCGCGGAGCTGGAGGCCGCGGCGGTGTTTGCGTTTGAGCGCCTGGCCCGAGAGCTGCGGGCCTTTGGGGCCCCCGAGGCCCTGGTGTCGGAGGCCGAGCGGTCGGCCCGGGATGAGGTTCGGCACGCGTCGTTGACGGCCCGGCTCGCGGCGCGGCACGGGGGACGGGTGGGGGCCCGGCCGATCCCGACCCTGCCCGTACGGTCCCCCTACGCGGTGGCCGCGGAGAACGCCGCGGAGGGCTGCGTCCGCGAGACCTTCGGGGCCCTCCAGGCCACCTTTCAGGCCGAGCACGCCCGCGATCCGGCCCTCGCCCGGGCCTTCCGGGGCATCGCCCGGGACGAGACCCGCCACGCGGCCCTGGCCTGGGACGTGGCCGCGTGGATCGACGGGTTCCTCAGCCCTGCCGAGCGGGAAGCGGTGGCCCTGGCCCGTCGGGAGGCGGTGGTGGGGTTGCGTCGGGCCCTCGGGGCTGAGGCCCCCGAGGAGGCGGTGGAGCGGGCGGGGGTTCCGCGGGCGGTCGATGCCCGGGGGTTGTTCGACGCGGTGGCCCCGAGCCTGTGGGCGGCCTGAGGGCTATTCGACCCCGACGGGGGAGGTGAAAGGCGGGGGGCGCACCGAGGGAGCCGCCTCGCGCGCGCGCCGGGTGGGGACGGGGGAGGTGGCCTCGGGGTCGAGCAGGAGGCTGGCCCCGTCCCAACGAAACAGCCCCCCGGAGAGCGTCTGTCCGTCGTCGGTGACCCACAGGACGGGCTTGTGCTCCACGGCGATGGCTCCGGTGTCGATGTCGACCAGGGAGGGCGACCAGGTGCCGCTGTTGCCGTAGAAGATGCCCTCTTCCCACACGCCGTAGGGGGTGTGGGTGTGGCCGAAGATCACGGCCCGGGCGTTGTAGATGCGGGCGATGTCGCGGGCCCGGGCGGCGATGCGGCGGTAGTTGTCGTCGAGGCCGCGGGAGGGCGAGGCGAGCTCGTAGGCCACCATGAGGAAGGCGGCCCCGAGGGCCAGGGACACGGCCTTGCGGCTGCGGGTCACGAGGGGGGCGATCACGGCCCCGGTCGACAACACCCCCAGCACCACCCGGTCGACATAGAACTCCCGCACCACCTTGTGCAGGACCTCGTCGGCGGGCGGGGCGAAGAGCCGGGCGTGTTCGGCCACCCGATCGATGTCGGCCCCGGTCTCGCGGGCGGCGGCCTCGACGTCGCGGTGGAAGCGGTCGGTCGAGCCCGCGTCGCGCCCGAGGAAGGTCTGGGCCACGATGCGGAAGCTGCCCGCGAAGAAGGTCCAGGCCAGGGAGTGGTCGGTGCGGAGGTAGTGCTTGACCCAGTGGCGGACATACTCCGAGAAGGACATGTCCCAGGAGTCGTCGAAGTGGGGGTTCATCGTGCCGAGGCGGCTGCCGATGAGGCGGAAGGTGATCGAGCCCACGGTGGGGGCGATGGCCCGGTCGCGGCCGCGCTCGGGGGGCAGGAGGGGCCGCATCGGGTAACGAAACGAGCAGTAGGGGTCAAACTGGTTGCCGTGCTCGATGTGGATGCCCCCGGCGGTCTGGTGAAACCACGCCCGGAAGTGCACCGCGTCGCCGAAGCGGGGATGGCCCGCCGCGACCGAGAGCCGCTCGCGGATGCGCGTCCGCACCCGATCAAATCCGAGCTGGGGGTCGTGGTTGCCCGAGACGAACACGGCCGTGTGGCCCGCCCGGAGCCAGCGCCCCACGGACTGCACGTACCCCGGGTGGTCGTCGAAGATGCGCCCGATCAGCTCGACGGCCACGGGCTCGGTGCGGGGGAGGTCCTCGAACACCGCCGTCCCGTCGATGACCCGGCCCGCGTCGAAATCGAACAGGTCGCCGTTGAAGACCAGCTCGGCCTGGTCGCCGGGGGGGAGGCGCTCCAGGAGGTGGTCAATCAGGCCGACAAACTCCGCGTCGGGGAAGTAGGGCCGCTGGCGCCAGCGCATCCAGGGCCCGTCGGAGTGTACGGCCTCGCAGAGGTGAACGTCGGAGATCACCAGGGTGTGTTTCATGACAGGGTCTCCCGGCGCAGGGTAGGGACGGGCCCGCGCGGAGTGTGATAAGGCCAGAGACCGTCGACGGAGAGGCTCATGGCGCACGAATTCGTTCTGACAATGCAGGATGTCCGCAAGGTGGTGCACCCCCGCCGGGAGATCCTCAAGGGCATGACCCTGGCCTTCTTGCCCGGGGCCAAGATCGGGGTCCTCGGGTCCAACGGGTCGGGCAAGAGCTCGCTCCTGCGCATCATGGCGGGGGTCGACACCGAGCACTTCGGCGAGGTCCGGCGTGCCAAGGGGGTGCGCATTGGGTATCTCCCGCAAGAGCCGGGTCTCGACGAGGCCTTGGACGTCCGGGGCAACGTCGACCTCGGGGTGGCGGCGGTCAAGGGCCTTTTGACGCGCTTCGAGGCCTTGTCGATGCGGCTCGGCGAGACCATGCCTGAGAAGGAATACGACAAGGTGATGGCGGAGTTTACCGCCGTTCAGGATCAGATCGAGGCCCTCGACGGGTGGAGCCTCGATCGGCAGGTCGAGGTGGCCATGGACGCCCTGCGCCTGCCCCCAGGCGACGCCCCGGTGGCCACCCTCTCGGGCGGTGAGCGACGCCGGGTGGCCCTGTGCCGGCTCCTCCTGGAGAAGCCCGACATGCTCCTCCTCGACGAGCCCACCAACCACCTCGACGCCGAGAGCGTGGCCTGGCTCGAACAACACCTGCACGCCTTCCCCGGGACGGTCATCGCCGTCACCCACGACCGGTACTTCCTCGACAACGTGGCCGGATGGATCCTCGAGCTCGACCGCGGGGAGGGCTACCCCTTCAAGGGCAACTACACCGCCTGGCTGGAGCAGAAGCGGGCCCGCCTGGAGGTCGAGGAGAAGGTCGAGTCGGCCCGTCGGAAGACCCTCGCCCGCGAGCTGGAGTGGGTCCGCCTCGCCCCGCGGGCCCGGCAGGCCAAGAGCAAGGCACGCCTCGCGGCCTACGAGGAGATGGCCAGCGAGGCCGGGCAGGAGAAGCTCAGCCAGGGCGAGATCCAGATTCCCCCAGGGCCGCGCCTGGGCGACCTGGTCATCGAGGCCGAAGGGCTCACCCGGCGCTACGGCGAGCGGGTGCTCTTCGAGGGGCTGTCGTTCAAGGTTCCCCGAGGGGCCATCGTGGGCATCATCGGGCCCAATGGCACGGGCAAGAGCTCCCTGTTTCGGATCCTGGCGGGCCTCGAGGCCCCCGACGCCGGGACCCTCCGCGTCGGAGACAGCGTGGTCTTGTCGTACGTCGATCAGTCGCGGGCCTCCCTCGACCCGGCCAAGACCGTGTGGGACGAGATCTCCGAGGGCAAGGAGCAGGTGCCTGTGGGCAAGCGGGCCGTACCCTCCCGCGCGTACGTCGCCGGGTTTGGGTTTCGCGGGAGCGACCAACAGAAGCGGGTGGGCGACCTGTCTGGGGGCGAGCGCAACCGGGTCCACCTGGCCAAGCTGGTCAAGCGCGGGGGCAACGTCCTGCTCCTCGACGAGCCCACCAACGACCTCGACGTCGACACCCTGCGCTCCCTCGAAGACGCCCTCATCGACTTCGCCGGGTGCGCCCTGGTGATCTCCCACGACCGGTGGTTCCTCGACCGGATCGCCACCCACATGCTGGCCTTCGAGGGCGACAGCCGGGTGGCGTGGTTCGAGGGCAACTACCAGGACTACGAGGCCGACCGCGTGCGGCGCCTCGGTTCGGAGGCCGCCCAGCCCCGCCGCGTGCGGTACAAGAAGCTCGCGTGATGCGCCTCGACGACCCCGGGTACACCCCCGCCCGCAAAGACATCGCCGCCCTCCTCGAGCGCCTCGCCGTGTGCTCCGACGACGACGTGGGGCGCATCGAGCGCCTCGTCCTCGCCCACCCCGACGAGGCCTTCTCCCGAGCCGCGGCCCTCCTGCCCGAGGCCCGGGCCCCCTGGCGCGGCCGCCTCGCCGACGTCCTCGGCCGCGTCGCCGCCGCGTCGCCCACCCCGACCCGCTGGCGGCACATCGTCAGCCTCCTTGACGACACCGACCTCAAGGTCCGACGCAACGCCGTGATCGCCCTCGGGCGGGCCGAGGACGTACGCGACGAGGCCGAGGCCGCGGTCCTGGGCTACTGGCACCGCGAGCCCCGGATCGATCACCGCCGTTCGGTCGCGGCCACCCTCGGGCGCATCGGGGGCGACGCGTCCCGAGGTCTCCTCGCCGCCGTGCAGACCGACGACACCCTCCTGCGGCGCGAGGTCGACCGGGCCCTTCTGCGGCTCGCCCGGGCCGTCCCGAGCGACGACCGACTCGATCCCAAGGCCGTTCCCGACCACCCCCTGGCCCTGCGCTATGCCTGCCGGGCGGGCTTCGAGGAGGTCCTCCGCGACGAGCTCCCGGCCGCGTGGTCGCCGCACCTCGGGCCCCCCGGGGTGGTCCTGGCCCGGGCGGCGGCGCCCCTGGAGGCCCTGTGGGCCCCGCGGTGTTTTACCGAGCTGTCGTTCGAGCTGCGCCCGCGGCGACGTCAGCCGGGCGACGACCTCGCCGAGCACGTGGCCGCCCTGATGACCAGCCCTGAGGCCACGGCCATCTTCGAGGCCTTCACCCGCGGGGCCCTGCGCTGGCGCCTCGTGTGGACCCGGGGAGGGCATCGACGGGCCCAGGTCGAGGCCGCCGAGCGGGCCGTCGGGCCGCGCCTGCCGGGCTCGGTCAACGACCCGCGGAGGGCCCTGTGGACCCTGGAGGTCGACGACGACCCCCGCGGGGTTCGGGCAATGCTCACCCCCTGGTGGGACGACACCCGCTTCGCCTACCGGGTGGCCGAGATGCCCGCGGCCTCGCACCCCACCGTGGCCGCGGCCCTCGTGCGCGTGGGCGAGGCCCGCCCCGACGACGTGGTGGTCGACCCCTTCTGCGGCACGGCCCTGGAGCTGATCGAGCGGGCCCGGCTCGGTCCGTACAAGAGCCTGCACGGCCGCGATCACGCCCCCGAGGCAGTGTCCAAGGCCCGGCGCAACCTCGCCGCGGCGGGGCTTCCCGAGGCCGTGGTGCAGGCCGGAGACGCCTTCGACCCGCTGCCCCCGGGGGCCTCCCTGGTGATCACCAATCCGCCGTTGGGGTACCGGGTGGGCTTCGGGGCCCCGGCCGACCGGCTCCTCGTGCGCTTCGTCGAGCACGCGGCCCGGTCCCTCGTGTCGGGGGGGCGCCTCGTGTGGCTGTCGTCGGCGGCCGAGGCCACGGCCGAAGCCGGGCGCCGCGCGGGTCTGCGGCTGAGCCTGCGGCGGCGCATCGACCTCGCGGGGATGGCCGTCGAGCTGCAACGGATGGACAAACCCTGAGGAGATCAGTCCCCCCGGGCTGCCTTCACGGCCGGAGGGTCGCGCCCCAGGAGCCTGCCGTCCCCCGGGCCTGGACGGTCTGAAATCCCTGCGGAGTCTCAGCCCCGACCGCGCGGGCCTCGCCCCACAGGACGCCCTGGACCGCGGTCGCATCCGCCACGGTGACCACGGCCCGCCCGAGGGTCAGACCCCCCTCGACCAGGGCCCGGCCCACCGCCGCGAGCCATCCCTCCAGCCGGGCCGTCGCGTCAGCCCCCGCCGATATCTCCGCCCAGACCTCCGCCCGCTGTCGCAATCGTACGACGCCCGGGGCCCCCCCCAAGGTCCCGAGGGCCTCGGCGGCTGCGGCCAGTCCGTCGGCCTCGTCGCGCCCGGCGACCCACAGGCCGCCCGCGGGTTCTGGCAGTCGGCCGAAGCCCCGGTCGGTCCAGGGCTCTGGGGCACAGGCCGCCGGGGCCAGGGCGGCCCGATGCACCGCGTACGGAACCCCCTCCGGGTCGTGCAGGCCGGGGTCCAGGGCGAGGAGGGGGTCGAGGGCGAAGGCCCGGTCCCGCAGCCCCGGGTGGGGAATCGTCAACCCCGCCGACGACCACCGGCCCCGATCGCACCATAAGAGGTCGATGTCGAGGGTGCGGGGGCCCCATCGTGCGTCCCGGGTGCGTCCGAGGTCGGTCTCGACGCCCTGAGTGAGAGCGAGGAGCCCTTCGGGCGACAGGGGGGTGTCTATCTCCAGGGCGGCGTTGAGGTAGGGGGGCTGGGCGGGTCCGAGGGGGGCGGTCTGCCACACGGGAGAGGGCCGCACCCCGGTGACCTCGGGGGCCTGGGCGAGGCGTGCGGCCGCGGTCCGCAGGAAGGACGCGCGGCTGCCGAGGTTGGATCCGAGGCCGAGGAGGACGCGCATGGAAGGGGGAGAGTGCGGGAGGGGGTGTCGCACGTTCGGCCCGGAGGTGTCGATGTTGTCCGTGCGTCGCGTCGTGGAGAGACTATCCTCGGGCCGCGATGCCCCTGCGCACGATTCACAACCCCGGGATGCCCCTGCGCCTGCGCCTCGCGGGCCTGGAGCTCGACGCCTTTGGGGTGTCGGGTCTGGCGAGTTATGTCCTGGCCCCGGAGTTTGACGCCTGCTTCGACCTCGGCCACTGCGCCCTTGAGGCCGCCCACCTGCGCCACGTCTTCCTGTCCCACGTCCACCAGGACCACGCCGGGGGTGTGCCCCGGCACGTCTCCCTGCGTCGGATGTTGGGGGCCCGGCCCTCGCGCATCTACTGCCCGGCCAGGAGCGCCGACGCCCTGGCCGAGGTCCTGCGGGCCTTCGACGCGATGGAGGAGAAACACGACGAGGCCGATCCCGCGGGGCTCATCACGGGGGTCGACCCGGGCGATCGTATCGCCCTGCGCGGGCGGTTTACGGTCGAGGCCTTCGAGGTCGATCACCGCATCACCTCCGTGGGGTACACCGTGGTCGAGCATCGCCGGGTGCTCAAGCCGGCCTGGGTGGGGGTTCCTGGGGCCGAGATCGCCGCCGCCCGGGAGGAGGGCGTGACCGTGCACGACGTGGTCGACCATCGACGGTTTACGTACGTGGGCGACAGCACCCCCGAGACCCTGTGGCGGCACCCCGAGCTCGGGCAGAGCGAGGTTCTCTTCGTCGAGGCCACCCACCTGCCCGGGACCCCGCGGAGCGCCAGCGATCGGTGGGGTCACACCCACTTCGAGTCCCTGATGGAGTGGCTCGTGGACGCGGGCGAGGGGCTCGCGTGCAAACACGTGGTCATCAAACACTTCTCGATGAAGTACCGGCGCGAAGACGTCCGGGCCGCGTGGGCCCTGTTACCCCCCGAAATCCGGTCGCGGGTGACCATGTTGATGCAGGGGGCCGAAGGGTCCCAAGAGGCGGGCTAGTGGCCCCCAACGAGGGAGAGGGTCGATGCAAAGGGTGCTGATCACGGGAGGGGCCGGATTCATCGGGCACCACCTGGCCATCGCGTGGGGCCGGCGGGGGGCCGAGGTGATCCTCCTCGACAACTTTCGTACCGGCCGGCGGGAGAACGTAGCCGCCGTCCGGGCCGCCCTGGGCGACGCGGGGGTGACCCTGGTGGAGGGCAGCATCACCGACCCCGACGCCGTCGCCCAGGCCATGGAGGGGTGCTCCCTCGTGCATCACCTGGCCGCCCAGGTGAGCGTGCCCGAGAGCGTGGCCCGCCCCCTGGAGTGCGTCGAGATCAACGTCCACGGGCTCCTCACGGTCCTCGACGTCGCCAAGGCCCGGGGGGTGAGCCGGGTGGTCTTCTCGTCGAGCGCCGCGGTGTACGGCGACGACCCCCGGAGCCCCAAGACCGAGGACATGGCCCCATCCCCGAAGTCCCCCTACGGGATCACCAAACTCGACGGCGAGTACTACCTCCGGATGTACGCCGAGATGCACGGCCTGCCCGGGGTGAGCCTGCGGTATTTCAACGTCTTCGGGCCCCGGCAAGACCCCCGGAGCGTGTACGCCGCGGCCGTTCCGATCTTCGTCGAGCGGGCCCGCCAGGGGTTGCCCCTCACGATCTTCGGCGATGGCGGCCAGACGCGCGATTTCGTCTATGTCGAAGACGTCGCCGCGGCCAACATCCTCGCGGCCACCCACCCCGAGGCGGGCAAAGGAGAGGTCTTCAACGTCGCCCAGGGGGGGGTCACCACCATCGCCGAGCTGGCCCGCACCATCGTGTCCCTCACCGGCAGCACGAGCCCGGTAGAGTTTGGCCCCGAGCGCCCCGGCGACATCCGGCACAGCCGGGCCGACATCACCCGGATCCGTCAGGGCCTCGGGTTCGACCCCCAGACCTCCCTCGAAGAGGGCCTGCGGCGCAGCCTCGAAGGGGTCTGAGATTTCCATGCTTTCCCCGATGGTTACGACGTCATCTCAGAGGTGCCGTCTCAGCCTGTCTCAGGGCCTGAGGGCAGGTCTCTACGACGTGCCGCCCGGGGTTGAGATGGCGTCGCTGCGATGTGGCTGCAACGGATCGTACGGCCAGGGATTGTCATGAAGCGCGTGGTGGTCGGGATGAGCGGGGGGGTCGACTCGTCGGCGGCGGCCCTGCTCCTGCAGGAGGCGGGGTGGGAGGTGGTGGGGGTCACCCTGCACCTCTGGGATTATGTTCAGGAGGGGCACGCGGGGCGATGCTGCGCCCCGGAAGATCAGTACGACGCCGCCCGGGTCTGCGAGGCCCTCGGGATCGCCCACTACACCTTCGACCGCAAGGCCCTGTTCAAGGCCCGGGTGGTCGACCGGTTTGTGGCCGACTACGCCGCGGGGCGCACGCCGTCGCCGTGTGTTCGTTGCAACGAGTCGGTGAAGCTCGGGCCCCTCCTGGAGATCGCCCGGCGTCTCGGGGCCTCCCACGTGGCCACCGGGCACTACGCCCGGGTCGAGGCCGACGGCGACGGGGTGTCCCTCCGGGTCGGGGTCGACGCCCGCAAAGACCAGTCGTACTTCCTGTGGGCCTCGCCGCAGGAAGCCCTCCAGGCCCTGGTCCTCCCCCTCGGGGAGATGACCAAGGACCAGGTGCGGGCCGTGGCGGCCCGGGCGGGCCTGGCCAACGCGGCCAAACCCGACTCCACCGACCTGTGTTTCGTCGAGGGCGGGAGCTACGCCGACTTCATCGCCCGACACCTGCCCGGCCCCTCCCGCCCCGGCCCCATCGAGTCCCCCGACGGAACCCCCCTCGGGACCCACGAGGGCGTCCATCGGTTTACGGTCGGTCAACGTCGCGGCGTGGGGGCCGGCGGGGCTCCGCGGTACGTCCTGCGCATCGTCGCCGACCGTGGGGCCGTGGTGGTGGGTGACGCCGTCGAAGCGAGCCGGGTCGGGGCCGAGGTCGAGGAGTTTCGGTGGCTGTCGACCCTGCGCCCCGCGCACGTGGTGGCCCGGCTGCGGTACCGGCACCCTGGCGTCGAGGCCCGGGTGATCGACCGCGGCGACGGGCGGGTGAGGCTTGAATTTGAGGTTCCCCAGCGGGGGGTGGCCCCGGGGCAGGCGGCGGTCTTGTACGTCGGCGATCGGGTGGTGGGCGGCGGGTACATCGCCCCCGAGGTGGGTGCGGCATGACGCCGGGGGGGCGGCCGGGCTATGGTCGGCGGGTGCATCCGCCCCGCGTCGTCACCTTCCTCGCCATGTTGGGCCTCGTCCTCGGGGGGGGGTGCACCGTGGGGGAGGGCGTCGGCAGCGTCCGGGGGCAGCTCCGGGTGCCCATCTGCGAGATCGACAACGACCACTTCGACCTGCAGCCGAGGTTCTACGGGGCCGAGTGGCAGCAGGGGTCCCTGGCCATCCACATCTCTCAGGGCGGCGACACGGGGGAGTTTAGCGACGAGCTGGTCCTGCGGGTCGACGACACGGCCTACGTCGCCGCCCACCTCAACGAGCGCATCGCGGTGGGGCCCCCCCAGGCCGCCCCTGTCCAGGCCGTCCTCCGGCTCAATCGCACCTGCGGGCGGCAGTCCATCACCCGCTACGCCCCCAACGTGGGCCTCGAGGCCGTGCGGGGGTACGTGGTCTTCCAGTCGGTGTACCGCGGAGACCCGGGGGCCGACGCCACCGGTCGGCTCATTCACATCTCCGAGATGTCCCTGGCCCTGCGCGACCCCCGGCTCGTACAAAACGTCCGCCTCGATCGACCCATCCCCGAGGGTCCCCGGGAGCCCCCGCTCCTGCCGGAGACCCGGGCCGACCTGGAGGGTGAATTGCAGTTCTATTTCTCGCGAGGGCGCCCTGCGCAACGGTTTCAATGACGGATCTCGGGCATCAGGTGACGGTCGAGCGGCTCGCCCAGTCGGGCGAAGGGGTCGTGCGGCTCGACGGGCAGACCTTTGGGCTCGGGGGCACCCTGCCGGGGGAGGTTCTGCGGGTGCGTCGGGAGGGGGCGGCCTTGCACCTCCTGGCCCTGGAGACCCCTTCGCCCGAGCGGGTCGAGGCCCGGTGCCCTGTGGTGGCCCGGTGCGGAGGCTGCACCTGGCAACACGCCTCGGCCGGGGCCCAACGCGACGCTCGCCTGGCCATGCTGGCCAAGGCCCTCCCGGCGCCCCTGCGGGCCCTCCCCGTGGCCTACACGGCCTCGGAGGTCCGGTACGGGTGGCGCACCCGGACCCGCCTGGCCTGGAGGGTCTTGCGGGCCGGGGGGGTGGTCCTGGGGTATCGGGCCCGGTCCCAGCGGGAGGTGGTCGATGTCCCCGGGTGTCCGGTTCTGCATCCGCGCCTGGAGGCCGTCCTGGAGACCCTCCGGGCGGGTCTGTCTGAGGTCGGATCGGGCGGAGAGGTCAACCTGGCCCTCGGGCACGCAGAGACCCCGGTGGTGAGCATCCACCCCGCGGGGGTCCTCGGGCCCCGGGCCTACCTCCTGCCCGAGGCCCTGTGCGGTCAGGGGTTTGCGGGCGCGGCCCTGTGGCCCGAAGGGGTCACGGCGGGAGTCCTCGCGGGCGATCCCCGCCCCGTGGTGCAGGGCCCCGACGGGGCTCCCCTCGTGCTGGGGATCGACGGGTTTGGACAGGCCCACTCCACCCTCAACCCGGCCCTGGCCGCGGCGGTGGCCGGGGCCTGCGCGGCCGAGGGCAGGTCGGTCCTGGAGCTGCACGCGGGGGCGGGGAATTTTACCGTGATGTTGGCTCCCATGGCCCGCAAGGTCGCGGCCGTCGAGACCCACCCCGGGTCGGTCGAGGCCCTGCAGGCCAACCTCGCCGCCCGCGGGCTCGGCGAGCGGGTGACGGTGCGCAGGGAGAGCGCCGAGGAGGCCGTAGGGCGTGGGGTCCGGGCCGACGTGGTGCTCCTCGACCCGCCCCGGAGCGGGGCCCGCGAGGTGTGCGAGGCCCTGGCTCGCAAGCCCGTCCGGCGCGTGGTGTATGTGAGCTGCGACCCGAGCACCCTCGGGCGCGACCTCGGGGTCCTCTCGGCGGTGTATGGGGTGGAGTCGATTCAGGCCTGGGAGATGTTTCCGCACACCCCCCACGTCGAGTGCGTGGTGACCCTCACGGGGCGGCGAGGGGGACCGTGACCACCGCGGGGCGGAGCCTCCTGCGGGTGGAGGTGGCGCGGTTCGGGCTGCGCTGGGCGTGCGAAGACTGCGCCCATTTCGCCCCGGAGGCGGCCCGGTGCGCCCATCGGTACCCCGTCGAGGCCCACCGTCGGGGGGCCCTGGACAGCGAGGCGGGCGGGGTGACCGACGGGTTCTGCAAGGAGTTTGAGCTCGCATGAGCGACCTGCCCCAGCGGGTCGTCGCCTTCGCCCGACGCCGAAAGCTCTTCGCCCCTGGCGACGCCGTCCTGGTCGGGACCGGAGGCGGGGCAGCGAGCCTCGGACTCCTGGCGGCCCTCGTGGCCGAACGAGCACCCCTGGGCATCGCCCGGGTGGCCGCGGCCGCGGTGGAGCCCGACCTCGACGAGTGGGGCGACTCGGCCGAGCGGGTGGCCGACGTGGGACGGGCCGTGCGGGCCCTCGGGGTCGACTTTCACGCGGTGCGCCCGGCCGATCGGCGCGGGGCCGCCGTGGCCGTCGAGGACGAGCTCGTGGCCCTGGCCGAGGCCCAGGGGTTTCAGCGCATCGCCCTCGGGCACACCCGCGACGACGACGCCCTGGGGCTCCTGGTGGCCGCCCTGTCCGCGGGTCGCCTCGACGCCCTGCGGCCGCTGCGGGCTCGGGGCCCGCGGGGGGTCGTGCGCCCCCTCCTCGGGCTCGGAGGGGCCGAGGCCTCCACCCTGGCCGGGGTCTACGGGCTCGAGCTCCCGCCCCTCGACGGCCCTGCCCGGGCGGCCCCGGGGCTTCGGGGGGCCCTCCTGGCGACGGTGATCCCGCGTCTGCGGGCGGTGGCCCCGGGATTCGAGACGGCCCTGGTGTCCCTCGGGGCCGAGGCCGCGGGAGCCCGGAGGCTGGTGCGGTCCGAGGCCCGGGCCATGGTGGCGGCGGGGCAGCGCGGAGACGCCCGTTGGGAGCTGGAGGGAGCGGCCTTGCGGGGGTCGAGCCTGCTGGCCCGGGCCGTAGCCCGCGAAATCCTGCGATCGCGCGCCGACCCCGAGGGCCCCGGTCGCGTCGACCCCGGGGCCGTCCTGCGGCTCGGAAAGGCCCTCCGAAGTGCGACCGAGCGCACCCCGAGGGTGGTCGAAGGGGCTACGGCGACGTATGGTTCTGGTCGCGTGACGGTCTGGCTGCGGTCTGGTGCGGTGCGACGGCGCGGTTGAAGGGGCGAGGGCCCCGTGCTAGCCGTGTCAGAGCGTCGTGTCAGACGCCCGCGGTGTTGAGTAAAACGGGAGCCTGCGGGTCGTCCCGATGAGAGGGCATAGGTCGAGAGAGCTGTGAAGCAATCGCACAAGACGCTGCTGCTCTGGGCGTTCATCCTGGTGATGTCCTTCATGCTCTTCCATGTCTTCATGGCGAGCCCCACGTCGCGCACCGTCGCGTTCAGTGAGTTTATCAACGACGTGCGGCAGCACCACGTCGTCGAGGTGCGCGTCAAAGACCGGGAGATCACCTACCGGCGGCAGCTCCCCTCGGGGGCCATCGAGGCCCGCGAGACGGTGGCCCCCACCAACTGGGAGCTCCAGCGCGAGATCCTGTCCAACAGCGACCCTCAGCACCCCATCCAGATCCACAACGAGAAGGACGAGGGGGCCGGGCTCCTCACGCCCCTCCTGGTGACCTGGCTGCCGCTGCTCTTCCTCCTGGCCATGTTCGTGTTTTTCATGCGGCAGATCCAGTCGGGGGGGGGCAAGGCCATGAGCTTCGGCAAGAGCCGGGCCCGCCTCGTCAACGACGCCAACAACAAGGTCACCTTCGCCGACGTGGCCGGCATCGAAGAGGCCAAGGACGAGGTCGAGGAGATCATCGCCTTCCTCAAAGACCCCAAGAAGTTCCGTCGCCTCGGCGGGCGGATCCCCAAGGGCGTCTTGCTCTCGGGGCCTCCGGGCACGGGCAAGACCCTCCTGGCCCGGGCCATCGCGGGCGAGGCCGGGGTGCCCTTCTTCAGCATCTCCGGGTCGGACTTCGTCGAGATGTTCGTCGGGGTCGGGGCCTCGCGGGTGCGCGACCTCTTTGAGCAGGGGAAGAAGCACGCCCCGTGCATCATCTTCATCGACGAGATCGACGCCGTCGGCCGTCACCGCGGGGCGGGTCTTGGGGGCGGTCACGACGAGCGCGAGCAGACCCTCAACCAGCTCCTGGTCGAGATGGACGGGTTTGACGGCAACGACGGGGTCATCATCGTGGCGGCCACCAACCGCCCCGATGTCCTCGACCCGGCCATCCTGCGCCCGGGCCGCTTCGACCGCCGGATCACCGTGCCCCGTCCCGATGTCCGCGGCCGCGAGGAGATCCTCCGGGTCCACACCCGCAAGGTCCCGCTGTCGCCCGACGTCGACCTGTCGGTCCTGGCCCGGGCCACCCCGGGGTTTGCCGGGGCCGACCTCGAAAACCTCGTCAACGAGGGGGCCCTCCTCGCCGCCCGTCAGGACAAGGACTCCGTGTCGATGCAGGACATCGAGCACGCCAAGGACAAGGTCTTGATGGGCGTCGAGCGGCGCAACATGGTGATGTCCGAAGAGGAGCGGCGGGTGACGGCCTGGCACGAGGCCGGGCACGCGGTGGCCTCGTACTTCATCGAGGGCAACGACCCCCTGCACAAGGTCACCATCATCCCCCGGGGTCCGGCCCTGGGCGTGACGATGCAGCTCCCGGTCGAAGACCGCTACACCATGAGCAAGAAGCAGGCTCTGGCCCGCATCGCCATGATGCTCGGGGGCCGGGTGGCCGAGATGGTGGTCTTCGAGCAGCAGACCACCGGGGCCTCGGACGACATCAAGCGGGCCACACGGCTCGCCCGGCGCATGGTGTGCGACTTCGGGATGAGCGACAAGCTCGGGCCCGTGTGGCACGGGGAGGGCGACGACCAGCCCTTCCTCGGGCGCGACGGGTTCGGGGGCGGGGGCCGGGAGTTCTCCGAGCAGACGGCCCTGGAGATCGACCTGGAGGTCCGGGCCATCCTCCTGGCCCAGCAGACCCGGGTGACCGAGGTGATGCTCGCCAAACGCGAGGCCCTCGACCGGCTGGCCACGACCCTCCTCGAGCGCGAGACCGTCGATTTCGACGAGATCGTGGCGTGCTTCGAGGATCGCCCCCTGCCGGCCCGCACCCGCACGATGATCCCCACCTGGTCCGACCGCAAGGAGCGGCGCGAGCCCGGCCGCAACTCCAAGGCGAGCATCTTTCCGCCCCGTGGGGTCCCGTCCGGGGCATGACCACGTCGCGCGGGCCCCTGGTCCTGGGAGGGGTCTCCTGGGACTGGTCGCGGCCGTACCTCCTCGGGATCCTCAACCTCACCCCCGACAGCTTCTCCGACGGCGGACAGTGGCTCGACCCGGCCCGGGCCGTCGAGCGGGCCCTGCGTATGGTGGACGAGGGGGCCGACGCCCTCGACCTGGGCGGGGAGAGCACCCGCCCCGGGGCCGATCCCGTGTCCGAGGAGGAGGAGCTCCGGCGGGTGGTTCCGGTGATGGAGGCCCTGGCCCGGAGGGTGGGGGTGCCTCTGTCGGTCGACACCACCAAGGCCCGGGTGGCCCGCGAGGCCCTCGCCGCCGGGGCCACCCTGCTCAACGACGTGGGGACGGGCGACCCTCCCGCCGTCCTCGGGGCCGAGGCCGCCCGGGCCGGGGCCGCCTACATCGTCATGCACTCCCGCCAGACCCCTGCCACCATGGCCCAGGCCGCCCGCTACACCGACCTGCACGCCGAGGTGACCGCCGAGCTCGGACAGAGGGCCCGGGACGTCGTCGGGGCGGGGGTCTCGCCCGGGCGTGTCCTGGTCGACCCGGGGTTGGGCTTTGCGAAAACGGCGGCCCAGTCGTTGGCCCTGCTCGCCGACCTCGCGCCCCTGCGCGCCCTGGGGTACCCTGTGCTCGTGGGACCGTCGCGCAAGAGCTTTATCGTGTCGGAGGCCGCATCGTGCGGAGGGCTGTGGCCCCGCGACGCGAGCCCTGCTGATGCGCGCCTCGGGGGCACCGCGGCGGCGGTGGTGGTTGCCGTGATGCAGGGGGCGGAGGTCTTGCGTGTGCACGACGTGGCCGTGATGCGGCAAGCGGCGCGGCTCGCTCAGGCGCTCCGAAGCCCCAATGGGTGACGGCCTCCTCGCCCTCTTCGCCCCGCGCCCATGGGGCGAGATCGCCCGCGATGTCATCGACCTCGCGGTGGTGACCTACACCCTCTATCGCCTGCTGCTGCTCTTGCGCGGGACGGGGGCCCTGCAGGCCGGGCAGGGCCTCGGGCTCATCGCCCTCGTGTACCTCGCGAGCGGGCGCCTGGGCCTGGCCACCACGTACACGATGCTCGACCGCTTCCTCGGGGCCTTCGTGCTCCTGGTGGTGGTGATCTTTCAGCAGGACATCCGCCGGGCCCTGGTGGGCGTTGGGAATCGGCCCTTTCTGTTTCGCTGGAGGGGCCGGGAGGACACCGACGCCCTCGAGGAGGTCATCGCTGCGGCGGAGATGATGGCCGTGCAGAAGATGGGGGCCCTCATCGTCTTCGAGCGCAACGCCAACGTCGACGACTTCGTGCAGCAGGCCACGGGGATCGACGCCCGGGTGTCGCGGGAGCTCCTGTACACGCTGTTCATTCCCGAGCGGCAGAGCCCGTTGCATGACGGGGCCGTGGTGGTGCGGGGGGCCCGGGTGGTCTCGGCCGGGGGGGTCCTGCCGCTCAGTCAGGACGAGACCCTCGACCGCAATCTTGGGACCCGGCACCGGGCCGCCCTGGGCATCTCCGAGCAGACCGACGCGGTGGTGGTGGTGATCAGCGAGGAGCGGGGCGAGGTGTCGTTGTGCTTCAACGGCAACATCGTCCGGGGCCTGCGTCCCGACTCGCTGCGCAAGGCCCTGTACGGTCTGTTCTTCTCCAAGCGCCGGGCCGCGGCCCTCCTGCGCGAGAGCGTGGCCCAGGAAAACCGCGCCCGCAGCAGTCGGACGTCCCTCGTGCCCCGGTCTCCCGAGTCGGTCGTCCCGCCCGTCCCTGCCCCAGCCCCTGCGCCGACGCGCGAGGCGGAGGAGGTCGGGTCGTGAGCGATCCCTGGTGGAAGGGGCGGAGGTTCTGGCTCGGGCTCGTCACGGACAACCTGGGATACAAGGTGTTGTCGTTCGCCCTGGCCGTGCTCTTCTTCGTCAACGTGAAGGGGGCGGGGGTGGTCACGCGCACCGTGGAGGTCCCCGTGACGGCCCTCCTGCCGCGGACGGGGACGGGCGAGCCCGTGCTCCTCACCCCGCTGCCCGACAGCGTCCGGGTGGTGGTCCGGGGTCCTGGGAGTCTGATCGGGTCGCTCCGGGGCGATCAGCTCGGCCCCATCCAGCTCGACCTCCGCGACGCCCGGGCCCGCAGCCTCACGATGGAACCCGACTACATCCGTCTCCCCCGGGCCACCACGGTGGTGGCCTTTCAGCCCGAGAGCATCGACCTGCGTTGGGACGCCATGGTGTCCAGGGTCCTGGCGATCCGGGCTTCGATCGTAGGCAGCCCGGCCCCCCGGACCCGCCTCGGGACGGCCACGGTCGAACCCGAGCGCACCCGCGTCCGAGGCCCCTCGACCCAGGTCGACCCGTTGGAGTCGATCCACACCGAGCCCATCGACGTGACGGGCCTCGCGGCGGGGCGTTACGAGCGTCGGGTGGCCCTGGAGTCTCGCCCCCGGGTCGAGCTCGGCTGGAGCGGTCCGGCCCGGGTGAGCTTCGAGATCGTCCCCCTGGTGGCCGAGCGGCGTTTCACCCAACTGGCGGTGGAGGTCGTAGGGGCCGTCCGGGCCACCGTCCGGCCTCCGGTGGTCGACGTGGTGGTGCGGGGCGACCCGGACGCCGTGGCGGCCCTCCTGCCGTCCCAGGTGGTTCCGTTTGTGGCCCCCGATCCCGCTTCACGGATCCCGGAGCCGGTCCGGGTCCAGGTGCACTCGATCCCTGGGGGGATCGCGTCGAGCGCGGCCGACCCGGGCGATGTGGTGGTGACGGTCTCGCGTTGAGTCGGTGTATGTTCGCCGGCCTGATGAGCAAGACAGACGGAGGGCGGCCCCGCGGCGCGGCGGCCCCGGCGCGTAAGCTGTTTGGCACCGACGGCATCCGGGGGGTGGCCAACGTGCACCCGATGACCCCGGAGATCGCCCTGAAGGTCGGGGCCGCGGTGACCTGGTGGGCCTCGCGGGGCGGGAGGGCCGCCCGCATCGTGATCGGCAAGGACACCCGGCTGTCGGGGTACATGCTCGAGACGGCCCTGGCCGCGGGGGTCTGCGCCCAGGGGGGGCGGGTGATGCTCACGGGCCCGATGCCCACCCCCGCGGTGGCATACCTCGTCCAGTCGATGCGGGCCGACGCGGGGGTGGTGATCTCGGCCTCGCACAACCCCTACGCCGACAACGGGATCAAGCTGTTCGGGCCCGACGGGTTCAAGCTGCCGGATGCGGCCGAGGCGGAGATCGAGGCCCTGATGGACGACCCCCGGCTGATGACCGGGCGGCGCACCGAGGGGGGCGTGGGCCGGGCCGAGAAGATCGAGGACGCCCGAGGGCGGTACGTCACCTTCGTCAAGAGCACCTTCCCCAAGCACCTGCGGCTTGATGGGCTGCGGGTCGTGGTCGACGGAGCCCACGGGGCGGCGTACCGGGTGGCCCCGTTGGTCTTCGCCGAGCTCGGGGCCACGGTCACGGCCATCGGGGTCAAGCCCAACGGCAAGAACATCAACGACCACCATGGGGCCCTGCACCCCGAGACCCTCGCGGCCGAGGTGGTCAAGCGCAAGGCCCATCTCGGGGTGGCCCTCGACGGCGACGCCGACCGCCTCATCGTGGTCGACGAGGAAGGGACGGTGGTCGACGGCGACGCCATCATGTCGATCTGCGCCCAGCGGATGCTCGAGGCCGGGAGTCTGGCCCACAACACGGTGGTGGCCACGGTGATGTCCAACCTGGGGCTGGAGCGGGCCCTGGCCACCCGTGGGATCGGCCTCGTGCGGACGGGGGTGGGCGACAGGTACGTGGTGGAGGCCATGCGAGCCAACGGGTACAATTTCGGAGGCGAGCAGTCGGGGCACCTGATCTTTCTCGACCACGCGACCACGGGGGACGGGCTGATCGCGGCGATGCAGGTGGTGGCGGCCCTGGTGATCGCGGGGCGGCCCATGAGCGCCCTGGCCGCGGGGGCGATGCAGCGGGTCCCGCAGGTGTTGCTGAACGCGACCTTGAAGCTGCGCAAGCCCCTGGAGCAGATGCCCAAGACGATGCGGCTGGTACAGGCCGCGGAGACCACCCTGGGCAAGGAAGGGCGGGTGCTGGTGCGCTGGTCGGGGACCGAGCCCAAGCTGCGGGTGATGCTGGAGGGGGAGGACGACGAGCAGATCCAGGCGATGGCGGAGGAGATCATCGCGGCGGCCCGGGCCGAGCTGGGGTAGGCGGGCGGGCCGCAGGGGGCGGGGAGGGGGCGGGGAGGGGCCGTGGGGGCCCTGGAGCGGTCGGGGGGCTGGCGGGGGCCCTGGGGGGCTCCCGCGGGGCCTGTTGGGGGGTGTGGGGACGACGGGGAGGGGCGGGCCGCGGCTTGCGAGCCTGCGAAAGATGGTAAGGTCGCAGGAGGCGGCCGAGTACGGGGTCAGACAGGTTCAAACTCACCGGAGGATCCAATGGCCAAGGGAGCGACGTGCCCGAACTGTGGAGAGATGACCTTTCACGACAACGGAAGCATCAGCGAATGCAGCCAATGCCATGCCGTCGGATGGTCGTGGAGAAAGGGCATCTCGGAAACCGGTCGAGGGCCGGGTAACACCTGTCCAAACTGCGACAAGCTTACACTGCACGATGTTGGCAAGCTGAAGGGTGGTCAGACCATTCGCCGCTGCGGAACGTGCGATTACAGCCTGATCGCACCCTCCTGAACTCTCACTCAGAACGAATATCGCAGACAAGGTGCACGACGGCGACGGACCCGGTCGCATCTACGTCGTCGAACCCGCTGGCCCCATCGCCGACGATCCCAACCTGACGGACAAGAAGTTCCCGGGCAATCCGACGAAGTCGTACCGCTCCCGGGATCCGCTTCGGGTCACGGGGGAGGTCACCGACTGGACGGGGCACTCCCCCGAGCAGCTCAAGACCATGAGAGACCACCTGGAGCGCCTCCGGGCGCAGGGCATCGAGGCCATCGAGGACTGAGGTCAGCCCTCACCCTCGCTGGGGGGTTGACCCCGGCCGCGGGGAGGGTCCAGATGCTCCCTTGTGACTCCCCGCGCGCTGATGGTCTTCGGGCTCCTGGGGCTCCTCGGATGCGACCGCCCCCCGCGGACGGAAGGAGGCCCCACGCCCGCCCCTGCGGACCCTTCCTCGGCGGCAAGCACCCCCGCCCCCTCGGGTACCCCTGCGGCTCCCACTACGGCCCCTCCCCAGGCGGTGGGGACCACGGTGTTTGAGCGGGCCGTGCCGCCGTGGGACATGGCTACGGTGAGCCGGGCCCGGGCCCTGTTTGCCGAGGGGCAGGCCGCGGGGCTTCGCAGCGACGTGTTCGGCAAGCTCGGCGACAGCATCACGGAGTCGGGCAGCTTCGCCCAGGACATCGGCCACGGGTGGTACGAGCTCGGGCCCTGGACGCGGCTTCTGCCGGTGGTTCAGTTTTTCTCGCGGCGGGCGTTTTCGGCCGACCGGGAGGACAACAGCTTCTCCCGCCCCTCCGGAGCCGCCACGGCCGGGTGGACCACGGCCCACCTCCTGGAGGGCGGAGACGCCTCGCCCCTGGAGCGCGAGCTCGCCACCCTGCGCCCCGCCGTGGCCATCCTCATGATCGGAACCAACGACGCCGAACAGTCCGACGTCGCCACCTACACCCGCAACCTCGGCGAGATCCTCGACCGGGTGGCCCGGCGCAAGGTGGTGCTCATGCTGAGCACGATTCCCGAGCTGCGGAGCTCGCCCGCGGGCGAGGCCCGGGCCCGGCAGATCAACGCGGTGATCCGGCAGACGGCCACGGCCCGGCACCTGCCGCTCATCGACTACCACGCGGCCCTGGCGGGTCTGCCCAACCAGGGCCTGAGCGAGGACAACATCCACCCCTCGGCCTACGTCGAGGCGGGCGACACCAAGGCCGCGGTCCTCACGCCCGCCGGGCTGCGGTTCGGGTACAACGTGCGCAACCTCACCCTGCTCCTGGGGCTCGAGCGGGCCATCGGGGTGCTGGGGCTGCGTTGAGGGAGGGTAAGCGCGTCCAGCCGTCGTACCGCGCGAGGGGCTCACAGCAGCACCTCCAACGCTGCGCGTAGCGGGGCCTCGGCGCCCTTGAAGCGTTGGGCCATCTTCAACAGACCCCCAGGGCTGCGTCCGCGGCGCGAGAGCCAGCGCCGGAGGGCCTCCCACGCCTGCGCCGACCCCTCTTGGTGACGCAGGCGCACGAGGTCGATGAGACAACGCTCCATCGAGTACAAACCAATGGGCGTACGGGCGCCCACATCGAGGAGCTCGCGGCCGATGTCGAAGGTGCTGCGCTCAAACTGGTGAAGCCGGTGCACCGCCTTGAGACGAGGTCGGTGATCGCCCCGCGGGATCGCGATGTCGGTCGCGGCTGGAATGGCGTCGAGCAGATCGTGTCGGACGAGGGCGGTCTCCAGGCAGAGCGTGGCCCGCGGAACTCGCTCGGCGATCTCGAGGAGGTCGAGGTCTGCCGGTGGGGCGCTCGCGCGCCGGTAGAGTCCGCCCCCGAGGGCAATGAGCGCCCCGGAGTCGCGGAGGGCGTACACCTGCCAGCGGGTCAGGCCCGCCGCGATGGCCTCGCGGTACGAGAAAATGTCTCCGAGACTGTTTGGGGGCACCGCGCTCATCCGAGTCCTCTCCAGAACGATCCTACCCCGACGGGCGGCATCTGAGTAGACATTTTCCTGGCTGGGGGCAATGGTCTACCCCGCGTCGGGTGTGGGCTACATTCGCGCGCGAGGGCTCCCATGCGCGACATCTCCCACGCCGACCTGATCGCAGACGGCCTCATCGAACCCGTCGTCATGTGGAAACGTGACCTGACCTTCTGCGGGGCAGCGACGTTGCCCCGGCCGCGGATCGAGGTCGGCGCCGAGGAGGCCACCCTGGCTGTTCCGCGCGGAGAGGGGTGGGTGGTCGTGGCGCGGGCCCGGCGGCAGGGCGATGGGCTCGTGCTCGGCCCCGCCGACCAGACCCTCGCGAACGACCCGAGCGTCGGGGACGCCTACTACCTCGCGGACTCGACCCTGGCCCTCGCGATCGCCCTCGAAGGCTGGCCGTTGCAGGCGACCCCCGGGGTCTGGGGCAAGAGCTACTACGCCGACGCAGGGGCCCCCGAGGCCCTGGCCTACAAGATCGTGATGTGGGAGGCCTGGGACCGCGCCCACGGCTGGCGCGTGGAGACCCCACGGATCGCGGGCCTGCGCTATCGGACCTGGGAGGAGCTCGAGGCCGAGTGGGCCGCGAAAGAAGCCGCATACGCTGAGGGGAAGGAAGAGTAGGCCCGGGCCGACCTGTTGGCCGACTGTCGGCGGACGACGGGGGTGGAGCGGCCCAGCGGGGGCAGAAGCCGGTGGACGAACTCGAGGAGACCCTTACACGGGTCGGGATGATTCGCGGCGAAGGCAGCGCGCACGCGGCGCTTTCCCTCCGGGGCGGTGCCGTGCTGTGCTTGGGCCATGGACGACGCGGGCGCGATCGACGACGGCGAGGCCATCACCACCCTGCGCGAGGCCGCCCGGGTGTTCTTCGCGCGGTCCGGTCCGCGGGTGATCGCGGCCACGGCCTTGGGGGCTTGGGCTCGACGCGCCCTCGAGGGGCCCCCTTGTCTCGCAGACCTCCTCACGGCCGCGGCGGTGGTCGCGTGGTGGCCCCTGCAGGAGTGGGGCGCGCACCGCTGGCTCCTGCACCTCCGTCCGCGTGTGGTGGCGGGTCTGTCGATCGACCCGAAGTTCGCCCGGGTGCACCGGGCCCACCACCGAAGGCCACAGCGCATCGCGTTCACCCTGCTGCCGATGGGCGTGGTGCTCGGGGCGATCCCTGGGAGCCTCGCGGTGTTTCGTGCCCTCGTACGCGGACGAAAGGCCCGGCGCACGGCGATGGCGACCTACGCGACGATGGCCCTGGTCTACGAGTGGACCCACTTCCTCGTGCACACCGGGGTCAAGCCGCGGTCGGCGTACTACAAGCGCGTGCGCCGCAACCACCGGCTGCACCACTACCGCAACGAGCACTCCTGGCTCAGCTTCACGCTGCCGCAGGTCGACGCCCTGCTCGGGACCGAGCCTGACCCGCGCGCAGTGCCGCACTCGAAGACCGCCCGCGACCTGTTCGGCCTCGGGGCCGCGGGCGACGATGGGGCATGACGGGCCCGCGGGGCCGTCCTACAGTCGCGCGAGGGCTCCCATGCGCGAGATCTCCCACGCCGACCTGATCGCAGACGGCCTCGTCGAACCCGTCGTGTTGGGCGGCCCCGACGAGCGCTTCTGGCTCGACTGCGACCTCGCCTCCCTCGCGGAGCACCGCCTCGGCGACCCCACCGACCCGCGCGGCCTCGACGACGCCCGCCGGGCCCACTGGCGGGCCCACGCCACCGCGGACCAAGAGACCTCCCTCGCCGCCTGGGGCCCCTACCAGGAAGCGTATTGGCTCCTCGAAGACGGGCAGCGGGTCGGCACCCTCGCCCTGAGCACGACGACCTACGGGGCCCGCGACCTGCGCGTGTCGAGCCTCTATGTGTTCCCGGAGCACCGGGGTCGCGGGGTCGGAAGCCGAGCCCTCACACGGCTCGCGGCGATCCTGGGCAAGCAGCGGGCGGGGTTTCGTCTGGACACCTGCTGGAGCTGGCAGCGCACGGTGCGCTTCTATCTCCGGGCGGGTCTGTGGATCTACATGTGGAAACGTGACCTGACCTTCTGCGGGGCGGCGACGTTGCCCAAGCCGCGGATCGAGGTCGGCGCCGACGAGGCTACCCTGGCGGTTCCGCGCGGGGAGGGGTGGGTGGTCGTAGCGCGGGCCCGACGTCAGGGCGATGGGCTCGTGCTCGACCCTGCCGACCAGACCCTTGCGAACGACCCGGAAGTTGGGGACGCCTACTACCTCGCGGACTCGACCCTGGCCCTCGCGATCGCCCTCGAAGGCTGGCCGTTGCAGGCGACCCCCGGGGTCTGGGGCAAGAGCTACTACGCCGACGCAGGGGCCCCCGAGGCCCTGGCCTACAAGATCGTGATGTGGGAGGCCTGGGACCGCGCCCACGGCTGGCGGGTGGAGGCCCCACGGATCGCGGGCCTGCGCTATCGGACCTGGGAAGAGCTCGAGGCCGAGTGGGCCGCGAAAGAAGCCGCGTACACCGAGAGGAAGGAAGCGTAGGCCCGCGCATCGCGGGACTCTGTCGACGCACCCGCCGCGGGGGCCTCATGGCGCCAGTGCTTGACGGTGAAAACCCGCTGGAGGACATTTCCCGGCGGTGTGCGGCGGCGGGCGCAGCCCAACGCACTCAAGGGATTATCCGTGTCGGAGGGACAGGACATCGATGAGGGTCGGAAAGCCGTGGGGGAAGTGGTCGGCGGCGGCGTCGCTCGTCGCGGGACTGGCGCTGGGGCAGGGGGCACGGCATCGCCCGCCCTGCGCGGCGTCGGAGCGCCTTGTCGGCGGGTGGTGCTACCCCCCTACCCACGCCACGACCCCGCGGGTGCCGCGCGTGCGCTGCGTGGGCGGCCAGCTGTGGACGGGCGAGGCCTGCGAGTGCCCCGCGTCGCGTCCGCGATTTGACGGCGCCGCGCGGCGATGCGTCTCAGCCCAGGGGGCAGGGTCGGCGACGGGGCCGGTGATGCAGGGCGACACCGCGGGCGACGGCGTCGACGAGGACGGCGACGGGCTCGACTGCGAGGCGGCGGGCGCGGGCGGGGTGTATTGGGTGTACTGCCCCGCGGGGGTGAGTTGGGAGGCCGCGCGGCGGGTGTGCGCCCAGGGGGGCTATCAGCTCGCGTCGGTCCGCGGGCTCGAGGAGCACGAAGTCGTGGTGGCCCTGCTCTCGCGTACGCCAGGGGGCCAGGGGGCCAACGTGTGGCTGGGGCTCAGCGACCAGAATCCCTCGGGGGCCTGGGGATGGACCGACGCCGCGCCGCTGGCCTGGACCCGGTGGTTTGCAGGGGAGCCCAACAACGCGCCGCCTGGCGAGCACTGCGCCGAGCTGTTCCAGAACCAGCAGGCCCGGTACTGGGCCTGGAATGACAACGCCTGCGACAGCACCCACCACGGGGCCCTCTGCGCGGCGCGGTGCCCGCCGGGGCAGTCGTACAACCCCGCCGACCGCTCGTGCGCGATGCGCGACGCCTTGCAGCGGCCGCGGACGCGGGGGCCGTCTGGTCCGAGCGCGGTGTATCGCAACGACTTTGAAAACACGTCCGATCGCCTCGCGGAGTGGTCGCCACGTACGGTCGATGTCACGCCCGCGGGGGCGCGGCGTTTCCTCGGGCAGTTTGGCAACGCGGAGGTCACCCTCCGGCTCGGGTCGCTGCCGCCGCACCGCCGCGTGCGGGTGGAGTTCGACCTCTACGTGCTCAAGTCCTGGGACGGGGAGGACCCCCAATGGGGAGGCGAGCGCTTCAGCGTGGGCGTCGAGGGGGCCGAGCCCGCGCTGCTGACGGGGTTTAGCAACACGGAGAGCACGCCACAGCTCTACCCCGGTACGCAGCCCGGTCGACACCCGGCGCGCACGGGGGCCCGAGAGAACAACCTCTTCGGGTACAGCTTCGGCGGCGACGCGGTGTACCGTCTTTCGGTGGAGTTTGCGCACGAAGGCCCCGGTCTGCCGCTCGTGGTTCGCGCGCGCGGCCTTCAAGATCGTACAGCCGACGGCACCCTCAGCCTCGACGACGAGAGCTGGGGCCTCGACAACGTGCTGGTCACCACGATCCCATGATGCCGCCCCGCCCCCTGCGAGTCCCCTGCGAGTCCGCTGCGCGCCCAACGCCCCGCGGTGACCCGCACGATTTCGTGACGGATCTCTTCCCCCCCGGCCACCCCGCGGCATGGCTCTGAAATCCTCGGTCCCCATGGGTGTCTGCCGTCTCGCGGCCCTCGTCTCCCTCCTCGCCGCGTGCGGGGGCGAGCTCCCCGGATCGCCTGAGGACAGCCCCCTCGCCGACGCGGCCGCCTCGCCCGACGCGGTCGCCTCGCCCGACGCGGTCGCCTCGCCCGACGCCCCGACCCCCGCCACCACGGACACACCGCCCGCGTCGACGGACGCCCCCACCCAGGGCCCGTCCGACCGCGACGCCGCCCCGAGCGACCGCCCCGTCGCGGCCGACGCAGGCACCGCCGGGCCGTCGTGTGCATCCGCCCCCGCCCTGAGCGCGCCCGAGAACAGCGCCAACGCGGGATATGCCTTCACGCTCCGGGGCGTGGTCGCGCAACACTCCACCACCCCGCAGGGGTGCTTCTGGCGTGCTGGGTACGCGGTCACCGCGCGCTTCGTCTCCCCGGTGTCTGCGCGATGGCGCCTCGGGGCCCGCACGCAGGGGATCCGCTACCTCGGCGTGCTCGACGGATGCCGCGAGGACGCGGTCGGCGAGCGCCTGCGCTGCGCGTCGACCCGCGTGGCCCCGACCTCCCCGTTGGACCCGCCGAGCATCTCGACCGACATCACCCTGCGGGCCGGACAGTCCGTCACCCTCGTGGCCAACTGCGCGGAGGACTCCACAGGGTGCACCGCGGAGCTCTTCGCCGTGCGGATCGAGGACCGCGGTTGTTTTGAAGCCGACACGCCCTGCGAGGCGGGCCTCGCCTGCGTATCGGCCCTCGTGAACAACACCTGGCGCGGCCGCTGCGTGCCGGGCACCGCCCCGCAGCTCAGCGACGTGCGGGTCTTCAACGTGGGGGTCATGACAGCCACGGCCATGGACCCCGACGGAGATGCCCGCGAGGTCGTCGCCGAGCTGCTCGACGCCCGCGGGGCGATCGCCCCGCACCGCGGCAACCCGCGCCTCGAGACGATGCTGCCGTCGTCCGGCGGGGGCATCTCCCTGCGCCTGTCGGTGGGGAGGGGCTATATGTTTCCCGAGAGCGCCGTGCGGGCCCGGGTGTGGTTGCGGGATGGGGCCGGGTTGGAGAGCACGCGGGTGGAGGTTCCCATCGAGGCCCCGACGGTCCTCGCGGCGGGGGCCCCGTGCGTCGTGCACACCTCCGACCCGCTCACCCACATCGCGGAGTGCGGACCGGGGACCCGTTGCCTCGGCGGAGCGTTCACCCCGCGATGCCTCCCGCAGACCGCCCCGACGGTGTCCCGAATGGCGGCGTGGTTTGACGCGGTCGAGCGGACCCTGTCGATGGACATCGAGGCCCACGATCCCGATCACGACATCAACGCCGCGGAAATCCTCTACCTCGACGCCCAGGGCCAGGAGCTGCCGGGGCAGAGTTTTTCGCCCTACTCGTCTCACCGCAACATCGGCGCCCGACGCGAGGGCGTCTACGGCCTCGACGAGCGCGCGCTGCCCAACGGCACAGCCCGCATTCGGGTGCGGGTGGGCGACTCCTTCGGCCTGTGGAGCCCGTGGACCGAGCTCACCCCCACGCCCGCCGCGCTCGTCGAGACGGGCGGTCGGTGCGACCCCGGGTCCACCGCGCGGATGCGCTGCGAGTCCGGGGTCGCGTATTGTGTCCCGCGGGTGGGGGACGAGTTCGGGCGCTGCGAGATCCCCGACCCGGCGTGCCCCCGCTACTGGAACCCCGCCCGGTGGGCCCTCCCGGCCACCCCGGGGACGTACTCCGTGACGGGGGGCCCGACGACCTGGTCCACCCCGCGGCCAACCTGCCTGACCTCGCGCGATCGCACGGGGGCCGAGTACGAGTTCGTCGCGCCCACGGCGGGGACGTACCGCTTCGTGCTCGAAGGTCCTGCGGGGGCCACGTTCTACGCCCTCTCCCTGCGGGCGGCCTGCGGCGGACCCGACGAGACCAACGAGCTCGCATGCCGCGCTGCGGACGGCACCGCGGGGCGCGCGGAGATCGTACGGGCCCTCACCCTGGGGGAGCGTGTGATGATGGTCGCGACGACGACCGGCTCGGGCCTGACCTACCGACTCTCGGTGACCGTGCCCTGAAGGCCGGCCCTGCTCAGGGGGCCCCGTGGGCGACGCGCTGCACCGTCACCCGGGCGTAGTCGGCGGAGCCGAACACCAGCCACCACGGGCGCCCCGGGTGGGCCACGACGCGCGGGAGAAAGAGGCCATTGCGGGCCCCCGACGCGGTGACCACGAAGGGGGTCGAGGCCCCGAGGTCGCGGTCGAGCTCGGCCCCGAAGGCCTCCGGGGCGGGCCCGTGAAACGTGGCGAACGAGGTCCCTGTCGCGGGGCTCCACGCGAGGTCGTAGCCGTCGTAGGCGTGATGCGGCTGGAAGACCGGCCGGGCCACCCCCGCGGGCTCGCCGTCGCCACGAAAACGCTGGGCGGCGAAGCCACGCTGCCCGTTGCGCACCTCGTACCAGGTCGCGATCACCTCCCCGGTGTGGGCGTCGAAGTCCGCGTCGGTGATCTTGGCAAACTCGAGCGGGCCCGTGAGGTCGCGGGCAGCCCCGAGGGGCCGAGCCGAGCCGTCCTCCAGACGCTGGAGGAGCACCCGGGCGTGCATGCCGGACGCCTGCATGAACACCACGAAGAAGGCCCGGGCCCCCGGGTGATACGCGAGGCTTGGCTGCTCGACAAACACCCCCTCCTCGGACGCCGGGACCACCGGCCCGACGGGGGCACCCGCCGCGTCGAGCCGCCGCACCTTGAGCCCCTGTTGCGCCCACGCGACGAGGAACTCTCCCGTCCTGGGCGAGAACCCCACCGCCGCGGGGCTCTCCTGCTGGGTCCCGAGCTCACTGAGGGTCACCGAGGGTCCCGCGAACGACGGCCCCCCCGGGCCCACGGCGACCCGCCGGGCCTGGGCCACCACGCTCCGGCCGACCGACAGGTGCCAGGTCACGACGAACCCTCCCGCCCCGTACGCGACCCGCGGGAGCTGGGTCCAGTTGTTCTCGGCGAAGGGCGCGTCGGTGAGACGGAAGCCGTCGCCCACCTGGACCCCGTCGTCGTCGAGCACGGCCCCCCCGATGGGGGCGTTTCCATACACCAGCAAGAACCGCCGCTGCATGGGGTCGTAGGCCCCGTCGACCCCGCGGTAGTTGACCGTCGGGTGGGTCCGCAGCGCGAAGCTGTCCCCGTCGCGCCGGGGAGCCCCGAGCCTGCCCGAAGGCACGCCCCCCAGGTCGTCCCGCGGCACGTCGGCAGCGTCCCTGTCTGGCCGGACATCCGGCGTGGGCACATCCGGCGCGGGCACATCCAGCGCGGGCGTGTCCGGGGGGAGGCCGGCCTCGGGGACGCCCTCGGATGCCTGGGCGCATGCCCCGGCTGCCAGCGCCAGCGCGGAGGGCCACCGTACGGCAGCGATACGAGCGTGGGGTCCCATCCCTCCGAGGAATACACCCTCGGCCGAAGTACGGGAGGGTTACGGCGACCAGAAGAGGTCGACCCCCCAGCGGTTGGACGGGGTCCCCCAGGTGGCCGAACCCGTGATCGACTCGGTGATGGCGTACTCCAGGAGCAGGCGAAACTCCTCGGCCAGGGCGGAGGTGGTCTGCCCGACGCCGGCCGAGGCGGCCCCGTAGGTGGCCTGGAGGTAGATCCGCGGGGACAGGTTGACCCCCGCCCCGTAGCGGCCCCGGTTGGCCCCCGAGCCCGGCTCCACGATGAGGGTGGGCAGGAAGTTGAACTCCCGCGACAGGGAGCTCGTAAAGGCCCCCAGGGTGAGCCCCGTGAGGAGCGACCCGACAGCAGCCCCGGCCTGGCTCGCGAGGTCGCTCTGGCCCGTAGAAGCCGTCCCCTGGCTGCGGCCCACGACGATCATGGCCAGCACCTCGGCCTGGCTCGCCGCGGGGTAACGCTCGGCCCGGAAGACCACCGTCGGAGATTGAAACCGCCCGGTCACCGTGAGGTCGATGCGGCCCGCGGTCGGAGAGTCGTAATGGGCCGCGATGTTGAGCTCGGGGTTGAACACCACGTTGCCGTCGAGGGACACCCGCATCCGCTCGAAGTCGAAGCGTTTGCCAAAGATCGAGAACCAGCTCTGGGTGCTCGCCAGCTCGATCACACCCGAGATGGCGTTGCCCGCCCGGTCGCGCACGAAGGTGCCCCGGGCCGTGGCGGCCAGCGCAAAGTCGCTGCGGCGCAGCCAGACGGGGGTGTGGGTCTGGTAGTGGATGCGCACGGCGTAGGCCCCGCCGAGTTGGGGGGCCGCCAGGGTCGTGCGGCCGAAGATGAAGATGTCGGGGTCGGGGTCGAGGGGCTGCAGGTCGCGGGGAGGCTGCTCCTGCACGAGGACCCGGGCGGTGTCGACGTCGACGGTCCCTTCGGTGGCGTCGCTGCGGATCGTGAGGCCCACCCGCACCACCCCGTGGAGCCAGCCCCAGGTGTTTCCCGCGCTCACGACGGGCAGGTCGGTGGCCTGTCCGCGGAGCTGCACCCGGGCCAGGACGTCGTCGGCGAGTTGGGCGCTGCCGGTGAGGTCCATCCGGCCGCGGCCCATGGCGAAGTTGGCCCGCTCGATGCGAATCTCCGGGCCGTCGGCCACCACCGCGAAATCGAGGTTGCGCACCGGCTCGCCGACGGCGGTGATGGTGACCCGGCCGTCGCGCACCGCCAGGCGCCCGCGCATCACGTTGGCCTCGGCCCCCCGCCAGCGCAGATACGCCTCCAGGGTGCCCCCAAGCTCGCTCGCGTACTCCTCCGGAACAAACGGCGACAGGGTCTCCAACGAGAACCCCCGGGCGCTCATCTCGGCCTGGCCGGCCGCCATCTGCGGGCGCAGGGAGGTGATGGCCCCTTCGCCCACCAGGGGCATGGAGACGCTCACCCCGAGGGCCCCGGCCTCGACGGCCCGGGGGTTGATCGGGTCGCAGGTCGGCAACGGGCTCTGGCCCGCGGCGGCGGCGCTCAGGCCCCCCGATCCGGTCGGGCCGACGAGGGTCGCCAGCATGCACCCGCGCATCTGCCACCCCCCTCCGTTGCGGACCAGGGTGGCGTGGGCGAAGCTGTTGACCGACGGGGACTGCCGCAGGCGTCCGAGGGGGTCGCGGGTCTGGGAGCGCAACCCCCGCACGGAGATCCGGGCGTTGATGGGGCGCTGAGCGTCTTCGGTGCCGTTGACGTCCACGTCGACGGCCCCGTGCAGGCCGCGGGCCCGGGCCCAGGCCACGCGCTCCAGGTGGATGTTGTCGGTGTCGATGTCGAACCGTCGCACCCGGAGCCCGTCGGCCCCGCGGGTCTGCAGGTCGCGGAGCGAGGTGGTGACCCGCAGGTCGGCCTCGATGCGGCCCTGCTCGGGCCGGGGGAGGGCGGGCGACAACGCGCCCAGGAGGCCCAGCTGCAGGTTGACGGTCTCGAAGAGGGTCTCGCCCGGGGCGGGGGCCACGGCCCCGAAGGCCCGCACCGTGATGGGCTCCTCCAGGCCCGCGGCGGGCAACGAGGGGGTGGTGGCTTCGAGCTCGAGGTCGGTCTCCAGGCGCAGGAGGGCCCCGTGGGCGTGCAGGGTCGCCTGGACCTGCATGTCCGGGGGGACGTCCGGGGGCCGGAGGGTGGCCACGCTCCCGTCGGCCGTGCGGTATGGGAAGGTGCGCAGGGGCCAGTCGGCCCGGCGTAGGGGACCGAAGGCCAGGGTGGCGTCGAGGGGGGTGGCTTCGAGCAGGCTCCGGGTCGCCGCGGAGACCACCGGGCTCGGGCGGGACAGGTCGCCCGCGAGGGCCCCGAGGGCGCGCATCCACGGCCCTCCGAGGGAGCCCGACAGGGCCAGGAGGGAGGCGCTCAGGAGGGGGGTCTCGCCCGCGCAGTCGTCGGGGGGGGCCACCTCGGCCTCGCCCCGGTCGGGCCCGAGGCCCACCCGCAGGGTCAGGGGCGGCGAGTCGACCCGAGGGCCTTCGAGCTGGGTGCAGACCACGGCCCGCAGGTGCATGGGCACGACGGCGGGGCTCATCCGCCTGCGTTGTCCGAAGCCTACATTGATCCCGACGGTGGCCTCGCGCCCCTCGACCGAGGCCCGCACCCGCACGGGCCCGTCGGCCGTCTCGCGGTCGACCAGCACCCCGGCGTCGAGGCGCCCCTGGAGGGCGATCCCTGTGGGGACAAACTCCCGGAAGGCCCCGAGGTCGATGTGGGCCACGGTGAGCCGGGCGTCGTCGAGGCCGTCGTACCACCCGCGGAGGTTGGAGAGGGAGCGGGGAGGGCGGGCCCCGAGCTCCAGGTCGATCCGGGCGGTGCCCCCCGCGGACGCGACGCCTCGGGGCATCCGAATGCCGGCCCGCAGCCGGAGCTGGTTGGACCTGCTCGGGCGTTGGGCGTCGCGTTCGAGGGAGACGGTGGCTTCCAGGTCTTCGAGCCGCCCGAGGCTGCCGTGGTGCAGGGCCAGGGTGCCTCCGCTGGCGGCGGGGCGGCGGGGGTCGAGGCGGAGGCTTCCGTCGAGCTGACCGGCGACGCCCAGGGGGCCCACGATGGGGCCGAGCCAGGCGAGGTCGAAATGCGAGAGGGTCACGTCGAAGGAGCCGCGCCGCAGGCCCAGGGCCACCGTGCCTTGATGCGGCGTACGGAGATGCACCCGGGCCACCGTCCCGAGGAGTCCCTGGGATCCGGTCGATCCCCGCGGCAGGTCGACCGACCCGGTGACCGTGCTCTGGGCCCCGCGGAGGGAGACCTGGGCGTGGGTGAGATCGACGCGCAGCCGGGCCGGATCGCGCAGGTGCACCGCCGCCCGCAGGTCGACCGCGGAGCGACCGGAGACCGTGCCCGGGGCCAACGGGGGCAGCGGGGCCGTCAGACCCGCCCCGCTGACATGCACCTGGGCCACCAGGGTGTCGTGCGGATTGCCCGTGACGGTGGTGTTGACATCGAAGGGCCCGAGACCTCCGGGCACGAAGAGGCCCCGCACCTGGCCCGACACGTCGACTGCCCCGAAGGGATCCTCCTCGGTGACCCGGGCCCGCACGTTGCCGGACCCCACCCGAATCCCGGCCACCTGGAGGTTGGACACCGTGGCCCCGAGCTCGGCCCGGATCCGACCGTCGAGGGCGTCTCCGCGGGCCGTCATCCGAATGCGCCCATGCACGCGACGACGGACCCAGGGGATGTCCGCGAGGTCGGGGGAGTCGAGCTCGACCTCGGCGTGAAAGGTGGGGGCGGCGTGGGACAGGTCGAAGGTGCCTCGGGCCGTAAGATCGAGGTCGGGGACCTGGAGGCTGTCAAGGCGAATCCGCTGCCCCGTCACGTGGGCCTCGGCCCGCAGCGGGGGGACGGGCACCCCGGCCACCTCGCCCTCCAACCGCGAGGCGTCGAGCACGAGGCGTTGGGTGTCCCCCTCCTGCCATCGGTCGAGGATCACCACGCCCCCGAGGCGACCGGGCGGGAGCCACGGGGCGATCGGCTGAAACATCAGCGTGTGCAGGGCCAGCTCGATCCGTTGGTGCTGCGGCCCGATGGCTGCGTGGAGGTCGGCCCGCTGGCCCCCGACGACCACGGTGCCGGTGACCTCCCACTCGCCCCCGAGGGTCCCCTCGGCGTGGACGCGCGCGAACTGGACCTCCGCGGGAAGCGACATGGTTGGGGGCAAGCGCAGAGCCCGGTCGAGGGCCCCGGGGGGCACGATGCAGTTCTCGAAGGTGGTCGCGATGTGGCCCTCCCGGTCGCTGCGGGCGTTGACCCCGCATCGCAGGGTATCCCCGACGATGGACAGACGGGCGTCGAGGCGCCCTGGGGGGAAGGTCGACACCCGCCCGCTTCCCGCCACCCGGTGGGGCCCCAGGTCGCGAGGGGTGACCTCGATCCGCAGGGCGTGTACGTCGGCGCTCAGCCCCTCAGGGGTGTAGACGAGGCTGCTCTCCAGGTAGAGATCGCGCCCTCTGCCTTCGACGCCCTCCAAGGCGCTGTGGAGCCGGTCGACCTGGAGCTCGACGTGCGGGGCGAGGATCTGCAGGGTGGACGGTGGGGGCGGGGGCTCATTGGGGTCGAGGGGGGCTTCGGGGGGCAGGGCCGGGACGCGGATCCAGGCCGTGGCGGCGTGCACCCGGATGTCAGGCAGGGCCGTCCCGTGAAGGAGGGCGGGGACAATGCGCCAGGCGTGGCGGAGCTCGACGGTGGCCCCTTCGACGACGGGGTCGCCGCGGTGGTCGTGCCAGGACAGGCCCGAGATACGCACCAGGCCCGGACCGAAGGCGTCGATGCGCGAAAAGCGTACGGTCCCCGGGGCGAGGACCACGGCCTCGCGGGCGACCTCGCCGAGGGCGAGGCGGCCCACCCGAGTGGGCAGGTGGAGCACGAGGGAGACCACGCACAGCACGAGGGTCCCGAGGAGGCGCAGGACGAACCCCAGGGCGGAGCCCAGGACCGGGGTGATCCGACCTTGCATCAGTAGGCCTCGCCGATGGAGATGTGGAGGGTGGCGGGGATCGACTCGAAGGTGAGGAAGTCGCAGCGGGGCGTGGTGAAGAGGTAGTACGCGGGGATGCGGGAGTTGACGGTGTTGTTCTGCACGACCCGCTCGTGGTCGGTCCGGCGGCAGAGGAGGTCGTCGAGGCGGACGCCGATGTCGAGGCGCAGGGGGCCCACGGGCGTGAGATAACGTACGCCGAGCCCGATGGAAGGGTGGGGCCGGGCGAAGAGGGGGCTCTCGCCGTCGGACCAGAGGTGCTCGAGGAGGCCCCGGGGGGGCGGAACGGCCGGGGTGGGCCGTTCCCCGCACGCCGAGTCGACGGGCCCCGTGGCGGTGACGGCCCCGCAGGCGGTGGCCCCCCGGGCATCGGCGAAGGGTGTGGCGTCGACCCCGACCACGTTGCTCATGTCGAAGAATGCCACGAGGCCGAAGTTGCTCGGCTGCCAGCGGACCTCGACGGAGGCCTCCCACATGGCCGTGCCCCCGAGGGCCAGGACCCGGGCCGGAACATCCTGTCCGACGGTGTTTCCCTCGCTGTCGGTGATGGGCTCGGCCACGGTGCCGAGGGTGCCGACCCGGTTGAAATTGTAGCCGCGGTTGGACTGCGACCCGCCCGAGAAGAAGCGGAGCTCGGGGGGCACGGGCCAGTACCATCTCCCGTCCTGGAAACGTGAGCCGCCGACGGCGGCCCCGACGCTGCCTCGGAAGGCCAGGACCGTGTTGCGGCTCAGGGAGTGAAAGCTCCGGGCGTCGACCGTGCCTCGGAGGAAGGTGTACTCCGACAGGGGGTTTCGCACGCTCTCGGCGAGGTTGGCCGTGACGAACCAGCCGCGGGTGGGGCGGGTGCGGCTGTTGCGGCGGTCCCAGCTAAACGACTGCTCCAGGTGCCCATAGAACTGATTGGCATACTGCTGGCGATAGAGCGGGTCGTTGCCGAGGGCGTCTCCGGCGGCGTCGGTGGCGGACAGGGTGTTGGGGGAGAAGATGGTGCGGGTGAAGCGCAGAAAGGCCCTGCCTGAGATGCGGGAGGAGAAGCGCCGCTCGGCCCCGAGGCCTACCCGGAAGGCGTTTCGGAAGGCGATGGTGGGGTTGATGGGGTCGGGGCCGTAGTCGTACGCGAGGTTGAGGAGCCCGGTGGTCTGGGCGAAGAGCTCGGGTTGGGCCAGCTCGGCGTGGGTCGATACGCCGGGGGTAACCTGGACGGGGGTGTCATCGGGGCGGTTGAAGAGCGACGAGAAGAAGAGCTGGGGCCGGGCTTCGAAGCGGAACCGGCGAAACCCGCCGAAGGCGTTGCGGTGCTCGTAGCCAAACAGCAGGTGGACGTTGTTGCGGGTGTTGTCGGCCTCGAACCCGCCTCCGAGGCGCATGCGCCACAGGCGGGCGGTGGAGAGCTGGACCCGGAGGTCGACGTTGCCGTCGGCCCGGGGTTGTTCTTCGATGCGGGCGATGCCGAAGACCCCGAGGTCGAACAGGGCCTGTTGGGCATTGGCGAGTTGGCGACGGGAGTAGGGGTCACCGGGTCGGATGCCGAGGGCGCTGAAGATCGGCCCCACGGGCAGGCCATTGGGGAGCTGCCCGCTCGTGATGGCCTCCTCGCGGGGCGTGACGAAGAGCCCGATGCTCCCGAAGCGGCTTCGTGGCCCGGGGCGGATGGTGTACTCCAGCCAGGCCCGGTGTTGGGTGGGGTCGACCACGGCGCGGGGCACGACCACCGCGGCGGCATACCCGGCGTCGCGCACGAGGTCGAGCACGAGGGAGCGATCGTGTTCAAACTCGTCCTCGTCGAAGCGCGACCCGGGCAGCAGGGTGAGCCCGTTGTGGATGGTGCGGCAGACCCGCGGGGGCAGCCGTGGGGTGTCGGCCACCTCGCAGCCGCGGACCCGCAGGTCGGCGACGTGGGTGGGACGGCCCTCGGTGATCTGGACCTCGATGTCGATCTGGCGCCCGTCGGCGTGGTGGGTGGGCGCGGCGGCCTGGGCGTCGTAGAAGCCTCGAGCCTGGTAGTACCGCTGGATGCGCTGCCGATCGCGGGCGAGGGCGGCCTCGTCGAAGTACTCGGGCTCGACCCACCACCAGCGCCACCAGCGCATCCAGCGCGGGCGCTGGAGCGGAAACCGCGGGGTCTCCCGGGTGGCGAGCCGCGACCGCATCGCCGAGGCGTCAATCTGCCGGACCCCCCCGAAGCGGAGTTCGCGTACCATGAATCGGTCCGGCGCGATGCGCGCAGGGCACCCCGAGATGATCGCGGCGATCAGCAACCACCCCAGCAGAAGGCAGATCCCACCCCGCTGCGGGTGCGTGTTGGTGTCACGGCGACGCCGTCCCGCGGGAACACAGCGGGCGGTCGCGTTGTTGCCCGGATGGCACGAGAGGGGCCGCATCGGAGGGCGCAACGTAACGCATAACGGCCTCAAGCAAACTCCAGACTCTGTAAGGCGAGTGACGATGGACAGACGACGCGCGACGTTGACGGTGATCGGGGCGGGGGCGGGACTGGGGACGGCCGCCCTGGCAGGGGTCCCGGTGGCCGGGCTGGTGGCCTCGTCCGGAAGGCCTTCGGGCGGAGGGGCCACGGGGGGGGCGGACCGGGAGGGGTGGTTCCGGGTGGCCCCGTGGGAGGCCGTGCGGGTGGGGGTTCCGTTGTTGGTGACGGTGCGGGGCGACGAGGTCGACGCGTGGGCCGTGACGGCCGACCGACGGCTCGGGTCGGTGTGGCTCGTACGCGACGGGGAGGGGGCCGGCACCCTCCGGGCCTTGAGCGCCGAGTGTCCCCACGTGGGCTGCCAGATCGAGCGGAGCCCCGAGGGTTTTCGTTGCCCCTGCCACGTCTCGCGCTTCGACCCCCAGGGCAGGGCCCTGTCGGGGGCCGCCCCGCGGGGCATGGACCCCCTCGATGTCCGGGTCGAAGACGGCGCGGTCTGGGTGCGCTTCGTGCGCTTCCGCCCTGGGGTGGCCGCTCGCGAGCCCCAGGTGTAGCCGCCATGAAGACCCTCTACGCCTGGATCGAATCGCGTACGGGCCTGCCCGGGGCCCTCCTGCGCGCCGCCGACGTGACCCTCCACGACGGTCCGCGGTGGCGCTACGCCGTGGCCTTCGCCCTGGGGGTCCTCCTGGCCGTCCTCGGGCTCACGGGCCTCGGACTGATGACCGTCTACGCCCCCGGGGTCCACACCGCCTGGTCGAGCGTGTTCTACCTGCAAGAGGTCTTGCCCTGGGGCCGGCTCGTGCGGGCCATGCACTACTTCGCCGCCCACGCCACGGTGGCCCTCCTGGGGCTCCACCTGGGGCTTACGGCCCTGTCCGCGGGGTACCGTCGACCGCGCGAGGTGAGCTGGATCCTGGGTCTGCTCCTGCTCGCCCTCGTCCTGGGCTTCGTGGTCACGGGGCTTCCCCTGGCCTGGGATCAGCGGGGGTACTGGTCGTCGCGGGTCGAGACCGGCATCGTCGCGAGCCTGCCCCTGGTGGGCCCGCGGCTGCACCGGATCGTGCTCGGCGGGAGCCACTACGGGGCCCTGACCCTTACCCATTTCTACACCCTGCACGTGGCCGTGCTCCCCCTCCTGCTCAGCGCCGTGCTCTGGGGTCAGTGGGCCCTCGTACGACGCCACGGCCTCGGAGAGCCTTCGCCCCACACGACCCCGTCCCGCTGGTGGCCCGTCCAGGGGGCCCGCGACCTGGTCCTGAGCTTCGTGGTCCTGGCCGGGGTGTTCTGGATGGCCCGGCGTTGGGGGGCCCCCCTGGCGGCCCCGGCCGATCCGGCGAGTCAGTATCCCGCGGTCCCCCTGTGGTTCTTCATGCCCCTGTCGCAGATGCTGAAGCTGGCCGGGCCGCGGGGGCAGCTCTTCGGGGCCGTGGTGATCCCGAGCCTCGTGGGGGCGTACCTCCTGGCCCTGCCGTGGCTCGATCGGGAGGCCACGGGGGTCCGGCGTGTCCTCCCACTGCTCCCGCTCGGGGCCGTGGCCCTCGGGGCGGGGGTGTTGGGCTGGCAGCTCCGGGCCACCACCCGCCGGCCGGCCTTCACGGCCCGGGTCCAGGAGGCCGAGGTCCGGGCCGGGCGGGCCCGGGTCCTGGCGCGCCAGGGGATCCCCGTGGAGGGGCCTCTGGAGCTCGTGCGCAACGACCCCCAGGTGCGGCCCCGGGAGCTGTTCGTGCAGCACTGCGGGCCGTGCCACGCCGTGCGGGGCGTGAGCGGCGAGACACAGGCCCCGCGCCTCGACGGGTTCGGGTCGCGGGGCTGGGCTCGGGCCTTCCTCGTGTGGCCCGATTCCCCGCACTTCATGGGCGGCACGGAGATCCACGACATGCCCCCGCAGGGGCGGAGGCTGCGGGAGGAGGGGCTCCGGGCCGTGTCCGAGTGGCTCCACAGCCGCGGGGCCGAGCCCGGGGAGCCCCCCGCCGACGCCGCCCTGGTCGCCCAGGGAGAGGCGATCTTCCGCCGACGCTGCACGACCTGCCACCAGGGCGAGGGCGACCAGAGCGCGAGCGAACCCGAGGATCGCGACGCCCCCAACCTCGATCGTTGGGGCTCTCGGGCGTACATCCAGTCTCAGCTCCTCAACCCCGGAGGGCCGGAGAACTACGGGCACCGCAACCACATGCCCCGCTTCGGCGACCGGCTGAGCGCGCGGGAGTTGGTCATGGTGATTGACTATGTCCGCGGCCTGCGGTCTCGCCCCCCTCCCCCCGTGGTGGAGCCTCCCCCCGGGGGGTGATCGGGTATGGCTTCGAGGCGATGGGCCGAGGGCCTCGGCGACTTGACCGGGGCCCTGGTGGGCGGGTAGTGGGGGGGCGTACAGGGCTTTGGCAGACGCGAAGGACGCGATGACGCGGGTGAGGATGCGGGCCCTGGTGGCGGGCGCGGCGATGGTGTTGGCGGGCGGGGTGAGCCTCGGGCAGCCCGCGCCCTCGCCGGGGGTTCCGGGGGCGGGGGAGACCGGGCCGGACGAGCACCCGGCCCCGACGGCCAACGTGCCCGAGCACCCGACCACGCCCGAGGAGCGACCCGCAGGGCGGCCGGGGCCTGTGGCCCGGAGGGTCGCGGCGGTGCATATGTTCTCGCGGGCGGACGACGCGGCCGAGCGGGCCCGGATGCGGACCCCGGCGGGGCGCAGGCGGGTCGCCGGGGAGCCCGAGGTGCTGGAGCTTACGGCCATGCCCGACGCGTGGTTCTACCGGCCGCGGGGGGGCGGGATGCGTCGGGTGTTTGTGTACCTGCACTCGCGGGGGGCCGACCCGAAGGAGGCCTGCCGGAGGTTTTCGGCCATCGTGCCGCGGTACGGCTGGCTCGTGTGCCCCGTGGGGCCCGGCCACCGGGGGGGCGGCCGCTACGTCTGGAACAACAACGCCCTGCTCGCTCGGCGTTACTCCGTGGCCGCCGTCAACGCCCTGCGGGGGCGGTTCCCGCGGCGGGTGCGGGCCACCGACAACGTGGTGATGGGCTTCAGCGAGGGGGCCTTCGTGGCGATGCAGACGGGCCTCATGGAGCCCGTGATCTTCCCCCGGTGGGTGATCTTCTCCGCCCACGACGGCTACATCGGGATGAACACCGAGCTCTACCCCGCGGCCCGCCTGGCCCTGCGCCGGGTGTACCTCCTCACCGGGGCCCACGACGAGATCGTCGACCGCACCCGCCGGGCCGAGGCCCTGATGCGGCGCCATCGCCTCGGCACCGTCCAGATGCGCATCCTGCCGCGGGCCAACCACGAGCTCCCGCCCGATTTCGTGCCCGAGATGCGCCGGGCCCTCACCTACGTCACCGCGGCCCCCACGCGGCCGCGACGCCCGGGGCGCCCCGGGCCGCGCCGCTGAGGCTTGACAGAGCGCCGCAGGCCGATAGAGTCCGCGCCCCTCAGCCGCTCAGAAGCCCACAGCTCTTCCCCCCCTCCGAGAGGCAGCCAAAGGTCCCATGCAGGTCACCGTCTCCCGCGTCTCGCCCGTCGAGGTCTCCCTCCACGTCACCCTCCCCCAAGACCGCGTCTCGGCGGCCCTCGACCGGGCCTATCTCGAGCTCGGCAAGCAGGCCCAGCTCCGCGGGTTTCGTAAGGGCAAGGTGCCTCGTACGGTGCTCCGTCAGGTGTTCGGCTCGCAGGTGACGGGCGATGTCCTGCGCAAGCTGGTCGACGAGACCCTGCCCTCGGCCCTGTCCGACAACAAGATCGAGGTCATCGGACAGCCCCGGGTCGAGCCCAGCACCGACATCGAGACCAACGCGACCTGGGCCTACACCGCCGTGGTGGAGGTGCGCCCCGAGATCGCCCCCATCGCCCTGGAGTCGCTGAGCCTCACCCGCAAGGTCTACCCGGTGACCGACGCCGAGGTCGAGGCCGACCTCGCCCGCAAGCGCGAAGACAACGCCACCCTGCGCACCCCCGAGCCCCCCCGTCCGGCCCACGCCACCGACAGCGCCACCTTCGACCTCAAGGTCACGGTCGAGGGCGAGGAGCGCCCGGAGTTTGCGGCCCAGGGTCGCACCGTCGAGGTCGGGGCCGGCCTCCTCCTCAAGGAGATCAACGAGGCCCTCGTGGGCATGAGCGTGGGCGACACCCGCGAGGCCACCGTGACCTTCCCCGCCGATCACGGACGGGCCGAGCTCGCGGGCAAGACGGCCGTGTTTCACATCACCCTCACGGGGCTCCAGGAGAAGGTCCTGCCGGCCCTCGACGACGAGTTTGCCAAAGACCTCGGCGAGGAGAGCCTCGCGTCCCTCCAGGCCAAGGTGCGGGCCGACCTCGAGAAGGTCGCCAAGGAGCGCTCGGACGACGAGCTCCGCAACGCCGCCGTCGAGGCCCTCGTCAAGGCCAACCCCGTGGCCGCCCCACCCTCCCTCGTGAGCCAGGTGGCCCAGCAGCTTCGGTCGGAGTTTGTCCGCAACGCCATGATGCGCGGGGACAACCCCGAGACCCTGGCCGCGGCCCTGCAGACCGAGGCCCAGGAGCGGGTCCAGGCGGGTCTCATCCTCACCGAAATCGCGCGGGTTCATGGGATCACCGTGATGGACGCCGACCTCAACGCCCGCATGGACGAGATGGCCGCCGAGTCGGGCCGGGCCGTGCAGCGGGTGCGGGCCGAATACCGCGACGGGCAGAAGCGCGACATGCTCATCGGCAGCGTCCTGGAAGACAAGGTCGTGGCCCTGGTTCTGTCCAAGGCCACCGTGCGCGAGACCACCGTCGAGCCCGCCCCCGCGAGCGACACGCCCGCCACGCCCTGAATCCACCGCCGCCCCGCACAAGCCCCAATCCCCGGGCGGCCCCGTATCCCCCAACTCGTCCCCGAACGTGCCCGTAGGTCAAGGGAGCAGCGCTACCATGGACAACAGCATTCGCAACTTCATCCCGTACCCGCAGGTGATCGAGACCACCCACCGGGGCGAGCGGTCGTGGGACATCTTCTCCCGGCTCTTGAAAGACCGCATCGTCTTCCTGGGCTCCGACATCAACGACGACGTCGCCAACATCATCATCGCCCAGCTCCTGTATCTTGAATCCGAAGATCCAGATAAAGAGATCATGATGTACATCAACAGCCCCGGGGGTGTGATCACCGCCGGGCTGGCGATCTACGACACGATGCAGTTCATCCGGTGCCCGGTGTCGACCCTGTGCCTGGGCATGGCGGCCTCGATGGCCTCGGTGCTCCTGTGTGCGGGGGCCAAGGGGCGGCGCCTGGCCCTGCCCAACTCGCGGCTCCTGATCCACCAGCCCCTCGGGGGGGTGCGGGGGCAGGCCACGGACATCGAGATTCACGCCAAGGAGATCTTGTACCTCCGCTCGCGCTTGACGGAGATCTACATCCATCACACCGGGCAGTCCGAGGAGCGGATCCGCCGGGACACCGAGCGCGACTTCTTCATGGGGGCCACCGACGCCAAGGCCTACGGGCTCATCGACGACGTGGTGACCTCGCGCAAGGACGCCCAGCGCTAGACCGCGGCCCCTGTCGGGTGCATAGGTTCTTCTGAGCCGTGGGCGTCGGTCTGGGGCGGTCAGGGCTCGTCGTTGGGCGTAGAGTGGGCCCCTTCCCGATCGAGGGAGCCACGGGGTCAGATGGTCAGGTGGTGATGCGGCAGGGCCCATCGGGGAATCGGTCCCGAAGCTTGCCGCGGTGATAGGCGGCGACTAGACTCGCCGCCGGTTCGCGCCGGGTGCCGCGTCGAGGAGACGGGCAGAGAGATCCCAGCGCGGGAGGAAGAGCGTACCGTGCCCAGGCATGATGATTCCCACGGAAACCTCCAGTGCTCCTTCTGTGGCAAGAGCCAACGGGAGGTAAAGAAGCTCATCGCCGGGCCCACGGTGTACATCTGCGACGAGTGCATCGGGCTCTGCAACGACATCATCGCCGAGGAGGTGAGCCGTGACGACGAGCTCCGGGGGTCGTCGCCGATCCCCAAGCCCGCGGAGATCAAGGGCATCCTCGACGACTACGTGGTGGGGCAAGACCGGGCGAAGAAGACCCTCGCCGTGGCCGTGCACAACCACTACAAGCGCATCGAGGCCAAGGCCCAGGGCGAGGAGGTAGAGCTCCAGAAGTCCAACATCCTCCTGCTCGGGCCCACGGGGACGGGCAAGACCCTCCTGGCCCAGACCCTGGCCAAGATCCTCAACGTCCCCTTCGCCATCGCCGACGCCACCACCCTCACCGAGGCCGGCTACGTAGGCGAAGACGTAGAGAACATCATCGTCCAGCTCCTGCAAAACGCCGATCATGACATCGAGCGGGCCCAACGGGGCATCGTCTACATCGACGAGATCGACAAGGTGGCCCGCAAGGGGGACAACCCCTCGATCACCCGCGACGTGTCGGGGGAGGGCGTGCAGCAGGCCCTCCTGAAGATCCTCGAGGGCACCGTGGCCAACGTCCCCCCGAAGGGCGGCCGCAAGCACCCGCAGCAGGAGTTTCTGCAGATCGACACCACCAACATCTTGTTTATCTGCGGGGGGGCCTTTGTGGGCCTCGACCAGGTGATCGAGCGGCGGATGTCGGCCCGCACCATGGGCTTCACCTCCGAGCTCGCGAGCAAGAGCGACAAGCGCCTCGGCGAGCTCTTCGCCCAGGTCCAGCCCGAGGACATCCTGAAGTTTGGCATGATCCCGGAGTTTATCGGCCGCCTGCCGGTGATCGCCACCCTGCACGAGCTCAACGAGGAGGCCCTCATCGACGTGCTCACCAAGCCCAAAAACAGCCTCGAGCGGCAGTACAAGCGCCTCTTCGAGATGGACGGGGTGAAGCTGAAGTTTACCAAGGGGGCCCTGTCGGCCGTCGCCCGCGAGGCCCTCGCCCGTCACTCCGGGGCCCGGGGCCTGCGGGCCATCCTCGAGCACGCCATGCTCGACGTGATGTACGAGGTCCCCTCGAAGAGCGGCATCAAAGAGGTCATCGTCAACGAGGAGGTCATCCTCCGGCACGAGACCCCTCTCATCGTCTACCACAAGGACGCGGCCGAGAGCGCCTGAGCGCCCTCCGCCCCGATTCCCCGCCGAGGGGCCTCAGACTCCCGCACCCCGTGGCGGTCGATGTCCCCAAAAGAGAGTGTGCTCGATGTCTCCGAAGAAGGATGATGCGGAGGGCCGCCGGGCCCCGCTGCCGTTGCTCCCGTTGCGGGACATCATCGTGTTTCCGCACCAGGTCGTGCCGCTATTTGTGGGGCGCGAGAAGAGCATCGCCGCCATCGACGCGGCCATCGCCCAGGACAAGGAGATCTTCCTCGCGGCCCAGAAGCGCCCGCGGACCAACACCCCCTCGGCCGACGACATGTTCGAGGTGGGGACCCTCGGGACCATCCACCAGTTTCACCGGCTGCCCGACGGCACGGTGAAGGTCCTGGTGGAGGGCCGCCGCCGGGCCCGGATCGTACGGTGGATTGACCACGAGGCCCACTTCCTGTGCGAGGTCGAGCCCCTCGACGAGACCTTCGCCGCGAGCGTGGAGGTCGAGGCCCTCCTGCGGTCGGTGCAGTCGAGCTTTGAGACCTACGTCAAGCTCAACAAGCGGGTCCCCCCGGAGGTCTTGATGACCGCCCAGACCCTCGACGAGCCCGGGCGCCTCGCCGACACGGTGGTGGTCCACCTCGGGAGCATCAAGCTCGCCGACCGTCAGCAGCTCCTCGAGACCACCGACGCCGTCCAGCGGCTCGAGCGTCTGCACGAGGTGATGCAGGCCGAGATCGAGATCCTCCAGGTGGAGAAGAAGATCCGCTCGCGCGTCAAGCGCCAGATGGATCGCACCCAGAAGGAGTACTACCTCAACGAGCAGATGCAGGCGATCCAGAAGGAGCTCGGCGAACGTGACGAGTTCAAGAGCGAGATGCAGGAGCTCGAGGATCGCCTGAAGACCTTGCGGATGCCCGCCGACGCCCAGAGCAAGGTGCGCAAGGAGATCCGCAAGCTCAAGATGATGCAGCCGATGAGCGCCGAGGCCACGGTGGTGCGCAACTACCTCGACTGGATCCTGGCCCTGCCCTGGGACGAGCGCACCGAAGACCGGCGCGACATCCTCGAGGCCGAGCGGGTCCTCGACGAGGATCACTACGGCCTCAAGAAGATCAAGGAGCGCATCGTCGAGTACCTGGCCGTCCAGGCCCTCGTGGCCAAACCCCGGAGCCCGGTCCTGTGCCTCGTGGGCCCCCCCGGGGTGGGCAAGACCAGCCTCGCCCGCTCGATCGCCCGGGCCATGGGGCGCAAGTTTGTCCGGGTGAGCCTCGGGGGCGTGCGCGACGAGGCCGAGATCCGCGGGCACCGCCGTACCTACATCGGGGCCATGCCGGGCAAGCTCATTCAGTCGCTGCGCAAGGCCGGGTCGAGCAACCCCGTCTTCCTCCTCGACGAGGTCGACAAGATGAGCACCGACTTCCGGGGCGACCCTGCCTCGGCCCTGCTCGAGGTCCTCGACCCGGAGCAGAACAACGCCTTCAACGACCACTACCTCGACATGGACTACGACCTGTCCGAGGTGATGTTCGTCACGACGGCCAACACCCTCGGGGGCATCCCCCTGCCCCTGCAAGACCGGATGGAGATCATCCAGCTCACGGGGTACACCGAGTTCGAGAAGCTCAACATCGCCACCCGCTACCTCGTGCCCCGGCAGCTCGTCGACGCCGGGCTCGACGGGGTCAATGTGGAGGTGACCGAGACCGCCCTGCGGACCCTCATCAATCACTACACCCACGAGGCCGGGGTCCGGAGCCTGGAGCGAGAGATCGGGTCGCTCGCCCGAAAAATCGCTCGTCAGGTGCTCGCCGACGGCAAACGGAAGGATTTCCTTGTCGAAGCCCGGGACATCCCGAAGTACCTCGGGCCCCCGAAGTATCGGGTGGGGCGCTCGGAGGAGCGGGACGAGATCGGCCTCACCATGGGCCTCGCGGTGACCTCCATCGGGGGCGACCTGCTCGCCAACGAGGTGGCCGTGGTGCCTGGAAAGGGCAAGCTCCTGATCACGGGCAAGCTCGGCGACGTGATGCAGGAGTCGGCCCAGGCGGCCATGAGCTACGTCCGGGCCCGGGCCGTGGCCTTCGGGCTCGACCCCGATTTCTACCAGAAGGTCGACATTCACATTCACTTCCCCGAGGGGGCCATCCCCAAGGACGGCCCGAGCGCCGGGACCACCATGGCCACCTCCCTGGTGTCGGCCCTCCTCAAGGTCCCCGTCCGGCGTGACGTGGCCATGACGGGGGAGATCACCCTGCGGGGGCGGGTCCTGGAGATCGGGGGGCTCAAGGAGAAGCTCCTGGCGGCCCACCGCGGGGGGATCCGTACGGTCCTCGTGCCCCGGGACAACCGCAAGGACATCCGCGACGTGCCCCGGAGGGTCCTCAAGGCCCTGCGGGTGGTTCTGGTCGAGCACATCGACGACGTGCTCCGGGAGGCCCTCACGGGCCCCGAGGCCGTGGGCCTCTTCGGGCATCGCCCGCGGCCCATGGAGTACCGCGAGGGGGTCTTCGTGGCCGAAGAGCCCGCGGCCGCCGCCCCTCGGGGGGATGGGGCTCCCGCGGCAGAAGGTTGATCGAAGACCCCGGGGGGAGTATGTCTCCCCGGTGGTTGCCCCGCGCGGGTAGCTCAGTGGCAGAGCTCCTGCTTTACACGCAGGCTGTCGCAGGTTCGACCCCTGTCCCGCGCACTCTTGATGGTCTGTGGCTTGTCGTAACGGCGATTGCCCAATTCCACGTCCGCGTGGTGTCCTGACAGGGTCAGGGCTCCATCGCCCTCTGCAGGAGGTCACGTCATGACGGTCCTTGCTCGGGAGTATTGCGCTTCCCTCGTTGACAGGTACGCCGCGGGGGCGGGGATGGGGTCCCTTCTGCCGGTCCCTGGGGCATCGATGGCCATCACGGCCGCGGAGGTCAAACTCGTGGCCGACATCGCCCGGGCCTACGGGGAGTCCCTCAACGACCAGGAGGCCCTGCGCGTGGTGGCCCTGTCGGGGGCGAAAAACCTGGGGGTCAAGATCGCCGGCGAGGTCGCCGCGGGGGTCCCGGTGCTGGGGTGGGTGGCCCGCCCTGCCCTCTTTGGGATGTCGGTGCGTTCGGTGGGGCGTACGGTCATCGACCACTACGAGGCCAAACACCCGCACGCCACGCGGCAGGGGTGATCGTGCGGGGTCGGGGCGTGGCCCTGGGGCTGGGGCTGTTGTTGGTCTCGGCCCTGGCCACGGCCCAGAGCCCCGACGGGGGAAGCGCGGGGGTCACGGGGTCGGGTCCAACCCCGGTGGCCCAGGTGGCCCGTCCCCTCGTGCCCGCGGTCCTCGTCCTGGCCCTCCTGGTGCTGGGGTTGCGGCGGTTTCCGGGTCGGGTGGGGCAGGCCCTGCGGGCCTCGCGTCGACTCGCCGCCGACGACCCCGCGGCCACGGCCGACCTGCCCGATTTGCGTCCCGTCCCGGCGAGCCCAGGGGTCCCCGTCACGCCCGTGAGCCCCGTCCCCCCGTCGGCCGGAGCCCGGTCGGGGCAGCCTTCGGCCCTGCGCACCCAGGGGGTCAACGCCCGGACGGCCTCGCGGCACGGGGAGGGAGGACCGAGCGGGCAGCAGGCCGAGGTGACGGTCACTGCCGTCACCCTGAGCCTCGACTGCGACGTGCGGGGGCGCCTCCAGGTCGAGCTCGACGCCCTGGTGGGCGCCACGGCCCAGGCGGGCCTCGGGGCGGTCTGTACGGGCCTCCAGGGGCTCCTGGCCCGCAACCTGGGGGCGGTCTCGGCGGCCCGGGTCGATCACGCGGTCTGCGAGGCCCTGGCCGACGCCCGTCCGCGGTTCGAGGCGTGGGTTCAGTCGGCCCCGGGGGCCAATGGGGGGGGCGACCCGGGGGCCCTGGTGGCGGCCGACGAGGGCCACGGTCAGGTGGTGGTGACCGTGGTGGTGGCCCGGCGTCAGGGGCCCGGGCGTGTCGACCCTCCGCGCGATCTGCGGGCCCTGCGGGGGGTCCTGGAGGCGGTCCTGGTGGGGGCGGGGCGGGGGGCCGTCCTGGCCCTGGAGGTGGTGGTGACCCCGGAGGAGGCCCGGTGGGCCCTGACCGAGGCCGCTCGCGGGCAACGGTTTGTGGGCCTGACCTCGATGCGGGCGGGGCGTCCCCCGCGCTGAGCAGCAACGGGCTGGAAGCCCTCTGCCCGGGCCCGTACTCTGCCGCCTGTGTCCGACGACGACGGCCCCCGGGCTCCTCTCCCGACCCCCGACCAGACCTTCTCCCTGCACCCCATCGGGTACGTGCGCTCGCCCCACACGGAGCGGCACGCGACCCCGCGGCAGCCTGGGGCAGGGCCGCGGCCCGTGGAGGCCCGGATCGTGTTGTTCCCGGGGTGCAGGTACGAGCAGGCCCTCGACGACCTGGGCGGGTTTGAGAAGCTGTGGGTGCTGTTCTGGTTTCATCGCAACACGGGGTGGAGGCCCAAGGTCTTGCCGCCCCGAGGGCCTCGGGTGCGTCGGGGGGTCTTCGCCACCCGCTCGCCCCATCGCCCCAACGCCCTGGGCCTGTCCCTCGTCACCCTCCGCGGGGTCCGGGGCCGAACCCTCGACCTCGGAGACGTCGACATCCTCGACGGGAGCCCCGTCCTCGACCTCAAGCCCTACCTGCCCGACATGGAGGCCTTCCCCGAGGCCCGGGCGGGGTGGCTCGACGCGGTGATCCGGGCCGAGGCCGACGGGGCCGCCCGGCGCTTCGTGGTCGGGTGGTCGCCCCTGGCCTTGACCCAACGAGAACTCCTGGCCGACCACGGGGTGCACCTCGGCGATCACGTCGAGGCCGTCCTGGCCCGCGACCCGACCCCCCATCGGCACTACCGACGGGTGATGCCCGCCCCCAACGGCGAGGGGCTGGTGATGGCCGTGCGGTCGTGGAGGGTGTTCTTCACCGTGGCCGAGCTGGAGGCCTCGGTGACCGTGACCCGGCTCGGCAGCGGGTACGAGGCCGCGGCGGTGCGGGCCGCCGCCCCGGGGAGCCTGCTCGACGACGCGGCCCATCGGGCCTTCCACGCCCGGTGGGGGGGAGGGTGAGAGGGGCCCCGGAGGAATCCTGCGCACGGCGGCGGAGAGGTGGTTTACCCTCTCTGGCGGAGATGGATACGAGGGTGCATGGCAGGGCAACGAGGAAGAAGTCCTCGGGGGTCGACGGCGGCAGGTCGGCGCGCGTGCGGCGGGTGAGGGGCGCATGAAAGATCCGCTCGAGCAGACCATCGAGAACCTCAAGACGGCGTTGATGATCCGTCCCAACGACCCGTTCAAGCGCAACCAGTTGGGCAACGCCTTCCGCAACATCGGCCGCGTCGACGAGGCCATCGTGGCCCACGAGCGGGCCATCGCCATCGACCCCAATTTCGCCGACGCCCACTACAACCTCGGCCTCGACCACGCCGTGCGTGAGGCCTGGGCCAAGGCCGTCCCGGCCCTGCTCGACGCCACGCGGCTCAAGCGCGATTTCGTCGACGCCTGGTACAAGCTCGGGCAGTGCCAGGCCCGCCTCGGGCAGTACCCCGAGGCCACCGCGGCCTTCAAGCAGGCCCTCACCCTCAAGCCTGAGTACACCGCCGCGGTGGCCGAGGTGGGGGCGGTCTACGTGCACGCCGAGGCCTTCGCCGACGCCGTCCCGTACCTGGAGCGGGCCAACGTGGCCCGGCCCGGCGACGCCGAGATCCTGCGCAACCTCGCCCGGGCGTACGAGGGAGCCCGCCGGTTCCCCGACGCCGTCCGTACGTACGAGCACCTCGCCCGGGTCGAGCCCCACAGCCCCACGGAGCTCCACTGGTACGGCTCGGCCCTGGAGGGCTCCGAGCGCTTCGACGAGGCCTTCGCCGCGTGGTCCAAGGCCGTGGCCGCCGACCCCGACCGGGTCGAGACCCACCTCCGGGCCGGGGCCCTGGCCGCCCGCCGCGACCGCCCCGGAGAGGCCCTCCGGAGCTACCGCGAGGTCGTCCGGGCCGCCCCCGACCGTTGGGAGGGGTACGCGGGCCTCGCCCGGGCCCAGCAGGTCCTCGACCAGCACGGAGAGGCCGTCTCGTCGTGGCGCGAGGCCCTCCGACGCCGCGACAGCGACCCCCTTCTGTGGGTGGGCCTCGGGGTGTCGTGCGCCGCCGTGGGGTCGATGCAGGAGTCGGTGGAAGCCCTCGAAAAGGCCACCCGCTTCGACCCCGACTGCGCCCCGGCCTACAACCAGCTCGCCGTAGTTTACAAGGAGCTCGGGCGGATCCCCGAGGCTGCCGAGGCCATCCGCAACGCCATCCGGCTCGCGCCGCTGGAGCCCGGGTTTCACTACACCCTGGGGCTCCACGCCCGGGCCCAGGGCAACATCAAGGAGGCCGAAGAGGCCTTCAAACAGGCCACCCGGCTCAAGCCCGATTTCGCCGACGCCCAGTTTGAGCTCGGGTCGGCCTCGGCCGAGCTCGACCGCAACGACGCGGCCATCGAGGCCTTCCGCAAGGCCGTGCACGTTCGGCCCGACCATGCCGAGACCCACCTCCGGCTCGGGCGGGTGTACGTGGCCGAGGGGCGCCTCGTCGAGGCCGTCGAGGCCTTCCGGCAGAGCCTCGGGGTCAACCCCGAGCACTTCGAGGCCGTCTTCGCCCTGGCCACCACCTTCACCAGCATGGGCCGCCAAGAAGACGCCATCGCCCAGTACCAGCGGGCCCTCGTCCTGCGCCCCGAGCACCCCGAGAGCCTCCTGCGCCTCGGGGGCGTGTATGCCGGGCTCAACCGCCAGCGCGAGGCCGTCGACACCCTGGAGCGGGCCCTCAAGGTCAAGCCCGACCACCCCGAGGGGTACCTCGCCCTCGGCGACGCCTACCGCAAGATGCAGCGCCACGACGACGCGGCCCGGGCCTACCAGCAGGGCCTGCGGGTGCGCCCCAACGAGGCCTCCCTGCACGCGGCCCTCGGGGCCCTGCACCTGTCCCTGGAGCGCTGGCAAGACGCCGCCGACGCGTACGAGCAGGCCACCTGGCTCGCCCCCGACGACATGGACGCCCAGCGCAGCCTCGGCATCGCCCTCGACAAGCTGGGGCGCAGCGACGAGGCCCTCAACTCCCTGCGCAAGTCCATCGAGCGCCGCCCGAGCGACCCCGAGGCCCGCTTCCATTTCGGCGTGGCCCTCGAACGCCTCGGCCGCCACAGCGACGCGGCTACCTGCTTCCGCGACGCCCTGCGCCTGCGCGGAGACCACGCCCCGTCGCACCACCACCTCGGGTCGTGCCTCGGCCAGCTCGGAGACCTCCAGGCCGCCGCCGAGAGCCACCGCCAGGCCACCCTCCTCAAGACCGACTACGACGTGGCCTTCGAGGCCCTCGGGGGGGTCTACCAGCGCCTCGACATGCTCCAGGAGGCCGCCGCGGCGTACCGCCAGCTCCTGCGCCTGCGGCCCGAAGACCCCTCGGGCTACCTCCTCCTCGGGGCCGTCACACGCGACCTCGGGCGCCACCAGGAAGCCATCGAGCGCTTCAAGCAGGCCCTGCGGCTCAAACCCGACGACGCGCGGGCGTACGTCGAGATGGGGGCCCTCTATCGGGCCACCGGGCGCCCGCAAGACGCCGTCGACTCGTTCGCCCACGCCATCCGGCTCGACGCCCGGCAGGCCCGGGCCTATCGCTTCCTGGGGGAGACGTACCTCGAGGCGGGGATGCACGCCGAGGCGGCCGATGTCTTCCAGCGGGCCCTGTCGGTCGACGCCCACGACGGGGTGTCGTACCGGGGGTTTGGCACCGCCTCTGTGGCCCTCGGGCGTTACGAGAGCGCCCTTCCGGCCCTGCGGGAGGCCATCCGGATCGACCCCGCCGTGGGCGAGTCGTATCGGCAGCTCGCCCTGGCCTGCAAACACCTCGACCGGCTCGACGAAGCCCTCGCGGCCCTCCTCCAGGCGGTCGAGGTCCTGCCCCAGGAGCCCTCTCTGCGCCTCGCCCTGGGGGAGGTGATGCGCGAAAAGGGGCGCTACCAGGACGCCGCCGAGGCCTTCCGGGCGTGCATCGAGCTCGAGTCCGACAACGCCGAGGCCTGGTGCGGGCTCGGGGCCCTCTACGGCGACGGAGGGCACCACGCGGAGGCCGTTCATGCCCTGGAGACTGCCTTGCGGCACCAGGGGGAGTACCTCGACGCGATGCTGGCCCTCGGGCGCTCGTACAGCGAGCTCGGGCGGCGCGAAGACGCGGCGGAGATCTTGCGCAACGCGGTTCGGCTGCGGCCCGATCACCCCGAGGCCCTGTGGCGCCTGGCCGACGCGTACGGCAATCTCGGGCGCTACGCCGAGGCCGCCGACGCCCTGCGACGGGCCCTGCGGGTGCGCCCCAAGGCGGCCGACCTGTGGCACAAGCTCGGGGTCATGTGCTCGTACTGCGAGCGCTGGGAGGAGGCCGTGGAGTCGCTGGAGAAGGCCATCCAGGTCGACCCCAACCACGCCCAGGCCCACTACTACCTCGGGCTCGCGTACCGAAGGATGGGCCGTGCTGCGGACGCGGTGGTGCACGTGGAGACCGCGGCCCGGCTCGATCCGCGGGATGCCACCCTCCAGGTGGGGATGGGGTTTTTGTACGCCGAGGCGGGGCAGCTCCCCGAGGCGGCCCGAGCGTACGAAGGGGCCCTGCGGCTCAAACCCGACGACCTCGACGCCCACCTCGCCCTGGCCACGGTGCTCGCGGGTCTCGGGCGCGACGACGAGGCCGTGCGGTCGTTTCGGCGGGTGCTCCAGGGCAACCCCGATCAGCTCCTGGCCCAACGCGGGATCGGGGTGGCCTACAAGCGCTTGCAGCGGTGGAAGGAGGCCGTCGAGCCCCTCAAGCGCGCGGCCCGGCAGAGCCCCAACGACGCGGAGCTCCTGTACGACCTCGGCGAATGCCTCTTCCGCGCCAGCGACTGGAACGCCGCCAACGAGATCTACAAGTCCCTCCGCCCGCTCAACCGGGCCCTGGCCGACCGGCTGTTCGACCTGATCAACGTGTGACCCTCGCACACCTCGCTTGATACTGACTCCGTGTTCAGTATCCTGCGCGGACGGTGTTGCCCGAACTCCACGCCCGCAGCGCCTTCAGCTTTCTCCGCGGGGCGAGCGACCCCGAGGGCCTCGCCGAGACCGCGGCCTCCCTCGGTCTGAAAGTCGTCGCCCAGCTTGACCATGACGGCCTCTACGGCTCACCCCGCTTCGAGCGGGCTGCACGGGCCGCGGGGGTTCGGCCCATCCACGGGGCCACCGTGGCCGTACGCGACCCCGTGGCCCGGGTCGAAGGCCGCCTCGCCCTCCTCGTGCACGACCGAACGGGCTACCAGAACCTCTGCGCCCTCCTCACCCTGGCCAAACTCCGGGTCACCAAGGACGCCGCACGGCGCGGCGAGGCCACCGTCACCCTGGCCGAGCTCGGGGCCCACAAGGCCGGCCTCGTGGCCCTCCTCACGGCGGGCGATGCCCCGCTCGGTCAGCTCACCCGGCGCGACCCCGGAAGCTACCAGGACCTCGCCCAACGTTGGGCCACCGCCGTCGTCGCGGTCTTCGGACGGAGGGGCGTGAGCGTCGAGGTGACCCGGCACCAGCACCGCCCCGAGGAGCGCCGAACCCAACGCCTCCTGCGGCTCGCCGAGGCCCTCGGGGTGCCCGCGGTGGCCACGGGGGACGTACGGTTCGCCCGCCCCGACGAGGCCCCTCTCCATGACGTTCTCGTGTGCGCCCGCGAGCGCACCACCCTCGAACGCGCGGGCCGACGGCTGTCCCCCAGCCGGGCCTGGCACCTGCGGCCCCCGGCCGAGACGGCCGACCTGTTTCGTGACCTGCCCGACACCCTCCGGGCCGCCCAGGCGATGGCCGAAGGGTGCGCCTTCACCCTCGCCGACCTGGGGTACCGGTTTCCGGAGGTGGCCGTCCCGGCGGGGGAGACGGCGTTTTCGTGGCTCCACAAGCTCACCCACGACGGGGCCCGGCAGCGGTACCGGCCGCTCTCGCGTCAGGCCGCGGCCCAACTCGCCCGCGAGCTCGACCTCATCGATCGCCTCGACCTGGCCGGGTACTTCCTGCTCGTCTGGGACATCGTTCGCTTCTGCCGCGAACGACACATCCTGACCCAGGGCCGCGGGTCGGCCGCCAACAGCGCGGTCTGTTACGCCCTCGGGATCACCAACGTCGACCCCGTGGGGATGGGCCTCTTGTTCGAGCGGTTTCTCTCCGAGGAACGCGGCGAGTGGCCCGACATCGACCTCGATCTGCCGAGCGGATCACCCCGAGAGTCGGTCATCCAGTACGTCTATGCCACCTACGGCCCGCGGGGGGCGGCCATGACGGCCAACGTCATCACGTACCGGGCCCGCAGCGCCCTGCGCGAGGTGGGAAAGGCCCTCGGGTTCGGCGAAGACACCCTCGGCCGCGTGGCCAAACAGATCGGGCACAGCTTTGGCGAGTATGGGCGCGACGAGCTCGCCGCCCGGGTGGCCGACGCGGGCCTGCGCCTCGACGACACGCGGGTCGGGCAGTGGATCGAGCTGGCCGCGCGGATCCAGCATCTCCCGCGGCACCTGGGGCAACACTCGGGGGGCATGGTCCTGGCCCGGGGTCGGCTCGATCACGTGGTCCCGCTCGAACCCGCCGCCATGGAGGGCCGGGTGGTGGTTCAGTGGGACAAGGACGACTGCGCGGCCCTCGGGATCTTGAAGGTCGACCTCTTGGGCCTCGGGATGATGGGGGTGCTCGAAGAGGCCGTGGCCACGGTGCGGGCGGTGGATGGGGTTCCGGTCGACCTCGCGCATCTGCCGGCGGACGACCCGCGGACGTATGCGATGCTCCAGGCCGCGGACACGGTGGGGGTCTTTCAGGTCGAGTCGCGGGCCCAGATGGCGACGCTGCCGCGGATGAACCCAACCCACTTCTACGACCTGGTCATCGAGGTGGCCTTGATCCGTCCGGGGCCCATCGTGGGCAAGATGGTTCATCCCTACCTCGCCCGACGGGCCGGGCGCGAACCCGTGACCTACCCCCACCCCGACCTCGAGCCTGTGTTGGCCCGGACCCTTGGGGTTCCGCTCTTTCAGGAGCAGTTGATGCGGGTGGCCATGGTGGCTGCGGGGTTTACCGGGGGCGAGGCCGAGGAGCTGCGTCGTGCCATGGGGTCGAAGCGCAGCGTGGCCCGGATGGCCGCCCTGGAGGCCCGCCTGCGGGCCGGGATGACCGCCCGGGGATACCCCGAGGGCGTACAGGACGACGTGGTCCGGGGGGTGACGTCGTTTGCGCTCTATGGGTTTCCGGAGTCGCACGCGGCGAGTTTTGCGCTCCTGGTGTATGCGAGCGCGTACCTGCGGGCTCACTTCCCGGCCACGTACTGCGGGGCCCTCCTCAACCACTGGCCCATGGGGTTTTATCACCCGGCCACGGTGGTGAAGGACGCCCAGCGCCACGGGGTGCGGGTGCTTCCGGTCGATGTCACGCGGTCGGGGTGGGGGTGTACCCGGGAGGGCGATCCGGCGGCCCAGCAGGTTCGGCTTGGGATGCGGTATGTACATGGGCTGCGGGAGACCACCGGGGCGGCCATCGTGGCGGCTCGGGAGGCGGGGGCGTTTCGTTCGCTCGATGACTTTCGGCGGCGGGTTCGGCCCAACGCGCGGGAGCTGGAGGTATTGGCCGAGGTCGGGGCCCTGGCTCATACCGACCCGGGGCGTCCGTGGCATCGGCGGGAGGCCCTGTGGCAGGTTCGGGCCTTCGCGTCCGTGCCCGCGGGAGGGGTCTTCGATGGAGTGGATGTGGCCCGGGAGGAGGAGGTTCCGGTGCCTGCGATGCGGCTGGCGGAGCGTGTGGCGGCGGACTATCGCGTGACGGGGCTGACGGTGGGGCCGCACCCGATGGCTTTGTTGCGGGCCGATCTGGCTGAACGGGGGGTGATGACCATTGCGGCCTTCGGGCGAGGGGCCCACGGGGCCGGGGCGAGCGTGGCGGGGGTGGTCATCACGCGACAGAAGCCGCCGACGGCCAAGGGGTTTTTCTTTGTCACCCTGGAGGATGAGACGGGGTTGCTCAACGCCATCGTGAAGCCTGCGTTGTATGTCGATTTGCGGCTGGTTTTGAGCGGGGCCGCGGCCCTGGTGCTGCATGGGGTGACGCAGCGGCAGGAGGGGGTGTTGAGCCTCGGGGTGGTGACGGCGGAGCCGCTGCCCCTGGGGCGGCGGCGGGAGGGGTATGCCCGGGTGGTGGAGGGGGGGGATGCGGAGGAGGCGGGGGAGGGTGTGGAGGGGGTGGAGG
>CAYUSB010000008.1:0-207072 GCA_964447205.1 uncultured Myxococcaceae bacterium
TCGCCCTCTGCTACACCGACCAGGAGCTCCTGTCTAGCTGCATGTCGGGCCGTTGACCAGATTGCGGGGTGGTCCAACCCCGCTTTTCGCTTCGATAGGGGTACCGCGGCAATGATATCTGGATTCCTGTCGAACATGATTGTCGCAAACGGCCCTTCCGCTCACCCTGTTCCCGCAATTACCAGGCGCGTTCTGAGCTCCATTGACTTGATTAATCTTGGTTTTCAGACCGAATCATTCGTTAATTTGTTTTCGCTGACAGACGACCTGACACAGGAAGTCGTGAAGGCCGGGATGGTGAAGCGAGGGCTAGACGAAAGCTCTCAGACTAGTTTGCTTCGCGCAATTAAGGAAGAACGCCTGAGGATTTATCTCTGCCATATCACAAAGCTCTGTGGCTGGCACAGCTTGGAGGAGACGCAGAAGGATCTCTATGGCAAGGTAGTCAAAGTCAATAGTCTTCGCAATAAGATTATGCATGGTTCTCGACGCCTACAGCCGCGCGAAGCCATCGAAGCCTGTGATGTTCTTCTTTTGCTTATTGACTGGCTGCGTTCAAACCCGTTTGGCGTTTCGATCCCTGTTTTCCCGGTGCTGCAAGTGGCAAGGCCGAAATTTGAGCTCTACTCCTTGAGACCCACCGATTTGTCGTCGGAGCAGCCTCCGGTCGACAGTCGTGAATAGTCCGCGCGGTGGCGTTCGACGGCAATATGCGGAGAGTCTCAGACCGAGGAGATCTAGTCATCAGCGTCCGTATTCAAATGTTCGTCACGTAAGAAGAGAGAGCCTACGGAGTAGAGTTGCATGCGCTGCAATGGGGCGGCGGTCGGCCTAACAAGCCGATGGTGCCGACCGCCACTCATGCCCTCACCAACCCTCGCTACCCTCACTGCGGCGGCACATCGGCCAGTCGTTGGACGGACGGCGGTTCGGACACATGACCGCAAACTGGTTAAGCAACGTCGGAGCGGTACGGTGAAGTGGATCTGTAAAATTCACACCATTCGGCACTTGGTGGCATGGACTTCATTTGTGCCTGTGCTGCTTCCTGTTGGAGCTGGCGGCTTCCGCGTAGGGGATCGCGAGGGCCCGCTCTTCTACCCGTCGGAAATACATGCATTCTTGTGCCGTGTCGGTTGGGAGCTCATGGGGGACACCGAGGGCAGTGGGAAGCCTCGCATTAATTTTTGCCGACGATGGAACTGGCGCCCCTTGTTCTACGGGTTGCCGTCGAAGAACGAACGCGTTCAGTACTGGATGCCACGTGTGGTGGCCCCTGACGCGATCGACTTGAGGAGACGCTGCTCGCTTGCGATGATGATGGTCGATCGTGAATTTTGACAGGCCCCGTGTCGGAGGTCGACAGGGGCTAGGGACGACGGGCTGCCGTCAAGCCTCGATGCGACGGCAGGCAGGGGTTGCGACGTCCGCCAAGGAGGGGTAAGATCGGGGCTGCGTGGCGTCTGAGGCATGCACATGAAGTCAAGCATTTACGTAGAAACCAGCATCGTCAGCTACCTGACCTCCAGGCCCAGCCGTGACCTCGTGCAGGCTGCGCACCAGGAGGTGACCCGCGCGTGGTGGGCCGGGAGCGACGCCTACGCGTTGTACATCTCTCAACTTGTCCTCGACGAAGCTGCGGCGGGCGATGTCAGCGCGGCTGCTCTGCGACTCGAGGCGATCCGCGACCTGCCGCTTCTGGAACTCACGCCGAGCGCGGTGGGGCTCGGTCGGCAACTCATCCGCGCCGCGGCTCTCCCCGCAAAGGCAGTCGGCGACGCCATTCATATCGCCCTCGCAGCGGCGCACGGCATGCGCTTCCTGCTCACCTGGAACTGCACGCACATCGCCAACGCCACGATGCGCCCGAAGATCGAATCGATCTGCCGGGCAAACGGTTTCGAGCCTCCCATCATCTGTACGCCTTTGGAACTCGTGGAGGAGTGACATCATGCGCCAATCCGATCCCATCATTGACGAGGTTCGTATCGCCCGCGACGCGATCGCGAAGGAGTTCGACTACGACATCGAGAAGCTCGCGGCAGCGCTTCAGGCGCGCGAGGCGGCGAGCGGGCGGAGGATTGTGCGGCTTCCGCCGCGCGAGGCGGTTCTTATTCGTAAAGCCTCGTAGTGAGGTAACGTGTGAACCCCCCTACACCATGTCCGGCCCGATGTCCTCGATGAGGCAGCGGGAGACCGAGCGCATGGGCAGCGTGTACAGAAACCCCCGCGGGGTATACATCACCGGCAGCGGCCGCCCGTCGAGCGAGATATCATCCCCCTCGGCCTCCCAGTTGGCCCGGATCGTGTCGTTGTACCGCGCCGCCGTCGTCAGCTGCCCGAACCACCCGGCTACATCCTCCCGCAACACCGTGCCCGCCGGCAGCATGTTGGCGATCACCCGCCGCCGCGCCGCCTGAACCCACGCCCGGTCAAACACCGCCAGGTTGAGCTCGCCCTCGTACACCACGCCCCGGTTGTTCTTGTTGCAGCTCCCGACCGACAGAAACATGTCGTCGACAATGAGCAGCTTCGAGTGCACGTCGATGGCCGTAAACCGTGACTCGGTCTCGTCGATGCCCCAGGTGACCTCCGTGTCGAAGGCCTGCAACTGCAGCATGGTGTAGCGGCTCCCGAAGCGGCTCAGCATCTGCTCGTGGGTGCGGCGGGTCCAGGCGCAGCCCGGGTCGGTCCACTCCGAGACGGGTTTGGTGATCACCACCACACGCAACGTGGGCATGGCCTCCATCCGACGCACGAGCTCGTCGGTCAACATCGGGATGCGGAAGTACTGGTCCTCGATCAGGATGTACTCCCGGGCCTGGCGGATGGCGTTCTGCCACGACTCGGCGATGGCGTACTCGTGGAAAGGCGCCGGCAACGTCGCCGTCACCTGGGCCTGAACCCCCCCCGCCACCGGCTCAGGAACAGGGGCCAGGGCGTAGCGGCTGGCGTCGTCGGAGTAGCGGGCGCGGGTGTCGAGGAGGTGGTTCCAGCGGTTGCGGAAGATGTCCTCGACGTCGCGGGCGAGGGGGCCCTCGATGCGGGTCATGTAGTCCTTGCGCGGTCCGGTGTCGGGTTCGCGGGTGTGGGCGGCCACCTCCCGGCGGTGGGCGCTCGAGGCGTCAATCAACATCCGGCGCGGCTCGAAGACCTCGTGGGCGCTGGTGTCCCAGTCGACGCGGCGGAGGTTCATCCCGCCGATGAAGGCCACCCGGCTGTCGATCACCGCAAACTTCTGGTGGTACGAGGCGTGGAGCACGTCGATCATCGCAGGCCAGTGGGTGAGGTCGACCATCCGCGATGGGATCTCGCTCCCCAGCGGGGACTCGCTGTCAAACCGCTCACCCATCACGGCCCGCCCCTCCGTCCGCACCCGCCCCCCAAAGTCCACCGCCGGAACCTCAAACCGGAACATCCCCCGTGTCGGGTTGGCCTGTCCCATGTGCTCAAAGTTGTCGTTGGCCATCGTCCCATGGGCCCGCAGGGCTGCGTCACTGCTGAGTGTGCTGGCCGTTCCGTCCATGTTGAGAAACTGCCCGACGAGCACCCGCTTGCGGGCCGGAAGCCGCTCCAGCACGGACAGAATGGTGTTGCTCTGGCGCTGGGCGAGGGTGCTGGCGACGTGTTGGGCGGCCGTTCCGCGCAGGAGCTCGAAGTTGCTCTCCCACCACCATGTGGCCATGTGTACGGTGTTCTGTGCTGTCTGAAGCTCGCGGTGTACGGCCGTCCAGGCCTCCTCGCCGTCCATCAGCAGGGTCACCCGGTTGCCACGTCGGGCGGGCCGCCCCTGGGCCGAAAACCAGTTGTGCCGCAGCCCCACGTACACCCGATGCACCGGGACCTCGCGTCCCTGGACCGTGCCCGTGGTGTGCGACAGGGACAGTCCGTGCCCGGCCGAACCCGTCCCCGGACGCAGGCCCACCCCCGTCGTGCGGTCGCTCCCGTCGTACGTGATCGTCACCGTCAACGGGCGATGGTCGGGCGAGGCCACCGAGAGCTCAAACTCCGTGGCGTTGCGCAGTGGGACCGTGAAGATCCACGGTGACGCCCCAATGGTCGGAACCACCAGGCTGCCGTTGACCCGAAAGGCCACCGTGCGGTTCTCCAACGGCAAGGGCTGGGCCCAGAGGTCAAGCGTGTGGACTTCCAGCATCGCCACAGGCGGCGGCGGGGCAGGGGGCCCGGCGTCGATGCCGGCGTCCATCCGGGGCGGGGTTCCGGCGTCGGCGGGGACCATGTTTCCATCGGGGAGCATCATCATGCCTGCGTCGCGCGGGGGCGCGGGGACGTCGGCCGGGACCATGTTTCCATCGGGGAGCATCATCATCACGGTCCCGTCGACCAGGACCATGCCGTCGGGCACCGGGGTCTCGGTCCCGTCCGAGGCCGACCCGCATCCCACCCCCAAGGCCGCGAGACCCAGCACCGCCCAGCGCGCGCGCAACATCCCGCGAGGGTCGCGTTGTCGGGCCCGCCGGTCAAGGGGGCTCCGCGACGAATGCAGGTCTGCTACCGTGCGCCCCCGTGACCCCAGGCGCGCGACGGACAAGCCTTGGACTGCTGGTTCTGCTCGCGGGCTGCGGCAGCCGGAGCGGCCTCTACGACGACCCCCTGCCCGACGCGGCCACCACGCCCGATGTGCCCGCGGGGACCGATGTGCTCGTGGTGACGGATGTGCCCGGGGTGACGGATGTGCCCGGGGTGACGGATGTGCCCGGGGTGACGGATGTGCCCGTCGTGACCGACGCGGGGCCGTGTCGTTGGCAGGCGGGGCCTGCGCAGGTGTTGACCCCGCAGGCGGACTTCGATCGCAGCCTCACCGCGGTGATCCCCCACGGAGCCGGGGCCCTGGTGGCGTGGGACATCTCCAACGACCCGGCCCCCATGCTCAACCGGATGGTGCTGCGGGTGGACGCCCAGGGCGCCCCGGTGGGGCAACCGCAGCCTGTGCTCTTGCGACAGAGCGGGGTGTCGCACGGGGGGGTGTCCCTCGCCGATCAGGGCGGGCTTCTCGCGGCGGCGGGGTGGGACGCGGCGGGCGGGTGTCGGTTCGTGCGGCTGACGTCGGAGGGGGCGAGCGCGGGGCCCGAGACGCGGGTGGGGACGCGCAACTGCAACCGTCTCGCCCCGGTGGCGGGGCAGTTTGAGCTCCTGGAGGCGGAGGAGGGGGTGTCGGCGGCGGCGGTTCCGGTAAGGTTGGCGCGGTCGGGGGCGGTGGTGCGTCGGGGGGAGTCGCTCGTGCCTCGCGTGGACAACCCCTTCTGGACGGCCCGTCGCCTCAACGGGGCGGGCGACATGCTCTCCGCGTGGATGCCGGGCAACCTCGCCCCCACCCGCGTGATGGCCCGCGTCTACAGCGAAGACGGAACCCCACGCGGGGCCGCGGTCACCGTCGCCGAGCTCACCGCCCCGGCCACCCGCGTTGCGGCCATCCCCACCCCGGGGGGATACCTCCTGGGCTGGACCCGCCGGGTCGGTCCCGACGACCAGCAGCACACGATCGAGACCGCCCCCGTAGACGCCCTGGCGCGCTCCCTGGGGCGCCCCGCGGCCGTGATGGGGACGCGGGTGTGGCGCGACGCGGGCTTCGCCCTCCTGCCCTACCAGGGAGCCGCCCTGATGGCCTGGGTGGAGAGCGACGCGGGCACCGACGGGCGGCTGCGGTTTGTTCCGCTGACGCCGCAGGGGGATCGGGCGGGAGACGACCTGGTGGTGACCGAGGGGCGCTTCATGCGACGCCCGGCCCTGGTGGCGACGGCGGGTGGGGGCGTGCTGGTGGTGTACGAGGCCCCGGGGCAGACCTTCCGACGGGTGTTGTTCGCCCAGCCCCTGCGCTGCGTGCGGTGAGGCTCGCTGGAGGGCACAGGCCCCTACGACGGATGGCTCGCGCGCGACCCGTGGGGGCGGGGGTGGGACCGCTGCTCCTCGGCCGCGAGGATGTCGTGCAGCTCCGGGCCCCAGGGTTTGTCCTCCGAGGCGTGGATCACCTCGGAGAAGAGGCGGGCCCGCTCGGCCGACTCCAGGCTCGCGGCCTCGGCCAGCCTGCTGCGGGTGGCGAGCCGCCAGACCCACACGAGGAGCCCCGCGATCACGAGGAGCCCCAGCACCGAGATGGCCAGGGCGAAGCGGGCCCCGGTGTCGCCCAGGCGGGCGAGGTTGCCGAGGAGCGAGGTGCGGCCCGTGCGCTCCTGCTCGGCCTGGATCTGCTTGAGGGCGTCGTTGCTGCCGAGCACGGCCTCGCGGGTGAGGGTGCGGGCGTTGGCGCTCACGGGGCCCGCGATGTGCGGGTCGCGCAGCATGGCCTGCATCGCCGGGCCTACCTCCGTACGCAGGCCCTCGGTCATGCCCCGCATGGCCCCGAGGGTGGCCGAGCGGGTCAGCTCCTCGGTCATGCGCCCGAGGTCGCGGCGCATCGGCTCCCCGAGGGCCTCCTGCAGGCTGGCCCGCATGGCCCGACGCATCATCGAGGCCATGGCGGGGGTGAGGTCGCGGCGGATCCCGTCGGCGATCCCCGCGGTGGCGGCCTGCGAGATGACCCGGATGTACCGCACCGTCATCGCCTCGATGCGGGCGGCGCGCTCGGGCTCGCTGAGGGAGGCCAGGGTGCCGTCGAGGGCCTGCTCGAAGAGGGCCCGGGAGGCGGCCCGAACCTCCGGGTCGCGCAAGAGGGCCAGGGCCCGCCGTTGGGTCTCGCGTTCGCTGAGGGAGTCGAGGGTGCCGTCGACCACGCCCTGGGTGGCCCCGCGGGTGGCCGACCGGGTCGTGGCTGCGCACCCGACGCTCAGGAGGAGCAGGAGACAGCCGAGAGGGAGTTTGGGAAGGGTCAATGGGGCCTCCAGACCCCGAAGGGTCAGCCAGGCGCGCGGAGGGTCGGTTCGCGGTCCCAGACCCGGCCTGTGCGGGCGGCGGCGAGGTAGGCGTGTACGTCCTGGGGGCCGCGGAGAGGAAGCACCCCGGGGTCGGGCCGGACCCCCGCCCGATCGAGGAGGCTCTGGGCCTCGGGGCTGTGGCCGACGACCTTGAGGTGGGCAAACGCGTCGTGGACCCAGTCGACCGCCCCGGCCTGGGTGGCGAGGCCTTGGGCTCCCGCCTCCGAGGCCAGAATGGCCACCGTGTCGAAGAGGATCGAAGGCCCCCCCGAGAGGGAGTGCCTGGCTTCGACGAGGGCGCCCCGGGCGTCGTGGGCCCCTCCGACCCTGGGGGCCACCAGGGCGAGGGTGGCCTGCTCGGCCCGGGCCCCGTCCTGCAGGGCCTTCAGGAGGGCGGGGTCGAACCCGTCGGTGAGGAGCACCCCGATCGTGCGGCCCCGCAGGGTCGCGGGAGCCTTCCGAATCAGACTCAGGGACGGAGAGAGGGACAGATCGCGCGGGGTCACGGCAGGCCGGGCCTGCTCGGCCGGCTCTTCCATCCCCAGGGCGGCGGCCACCCCGTCGTGCAGGGCCGCATCGACCACCGCCAGATGCCCGAGCATCCGCAGGCGAATGGCCCGGGTCTCGACCTTGCCAAGCTCAAACGCGAAGGCGCTGATGATGTGCCTCTGCTCGGGTTCGGTCATCGAGCGGAAGAACATCCGGGCCTGAGAATAGTGATCGGCGAAGGATTCAGAGCGTTTACGGATCTTTTCTCCGGTCAAGACTTCGGGATGGGTCACAAAACCATGCTGGGGATTCTCCCGGGGGGTTCCCGGGTCGAAGCTGTTGGGCTCGTAGTTGACGCGGCCCTTGGGGACGGCCATCTGACGCCACCCGTCGCGCTGAAAGTTGTGCATCGGGCACCGGGGCGCGTTGACGGGAATCTGATGAAAATTGGGGCCCCCGAGCCGCAGAAGTTGGGTGTCTTGATAGGAAAACAGCCGTCCCTGCAGGAGCGGGTCGTTGGTGAACTCGATACCCGGCACGACATTGGAAGGCAGAAAGGCCACCTGCTCGGTCTCGGCAAAGAAGTTGTCTGCGTTGCGGTTGAGCACGAGCTTGCCGATCATTCGCAAGGGAATGATTTCTTCTGGAATCACCTTGGTTGCATCCAGCACATCAAAATCGAGCCGGTCCGCGGTCTCTTCGTCAAAGACCTGCACGCCGAGCTCCCATTCGGGGTAGTCCCCCCGCTCGATCGACTCCCAAAGATCGCGGCGGTGATAGTCAGGGTCGGCCCCGTTGATCTTGACGGCTTCGTCCCAGACCACAAAGGCGGCTCCAATCATGGGACGCCAATGAAACTTGACAAAGTGCGAGACGCCCTCGGCGTTGACGAAACGGAAGGTGTGTACTCCAAATCCTTCGATCATGCGGAAGGATCGAGGAATGGCGCGGTCAGACATGACCCACAGCAGCATGTGCATGGATTCAGGGGTCAGACTCACAAAGTCCCAGAAGTTGTCGTGGGCTGCCGTGGCCTGGGGGAATCCACGGTCGGGTTCCATCTTGATTGAGTGCACGAGGTCGGGAAACTTCATCGCGTCTTGAATGAAGAACACCGGGATGTTGTTGCCGACCAGATCGTAGTTGCCCTGAGAGGTGTAGAACTTCACCGCGAAACCACGGACGTCCCGGGGCAGGTCCGCCGAGCCCTTGTTGCCGACGACCGTGGAGAACCGTACGAACACCTCGGTCTTGACGGCGGGATCTTGAAGGAAGGCGGCCTTGGTGATGGCGCTCAGAGACTCATAGACTTGAAAATAGCCGTGCGCCCCGGCGCCCCGGGCGTGTACGATGCGCTCGGGAATGCGCTCGTGGTCGAAGTGGGTGAGCTTCTCCCGCAAGACAAAGTCTTCGAGCAGGGTGGGCCCGCGTACGCCGAGACGGAGCGAATTCTGGTTGTCGGAGATCGGGACTCCATGATTGGTAGTCAACGTCTGCGTGGGAACATCTGTTGTCTGATGTGTCTCCGCGGGGGTCATGGCCGAGGTCGGAGCAGAAGTTGAATTGGTTTTTGAGGTTTTCGCCATGACACCGCAAGAGATAATAAATTCCAGGCGGTCGTCGTCAAGGCCCCCGGCGCTCTAGGGGACGCAGTCGCCCCGGGTCAGGGCGGCGAGCTCGGGTTCGGACAGGGCCCGGGCGAAGAACCCGACCTCGTCGATGCGCCCGGTAAACCAATGGGTGTCGTCGTGGGTCCCGTTGGACCCTGGGGCGTTCTGTACGCAGCGGCCGACCCCGAGGTAGGTGGGGGTCTCGGTGGTGTCGCCGACGGAGCCGGGGAGGGGGGTCGTGGCCACGGGGACGGCGTCGACGAAGAGGCGGGCCGTGGTGCCTGCGCGCACGATGGCCAGGTGGTGCCAACGGCCGTCGTTGAGGCCCGGCTCGGAGGCGAGGGTGAAGGACCCGGCCGACGACCACAGCTCGACGAAGAGGCGGCCGTTGTACGCGAGGCGGATGTCCTGGCCCGTGAAGACGGGGCGGTTCCAGCAGGCCGAGCGCCGGGCGAGGATCGTCTGGTTTCCCGCGGAGTAGCTGCTGCTGAACCACAGCCCGAGGGTGAAGTCTCCGACCCCGAAGTCGCCCACGTCGGCCGGCAGCTCGACGTACTGGGGCTCGCGGTTTCCCCCGAAGGAGAAGGCCCTTCCCACGCGGCCCGGGGCGTAGCCCACCCGCGACCGCACGGCGTGACGGTCCCCGGCCCCGTCGTCGGTGTCGTCCTCGCCGTGGTAGAGGGACACCGCTGCCCCGAGGCAGGCCATGTCACGGAAGCCCGCGTCCGTGGGGACATCCGGAGGACCCGCCTCGGCGGAGACATCCCGGGAGCCCGCATCCTGGGCCGGGAGCGTGACCCACGTGTCGGGGACGCACCCCATGGCCGCGAGGGCGCCGAGCAGGCCGAGGGTGGATGAGGTGCTCATCGCCTGAGCATACTCCCCCTTCACCCCGCCGAGACCGACACCGCGGCGCCGGAGGCGAGACAGAAGCGCACCCCGCCTCCGACCCGCTCGATCAGGGCGGCCCCGTCGATGCCCGCCTTGATCAGGTCCTTGCGGACCCGATACACGAGGGTGTTGAGCTCGACCCGGCCCTGCGACTGCTGCGGCCAGATGCGCTCGCTCAGCACCTCGTCGGGCACGACCTCCCCCGGGGCGAAGGGCTGCGGCGGCTGGAGCAGGCACGCCACGAGGTCGCAGCGGCGATCGGCGAGGTACACCGAGAGCGTGCGGGCCCCGTAGCCGACCGTGAGCCTCCCTCCCCGCGGCAGAAAGCGGAGCTCGGCCTGGGTCGGGGCCACCTGCTGAGGGGTGCTCTCGGTGACCTTCGACGGGTCGCGGGGCAGGGCCATCGCCCGGAGGGATTGGGTCCCGTAGGCGATGCGGGCCCCGGAGCGGAGGGGGACACACTCGCCCGGTTCGAGGCGGGATTTTACGGTCACCCCCTCGCGTACGGCCTCGAGGGTGAGCTCGTTGCCGACGCAGTGGAGGACCAGCACGGTCGGGGGCCACCCCACCATCAGGAGGTGATCGTCGTCGGCCCCCCCCACCCGAAAGGGGCTTTGGGCCAGGCGAAAGAGAGAGCCGGGCGTGCGCTCGATGCCCCACAGCACGTCCGACTCCGGGGCCTGGACCGGGCTCGTCTGCACGATGACGAAGGTGAGCCCCGCGCACCCCACCCGGTCGCCCGCCGTGAGGGCCGTGGGGACCGTGCGGGCCACCCCGTTGACCGACACGGGCTGTCGGCCGAAGGGCATCACCTCGGTGCCTTCGTCGGTGACACGAAACAGGCAGTGGTGTCGGCTCACCCCCGGGTCGGCGATCACGATGTCGCAGTCGGGGCTGCGCCCGACCAGCACGCTCGCGGGACCAATGAGTACGCGCCCCCCGTCGCTCTCAAGCCAGTAGGTGGGCGGTGGTAGGGCGCGCATTACGAACCCCTGCATGGTGGCACGCCTCCGCGGCGGCGGCGAGACCCTCCGGGGGCCCCCGCGTGCGGTTATTACCAGCGCGTGCTGAGCCCCGCCCCGACCCCGTCCGCGCGGACCGAGACGGTCGGCACGACCCTTCGCCCCGCGGGCCGGGCGAGCCACCACCACAGGGTGGCCCCCACGGCCAGGGAGGCCCCTGCGACGAGGGTCCAGGGGATCGCCGTGAGGTGGTCGCGGTACCGCTGATCGTGACCGAGGGCCGCGGGGTATCCCGGGTCGGTGACCGCGCACGGGGACGGACACGCCGCGTCCCGGTCGGCCTGGGCCTCGTCGGCGAGCCCGTAGACGACCCCGGACGCGACGAGGCTCCCCGCGGCGAGGACCGACAGGCCGACGCCCACGGCCACCCAGGGCCCGCGGGCGGGGCGCACCACCGCAGGGACCGGAGGGGGGGCCCCGGGGGGCGGCGGGGGCGGGGGATCGGGGGGTGGAGGGGGGGGATCGGGGGGCGGGACGGCGGGGAGCTGCAGGGCGAGGGTCTCGACGCGGCCGGCCTCGACGGTCACCTCGCGCCGTGTGGCCTGGTACCCCGGGGCCTCGGCCTCGACGCGCACGAGGCCCGGCTCGACCGCGTAGGGGATGCCGAGGAGGGCCGCGGGGAGGGGCGATCCCGCGACGCGCACCGTCAGGCCGGGGGGGAGAGGCTCGGGCAGGGTGACCACGACGCGGCCCACCCGTTCGGTGACGCGGGCGGCGAGGGCGCGGCAGGCGGTGAGCAGGGCCTCGCGGTTGTGCAGGGCCCGATCGGCCTCGGCTCCCCGGGTGCAGGCCGTGGCGTGGGCGAGGGCCTCGAGGTGCTGCGACAGGGCCTCGTGCTCGCGGGCGAGGAAGTGCGCCACCGAGGGGGTCGGACGGAGCGCGGCGGCTCGACGGGCGACCTCGATGGCTCGGGTATGATCTCCGCGTCGGGCGGCCGCCTCGGCCTCGCGCAGGAGGGCGTCCCGGGCGAGCTCCAGGGGGGCCTCCTGGGCGCCTCCGACCCCCGGGGCCAGGGCTCCGAGGAAGGCGGCCAGGGCCGCGATGCGGCGGCATCGGTGTGTGGGCAACGACGGCTTCTCCCTCACTCCATGAGGATGTCGTCAGGGTCGGGGGTCGGGGGCCGCACGCGCACGACCGAGGCCGTACGCTGAACCCGGGCGGGATGCGTCGACGCCGTCCGCGGGGCTCTGGGGCCGACCGCGGCGAGCCCGGGAACATCCTGGGCGGGGACCGGGGGAGGGGGCGTCGTACGCGGGGCGGGGGGCCCTGCGGGGGGCTCTACGATCGCAGCCACGGTCGGGGCGGCGATGGACGGGGTGGCCACGGTCGGGGCGGCCACGGACGGGGCGGCCGCGGTCGGGGCGACGACCCTGGGACGCTGCGTCGGGCCCCAGACAGCCAGGGCCAGGACGGGCAATACGAGGGCCCCTGCGGCGATCCAGGCGCGGGGTACGGGGCGGGGGGTACGGGGCGCCTGCTCGATCGCGTCGGGGCCAGCCCAGACCTGTTGGGCCTCGTCGACGGAGGCCCGGAGGGCGTCGAGAAGCTCCTGGGCAGAGGCGAACCGTGCGCTCGGGTGCAGGGCGAGGGCCCGGGCCACGATGGGCTCCCAGGGCCCGACGTCGACCCCGCCGCGGGCGGGGGTGGGGCGTTGGGGGGCCATGATGGCGGCGTAGAGGGCGAAGCTGTCGCGGGTGTCGAAGGGGGCCCGGCGGGTGAGGATCTCGGTGAGGAGGAGCCCGAGGGCGTGGACGTCCGTCCACGGTCCGGTGCGCATCCGCCCGACCTGTTCGGGGGCGGCGTAGGGGAGGGAGAAGGCCGAGAGGTCGTTGCGGGTCTCGGTGAGCCCGGTCCCGGGGGACTCGTCGGGCAGCATGGCCTTGGCGATGCCGAAGTCGAGGACCCGCAGGTCGAGGCCGCCGCCTGCCGCGGGCGACACCATGATGTTGCTAGGCTTGAGGTCGCGGTGGGCGATCCCGCGGGCGTGGGCGCAGGCCATGGCCTCGAGCACCGGGGTGAGCAGGGCGAGGACCTCCCGGGGCGAACGGCCGGAGCCCGGGTCGGACTGAAGGTGGGCGTCGAGGGTGACCCCGTCGAGCCACTCCAGGGCCATCCAGATGCAGACCCCGTCTGCGGCGTCGAGGGTTCCCACGTCGAGGACGCGCACGACTGAAGGATGGGCGAGGCGGGCGAGGGTGCGGGCTTCTTGACGAAACCGCTCGACGAGTGAGGACTCGACCCCGCGGAGGTGCTCGGGCACGACGAGGACCTTGAGGGCCACGCGTGTGTCGAGCTCGACGTGCCGGGCCCGATACACGAGCCCCGACCCTCCCCGGGCGATGGCGGTCTCAACGTCGAAGCGGCCCCCGACGAGCCTGCCCCCGAGGCCGAATCTATCCTCGATATCCTCCAACAGCTTGAGTGATGAATACACCCCGGAGGCCACCCGAGGCAAAGACAGACGGGTATCGTCCTACATCCGGCGGCGGGCCAGGAGGTAACCGAGCAGGGCGACGCCGACGCCCAGGCCGGCCCAAAGGGCCCAACGGGGCACGCGCGGGGCAGAGACCGGGAGGGGAGCCTGGGCCTCGACGGCCATGGCGGAGGCCCCTCCCTCGTCGGCCATGGAAGCGGCCCGCCGCTCGTCGAGGGCGTCCTCCATCCCTTCGGGGGGAAAGGCCGCCCCGTGCAGATCGAGGTGGTAGGGGGGCATGGTGATCTTTGTGCCCATGGGAACGTCTCCTTCGCGGCATGCCACTGCCGCGTGGTGACCGTTCAACCATCGTGCCGTCGGAGACAGCCCCGTTGTCGGAGGCCTCAGACCCTTCGAGGGCTGTGGCGTCCTCGCGCGGCGTGGCGTTTTGTCACGGGCCGAGGGCGGCCAGGATGTCGGGCAGGCGCCCGGCGAAGGTGTGCCGCGGGACAAACCCCGTATCGCGGCGCAGGGCCGCGGCCGAGCAGAGCCAGTGGGGGGACAGGGCGTCGCGGAGCTTGTCGCGGGTGAGGAAGGCGGGGGTTGCGGTGCGGCGGGCGTTCCATTCGGAGGCCCGGGCGACGAGGGTGAGGAGGGGCGGTGGGGCGGCGAACACACGCACCCGTCGACCGGCCTGGGCGGCGATGGCCTCGGCCATCCCGCGGGGGGTGTACCGCTGTCCGTCTTCGACCCAGTAGGTCTGTCCCGCGGCCTCGGGGGTCACGGCCAGGGCGGCCACGGCCCGGGCGCAGTCGTCCACGTCGATCATCGACAGCGGCTGGTCGGGCAGGGGCATCGGGACGAGGCCCCGCAGGGCCGCCCGCACGAGGCCCGCCATCCGGTCGTCCCCCGGCCCGTACACCGCCGGAACCCGCAGCACCACCGCCTCCAGCCCCGGCCCCCGGGCCCGGCAGGCCCGCTCGGCGAGCCACTTGCTCTCGCCGTACCGCGAGCGCGCCGTACACTCCGGGGCGGCCACGGCCTCGGGGCGGTTGCCCTCGGGGCCCCCCGCCGTCACCGACGAGATCAGCACAAACCGCCGGGGTTTGTGGGCCGCCGCGTCGCGGGCGTCGAGCAGGGCCTCGGTGGTGGCGAGGTTGTTGGCGAGGAAGTCGTCGCGGGTGATGGCCCGCCCTCCGCCCGCGCAGTGCACGATCACCTCGGCCCCGTCGACGGCCCGGGTGAGGGGCTCGCCCTTCTCCAGGGGGGCCCGGGCGATCTCGACCCCGTCGAGGGCCACCGCGCGGCGTACGATGGCCCGCACCCGATGCCCCTCCGCGCGCAGGGCCGCGGAGAGCGAGCGCCCGACGAACCCCGTAGCCCCCGTCAACGCGATGATCATGCGGGCGAATCCTACCGCACCCCGCGGGCCGGGGTGCGACTCTCCCCGCCCGATGACCTCTCCTGCGACCCTTCTCGCCTACGCAAGCTGCGACACCTGCCGCAAGGCCCGAGCCTGGCTCGACGCCGCGGGCATCGCCTACACCGTGCGCCCCATCGTGGACGAGCCGCCCACCCGGGACGAGCTCCGGGCCTGGATCGCGGCCAGCGGGGTGGGCTTGCGAAGATGGCTCAACACGAGCGGGCAGAGCTACCGGGCCCTCGGCAAGGCCGCGGTCGATGCGGCCGACGACGACACGATCCTTGGCTGGCTCGCGGCCGATGGGAAGCTGGTGAAGCGGCCCGTGCTCGTGCGGGGCGAGACGGTCCTGGTGGGCTTCAAGCCCGCGGACTGGACCGCGGCCCTGGGGGGCTGACGGGGGACGGTCATCCCCCGGTGCCGTCGCGGACGCCCCGGGCCTGGTGCAGCCAGCGCTCGAAGCCCGTGAGCAGGGCGGCCTCCACCGCGGGCCCTTCCAACGCCCCCAGGGCCGCGGCCACGGCCTCCAGGGTGCACAACCCACCGGGCCGGGGGTTGCGACGCAGGCCGTACGCGCTCCGCCCCGGGTCGACCAGGGTCACGGCCTCCGCCCCGCGGGCCGCAGGGTCGCGCCGATGGATCCGCCGGGCCTGGGCCCACGTCCCGTCGGGCACCACGAGCACGAGGTCGTCGCCCGCGTCGTCGGGCCGCAAGGGCCGGGCCTCCTCCGACGGAAACAGCACCAGCCTCCGCCCCTCAGGAACGGGCTGGTCGGGAGCCTCCCGGGCCCCGCGCACCCGCACCGTGGCCGTCGGGAGCATCCGGGCCACGAGGCGCCCGGTGTTGGTGCTGCGGAGGGCCTCGACGTAGTGCATCACCACCACGACCCGGGTCCGCACGACCACCCGCGGGAGCTCGGGGCACACGCACAGCCCCTCAGGGAGGCCGCAGTGGCCGCAGCGCACCTGGCGCCACCCGCGCAGGGCCCGACCCCCGAGGGGCGGGGGCGGGTCGTCGGGGGGCACCATGGCCCGGGAGGGTACCACCCGCGACGGCGCGGAACTTCTCGTCCGCCGCGATTGTCGGCTATCCCGCTCTCGCGCAAGGCCGCGAGGACGTCACCTGGAGGTCGAGGTCGCGATGAATGTAGGAATTCCCAAGAGGGCGCTGGTGCTGACGGTCTTGGCGGCGACGAGCGCGTGCGGGCGCAGCGCGGCGGTGCAGACCACGGGGGCCCTGGCCTTGCAGCGGGTGGTGGTGTACCGCAACGGGGTCGGGTACTTCGAGCGGCAGGGGCGGGTGACGACGCGGGAGGTTCGGTTTGACGTGCTTCAGCGCGAGGTGGGGGACTTTCTGGCCACCCTGGCGGTGATGGAGCGGGGCGGCAGCTCGGTCCAGGCCGCGGCCTTCCCGATGCCCGAAGAACGGGCCGACGACGACGAGCCCCCCCGTCCCGACCTGCGCCGTACGGTGCGCCTCGCCCTCGACGGGGCCGCCCACGACCTCACCGTGGGCTACACGGTCGAGACCCCCATCTGGCGGCCGTCGTACCGTCTCATCTTCACCCACGACACCGTCCAGGTCCAGGCCTGGGGCATCGTGCAGAACCTCTCGGGCGAAGACTGGCGCAACGTCCGACTGTCCCTGGTGGCCGGGTCGCCGGTGTCGTTCCGTTCGGAGCTGGCCCGGCCCGTGGTGCCCACCCGTCCGACGGTGACCGACCAGGGGGCCGTCATCGACGCCGTGCCCATGACCGAGACCACCCTCGCCCAGGAGTCCGAGCGCACGACCACCACGGCGCCCTCCGCGGGGGCGGCCGAGGGCGACGCCTCGGCCTTTGGCGGCCTCGGGGCCTCGGGCACGGGCTGGGGCGGCGGAGGCACGGGGGAGGGCACCATCGGCCTCGGAAACATCGGGTCCATGGGGCGCGGGGCGGGCACGGGCGCGGGTCAGGGCTACGGGGCCGGGGCCGGTCGGGGCCTGCGCGGTCGGTCGGACGCGGGCCCGGTCGTGCGCCCCAACGCGCCCGCCGTGCAGGGGGCCCTCGCGCCAGAGGTGATCCGCCGGGTGGTGATGCGCAACCTGGGGCAGGTTCGGCATTGTTACGAGCAGGCCCTGGCCGCGCAGCCCGACGCCCAGGGGCGGGTGACGGTGCGCTTCGTGATCTCCCCCTCGGGCGCGGTGAGCGCCTCGTCCGTGGCCGCGAGCACCTTCCCCGTCCCCGCGACGGCCCAGTGCATCGCCGCCGCCGTGGGGCGCTGGGCCTTTCCCGCTCCGACCGGCGGGGGCGTGGTGGCGGTCACCTACCCCTTCAACCTCACCGCCTCGGGGGACAGCGGCGGAGCAGACCGCGACGGCCGCTTCGCCGCCGTGCGCCCGCAACCCAGCGCCGCCCCCCGCAACGTCGCGGCCCTCGCGGCCTTGGCCGTCCAGGGCGGCACCACCCGCTACGACCTGCCCGACCCCGTGACCATCCCCGACCGCAGCGCCACGATGGTGATGCTCACGGCCCGGGACGTCCCTGGGGCCCAGATGTACCTCTTCGCCCCCGACCCGGGGGTGGCCGCCTCGTCGACCCACCCCTTCCACGTGGCCCGCTTCGAGAACCGCACCGGGGCCATGCTCGAGCGCGGCCCCGTGGCCATCTTCGAGTCCGGGGCCTTCCTCGGCCAGGGCATGCTCGACCCCCTGCCCGACGCGGCCACCACCACCATCCCCTTCGCCATCGAGCGGGCCCTCGCGGTCGAGCGGGCGGCCAGCACCGCCATCGAGGGGGCCCGCCTCGTGTCGATGCAACGCGACACCCTCACCATCGAGCGCTTCTCGGTCGAGCGCACGACCTGGACCGTACGCAACGGCATGGACCGGGTGGCCCGCGTGATGCTCCGCCAGGCCCTCCAGGGGGCCGAGGTTCACCAGCCCCCCGAGGGGACCGAGCAGTCCGGGGGCAACGTCCTCGTGCCCGTGAGCGCCCCCGCCCGCGGCCGGGTCGAGCAGGTGGTCACCACCCGGACCCCGTTTACCATTCGGGTAGGCCTCTCCGACCCGCAGGCCGAGGTGGCCATCGAGCAGTACCTCCGCGACGGATCGCCCACCCCCGAGGTGACCGCGGCCCTGCGCGGGGCCCTCGACTTGCGCCGTCAGATCGCCGAGGCCGAGACCGCCCGCAGCGACCTCGACCAGCGCCGCACCGACGCTCAACGCGGGGCCGAGGAGACCCGGGCCAACCTCCTGGCCATTCAACGCAACGCCCAGGCCGCCGACCTGCGGGCCCGTCTCACCCAACGCCTCGGGCGGGTGGCCACCGAGCTCGACCAGATGACCCGCCGCATCGTCGAGCTCGACACCCAGCTCAGCGAGCGCCGGGTGCGGCTGGTAGAGGCCGTTCGGGCGGTGGACATCGACACGGCCCGCACCCCCGGGCGCGCTCCATGAGCCGGAAGGGACGCCAGCGCGATCGTGCCTTCGTCCGGGCTCCCCCGGGGGCTCCTCCGGGCACCTTGTCGGTGGTGCCCCGGGCCTCGTCGGCGAAGCTCAGCGTGATGGCCTACGGCCCCCGCGGCCTCGTCGAGCGCAACGGAACCGGGGCCGAGCTCGACGCCCTCCTGGCCGCCACCGAGGGCCGCTGCGTCCGTTGGATCGACGTGACGGGCACCGAGGACACGGTCTTGCTTGAGGCCCTGGGCAAACGCTTCGGGCTGCACCCGCTCGCCCTGGAGGACGTGGCCCACGCCCACCAGCGGGCGAAGGTCGAGGCCTACGAGGGCCACGCCTTCATCACCATGCGATCGCTCGAACGCCGCCCCGACGACGGGGGGGTCTTCACCGAGCAGATCAGCCTGTTTGTGGGGGAGGGGTGGCTGGTGAGCTTCCAGGAGCGCCCCGGCGACGACTTCGACCCCGTACGCGAGCGGCTCCGCACGGGCCGCGGCAAGACCCGATCGTACGGGGCCGACTACCTGGCCTACTGCCTCCTCGACGCCATCGTCGACAGCGCCTTCCCCGTGCTGGAGACGTACGACCACACCCTCGACGGGATCGAGGCCCGGGTGGTGGCCGGGGGCGACCCCCACGTGGTGGCCGAGCTGCATCGGGCCCGGGCCGACCTCCTGCAGATGCGTCGGGTGATCTGGCCCCTGCGCGAGGCCATGGCGGCCCTCCTGCGCGAGGACGCCCCGGAGTTTTCGGCGGCCACCCGGGTGTACCTCCGCGACTGCCACGACCACGCCGTGCAGCTCCTCGACCTGGTGGAGTCGTGGCGAGAGATCGCCGCGAGCTTGATGGACCTGCACATGTCCGCGGTGGGTCAGCGCACCAACGAGACCATGCGGCTCCTCACGGTGATCTCGGTGCTCTTCATGCCGATGACCTTCATCGCCGGGGTCTACGGCATGAATTTCGACTCCACCGTCTCTCCCTGGAACATGCCCGAGCTCCGTTGGCGATGGGGGTATCCCCTGGCGGTGGCGATGATGCTCGCCTCGGCCGGGGGGATGTACCTCTTCTTCCGCCGCAAGGGGCTCCTGCGCCCCGACCTCACCATGGTGGGGAAGGCCGCGTCCCGCAAGGCAACGGCCGAGGAGTCGGAGGGATAGCCCCCAACATTTTCCCTCCCAATGCCTGGAACGATGTCGGAGTCTCGTGGTCAGCACTGCCCATGAAACACCCCCGACGCCTCGCCCCCGCCCTCCTGACGGCCCTCTTCGCGGGGGCCTGTCAGCGCCCCACTGCCCCTGCGGCCCCGCCCGACGCAGGCCCTCCCGCCGACGCCTCCGCCCCTTCCCCCGACGCAGGGGCCGCCGACGCCGGCGATCCCGGGGCCATGTCAACCCGCTTGACGACCTTCGGCTCCGAGGCGGCCCTGCGGACCTGGTGGCTGGCCCGCGACGCGCAACGCCCTGCGCGACGCGGGGGAACGTTCGGGGGCCTGGGGGTGGGCGGGGGCGGGGCGTCCGAGGGCACGATCGGGATGGGCAGCATCGGCACGATGGGGTCGGGGGCGGGCACGGGCTCGGGTCAGGGGTATGGGTCGGGAGCGGGGGCCTCTTCTGCCGCGGCGGCTCCAGCCCCCTCGGCGGCTCCTGCCCCTACTGCGCGCGCCCGCGCGGCGGCTCCCGGGGCCTCCTCCGCGGGGCGGTCGGCGCCGGCGGGTCCGGGCGGGCGCGTGGGCCCTGGGGACTCCGACTCCATCACCAACAACCAGGTCGAGGGGGTCGACGAGGGCGACATCGTGAAGATGCACCGCGACCACCTGGTGATCCTGCGCCGGGGTCGTCTCTTCTCCGTGCGCCTCGGCGACGACAGCCTCACCCCCGTCTCGATGGTCGAGGCCTACGGCCGGGGCCGCACCCCGGGGGGCTGGTACGACGAGATGCTCGTCGACGGCGACACCGTGGTGGTCATCGGATACAGCTACGCCGCCCGGGCCTCGGAGGTGGGCCTGTTCGACATCGACGCCGAGGGCAGGCTCCGCTGGCGCGACACGATGTTCGTGCGGTCGAGCGACTACTACTCCGCGCGCAACTACGCGAGCCGCCTCGTCAATCACCACCTCGTGATGTACATGCCCGTGCCCCTGCGGGTGGAGGGCAACGACCGTTTCTCGCTCCCCGCGGTGCGCCACCAGCCCACCGCCGACTGGCAGTCCGTCCTGCCCTACGCCCGGCTCTACCGCCCCGTCCAGGAGCTCGGGTACGGCCCCGTGATCCACACGGTGATGTCCTGCGACCTGGCCAACCGCGGCTTCCAGTGCCAGGCCATCGGGGTGGTGGGGCCCTCCTCGCGCAACTTCTACGTCTCGGGCGAGGCCGTCTACCTCTGGGTCAACGGCCAGTCGGGGAGCTCGTACGGGTGGGGACGTCGCCCCGCTCCCAACACCCCGCCGCCCCCGTCGGTGGTGTACCGCTTCCCCCTCGACTGCGGGTCCGTGGGGGCCGTCCGGGCCCGGGGAGCCCCCCTCGATCAGTTCTCCTTCGACGAGCGGGGAGGGACCTTGCGGGTCCTCGTGCGGGCCGAGGGGCAGGGCGAGGGGATGTGGGCCGCGGAGACCACCCGCGGAGACATCGGGTTTCTGCGGGTTCCGACGGGGCAGTTCGCGGAGGAGATCCCGACCATGGCCCGCACGGCCTACCGGGGCCTTCCGCGGGTGGAGGGGGGCGGGTACTCCATGCAAAACCGCTTCGTCGGCGACTACGTGCTCTACGGCACCGGGGCCGGATGGCGGGGCGGGGCCGGGGCGACGGCGGCCGTCCCGGTCACGGTCTACGACGCCGGGCGCGACGCCGTCACCCGCATCGAGATCCCCCACACCGTCGAGCGGATCGAACCCCTCGGCCGCGACGCCCTGGTGGTCGGCAACGAGCGCGGGGGCCTCACCTTCTCGGCCATCGCCCTCGACGCCACCCCCACCGTGGCGGGGCGTCACACCGTACCCGGGGCCTCGCAGGGGGAGACCCGGTCGCATGGGTTCTTCTTCCGGCCGACGGGCGACCGGGCGGGGATGTTGGGCCTGCCCATCACCTCGGGATCCGACGGGGGCGGCTGGTCTCAGCTCCGCAGCGTGTCGAGCTCGGTGCTCTTCCTCGGGGTCGACAACCTCCACTTCCGCCAGGCCGGATCGTTGCGTTCGGGCTCGGCCCCGGCCGTCAACGACCACTGCGTGGCCTCGTGCGCCGACTGGTACGGCAACGCCCGGCCCATCTTCTGGGGCGATCGGGTCTTCGCCCTCCTCGGCTACGAGATCGTCGAGGGGACCGTCACCGCCGGCCGCGTCCGCGAGCGCCGCCGCACCGACGTGATGCGGGCCCTCCGGGGTACCGGCAACGACCACCGCACCAACGCCTTCGACAACATCCCTGACTGACCAGGCTCCCCTCGCGTGTATCCTCCCGCGGGTGTCCCGTGTCCTGGTCGTCTACGCCCACCCGTACCCCGATCGCTCCCACGCCAACCGGAGCCTCCTCCGCGCCGTGGAGGGACTCGACGGGGTCGTGATCCACTCGCTCTACGACCGCTACCCTGACTTCTGCATCGACCCCGAGGCCGAGCAGGCCGCCCTGTCGGCGTGCGAGACCGTGGTGTGGCATCACCCCTTGTACTGGTACAGCACCCCCGCCCTCTTCACCCTGTGGCTGGAGAAGGTCCTGGCGCGGGGATGGGCCTACGGGGGCTCCCGGGCCCTCGCGGGCAAGTCGTGCCTGTGGGTGACCACCACCGGGGGGGACCCGGGCAGCTACGCCCCCGACGGGGCCCACGGCCACCCCTTCGCAGAGTTTGTTCCGCCCGTACGACAGACGGCCCGCTTCTGCGGGATGACCTGGCTCGACCCCCTGATCGTGCACCACGCCCACCACCTCACGCCCGAGGCCCTCGACGCCGCCGGGGCTCGGTATCGGGCCCGGGTCGAAGCCCTCCTGGGCCCCGCAGGCTGAACCCCCTCCGATGCACCCCCGCTCGCTCCTCCTCGACGCCGTCGTCTACCTCTCCGCCGCCGTGGTGGCCGTCCCCGTGGCCGCCCGCCTGGGCCTCGGATCGGTCCTCGGGTACCTCGCCGCGGGCTGCGTCATCGGCCCCTTCGGCCTCGGGCTCGTGCAGGACGTGGCGGCCATTCTGCACTTCGCCGAGTTTGGCGTGGTCCTGATGCTCTTCCTCATCGGCCTCGAGCTCGAACCCACGCGCCTGTGGCAGATGCGGCGCGGGGTCTTCGGCGGCGGGGCCCTGCAGATGGTGGCCTGCGGGGCCCTCCTGGTGGGGGCTGGCTTCGCCCTGGGACTGCCCTGGCGCGGGGCCCTCATCGCGGGCCTCGCGGTGGCCCTGTCGTCGACGGCCATCGCCGTGCAGACCATGAAAGAACGTGGGCTCCTCGGGGCCCCCCTCGGCAAGGCGGCCTTCGGGATCCTGCTCTTTCAAGACATCGCGGCCATCCCCCTGGTGGGGGTGGTTCCGCTCCTGGCGGTGGAGGCCGCGGGGCATACCGGATCTCGGTGGTTGGGCTTCGCCAAGGTGGTGGGGGCCATCGTGGGGGTGGTGGTCCTCGGGCGCTTCGCGACCCGGCCCGCCCTGCGCTTCATCGCGAAGACCCAACTCCGCGAGCTCTCCACGGCCTTCGCCCTCCTCCTGGTGGTGGGGATCGCCCAGGTGATGGAGCTGGTCCACGTCTCGATGGGCCTCGGGGCCTTCCTGGCCGGGGTGCTTCTTGCGAGCTCGGAGTACCGCCACGCCCTGGAGACCGACATCGAGCCCTTCAAGGGCCTGCTGATGGGGCTGTTCTTCATCGCCGTGGGCATGTCCATCGACTTCGGCCTCTTGCGCAGTCACGCCCCCCTCGTGCTCAGCCTCGTGCTGGGGTTTACCCTCCTCAAGGGCGGAGCCCTCTACGCCGTCTCCCGGTCCCTCGGGCTCCATACGGGGCCGAATCCCCAGGGGCTGATGTTCGCCGCCGTGATGGCCCAGGGGGGCGAGTTTGCCTTCGTGGTCTTCGGGGTGGCCCGGGCCGCCCGCATCCTTCCGGGCGACTGGGACACGCGCCTCACCCTCGTGGTGGCCCTGTCCATGGCCCTCACCCCCCTCCTCGTGATCGCCGCAGCGGCCCTGCAACGTCGGGCCGGGGCGAAGTCGACCCGCCCCGACGACCCCGTCGAGGACGAAGAGGCCCCGGTGATCCTCGCGGGCTTCGGGCGCTTCGGGCAGATCGTGGGGCGGCTTCTCTTCGCGAGCGGGATGCGGGCCACGGTCCTCGACCACGACCCCGACGGGATCGACATCCTGCGGCGGTTCGGCTTCCGGATCTTCTACGGCGACGCCACGCGGCTCGACCTCCTGGAGGCTGCCGGGGCGGCCCGGGCCAAGGTGCTGGTCAACGCCATTGACGACGTGGAGGCCAACCTGAGGCTGGTCGAGCTCGTGCGGCACCACTATCCGCACCTCAGGATCGTGTCCCGGGCCCGCAACATGACCCACTGGTTTGCCCTGCGTGAGCGAGGGGTGGAGGTGGTCGAGCGGGAGATGTTCGAAGGAGCCCTGGTCGCAGGGCGCCGAACCCTGGAGATGCTCGGGGTGGGGACCCACGAGGCCTTCGAGCGGGCGGCGAAGTTTCGTCGGCACAACCTACGCCTCTTGGAGTCCATGCTGGCCTTCGGGGGCGACATCAACCTGCGCAGGGCGGCGGCCCGGGTGGCCCGATTCCAGTTGGAGGCCCAGTTCGAACGCGACCGGGCCGAGCTCGACGCGTCCCCCGGGAGCCACTGGCACCTGCCTCCCGCGGAGAAGCCCCCCAGGGAGTGATATCCTCCCGCTCCGAGGCACGACCATGACCGAGGTGCGCAAGGCGGGATGTATGTTGTGCGAGGCCGTCTGCGGCCTCGACGTGACCCTGGAGGACGGCGGCGTCCAGGGGGTTCGGGGCGACCGCGACGACCCCTTCAGCCAGGGGTACCTCTGCCCCAAGGCCGCGGCCATCGGCGACATCATGGCCGACCCCGACCGGGTGCGGACCCCCCTCGGCCGCGGGCCCGAGGGCTTCGCCCCATTGCCCTGGGAGACGGCCCTCGACCAGGCCGCCGCGCGCATCGCCGACGTACAGAAGCGCCACGGCCGCGACGCGGTGGCCCTCTACCTCGGCAACCCCACCGTCCACAGCCACGGGGCCCTCCTGGCCGCCCCGTACCTCTCCCGGGCCCTCGGGACCCGCCAGCGGTACTCGGCCACCAGCGTCGACCAGCTCCCGCACATGATGGCCGCCCTGGAGATGTTCGGGCACCAGCTCCTATTGCCCGTGCCCGACCTCGACCGCTGCGACCTCCTCCTCGTGCTCGGGGCCAACCCCGCCGTGTCCAACGGCAGCCTGATGACCGCCCCGGGCATGCCCCGGCGCCTCAAGGCCCTGCGGGCCCGCGGGGGGCGCCTCGTAGTCCTCGACCCCCGCCGCACCGAGACGGCCGACCTCGCCGACGCCCATCACTTCCTCCGCCCCGGAGGCGACGCGGCCCTGCTCCTGGGGATGCTCCACACCCTCTTCGCCGAGGGGCTCGTGCGCCCGGGGCGCCTCGGGGAGTTTGTCCGCGGGCTTGACGATCTTCGGGCCGCCGTGGCCCCCTTCCCCGCCGCCCGGGTGGCCCCGCGGACGGGCCTCGACCCGGCGGTCATCCAGGGGCTCGCCCGCGACCTCGCGGCTGCGTCCCGGGCTGCGGTGTACGGCCGCCTCGGGGCCTGCACCCAGGAGTTTGGGGGCGTCACGGCGTGGCTCCTCTATGCCCTCAACGTGGTGACGGGCAACCTCGACCGGCCGGGAGGGGTGATGTTCTCGCGGCCCGCGGCCGACCTGGTGGGGTTCGCCTCGCTCATCGGCCACCGCGGGCATCGGGCCGCGTGGCGGTCGCGGGTGAAGGGCCTCCCGGAGTTTGGCGGCGAGCTCCCGGCGGCCACCCTGGTCGACGAGATCGAGACCCCGGGGACGGGGCAGGTCCGGGCCCTCATCACCGTGGCGGGAAACCCCGTCCTGTCCACCCCCGAGGGGTCGCGCCTCGGGCGGGCCCTGGCGAAGCTGGAGGTGATGGTGAGCGTGGACCTCTACCGCAACGAGACCACCCGGCACGCCCACTACATCCTGCCCACGTCCTTCGGGTTTGAGCGCGACCACTACGACCTGGCCTTCTATGCCCTCGCGGTGCGCAACGTGGCCCGGTTTACGCCCGCCCTCGTGGCCCCTCCCCCGGGGGTTCGGGAGGACTTCGACGTGCTCCTGTCGCTGGCCCGGCGGGTGCGGTCCCACGGCGGCGGACGCCGGAGCCGCAGCCTCGACCTGACCCTCGGGGCCCTCCACGCGGCGGGGGCCCGGCGGACGGTGGACGCCCTGTTGCGGGCGGGTCCGTACGGGCTGCGCCGTGGTCTGGGAGGCCTGTCGGTCGCGTCGCTCCTTCGGCGCCCCTCGGGGGTCGACCTCGGCCCCCTCGAGCCCTGCCTCCCCGGGCGCCTCGGGCACGCCGACGGGCGCATTCAGCTCGCCCCGCGGTGTTACCTCGACGACCTCGGGCGGGTCGAGGCCGACCTCGGGATTGCCCCTCCGGGCCTGGTGCTCATCGGCCGACGGCAGCTCCGCAGCAACAACTCCTGGATGCACAACGCCGCCCGTCTCGTGCGGGGCCCGGTGGCCTGCACGCTCCAGATGCACCCCGACGACGCCGCGGCCCGAGGGTTGACGGACGGAGCCCGGGTGACCCTGCGGGGCGGCCACGGGGCGGTGGAGGCCCCTCTGGAGGTCACCGCGGAGGTCTGCCCCGGGGTGGTGAGCCTCCCGCACGGTTGGGGGCACGCCGAGGCCGCGGAGGGGCTGCGGGTGGCGGCCACCCGGGCGGGGGCGAGCGTCAACGACGTGGTGGACGGGGGGCGGCTCGACCCCCTGAGCGGGGTGGCGGCCCTGTCGGGGGGCACGGTGACGGTGGAGGCCGCGGAGTCGTCAGGAGGCTGACATGCGGCGGTGTTCGACCATGAGGCAGCGGTCTTGCACGACGTCGATGCCCGCGGCCATGAGGTTCTTGGCGAAGGTGTCGTGACGGATCCCGCTCTGGAGCCAGACCACGGGCGGGTGCATGGCGAGGAGGGCGGGGAGATGGGCCAGGAGGTCGTCGGGCCGACGGAAGACGTCGACCAGGTCGACGGGGCCTTGGACATCCTCGAGTCGGCGCACCACGGGGCGCCCGAGGATGGTCTTCACCTCGGGCTCGTACACGGGGACAGGGACCACCTCGACCCCCGCCTGGGCGAGGGCCGCGGGGACGTAGTGGGCGGGTCGGTCGGCGTAGGCCTCGGAGCGGATGCCCAGGACGGCCACGCGGCCGAGGGCCTGGAGGAGGGGGCGGAGCTCGTCGTCGCGGGTGAGGAGGCGTCCGGAGGTGGCCATAGCCAGGAGGGTAACCACAACCCCGGACGGATGCGACGGGCCGGTTTAGACCTTCTTCGCCTCCCAGAAGGTGGGCTTGCTGTTGGGGTCCTGGCCGGTGATGGCGGTCTTGAAGGCGGCGAGGTCGGCGTAGGTGTTGGAGTTGCCGATCGAGGTGATGTACAGGGCCGCGGGGCCGGCGGAGTAGGTGTTCCAGTCCTGGTAGAGGCCCCAGACCTCGTCCTGGGTGTTGGGGGCCCAGATCTCGCCGATCTTGCCCCAGGAGGTGCCGTTGTACACGTCGACCTGGTAGAGGAAGCCGGGGTCGACCTGCTGAAACGCGACCCCCCCGGAGCCCTGCGGCCTGGGATTGTGGTTGGGGCCGGCGGGCCGGGTGGCGGCGGGCTGGGCGTAGCCTCCGTCGGCGGGGCGGGGCCCGGCGGGTTGGGTGGCGGGCGCGGTGGGCGGGATGAGGGGATCGTTGTTCTGCATTTGGGGGAATCTCCGTACGAGGCGTTGCGTGGAACGACCGGGCATCGCGGCGATGGGGGCCGCGGCCTGGTGAGGGGCGTGTGCACCTCTCAGACAGAGACGACGAGGCGGTTGGGAAGCTGACGGCGGGGTGTAAGAATTTCGTCGACGGTGAGCACATCCATCCGTTGGCCCCAGTGCTCCCGCGGGACGCCCTCGGCCCAGGCCTGCAGGGCCTTGCGGGCGACTTCGGGGAGGCGTTGTACGGTGCCGAGGAGGCCCAGGCACTCGGCCGCGGTGCGATGAGGCAACAGGGCCATGGCCTGCGGAACGAGGGAGTCCCACTGCGGCAGGAGGGGCCCCGGGGACGAGGCCACGGCCAGGCAGTCGCACAACAGCTCGCCCACGGGCCAGGCCGCCGAGGCCCACAGGTCGCGGCCCCGGAGGGCGAGGTCGCGGGCCTGGAGCCATTCCTCGTTGCGCCAGGCGATGGCGGCCTCGGTGGTCAACAGCAGGGCCTCCATGTTGAAGGTCTGCAGGTGCTCGGAGGCCGCGAGCAGGACCGGGTCGGGGCGGAGGGGATCGCCCGCGCGGTAGGCCGCGGCCCGCAGGACGCGCTCGGCCCGGGCCTCCAGGTAGGGGTGACGGATGGCGGCGGCGGCTTCGAGGGCCTGCTGGGCCAGGCGGACGGCGTTGGCGAGGTCGAAGGCCTCCATCGAGGCCGAGGCGGCGAACACCAGGAGCTCGATGCGCGTGGTGGCCCAGGCGGCGGGGGGGGCCTCCTCGCAGATGCGGGCGGCCTCGGCAAACTGGCCTGCACGATACCGGGGCCGGGCCTGCCACAGGTGGGCGAGGGCGGAGGACTCGGGGTCGTTGGCCGCGCGTACGAGGGCCACGGCATGGTCGATCACCTCGGCCTCGCGCTCGGGGCAGGAGCGGGTGTGGGCCATCACCCACAGGCCGAGGCGGCGGCGCTCGAGGCCAGGGTCGGCGAAGGGGCTCAGGGCCTCGGCGCGATGAAGGGACTCCTCGCCCGCCTGGCGCAGGGCCCGGCCTGCGTGGAGGAGGGCCTCCAGGGCGCGGACGGCGTCGTCGCGGCGCGGGTAGAGCGACAGGGCGTAGAGGGCGCGGTCGAGGACGGGGGGCGTGCAGTCGACGAGGCTGAGCTCGACCAGTCGACCGAGGATCCCGAACTCGGCGTCGAGGGACTCCTCCCGCATGGCGGGGTCGGTCTCGGGGTCGTCGCGCATGACCCGCAGGGCCCCGACGGCCTCCCCGAGGGCCCCGAGGGCCTCTCGCAGGCCGCCCACGAGCACGAGCGGCTGCACCCGGGCCTCGGCTTCGGCCAGAACCTTCGCGGCGAAGCCAGGGGTCCAGGGGGTGGGGGCTCCGGCCAGGAGGTGTTGCAGGCGACCCGCGGCGCCGGGGGGGAGGGCCTCGGCGAGGGTGAGGTGGGCGGCGGCCCGCTGCCGCTGGGGGAGGGCCTCGGCTGGGGGCGAGACCCGGAGGGTGTAGGCCCCGTGCGGGTCGCAGCGCAGGGCCCCGGTCTGCACGAGGCTCGACAGGGTGGCCTCCAGGCGCCAGCGGGCCTCGCCCGAGACGCGCTGGAGCAGGGGGAGGGTGGCGTGGGGCCAGGCGAGCTGGATCCAACGCAGGAGCTGGCCGAGCTGCCCGCCGAGGGCCCCCAACGGGTCGGGCGAGACCCGGTCGTGGGCGCTCGCCAGGCGCAAGGCCCCGGCCCGGTGGCGGATGGTGGCGAGGTCGACGGGGTCGACCACGATCTGGTCGCCCTGCCAGCGGCCGAGGCCCGCGCGGACCCAGGCGTGCAGCTCCTCGGCGACCCGGCTCGCCACCCCGTCGGTGCGGGCGTACAGGGCCTCGGCGGCGTCTTCGGGGATGTGAAACAGCCGCGAGGGGCCCGCGAAGAGGCCGCGGAGGCTCTGCTCGGCGAAGGGGTGAAGGCGCACCACCGCGGTCGCCGGGGGGGCCGAGGCAGGCACCGCCTCCACCACCTGAACCACGGCCCCGGCGTCGAGGCACCCGGCGATGACCCGGGCGCTCGGCGGGTCGACCTCGGCGGCGTCGTCGACGAGGAGGACGGCCCCGTTGTGGAGGAGGCCGCGGATCCCGTCGCATACGGCTGCGGCCGCGGCGGCGAGGGGCTGGTCGTGCAGGTCGTCGAGGCTGCCGAGGAGGGCCTCGAGGCTGCCGAAGGGACGGCTGGAGGGGGTGGCCCACAGGACCTTGCCCCCGCGCTCGACGAGGGCATCGGCGAGGCGTCGCAGGACGCTCGTGCGCCCGACCCCGGGGGGGCCGACGAGGGCCACGGAGCGGCCGGCCTCGACGTGGTGCAGGAGGGCGTCGACGGCGGGGGTGTCGAGCCAGGGCAGGGGGCCGCGGGTGACGGCCAGGGCGGCGGGCTCGCCGCGGAGTTGGGTGAGGACGTCGTAGGCAGAGCGCGGTCGGTCGGCGGGGTCGGGGCTCAGGAGGGCGTCGACCACGGCGCAGACCGCGGGGGGCACCCCCATGACCCGTCGCCCCAGGGGCATCGGGGGCCCGAGCGCGCGGGCGCACAGGACGGTCTGGGCGTCGGTGACCCCGTACGGGTGCTCGCCCGCGAGGGCCTCGTAGAGCATCACCCCGAGGGCGTAGAGGTCGGTCCGGGGGCTGATGGGGCCGCCGTCGACCTGCTCGGGGGCGAGGTACGCGGGGGTGCCCAGGATCTGCCCGGTGCGGGTGAGGGAGTCGTCGAACTCGTCCCAGGAGATGCCGAAGTCGAGCAGGGTGGGCCGACCGTCGTGGGCCACGAGGACGTTGCCGGGCTTGAGGTCGCGGTGCACGACCCCCACGGCGTGGATGCGGGCCAGGGTCTCGAGCAGGGCTACCGTGGGGGGGGCCAGGGCGGGCCAGGTGTGACGCTTGTCGGGGAATCCCTCGCCGACGATCACGTCCATCACGAGGAAGGTCCGGGGCCCAAACTCGCCCTCGTCGCGCAGGGGGACCACCCCGGGCACCTGGAGCCGACGCAACATGGCGATCTCGCGACGGGCCCGAACCCGCTGCTGCGGGGTCACCGTCGGCAACAGCTTGATCGCCACCTCCTGACGGAGGACCTGGTCGTAGGCCAGCCAGACCTGCCCGTGGCCTCCCTCCCCGAGGGGGTCGGTGATGCGATACCGCTGAGCCAGGACGGCCCCGGTCAACCGGGGAAGAGGCGTCTTCGCCATCCGTCGCGGGCGCTGACTGTCGTGTTGTACAGGGGGTTCGTATTCGGCAGGGTCCCCATCCACCCTGCGGAGGCTATCGTAGCCACGCGAGGCGTCAACCCGAAGGCCCCATCAAAATACCGAATGTCGTGCAAACCTGGGAGGGTCTTACCCCTCCACGGCGCGTGGCTTCAAGAAGGTATGAATCCCGCATTCGGTTTTGGTCGTACCGGCCCAGCGACCGGAGCGTTCGTCGGATGGATCCAGGGGAGGGCGGGTGCAATGTGTGCATCCGACCGAGGTATACCCTTGTTGGAAGAGGGGGTGTTCGGGGAGGTTGTGGGCGGTGAGGTGTTGGTAGATGTCTCGGGCCGACCAGTCGGCGAGGGGGTGGACCTTGGCGGGTCCGTCGGTGAGCAGGAGGACGGGGGTGTTGGCCCGTTCGGCTCCCTGGCTGCGGCGCAGGCCTGACACCCAGGCCCGGGCTCCGTCGAGGGCTCTCTGGAGGGGTTCGACCTTGTTGTGTTGGCAGCAGGCGTCGGGGTTGTCGTGATAGAGGGTGAGCCCATGGCGGGAGAGAAACTCTCCGGCCGGGAGCTTGGGGCGCAGGACGATCACCTCGAGGCCGAGCCGGTCGGCGAGGGCCTCTCGGTAGGCGAGGGTCTCGTCGAAGAGAAACCCCGTGTCGAGGAAGTGCACGGGGCGCCCCGGGCAGACCTCGCTCCAGAGGTGCAGGAGGGCCCCTCCGCCCGGTCCGAAGGCCGAGGTGAAGACAAGGCCCGCCCCATAGGTCTCCTGGGCCCAGGCGAGGCGTCCGCGGGCGTCGAGGGCCTCGAGTCGACCCTGGAGTATGGTGAGCTCGGCCGGGTCGAGTTGGGCGGGGTCGGGGCTCACGCGGCGCACTCCCCCTCGCCGATGGCCACCTGGAAGCCCTGGTCCTGGCCGATGTCGAGGAAGACCTCGTCGGGGGTCTCGGCGTCGAGGGCCACGAGGTCGCGCAGGAGGGCCTCGACCCGGGGGCCGGGCAGGTCCCGAAAGAACCGGTCGGCCGTGTCGTCGGGGCCGCGTTCGGCGGCGTAGAGGGCGAGGAGGCGGGCCATGGCCTCGGGCACCCTGCGTGCGGCCACCTTGACCACCTGGCGGCCGAAGCGGGCCCCCTGGGCGTCGAAGCCTCCTCCGAGGTGGAGCTGGTAGACCGGGGCCGTGCGGTCGCCCACCCGGCGTGCGGCCCCGTGCCATCCGAGGGTGGCGATGTGGTGCTGGCCGCAGGAGTTGGGGCACCCCGAGACCTTCACCGTGGCGTCGCGGGCGAGGGCCACCGCGTCGGCGAGGGCGGGGTCGGACTCCAGGCGGGCCGTGATGGCCGCCCCGACCTGGCGCGAGGAGGTCACGGCGAGGTTGCAGGTCTCGGCCCCGGGGCAGGTGGTGACGTCGGCCACGGTGCGGGCCTCGGGGGCCCCGAGCCCGGCGGCCTCGAGGGCGGTGTAGAGGGCCCCGAGGCGGTCGGTGGGGACGAAGCGCAGCAGGACGTTCTGATCGACGCAGAGGCGCAGGGTCCCGTCGCCGAAGGCCTCGGTGACGCGGGCCAGGGCCTCAAACTGCGCGGTGGTGATGCGCCCGAGGGGCAACCGGACGAGCACGGCGTGGTAGCCGGCCTGGTCCTGGCCGAGGGCGTTGGTGGCCCGCCAGCGGAGGTATCCCCGCCCGAGGGGGCCCGCGGGGACAGCGGACTCGGCCGGGGACGGGGGCGGGGGGGGAGGGCCCTCGGTGGCCACCGACAGGTCGAGGGGGTGACCTCCGTCGGCCTGCACGGCGGCGAAGGCCTCCTCCAGGGTGGCCCGAAACTTCTCGGGGCCCAGCTTGCGCAGGACGTACTTGAGGCGGGCCCGGTGTTTGTTGTCGCGGTTGCCCATGCGGTCGAAGACGCGCACGACGGCGGCGCACACGTCGAGGAGCTCGGACTCGGGGAGGAACTCGCGGAAGACCAGGGCGTTCTGGGGCGAGGTGGACAGGCCCCCGGCCACGCGGACCAGAAACCCGCGCCGGCCCTCGTGCACCCGGGCCACGAGGCCCACGTCGTGGATGGAGGTGAGGGCCGTGTCGCCCGGCTCGTACCCCAGGGCGATCTTGAACTTCCTCGGCAGGCTGTTGGCCCACCCCAGGCGCAGGAAGAAGCGCGAGATGGCCTCGCCGTACGGGGTCACGTCGAAGGTGCCGTGGTTGACCACGCCCGCCAGGGGGTCGGCCGTGACGTTGCGGACGGTGTTTCCGCAGGCCTCGCGGGTGGTCAGGCCCGTGGTGTCGAGGTGGCGCAGGGCGGCCTCGACCTCGGGCATGGGCACGAAGTGGTACTGGATGTTCTGCCGGGTGGTGACGTGCCCGTGGCCGTGGCCCCAACGGTCAGCCACCTCGCCCAGGGTGCGGAGCTGTCCCGCGGAGAGCACCCCCTGAGGGATCTTCACCCGGAGCATCTGGGCCCCCTCCTGGCGCTGGCCGTACACCCCGCGGGCGAGGCGGTACCGCCGGAAGTCCTCGGGGGAGATCTCGCCGCGCTCGAAGCGCTCGAGGGTGGCGACAAACTCGTCGACGTCGCGGGGGTCGCTGAAGCGCGGGAGAAACACCGGGAGAGGGCTTTGTACGGGGGCGTTCATCGCAGGGGAGACTCCGAGGCGAGAGGATCGGAAGAGATGTCGGGAGGCAGGTAACCGAGGTCGCCGAGGCGGGCCAACACGCGGGACACACAGGCCTCCAGGGGGAGCTCGTGCGTGGGCAGGGTGACCTCGGGGGCCTCGGGGGGCTCGTACGGGTCGCTCACCCCGGTAAACGCCGCGATCTCGCCGGCCAGGGCCTGCTTGTAGAGCCCCTTCACGTCGCGGGCGGCGCACACCTCCACGGGGACATCGACGAAGACCTCCACGAAGTCGCCGATGGTCTCCCGGCACCACCCGCGGGTCTCGCGGTACGGCGAGATGGCCGCGGTGATCACGAAGACCCCGTTGCGCGTAAGCAGGTGGGCCACGTACCCGATGCGGCGCACGTTGGTGTCGCGGTCCTCCCGCGAAAACCCCAGGCCCTTCGACAGGTGGGTCCGCACGGCGTCTCCGTCGAGGACCTCCACCCGCCGCCCGAGCGATCGCAGGCGCGCCCCGAGGGCCTCGGCCACGGTGCTCTTGCCCGCCCCCGACAGCCCCGTCAGCCAGATCGTGACGCCGCGTGCGCGCGGCGGAAGCACCGTCATGGTGGTCACTCCAAAGGCCCCGAAGGCCCCGGCTCTACGTCGTCGCGCCCGCAGACGCGGTCGTGTAGAGTGCGGGGCGCCTCGGGCCCCCCTCCTGCTGGAGGGTTTCGCTAGATTAGAAGGTGTCGACACTATGGCGAAGTCTTCTCGGAAGTCAAACCCCCCCGAGGCCGTCGGCCCGAGCCCGGCCCCGGGGCGTGGGGCGGGGGCGGTGGAGGGCGACGAGGTGGGGGCCGCCGAGCTCACCCGCCGGGTGGCCGACAACCTCCGGAGGCTTCGGAAGCAGCGGGAGCTGTCCCTCGACGACCTCGCGGCCCGCTCGGGGGTGTCCCGGGCCAGCCTGTCGCAGATCGAGACGTGCAAGACCAACCCCACCATCGCCATCCTGTGGAAGATCGCGGCGGGCCTCGGGGTGCCCTTCGCGGCCCTTCTCGGGGAGGCCTCGGTCGAGCGGGTGAGGCTCCTGCGGCGCGGCGACGCCCAGGTCCTGCGCTCGGCCGACGGTCGGCTCGAGTCGCGGCCCCTGCTGCCCGCCGGGGCCTCCCCCCAGGTCGAGTCGTACGAGCTCCGCCTCGCGGCCCGAGGCGTGGCCCCCAGCGAGGCCCACGCCAAGGGCACCTGCGAGTGCCTCATCGTGCTCACGGGCACCCTGCGGCTCCACGTGGCCGACCAGGTGCACGACCTCACCGCCGGAGACAGCGTGTACTTCGAGGCCGACGTCCCGCACGCCTACGAGAACACCGGCCGCACCGAGGCGCGCTACCACAACATCATCATGTACGGCCGCTGAGCGGCTTGCGCGGGGCGCGGAGGTCGTCCATCATGACAGACGAGGTTCTGTCTTGGTGGATATTGTTGCTGGCGGTGGAGGCTCGGTCCCGGTCATCGCCCTGCGCGGGGTGACCAAACGCTGGGAGGGCGCGGGTCCGTCTGCGGGCCTGGAGGCCGTCGACCTCACGGTGGCCCGCGGGGAGTTTGTGTGCCTGTGCGGCCCGTCGGGCTGCGGCAAGACCACCCTGCTCAACCTCATCGCGGGCCTGGAGGCCCCGAGCGCGGGGGAGGTTCGGGTGCGTGGCGAGATCGTCACGGGACCGGGGCCCGACCGCACGGTGATGTTTCAGGAGAGCGCCCTGTTTCCCTGGCTCGACGTCGAGCACAACGTGGCCTTCCCTCTGGAGGTGGCGGGGGTTGCCGCCCCCGAGCGTCGGGCCCGGGTCGAGCGCACCCTGCGGATGGTGCACCTGTGGGGCTTTCGCGACCGGCCGCCCCACGCGCTGTCCGGGGGCATGCGGCAGCGGGTGGCCCTGGCCCGGGCCCTGGTGGCCGAGCCGTCCATTCTGCTGATGGACGAGCCCTTCGCGGCCCTCGACGCCCAGACCCGCGATGTCCTCCACGCCGAGCTCGAGCGGGTGTGGCTGGAGACCCGCAAGACCGTCATCTTCGTCACCCACAACGTCCGCGAGGCCGCCCGCCTCGGCGACCGGGTGGTCATCCTCGGCACGCGCCCGGGCCGGATCAAGCGGATCCTCGACGTGCCCCTGGCCCGCCCCCGCGCGGCCAACGACCGGGACGTCACACAGATTGCCGCAGCCATCGAGCGAGAGCTCAAAATCGAGATCGAGAAGGTGATCCGTGACGAGACCGACAGCGCGTGGGCCCCTGCGGGGGGCGGTTTTCCTGCTCCTGCTGATGGTCCTCTGGGCGACGGCATCTAGGCTCGGCGATCGGTTTCTCTTCCCCGGCCCCGACGACGTGGCCCGCTCCCTCGCGGCCGCCACGCGCTCGGGCCTGCTGCCGCGGGCGGTTCTCACGAGCTTCGCCCGGCTCGCGGTGGGGTACGGGGTCTCCCTCGTGGTGGGGGTGGCCCTCGGGATCGGCCTCGCCCGGGTGCGGATCCTCAAGGACACCCTGGGGCCCGTGGTCCTCGGGCTTCAGGCCATCCCCTCGGTGTGTTGGCTCCCGCTGGCCCTTTTGTGGTTTGGCCTGGGCGAGGCGGCCATCCAGGTGGTGATCGTGCTCGGGTCGCTCCTGTCGATCACCCTGGCTACGGAGAGTGCGGTCAACACCATCCCCCCGCTCCTCTTGCGGGCCGCCCGCACGATGGGGGCCGAGGGCTTCACCCTGTGGCGCCGGGTGATCTTGCCGGCGGCGTTTCCGGGCATCGTGTCGGGGGCCCGGCTCGGGTGGACCTTCGCGTGGCGTTCGCTCCTGGCGGGCGAGCTTCTGTTCGTGTCGGGCGGGATCGGGCAGGTGCTGGAGATGGGCCGCGAGCTGGCGGACATGAGCATGGTGTTGGGGGTGATGGTGGTCATCGTGGTCCTCGGGATCGCCACCGACCGGGCCGTCTTCGGCACGGCCGAACGCCGGGTCTACCGCCTCTGGGGCCTCGACCGTGGCTGAGCCCTTCGACCGACGGGGCCTGCTCGCCGGGGCCCTCGGGCTCGCGGGGGCGGCCGTGCTTGGAGGGTGCTCCCAGGCCGTCGATCCGCGGGGGTTGCGGTTGGGGTTCTTCCCCAATGTCACGCACGCCCCGGCCCTCCTCGGGATGGCCTCGGGGGATTTCGCCCGGTCTCTTGGGGGCGTTCGGCTGACGGGGCACGCCTTCAACGCGGGGCCCGAGGCCCTCGGGGCCCTGCTCGCGGGGGCCCTCGACCTGCTCTATGTGGGCCCGGTCCCTGCGGTCACGGGCTACCTCCGCACCCGCGGCCGCGGCCTGCGCATCGTCTCCGGAACCGCCTCCGGAGGCAGCGCCCTCGTCGCTCGTCCGGGCCTCGTACGCGGAGCCCAGGACCTTCGTGGGCGCCGGGTGGCCACGCCCCAGCTTGGCAACTCGCAAGACCTGGCCCTGCGGGGATGGCTCTTGCGCCACGGCCTTCGGAGCCTGGAGTACGGCGGCGACGTGCGGGTCACGCCCCTGCGAAACTCGCTGATCCTGCAGCAGTTTCGGCGCGGGTTCCTCGACGCGGCGTGGGTCCCCGAGCCGTGGGCCACGCGGCTGGTGGAGGAGGCGGGGGCGGTGCGTGTGTTCGACGAGTCGACCCTGTGGCCGGGGGGGCGATTCGCGGCCACGGTCCTCGTCGCACGGGGGGCGTATCTCGCGGCGGGGGCCGACAACGTGGGGCGGCTTCTTACGGCGCACGAAGGGGCAATCCGGGCGGCCCAGGCGGGGGGGCCGGCCGTGCAGGATGCTGTGCGAGAGGCCATGGCGCGATACGGGGCGCGGGTGTCGGGGCGGCTCCTGGGGGCGGCCTGGGGGCGGGTGGAGTTTACCGCCGACCCGTTGCAGGCCACGATCGCGGAGATGGCGCGGGTGGGGTCGCGGCTGGCGTTGGTTCCGCCGGGGGATGTGGCGGGCCTGGTGGCGTGCCCGCGTGCGGGAGGGGCTGGGATTGGGGCGTAATGTGATAGTGTGCCGGCCGTGGTGGTGACGACCTTTCTGGAGATGCTCGCCCAGCCCACGGTGCGGGTGGAGGCCTTGTCTCGTTGGCTCGACGCGCGTACGCCTGACGAGCGGGTGACCCTGCTCGGGGCCCTCGACCGCAAGGCCCAACGGCGGCTGTACATGGTGGCCTCCCTGGCCCCGGGGATGGGCCTCGCAGACCTGGTTCCGCCCGACCGGGCCCCGCGCACGGAGGTGCGCCACCGCGGCAAGAACACCCTCCCTCTGCCCGCGGCTCACAAGCGCTTCGAGAAGCGGTTTTGCCGCCCCGACGACGGCAGCGACAGGCTGTTCGGGTACAACGAGGCCCCCTCGCGCGGCCTCATCGGGCCGGGGTATTTCGTGGCGTATCCTACCCGGGCCAACCCCGTGTGGGCCTCCCGGGGCGACGTCGTGGTGGACTACTTTCAGGTCCCCGACGGGCCCGTGGCCGAGACGTGGCCCCCGGTGGTGTCCAACCGCGAGGGCCTCCAGCGCTTCGTGTACCAGGGGACCCGCGATTTCCTGCGGCGGGTGTCGTCGCACTTCTGCATCGGGGCGGCCTACAAGGGCGAGCGGGCCCTCGGGCACTACTTCGTACTGCTGCGCGAAGACGGGTAGAAGGCGCTGCGGCGAGGGCGGTGACGCCGGGCTGGAGGAGAGTTATCCTCCCGCCCAACATGCGACGACGAACGATGGGGTGGGCCTCGGCCCTGGTGGTGTGCTCTGGGGCCGCGGGGTGGATGGGGTGCAGCGACGAGGCCGCCCCGCCCGCGGTGACCGAGCTGCGGGTCGACACCTTCAACGTAGGGCTCGCGGGGGCCTTCGTGCCCAATGAGGCCGCCCGCAGGCCCGCGGTGATCGCCGCCATGGCCGACCTGCCCTCCGACGTGGTGTGCCTCCAGGAGGTGTGGACCCAGGCCGACAAGGACGCACTCGGGGCCGCGGCCCGGGCGCGGTTTCCGCATCAGTACAGCGCCCAACACAGCCTCGACACGGCCGTCACGCACGACATCGACCCGGGGTGTATGGTCCCCCCGGAGCCCACCACGGCCCCGTGCGCGGCCGACCCGATGGTGCAGATGACCTTCGCGGCGGGGGTGGCGTGCATCGCACAAAACTGCTCGACGATGCCGGGCAGCGAGATGGGGCGCACCACGAGCACGGCCTGCGCCCAGGCAAGCTGTTTCTCGTCGGTGGCGGGGCTCCTCACGGGGGTGGGGGCGGCCATGCAGGCGGGGCTGCGGTGCTACGGGTGCTTCGTGCCCAACCTGCCGACCGAGACCCTGAGCTCGATCCGCACGACGTGTACGACCAACCCCCGCGGGGGCCTGGCCTTCGGGGGGCAGAGCAGCACGATGATCCTGTCGCGGTACCCCCTCTCCGACACCGAGACCCTCGTGATGCCCGGCACATGGAACCGCCGGGTGATCACCCGGGCCACGGTGACCCTGCCGAGCGGGAGCCGGGTGGGGGTGTACTGCAACCACCTGACCCCTGTGTTTGAAGGGGTGGCGTTCCCGTACACGGGGCGGCACGGGTGCGGCGAGATCGGCCCGGCCGGGTGGAGCCGCGAGCAGAGGGCCCAGGCCGAGCGCCTCGTGGCCGAGGTGCGGCGGCGGGAGGGGAGCACGGGGCGGGCGGTGATCCTCGGGGACTTCAACACGGGGCCGCGCAACGCTGCGGGGCAGCCCGAGCTCACCGACGAGGCCCCGGAGAACTTCACGTACCTGGGACAGCAGTTCACCCTGGCGACGCCGTCGGGCTATGTCCCGCAGTGTACGTACTGCCCCGACAACGCCAACAACCCCGGGGCTCAGCCGACGTGGATCGACCACGTCTTTCTGCACAACTTCCCCGCCGGGGCCACCCGCTCGACGGTGCGGACCTTCACCGAGGCCACCGTGGAGGTGCCGGGGCAGGCCACGAGGGTTCCGCTGTCGGACCACTACGGCGTGCGGGTCGTGCTCTCGACCCAGTAGAGCCCATCGGGGGAAGCAACCCGTACCCTCGCGGGTTGATGGCACACCGCCCCCGCCCCTGTCACACTCGCCCCTCCCCGTCGCCGGAAAAACTCCCGCATGGACTACTCTCTCCCCGCCGTGTTCGGTGCCGGTCTGCTGACCTTCGCTTCGCCCTGCGTCCTGCCCCTCGCCCCGGTGTATCTCTCCCTCCTCGGCGGGACGAGCGTCGGCGACCTCAAGGCCGGCCGGGCCCCCCGGGGGCGCCTCGTGGCCGCAGGGAGCGCCTTCGCGTTGGGGCTGTCGTCGGTGTTCGTGGCCCTGGGCATGGCGGCCTCGGTGGCGGGGCGCCTCGTGGCGGCCCATCGCACCTCCCTCATGGTCGTCGGGGGCGTGGTGACAGCCCTGTTCGCCCTGCGGTTCCTTGGGGTCTTGCGGGCGGGCTTCGTCGAGTCCGAGCGTCGCCCCCTCCTGCATCGCCTCGGGGCCCGGGCGGGCCTCCTGGGGGCCTTCGTGTTCGGGGTGGCCTTCGGGGTCGGGTGGACCCCGTGCATCGGTCCGGTCCTCGGGGCCGTGCTCACCTACACCGCCGCCCAGGGGGCCTCGCCCGCCCGGGGGGCCCTCTACCTCGGGGCCTACGCCGCGGGGCTGTCGTTGCCCCTGGTGGCCGCTGCGGCCGCGGCTCCGTGGGTTCTGGAGCGCCTGGCCCGTTTGCGCTCCGCGTTGCCCACCCTCGAACGACTCACCGGCGTGGCCCTCCTGGCCGTGTCCGTGTGGATGCTCTGGGGTCCTGTGTCGGCCTTGCGCGCGGCGCCCACCGTCGAGGCTGCCACGGCTCCCTGCGCCGCCGAGGGCCAGGGGGTGACCTGCGCGGCCGCGGGAACGGGGGCTGCGGGCGGGGTGGCCACGACCCTGCGGGGCCCCGGGGTGGTGGAGTTTGTGAGCCCGCGGTGCACGGTGTGTACGCGGATGCGGCCCGTGGTGGAGGGGGTCGAGCGGGCGTGTGGGGTTCATGTGCAGCGGGTGGACGTGGCCGACCCGGCGGGGCAGGCGGCCGCCCGGCGGCATGGGATCGTCGGGGTTCCGACCTTCGTGCGGGTGGATGAGTCGGGGATGGCCGTGGAGCGCTGGGTGGGTGCCCAGCCCGAGGCCACCCTGCGCGACGCGGTCGAACGCGCCGCCGGGATGAACTGCGCCGGCCCCCCGAGCTGACCGCGCGGGAGCGGCGACCTCACCCCAGCGCAGGCGGCCGCAGCCCCAGGGCCGCACACACCTCGTCGGCCGCGCGCTGGCCCGACTCCACGGCCCCGTTGAGCGTCCCGGGCGAGCGCGGGCTCGTGTGCTCTCCCGCGAAGTGCAGGGCCCCCACGGCCTCGCCCTCGGCCCCCGCCAGGGTGCACCAGTCGCCGGGCCCGTAACACGCGTAGCTCCCGTCAAACCACCGGGCGCTCGGCCAGTGCATCCGCACGGCTCGCTGCAGGTAGGCCTCGGCCACCCCGGGGTACACGAGGTCGAGGGCGTCGGCGAAACGCCTACCCTGGGCCTCGGGGTTGGACGACCCCGCCTGAACCCCGAGAGAGCCCCCCGAGAAGGCCGTCATCACCGCGTCGTGTCCCGCCGAACCGCGGGTCGACTCCCAACCCTGGTGGTAGACCCCGCCGTCGCTGAAGGAGGTCCCCGTGCTCCCGGCCTCGCGCCAGGGGCGGTTGCGGGTGGTGATCAAGACCTTGGTGTTGGTCCCGTACGGCAGCTCCTCGATGGCCCGGCGTTTGGCCCGCGGCAGCTCGACCCGCATCGAACACCGCCGCAATTGGTTGAAGGGCAGGGCCAGGATCACCCGGTCGGCCCGTCGGGTGACGGCGCTCCCTCCGCGGTCGAAGGTGAGGGTGAAGCCCCCCGTGGCCTCGGATTGCACCGCCACCAGGGCGTGGTCGAGCACGAGGCGGGGACCCAGGGGCTGCACGAGGGCCCGGGCGATGGCGTCGCTGCCCTCGCGGACGGCGAAGCGCCCGTCGCGGTCGCCGTAGAGCCGCAGGGTGGCCGGGTCGTGGCCGATCACCGACAGAAAACTCAGGGCGCTCTGCTGCCCCGGGTCGAGGCCAAACTCGCTCGTAAATGACGCGTCGAGCAGGGCCCGGAGCGGCCCGCGGACGCCGTTGCGGTCCATCCACCCGGCCGTGGACAGGGCGTCGAGGGACTCGGCCGCCGGGGTGTGCCGACGGTAGCTCACCGGCCCCTCCCCGATGCGCCCGAGGTCGCGTACGATCAGCCCCGCCACCGGGCGAAACATCTCCAGGACCTCCCGCTCCCGGTACGGAACCCCGCCGAGGAAATACCGCTCCCGCTCCAGGTCGTCGGCCCCGTCGGCGAGGTCGACCAGGGACAACCCCAGGGCCCCTACCAGCTCGCGTGTGGCCCGGTGGTCGCTGTCGACAAACTCGCCCCCGAGCTCGCAGCGCCCCGGGAGCTGATCGCGCACGCTAAGGGCCCGCCCCCCGACCCGCCCGCTGGCGTCGAAGAGCTCGACCGCCACCCCGGCCCGATGCAGCCGCCACGCGGCTACGCAGCCCGCGAGGCCCGCCCCGACCACCACCACCCGCCCGGCCGAAGCCCCTCCCGCCCGGGCTGGGACCTGAGGCGCCGACGGAACGCTCGCACACGCCGCAGCCCCCGCCCCGAGCCCAAGACCCACGAGGGCCTGGCGGCGGGAGAACCGGGCGGCCTCGTGGCGTTCGATCCCTTCGGCGGTCGAGACCCCGCGGCGGGTGAAGGCCGTGGACAGCCGAAGGGTGCGGAGGAGACGGGTGAAGCGCGGAGAGCGAGCCATCAGCAGAGGGCCTGAGGTTACCACCATTCCCAGTGCCAGGGTTCGGTCGGGACGGTGCGGCGAAACCCGAAGCGGGACGCGTGCCGGTTGAGCCAGCGGAGCACCCCCGGGGTCGAGGTGTTGAGGTCGACCGCGTGGCCGCTCTGGTGGTTGGAGTGACCGGGCAGGGCCGCGAGGTTGCCCCGTCCCCGGCGGTAGGCCCGGTAGAGGGCCTCCTGGTGCTCCATCGTACGAAACCCCGAGACGATCCGGAGGGTGACCCGGTCACGACGGGCCGCCTCGGCCATCCGGCGATAGGCCGCCGCGGTGCGGACCTCGACGGGTTTGTCGTCGATGCGGGTCACCGTGATGCGCACGGCCCGCCCCTCGACGTAGCCCTGGACCGCCCCGGCGGCCACGTTGTCGGAGGTGATCAGGCGCGGGGCGGGGCGGGCGTGGCTGGGCCCGGGGGCGCTGGGGGCCGGGCGTCCCGCGCCCGCAGCCGGAACGACCGTCGGCGCAGCCATGACGGCCGTGAGGGAGCCGACGAGGGAGGCTGGGGTGAGGGAGGTTCCCGCGTCGGGGGGGGGCTCTTCGAGCTCGTCCATGACCCCGTCCCCTGCGGTCTCGGGGTTGGCCTCGGTGCTCGGCCCGTGTGCGGTCGCGCGGGCTACGGTGGCTGTCTGGGTGGCCTCGACCACCCCGAGGGCGCTGCCTGCGAGCATGGCCCCGGCGAGCATCCCCGCCAGGGCCACCGTCACCAACACCGCAGGCGACCCCTGGCGCCCCGGAGCCTCGGGGGGAGGCGTGACCCGGGGCAGCTCGGGCATCGCCGCCGCAGGAGCCAGGGCGAGGGGGAGGTCGGGCGATGGGGGGACGGGCGCTTCGGGCGGAGCCGGGGGTGTCTCGACGGCGGCGATGGGGGACTCCACGGCGAAGACATAAAGTGCGGGAATCTCGCGCCCCGTCAAGGGAGACGCGCCGAGCCTCTGCCGCTCAGTCCCAGCCCTCGTGAGGTTGGAGGTAGTGAACCTCCACGGGCCCCACGTCGGTCTCGACCGTCTGGCAGGTCACGAGTTGGGCCGTCCGGGCCACGTCCCACAGGGAGGGGTCGGGGTTGGCCTTGCGGGGCGGAAACATGGCCCCGAGGCTGAGGTGGGCGGCGATGCTGGTGGCCACCCGCATCTTCACGGCCCCCACGCTCTGGGCCGACACGCCCATGTCGAGGTCGAGGCAGTGAGCGCTCCAACGGCGCGAGCGCCCTGGGGTCTTCACGGGCGGCCGCAGAATCACCGTGTACGTCGAAGACGTCTGGAAATGCAGCGCATCGCTCATAGGAGCGCGCCGACTACCATGCTCACCCCGAGCGCACAAGACCCCCCCGGGGGCCAACCGCACCCCCGCCTCAGCGCACCGTGCTTCCCGTGTCGCCACGTTCTCAGGCATTGTCTCCCTCCTCATCCACCATGCTCACCCCGCCTGCCCCTGTCACCCTCCCTGCTTCAGCCTGTGGGAGGATACGACCTTGATCGCCGCCGTGACGGGAGCCACCGGCTTCGTCGGCCGGGCCCTGGTGGCCGCCCTCGTGCGGGACGGTCACACGGTGCGGGCCCTCGTGCGCCCGGGGGCCGCGGCCGATCGCAGGGCCCGCCTGGAGGCCCTCGGGGCCGAGCTCGTGGAGGGTCACCTCGGCGACGAGCCCGCGGTGGAGGGCTTCGTACGCGGGGCCGGGGTGGTCTTCCACGCCGCCGCCGCGGTGGGTCCGTGGCGGCCCCGGGACGTGTGCGAGGCCACCAACCTCGTGGGCACCGAGATCGTGCTCGACGCCTGCCGGGCCGGCGGGGTGGGGCGCCTCGTCTACCTGTCGTGCGAGTCGGTCTCCCGCAGCCTCGAGCCCCGCCGCTACGTCGACGAGTCGTACCCCCACCCGGCCAAGTTTCTCGACGCCTACAGCGCCACCAAGGCCCTCGCCGAAGACCTCGTGGTGGCCGCCTCGGGCAGCGGGATCGACACCGTGGTCGTACGCGGGGGATGGGTCTGGGGCCCCGACGACACCTCGGCCCTGCCCCGGCTCCTGACCCTCGTGCGAAACAAGTCCCTGGCCTGGATTGACGACGGCCAGAGCCTCGTCGCCACGAGCTACATCGTCAACCTCGTGGACGGACTCCTGCGGGCCGCCACCCGCCCCGAGGCCCCGTCGCGGGTGTACACCATCACCGACGACGAGATGGTGCGCCACCGGGCCTTCGTGACCCGGCTCCTGGAGGCCGTCGGGGAGCCGGCCCCGCGGAGGAGGGCCCTGTTCTGGGTGGCCTACCTCGGGGCCTGGTGGGCCGAACGATGGGGGAGCCTCCAGCCCGGGGACATCACCCGCAGCGAGGTGGTGGCCGGGGGCAGGGCCTCGCAGCTCAACATCCAGCGGGCCCGCGACGAGCTCGGGTACAGCCCCGTGGTCCGGATCGATCAGGGACTGGCCCGGACCCGGGCCTGGGCCGCGACGGTGGGAGCCGAGGCCCTCCGTGCAGGACGTGTGACCGCACGACCCCCGGAGGGGTGAGCTCAGATTGTTTCGGTAGGTGGGCCGGCTGCGCCTCAGTCATCGCTGCCGTTGCTTCGTTTCCGACCTGGCGGAGTTCACGCGCCGAGGCCAGCCGACCCATATCCTTCGACCGAAGTCTTGGGCCGGGTGTACCCCATCGCGCTTCCCCCTGCAAGCCCCTTCGTGGCGCCCGCAGGGTGTATAAGACTGGCACCCATGAGCACGACGTATCGGGATGATCTCGCCGCGGTTCGGGCCCGGGCGGGGGCCTTGCGTGACGAGGTGACGACCCTCGACGCGGGGCTCACGGAGCTGTTCTGGGAGGTGGTCGACCCGGAGACCCGGCGGGGACTGGAGGCCACCCGACCGCCGCGTACGGCCGATCTCGCGGGGATGGGGTCCGAGGCCCTGTACGGCTATGTGGCCGCGGCCGAGGGGTATCTCACGGCCATGCGCGGGCTCCTGGCCCGGCTCCCCGAGGCCGAGGCCCTGTGGAGCGCTCCCAATACCGAACCCCCAGCCCTCCAGGCCCGGCCGCGGGTGCTGCAAGGCCCCCTGGTGGGCGCCGAGGCCCTGGCCGAGGAGGCGAGGCGGTGGGGGGACCTGTTTCGGCAGTTCGACCCCGAGGCCGTGTGGACCTCCCGGAGCGGTCCGGCGGGGGTGCACGACGGGCTCTTGCGGTACGACGGGGTGAAGATCCGGGCCCTGTGGGAGCCCCTGGACGTGCATCGCAACGAGGGGCCCGACGCCACGATCACCCTCGGGGTCTCGATGCCCCGGGCGAGCGAGCCCATGCGACTGCGCTCCCAGAGCTGGAGCGACGACCTGTGGACCGCCCTGCGGCTGCGGCGCGACGTGATCCTCGGGGACGAGCTGTTTGACGGGTACTTCGTGGTCGACGCGGCCCCGGAGGTGGCCCGGGCCTATCTGCCTGCGGAGGTTCGGGCGGGGCTGTTGCGGGTGGCCCTGGAGGATGTCCCGCGGGTGGACGTGGGCCCCGCGGGTGCCACCATCGCCTGGGGGTACACCCCAAGCGCGACGGTGCTCCAGGCGGTCCTGGGGTGCCTCGTGGCGTGGCACCGGATGCCCCCCACCCGACGGTTTCGGAAGTAGGCCGAAGGGTTAGCGGGCCCGCGACCAGCCAAAGCTGGCGGCCAGGCCCACCGTGGTGATGTGAAGGCCCGACAAGAGGTCGTGACCCGCGGTGGCGTCGAGCTCGAGCCAGCGGGTGGGGCGCCACTGAACGCCCACATCGACCGCCCCGATCCCGGCCACGGCGCTGTACTCGCCCGCGCGGTTGCGGGGGGTGGAGACGTTCATCAGCAGGGCCCCGAGGCGGACGCCCGTGGTGAGGGAGACCTGGTCGGACAGGACAAACCGCGGACCCAAGGAGAGAAAGGCCTGGGTGGCGTGCTCGGCCCGGTAGAGGTCAGGCTGGAGGGTCACGCTCGGGGCTGTGTACAGATCCAACCCCACCCGCGCATAGAACCACCGGGCGTCGACGGCCACATCGACCGTGAGCCCGGGCAGGGCCATGTACGACCACCCGAGCTGCTTGCCCGTAAACGCCGGGGTGATCCCGCGGGCCTCGCGCTCGGCCCGGGTCGTCTGCGCCGAGAACACCAGCCCCCCCCCGTTGAACATCGAGGTGACCACCCCCACCCTGGCGAAGATCCCCGTGGTCCCCACCTGGGTCGCCGCCCGCGCCGGGGCCACCTCCTGAGCCCCCGCCTCACGGGCAGAGGCACCCAGGAGCAACCCGAGGCCGAGGGAGATGATGGAAGACCGCGCGCGCATCAACGGACCGAGCCTATCAGCAAGGGGTGTTCCGCACGAGGGGGGCGGCCGGAGGGGGGACAGACCCCGAGAAACCTCGTGCGCCCGGGGTGGCAACCCGAGTGTCCACCCGCCCCACGGGAGGGGCGTCCCGAGGCGCCAGGGCGGCCAGTATTGCCGCGTGTAGGCGCTTGTGCGACAACGCCCCGAGGAGACTCTTGGCACATGGACGTCGTCGTCGCACATCATGGGTACTGTTTTGACGGAGCGGCGAGCGCGGCCCTGTTTACCCGCTTCGTGCAAGAGACCGTGCCGGGGGCCTACGCCGCGAGCTTCGAGTACCGGGGCCTCCTCTACGAGCCCAACGCCCCCTCCCCGGCCACCCGGCTTCGGCAGGGAGCCCTCAACGCCATCCTCGACTACCGCTACACGGCCTCGCCCCTGGTCGACTGGTACTTTGACCACCACGTGAGCGCGTTTCAAGAGCCCGGGAGCGAAGAGCACTTTCGCGCCGACGCCACCGGGCGCAAGCACCACGACGGGGCCTATGGCTCGTGCACCCAGTACCTGGCCGACATCGCCCGGGCCCGGTTTGGCTGGACGGCCCCCGACCTCGACGAGCTCGTGCGGTGGGCCGACATCATCGACGCGGCCCGCTTCCCCAACGCCGACATCGCCAGCGGGTTCGACGACCCGGCCATGGCCATCACCGCGGTGATCCAAGAGCAGGGAGACGACTCCCTGACGGGGCAGCTCATCCCCCTCCTGGCCACCCGGTCGCTCGCGGAGGTGGCCCAACACCCCGAGGTGGCCTCGAGGCTCAGCCCCATCAAGGCCCGCCACGCGGCCTTCGCCCAACGGATGGCCCAGGTGGGCGAGCAGGTCCACAACGTGGCCTGGTTTGACCTGAGCGATCAGCCCGTCGACACCGTGGCCAAGTTTGTCGGGTACAAGCTCTTCCCCACGGCCATGTACAGCGTGGTCCTGTCGCGCTCGCCCAAGCGGGTGAAGATCTCGGTGGGCTTCAACCCCTGGGCGAAGAAGGCCCGGACCCACAACATTGCCCAACTCTGCGAGCGCTACGGCGGCGGCGGCCACCCCGTGGTGGGGGCCATCTCCGTCGCCCCCCACGAGATGCCCCGGGCCCGGACCATCGCCCGCGAGATCATCACCGCCCTCAACACCTGACGCCTGGGACGTTTCGCTACGGCAGGCAGCCGACGGGGAGGCCCCGGGGGGGGCACCCTGTCGCACGCGCACGGTGTGCATAGAAAAACCGTAGGTACGCATGGTTTGCAGAGGTGCGGCCGTTGCGCTTCCTTGAATGAAGCGCACTTTGTGGTGGGTGAGGCGGATGTATGATCTCCCCCCAAGACCACACGATGTTCGACCCCCCTCTCTTGCGTTCGTTGCACGCGGCCTCGTCGACCGCGTTGAGCGCGGCACGGATGCAGGCCCTGATTGAGTCGTCGTGGGACATCTTGAGCCTCATCGACCGACAGGGCCGACTCCTCTACAATTCCCCGGCGGCGCAGCGGATTCACGGGTTTGAGGCGCACGAGTTTCAGGGGCGGAGCACCTTCGACTTCATCCACCCCGAGGACATCGCGCGGGTGGAGGAGACGTTCGCCCGGTGCCTCGCGCAGCCGGAGGAACCCCTCCAAGTGCGGTACCGGTACGCCCGCAAAGGCGGGTCGTGGGTGTGGATGGAGGCCGTGGGTGTCAACCGGCTGGACGACCCAGCGATCCAGGCCGTGGTGGTCAACGCGCGGGACATCACCGACCGGGTGGCGGCTGAAGAAGAGCGGGCCGAGACCGAGCGGCAGCGCGGCCAGGGGCAGAAGATGGACTGCTTCGGCAGCGTCGCAGGCGGCATCGCCCACGACATGAACAACGTGCTCGGCTCGATCCTGCTGCTGTCCTCGGCCCACGAGACCTTCTCGCCCCTGGGCAGCCTCGCCCAGGAGGCCTTCGCGACCATCACCAAGGCCTGCCACCGGGGCAGGGCCCTGCTGCGCGGGCTGCTCGACTTCGCCCGCCGCGACCCGGTCGAGAGCAAGGTCCTCGTCCTCAATGACGTGGTGCAGGAGGAGGTCCGACGGCTCGAAGGCACGGTCCCAGGCGGGGTGCGCCTCGTGGTGGCCCTCGCCTCCGACCTGCGGGCCGTCACGGGCGACAGGGCCACCCTCCTGCAGGCCCTGCACAACGTCTGCGTCAACGCCTTCGACGCCATGCCCCGGGGTGGGGTCTTGACCCTCCGCACGCGCAACGTGGCCCCGTCGTGGGTGGAGGTCGAGGTCGAGGACAGCGGCCTCGGGATGACCCGCGAGGTGTTGGACCGGGCCCTCGATCCGTTCTTCACCACCCGGTCGCACGGCAACGGGTCGGGCCTCGGGCTGTCGATGGCGTACGCCACCGTGAGGGCCCACCGCGGGACCCTCACCCTGTGGAGCGAGCCCGACCGCGGGGCCCGGGTGACCCTGCGCCTGCCCTCGTGCGCAGACCCGGCCCCCGAAGCCGAACGGCGCCAGAGTGACACCCTCCCGCCCGCGACCGCGGCGGCTGCTCCGCGGGCCTTGCGGGTCCTGCTCGTGGACGACGACGCCCTGCTCCGGTCGGCCATGGGGTCGGTGATCCGGTCGCTCGGGTACGAGGTGGAGCTGGCCGCGTGCGGCGAGGACGCCCTGACGGCCCTGGGGGAGGCCGCGGCCCCCGACGTGGTCATCCTCGATATCAACATGCCCGGACTGGGCGGGGTGGGGACCCTCCCGCGGATTCGGGACCTCTACCCGACCCTTCCGGTGCTGCTGGCCACCGGGCGGGCCGATCAGGAGGCCGTCGACCTGGCCCGGTCGCAGCCCGGGGTCACCCTGATGCCCAAACCCTTCGGCCTCATCGAGCTCAGGACCCGCCTCGGCGCCCTCCGTCCGGGGGCATAGAGGAAATCGACGGGGGGTTGGTCACACTCCCGCGGGTCGTGGTCACATGGTCGCAGGATGGGCGCACCAAGCTACGCAGAACCCGCTGTCAGCACAGACGACCCTGTCACAGAGGCCCTGGCCCACGGCGATCGACGGCGAGCCCTGACCCTCTGCGCCCGGGCCCACGGGGCCGCCCTCGGGCGGGTGTGTATGGCCTTCCTCGGGACCCAGGCCGAGGCCGAGGAGGCCGTACAAGAGACCCTCCTGGCCGCGTACGAGGGCTTCGGACAGTTTCGCGCCGACGGGTCGGTGCGGGCCTGGCTCTACGGCATCGCCCGACGCATCTGCGCCCGGCGGGTCGAGACCCGGGTGCGCCGCGACCGGCTGCGGCTCGTGCACGACGCGAGCGACCATAGCCCCGGGGCCGACGCGGTCCTGGCCCAACGCCGACGCTCCGAGCGGGTGCGCCTCGCCCTGGAGCAGCTCAAGCCCTCCGAACGCGACGCCGTCGTCCTGCGCTTTGACGCCGACCTGCCCTTCCGCGAGGTCGCCGCCGCCTGCGGGATCGACGAGGCCACCGCCCGCAAGCGCGTCAGCCGCGCCCTCGAACGCCTCCGCCACGCCCTCTCCGACGAGGAATGACCGCCATGCGCGACGACTCCCCCTGCGCCCTGTTTCGTGAATCCCTCGCCGACCCGCTCGACGACGTCCTCAGCCCCGAACACGCCGAACACCTCGCCGGCTGCGACGACTGCCGCGACCTCCGCCATGATGTCCGGGTCGCCGCCCGAAGCCTGGGCGAGGCCGGGGCGGATTATGTTCCGATGGAGGAGGAGGCCCTGGTGGGGCGGCTGATGGCGGCCCTCGACGCCCGGGCCGCAAGCCCCACGGTCCCCGTGTCCGTGCTCGTGTCGGCTCCCGTGTCGGTCCCCACGGCCCCCGTGTCGGTGCAGCCTCCCACCGAGGCCCTGCCCGCGGCCCCGATGGCCCCCGCCACGCCCTCGTACGGCACGCCCTTCCCGGCCTCGGCCACCCAGGCCGTTCCGGCTCCCGCACCGACGCCTGCGCCGGCCGAGGCTCCCAGGCTCGCTGCGGTGACCCCGATGCGACGTCGGTCGTTGCCCCCGTGGGGTCTCGGGGCCGTGTTCGGCGCCGTGGCGGCTGCGGCGGCGGCCCTGGTGGTGGGCCTGCGGGCTCCCAGCCCGGCTCGGGAGACCGGGGGAGAAGTCCCCGTGACGGCGGTGGCTCAGACCTGGCGGGCCAACGTGACCCGGGTCGTGCGGCCCACCGAGGCCACCGTCGGGGGGCTCGAGGCCCAACAGCCCGGGAGTGACACGTGGGAGGACGCCAACGAGGGGGCAGCCCTGCCCTCGGGGTCCCGGGTTCGGACCAACGCCCGGACCCGGGCACGGCTCGACCTCGACGACGGGACCGTGCTCGTGCTCGACCGCGACGCCGAGGTGTTCCTCGACCCGTCAGCCCCGCGGAGGGCACGGCTTCTGCGCGGGCACCTCGTGGCCGACGTGGCCCATCGGGACGGGTCCGTGGCCCGCATCGAGACCCCCAACGGAGTCGTCGAAGTCCTCGGAACCAAGTTTGCCCTCACGGCCACCGACGACCGGACCCTCGTGCGGGTGACCCGGGGCAAGGTTCGGCTTACGGCGGAGGGCGGGAGCGCCGAGGTGGCCCCGGGACAGGAGGGGGTGTCGGCCCGGGGGGCGGTCCCCGTGGTGAGTCCCGCGGTTGATCTCGCGGGCAGCGTGGCCTGGAGCGAGCTCGGACCGCGCAGCGACGGACCCCGCGACGAGCCCGTGGTGGGCTTCGGCGAGCTGCGGGCCCGGCGCCCGGGAAACACCCAGGAGCGCGAAGAGGTCGTGCGGCTCACCACCCACACCGTGAAGGTCCGTGTGGTGGGCAACGTGGCCCGCACGGAGATCGAGGAGGTCTTCCACAACGGCTCGGGGCGCGAGATGGAGGGCATCTTCCGCTTTCCGCTGCCCCCCGAGGCCCAGGTGGAAGACCTCGCCCTCGATGTCGAAGGACGTATGGAGAGCGGGGCCTTCGTCGACCGCGACCGGGCCTCGGCCATCTGGCGGGGGGTGATCCGCAACGCCACCGCCCCGGCCCAACGGGTGCGGGAGGAGTACGTGTGGGTCCCTGGTCCATGGCGCGACCCGGCCCTGCTGGAGTGGCAGCGGGGAGGGCGCTTCGAGCTGCGGGTGTTCCCCATTCCGGCCAACGGGTCGCGGCGGGTGCGGATCGTGTACACCCAGACCATCCCCGCTTCGGGAGGAGCCCGGCGGTATGTGCTCCCGCTCCCCCACGACCCGTCGGGGAGCACCCGGGTCGAGCAGTTTGAGGTCGACCTCCAGGTGCTCGGGCACGACACCGGGCGCGGGGTCTCGGTGCGGGGCTACCCGTTGCGGCCCGTCACGGCGGGGGTGTCCCCCGGGGCCTCGCGGATGCAGTTTTCGCAGGCGGGCTTTGTGCCGAGCGGCGACCTGGTGGTCGAGTACGCCCTGCCTGACGCGGGACGTGGGGCCACGAGTTGGGCCTTCGCCCCGGCCGAGGGTCCGGCCCTCGCCACCGTCGCCCTGCGCCCCACCCTCCCCCGGTGGAACGAGTCCCGCCCCCGCGACTACGTCCTCGTGGTCGACGCCTCGCGTTCGATGGTGGGCGAGCGTTGGGCCCGGGCGGGTCGCCTCGCGAGCGCCCTGGTGGCCGAGATGGACCGCCGCGATCGGTTTACCGTGCTCGCCTGCGACACCCGTTGCACGGCCCTTCCGGGCGGGATGATGTACGCCGACGCCGACGCCTCGCGCGGGGCTCTGTCCTTCCTCCAGGGGGTCGAGCCCGCGGGGGCCAGCGACCTCGTCGGGATGATGGACGCGGCCGTGGCAGCGAGCGACGGGTCGGACCGGGCCCTGCGGGTGGTCTATGTGGGCGACGGGGTGGCCACGGCGGGCTTTCGTCGGCCGGCCACCCTCCTGGCGGGCGTGCGGGAGTCCCTCGCGCGCAGGCCGGGGGCCACGGTGACGGCTGTGGGTGTTGGAGGTGGGGACAGCACCACCCTGGAGACCCTGGCCCGGGCCGGGGGGGGCGTGGTGGTCCCGTATGTTCCGGGCGAGCGGCTCGATGCGGCGGCCCTTGGGGTGCTGGAGGCCACCTACGGGGTGGTCCTCCGTGACCCGGTGGTCGAGCTCCCTGCGGGCATGACCGAGATGGCGCCCCTGCGTCCGGCCAACCTCCGGGCCGGGGCCGAGATGATCGTATCGGCCCAACTCCCCACGGGCCGGGCCGAGGGCGACCTCGTGCTCCGCGGCACCGTCGACGGACAGCCCTTCGAGGCCCGCTACCCCCTGCGGGTCGAGGCCGCGCGCGATGCTGGAAACGCCTTTGTTCCGCGGCTCTACGCGGCCGCTCGGGTGGTCGACCTGGAGGCCCGGAGCGGACCCGAGGCCCGGGCCGAGGCGGTGACCTGGTCGCAGCGGTGGCGGGTTCCGAGCCGGTACACGTCGCTCCTGGTGCTCGAGAGCGAGGCCATGTTTCGGGCCTTCGGGGTCGACCGCGGACGGGCTCCGGGCGACACCTGGACGGGCGAGACGGCCGCCGCGGGTCAGGCCGTCGCCGGGGGCGAGGCCGAGCGCGCGGAGGACTCCGACGAGGGGGCCACCGCGGCCCTCGGCGACGCGGCGGGTTCCGACGAGATGGCCAGCGTGGCTCAGGGGGGGCTCCTGGGATCGGCCCAGGCGGCCAGGGCGGGGGCAGGGCGTGGCGCCCTGGGCGCCTCGGCCGGGGGGGGATACGCCTCGAACGAGCAGCAGCGCGACACCCGATCGCGCGCCGCCCGGGGCCGTGCGGACTCCCTCGACGACCTCGCGGGTCCCGCGCCGGCCGTGGCTCCGATGCCTCGGCCCGCGCCCTCGGCCCCGGCGGGGGTGGCCCCTGCGGAGTCTGCGGTCGATGCGCTCGCCCGGGAGTCGCAGGCCCGGGTCGATCGCAACTCGGTGGCGACCCCGACCGCCCCTGGCCGTGTGGTCTCGGCCAACATGCAGCCTCCTCCTCCGCCCATGTGGCCGGGGCGTCGTGGGGGCCAGTGGATGCGCCGCACCTGGGTGCGTCGGGCCGTGATCACCCCGCGTACGGGCGGGGCCGAGTTTGCCGCCCGGGTGGCCGCGGCCCGTCAGGCCCTGATGGCCATGCCCGACAGCCGCGACCGTCACAAGGAGCTGTTCCGTTGGTTGGCCCTCTTCGGGGCCCTCGACGAGGCGGGCGAGGTGGCCACCCGCTGGATGGCCCGCGATCCCCTCGACCCCGAGGCCCTCCAGGCTTCGGCCGATGTAGCCGCCCGGCGCGGGAGCCGCGACGTGGCGATCCGTCTCCTCGGGGGGGTGGTCGACGTGCGCCCCGACGACCTCGCCCTGCACGAGCGCCTCGCCCTGCTGCACAGCCGGGCGGGCGACGACCGGGCGGCCTGCGCCCACCGGGTGTCGGCGGCGGAGATCCGCGGCGACGTGGCCCATCTCTCGGCGGCCCTGTCCTGCGCCCAGTCCCTGGGGCACGGGGAGGCGGCTGCGGCCATGCGCGACGCCGTGCCGGACATGGCGTTGCGGGCGCAGCTCGTGACGGCCACGGTGCCTCCTGCCGACCCTGCGGCCCGCGGCGAGCTGATGGTGCGGGCCTCGTGGGAGGGCGGCGAAGACCTCGACATCGTGCTCCTCGACCCGCAGGGGCGTCGGGTGTCGTGGCAGGGCGGTCGGTCCGGGGTGACCGTGACGGGGCCGCGTGATTCCCGCCGCGAGGAGCTCGGGGTGGCCCGGGCCAGCACCGGAACCTGGGTGGTCGAGGTCGTACGCACCGGGCCGAATGCGGGCGGGTCGACGACGACGGGCACGGTGACGGTGTCGCTCCTGGGGCAGCGGGTGACGGTTCCGCTGCGGATGGAGGAGGACCGGGTGCGGGTGGCCCATGTGCGGGTCACGAGCGAGATGGTGCTCGTGCCGATGCAGGGGCCGGTGCCGTCCATCGCGCAGTAGTGGGTAGGTTAGGCGGCGTGCGCCGCGGAGGGGCCCAGCGGGGGGACTCTGCGGCGCGCGGCGTTTGGGGGGGCGGGTGGTGGGGGGGCGGAGGGTGCGGCGGGCGCGGTTGGTAGCCTCAAGGCGGGGGAAGAGGCACTCGGATCGGAGCCCGTTGATAGAATCCTTCATCGCCCTGAACGAGCGCACACTGTAGAGCGGCACCCCAACAGTAGACCTCTCCCGAGGCCGTCAACGCCAGCGCATGGGCGTTGCCCATCACAATCTGAACGATGTTCTCGGGAAGCCCTGTGACCCGTACTGGGCGCGTTCGGAGAGGAGACTCGGCAGGCAGATTGTCCACAAAATCATAACCCCAGCAGTAGACGAGGCCCCGGGAGACTGCACATACGGTATCGCCAACCTCTACGGAGGTCTGTTTGGTGATGTCGAGGGAGGTGACGACCTCCAGCCCGAGCACTTCCCTGGGGATCCAACGACTGAGAGTGGTTCCGTCCCCAAGTTCTCCACGTCGGTTGGTCCCCCAACAATGCACGCGGCCATTGTTGCCAAGCAAACAGTTGCCCCGGCTCCCCGTCACCACCCGGCGTGTGTTCGCGCTCGCAGGGACCGTTTGTAGTTGGGACTCCCAGGGGGATTGACCGCGCGGTTCGGTCCCCAGCTGCCCGAAAGAATTGGACCCTGCACAGGCGACCGTCCCATCGCAGCGGAGTACACACCAGTGAGCAGGTCCAAGGCTGATGCTCGAGACGCGACCATACTCTGGGAAGTCGCGCGGTGCCGCACCACGCTGGGCGTCGCCAAGAATAGGTCCCCAGCAGCGTAAAGTTCTCTCGGTGGACAACGCACAGGCACCTCGGAGTCCGACAAAGACACTGGCAGGTCGATCCATGCCCGGAATGATGGAGGGTACAGGGTTCGCCATCAGGTCGGAGGGAGGGGGACCCTGTGCAAGAAACTCGCTCGATCCTGCGCAACGCAATGTGCCAGAAGCGGAAAGTCCACAAAGCGCGGAATGGCCGGTAAATAGTGCCGAGCCATGAAAAGCATTCATCTCGCGCGGAGTAAGGACTCGTTCTTCATATTGTGTGGCGACCCCCCAGCTCTCCGTATAAATTACTTCCCCAACACCAAACACGATTGCTGTCGCGCTGAATGCATGAATATAAAGCCCCTGCATGGATTCGGATGCCCCTGGCTCGCACTTGTTCGACCAAGGGGCAGCTATCCGCGTCAAGAGTTTCTCGCTCATGAAGCCTTCGGGCTGGATCACCTCCAGCCGAGGGCAGACCAGGCGGGGACGGCCCGCTACGAGGTTGTCCCGATGTCGAGACGGCGGCAATAGGGCCCCGAAGACTGGTGGACTCAGGGGGATTGTAGGGATTCAGGGAAAACCAATGGGGAATCCCTCTCCCTCCGCGGCACACGGGTCACCAAACTCCCCTCTCCCTGGGGAGAGGGGATGCACGTTACACTGAAATCAATGGGGAGAGGGAATGTCCACCACGGATCCTCCTCCTTCCTGGAATCCTCTGTGGCCCCGCGGCCAACAAGCCCAAGAACCCCGGTCCAGCCCGAAGGCTTCATGAGCGGAGTTTCTGGGACATCGGCACTGATTGCGTCGATCATCACGGCGCCGTCCTCCATGGAAGTCGCTCCCGAGTCGAGTTGTGTTTTGCCGACGTCGAGTTCCTCTCCGCCATCGGACTGCTGCGCGCGCATGGACAGCGCGCACGACGATAGGGCAACAGTAGCGAGCATCGCAACGAGCGCGGGACGATACATGGACTACCGTCCCCTCTCCGCGCGACGCGCGGCGACCCTTGCCACGAAGACGTCCAACGCGATTGATGTGCCGTCGCCAACGATTGCGCCGTCACGCTCCGTGGACTCGTAGGCATAGAACGAACGCCGGACACGCGCGCGCGCCCGAAGCGCGGCGGAAGGTTGAGGTACACGCGCTGCGACCTTCGCGGGAACTCGTCGCGCAAGGCCACCCTGAGCGCCGCCAGGGACGATCGGGCCAATCTCTTCCTCGCGGGCGACCATCTTCTTGATCCACGCGAGGCCATCCTGGTTGTTTTCGCTCGACATCGATCGCCTCCATGGGAGCCGACTTTACCAGAAAACCAGCCGCCCACGCATCCGAGCCGAGGAAGACGGCACTGAGGTCCGACCTCACCCCCGCTTCCGCGCGCCCCTCTCCCGCACCGGGCGAGGGGCTCCGCCCGTCGAGGAGTCGGTCAGAATGGTGAGGTCTTCCGGAAGAGGTCTTCAGCGCACACCAACGCCTATCGGTGGCCGAGCCCATCTCCCGGCAGGGAGAGGGGCGCGCGGAAGCGGGGGTGAGGTAAGGCACGAGGCCACCACGCCGACCGTTGTCGAGGGGAGGCGCGAAGCCGCTCGGACGAGACCGCAGGGTCTTCAGCCCAGTCAGAAGTCCAGGTTTGATGGAGCGGTGGTATCAGACGATCATTTCCCTGCTTGACAGGCTCCGCGTCTATCGGCGACGCTTCGGCCATGAGCGACACGGGGTCACAGGGGTCGGCGCCTGGGGGTACGCCAGGGCGACGTCGCGGATGCAGATTCTCGACGGTTGGCGCCGCGGGATGCCGGAGGTACCCGGCGAGACGGTGTCCCTGCTCCAGGGCGACCTCACCGACGCTGACGCCATCGTACGCGGAACCGCCACCCTCTCCGGCGAGGTGATCGACGAGACCTCCAATACGCTGGTGCGGGCCGAGATTGTGAGCGTGGTCTCGGCGAACGAGAAGGCCCTGCGGTACCCGAAGTTCAGGGTGCGGTACCTGCTCGATCTGTTGTTTGCGTTGGACGAGGCCCACAGCATGCAGTCGCGCGCCAACACCGCGTGGTCGTTGGCCCAGGAGAAGCTCATTGAGGCCACACGCGCGGGGCGTCTTGTGCGCACCGACCTGTCCGGCGGGCTCAATCGTGCGACCGAGGGCCACCGCCAGGCCCTCGCCGAGCTCCGCGAGAACCGCGGTTCGGCGGGAGGCCCGGGCGAAATTGCCGCGTCCCTGCGCTCGATGGCCCAACTGGTCGAGGACTGGCTGGCCAACACCGACCGCTCCGCCCTCTTGAGGCTCGCGGCTGTCGACGCCGACGACGTACACACGGCCCGGGAGGCGGCGGCTTTCCTGGAGACGGCCACACGCGACCTGCTCGCGTTTCCTGCTTCGGCGCGGGATGTTCCGAGCACCAACCTGATCGAGGGGCGGCTGATGTTCGAGCTGGCCCAGTTGCACCGGGCCCTGGAGGACAAGCAGGGCATCCTCGCGGGGCTGCCGCGTCTAATGCTGGGCAACACCCTGCGCCGCGAGCTTCGCCGCGTCACCGACCCCGAGGCTGAGGCCGAGACCAGCCCCAAGCCCGACCCTGAGACTCCTTGAAGCGATGAGATCACCGCGACTGGGGTGTCAATAAAGCCCATGACGTCGGCAGGACTGCTCCCGCTGACGGTAGGACTGCTCCCGCAGCCCGCAGGACACGAAGGGCAGTCGGGGGAACACGCGCGGCTGCCTGCCCGACTGCCCCAGCACCCTGCGGAACCGCGCAAACTCACTGCGGAACTGCCCCGGCACTCTGCGGCAGACCCTCGGCGGTCTGACCCACGGCCTCGGCCACGCGCGGGACTCCCCTGGCAGTCTGCGGGAGTACGTTGACGGGCCCGGGTGCCGTTGGTAGGCCCATGGTTCTGTCGTGATGGCTCCAGCCAGCAGTGACTCCAGAGGCGCGCCGATGGACACCCGCATCGAGCAGATCAAGCTCACCAACTTCCGCTGTTTCTCAGAGACGGCGGTGGACCTCGACCCGGAGTGTACGGTCCTGGTTGCTACCAACGGCGGCGGCAAGACCGCCGTGCTTGATGCCCTCGCGGTGGCCCTGCAGGCCGTCGTCAACACCCTCCACGGCTCCTTTGTGGACACCCTGTCCCCGCGTGACGTGCGCCTCTCCGACCACGGACCGACGCGCACCGAGCACTACCCCATGCGCATCGAGGCGACGGGTGTCCTCTTCGGCGCGCAACACAAATGGTGGTGGGACGCGCAGCGCGAGGGCAGTGCGAGTATGTCCTGGATGCCCTTGTTGCTGGAGCGGGCTTTTCACGGGGAGGGGGCGGAGGCGTCGTTGCCCGTGTTCGCCTACTACGGCACTGGTCGCCGCTGGAACCCCGCGCCGCCCGCCAAGCGCCCAGGCCCCGTGCGGCGCCTCGACGCGTATCTCGACTGCCTGCACCCGGCCTCGACCTTTGGTCATCTGGCCCAGTGGTTTGAGGCGATGTCGCGGGAGTCGCAGCGCGAGCGGGCCGACGGGGTCACCTCCCCGCATCAGCCGACCGCGCGTCTGCTGGCGGTGCGGCACGCGGTCGACACCGTCCTGGCGCAGGTGGGCTGGTCGCAACTGGCCTGGGATTTTGTCCACGAGGAGATCGTGGCCCAGCACCCGACCCGGGGCCAACTGCCCGTGTCGCTGCTCAGCGACGGGGTACGAGGCGTGCTCGCGATGGTCGCCGATCTCGCCCACCGTTGCGCGCGGCTCAACCCGCACCTGGGCGCCGAGGCGTCGGCGCAGACCGAGGGCGTGGTGCTGGTCGATGAGGTGGACATGCACCTGCACCCCGCGTGGCAGCAGACCATCCTCGACACCTTGCGGGTGGCCTTTCCGCGGGTTCAATGGGTGGTCACCACCCACAGCCCCCAGGTGCTCTCGACGGTGCATGCGAAGCACATCCGCGTGTTGCCCGACGACCCGGCGCGCGACGCAGTACGGACCCCCACCCAGCAGACGCGCGGCGTGGAGAGCGCCGACGTGTTGGCGACGGTGATGGGTGTCGACCCGGTTCCGCAGGTCGAGGAGGCCCGGTGGTTGTCTGCCTACCGCACGAAGATCGCCGACGGCGAGGCGGATACGGCGGAGGCGAAGCAGTTGCGGAAGCAGCTCGACGCGCATTTCGGTGAGCAGCATCCCGTGATGATCGATTGCGACCGCTTGCTGCGTTTCCAGGCGTTTCGGTTGCGCCACGAGAAGGCGGGTGCGCCCAAGGAGGGCGGGTGAAGCGGCTGCGACGGGGGGCGGCGCCTACATGCCTGGCGCAGTACCAACACGGACGCGACCGCTGGAGCGACCTGTCGCCCGCGTGTCTCGAAGCTCTCCATGCACAGCTCGGCGCGATGCAGGGACGTCTCTGCGCGTACTGCGAGGGCGATCTCGAGACGCTGAAGCAGCACGTCGAGCACCTCTGGCCGCGGGGGAGGTATCCCGCGCGCACGTTTGACTGGGACAACCTCTTCCTCTCGTGCGACCGCGACGACTCCTGCGGAACCTACAAAGACCGCGACGGGAAGCCGTACGCGCCCGAGGACCTCCTCGATCCCTGTCACGACGACCCTGACGACTTCTTCCGCGCGCGGGTCGACGGCCGGATCGACGTGCGCCCGGGTCTCGCGTCGCACGCGCAGCATCGGGCACAGGAGACGTTGCGGGTGTTCAACCTGAACCTGGACGCGAAGGGACGGCAGTCGCGCTCGCTCTGCGCCGAGCGTCGACGCACGCTGGAACCCTTCCTGAACCTGCTGGAGGAGTTGGCGCAGTGGTCCGAGGCAGACCGTGAGGAATACCTTCGGAGCGAGCTGGAGGCTGCGGCAACACAGCCCTTTGGCATGTTCGTGCGCCACTTCCTGATGGGCTACCGCTGAGGCCCCCCGCGCGCCATGTCCCCCCGCCCGGTGGTACGCTCCGCCCCGCCCCCGATGACTCTCGCAACCCTCCCCTCCCTCCGCCCGGCCCTCGCCCTCGTCGCCCTCGTCGCCCTGGGATGCAGCAACGAGCCCGCCCTGGGGTTCCTGCCCGACGACGCCGGAACCCGCGACACCGGCGGCATCGACACGGGCTGGGTCAACCCCAACACGCCCGGGCCGGATGTTCCGCGTGCGGACCGGCCTGACAGCGGGGGCATCGTGACCGACAACGTGCGGGTGTACGCCAACACGGCCTCGGCCCTCTTTGCCATCGACCCGCGGCGGCTCACGGTGCAGCGCATCGCGGCCTTCGGCTGGCCCAACGACGGCCGCGACCACCGGATGACCGACATCGCCGTCAACGCCCAGGACCAGCTCTGGGGCATCACCTTCAACGCCATCTATCGCATCGAGACCGCCACGGCCCGCTGCACCTTCGTGGCCCCCTTCGCCGGCACCAACTTCAACGGCCTGAGCTTCCTCCCCGGCACCGAACTCGACGGGGGTCAGGTCCTGGTGGCCACCAACCGGTCCGGGGGGGTTCATCGGGTCGACACCAACACGGGGGCCATCACCCTCCTGGGCAACTACGGCAACAGCCTCGGCTCCAGCGGAGACATCGTCAGCGTCGAGGGCGCGGGCACCTTCGCCACCGCCATCCGCGGCTTCAACGAGGAGGTGCTCGTGCGGGTCGACCCGGCCAACGGGCGGGCCACCGTGATCGGCACCACGGGCCAGGGCAGCACCTGGGGCCTGGCCTACTGGCGCCAGCGGCTCTTCGGATTTACCGAGGGCGGCAACTTCGTCACCCTGGACATCCACACCGGGGCCTCAACCCTCATCATCAACAACGGCGAACCCTGGTGGGGAGCCGGGGTCACCACCCTCGCGCCCACCGCCCCGCCCTGACGGCGCTCAGCGCGCAGGCACGACCAGGGCGCTGGCGTGACAGATGGCCACCGCCAACGCGTCCGCCGCGTCCTCCTTCGGAACCTCCACCAACCCGAGGATGGCCCGCACCATGGCGCTGACCTGGGCCTTGTCGGCCCGTCCCGTCCCGGCCACGGCCTTTTTGACCACCGAGGGGGGGTACTCGACCACCGTGCACGCGGCCCGGGCGGCGATGAGCATGGCCACCCCGCGGGCGTGACCGATCACCAGGGCCGCGTGAGGGTCCTTGGCCACGTAGGCCTGCTCGATCGCCACGACCGTGATCTCATGGGCCCCGATGACCTCCTCCAGCCCCGCGGCCACCACCCGCAACCGCTCGGGGAGTTCGGCCTTGGCCGGGGCCCGCACCACCCCGTGGGCCACGTGCACGAAACGCGAACCCTTGCGGTACACCACCCCCCACCCGAGGCGGTGGGTTCCGGGGTCGATGCCGAGCACGAGGCGCGGGGGGGGAGGCTGCGGAGGCGGCAGGGCTACCAATCGACGCTGACCCTGGCTCCCACGAGGGGCGCCACACGGCGTTGGGCGAGCCCGAGGCCCCCGCCGAGCTGGATGGTCCAGTGGTCGCTCGGACGCCAGCGCACCTGCGGGATCACGTCGGCGGAGAAACCATTGGGGTCCCACAGGGCCGCGAGCTCCAGGGCGGGCATGAAGCGCGGATGGACCTCGTAGAACACCGTCGGGTGGGCCTGCACCCGGAAGGTGGTGGTGGGCGTGGCGGGCTCGACGAAGGCCGAGGCCCCGGTCATGAGCTGGGCGCTCCAGCGCGGGGAGAAGCGCCACCCGAGGATGTAAAACAGAGTGGTGCGCAGGGAGTCGTCGGCGAGGCCCCACTCGAAGATCACCTGCACCCCGTGGATGCCGCGGTTTTGTGCGAGGGACCCGAGGGTGTACTGCCCGGCCACCTTGACGGCCTCGAGGTGCTGGTTGACGAAGGGGAGCTCGAGCTCCAGGGCCAGGCCGTCGCGCAGGGCCCACTCGACCTCCGGGGCCCAACCGAGCTGCCACCCCTGGGTGGTGCGCCGAGTGACCGCCAGGGTGTTGATCTCCAGCTCGCCGCGCCGGGCCCCGAGGCCGCGCACGAGGTCGACCACCATGGGCTCGGGAATCCGCGGGCCGCGCTGGGCCCCGTCGAGGTCGGCCTGGGTGGCGCAGATGCGGTTGACCGGGCCCGAACAACGCCGCCGCGGGTCGGTCTCGCCCGGGTCGACCCGGCCGTCCTGGTTGGCGTCCTCGACCCCGTCGGGGATCCCGTCGCCGTCGGTGTCGTGGTTGCGGGCCGAGGTCTCGCCCTGACCGCGTCGGCCGTCCCGGTTGGAGTCTTCGACCCCGTCGGGGATCCCGTCGCCGTCGGTGTCACGGTGCCACGGGTCGGTCTCGCCCGGGTCGAGCACCCCGTTGCCGTTGCGGTCTTCGAGGTGGTCGGGGATCCCGTCCCGGTCGCGGTCGAAATGCGGGGCCCCGTCGGGGGCGCGTCGCCGCGGGATGGCCCAGGACGCGCCGGGAACAACCGAGAACATCAGGCTGACAAGGGAGAGGGCAGCGAGGCGCATGGAAGGGATGCTCCCTTGTGCACTCTCCTCCGCGCGATCGCAAGCTCACCCCTCCAGGTGCGCCACCACCCACCACGCCCCGCAGAGCACCGAGGCCACCCCCACCATCACCCGGAGCCCCGCGCGGGCCGAGGCCATCCGCCGCGACGCGGCCTGGGCCGCCCGTTGGGTGAGCCAGCCCACCGCCATCATCGACACGACCACCCCGAGGCCAAAACACAACACGCCCGCAATCAAAGCCCCCCGGTGCTGCCGCGTGGCGAAGGGCAGGAGCAGCACGAGCCCCCGAACCCCCGACAGGCCAAACACCGCCCCGGCCACCCCGGCCATCCAACGCCCCGGGGCCTTGGGCCCCAACACCTCCACCGCGGGGACGCCCTCGGGCTCCGGGCCGTCGTGAGCATGCACGCTCCCGTCCGCATGAACGTGCGGAACCAGACTCGCCCCCCGCTGCGACACGAGGGTCCACACCCCGAGGGCCAGGAGGGACAACCCCCCGACCACTTCCAGGGCCCGTTCCCACCGGGCCGGGATGGCCACCCCGGCCACTACGGCCATCGTGGCCAACACCGCCAGGACCACCGTGTGCCCGAGGCCAAACCTTACGGCCACCCGCAAGGCCTCCCGGAGCCCCCCCCGGGCCGCCAGAGACCCGATGGCGAGGCAATGGTCAGGACCCACCCCGTGCAGCAGCCCCTGCCCCAACAACACCAACATCGCCGATCCCATCACTACGCTCCCAGCGGGCTACTACTCAGGTAGTCGGGTCTTCGTAGCACGCACGCAGGGCTGCGTGTTACGGCGCGACGCGGCAGGACAGGCGTGGTGATACTCTCTGCCATGCGCGGCGGGATCGGTTGGGCGGGGATGGTGTGGGTCCTGGGCTTCGGGTGTCGCGGAGCCGCCCCGGCCCCACGGCCCCCACGCGGCACCTACGGCCGTGCCATACCGCCCCCTCGGGCCGCTCAGCCTGCCCGGGTGTTGACCGCCCGGGGTCCCGACGACCTGTGCGAGGGTCCCAACGCCCGGGGGAGGGCGGGGGACACGGTGCTCGACAACCGCTTTCTGCGTGCGGTGATTGACCAGGTTCCTGGGGGAGCGGGGTTTGCGCTCTCGGGGGGGACCCTCATCGACCTCGCGCCCCGGGACGCCGAGGGCCGGGCCCGGGGCGACGCCCTGGGGCAGGTGTTTACGATGACCGGGGCCTTTCCGGGTCAGATCGTGCACGAGACCATGGGCACCCGAACCCTGCCCGACGGAGGGGCCGAGGCCTACGCCGCGGGCATGGACGCCCGGATCGCGGGCCTGCACGGCGAGACCGTGTGGCACCTCGGGGGCGACGACCCGTTCCTCACCCTCCGCACGACCCTGCGCAACACGGGGGAGGCCCCGGTGACGGTGCTCCTGGCCGACGCGATCCAGTGGGGGGGCACCGAACACTTCGCCCCGGGTCACGGCTTCGTCCTGCCCCGCCAGATGAACGAGGCCCGGCTCCCGTGGCTCAGCGGGGTCGGGGTCTCGGTGGCCTACGGCTTCGTCGGCGAGACCCCCTTTGGGGGAGTCCACGGGTCGACCTGGTCCAACCCCGACCTGGGCTCTCGGGTCCTGGCTCCAGGCGAGTCGGTCGCCTGGTCTCGTCGGCTGAGCGTGGTGGCGGGCCCCGACCCCGCGCGGGCCGTACGGGCCGCGGGAGGGCCCACGGCGGCGTCGGGGCTGCGGGTTCGGGTGGAGGGCGACGGGGGCGCGGTGGCGGGGGCCCGGGTGACGGTTCGGGCCGAGGGCGAGGCGGCCCCGGTGGGGATGGGGGCGACGGACGCCGCGGGAGAGGCCCTCGTGCCCGTGGCCCCGGGGCGGTATGCGCTGGCGATCGACGCCCCAGGGCGGCGTGTGGTGGGCCCCCTGGAGACGGTCACGGTCGGCGCGACGGAGGGCACCGTGACGGTCCGGGTGGGCCCCCCGGCGGTCTTGCGGGTGGAGGCCCGAGAGGGCGACGACCCGGTCCCCGCGCGGGTCCTCGTGCGGGGCGTGGACGGAACGGACGACCCCTGGCTCGGGCCCATCGGCTGGGCCGACGGAGCCCGCAACAGTTGGGTGCTCGGGTCCACGGGCGACGGGGAGGCCCCGGTGTCTGCGGGGAGCTACGAGGTCACGGTCACCCGGGGCCCCGCCTACGGGCTGGTGGTGTCGCGGGTGCAGGTGGTGGCGGGGCAGACCACGACGGTGCGGGCGGCCCTGCGGCGGGTGGTCGACACGGGGGGGTATGTGTGCGGCGATTTTCACCAGCACCAGGCTCCGAGCCTTGACGCTCCGGTGTCCTTGCGGGCTCGGGCCCGGGCCGACGCGGCCGAGGGGCTCGACGTGGCGGCGGCCACCGATCACAACACGGCCACCCGGCTCGACGAGGCCGTGCGGGCCGAGGGGCTCGACGGGCGGCTCCGAACCCTCGCGGGCGTAGAGGTCTCGACCGACATCGCGGCCCGGCCCATCGGGCACGTCAACGTGTACCCCGTCCCCGTGCAGGAGGACGTGGCCCGGGGGGGAATGCCCGAGCTCTTCAATCTGCCGACGGGGGAGTTCTTCGCGCGGGCCAGGGCGTGGGCTCCGGGGGCGGTGATCCAGGTCAATCACCCGCGGGCTCCGGGTCTGGTGGGGATGTTCAACCTCGTGCACCTCGACCCTGCCACGGGCAGGGCCGACCCCGGCTTCACCCACGACTTCCACGCCCTCGAAATCTGGAACGGTCGGTACCAGGCCGCCATCGACCCCGTCCTGGCCGACTGGTTGTCCCTCCTGCGGGCCGGGGCTCGGATCTCGCCGACGGCCAACAGCGACACCCACGCCATCGTCACCCAGGAGGCGGGCTGGCCGCGCACGTGCGTGGCCGTGCCGGACAGCGCCCGCTTCGCGGGATGGAGCGCCGACGACGTGGTCCGGGCCCTGCGCGAGACCGGCGACGTCTTCGTCACCAGCGGCCCCTTCCTGCGCGTGACCGACCCCGCGGGTCGCTCCGCCCTCGGCCGCCGCCTCCCCGTCGGAACCCGCCTCACCGTGCGCATCGAGGCCCCCCTGTGGTCGGCCCCCGAGCGCTTGGAGGTGCTCGACGACCACGCCCGCCCGCGCCCCCTGACCGTGCTGTGGCGCCGCGAGGCCGACCGGGTCCGGGGCGAGGTCACCCTGGCCGCCACGCGCGGGATCATGGTGTTTCGTGCCCGGGGCGACGCGCCGATTCCGGTCCTGTTGGGGGCTCCCGCGATGACCCCGGAGGCCATCACGGCCGCGGTGTGGGGCGTAGGCCCGGGGGCGTCGGGGCCCTGACGCAGCGGGTCAACGAATGTCACGACCGGGCCGTGTCTTGCTGTTGACGAGGCGGGCCTTGGGGTGCTCTACCCCGTCGCCACGATGGAGACCCGTTCGATCACCCAGGAAGACTACCTCCAGATCGTCTCGGTGATTGACGAGTGGTGGGGCGGTCCCACGACGGCCCTGGCCCACCCGATGTTCTTCCACGAGTTGGGGGACAACGCCCTGATCGTGGAGGACGCCGGGCGTCTGGTGGGCTTCCTCCTGGGGTTTGTCACCGGCCGGGCGCCGCGGGTGGGGTACATCCACCTCGTGGGGATCGACCCGGAGTACCGCCGCCGCGGGGTCGGCCGGGCGTTGTACGAGGAGTTTGCCCGACGGGCCCGGGCCGAGGGGGCCTCGAAGCTCAAGGCCATCACCACCCCGGGCAACCACGGGAGCGTGGAGTTTCACCGGGCCAACGGCTACACGGTCGAGCTCGTCCAGGACTACGCGGGCCCCGGGCGGGCGCGGTACGTCTTCTCCCGCGACATGGAGCCGTCGACCCCCGACGCATAGGAGTGACGCGGGCCCCTGCGGCTGTGATAGCGTCCCGTTCTGCCCGAGAGGTCGGGCACCGAGGGACGACCGACCGATGAGCCACCCTGACATCGCCGCCGCCGCTGCCAACGCCCGGCAGCTTCTCGCAAGCTCCCTGGCGACGCTCCAGCAAGATCCCAACGTGCCGCCCGCCGTGATGGAGCTCGTCGGGCGACTCGCCCAGGCCATGGGGCTCTTGTTCAAGGTCGAGCGCTCCCAGGGCGAGGGCACCCTCCTGCTCGAAGCCCGGGCCGTGCTCCAGGCCACCTTGTCCTCGATGCAAGACATCGATCAGAGCTACCCGGGCGTCGCCGTGGCCACGGCCGCCATGGCCCAATCGCTCGGGATTCTGTTTGGGGTCATCAAGGCCCACCGCATCGGCGAGCCCCCCGACGAGGTGGCCATCCCGCAGGTGTTCAAGCCCGGCCCTCCGCCCGCGGTGGCCGCGGTGGCCCCCCCCTTGGTCACCACCGACCCGGTCCCTCTGGTGACCCCCGCCCAGCAGCCCATCCTCCTCGTGCAGCACGCCCCGGCCCCGCAGCCGCCTCCTCCCGCGGCGCACTTCGCCCCGCAGCCCGCTCCCGCCGCGGCGCACTTCGCCCCTCTCACCCCCCCCGCGGCCAGTGTACGACACGCCCACCCGCCCACTCCCGCCATGGCCGCCTACGTTCCGCCTCCTGGGCCCGGCGTTGCGTCACCGCCCCAGGCGGCAGAGCCTGCCACCCCGAAGTTCATCACGGAGTTTCCCGAGTCGGCGGCCAAGGTCCCGATGGGGCCCAACGGCGTGCCGCGGCTCGAGGCCGAGCTCAGCCCCCACTCCGAGACCAACTTCTTCACCAACTTCCTCGGCGACATCCGCGACCACGGCGGGATCTTCGTCGGCACCTACAGCACCCTCGCCATCGGGACCCCTTGCGAGGTGGCCATCACCTTCCCGGGCCAGCTCGCCGCCGAGGTGCGGGGCATCGTGCGCTGGCGCCGCGAGGTGGGGCTCTCCAGCGCTCCGGGCATCGGGGTCGAGATCACCCACGCCAACCCCGACGCCTGGGGCCTCATCGACCGCTTCGTCTCCAAGCGCGAGCCCATCGTCTACGACGTGTAGCGGTCAGCGCGTGAGTTGGGCGCAGGGTGGCGTGGCCAGTCAGTGGAGCGCCTGCCCTCCGTCCGGTACACTCGTCGTCCGATGTACATCAGGCTCCGGCTACGCAACTGGCGTTCGATTGAGGACGCAGACATCATCCTCGCCCCCTTCACGGTCGTCGTCGGGAAGAACTCCAGCGGCAAGTCCAACCTCATCGACGCCCTGCTCTTCGCGAGCGAGGTCGGACGCGATGCGGCCACCGCGGTCAGTCGGCGCGGAGGGATCGTCGGCATTCGACGCTGGAGCCCGTCGAAGCCGTACCAGATCACCCTCGACGTCTGCGTCGCAGCCAGCGAGGACGCCTTGAAGGTCTCGTCCTCTCGCCACGAAATGGTGATCGGCAGCGGCCGTCAGGGCGAGTGGAAGTTTCTCCGAGAGACCATCACGCTCACCGAAGGAGGCAAGCAGCTTCAGAGATATCAACGGGAAGGCGGTAGCCTGACGATCCAGGCGGCTCAGCCGATTATCTCCGGCATCCCATCGGGCACGTCGGTGGGGATCGCGGATACCACCAGCGCCATGCTCTTCGCGCGTCAACTCGGTCGCGGCACGGGGGGGCGACTTCCTCCCTGGCTAGCCCAGGTGCGCTCCCTGCGCCCTGTCCCCGAGCTCATGCGGAGGCCGCAGCCTATCGCGGACTCGGCGAAGCTCGACGAGACCGCGAGCAACGTCGCGACCGCCCTGCACCGCATGACCGCGGTCCAGCGCGGCGTGATCCTCGAATCGATGCGGCGCATCATCCCGGGGCTCGTCGATGTTCAGACGCAGGCCAATGGTCGATACCTCACACTCGTCTTCACGCAGCAGCACGCCGCCGATCGTCGTCCAGATTTCGCGGCCACCGAAATGTCGGACGGTGCTCTTCGCGCGCTCGCCGTGATCATCGCCGCTCAGCAAATGGCACAGCACGAGCTTCTGCTGATCGAGGAGCCCGAGGTCAACCTGCACCCGGGGGCTGCGCGGGTGGTCTACGACGCGCTGAGCCGTGCGGCGCGGCGGGGGGCAGTGCTCATCACTACGCACAGCCCCGAGCTCCTCGATCACGCGCGGGAGGACACGATCCTGGTCTGTGAGTACGCCAACGGCACGACGCGTGTAGGGCCCCTTGCAAGCGCGCAGCGGGCCCTCGTGCGAGAGGGTCTTTACAGCACCGCGGAGCTGATGCGGGCCGAGGAACTCCGCCGCGAGGGCGCGACGCCTCGGGTCGTACAGGCCGCGCAGGGATGAAGCGGATCGTCTGCATCGTGGAGGGGCACGGCGAGTGTGAGGCTGCGCCTGTGCTCTGCCACCGCGTCTTGAGGACCCTGCTCGATGTGGGCGAGTGGTATGTGGACGAAGATCCCATTCGGCAGTCTCGGGGTTTGATGGTCGACCAGAGGGTTCCCTCACCACGTCGTCCTCCGGCGCAGACTCTTCATCGCCCGCTGCAGTTGGCGATGACGCGGGTCCCCGACGGGATCCTCGTGCTCTGCGATGCAGACGACGACTGTCCGGCGACGTGGGGCCCTGCCGTCCCGGCGTTCGTAGAGCGTGCCGAACGCTCCGTCCCGGTTCGGGGGGTGATGGCGAGCCGCGAGTACGAGAGCTGGCTGCTGTGGGCGCATCCGCATGCGCTGCGTGCGAAGGTCAAGGCGACCAACCCCGAGTCGGCCCCGCGTGACGCGAAGAAGGCGCTCGACAGGATCCTCGGTGGGTACGCGCCGTCCACGCACCAGCTCGCCCAGACCCGGGCGTGTGACCTCCACGCGATCTGGGCGGCCTCCGACAGCTCCGACAAGTTTGTGCGGAGCCTCGCCGACCTGGTCGGTGTCGCGGCGCCGACACGCCCCTCTCTATGAGTTGGAAACGCCCGGTCAGCGCGTGAGTTGGGCGAGGGCGAGGGCGGCGGTCATCGACGCGGCCGTCACCGGGACGCCCACCCGCAGGTAGGCCCAAAACCCAAGGGAGCTCCTGGCCTGCTCCAGGACGATCACGTTGGCCACGCTCCCGAGCAGGGTGAGGTTGCCCGCCAGGGTCGACACCAGGGCCGTGGTGGTCCACGCGTGGGCCGGGTCGGGGAAGGTACGAATCCAAGGCTCCAGCACGATGATGAGCGGGACGTTGCTCACCACCTGCGACCCCACCGCCAGGACCGCCACGAGGATTCCCTCGCCCCACAGTCCCGCGGGGGTTCCCAGGGCCGCGAGGGCCGCGTCGGGCAGGGCCGTCTTGCGCAGGGCCGCCACGACCACGAAGAGCCCCGCGAAAAAGAGCAGGACGCTCCAGTCGACCCGCGCGATCAGGGCGTTGGCCCGCTCCCGGGCCGCGACGAGCACCACCGAGGCGGCCACCAGGGCGCTCCAGGCGAGGGGGGCCCCGGCGAGGTTGGCCACGACGGTTCCGACGAGGCCCAGGAGGGCGGCGGCGAGGAGGGGGCGGTCGCTTGGGTGGGGCGGGGCCACGGGGCCGCTCTCGGGCGCTTCGGGGCCTGCTGCGGGGGCGTCGAGGTCGTGGCGGTGCAGAACGTGGAGCACGGCCGCGGTGAGCACGAGGGCGGCCAGGGCGGGCAGGGCGGCCCGGGCGAGGTAGGCCCCGTAGGACAGGCCGGAGAGGCGAGCCACGATCATGTTCTGGGGGTTGCCCGACAGGGTGAGGGCAGACCCGGCGTTGGAGCCCATGGCCACGGCGAAGACGAGGGGGGTCTCGGCCGCGCGCATCCGGCGGGCCACCCGGAGCACGAGGGGCGTGGCGAGGAGGCACACGGCGTCGTTGACGAGGACGGCGGAGAGCAGGCCCGACCCCAGGGTCACGGCCCACAGGAGGGCCGCTGGAGCCCGCAGCCGGGCCACGAGGAGGTCGGCGGCCCGGTCGAAGAACCCGCTCTCCCACAGCCCCGCGGCCACGAGCATCATCCCGAAGAGCAGGGCCAGGGTGTGGGGGTCGACGGCGTGCAGGGCCGCCTCGCCGGAGAGGCCGTAGGGTCCCGCGAAGGCGCCTGTCACGACCAGGGCCGAGGCCCCGATGAGGGCCATGGCCGGGCGACCGACAGGCAGGAGGTGCAGGCGGCGGGCGGAGATCCCGACGTAGGTGAGGGCGAAGAGCGTGAGGATGAGCCAACGCATGGGCCGCGGGGAGATACCAGCAACGGGGCCCCGGCGGGCAGTGGGCTGCGCTACGGTGGGGTCACCCGCGGCGGAGTGTGTCGTGCAGAGAGCGCCGCCGACGCCGCGTGAGCGCCAGGGCTGCGATCACCCCCAGGAGCCCTCCTGCGTAGCCGCCTCCACCACGGCCGCCGGTTCTGCAGCCGCAGTCAGCCTGCCGCGGCCCTGCGTCCGTCATAAGGCTCGTTGCCGTAGACCGCGGGCTGAACCCACTGGACGGTCACCGCGCGGCACACCGACTGGCAGCCCGGGGCGTCGACGAAGGCGGGCGACACGACCGAACCCCGTACGTACGCGGGCGTCGGGCAGGCGGGGTCGACCGGGGCCGTGCAGTAGTTTCGAGCCGTGGTGAGGTGCAGGTGGAGGTGGGCCCCGACGCGAGGCCCGGGACGGTGCCCCCGTCGTGCCGGATGCGCACCCACAACCTCGCGTTTCCATAGTCTGCGGTGCGGGCGTCGACGGGGTTGAGCCGATGTCGTAGCCGCCGTGGGTCCCGCATCCATCGCGGTGGCCGCAACGAGGAGACATCGCGTCGCGCGGAACATCGCCGACGAGCGTACCCCCACCCCGGCCGCGAGGCGTGTCCTGGGAGAGATATTCTTGTATCATGGAGGAGTGTTCACTATGTTGGATCCGTGACGCGGCCCTGCAGTCGGAGGTGTCGCGGCGCGGGAGCCCCGTGGGATGTGCCGCACTCGAAGCAGGTCTGTCGTCGCGTCGTCGCTCGTGTTCCTGGCGTGGGCGGGGGCAGCGGGGGCCCAGACGCCCCACGGGTCGGCCCATGACGTGGCGGTGGCCCCGCCCCCTGCGCCCCTCGGCGGAGCGTGGAGCCCGCAGGTCGCGCGGTCTCTGACGCTGTTTGGAGCCCCGGGGCGGGGGGTGACCCTGTCGTCGGGGGACGACTTCTTCTCCCTCACCCTGCGGGGCCGGGCCCAGGTGCGCGACACCGTCGTCGTGCCGCGGTCGGAGGGGGTCGGGGCGACCCACGAGGCCGCGATCCGAACGGTGCGGGTGATCTTCTCGGGGCACGCCCTGTCGCGGCAGACCCAGTACGTGGTGCAGCTCGCCTTCGGGGCCCAGGACTACGAGCCGGGGATGGTGTCGCCGGTGTACGACGCGTGGGTGGCCTTTCAGCACCTGCGCGACCTGCAGGTTCGGGTGGGGCAGTTCTTCGTGCCCTTCGATCGGGCCCGCACCAACGCGGAGTGGGGCCTGTCGATGATCGATCGCCCGCTCCTGGTGGCCGAGGCCACCCTCGACCGCGACGTGGGGGTCGAGCTCTCGTCCAACGACCTCGGAGGCTTCGGGCGCCTCGCCTACCGCCTCGGCCTCTTCGGCGGCGAGGGGAAGAACCGCGCGGCCTCCGCGCCAGGGTTCCTCTACGTGGGGCGGCTTCAGTACAACGTCTTCGGCCCCTTCGACGACAGCGTCGAGGGCGACCTCGAACGCCTCGCCCGGCCTCGCCTCGCGGTCGGTGTGGCGGGGGCCTACAACCACAACAGCCTGCGCCAGCGCAGCACCCAGGGGGCGCCCCTCACCCTTGGGGGTTTCGACTACGTGCACGCGGCCGCCGACCTGACCCTCAAGGTCGCGGGGCTGTACCTCTTCGGCGAGGTTCTCTACCGCCGGGCGAGCGACGATCGCCACGCCGGCGTCGGGATGGAACCGGGGCGTGACGAGTTCTCCCGGTCGCTCTGGGGGTACATCGCGCAGGCGGGGTGGATGGTCTCGCGGCGCTGGGAGGTGACGGCGCGGTGGGAGCAGGCCTTCGCCCTGGGGGCCACCGATCCGGCTCTCGTCACCACCCTGCAATCCCAGGCCAACCAGTGGGGGGTCGGGCTCAACTGGTACCGGGCGGGGCACGGGTTGAAGGCCCAGGCCGACTATCACTACATCTTCGGCGACGACTTCGACCGCGGTCGGCACCAGGCCCGGATCCAGGTGCAGGTGTCGTTCTGAGGGCGGGCGGCTGCGGGTGCAGGCGACGGCGGGGGCGGGCGACGACGGAGGGCAGCGAAGCCGCAAGGGTGCGACGGACGCGAGGGGCGGAAGTTTTGTGGGTCGGGCTACGCAGGCACGGCCGCGGGAGACGCCTGGGCGGCGCGGACCCGGGTCTCGATCCAGGCCGTGAGCGGGGGCATCAGGGCGAGCAGGGCGATCGACAAGCCCGCCACGGTGGGCATCCCCACGAGGCGGTGGGCGCTGTCCTCGGTCAGGATCTTCGCCGACACGAAGGCCCCGAGGGCCGAGGCCGCGTGCTGCACGGCGCTCTGGATGGACATAAACCGCGCCCGCTCCCGGGCCAACGGAACCCGCGACAGGAGCGTGTTGAACGACACGTTGCGGAAGCCCGTCGAGATCATGAAGAGCACGAAGACGGCCACCACCGGCAGGAGCGGGGGGCTCAGGAAGAAGCCCAGATAGATCACCAGGGCCAGCAGGGCCGTCGAGGGAACCGACACCCAGAAGCTCCCGAAGCGGTCGACCAGCCGACCCGCGATGCGCAGGGCGAGGAAGCTCACCGTCCCTCCGGCCATGTACAAGAGCCCCAGTCGGCTGCGCGGAAAACCCAGGTTTTGCTGCACATAGCTGGAGATGTGGGGCACGAGCACGAAGAGGCCCATCATGGCCGCGGCGGCCAGGGCGTACGAGGCCGCCACGGTGGGCCGAAGGAGCATCGTGCGCAGCGACGACAGGCCCGAGGGGTCGGGGGCGAGGGCCCGGTCGGCCTCGCTCCGGAGGTGCCCCCGCAAGGGGGGGAGGAGGGCCACGGCGAGGGCCGTGATGCCGAGCCCGAGCCCGGCCACGGCGAAGAAGGGCGTACGCCACGACCCGAGCCGCGCGAGCTCCAGCCCCGCAGGGACCCCGAACACCGACGCGGCGCTGAAGGCCCCCATGATGGCCCCCATGGCCTTCCCGCGGCGCTCGATGGGGATCACGTCGGCCACGATGGAGAGCGACAGCGACGTGGCCGGCCCGCCGAAGAGACCCGCCAGGATGCGGGCCGCGATGAGGCTCCCGAGGCCCTGGGCGAAGCCTCCGAGGGCGGTGGCCACCACGAGGCCGAGCATCGACACGGCCAGGGCCTTGCGCCGGTCGAAGCGGTCGAGGAAGAACGACCCGGCCAGCCCCGCCACCGAGGCCGCGGCCGTGTAGCTCCCGCCGATGTAGCCAAGGCGCGACAGGGGGATCCCCAGGGCCGCGGAGAAGTCGGGGCCGAGGGGCATCACCATCATGAAGTCAAGGATATTGACAAACTGCACGGCGCCCACGAGGGTGATGACGGCGCGCTCGGAGGGGGGTGTGGACATGGTTCAGGGGCGGGCTCGGGTGGGCATGTAGAGGGAGGGGCGGCGCTCGTTGGGGTCGATGCGGAGGGGCTCGCGCAGGGAGGGGTGGGCCCGCTGGGGGCACTCGTCGCGCTCGCACAGGCGGCAGGTGACCCCCACGCGCACGAGGGCGGCCTCGTTCTTGAGGTCGATGCCCTCGGCGTATACGAGGCTGCTGGCGTAGCGCTCGGAGCAGCCGAGGCCCAGGGCCAGGACGGGCTGCTGCTGGTGCCACGCGGCGCTGTCCTTCTGGATCGTGCGGGCCAGGCAGAAGTACCGCTGCCCGTCGGGCATCTCGCTCACCTGAACCACCACACGGCCGGGGGTGAGGAAGGCGGCGAACACGTTCCACCGGGGGCAGGCCCCGGAGAAACGCGCGAAGCGTATGCCCGAGCCCGAGAACCGCTTGGAGATGTTGCCCGCCACGTCGATGCGGATCATGTGGAAGGGCACCCCCTCGGCTCCGGGCCGCTGCAGGGTGGTAAATCGATGGGCCACCTGCTCGAACCCTACCCGAAACCTCCGCCCCACCACATCGATGTCGTACCGCTCCTGCTGGGCGGCCTCGAGGAAGGGCTGGTAGGGCATCAAGACGGCCCCCGCGAAGTAGTTGGCCAGGGCCACCCGGCAGAGCGACCGGGCCTCCTCCGACGACAGCCCCGCCTCGTGGGTGAGGCTGTCGAGCTGCCGTCCCGCCTCCAGGAGGCCAATCTGGTGGGCCACTTGAAACGTGCGCGACCGCGTCGGCAAGAGCTCGGACAGGTGCAGGGTGCGGCTGGCCGGGTCGAAGCGCCGGAAGGTCGTGCGGGCCTCGGGGCCCCGGGTGACCACCACCTCGACCCCGTGGGCCCGGGCGAGGTGCTGGGCCAGGCCCCGGTAGAGGTCCTCGGGGTCGAGGCGGGCCGCGCGCCACAGGGCCTCGGCGGCCTCCTCCAGGGGCGCGAAGTGGTTGCTCCGGGCCTGGATGAAGTCCGTCACGTCCTCCGAGGGCGACCGGCTGAGCTCGACCCCCGAGTTGGGATTGACCTGAAAGAGCCGCTCGGCCAGGGCGTCGGTGCTCGCCCGGGCGCTCTGGTACGCGTCGTAGAGGGCCCGCACCGCGTGGGCCACGCTCGGCAAGGTGGACACCAGCTCGCGCAGGTCGGTGTTGGTCAGCGGAGCCGCCTCGAAGAGCGGGTCGCTGAAGGCCTCCATCAGGTCGCGCTCAAGCTGGGCCGCGTCGTCGCGGGCAAACACCTGCAGGTCGACCCCCACCTCCGTGGCCAGCTTCAGGAGCAGGGTGGCCGGCAAGGGGCGCTTGTCGCTCTCGATGAGGTTGAGATAACTCGCGCTCACCCCAAGACGCCCCGCGAGCTGCACCTGCGACAGACCCTTCTGCCGACGCATCGCCCGCAGCCGGGCCCCCCACCGGGTCTGGCCCGCCGCAGCCGACCCCCGGCTCCGCCCCGCATCGTCTCGCGCTCCTTCCGCCATCGCTCCTCCTCCTGCCTTCGGAAATCACCGTGTCAATCGTACGGACTTTGTAAATCGTTGACAGATTGACCGCGATCGTTGTGGTGCCATCAACCATAATGTGCCTTGTTTTCGTGGATATCGTTGACTGTTTCCAGGCCGTGGTCAACCTTCGACACATGACGACGCAAGGCGTGGAGGTGACGGGCCCTGGGGTGGAGGGTTCGGAGCGCGTGTTGACCGACGAGGCCTTGGGGTTCGTGGCGACGCTCGTGCGCGCGTTTCAGGGGCGGGTCGACGCCCTCCTGGCGGCCCGGGAGGCCCGTCAGGGGCGCCTCGACGCGGGGGAGGGGTTGGACTTTCTGCCCGAGACCGCGTCCATCCGTGCGGGCGACTGGCGGGTGGCTCCCTTGCCGGCCGACCTCCTCGACCGGCGGGTGGAGATCACGGGGCCGGTCGACCGCAAGATGATCATCAACGCCCTCAACTCGGGGGCCAAGGTGTTTATGGCCGACTGCGAGGACTCCTCCTCGCCCACCTGGTCCAACGTCGTGCAGGGTCAGGCCAACCTGATGGACGCGGTGCGTAGGACCATCGCGTACACCGCCCCGGAGACGGGCAAGGCGTATCGCCTCGCCGACGAGACGGCCGTCCTGGTGGTGCGGCCCCGCGGGTGGCACCTGCGCGAGGCCCACGTCCGGGTCGACGGCCGCGACATCCCCGGGGGGCTCTTCGACTTCGGGGTGTACTTCTTCCACAACGCCAAGGAGCTTCTGGCCCGCGGGACGGGGCCCTACTTCTACCTCCCCAAGCTCGAGCACCACGACGAGGCCCGCCTCTGGGACGACGTGTTCGTCATGGCCCAGGACCTCCTCGGGATCCCCCAGGGCACGGTGAAGGCCACGGTCCTCATCGAGACCCTGCCCGCGGCCTTCCAGATGGACGAGATCCTCTACGCCCTGCGGGCGCACTCGTCGGGCCTCAACTGCGGCCGCTGGGACTACATCTTCAGCTTCATCAAGCGGCGCCAGGCCGACCCCGGGGCCCTGCTTCCCGACCGGGCCGTGGTCACCATGGACAAGGGGTTTCTCCGGGCCTACTCGCTCCTGGCCGTCAAGACCTGCCACCGCCGGGGGGTCCACGCCATGGGGGGAATGGCCGCCTTCATCCCCATCAAGAATGACCCCGCCGCCAACGAGGCCGTCCTGGCCAAGGTCCGGGCCGACAAGCTCCGGGAGGTCACCGACGGCCACGACGGGACCTGGGTGGCCCATCCCGGCCTCGTGGCGGTGGCTCGCGAGGTCTTCGACGCCCACATGCCGGGCCCCAACCAGATCGACCGCCAGCGCGACGACGTCACCGTCACCCGCGACGACCTCCTGGCCGTCCCGTCGGGCCCCCGCACCGACGCGGGGCTCCGCCACAACGTGCGGGTGGGCATTCAGTATCTGGAGGCCTGGCTGCGCGGAAACGGCTGCGTCCCGCTCTACGATCTCATGGAGGACGCGGCCACGGCCGAGATCTCCCGGGCCCAGGTGTGGCAGTGGCTGCACTTCGGAGTGGCCACCGACGACGGCGAGCCCGTGACCCCCGCCCGCTTCGTCAACGTGGTGACCGAGGAGATGGACCGCATCCGGGAGGAGGTGGGCGAGGAGCGCTTCGCCAGCGGGCGCTTCGCCGAGGCTCAGGCCCTCTTTGAGCGCCTCTCCATGGCCGACCGCTTCGAGGAGTTTCTCACCGTCCCGGCCTACGCCTTGCTCGACGCCCCCACGCACAAGTTTCTCTGAGCTCCAACGCACCCCACGACCCCTTCGAGGAGATCCCACGCCATGACCGACGCCGTTGCCACCTACGTCACCGACGCCCCCGAGGGCCGCTTCGCGGGCATCACCCGCCCGTACTCCCCCGCCGACGTGCGGCGCCTGCGCGGGTCGCTGCGCATCGAGCACTCCCTGGCCCAGCACGGGGCCCGCAGCCTGTGGAAGCTCCTGCACCAGGAGCCCTTCGTGGCCGCCCTCGGGGCCCTCACGGGCAACCAGGCCGTGCAGCAGGTCCGGGCGGGGCTCAAGGCCATCTACCTGTCGGGCTGGCAGGTGGCGGCCGACGCCAACACCGCCGGGCAGATGTACCCCGACCAGTCGCTCTACCCCGTGGACAGCGTCCCCAGCGTGGTCCGGCGCGTCAACCAGGCCCTCCAGCGGGCCGACCAGATCGACCACAGCGAGGGCAAACACGACCGCGACTGGTTCGCCCCCATCATGGCCGACGCCGAGGCCGGATTTGGAGGGCCCCTCAACGCCCACGAGCTCATGAAGGCCATGATCGAAGCCGGGGCCGCGGGGGTTCACTTCGAAGACCAGCTCGCGTCGGAGAAGAAGTGCGGGCACATGGGGGGCAAGGTCCTCGTGCCCACGTCGCAGTTCATCCGGTCGCTCGTGGCCGCCCGGCTCGCGGCCGACGTGATGGACGTGCCCACCCTCCTCGTGGCCCGCACCGACGCCGACAGCGCCAAGCTCCTCCTGTCCGACGTCGACGAGCGCGACCACGCCTTCATCGACGCCGCCAAGGGCCGCACGGCCGAGGGCTTCTACACCCTCAAGGGCGGGGTCGAGTGCTCCATCGCCCGGGCCCTGTCGTACGCCCCCTACGCCGACCTCCTGTGGTGCGAGACCAGCACCCCCGACCTCGCCCAGGCGAAGCGCTTCGCCGAGGGCGTGCACAAGCAGTTTCCGGGCAAGATGCTCGCGTACAACTGCTCGCCGAGCTTCAACTGGAAGAAGCACCTCGACGACGCCACCATCGCCAGGTTTCAGCGCGAGCTCGGGGCCATGGGGTACAAGTTCCAGTTTGTGACGTTGGCGGGGTTTCACACCCTCAACCACGCGATGTTCGCCCTCGCGGCCGACTACCGCGAGCGCGGGATGAGCGCCTACTCCGAGGTCCAGGAGGCCGAGTTTGCCTCCGAGCGCCACGGGTACACCGCCACCCGGCACCAGCACGAGGTCGGGACGGGCTACTTCGACGAGGTGGCCCAGGTCATCTCGGGCGGAAAGGCCAGCACCCTGGCCCTGCACGAGTCGACCGAACAGGCCCAGTTCTGAAGAATGGCGCGGGTCGCAGCGTATGAGCCCCCACGGACGCCGTCCCCCCTGAACGAGTGCGAGAATTCCCCGCAGGGGGGGAGTTGCCAACCCCTGGGGAATCCCGCAGGCTCTTACGAATGCGACCAGTCACCCACATCCTCCTCGCGTTTGCGCTCGCCCTGCCCACCACGGCGAGCGCGCAGGTTCCCACCGACCCGACCGGGATGCTGGGGACGGCTACCAACGTCGCGGGCGGGGCCCTCGGCCGTAGCCCCGGGCGCACCTCCTCGCGGAGAGCCTCGCGGCGGGCCAACACCCCCCTGTCCGCGGCCTCTCCCCGGCAGCTCATCCTCGTCCAGGCCGACGCGTACATGAACATGCCGCTGGAGACCTTCCACAACGCCCGGCGCCTGCAGCCCCCCCCCTTCGACTGGACCGCCAACGGGTGCAGCTTCGGCGAGGTCTCGGGCCCCTTCCGCGAGAGCTTCAACCGGGCCTGCGACCGCCACGATTTCGGCTACCACAACTACGGGGCCGGCCGGCTCGCCCTCGACGTGACCGAGACCCGCCGCACCCGCATCGACGACCGCCTCCGCGACGACCTCAACGCCCTGTGCCGCCGCGACCACGCGGGCCTTACCGAGACCCCCTGCCTCGCCGCCGCCCAGGCGGTCTACACCGCGGCCCGCTCCATGGGGAGCCGACAGTTTATGACCGGCGCGGCCCCGCCCCCGGCCATCCCCACCCCCGCCCTGCCGGGCATGGGGGGCAACCAGAATCCCAATCCCATCCCGGGCGTGCCGTTGCCGGGCCTCGGGGCGAGCGAGCGCAGCCGCAGCACGACCATCCCCATGGGCGGGGGCGGCGGCAACAACGGGAGCCCCCTCCCGGGCCTGCCCAACCCCATGGGCGGTGGCAACGGCGGGAGCCCCGTCCCGGGCCTGCCCAACCCCATGGGCGGTGGCGGCGGGAGCCCCATCCCGGGTCTGCCCAACCCCATGGGCCACTGATCGTACCGGCCCCGCGGCCCGCGTCTCGACAGCGAGAGCGGGCCGTGTTGTTTTGGGGCGACAGGCAGCGCGGGCGAAAGCACGAGGGTGCCGCCCGCGTACGATCGCGCTCACGCAGGAGGATATCAAATGGGTCTGTTCGATGCGTTCGGAGTCGGCGGAGGCAAGCTGCACATCCAGCTTCAATTTCCGACCGCTCAGGCTGGCAGCGTGCTCCAGGGGATGGTGGTCTACCAGGGGGGCCGTCGGAATCAGAACATCACCAACATCACCGTCAAGCTCTCCTGCACGATGCAGGTCCCGGGCCCCCAGGGCATGCAGGGGCGCAGCCAGGACGTGGTCCCCAACCAGCTCGTGACCTCGCAGTTTACGGCCCAGGCGGGGCAGACCCATCAGTTTCCGTTTCAGCTCCAGCTCCCGCCCCAGTGTTTCTCCAGCACCCCGGGCATGGTGTCGTACCGCCTCACGGCCAACGCCGACATCGACGGCGAGGTCGACCCGGGGGCGGGCATCGACCTCCAGGTGGTGGGGGCCCCGTACGACCCCGGCATGATGGCCGGACCGGGCATGCACCCGGGCATGCACGCGGGCATGGCCTACGGCGGGATGCACCCCGACAAGGCCATGATGGCCAAACAGGGCGGGTACGACCCGGGCTACGACAAGGGCGGCTATGACAAGGGGGGCTACGACCCGGGCATGGCCAAGGGCGGGTACGACCCGGGCATGGCCAAGGGCGGCTATGACAAGGGCGGGTACGACCCGGGCATGGCCAAGGGCGGCTACGGCGGGGGCGGCTACGACCACACCAGCCCCGGGAGCCACTGCGCCGCCCAGTGGAGCGACGGGGCCTACTACGGGGCCACCGTGCTGCAGAACAACGGCGGCATGGTCCTGGTCCAGTGGGACGACGGATCGCCCGCGGGGTGGGTCCGGCTCGACCAGACCATGCCGGGTTGATCGCACCGACGCCCCTTGGAGCCTTCTGCCTGCGGGGGAGATCAGGTTGCGAAGTGATCGGGGCGTGGTAGGGTGCGGCCCGTGGCGGTAGGGTGGGCGTCTCTCAATGACACCCACCTTCTTCAATTCAAGATGATTCCGGGGGTTGTGTGATGTTCGGGCAAGCGAGTGGGGCGAAGGGGATGGGGCGGGCGGTGGTCCTCGTCGGCGACGACGACAGCTTCACCCACAGCCTGGCCGAGCTCCTGGAGGGCGTCGGTCACCCCGTGCGCATCGCGGTGAGCGCCCGGATGGCCCTCGCGGAGATCACCCGGCTGTCGCGGCCGGTGGTGGTGTGCGACCTCGGGGCCAGCCGGATGCAGGCCGTCGAGCTCTCCCTGGCCCTGCGCGCGCGCGGGCTCGAGGTCCCCATGGTGGCCATCTCGTCGATGCCCAACATCGACCAGCACTGCCGGGCCCTCGGCATTTCGCGCTACATCGCCCAGCCCTTCCGCCTCGGGTCTCTGCTCGACCTGGTGGCGGGGGCGGGGGACGAGCCCGAGCCCGAGCACGTCACCCTGGTAGGTGCGACCCCAGGCGGGTACGCAGCGAGTCTGTAAGGGCCGCCCGCTCGCCGGGGGACAGCCGCGGGCCGCGGACCCGGAGCTCCTCGGCGGCGCGTAGGGCATGCAGGAGGCGGTAGAGGCGTCGGCGCTCGGGGGCGTCGTCGAGGGCCTCGCCGCGTAGGGTGTAGCCCTCGGCGAAGGCCTCGTAGCGCCCGGCGAGTTGGGACGGGGTGAGGTTGTCGGGGCAGCACGACCCGCGGAAGGCCTCGGCCACGAAGGTGAGCTCGTACAAGGGGTCGGCCCCCATGGCGTACTCGAGGTCGAACCAGGCCACCACCCGGTCGCCCGCGCTGCGCACGTTGCGGGGGTGGGCGTCGCCGTGGGTGAGGCGGGCCGTGCGGACCTCCTCGACGCTGGGCAGGAGGGCCGCGATGCGGGCTCCGAGGGGGGCCGCAAGGTCGTGCAGGGGGGTGGCCTGGAGGTCGCGGAGGGCGGCGGTGGCGAGGTGCTCTACGGCGAGGCGCCACACGGGGAAGGGGCCGCGCCCGGCCCCGTCGAGGAGGCCAAACCCGGCCACGGGGACGGCGTGGAAGGCCGCGAGGCCCTCGCCGAAGGAGGACCACAGGCGGGTGGCCAGGGCCTCGTCGGCGTCGTGCAGGGTCTGCTCCAGGCTCTGGCCGGGCAAGGGGCGCATCACCACCACGTCGCACTGGCCCCCCAAGGCCCCCCCGCGATGGACAAGCTCGGGAACCATCGGCACCGCGGCCACCCCGGCCATGCGTCCCCGCACCCAGGCCTCGCGCCCGGCCCGCCCCGTCTCTCGCGGCAGGAGCTTCACCACCCGCACCGACCCGTCCCCGAGGGTGACCGCGTAGACCCGGGCCCGGGTGCCTCCCGGCAGGGGGCGCAGCCCCGCGATGGGCTCGCCCAGGATGGTCCAGGCCTCGGAGGCGGAGAGCTCGGGCAGGCTCTCGGAGGGGTGGCCCGGGGTGTTCATCGTACGCGGGGCCCGACGGGGGGGCGGGTCCCGCGGCCGAGGACGTAGCCCACGAGGCGGCACTCGATGTCGCCGTTGAAGAGGGTGTGATCCCAGGCCGTGTCGAGCCCGAGGCTGTGGGTCACGAGGGGGTTTCCTGACAGGACCACGGCCTTCCATCCCTTCATGGCCCCGAGGGCCTCGCCCAGTTGGCGCGCAAACCCCGCGAGTTGCAAGGGCTGGGCGGCCATCCGGTCGCCGTACGGCGGGTCGGTCACCACCCACCCCTCGGGCTCGGAGGCTCGCAGGGTCCGGGCGTCCATGCGGGTGAGGGCGATGTCGTCAAGAACCCCGGCGGCGTAGGCGTTGGCCCGGGTGGCCTCGACGGCCGCGGGGTCGAGGTCGCTCGCCCGGATGGGCCCTGGGGCCTTCGGCAGGACGGCGTCGCGGGCCTCTTCGAGCAGGGCGTCCCAGGTGGCCCGGGCGGCCCCGTCGAAGCCGGGCCAGCGCTCGAACCCGAAGCGACGTCCGAGGCCCGGGGCGATGTTGCGGGCGGCCAGGGCGGCCTCGATGGGGAGGGTCCCGGCCCCGCACAGGGGGTCGACGAAGGGGGCATCGGGGCGCCACCCGGACAGCCGGACCACGGCCGCGGCCAGGGTCTCCTTCATCACGGCCTCGACCACCGAACGGCGGTATCCCCGGCGGTGCAGGGGTTCGCCGGCGAGGTCGAGGTAGACGGTGAGCTCGTCGCGCACGAGCCGGACGACGACGGCCACGTCGGGGTCGCGGGGGTCGACATCGGGGCGGGAACCGAGCCGATCGCGGAGCCTGTCGACGACGGCGTCCTTGGTCTTGAGGGCGATGTAGTGCGAGTGGGTGAGCCGGGAGTCGCGGCAGGTGGCGCTCACGGCCAGGGTGTGGCGGGGGGAGAGCCAGGACTCCCATGCGACGGCGTAGACGGCGTCGTAGAGGCCCTGCTCGCCCACGGCGGGGCCGCGGTAGACCTCCTGCTGCACCCGCATGGCGAGTCGGCTGTGCAGGCAGGCCCGCATCCCGTGGCCCCAATCGCCCGCGAAATGAACGCCCCCCCGGTCGGCCTTCACCCGCGGCAGCCCGAGGGCCCGCAGCTCGTCCCGCAGGGCCCCTTCGGTGCCTCGGGCCGCGGTGGCGAAGAAGGTCCGGGGTGTCTCGGTCATGGGTGCCTCCCGGGTGTACCCCGCCGATCGGCCCCTGCATAGGCCCGCGGTGGCCCTTTGCGTGGGGCCCCGGCCCATGGTTAGTTCGCCCCCATGGCCAGCCCCGCCCCGTGGACCGAACGCCTCCTGACCGAGCGTGTGCTCTATCCTGCCCTGGCGGTTCTCGTGGTGGGCCTTGTTGCGGTGATGGCCTTGCGCCCGCGGAGCTACGGCCCCGCGGCGGCCTTCGACCTGCCCCTGGTCGGCCCCGAGGGGGCCCTCGGTCCGGGCCGGGTGAGCCTCCAGGGCTTGCGGGGGCGCGTGGTGCTCCTCGACTTCTGGGCCACCTGGTGCGCCCCGTGCCGGGCCGAGATCCCCATTCTCCAGCGCCTCCACACACGCTTCGAGGGTCGCGGACTCACCGTCCTGGGGATCAACGTCGACGAGGGGGGCCCGGGGCTCGTCCCGCGGTTTCGGCAGCGGTTTGGGATGGGGTACCCCCTCGTGTACGACCTCGGAAACCGGGCCTCGGTGCGGTATCAGGTCCAGGGGCTCCCGACCCTCGTGCTCATCGACCGGGCCGGGACCGTACGCCTGCGCCACGCGGGCATGGCCTCCGAGGCGCGGCTCGCCCAGGCCATCGAGCGGTCTCTGTAAACGGGCTGCGGGCTGCGGCTTGCGGGCGACGGGCTGCGGCTTGGGGGCGCGCCCGCAAGCCGTTACGCCCCGAGGGCAGGGGCCCCGCGGTCGAGGCGGTCGTCGAGGGCGGCGGCCAGGGAGAAGACCTCAGCCCGCGGCAGCTTCGCCCCCGGGCCCTCGACCTCCAGCTTGTCCAAAGTCGCCCGAGCCAGAACCACCGGGAGGGCCGTAAACTCCACATACCCCCGCGGGGCCTCGTGGGCTTGCAGGGCGTGGACGTAGGTCACGGCCGCGTCGAGGTCGCCCCGGGCGAGCGAGAGGATCTCGGGGCGGGCTACGTCGGCGGGCAGATACGTGCGCCCGTCGCGGGCGTCGTCGGAGGCGTCCTTGAGGATGTTGACCAGCTGGAGGCCCTCCCCGAAGGCCCGAGCGTGCGCGCGCAGGGTCGGGGCCGCCGGGGCCACCGCGGGGGCGTCCATCACGAAGAGGTCGGTGAGGAGCTCGCCCACGATGCCCGCCACCACGTAACAATACCCCCGGAGGTCGGCGAGCGACCCGAGGTGGAGCGACCCGTGGGCCGTGCTCCGGGCCACGAAGCCCTTCATGCCCTCGGCCGTGCGGGCGGCGTGATGCAAGACTGCTGCCCGGGCCCCGGGCGACAAGGTGGCCAGGGAGGACAAGACCCGCGGGGTCTCCTCCAGGAGGTCGAGGTACCCCGGGTGCTCGCTCGGACCGGCCTCCCGCCACCCCCTCGCCGTAGCCTCCACCCCCGGCGGAACCTCCCCCGTGGCCACCAGCCCCGGGTCGCGCAGCATGGCCAGGAAGGCGTCGAGGGCCTCCGACCGCTGCGACCGGGGCCAGGACGCGGCGTCCTCAAAGGTGTCGGCGATCCGAAACAGGAGGTAGGCCAGGGTCACCGCGTGACGGGTGGGCTCGGGCAGGCGCGGGATCGACAGGGCGAAGGTGCGGCTCGTACGCAGCAACAGCGCCGCGAGGGGGTTCATGACGTGCACTTCGTGCCTTGGGGGACCGGGATGTCAAGGCCTGTCGGCCACAAATCCCCGACCGAGGTGCTTGCGTCGGCGAATCGTTGGTGATACGCCACCGCCCCCTGCGACCCCACCGCGGTGTACCAATGTCCTGTCCCCGGGCGTCTCCTACGTCACGGGCCCTCAGGCGCACAGCCACCGCACCGTACGAGGTTCTCCCCATGAAGCCTGGCATCCACCCGAGCTACCCCATCGTCACCATCTCCTGCGCCTGCGGCACCACCGTGCAGGCCCGCTCCACGCGGGGCTCCTTCTCGGTGGAGGTGTGCTCGGCGTGTCACCCGTTCTACACGGGCAAGCAGAAGGTCCTCGACACGGCAGGGCGCGTCGACCGCTTCCGCAAGCGCTACGAGAAGGTCGCCCCCAAGAAGTGACCGCCCCGGTCTCTCCGCCTCGCTCCCGCCTCCCCCTCCGCTCCCCTCCGCCTCTTTGCAAAGCACCCCGCGGTGCTATGTTCTCCGGCGATGTCAACGAAGCCAGCCAACGTCGGCGGTCAGGCCGTCATTGAGGGCGTGATGATGCGCTCCCCGCGGTGCCTCACCGTCGCCGTACGCCGCCGCAATCAAGCCATCGTGCTCATGGAGCAGCCGTGGGTCTCGCGGGTGCCCGAGTGGGTCCGCAAGGTCCCCTTCCTCCGCGGGTCGGTGGTCCTCTTCGAGTCCATGCGCAACGGCTACGGGGCCCTGCGCTTCTCCGCCGACCAGTTTGAGCAAGACCTCCCCGAGGACGAGCGCGGCTCCGTCTCCGAGGGCGAAGGCTCGTCGGGCATGGCCGCCCGCCTCGGCATCGTCATGTCCCTCGGCCTCATGGTGGCCCTGCCCAAGCTCCTGGCCTGGGGCACCGGCCACGTCTTCGCCGGGGGCCTCACCATGGCCGACCCGCGCTTCCACATCCTCGCCGGGCTCTTCAAGCTCCTCATCGTCGTCGGGATGATGCTCTCGATGCGCAAATCCCCCGAGATGTACCGCGTATTTCAGTACCACGGGGCCGAGCACAAGGCCATCGCCGTGCACGAGGCCGGCCTGCCCCTCACGGCCGAAAACGCGCGGCAGTTCAGCACCCGCCACGCCCGCTGCGGCACCACCTTCCTCATGGTCGTGGTGCTCGTGAGCGTCGGGGTCTTCGCCACGGTCCTGCCGGCCATCCTGCCGCACTCGTCAGGCTTCTTGACGATGATCGCGTCCATCTTCCTCTCCATCCCCCTCCTGCCGCCCATCGCGGGGGTGGCCTACGAGCTCCAGCGGCTCGGGGCCCGCTACGCCGATCACCCCCTCGCCCAGCTCTTTCTGGGCCCCGGGTTCCTCGTGCAGCGCATCACCACGGCCGAGCCGACCGACGACCAGGTCGAGGTGGCCATGGTGGCCCTGTCCCGGGCCCTCGCCCGCGAGGCCGAGACGGCCGCCTCGTCCGAGGCCCCGAGCGACCAGCCCCTGGTGCAGACCTTCCCCTCCTATGCCGCCTTCGCCGCCCTGCCCGCCGGGCGCTAAACCCCGTCCAGCTCGGGATGCGGTTTCACCACGCCCTCCGCGTGCGTCCCGGTTTGCCCTGCGGGCCGAAGGGGGGCTACTGTCCGCGCCCTTCCATGCGCCGTATCACTTCCATCCTCCTCGCCCTCGGGCTCCTCGGGCCCGCCGTGGGCTGCTCGAAGGCCATCGGCGACAGCTGCACCCTCAGCACCGACTGCTCCATTCAGGCCGACCGGGCCTGCGACACCTCTCAGCCCGACGGGTACTGCACGGTCATCGGCTGCGACGCCAACAGCTGCCCCGACGAGGCCCTCTGCATCGCCTTCAACGCCCACGCCCCGCGCCTCACCCGGCGCTACTGCATGGCCGCCTGCGAGGTCGACGACGACTGCCGCACCCCCGAGTACCGCTGCCGCCGCCCCGACCCCTCCACCTGCGCCACGGGCTCGGGCGAGACCCTCCCCCCGGGGCAGACCTGCGACCGGCTGATCGACACCGTCTCGCGGTCGCCGGGCTTCTGCGTGCCCGTCACGCGGTAGTCCCGCGGAGAGGCTCCCGAGGCCATCGTGCGATTGCTCGTGTTTCTTCTGCGGCGGGTAGGCCTCGGGGCCCTGACGGTCTTCGCCGTGGCCTCGTTGTGCTTCTTCGCCCTGCACGCCCTGCCCGGCGACCCGGCCGATGTGCTCCTCGACGAGACCGCCACCGCGGCCGAGCGGGCCACCCTGCGGACGGCCCTGCGCCTCGACCTCTCCCTGGCCGCCCAGTACCTGGGCTTCGTCGGCGACCTGGTGGCCCGGGGCATGGGGCGGTCGTTTGTCCACCCCGACCGGACGGCCCTCGCCGAGGTGTGGCGCGTGTGGCCCTCGACGGCCCTCCTGAGCGTGGCGGCCATGGGGGTGGCGTGGTGTGTGGCCATCCCCGCGGCCCTGTTCGCGGCCACCCGCCCCGGGACCCGGGCCGACGCGGCCGTGGGGGTGGCCTCCCTCGTGGGCATGGCCCTTCCGTCGGTGTGGGTGGGGCCGATGTTGGTGTTGGTGTTCTGCGTGGGCCTCGGGGTGTTGCCCTTCCCGGGGCCCGACGCCACGGGGGTGGGGTCCCTCGTATTGCCCGCGGTGACCCTCGGGGCGGGCATGGCCGGGATCCTCACCCGCATGGGTCGCGGGGCCCTGCGCGAGGTCTTGCGCGAGCCCTACATCGCCGCGGCCCGGGCCAAGGGGTTGTCCGAGCCCGTGGTGCTGGTGAAACACGCCCTGCGGTCGGCCCTCGTGCCGCTGTTGACCGTCGGGGGGGCCCAACTGTCGGCCCTCCTGGGCGGGGCCGTGGTGACCGAGCGGGTGTTCGAGCGCGAGGGCCTGGGGTCGCTGTTTCTGGAGTCGCTCCTGCGGCGGGACGTGCCCGTGGCCCTGGCCTGCGTGGTGGCCGTGGCGGTGACCGTGGTGGTGGTTCAGTTGTTTGTCGATCTGGCCTACGCCCTGGTCGACCCGCGCATCCGGGTGGGGGGATGAGGTGCCGATGAAGGGGCGCTGGAGCTTAGGGGGCCGTGGGGCGGTGGGGGTTCCCCTGGTGGGGTTGTTTGCGCTGGCGGCGGTGGTGGGCCCCTGGGTGGCCCCGTATTCGCCGCGGGCCATCGACCTCGCCCACGACCTGGAGGGGCCCTCGTGGCGGCACCTCCTGGGCACGGCCGACAACGGGGTCGACGTGCTCTCGGTCCTCCTGGCCGGGGCCCGCCTGGCCGGGGTGGTGAGCGTGACCACGGTGGCCATCTCGGCCGCGGTGGGGATCCTCCTCGGGGGCGGGGCGGCGTTTGTGGGGGGCAAGGTGGCCGCGGCCGTGGCCCGGCTGACCGATGCGGCCCAGTCGTTTCCGAGCATCGTGGTCAACATGGCCGTCCTGGCCCTGGTGGCGCGGCCGGGGGTGGGGCACCTCATCGCGGCCCTGTCGGTGACGGGGTGGGTGGGCTACGCCCGGGTGGCCCGGGCGGAGGTCTTGCGGCTGCAGGACCGGGAGTTTGTGACGGCGGCGCGGGCGTTGGGGGCGAGGCCGGGGAGGGTGTTCTTCCGGCATGTGTTGCCCAATACGATGGGGCCCTTGTGGGTGCAGGCCACGTTTGGCCTGGGGGCCACGGTGCTGGCCGAGGCGGCCCTGTCCTTCCTGGGCCTCGGGCCCGGGGCCTCCGCCTCCTGGGGGGCCCTCCTCGACCAGGGAACCGCCCACCTCCTGCGCACCCCCCGCCTCGCCCTGGTGGCCGGCTGCGCCATCACGGCCACGGTGTTGGGGTTCAACCTCACGGGCGACTGGCTCCGCGACCGCCTCGACCCGCGCGGGGAGTAATGCCCCCTCAGCGCCGCGCCGAGAGGGCGGCGAAGGCCAGGTACGTAAAGCCCGCAGCCACGGCCAGGGACACCCCCGGGAAGGGCACGAGTCGGGCGCCCACCACCCCCGCGAGCACGACGATCAGGGCCACCGTCGCGGCGTCCGTGCGCAGGGCCTGCCGGAGCACGAAGGCCGCCCCGGCCAGGGCCGCGCTCGCGAGCAGGCCCGACAGGGTGAAGAGCGCTGACATCGAGACGACCCGGGCCAGGAGCGACAGGCCCAACGACCCCACGGCCGCTCCGCCCGCGGCCAGGGCCAGCGGCCCGAGGGCCCGGGCTCCCAACATCCCCGCGGCCAGGGCTGCCAGCGACACCAGGCCCGCGGTCTGGATCACCTCGTACACACCGCCCAGTAGCATCGGCAGGATCCGCACGAGCCCGAGGGCCCCGCGCAGGACCCCTGCCAGGCACAGGGCCAGCAGAGCGGCCTGGGGCACGGCGGCCAGGGCGGCCGACCCGAGGGCCGACAGGGCGTGGAGGGGGGCGGCGTCGCGGACCTGACCGGACACCACCCGAAACGCGAGGGGCGAGACCGGGGCGTGGCCGAGCTCGGGTCCGCGGCGGGCCTCGAAGCCCACGAGGGTCACAAACTGCGCGATCTCCGCGGCGGGGGCGTCGGCCCGTACGGCGTACAACCCCACCCGATGGGGGACGCACACCCACAGGTCGTCGCTGCGCAGGGTGTGGTGCAGGGCCTGGAGAAACCGCCCGTCGAGGATCCGCTCGGCGCTCAGGTCGCGCCCGGCCGAGGCCGCGATCGCGGGGGAGACGAGGGCGATGTCGGTGGGGCGCGCGGCCAGGCGGCCGAGGGCGGCGGCGTAGAGGGCCCCGAGGTCGCAGCCCTGGGCCTCCTCCCGGGAGAGGAAGACGTAGCCCCCGGGGGTGTCCTCGGCGAAGGCCAGGACGGGGGCGTCGGGCCGGGCGAGGCCGGGGAAGGGCAGGGTGAGGCAGTGCGGCTGGTGGGCCCAACCGGCCTCCTTGAGGACGGGCACGAGGGCCCTCTGGGCGACGGGGAGGGTCGAGGCCACGGGGACGTGCTGCATGGCAAACTCCGAGAGGGGGAAACCAGGGCGGGGCCGGACGGACGATACCCTGAAGGGGATTCGTACCATTGGGCCCGCCTGGAGACCGCGCTCCCGGCGCGTGGCTGCGGGTCAGCGGGGAGGATGCGTGGACGAAGCAGGGGGAGGTGGGGGACTGCGATCGGGGGCGTTGGGGGGCGAAGGCCGCAGCATGGCTTCGGCGCGGCCTACCGCCATGGTGAACTCGGTCCACGCGCGCTCGGCCAGCAGCTCGATCCGGTCCCAGGCGTTGTCCGGGGTGGTCCCGAGGTCGTTGAGCCGGACGTACACGACCCTCAAGCGGCTCTGGATCGCGTCGAGGAAGGGCTGCATCGCGTGGCGCCCTTCGAGGGGCAGCCCCGCGGCGCGGGCCTTGATCTCGTCGACCCGCGGCTCCCACGCGGTGAGCTGCGCTCGATACCGTTGGGTGTACGCTTCACGGTGATTCATGGAGGTTACGGCCTGAGGGTAGGTGCGGGGAGATCGCTCAGGTGTGCACGGGGGGACGCTCGGGGTGCTCGGCCTCTTCGGCCGCCACGCGGAAGAGGAGGGCCACCTGGAGGCTCGCCCCCAGGCCCGCCACGGCCGCCACGGCCGCCACGTCGAACACGTGGGCAGGGAAGGCCGCCCCGATCATCGTCGCCAGGAGGGTGGTCCCTGAGACCACCAGGAGCCGTCGGTCGAAGGCCAGGCCCATGGCCGAGAACACCGCCGAGGTCACCAGGAGCCCGGTCAACACCGAGGCGCTCGCGGGCAGGTCGAGCCGGTCGCCCATCCACAGGCTCACGAAGGCCCCGGCCAGGGCTACGAAGGGCATGGCGGTGAGCCTGCGCCCGGCGCGGTTGGCCAGGAGCACGTCGCGCCGCCACCAGGTGAAGGCCGCCGAGAGGGCTGTCAGGGTGGCCAGGAAGAGGCTCAGGGTGCCGTGGGTCAGGACCAGGGCCTCGTGACCCCGGAGGGCCGCGATCGCGATCAGGACGGCCGCCGCTGCGAAGGCTACCCCCACGGCCGCCCGGGCCCGCTCCCGGGCCGACCCGTCGATGTCGAGCTCGCGGGCCAGCTCGCGGAGTTGGGCCACCTCGGCGGCCTCGGCCGCGAGCTCGTCGCGGAGTTGGGCCACCTCCGCGGTGAGGGCCTCGGGCGGGGCGTCGAGGGTCGCGAGCAGCTCCTGGGCGGTCTGGGCGTTGCGGGACGCGAGCTCGTGACGGATCATCAGGACCGTCCCCTCGCGCCGTCCCTCGTGGGCGTGCAGGCTCTCGGGCCACTGCCCGATGGCCTGACGGAAGCCGAAGCTGGCCTCGGTCCAGAGGCGTTGGGCCGTGGCGTGATCGGACCCTGGGACGAGGGCCTTGAGGGCGGAGAGGCGCTCGTAGGCGGCCTCGGTGAGGCGCTCGGAGGCCCGGTGCTCGTGGAAGGTCATGAGGGCCTCGGCGAAGGCTCGGGCGTCGGGGACCCGCTTGGACGGGTCGCGGTGCATGGCCCGATTGCAGAGGGCGGCCAGCTCGCGGGGGACCGAGGCCGGGTAGTCAAACGGCTCAGAGTGCCAGGCGTTGTAGAGCACGAGGAGGAGGGTCTTGCCCTCGTGGCGCGGCTGCCCGGTGAGCACCTCGTGGAGCATGCCTCCGAGGAGGTACACGTCGGTGCGGGGGGTGAGGGGCTCCTGGCCGCCGGAGAGCATCTCGGGGGCCATGAAGGACGGGGTCCCGATGAGCTGCTGGTGCTCGGTCCCGTCGTGGTTGCTGAAGTTGCAGGCGATGCCCCAGTCGAGGACGTACACCTCGCCAAACTCGCCGATCATGACGTTGGCGGTCTTGAGGTCGCGGTGCACCACGCCGCGGCTGTGGGCGAAATGAACGGCCTCGCACACCCGACGGAGCACGTCGAGGTGGAAGGTCAGCCAGTCGCCCTTCATCTTCGTCCAGGCGGGGTGGGCGGGGTTGCGCACGAGGTCGCGCCAGACCACCCCCGTCACCCGCTTCATCACCAGCATCGGGAGCCCGTCGGGGCCCATCCCGAGGGCGTGCACGGGCACGATGCCAGGGTGCTCCAGGGCCCCGGTGATCCGGGCCTCGTCGACCAGGGCCCGTACGGCCGCGGAGGCTGAGTCGCCGGGACGCACGGTCTTGACGGCCACCTCGCGCGACAGGGAGCGCTGGTGGCACAGGGTCACCACGCCCATCCCCCCTTCGCCGAGGACCCGCTCGGCCACGAGGTCTTCGGTGGGCGTGGCCGACGCGTTGGCCGGGATGACCGAGATCCGCGGGAGCTCGTCGAGCAGGCGCGGAGGCCACGAGCCGCGGGTCTCGGGCAGGAGCCCGCGGGTGACATCGACGGGGGCGGTGTCGCCGACCGCCATGAGTTCGTACAGATGAGGTTCGCGCTCGTTGCGGTGATCGTCGAGGGCCATGAATCGCTCCGCGCAGTCCTGCAGGGCAAATTGAGGCGCCCTGCTTTGCTCCCAGCACCCCGTTGCATACGCGCCACGAGGAGTGCACCGCCCCTTGAACGCTCATCACCCAAACACCGTGTGTCAATTCCCTCCCGACCGGGAACACAGATGTACTTGCAGTTAGGGGAATGGCGTCAAGCCATACATGGCTGTATTGACTCGAACGAGGGGGAGATTCTGGGTTGGTCGGCCGTGGCGGACTGGATCCGCCTACGAGGTCATCGGGTCGCGTGTTGGGCGGTATACGGCGCGTAGGCGGTGTAGCCCCACATCGTCGTGTTGACGCCGATCGGGTGGGCGGGCGGCAGATCGTCCCGGGTCCCGTGCACGATGGCCTCCTGCCGCGGAGCGTGCATGACGGCGTAGGCGTCGTCGATGGCGTGTTGAAAGTCTTCCCAGGCCATCTCGGCCTGGTCCCGGGCCTCTTCCCAGTCGGCCTCCGTCGCCATGGTCACGTTGTGCAGACGCACCGCGAGGCGGTCGAGATGGAGCCGAACGTTGTCGATCTGAGGCTTCAGCAAGAGGCGTTCCGAAGGGGACAGGTGCTCCGTATACAACTTGAAGTCCTGTACCATAGGCCCCGTGGTCTGGACGCGGGGCTCATAGCTGCGACGGTACTCTTCGAGCTGGATCATGTTCTGCCTGTCGGGGGGTGTTGGAGGGGGTGAAGGAGAATCTCTGAAAATCTTGAAATGGATCCCACGGTGGAAGAGAGAGGGGACTTCCCGCTCGTCCCGTCTCCCGAATGGGGGGTGCACGATGGAGGAGACCCAACGGGTCTCAGGACGGGCGGAAGTCTCTCGCCGACCGTCTGCCGCTGTCGCCGGGAGGGGGATGGAGAGGCGGGAGTACGTGCGCCCCGTCGTGGCGTGCGCCGCAAGGCCCCGAATCCTGCCGCGCCATCCCAAGGCGCCTCGTAGTGAACTCAGACCGGGACTGTGCTCGCCCCGCCGAGGAAAGTGTCTGAACTTGTGGCCAGTGTGCGTCGTGACCCAGCATGGCTACCCCGAAACAAAGGTGCTGCGAATGACTGCATCGCCGCAGCCATTCGACCGGAGTGTGTCTTCATGGCCCCGACGCGGAGCCGCCCCAAACATCAGCGGGTACAACCGACTCCCAGGAGCCGTCGCCACCCGCCACTTCCTTAAGTCATGGCCGGGCTGCCTACAAGCTGATTCTGCAAATATATGTATTTTTCTGGAGGATGCCACTGATAGCCCGTTGGTCGGAGTGGGCAATGCTCGTCATATGGCGCGAGGTCGCGTCTGGACGGCCCTCCTCAGGGCACGCGGTGTGTCACAAACACCCAATCTATAAGTGGTTTGCTGCGCGTCGCCGTCGGGTCCATGGCCGAGGTCTGCGGCCCGCGGATGACCTGCGAGCGCAGGGATCTCCGCTTCTTTCAGGCTCGATTCGCGCGGCTGTAGTCCCCGCGCGGGCACGTGTACGATCGGCCGGTGCGTCGCCGCATCGCCCTGACCGTGCTCGTGGGACTGGGCCTGCCCCGCGGGGCCGCCGCCGATCCGCCCGCTGAGCGCGTGCAAGAGGCCACCGTACGCGGCCGGGCCTCCGTGCACGAGGCCTGGCGCCGCGACCTCGACGCCGCCGAGCTCCAGCGTATGGCCGGCACCCGCGGCGACGCCCTCCTCGCCGTACAGAACCTCCCCGGAGTCGGTCGTCCCCCCTTCGGCCTCGGGGCCTTCGTGCTCCGCGGGAGCGACCCCGAGGACACCCTCGTCACCCTGGAATCGCAGCCCATCGGGTTGCCCTTCCACCTCTACGGCCTGGCCACCACGATCGCCACCGACCTCATCGACCGGGTGGAGGTCTTGCCCGGCAATTTCTCCGCCCGTTGGGGGCGTGTGGCGGGGGGCGTGGTCAACGTGGTCCTGCGGGCCCCGCGGCGCGATCGGCCGCGCCTCGTCGCGGACGTCGACGTGATCGACGCGGGGGTGTTCGCGAGCGTGCCTCTGGGCAGGCGGGCGAGCGTGGCGGTGGGGGCCCGGCGGAGCTACCTCGACGGGATCGCGGCCCTGTTTACGCCGGCGGCCCAGCGGCAGTCGTTTGTGCGCCTGCCGCGGTACTGGGACTGGCAGGTGGCCCTCGACGCCGACCTCTCTCCGCGTGACGCCGTGCGGGTCATCGGGTCGGGCAGCGACGACGCGCTCGTGATCCACTTCGCCGAGCCCGATCCCAACGACCCGTCCCTGCACGGCGAGGCCGGGAGCGTGACGCGGTTTCATGGGGTTCAGGGCCGGTGGCAGCACCGGTTTGGCCCTGGCCTCGCCCACATCCTGGCCCCCGCCCTCGGCTGGAACCACGCCGTCGTCTCCGCCGGCTCGGCCGTCCGGTACGACATCACCACCACCACCTTTGCCCTGCGCGACGAGCTCGAGGTTCGCCTCTCGCGCCGGGCCCGCCTGGTGGCCGGCCTCGACCTCCAGGCGGGCTCGACCACCGTGAGCCTCCTGGCCCCCCCGCTCTCCCCCAACGGCATCACCGACCCCGTCGGGGCCACCGGAACCGTCGCCCTCCGCGACACCTGGACCTTCCTCAACCCCGCGGGCTTCGTCGAGACCGAGGTCACCCCCACGGCCCGGGTTCGTCTCCTCGCGGGCATCCGCTTCGACTACTTCTCCCGCTTCGCCCGGGCCACGGTCGACCCCCGGGTGTCGCTCACCGCCGAGCTCCTGCCCCGCCTCACCCTCCGAGCCGGCCTCGGGACGTACAGCACCCCGCCCCGGGGCTACGCCGTCCTGCGGGGTTTTGGCAACCCCGACCTCACCCCCGAGCGCTGGATGCACGGGGCCCTCGGGGCCGTCTGGGAGGCCATCCCGCGTGTCCTGGAGGCCAGCCTCGACGGCTTCGTCAAGCTCGGCGACGACACCGTGGCCCCGAGCGGCCGGGTCGTCCAGGACCCCGAGGGGCCTCGCGCCCTACGGTACGAAAACCGCGGCGACGCGCGGGTGTTGGGGGTCGAGCTCTTCGCCCGTCTCCGCCCTGGCCGCTGGCCCGTCTTCGCCCAGGTCGCGTACACCTACCAGCGGGCCGAACGCCGCGACCGATTCGGGGCCCCGTGGTACCCCAGCGCCTGGGATCAGCCCCACCTGGTGACGGCCCTCGCCGGGGTCGTCCTGCCGCGCCGCTGGGAGGTCGGGGCGCGGGTCCGGGTCACCTCGGGGTTGACCGAGCCGCGGGTGACGGGAGCCCTGTACGACAGCGACCACGACGTGGCCCTCACCCGGGCCTCGGTGTGGGACCCGGCCCGTCTGCCCCCCACCTTCGCCCTCGACCTTCGGGCGGCCAAGCGGTTTCGTTGGGGCCCGGTGGCCATGCAGCTCGTGATCGAGGTGCTCAACGCCACCCACTACACCAACGTCGAGTCGCGGGTGTACGCCTGGGACCGGCGCTCGAGCGTACCGGTGACGGGGATGCCCATCGTGCCGTCGTTGGGCCTGCGCGGGGAGTACTGAACGAGCGGGCGCGGGGGATACTCAGGGCGGGGCGAAGGGCTCGTACACGAGGGCCCCGGGGCTGCTCTCGCTCACCCGCAGGTGGATGTGGTTGTCGTGGTTGGGCCAGTGTTGAATGCCTACCCCGTTGGTGTAGTAGCTCCGCGTCGAGGCGGGGACGAGGCCCATCCCGATGGCCTGGTCGAGGCCCGCCCGGGTCGATGTCAGGAGCTCGCGGTCGAGGAAGCTCATGGTGACCCGCCCCGTGGCGAAGAAGGGGGCGAAGAAGGCCGCGTTGGCGATGGGGTCGTACCCGCGCACGGTCCCCGGGGTGCACTCGCGGCCCCCGCCGCTGGCCGGGCGGGCGGTGCAGTACGAGCGCCACGGAGCGAGGCCGTCCGAGCCGTAGAGCGACAGGTCGACGTCCTTGCCCCGCTGGTGCGAGGCGTGGCGCAGGGCCCCGCGGTCGCGTCCTGGGATGTCGCCGTCCCACTGGGAGAAGTCCTCGGGAACGAAGTAGCTCCGACCCTGGGCGGCCATGGCCCGCCCCGCATGGCGCACGAACATCACCAGGTCGCGGCGCCCGAACTGGTAGCGCATCACGGTCCCCGGGGTGTGGTCGTAGCCGTCCTCGGCCCGGTCGATGCGCAGGGGGAGCTGGAGCAGCCGGGCGCAGTCCGCAGGGCAGGTGGGCCCGTCGGCGAAGGGCGTTCGGGTCAGGGTGAGCCGGGCCGTCCCGAGGGCCACCGGGCTGCGAACCCGGGCCCAGAACGTCCGCCGCCCCCGCGGGTCGAAGACGGCCAGCACCCGCAGCCCTGTCCCCCCGTCGGTGTACCAGAGCTCGGCCGGGCGGTTCCCCTCCCAGCGGTCGACCGAGAGCACCACGGCGGCGTTGGTGGGCGTAAAATCAAGGCGCAGGGCGACGTGCTCGGTGGGCTCGGCGTCGAAGCGCACGAGCACCTCGGTGTTGGCCGGGACGCTCAGGGGAATGGCCCCGTCGCGGCCCGCCCGGGCCCCGGGACGCACGCTCGGCGGGGCGACGCCCGACGGGGGGAGGGGTGTGTCGGTGGGAGGAGGCCCGGCGTCTGTGGGCGGGGGGCCGGCGTCGGTGGGAGGGAGCCCGGCGTCCAGGGCAGGAGGCCCGGCGTCGCGGGGAGCCGCGGGCGCGTCGGGTGCGGTCGCTCCGCGGTCGGAGGCCGCGTCCTGCGATGCGTCGGCGGTGAGGTCGGGGGCCTCGGCGGGCGGGACATCCGAGACGTCAGGCAGGTTGACCATCGCCGCGTCGTCGCCCGGGAGGTCGTCGAGCTCGGCCCCGCAGGCCCCGAGGCAGAGGGCGAGGGCGAGGCACCGCGGGAGGGGAGAGACGGAGAGGGCCACCGGCCCGGAGCATACATCAGGGCGTCGGGGCGGTGGGGGCGTCGGAGGCGGGGGGCGACGGGGCGGGGGTCGTGCGCGGGGCGGGGATGGGAGTGAGTCGAACGGGGCGCGAGGCCCGTCGGCGCAGGGCCTTCTCGACGCCCACGAGGACGAAGACCCCGAGGCCCACGGCGAGGACCCGGAGCCAGGAGGCCAGGGGCAGGGGGGCCGTGCCGAAGAGGGTGTTCATCACGGTGGCGTGGGTGAAGAAGAGCTGGAGGAGGGCCATCAGGGAGACGCCCAGCCAGACCCAGCGGTTGGTGAAGAGGCCGAGGTGAAACACCGACCGGGTGAGCGAGCGGCAGTTGAAGAGGTAGAAGGCCTCGACGACGACGAAGACGTTGGCGGCTACGGTGCGGGCCACGGGGAGGGAGGCCCCCCGGGCGCGCTCGTACGCGAAGAGGCCGAAGGCCCCGACGAGGAGGGCCGAGGCCACGAGGAGGGTGCGCATCAGGAGGGTGGTGTCGAGCAGGGCCTTGCCGGAGGGCCGGGGGGGCCGCGCCATCAGGTCGGACTCGTTGGGCTCGAAGGCCAGGGTCATGCCCAGGAAGATCGCGGTGGTCATGTTGATCCACAGGATGTGGAGCGGGAGGATGGGCAACGAGCGCCCCAGGGCGATGGCCACCAGGATCACCATGCCCTCCCCGGCGTTGGTGGGGATGGTCCAGAGGATGAACTTCTGGAGGTTGTCGAAGACCCCGCGCCCCTGCTCGACGGCGGCGGCGATGGAGGCGAAGTTGTCGTCGGTGAGGACCATGTCCGCGGCGTTGCGGGCCACGTCGGTGCCGGCCTTGCCCATGGCGATGCCGATGTTGGCCTGCTTGAGGGCGGGGGCGTCGTTGACCCCGTCGCCGGTCATGGCCACCACGTGCCCGGAGGCCTGGAGCGACTGCACGATGCGGAGCTTGTGCTCGGGGGCCACGCGGGCGAAGACGGACACGTCGCGGAGGCGCGCGGTGAGGTCTGCGTCGGACAGGGCGTCGAGCTCCTGGCCGGTGACCACCTCGGCCCCGGCGGGGCCTTGGGGCAGGCCGATGCGGGCGGCGATGGTGGCGGCGGTGCCCCGGTGGTCGCCGGTGATCATCTTGACGGCGATGCCCGCCCGTTGGCAGTCGGCCACGGCCGCGATGGCCTCGGGGCGGGCGGGGTCGAGCATGCCCTGGAGCCCGAGGAAGGTCAGGCCCGTGGCGAGGTCGTCGCGGTCGAGGTCGTCGCGGTCGGCGGGGCGCCGGGTCCAGGCGAGGGCGAGGACCCGCAGGGCCTGCGAGGTCATGGCGGCCACGGTGGCCTCGAGGGCCGCGGGGTCGAAGGGGACGTAGGCCCCGTGGGCGTCGAGGGCGTCGATGCAGCGGGGCAGGACGCGCTCGACCGAGCCCTTGATGAAGGCCTCGCGGGGCTGGTCGGGGCCGCGGTCGTGCAGGGTGGCCATGTACTGGTATTCGGAGGCGAAGGGCAGGGTGTCGAGGCGGGGGAAGGCCTCGCGGGTGCTCTCGTTGAGGCTGAACTTGTGGGCCGCCACGACCAGGGCCCCCTCGGTGGGGTCGCCCTCGATGGTCCAGCGGCCCTCGTCGCGGGTGAGCCGGGCGTCGTTGCAGAGGAGCCCCGCCCGGAGGCACATCCGTACGGCCTGGGAGGCCTCGGGGGCGGGCGATCCGTCGACGGCGGCCAGGGCCCCCTCGGGGTCGTACCCGCCGCCGGAGAGGGTGTACTCCCCGTCGACGGTGGCGAGGCGCTGGACGGTCATCTGGTTCTGGGTGAGGGTCCCGGTCTTGTCGGAGCAGATGACGGTGGCGCTGCCGAGGGTCTCGACCGCGGGCAGGTGGCGGATGAGGGCGTTGCGGTGGGCCATCCGCGACACCCCGATGGCCAGGATGATGGTCACCGCCGCGGGCAGCCCCTCGGGGATGGCCCCCACCGACAGGGCCACCGCCGCCATGAACATCTCCTCGGGCCCCAAGCCCCGCAGCAGCCCCGCCACGAAGGTGAGCACCGCCAGTCCGAGGATGGCCACCACCAGGATCCGGCTAAACGCGGCGATCGTACGCGTCAGGGGCGTGGCGAGGGTCTCGACCTCGGAGAGCATCGACGAGATCCGGCCGATCTCGGTGCGATTCCCGATGGCCACCACCACCCCGCGGCCTTGCCCCGTGGTGACGAAGGTCGAGGCGTAGGCCATGTTTTCCCGGTCGCCGAGGGGGGTCTCGACGGGCAGGGGGTCGCTGTTTTTGTCCGACGCGACCGACTCGCCTGTCAGGGCCGACTCGTCGATGCGGAGCTCTCTCCCCTGCACGACCCGCAGGTCGGCGGGAGACTTGTCGCCCGCTTGCAGGAGCACGAGGTCGCCCGGGACGAGCTCCGTCGCGGAGACGCGGGTGGGCTCCCCGTCGCGCACGACCAGGGCCTCGGCGGCCATACGCTCGGACAGGCTCTGGAGGGCCTCGAGGGCCTTGGCCTCCTGCACGAAGCCGATGATCGCGTTGACCACCACCACGCCCAGGATCACCCCCGTGTCGACCCACTCGCGGAGCAGGAGGGTGGCCCCGGCGGCCACGAGGAGCACGTACACGAGGGGGGCGTGGAGCTGTTGCAGGAAACGCCGCAGGGCCCCGGGGCCCGCCCGGACCGTGAGGCGGTTGGGGCCATACTGTTGGGCCCGGGCCTTCGCCTCGGCGGAGGTCAGGCCGCGGGTGGGGTGCACCCCAAGGGAGTCCAGGACGGCCTCCTTGGAGAGGTTGTGCCAGGGCTCCGCAGGGATTTCTGTGGGCTTCATCGTGCGATGTTGTAACCAGTTTCTGGAGGTTTGCTCGCCAAAGCCCGCCATGCGGTACAATCTCCTCAAGACGGGAACCTCTGGGGGTCTCCGTCGTCAGAGGACTCTGTGATGACCAAGGCGACGGTCCTGTACGACGACGTTCCGGCTCCTCCGCTGCCCGACGCGGGCGACGTGGTGGACGAGATGCTGGTGGGCCTCGACGCCCCCCCGCGGGCCCGCAGGCGCGTGCTCTCGGTGCTCCTCGGGGGCATCGCGGTGGTGTCCCTGGCCCTGGGGTGGCAGTTCAAAGATGACGCGGTGTACGCGATGCGGGGCGGCTCTCCGCACTCCCTGGGCGACGGCCGGGTGGTGTCGTCGGCCGAGCTCGCCGCCCACGCCAACGGGTACGTGACCCTGCAGGCCTCGCCCTCCATGGCCGGGGCCGTGACCTACTCCCGCTGGATCTTCCCGGGCGAGCACCTGGTCTTCCCCGTGGCGGGCCGCGAGGGCGAGGCCGTGTATGTCCAGGTCTCGCAAGACGGGGCCGCGGCGTTGTCCCGGGGCGAGTTTCAAGGGCGCCTGATCCCCTTCGAGGGTGCGGGCGGACGGTACGCCCCCGTCGGAAACTACCTCCGCACCCGCCTCGGGGCGCCGGTGCAGGGGGCCACCTGGCTCCTGGTCGACGGGGCCACCCCGCAGGCGATGCGCTGGGCCCCGCTGGTGGCCTCGCTCCTGCTGGCCCTGGCCCTGTCCGACCTCGGGCTCCTCCTGCGCCTCCTGCGTCCCGCCCCGCGCTGAAAACCCGTCCTCGCGGGAGCCTGTGCTAGACTACGCCTCTGCGCGATGCCAGCCACCCCCTCCACCGACCTCACCATCGAACAACTCGTCGAGCTCCTTGCCGAGGCCGGTGAGCTCGACGCCGGGGCGGAGGTGCTGGAGGCGTGGCGCATGCGCAACCCGGGGGCCCGCGACGTCGTCCGGCTCCAGGCGGCCCTCTTCAACGCCGACGACCCCGGCGAGGTCACCCGCCGCGAAGTGCTCGGCCGGGTGCATCACTCCGCCCTCGACAACCTCGCGCGCCATGGGGCCCTCCTGGAGGTCGCCGCGGCGTACCGGGCCATGATCCGGGCCCAGCCCGACGACGCCCTGTGGCGCGAGCGCCTCGCCCGGGTCGAGGCCGTGCTGGCCCCGTTGCCCAACCCCGACCACGACGCCCGCCGCGAGGCCATTGACGCCATGGTGGCCCGCGGGGCCCTGTCCGAGGCCTTCGGGGCCCTGCGCGAGCTCTGCCGCGACGGGCGCGACGCCGTCCTCGAGCAGCGGGCCGAGACCCTCCGGGGGATGTTGTTCGAGCCGGCCCACACCCGACCGTACCGGGCTCTGCCCGCCGACGAGGCCCAGGTCATCGTGGGGAGCAAGTTTCGCGGGTTGACCTCGCCCGACGCCCGGGCGAGCTCGACCCCTCCGACCCCGGGCTCTTCGGTCGAGCCCGCCGAGACCCTGGCTCGGTCGGCTGAGGCCCTGCGGGCCGCCATCGAGGCGGGCAACATCGAGCGCGCCCTCGTGCATCTGCAGCCCCTGGTGCAGCAGGGGCCCAACCCGAAGCTCATCCGGCTCCGCGACGCCCTCTCGCGGGTGCGGGCCATGCAGTCGTTGTCCGAGCCCGCGGGCCACGTCGGGCTGTCGGCCACCCCCGAGCCCGTGTCGCAGGTCGACCGGCTCGTGCGGGCGGGGCGCATCCGCGAGGCCCGGGCCCTCGCCCGATCCCTGCTCGTGCGGGCTGACTCCAACGTGGCCCCCCTCCTGTCGACGCGCCTGGCCGACCTCGACGTGGTCCTCGACGGGGCCCGGCCCACCCCGCTGCCCCCGCGGGAGCGCGACTCCAGCGAGCCGTTGGCGCCCGGGGCGGGAGCCCTCCCGGGCCTGGAGGTGGCCATCGTGCGCGAGCCCAGGTCGGCCACCCCCCCCCGGGGCAGTCAGAGCCCCGAGGAGGTGGCCCGGGGCAACGTCACGGCCCACAGGCGCAAGGTCGTGCGCCTCGGCGACAAATAGCCCGACGAGGGCGTTGTGCGTCAGATCCCCGCGTCGCGGCGCAGGGCCGCGCAGGCCGGGCGCAGGGCCTCCTGCTCGCGCAGGCCGTTGAGCACGTCGACGAGGCGCTGCACGCCCAGCGGGACGGGCACACACGCGGCCCCCATGCCCACCCGGCACGTGTCGCCCACCAGCACCGTGGCCCCCCCGCGTACGACCGAGAACACCGTCCCGTCGACGGGGCGGCTGTCATAGCCGTAGAGCACGCTCCCTCCCATCGTGCGGGCGGCCTCGAAGGCGGCGGACACGTCGGGGTCGCCGAGGGCGGCCGCCACCTCGCCGAGGTCGATCTCGTTGGGGGTGGCGCAGGGGGGCAGCGAGGTCTCGCAGCGGACGGGCGAGGCGTCGACGAAGGTGCGCAAGATCACGAGGGTCGACGGAGGCCGCAGGGACAGCTCGTCGCGCGCGGGGGCGTTGCCGCCGAGGCTGCCGTACCGAACCTCCTCTGGCAGGGCCCCGGGGCAGGGGACGTCCTGGGTGGCCTGGTCGTCGGAGACCCGGACGTCGGTGAGGTCGAGGGTCTCGGGGGGCGGTCCCCGGTCGAGCAGGGGGCGGTCGGTGCTCGGGGCGTCAAAGGTGGGCGGTCCCGCGTCGACCCCGCTGTCCATCGCGAAGGGGGGGCTAGGGTCGCTGCACGCGGCGCAGAGGGCGAGCAGGGCGAAGAGGGTCGGTCGCAGCATCGTAGGGGCCCACAAGGTAGCAGAGGTGTCAGAGCACGAGGGTGACCCGCTCCTCGACGAGCTCGTCGGAGAAGGGCTCGTCGCGCTCGGCGGTGCGCAGGAGGCGCCAGATGTGTTTGCCCATCACGTCGAGCTCGGTGGAGGCAAACTGCTCGCCCCCGAAGCGGCGCACGGCCTCGGTCATGCGCCCGAGCACCGCCGCGTCTTGCTGAAAGATCTTGAGGGCCAGGGGTTTGAGGGCGGCCTTCACCGCCGCGTGGGGCACCCGCAGGCGGAAGCTCACCACGGCGTAGAGGCGCGTGACGAAGTCCGACACGGGGGTCATGGCCGTGGCCACGAGGAGGTGGTTCTCGTCGCCGATGCGGTACTCGACCTCGGCCACATTGGGGGCGAGGAAGCGGTCGAAGTGGGTGACCGTGCCGCCCGACGGCGACAGGAGGCGGCCCACAATGCCCGGGGGCCGCGGCTCGCCGAGGTACTCGCACACCACCCGGGAGCCCTGGCGCTGCACGACGGCCTCGATGCGGACCCCGCGGCTCTTGGCGCGGAAGAGGCCGCGGTGCAGGAAGGCCGTGTGGGGGACGTCGAGGGCGTTTTCGGCCGTGGCGTAGAGGGTCCCGGGGGCCTCGACGACCTGGTGCACGGTGTCGTAGCCGGGGGCCCCGAGCAGGGCGAAGCGGTACGGGGGGAGGGTCGGGGTGGCCCCGGGGGTGGGGCACACCCAGACAAACCCGTCGAGCTCCTGGGTCGGGAAGGCGAGGGCCGTCCGGGCCTTGGCGTCGCCCGGGGAGCCGTCGAGGCAGGGGATGTGGCCGCAGCGGCCCGCGGTGTCGAAGCGCCAGCCGTGGTAGGGGCACTCCAGGCTGCCGTCGACCACGGCCCCGCCGGACAGCGGGACGTTGCGGTGCGGGCAGCGGTCGAGGAGGGCCCCCACGCGCCCGTCCCCGTCCCGAAACACCACCAACGGAACCCCAAGGACCGTGCTCGCCACGGGCCCCTGGCGCAGGGCCTCGGCGGGGGTGGCGATGTACCAATGCCGCATCGGGTGAGCCACCCGGGCCTTGCCGCGGGTCAGCCCCGCCAATGGGACCGTGGCCGCCTCGGTGCGGGGGGCGCCTTCGGGGTCGAAATCACTCGGGGGTTCGCGCATGGGGGCGGGTGTTCTACCGTACCTGGGTGCACGACGCGACGACGGGCCGCAGGCTCACACGTCCGAGGCTCCTGGAGGCCCTGCCCGACCTCGGGCGGGTGGTCCCGTGGATGCCGCTGGGGGAGGTTCCGACCGCGGTGGAGCCTTGCCCGGCCCTCGGGGACTGGGCCCCGGGCCTCGACCTGTGGGTCAAACACGAAGACCGGATCTCCCCGGTGTACGGCGGCAACAAGGTGCGCCGGTACGAGTACCTCCTGGCCGACGCCCAGGCCCGCGGGGCGCGCCGGGTGGTCACCGTCGGCGGCCTCGGGTCGACCCAGGTGATGGCCACCGCGAGCTTCTGCCAGCACCTGGGCCTCGGCTGCACCGCGGTCCTCTTCGATCAGCCCGTCACCCGCTTCGTGCAGCGGGCCCTCCTCGTCAATGTCACGCGCGGGGCCGAGCTGGTGTACGGCGGGGGCTACCTCGCCACGGCCCTGGCCACGGTGCGGGCCCGGTTCCGCCGCCCCGACAGCTACCTCATCCTCCCCGGAGCGGCCGAACCCCTGGCCACCCTCGGGTACCTCGACGCGGTCCTCGAGCTCGCGGCCCAGGTCGAGGCCGGCGCGATGCCCCGCCCCGACGTGATGGTCTTGCCCACCGGGAGCGCCGGGACCCTCGCCGCCCTCAGCCTCGGATGCGCCTGGCTGGCGTGGCCCACCGAGGTGGTCGGGGTTCGGATCACCACCCCCTGGGCGTGCAACCGGGTCACGGTGGGGCAGCTCGTGCGGTCGACAGGGCGGTGGGTGGCCCGCCGCGACCCGCGTTTCCCGCGCGACCTGCACCACAAGGCCCGCTGGAGCCTGTGGGGCGAGGCCCTGGGGCCCGGGTACGGCTTCCCGACCCCCGAGACGGCCGAGGCCATGGCCGCCTACGCCCGCTGGACGGGCCATACGGGCGAGGTGACCTACACCGCCAAGATGCTCGCGGGGCTACGCGGGATGGCACGGACGGGGCGCTGGCGGGGCAAGACGGTGCTCCTCTGGCAGACCCTGTCGTCGGTCGAGCCCGCGGTGGCCCCTGACGCCGCGGCGCGGCTGCCCCCGAGCCTGCGGTGGGTCCTGGAGGCCGAGCCCGTGGCGTGAAGGGGGGGCGGCGCGTTCAGCGCTGCGCGGCCTGGCGGTACTCCGCCGCGCGGACCTCGGTGTACGGCGTGGGGGCTCCGAGGTTGAGCCGACGACGGACCTCGTCGAGGGGCAGGGGGAGCAGGGACTCCCAGTCCTGGGCGGGCAACCACGCTGCGGCCCGACCGCGCTGAAACCCGTCCCAGACGATCGTGCTCAGCCCGGCCTCGCGGCCCTTCCACAGGGCAGTGGCGACGATGAGGGCGATCCCGGCGTTGAAGTTCTGCGCGAGGTAGAAGGCGAGGAGGGCGGCCTCGCCGACCACGTCGTTTTTGTAGCCCGTGGCCACGTGCCAGAGGTCGTGGGTGTCGCGCATCCGCCGGTGGAGGTACTCAAAGCCCGGGCTGCGCGCGCCCTCGGTCATCCCGCGCTCGCTCGCGTCGCGGATGCCCCCCGGGCTGATCCTCTCGGACTCGACGAAGGCGAGGTAGGCCCGGCCGAGGCTCCCTTCGGGCAGGGCCCGCAAGGCCGCCCGGTCGTCGAGGACGGGAACGATGTCGGGCCGGTCGCGCAGCATCCGGGCCCCGTGGGCAGTGCGGGCAAACCGACGGAGGAGCCGGTGCGGGGCCGTCCCCGACAGGGCCTCGATGATGGTGAAGACCTGCGGCAGGTCGTCGGGGTCGCGGGCCAGGGCGGCAATGGCACGCCCCGCCCGACGAACGTCGAACACCGGCATCGGAAAGGGTAGAGTCACGGTCGCGTCCATAAACATCCTCCTCGCTGTTGCTGACAGTCCTGTAGGTAGACCGTGTATACAACTCTGTCAATAGCGGGGGACCTCTTTCTTTGGGGCCTCCCACGATGAGCCGTCTCCCCAAGGGGTCGGCGGCTCCGGCCCGGCGTCGTCGCACCGCCGAGGAGGCCCGGTCGGCCATCCTCGACGCGGCCGAGCGGCGGCTGGTGGCCTCAGGTCCGGGGGGCATCCGGCTTCAGGAGGTGGCGGCGGAGGTGGGGGTCTCTCACCCGACGGTCCTGCATCACTTTGGGAGCCGGGAGGCCCTGGTCGAGGCCGTGGTCACCCGGGCCCTCGACAGCATCCAGACCGACGTGCTCCACGCCCTTCAGGCGGCCCCGGCGGGCGAAGGGCAGGTGGCCTCGATGTTCGATGGGGTCTTCGAGGCCCTGCGGTCTCGGGGGCAGGGGAGGGCCCTGCTGTGGCTGGCCCTGGCGGGGCAGGGCCCCAAACACGACGACCTGCGGCTGCGCGAGTTTGCCGAGACCATCCACGCCCTGCGCGGCGCGCGCTTTGGCGACCGGGCCGCGGCCTCCTTCGAGGACTCGCAGTTTACGGTGGTCCTGGTGGCCTCGGCCCTGCTGGCCAGCTCGGTGATCGGCGACACCATGCTCCACGACGCGGGGGTCGACGACGCGAAGGGGCCCGCGCGGTTTCGGGCGTGGCTCGCCCGGCTGCTGATCGAGCACTTCGAGCGCGGGTGACCCTCGGGGTCTCTGCTGCGCGGGGGCGGGGCGTTCAGACATCGATCCGCACGGAGGCATCGCCCTCGTTGCGGGTCACCTCGACCCCGACGCTGTGCGGGTATCGTTGCAGCTTCAGGTCGAGGCTGCACTCTCCGACCCGCAGGTCTCGCACCTCGACCCAGTTGATGAAACGCGGCAGGCGCGGCCGACGAAACGAGACCTCTTTGGCGAGGGCGTCGATCCGCAGGCCGAGGCAGGCCTCGAGCATGGCCGTCACCGCGGCGGCCGCCCAGGCCTGGGGCGAGCACGCCACGGGGTACAGGGTCGGGCCCTCGCCGGGTTGGCGGGGGAAGCCGCAGAAGAGCTCGGGCAGGCGGTGTTGGGTGAAGTGCAGGCTGGCGTCGTACAGGCCGCTGAGCACGGCCAGGGCCGCCTCGGTGTGCCCGTAGCGGGCCATGCCGCTGGCGAGGAGGGCGTTGTCGTGCGGCCAGATCGAGCCGTTGTGATACGACATCGGGTTGTACCGGGCCTGTCCGCTCGCGACCGTACGGACCCCCCAGCCGCTGAAGAACGAGGGGTCGAGGAAACGCGCGCTCATCCGGGCGGCGTGGTCGGGCGCGGCGATGCCGCTCCACAGGGCGTGGCCGGCGTTGGACGAGGCGATCAGGCAGGGCCGCTTGCGGCCGTCGAGGGCGAGGGCGTAGGTGCCGAGCTCCTCGCACCAGAACTGGGCATGAAACCGCTGCCGCAGGAGGGCGGCCTCCTGCCTCCACCGCGCGGCCCGCTCGGGCTCGTCGAGGTCGTCGGCGACGTCGGCGGCGAGCAGCTTGGCCTCGTAGACGTACCCCTGAACCTCGCATAGGGCGATCGGGGCGTCGGCCAGGAGGCCGTCGGCGTGGAAGACAGAGTCTTGCGAGTCCTTCCAGCCCTGCTGGAGCAGCCCGTCTTCGCTCCGGCGGGCGTACTCGACGAAGCCGTCGCCGTCGCTGTCGCCGTAGCGATCGATCCACGCCACGGCGGCCAGCACATTGGGCCAGATGCCCCGAAGAAACTCCAGGTCGGCTGTGCGTCGGTAGTACGCCCCCGCGAGGGCCACGAAGAGGGGGGTGGCGTCGACGGTGCCGTAGTAGCGCTCGAAGGGGACCTCGCCGGTCCGGGCCATCTCGCACTGTCGGGCCTCGTGAAGGATCTTGCCTGGCTCTGCGTCGCGCGCGGCCTCCTCGACGGTGGCCTGGGTGGCGGCCAGAAAGGACAGGACCCCGCGGGCCATGGCCGGATGGGTCCACAGGGTCTCGCGGGCCGTGAGGAGCCCATCCCGCCCGAACGTGGTCGAGTACCAGGGCACCCCGGCGTAGGGATAGGGACCGGTCGGCAGCTCTGTGGTCAACATGGCGAGGTCGGAGGCCGAACGATCGAGCCACAGATTGAACAAGAGGTTGGAGGTCTCGATGTGGCACTGCCCGCGCTGCTGGGTGATCCGCGACTCGTTGTTGAGGCGATAGGCCGTCTCGTATTCGATGGCGGGCGCGGGGGGGTGTCCATCGACCTGACAATCGACGGTGCAGTAGAGGTGGCACGGGTCGTGGGGATGGAGGGTCAGGGAGAAGGTGGCCCCGAGGTCGTTCCAGGTGGAGGGCTCGGGGCGGAGGGTGACCCGGCTCACCCGGCGTAGGCCATCGAGGCCGTCGTAGGCAAAAACGCGTTCGGCCCCGTGGGTCTGCGGAGGGGCGCATCGCCCACGTTTCACCCGCAACGAGCCCCGCACCTCGAACAGGTCGACGAAATCGGCCTCAAACCGTAGGGAGAGCTGCAACCGTACGGGTTCGCGCCCGTGGTGGATCAGCCGGATGTGTTCGTAACAGGCTCCTTGCCACAACAGCTTGGCCCGGAAGATATGGATCTCCCCTTTGGGCAGGATCACGCGCCCGTGGCTTACCAGGTCGGGGTTCATCAGCTCGACGATCAGGAGATTGGCGCCTTCTTTGACCGTGGCCCCGAGAAACAAGGGACGCACCCCGTCCACACGCAATGACAGGCCCGACAAAAACCGGGTGTCCTGGTGATAGAGCCCCTGCTCGCCCGAACCCCAGGTCACGATGTCTCCGAAACGATCGAAGAGGGCGAAGGTCTCATCGCTCTTGATGACCTGGAGGCTCTCGTCAGCACGCGCAGCCGTGGCAGCGACGTACCACTGATCTCCGATCCGGATACGTTCGCTCACAACGCCCTCCGTCACCTGGTTGCGACGTCTACTTGACGCGGCGCGATCTTGTCGTCCACCAGCCTGCGGTAGACATCGAGGTAGTTTCGGGCCATCTCCTTCGCGGTAAATCGCCGCTCGAAGGCCGCCCGGCAGCCCTGCCGACTCACCTCCCCGACGCGTCGCGCCGCGGCGATGGCCTCGCGTGTATCCTGCACGATGAAGCCCGTCACTCCGTCCTCCATCACCTCGCGCACCGAGCCACAGTCGTACGCGATCACGGGGGTGCCGCATGCGAAGGACTCGATCATCACCAGCCCGAAGGGTTCGGGCCAGTCGATGGGAAACAGGAGGGCCCTGGCCTGACCGAGGAAGGTGTTCTTCTCCGCGTCGCCGATTTCCCCGACAAACTCGATCAGTGGGTGTTCGAGCCAGGGACGGATCTCGCGTTCGAGGTACGCCTCGTCGGCGGGATCGATCTTGGCCGCGATCCGCAGCCGTGTCTCGCACGCCAGGGCGATCTTGATCGCGCGATCGACACGCTTCTCGGGCGAGATCCTACCGACGAAGGCGAAGTAGTCCAGGGGCTCTGTGTGCGTGTGATACAGGCTCTCTGGAATGCCATGGTGAACCGTTGCCTGCCAATTGGCGGCCTGGAGCGGGAGACGTTGGTTGTCGGAGATCGAGACCAGCCGGGCGTCTCGAAAGTACCGGTGCAACGGCCCAAGATCGGGAAGATCGAGCCGACCGTGCAGGGTCGTAACGATCGGAGTCTTGCATCGCCGCGCGAGGGGATAGTGCAAGAACTCGGTGTGAAAGTGGATGACATCGAATTGCTCGGCCATCGAAAAGACGCGGTCGAGCATCATCGTCTGCCACATCAGCCACTCCGGGCGCTGGGCAGCAAGACGGAGGCTGCGTTCGCAGACAGGGACCAGTCGTGCCCGCGTACTGGAGTCCCCGCTCGCAAACAACGTGACCTCGTGACCCTCGTCGACGAGGGCCTCCGTCAGGTACGACACGACTCGCTCGGTGCCGCCGTAGCCCGAAGGCGGGACGCTCTCGAACAATGGGGCGATCTGGGCGATCCGCATACCCCTACGTCCACCTTCCCTCGAACAAAGGTCGCGTCGGGTGCCGCTCCCGTTCGAGGTGAAGGTCGGTGAAGATGTCCGCCGAGGCCGCGGTCTCCTTTTGGGGGCTGAGCCGGATCCCGAGGTCCTGTTCGGGATCGCTGCTGCCACCCATGAGGATGAACTCTGCGCCCTCGAAATCGAGAAGTTCGGGCGGGTCGGCCAGGGAGAAACGTTTGTCCCCGAAGCTCTCTTGAAGCCGCTTGGGAAACTTTGCCTTCCGGGTGCCCCGCAGACCGGCCTCCGTGGGGGAGGGCTGCTCGGGGTTTTTCACCGACAAGATGTAGCTCGCCTCCTCTTCGATGTGCAGATCCTTCTGGACCTCGCCCTGCGTCCTAGGCAATTCGAGAGAGTAGGCAAGATGCGTGTGATCGCCGTGCCGCACGAGCGCGTACACGCCCTCTCCCGCCGGACGGGCCTCGGGGCGCTCCCGCGTGCCGCGGGTCTTCGTCGTGTAGGTCTCTCTCTCCAGGACGGTCACCATGTCCTCGGGTTCGGTGCCCACCTTGTCGACAAATCCCCAGTGTTTCTCGTTGCCGTTGTCGACCCGAGGCATGGTCTTTCGACCGATGGTCAACAGACGATACCTGTCCCCGCTCTTGGGAGCCAGAATCACATGAAACCGCTGGATGTCTTCGGTGCCCGCGGGATCCTCTTCGCCCACTTTGGGCCTGTAGAAGAAATAGATGTTACCGCGCTCGATGACACGGGTGCCTGAGTTTTTTTGATCCATTGGATCCAATTCCCCCGGCCGCCTGAGGTCGGCCGTCTGGCGGAAAGACCTCATCTAGCTTAAAACCGTCCTGAGGGCTGTCAAGGGCACAAAACGTCAATATATTGAGCTGAAAGTCGTGTGGAAATGGTGGGATCGTGGCATGCCTGCGAGCGGCCCGGGGGATGGCTATAGGAGAGGGATGGGCTGGATGAAGGACGCGTTCGAGCGCTCAACGGGACAACCTCCACCATGAACCCACTGCCCGGCTCCCCCCTCCCCCTCGGCGCGGTCTGGGACGGGGAGGGGGTCAATTTCGCCCTCTACTCTGCGCACGCCACGGGGGTCGAGCTCTGCCTCTTCGACGACGAGGGCGGCGAGACCCGCGTCCCCCTGCGTCACCAGACGGCCCTGGTGTGGCACGCGTACCTGCCCGGGGCCCGGCCTGGCCTGCGCTACGGCTACCGCGTGTACGGGCCCTACGAGCCGTCCCAGGGGCTGCGCTTCAACCCCGCGGTGCTCCTGCTCGACCCGTACGCCAGGGCCCTCGACCGCCACGAGCGTTGGGACCTCGGGTGCTACGGCTACCCCGTGGGTCTGCCCGAGGGCGACCTGCAACGCACGGAGCTCCCGCAGCTCGGGGCCCCGCGGGCCGTGGTCATCGACCCCACGTACGACTGGGAGGGCGACGCCCCGCTGCGCACCCCCTTGCACCGTACAGTCTTGTACGAGGCCCACATCCGGGGCCTCACGATGCTGCACCCCGAGGTGCCCGAGGCCCTGCGGGGCACGTACGCGGGCGTGGCCCACCCCGCCATCATCGCCCACCTGCGCGAGCTCGGGGTGACGGCCATCGAGCTCATGCCCATCCACGCCTTCGTGGACGACCAGATCCTGGTCGACAGGGGCCTGCGCAACTACTGGGGGTACAACACCCTCGGGTACTTCGCCCCCGACACGCGCTACCGCAGCGGCGACGAGGTCGGGGCCGAGGTGCGGCAGTTCAAGTCGATGGTGAAGGCCCTGCACCGGGCGGGGATCGAGGTGATCCTCGACGTGGTCTACAACCACACCGCCGAGGGCAACCACCTCGGGCCGACCTTCAGCTTCAAGGGGATCGACAACCTCACCTACTACCGCCTCGTCAGCGACAACCCGCGCTTCTACTTTGACTACACGGGCACGGGCAACACCCTCAACGTGCGCCACCCGCAGGTCCTCGCCCTCATCATGGACTCGCTGCGGTACTGGGTGACCGAGATGCACGTCGACGGGTTTCGGTTCGACCTGGCGTCTTCGCTGGCCCGGCAGCTCCACGAGGTCGACCGGCTCTCGAGCTTCTTCACCCTCATCCATCAGGCCCCGGCCCTCAGCCAGGTCAAGCTCATCGCCGAGCCCTGGGACGTGGGCGAGGGCGGCTACCAGGTGGGCAACTTCCCCGTCCGCTGGGCCGAGTGGAACGGCCGCTACCGTGACGCCGTCCGGGCCCTGTGGCGCGGCGACGGGGGCCTCGCCGCGGAGATCGGCTACCGCCTCACGGGCAGCAGCGACCTGTACGCGGGCAACGGCCGACGCCCCTCGGCCAGCGTCAATTTCGTCACCGCCCACGACGGCTTCACCCTCAACGACCTGGTCAGCTACGAGCACAAGCGCAACGACGACAACCGCGAAGGCAACCGCGACGGCAGCGACCACGAGCGGTCGTTCAACTGCGGGGTGGAGGGCCCCACCGACGACCCGGACGTCAACGCCCTGCGGGCCCGGCAACGGCGCAACCTCATGGCCACCCTCCTGCTGTCGCAGGGTACGCCCATGATCGTGGCGGGCGACGAGTTTGGCCGCACCCAGGGGGGCAACAACAACGCCTACTGCCAGGACAACCCCGTGAGCTGGCTCGACTGGCGATGGACCGACGAGCAACGCAGCCTCTTCGAGTTTACCAAGCGCCTCCTGCGCATCCGGCGCGACCACCCGGCCCTGCGACGGTCGAAGTTCTTCCAGGGGCGCTCGATCCACGACCTGGGCCTGCGCGACCTCGTGTGGTTTCGCGGCGACGGACGGGAGATGTCCGCCGACGACTGGGGCAACCCCAACACGCAAAGCCTGGGGATGTTCCTCGCGGGGCGTGGCATCGACGACGTCGACGAGGCGGGCCGGGCCCTCGTCGACGACAACCTCTGCCTCCTCCTCAACGCCAGCGACCACGAGATCGCCTTCACCATCCCCGCCCTGGAGGCCGTACGCGAGCCCTTCCAGCTCCTCGTCGACACGGCCGACGCCCTCGCCGAGGAGCGGCGTATGCCGGGCGAGGTGTCCACCCTGGCGGCCCGGTCGCTCAAGTTCTTCCGGGCCCCGTCGCGGGTCGTGCGGGCCGGGGGCGGGCTCCACGCCCTGGGGGCCACCTACCGCCTCCAGTTCAACGCGGCCTTCGGGTTTCGTGCGGCCCTCGGGGTCGTCGACTACCTCGCCGCGCTCGGGGTCACCGACGTCTACAGCTCGCCCCTCCTGGCCGCCGCCCGAGGCAGCCAGCACGGCTACGACGTCGTCGACCACACCCGGCTCAACCCCGAGCTCGGCGACCCCGACGATTTCGAGGCCCTCACCGACCGCCTGCGGTCCCTCGGGATGGGCCTCCTGCTCGACTGGGTGCCCAACCACATGGGCATCGCCACGGGCCAAAACGCCTGCTGGGACGACGTCCTCGAGAACGGCCCGAGCTCGCGCTTCGCCGACTGGTTCGACATCGACTGGCGGCCCTCGCGGGGCGACCTGCACGACCGGGTCCTTCTGCCCATCCTCGGCGACTTCTACGGCGAGGTCCTGGAGCGGGGCGAGCTGCGTGTGGTCTGGGAGGGCGAGCGCTTCGGCCTCGTCTACCACGACCATCGCCTCCCCCTCGGCCCGAGCACCCTCGTGCCCCTCTGCGAAGACGCCCTCGCCCGCAGCGCCCTCGCCGAAGACAGCCCCGAGCGCCTGGAGCTGGAGAGCATCCTCTACGCCCTGCGCCACCTCCCCGACCGCCTGGAGTCGGGCGACCGGGCCCGCCGCGACCGGGCCCGCGAGAGCCAGATCGCCCAGGGGCGCCTCGGCCGCCTCGTGGCCCAGACCCCCGCCCTCGCCGCAGGCCTCGCCGCGGCCCTCGAGGCCCTCAACGGGAGCCCCGGCTCGGCCGAGAGCTTCGACGCCCTCGACGCCCTCCTGCGCGAGCAGAGCTACCGGCTCGCCTCCTGGCGCGTGGCCTCCGAGGAGATCAACTACCGGCGCTTCTTTGACATCAACGACCTCGCGGCCGTGCGGATGGAGTCGCCGACCGTGTTCGGGTCGGCCCACGCCCTCATCTTTGGCCTGATCGACGCGGGTCGGGTCAACGCCCTGCGCCTCGATCACACCGACGGCCTGTACGACCCCTACGCGTATTTCGAGGCGATCCAGCAGCGCTTCCGACGCCCCCCGACGGCCGATGCCCCCCTCGGCCCCGACGACATCGCGCGCCCGCTCCCGCTGCTGGTCGAGAAGATCCTCGAGCCCGGCGAGCGCCTGCCCGAGGCCTGGCCCGTGGACGGAACGACGGGCTACGAGTTTGCCAACGCCGCCCTCGGGCTCTGGGTCGACCCACGCTCCGAGGGGGCCCTCACCGCCCTCTACCAGCGCTTCACGGGCGACGCCCGCACCTTCGAGGAGCACGTCTACGAGAGCAAGCGGCACGTCACCCGGCACTCGTTCGCGAGCGAGATCCACATGCTCGCCCGGTCGCTCCAGGAGATCGCGTGCCGTCACCGCCGGTGGCGCGACTTCACCCTCGAAGGCCTCGCCCGGGCCTTGCGCGAGATCATCGCGGCCTTCCCCGTGTACCGCACCTACCTGCGCGAGGGGGAGGGCTACACCGAACACGACGCCCGGTGGGTGCGCGAGGCCGTGGCCACCGCCCGGCGCAACAACCCCATGGTGAGCGCCACCCTCTTCACCTTCATCGAAGACCTGCTCCTGGTGCGGGCCGACGGGACCGACGAGCAACGCCGCGAGTTTGCCCGCTTCACCCTGCGCTTCCAGCAGGTCACCGGGCCGGTGATGGCCAAGGCCGTCGAGGACACGGCCTTCTATCGCTACGGCCGGCTCGTGTGCCTCAACGAGGTGGGCGGGTCGCCCGGACACTACGGCACCACCGTGGAGGAATTTCACCGGCAGAACGCCGAGCGGGCCCGGGCCTGGCCCCTGTCGATGATCGCGTCCTCGACCCACGACACCAAACGCGGCGAGGACACCGCCGCACGCATCGCCGTGCTCTCGGAGATGCCCGCGGAGTGGCGACGGCGGGTCCGGCGCTGGAGCGACCTGGTCCTGGAGGCCCGGCCGACGGTGGAGGGCGAGAGCGCCCCGAGCCGGGCCGCGGAGTATCTGTTCTATCAGGCCCTGGTGGGGGCCTGGCCGTACGGCTGGGACGGGCGGGCGGGGCGGGCAGACTTCGCCCGGCGCCTCGCCGACTATCTCCTCAAGGCCTGCAAGGAGGCCAAGGTGGAGACCTCCTGGGTCAACCCCATTCCAGCCTGGGACGCCGCCGTGCAGGACTTCGTCACCCAGAGCCTCGGCATCGAGGGCTTCGTCGAGGATGTCCGTGAGTTCTGCGAGCTCATCGCCCCGTACGGGGCCTGCAACGGGCTCGCCCAGACCCTCCTGCGGCTCTGCTCCCCCGGGGTCCCCGACACCTACCAGGGCGCCGAGCTCTGGAACCAATCCCTCGTCGACCCCGACAACCGCCGCCCCGTCGACTTCGAGGTCGGCCGCCGGGCCCTCGCCCGCGTCCGGGCCGGCAGGGACGACCCCCGGGGCCTCGCCCGGTCGCTCCTCGCCGACTTCCCCGACGGAGCCATCAAGCTCTACGTCACCCACGTCGGCCTCACCGCCCGCCGGGCCCGCCGCGACCTCTTCCTCCGCGGCGACTACGAGGGCGTGGCGGCCAGCGAACACGTCGTGGCCTTCACCCGGGCCTTCGGGGCCGAGCGCCTGCTCTGCTGCGTGGCCCGCCACCCGTACGGCCTCACCCGCGGAGAGGCCCCCTGGGCCGTCGGGGCGGTCTGGGGCTCGGAGACCCTCCGGGTTCCCTACGCGGGCCGCTACCGCGACGCCCTCACCGGCGCGACCCTCACCGTACGCGGCCCCGTGCGCCTCGCCGACGTGTTCGCCGAGCTCCCCGTGGCCCTTCTCCTGCGGGAGCCCGACGCCCAATGAACACCCGCCCGCCGCCCCTGTCGGGCCTCGGGGCCCACTTCGACGGGGCCCAGACCCGCTTCGCCCTCTACACCACCACGGCCCGGGCCTGCGCGGTGCGCCTCCTCGACGCCGCAGGAACCCGCCGCCCCGACCTCCCGATGGAACCCCGCGGCGACGGCCTCTTCGTGCGCATCACCCCCGACGCCCCCCCCGGAACCCTCTACCAGTTTGTCCTCGACGGCCGGGCCCTTCCCGACCCCTTCGCCCGGGATCTCCCGCAGGGCGTTCATGGCCCCGCCCGGGTGACCCGCTCGACCTACGCGTGGCGCCACGGCAAGGGGGTACGCAGGCCCCTCTCGTCCCAGGTGATCTACGAGCTGCACGTGGGCACCTTCACCCCCGCAGGGACCTTCCAGGCCGCCCAGGAGCGCCTCCCCGACCTCGTCGACCTCGGGGTCACGACCCTCGAACTCATGCCCGTGGCGGCCTTCGCCGGAGGGCGTGGCTGGGGCTACGACGGGGTCGGCCTCTTCGCGCCCTTCGCCCCGTACGGGAGCCCCGATGCGCTGCGGGCTTTCATCGACGCGGCCCACGGGCTCGGGCTCGGGGTGCTCCTCGACGTGGTCTACAACCACCTCGGCCCCGCCGGAAACTACCTCGCGGCGTACAGCCCCGACTACTTCACCCGCGGGGCGGGCAACGCGTGGGGCGACGCCCCGAACTTCGCGGACCCCCCCATGCGGACCCTCGTGCTCGACAACGCCCGCTACTGGCTGGGGGAGTTTCGTCTCGACGGGCTGCGCCTCGACGCCACCCACGCCCTGGTCGACCCGTCGCCGCAGCACGTCCTCGCCGAGCTCGTCGCCATGGCCCGGGCCCTCGACCCGGGGCTCACCCTCATCGCCGAGGACGAGCGCAACGAGGCCGACCTCGTGCGGGGGGTCGGGCTCGACGCCGTGTGGGCCGACGACTTCCACCACGCCCTGCATGTCACCCTCACGGGCGAACACGACGGATACTTCGCCGCCTTCGAGCCCGGGGTCGCGGGGGTGGCCCAGGCCATCCAGCAGGGCTGGATCTACCAGGGCCAACACTGCGCGGCCCTCGGAGGGCCCCGGGGCACGCCTGCCGACGGGCTCCCGGCCTCTGCCTTCGTCTACTGCATCCAGAACCACGACCAGGTGGGCAACCGGGCCCTCGGCGAGCGCCTGACCGAGCTCGTCTCGGTCGACGTGTACTGCATGGCCTCTGGACTCCTGCTCTTTCTGCCGATGACCCCGCTGCTCTTCATGGGCCAGGAGTGGGCGGCCTCGACCCCCTTCCTGTACTTCACCGACCACGAACCCGAGCTCGGGGCCCTGGTCTCGGCGGGGCGACGCGAGGAGTTCAAGCGGTTTCGGGCCTTCTCCGACCCGGCGGTGCGCGCGCGGATCCCCGACCCTCAGGCCCCGGAGACCTTCGCCCGTTCGCGCCTGCGGTGGGACGAGCGGAAGGAGGGGTACCACGCCCGGGTCCTGGGGTTGTACCGTTCCCTGCTCGCCCTCCGGCGGAGCGACCCGGTGCTCCGCGACCCCGCCCGGGAGCGTCTGACCGCCGATACCGTGGGGTCCGTCCTGCGGGTTCGGCGTTGGAAGGGGGACGCCACCCGGACCCTCCTGGCCAACTTCTCCGACACCCCCGTCGCCCTGGGCCCCCTCGCGCACGATCGTCCGCGGGTTCTCTTCACCAGCGGAGAGCCCGGGAGCGAGGGGGTCGTCGCCCCGTGGACGGCCGTGATCGTAGGGTAGCTTCAGGCCCGATCGCGCCGTGCGACCTGGAGCTTGAGGGGCCAGGAGACCCGCCGGACCGTCGCCGGGTCGCCCCAGACCGCCGCGAGGTCGGACCGCACCGTGGGGAGGGGGTCGCCGTGTTGGGCCCGGTATCCCTGCACGGCCGACCAGGTCCCGAGGTAGCCCACCAGGGCGTCGAGGTCCCAGTCGAGCGACATCTCGAAGGAGGGGGCCGGGATTCGCGGGAAGGGTAGGGTGAGGTCGGCGTAGCCGGTCTCGATCCAGCGGCGTTCGGGGGGCCAGAAGGAGCCGATGGTGTCGTGGTAGAAGCGCGAGACCACGGCGTCGATGGCGGGGGTGGTCTCGAAGATCTCGTAGCACCACACCGCGAGAACCCCCCCGGGCTTCAAGACCCGCTCGGCCTCCGCGAAGAAGGCTCCCTGGTCGAACCAGTGCAGGGCCTGGGCTACGGAGATGAGGTCGGCGCTCTCGGAGGCGAGGGACGATCGTTCGGCGGGCTCGACCCGGTACTCCACCTGGGGGTGCGGGACGGCCCGTTCGATCTGGGCGGCGGAGGGGTCGGTGGCGATCACGCGGGCGAACCGCGCGGCCAGCTCGACGGCGGCCTGCCCGCTGCCGGTGGCCGCGTCCCACACGAGGTCGTGACCGGGGGATTGTGCGGCGAGCCAGTCGAAGAGGGCCGACGGATACCGCGGGCGGTACCGGGCGTAGTCGACGGCGGCGACGGAGAAGTGGTCTTTGAAGGTCATTGGGGGGCTCCGACCCGGGATGTGTCGGCCGCCCTCACGTTTGTCGAGCCCCGGACGACCGGAGATTCCGGGGCCGCGGGGGCTCTACTGCGAGAAGCCCGTGGTCGCCAGGGCGCCGTTGACGACGCACTGACCGGGGCCCTGGTTCATGGGCAGGGTGACGTTGTTGAAGGTGACGTTCATCCGGCCCTCGGCGGGGGCAAACTCGGCCACGGTGACGGTGCCCGACACGGCCCGCCCGTTGTTGAGGAAGAGGCTCGGGCCCACGCCCACCTGGAGGTTCTGCTCGCAGCGACGGCCGAGGCGGCAGACGTCCACGGTCTGCCCCGGGGCCACGTCGCCGAGTTTGACGTACACCCGGTGGAGCACCGTCCCGAGGATGGCCACCACATTGATGGCCCCCGCGGCGGGCATCACCCGCACCGCCCCGGCGGGGAGCTGGAGCCCCGCGCAGTCGCCAGTCAGGACGAGGCTCGAGGTGACGAGCGAGCTCCCTCCCGCGGCCGCGGCCGGGTTGGTCTCGGGGGCCGTGGGGGCCTCCGTCGTGGGCGGGGGAGGGGGAGCGGGCGGAGGCTCCGGGGACTTCGTGAGCTGGGCGACCACGAGCAGGATGCCCCCGATGGGCGTGGCGATGGCCCCGCCGAGGAGGGCCTTCTTCGACAGCCCGGCCGAGCCCGCGAGGAGCTCGTCGCGGGACTTGTTCATGATGAGCAGGGAGGCCCAACTCGGCGACGTGATCGAGCCGTCGTCGGCGAGCTTGCCGTTGACGTAGAAGGGCCCCCGGGGCTCAAGAAACTGCTCGCTGACGAAGTAGGTGGCCGTGACCGGGACCTCGATCATCCGACCGAGGGGCCCCGGGACCTGCACGCTCGCGGGGATGATGAACTGAGGCGTCACCTCGATGGGCTTCGACCCGATCGAGGCCATCAGCCCGCGGCTGTACTTCTTCCGATCGAAGGGCTTCGTGACGCTGAACTCGCCCCCGCGTTTGGGGTCGATCGAGACCACCGCCGGTCCCGACCCGTCGTTGACCGCGAAGGGCACCGCCTGGGCGTCCTCCATCACGGTGTACTTGTGGGTGGCGTTGTTCTCCGTCCACTCGGCCTCCAGGCTGCAGCGGAAGTAGACGCACGGGGCCCCGCTCACGGGCGACGTGAGGAGCTGCTGGGTCTGCACCTGCCCCTGGGTCGACAGGGCCCCCTTCGCGCTGGCGATCGAGCGCCCCTGGGCGCCCACCTGCCCCGTCGGAGCGAAGGGCGTCTCGCCCAATCGACCCGCCCGCATCTTCTGGACGATACCGCCCAGCAGGGCCATCACCCCAACGAGAAGAAGAATTGCACCGATTGCTGCCATGGGGGGATCCTCGATGGGCTCCGCAGAGCCCCAGAGCGGGAAGGAGGGAGGTGGAGAGGAAGGTCGACCCCGGAAGGGGGTCGCGATCTGTGCGGCAGATGCCCCCGGTTTCCTACTGGGGTCAAGCAACCAGCAGGACCGTAGGGTCATTGTCTGTCACTCCGACCTCCGGGGCTCCCGCGGTCCTGAGGGCCCCTTGCGCATCGCGTGTCAGGAGACCCACAGTAGGAGCACGAGGTGTTGCCATGCGTCCTCGGATCCTCCTGGCCATCACGCTGCTTCTGTCGGCTTCGGCCTTCGCGCAGGCCCCTCCTCCGCAGGCTCCCCCGCAGGCTGCTCCGGAGGCCCCTCCGCCGCAGGCCGCTCCGCAGGGCGAGGCTCCGCCTCCATCCGCGGGTCCCGTCCCCGAGGGGACTCCGCCCATCGTGCCGTGGACGACCCTCGTTCCGACGGTGGTGGTGGCCCAGGGAGGACGGCCTGCGGGGGGGCGTCGCGACGCGGGGACGACCCCGCCCCAGTCGTGCTGGTTTTATGAGGGGGGTGTGTTCGGGCTCCACCACGGGGCGGTTCCGTACTTCAGCCGGGGGGCCGAGGTGACCCGCCTTCCGCAGGGGCCTGGCTCGACGCAGCAAGGGGCGGCCCTCGACGCCCGGTCGTCCCCGTATTTCACGCGGGGGGCCGAGGTGACCACCGTCGGTGCGGTTCCGTACTTTACGCGGGGGGCCGAGGTGACCACCGTCGGCGACGCGGCCCATTTTACCCGCGGCGCCGAGATCAACAACGTCCGCGACCGGCCCTCGTGGACCCAGGGGGCCACGATGTTGGAGGTGAGCGGGGCCCCGTTCTTCCGCGAGGGGGCCCGGCAGACGACCCACGGCCCGACGACCCCGGTGGTCCTGTCGAGCGGAACCCTCCCCTGGCCCGCCATGCTCCTGGCCCAGATGACGGTGGCCCCGCCCTGCGCGCCTTAAACCCGGGCTCGACCGGGCGGAGGGCGGAGGGCAGAAACCGCAAGGGCGCATCGGGCTTCAAGGGCCGGACGTGGTTGTGGGGGGCATCGGGCAGGCGACGGTCGGCGGGCCGGGGAGCGGTGCGCCAGACGAGGGCGGCGGTCATCTGCGCAACGTCGTGGGGGTCCCGCTGCGTTTTCCCCCACAAACCCTTCTGGCCCTTGCGACCCGATGCGCCCTTGCGGCCTCGCAGCCCGCCGCCCGTCCCTCGTCGCGCTCAGCCCCCGCGGGTGTCGACCGAGATCCCCGTGGGACCGCCCGGGGCCGTGCCGCTGCCACCCGAGCCGCCGGCTCCGCCCGCACCGCCTCCGCCGCGGGTGCAGGTCACCCCCGTCTGGGTCGGGGCCGTGCCCACGTAGTACACGCACACCGAGGGACCGCCCGCGCCGCCCGCGCCGCCGCCGCCCGTGCCGCCGGTGGCGCCCGGGCGCCCGTCGGCTCCGTCCCCCGCCACGCTGGCGCCGTCGGTGTGTGTCCCCCCCGCGCCAAAGCCGCCGCCCCCGCCGCCGTTGCCTCCGCGACCGCCGACGCCGCCCGCCCCCGCGGCGAGCACACAGTTTTCGAGCCGGACCACGCTGGCGTGGGCCATCACCGCGAAGCTGCCGCCCGCGCTCTGACCGCCCGCCCCCCCGGTGCCCCCGCAGCCGCCCCCGCCCCCGCCCCCGCCGTTGCCGCTCGTGCGGTTGGTGCAGTTGAAGAACCCTGTGTACTCCGCGTCGCCTCCGCCCGCGCCCCCGCCGCCCCCGCCGCCCCCGGGCTGGCCCGTGGCGCCCCCGCCGCCTGCCGTCGGGACGTAGGTGCCGTCGCTCGACGAGACCGTACCCACCGCCCCGGCCGCCGTGCCCGAGGCCCCGCCGGGCCCGGGTCGGCCAGGAGCCGCCGAGTTGGGGGCGTTGGCGCCCTCGCGGGAGTTGCCGCAGCCGCCGCCCGCGCTGCCCCCCCCGCCGCCTGCCCCGCCCTGGGCCGTGCCGCCCTCCGTGCCGGGGTTGCCGTCCCGAACCCCGCTCACCCCGGCCCCTCCCGTGCCCCCGGTGGCCCCGCACGACGAGCTGCCCCCGGTGCGCCCCGAGGCGTTGCCGCCGCCTGCTCCGACCGATCCGCCTGTCCCGGGGCTCCCGTCGGCCCCGCGGCCCGGGCGCACCGTGCAGCGCCGGAGGGTGACCTGGGCCCCCGAGCCCGCGATGCGCACCCCGTAGCTGCTCTGGCCCGCGGTGGTGGCGTTGACCGAGGTGATGGTCAGCCGTTGCAGCTCCAGGGCCTCGTTGACCCGCCCGAACACCGCCGTGGGGCTGTCCCCCTGGATCGTCGTGACGGTGCTCGCACTACGACTCCAGGTGGTGGCGTTGTACCCGCCGTACAGGCTCACCCCGGGGCTGAGGGTGATCGAGCCGGGATAGGTGCCCCCGGCGATGTAGACCCCAAACCGCCTGCTGGCCGCCGCGTCGATGCCCGCTTGCACGGTGCGCAGGGGGGAGGTCCGGGTGCCGGGGTTGGAGTCGTTGCCGCTGGTGGCCACGAAGATGGCCCGGGACGCGTCGCCGTCGATGCCGTCGCAGTTGGTGTCGGCGAAGCTGTCGTCGGGCGGGTCGGGGTCGGTGCTGCGGCACTCGCACCCGTTGCTGGGGTTGTTGTCGAGGTCGACGTAGGTCGGGGCGCAGGCGAGGCCGCAGGCGGCCCCCGCGCAGGTCGCGATCTGGTTGGGGCCTACGGGGCAGCGCATCCCGCATCCGCCGCAGTGCTGGACGTTGCTGCCGGTGTTGACCTCGCAGCCGTTGGCCGCCGCGCCGTCGCAGTCGGCGAAGCCGGTGTTGCAACGCGCGATGGTGCACTGCGACATCGTGCACGCGGGGGTGGCGTTGGCGGTCGTGCAGGCCCGGCCGCAGGCCCCGCAGTTGGCGAGGTCGGTGCGGACGTTGACCTCGCACCCCGTGGTGTCGAGCCCGTCGCAGTCGAGGAAGCCCGTCACGCAGAAGGTCACGCACCCGCCGCCCACGCAGGCCGCGGCGGCGTTGGTGGCCGACGGGCACACGGTGCCGCAGGCCCCGCAGTGGTCGGTGGTGTTGCTGGTGTTGGTCTCGCAGCCGTCGGCCGCGTTGGTGTTGCAGTCGCCGTAGCCCGGGGCGCAGGCCGTGACGGTGCAGCGCCCCGCCATGCAGACCCCCGTGCCCCGGGGGGGCATGCAGAGGCCCCCGCAGGCCCCGCAGTGCATGGGGCTCGAGGCGATGTCGGTCTCGCAGCCGTTGCCCGGGGCCCCGTCGCAGTCGGCGAAGCCCATGGCGCAGGTGTACGCGCACGCCCCGGCGTTGCAGGCCGCGGTGGCGTTGGGGCGCGACGCGCAGGGGCGGGCGCAGGCCCCGCAGTGGGCCACGTCGGTGAAGGTGTTGGTCTCGCAGCCGTTGCTGGCCATCGCGTCGCAGTCGCCGTAGGGCACCGTGCACGCCCCGACGGCGCAGGTGCTGTTGCGGCAGGCGGGGGTGGCGTTGGTGGCGTTGCAGCGGGTGTTGCAGGCCCCGCAGTGGGCGAGGTTGGCGCTGGTGTCGACGCAGGCCCCGCCGCAGCAGGTCTGGCCCCCCGGGCAGCCGCGGTTGTCGGTGCAGCCCATGACGCAGAGGCTGCCCACGCAGAGGTTGCCCGTGGGGCAGTGCTCGTCGGTGACGCACTGGACGCAGGAGTGGGTGCTGGTGTCGCAGCGCAGGCGGCTCGACCCCGCGTCGGGGGTGGCGCATCCCTCGTCGGCCCGGCAGCCGGCGAGGCAGCGGGACGAGGCCCCGTCGCAGTGCTGGTCGGGGGGGCAGGAGTCGGGGGCGGTGCGGCAGCCGACGCAGCGGCCGCTGGCTACGTCACAGACGGGGGTGGCGGGGGTGGCGGCGCAGTCGTTGTCGGCGGCGCAGGGGCCCTGGGCCCGGTCGTCGGGGGGTGCGTCGAGGGGGCCCACGTCGCGGGGGCCGGTGTCGGCGGGGCCGAGGTCTGTGCCCCCGGGGCCCGTGTCGCTGCCGGCGTCGACGTCGACGACGCCCGACCCGGAGTCCTCTGCACAGCCCGCCCCCAGGGCGAGCATCACCATCGAAACGAGGCTAACGGCCCGGAACTCGCGTCGACGCATAGGATCGCCACTGCCTTGGTAAGGGAGAGCCGTACTGTCTCACGGTTGGGGCCGCCCGGGCTACGCCGTCCGGGCTGCCGAAGGGGCTATCGGTAGAGCCACACCCGCAGGAGGGACATCAGGTGCTCGGTGTCGACGGGCTTGGTGATGTAGTCGCTGGCCCCGGCGGCGATGCACTTCTCGCGGTCGCCCTTCATGGCCTTGGCGGTCAGGGCGATGATCGGGAGCTGCTTGTACTTGGGCAGGGCCCGGATGGCCTGCATGGTCTCGTAGCCGTCCATGCCCGGCATCATCACGTCCATGAGGACCACGTCGATGTCGGGGTTGGCCTGGAGGACCTCGATGCCCTGGGTGCCGTTCTCGGCGAAGGCGACCTTCATGAGGTGGCGCTCGAGGATGCTGGTCATGGCGAAGATGTTGCGGACGTCGTCGTCGACCACGAGGACCTTGCGGCCCGCGACCCCCGTGTCGGTGAGCCGGGCGTGCGAGATCATCTTCTTCTTGTCCTCGGAGAGCCGGGACTGGGTGCGGTGCAGGAAGAGGGCCGTCTCGACCAGGAGCCGGTCGGGCGAGTGCACGTCCTTGACGATGATGGTGTGGGCCACCTTCCGGAGCTGAACCTCCTCGCGGCGGGTGAGCTCGCGGCCGGTGTAGATGATGATCGGCAGGTCGGCCTGACCGAGCTCGTTCTTGATGCGGGCGATGAGCTCGAGGCCGGTCATGTCGGGCAGGCCCAGGTCGAGGACCATGCAGTCGCAGCGGGTGTCGCGCAGGACATCGAGGGCCTCCTGGCCCGAGCCCGCGGCGTGGATGGTCACGTCGCTGTCGGCCAGGAGCTCGATGACGGTGGCCCGCTGGACCGCGTCGTCCTCGACCACCAGGAGGTTGCGCAGGGGCCGCTCCAGGAAGGCGCTCATCCGGGAGAAGGCCTGGGTGAGCGACTCGCGGTCGACGGGCTTCTCCAGCTAGCCGAGGGCCCCCTGGGTGAGGGCCCGGTGTCGGCCGTCGGCCACGGAGATGACATGCACGGGGATGTGGTTCGTATCCGGGTCGTGCTTGAGCCGGTCGAGCACGGTCCACCCGTCGCTGTCGGGGAGGTTGATGTCGAGGGTGATGGCTGAGGGCTGGTACTGCCGGGCCAGGGCCACCGCGGCCCCGCCCTCGACCGTGACGATGGCCTTGTAGCCGCAGTCGTGGGCGAGGTCGAAGAGGATCCGGGCGAAGGGCACGTCGTCCTCGACGATGAGCACCAGGCGGTCGCCCGGCTGGATGTGGCCCCGGTCGTCGCCGATCGGGTCGACCTCCATGAAGGTCGTCACGTAGCCGACGGACTCCAGGGCGGGGTAGGGGCGCTGAGACGGCTTCGGGTCGTCGAACCGACAGGGTGACCCCGCCCTGCTCGGTAAACTTGAAGGCGTTGGACAGGAGGTTCTTGAGGATCTGCTGGAGGCGCTTGGAGTCGGCCTGCATCGAGCCCGGCAGGTCGCGGTCGAGCTCGATGGCGAACTGCAGGTTGCGGGCCTGGGCCACGTGGCGGAAGGTCCGCAGGAGGTCGGTCTGGAGGGTGGCGAAGGGCACCTCGACGATGTCGAGCACCATCGTGCCCGACTCGATCTTGGACAGGTCGAGGATGTCGTTGATGAGGGCCAGGAGGTCCGACCCCGAGGCGTGGATCGTACGAGAGAACTCGACCTGCTTGTCGCTGAGGTTCTTCTCGGGGTTCTCGGACAGGAGGCGGGAGAGGATGAGCAGGGAGTTGAGCGGGGTGCGCAGCTCGTGGCTCATGTTGGCGAGAAACTCAGACTTGTACTTGGAGGTCAGGGCGAGCTGCTCGGCCTTCTCCTCCAGGGCCTGCTTGGCCAGCTCGATCTGCCGCGACTTGCGCTCGACCTCGGCGTTCTGCTCGGACAAGAGGCTGGCCTTCTCCTGGAGCTCGTCGTTGGTGCGCTGGAGCTCGTCCTGCTGCCGACGGAGGAGTTCTTCCGAGGCCTTGAGGGACATGGCCTGCTGCTCCAGCCGACGGTTGGTCACCGTGAGCTCGTGGGCCAGGGCCTGCGACTGCTTGAGGAGTTCTTCCGTGCGCATCGTGGCGGCGATGGTGTTGAGCACGATCCCGATCGACTCCATGAGGCCGTGATGAAGATGATGGGGGTGGCCGCCGTGTGGGGCCGCTGGCGAATGAGCGAGGCCGTCTCGAAGCCGTCGAGCACCGGCATGCTCACGTCGAGCAGGATCACCGCGAATTCGCCGCGGAGAAGAAGCCGCAGGGCCTCGTCGCCCGAGGCCGCCGTGACGACCACCAGGTCGGGCTGCTCGAGCAGCGACGACAGGGCCAGGACCTTGGCTGGCGAGTCGTCTACGACCAGGATGTGCACGGATTCATTCGAGATGGGGGATCCTCGCGTCTGCCCCGTCGTGCCCGAAAGACGGAGAAGCGCCGAGCTGCGGTAGGTACCCTCGCCCGCGTCCTCGATGAGAATTCGGGCGTCCGGTCCGAGCATAGAGGGGTGCTCTCCGGGGTGCAACGGCGATGCGCACGTTGAGCGCGCCTGAAGTCGCCGTGTCATCGACGAGCGTCTCCAACACGACGCCTCCGCGGTTCAGTCGGCGCCCCGTCGACTGTAAATGGGGGACAGAGGACAGGCTCCCTCCACGATCCACGCGGCGGACCCACCCTGTCAACCGATGGTCCTCCCGCCGCCTCCGGAGCCCATCCGCCTGTAGGCGGAGGCGGCGGTCGTGGTATTCCCCTCGACCGCGGAGGAAGACCCATGGCGAGCCCCCAACCCGACAGCGACGACACGACCGGCATCGAGACCCCTGAGACGCCCTTCGAGCGCCGGGTGGGCCATCACCCCGGGCTCTTCGCCCTGTTCTTCGCCGAGATGTGGGAGCGCTTCTCCTACTACGGGATGCGGGCCCTCCTCGTCTTCTACATGACGAAGGACTTCCTCCGGTACAGCGACAACAAGGCCTACGGGGTCTACGGGGCCTACACCGCCCTCGTGTACATGACCCCCTTCCTCGGGGGCCTCATCGCCGACCGCTACCTCGGCCAGCGCGCGGCCGTCGTCATCGGGGGCACCCTCATGGCCCTGGGTCACCTCACGATGACCCTCCGCAACAGCACGGCCTTCTTCCTCGCCCTGGCCCTCCTCATCCTCGGCAACGGCTTCTTCAAGCCCAACATCGGCACCATCGTAGGCCAGCTCTACAGCGCCGCCCGGCTCAAGCCCAAACGCGACGGGGCCTTCACGATCTTCTACATGGGGGTCAACCTCGGGGCCGCCATGGCCCCCCTCCTGTGCGGCTACATCGGCGAGACCTACGGGTGGCACTACGGCTTCGGCCTGGCCACCCTCGGGATGATGATCGGCCTCGCGATCTTCGTGGCCCCCACGGTGGTCACCCAGGGGCTCATCGGGGCCGGGGCCCTGGCCTCCGCGGGGGGCCTCCTCTTCGCGGGGATGCGCCAGACCCGGTGGGTCCTCGGGGGCAACCTCTTCGTGGCCGTGGCCCTGGTGGTGGCCATGGGGTTCGCCCTGCGGGCCCTGGCCAACGGAGGCATCCCCGCGGGGCTCGGGATGCCCCCCACGGGAGAGCCCGGGCTCAAGCCGGGGGGCAATGGGGGCAGCGTTCCGTACCGGGCCGTCCCGATGGCCATGATGGCGTACCCGAAGTTCAGGCAGCACCTGGCGGCCGTGCTGGGCGGGGTGGTGGCCCTCGTGCCCGTGTTCGCGTGGCTGGTGTCGCACCGGACCGTGGCCGGCTACGTCCTGTACACCGTCGGGGCCGTGGCCCTCGGGTACGTGATCTTCGAGGCCGTACGGGTCACCCGCCGCGAGCGCGAGAGGCTCTTCGTCATCCTCATCATGGCCTTCTTCTCGATGCTCTTCTGGGCCTTCTTCGAGCAGGCCGGCAGCTCCATCAACAACTTCACCGACCGCAACGTCGACCGCGTGACCGAGGCCCGGGTCATCACCGAGGCCGACGTGGGCCAGGCCCTCACCATCCCCCTCACCCAGGAGCAGCTCGGGTTTCCGCAGGGCGGTCGGATGTTTACCCTCGACCAGCTCGACGCCGCCCGGGCCGCGGCCCAGGCCGCCCACCAGCCCGAAGTGCGGGCCACCTGGCAGATCACCCGCGAACACCTCGGGATGGGGGTCGGCGGGAGCGAGGTCCCGGCCTCGGTCTTCCAGGCCACCAACCCCATCTACATCCTCCTCTTCGGGCTGGTGTTTACGGCCCTGTGGGGCTTCCTCGCCAAGCGGGGCAGGGAGCCCTCGACCCCGACCAAGTTCGTGATGGGCCTCGTGCAGCTCGGGGCGGGCTTCGGGGCCCTGTGGTACGGGGCCCGCCACGCCGACCCCCGGGGCATGGTGAGCATGGGCTGGCTCCTCCTGGGCTACCTCCTGCACACCACGGGCGAGCTGTGCCTGTCCCCCGTGGGCCTGTCGATGGTCAACAAGCTCTCCCCCCGGCGCATGGTGGCCACCATGCTCGGGGCCTGGTACCTCGCCACGGCCTTCTCGCAGTTCCTCGCGGGGATCATCGCCCAACTCACGGGCGTCCACGAGGCCCCCGGGGGCGCGGCCCAGACCATCCCCGTCCCCCGAGAGACCCTCGGGGTGTATGCCGAGGTCTTCGGCAAGATCGCCCTGGCCTCCCTCGTGGCCGCCGCCCTCCTGGTGCTCCTCACCCCCTTCCTCAAGCGCTGGATGCACCAGGACGAGGCCCCCGTGCAGCCCGCGGGATAGACGATGCGCACCGGGCAGTCGGGGATCGTGCTGGCCGTCGAAGGGGTGGTCCTGCTGGCCGCCGCAGGGGTGATCCCCCTCGGTCGAAGGCTCCTGGCCGAGCCCCACCGCGACGGCATCCCTGCGCCTCTGGAAGGACCCCTCCGGCTCTTGCTCGCCGTGGGCCCGGTGGCGGCCCTGGGAGGCCTCCTCCTGCCCCACGGACGCCTCGGCCTGGTCCTCGGGCTGCCGTGGGTTGTGGCGGCTCTCCTGGTGGCCCTCCAGGGCCTCTGTCGCCTGGCCGAACGACCCCGTCGGAGCCTCCCCGACCTCGCGGCCGACCTCGCCCGGGTCTACCTCCCTGTCGGAGCCCTGTGGCTCGCGGCCTACCTGGGCGACCTCACCGTGATGGGCTTCGGGGGGCTCCAGAGCCTCCTCACGGCGGCTCATTTTCACTACGCGGGCTTCGGGGCCTGCGCCGTGGTGGCCCTCCTCGGGCGCTCCCTCGACGACGAGGGCGAGGCCGGGGTGGGCCGACCCTGGAGGGCCCTGTACACGGTCGGGGGGGCGGGGCTCCTGGCGGGGGTTCCCCTCCTGGCTGCGGGGATCGCGGTGTGGCGTCCTCTCGAACACGTCGCGGCCTGGGACGTAGCCCTGGCCACCGCGGCCACGGGTCTGCTCCTCGTGCGGCGGGCCACCCGACCCGGGCCCCCTACGGCCCGGGGTCTCTTCGTGCTGTCGGGCCTCGCGACCCTCGTGTCGGCCACCCTGGCCCTGGAGTTTGCGGCCCACGGGTTTGCACGCCTGGGCGGAGCCTCCCTCGAACGGATGGTGCGCTACCACGGCCTGGTCAACGCCCTGGGCTTCGTGGGATGCGCCCTGGTGGCCTTTGCGGTCGCCACCCCGCGCGGTCGGTCGGCCCCCCGGGGGGTGCCCCTGTCTCGGCTGTACGGGCGGCTGGGGGAGGCCGTGGGGCCGCGGTTTTTTCATCGGACGGGGGCCGTGGACAACGGGCGGGCCACGGGGTTGATGGACTCCCTGGACGACTATGGCCGGGTGGGTCTCGACACGGCCGCGGTGAGCCCCGCGGTGCGGCATTTCTACGAGCACACCCGCGACTGGGAGCTGGTGGTGGTGCCCGCCTGGCAGCCCGGGTGGCGCCTCGCGGGTCGCGTCTGGAAGGCCCTCGCGGGGCGCCTCGGCCAGCTCAACCTCCCCTGGGACGCGGCGGCCCGAGCCCGGCCCGTGACCTCGCGGATCGTGGCCCTGCGCGGCGATCGGGACGGGCGCCCGACGCCCCGGGGGTGGGTCCGTACGTACCGGGGGACCGCCGGAGACGAGGGCGAGGCCCTCTACGTGGCCGCCTACAGCAGCCACCTCCGCGACGCCCTCCGTTACATGAACATCGCCTTCCCCCTGCCCGGCTGCAACATGACGAGCGTCCTGCGGCTCGACCCGTATCCCCCGCGGGGCCTGGCCCTCTCCACCCGCCCCGTCGACTCCGCCCCGCACGACGGCGACCAGGGGGTCTACCTCGCCACGCCGCTCGGGGCCCTGCGCCTGCCCCTCGACGAGGTCATCGAGGTCTGGGACGCCGCCTCCGACCCCTCCTGGCCCGTGTCTCTGGGCGTCCCCGAGGGGGTCGAACGCGAGGCCGTCAAGGCCCTGGCCCGGCACGACATGTGGTGCTTCGGCCTGCGTTACCTCCGGCTCACGTACTACCTCACCCGTCGCCTCGAGGCGGCCCGATGACCCCCCTCCTCGGGGCGGCCCTCGACGTGGACTACCGCCCGGACGGAACGGCCCACGCGGCTTTGGTGGGTTTCTCCGACTGGGGCGACGGGGCCCCGACCCTCACCCGCGTGTGTGTCCTGCCCGAGGCGGCCCCGTACGAGCCCGGGGCCTTCTACAAACGCGAGCTCCCGTGCCTCCTGGCGCTGCTGGGCGGCCTCGAGGCCCTGCCCGGGGTGGTGCTGGTGGACGGGTACGTGTGGCTCCGGGGCCCCGACGACCCGGGGCTCGGAGCCCACCTGTGGCGGGCCCTGGGGGAGGGGTGCGCGGTGGTGGGGGTGGCCAAGACCCGGTTCGCCTCGGCAGGGTGCGCCCAGGAGGTCGTGCGCGGGGCGTCGGCCCAGCCCCTGTGGGTGACGGCCGCGGGGATGCCCCTCGACGAGGCCGCCGGGCGGGTCCGCAGGATGCACGGGCCCTACCGCCTGCCGACCCTCTTGCGGGCGGTGGACGGGTTGGCCCGGAGGGGCTGAGGGCGGGGAGGGAGGGACCCGGCGGAGGCGATGGCTCCGCCAGGCAGGAGGGGGGGTGGGTCAGGGACGGGTGACGGTCAGGGTGTAGGCGCCCGAGGCGGTGCCAAACCCGTCGACGTAGAGGGTGTGCAGGCCGGCCCCGGCGGGCAGGGTGGACATGAGCGACGACTGGAGGCTGCACGCGTCGTCGTTGCAGGTGTTGGGGGTCGTGCGGCCGGGGCTGTACTGCGACAGGGAGGTGTCCCAGGTGGCCCCGTTGCAGGTGGCGGCGATGAAGGGCGAGGCCGGGAAGGCCCCGCAGGTGTACCAGTACCAGGTGTCTTCGCGGCTGCCGCCGTTGCACCCGAGGTTGACGCGGCCGGGGCCGGTGCCCGAGGTGTTGCCCATGCGGGGGGTGGTCCCCTGGGGGAGGAAGGCGAGGGCCCCGACCCCGACGGGGGCGTGCTGGAAGCGGAGGTTGGTGCCGCCTCCGCCGCCGCAGCCCGACACGACGAGGCGGTAGTTGCCCGGGTCGAGGCGCAGGAGGATCTGCGACTGGGTCCCGGTGTTGCAGCCCGCGAGGCCGTTGTCGTCGTTGCAGGCCACGCCTCCCGAGGGCAGACCCGCGTCGGTGATGTTGGCCCCCGCGGCGGTCTGCACGAAGAGGGAGGTGTCCCAGGTCGATCCCAGGGTGTCGGCGTAGATCAGCTCGGGCCCCGTCGAGGGCACCGTAAAGCTATAGAACACGTCGGGCCCCGTGGTGCACCCGCACGACCCGGCGGTGTGGTTGGTGGCCCCCATGGTGTTGACGGTGAAGGTCGACTGGGGGGCCGACATGTCGATGCTGATGGCGTCGTCGGGCTCGTCGTTGATGGGGGCCACGGCGCGGCAGACCCCGGCTACGCAGGCGCTCCCCACGGCGCAGGCGTTGCCGCAGGCCCCGCAGTGTTGGGCGTTGGTCTGGAGGTTGATGCACGCCGCGGTGCAGAGGGTCTCGCCGGTGGGGCAGGGCCCGAGGCGGAGGTTGAGGGTGTAGCTGCCCATGCTGGTCGTGCCGAAGCCGTCGACGTACAGGGCGTGCAGGCCCTGGGCGGCGGGCACGGTGCCCGAGAGGGTCGACTGGTTGCCGCAGGCGTCGTCATTGCAGAGGTTGGTGTACGGGACGCGGCTGGCGCTGCGCTCCTCGACGATGGTGTCCCAGGTGGCCCCGTTGCAGGTGCTGGCCACGAAGGTGGTCTGCGCGAAGCCCGGGCAGGTGGTGAAGTAGTAGGCGTTTTCGGGGCCGGTCCCGCCGCCTCCGCAGGCCGTGGTGTGGCCGCTCGTGCCCATGGTGGTGCCCATGAAGCTCTGCGAGCCGACGGCCGTGTTGGTGATGCGGCTCACAGACCCGGCCCCGGCGGGGAGGTGCTGGAAGCGCAGGTTGAAGTCGCCGTTGTTGGTGCCAAACCCGCCGACGACGAGGAAGTAGGAGCCCGCGTCGAGGACGGCGGAGGTCTGCGACTGCAGGCCGCCGCAGGAGTCGTCGTTGCAGGTGCCGGCCAGGGTGCCCGTCCCGGTGGCGGGGGCGATGGCCAGGGTGGTGTCGTAGGTCGAGCCGAAGGTGTCGGCGTAGACGATCGAGCGGCGGGTGAGGGTGAAGCGGTAGTACACGTCGGGCCCAGCCCCGCACGCGGCCTGGTTGGTGGCCCCGGCCGTGGTGCCCGTGGTGGTCACCGACGGGGCCGCGATGTTGAGCGGGATCGCGCTCGTCGGCAGGTCATTGACCGGAACCTCCGACCGACACGTCCCGGCCACGCACACCTTGCCGTCGGTGCAGGCGATCCCGCAGGCCCCGCAGTGGGTGTTGTTGCTCTGGAGGTTGACGCAGGCCCCGGCGCAGACCGTCTGTCCGGCCGGGCAGGCGCACACCCCCATCGTGCACGACTGGCCCGTGGCGCAGGGGCGGTCGCACATCCCGCAGTGGGCGGTGCTGCTCTGGGGGTTGACGCAGAGCCCGCCGCAGAGGATCTCGCCCGTGACGCAGGTCGGACCGGTGTCGGGGGCCACATCGACGGGCTGCCCGGCGTCGACGGGAGCGATCACATCGACGGGGGTGACCACATCGACGGGCTGCCCCGCGTCGACGGGGGTGACCACGTCGGCGGGGGTGACCACGTCGGTGGGGGTGACCACATCGACGGGCTGCCCCGCGTCGGTGGGGGTGACCACGTCGGCGGGGGCGACCACGTCGGTGGGGGTGACCACGTCGGTGGGGGTGACGGCGTCGTCGGGGATGGCTCCGTCGGTGGGGGTGACGGCGTCGTCGGGGGTGACCACGTCGGCGGGGGTGACGGCATCGTCGGGGATGGCTCCGTCGGTGGGCATCCCGGCGTCCTTGTCGATGACCCCGGTGTCGATCTCCGGGCCGGTGTCCACGGGTCCTGCGTCGGGCCCGGCGTCTCGGCCGGCGTCTCGGCCGGCGTCTCGGCCGGCGTCCGGGCCCAGGTCGGTCGGTTTGGTCACGTCGTCGGTGCCCGTGTCGACCTTGGAACCCGCGTCCATGGCGGCGTCGGCTTGGACGTCGGCGTCGGGGGTGGTGCCCGAGTCCCCGCAGGCGGCGAGGAGCAAAACGGGCATCAACCACAGGGAATTTCTGTTCGCCTTCAAGGGGTGTCCTCCATCGTAGAGGTCGCGGGGGCCTGGCCGGTGTGGGTACACGGGCGCGGCATCCCACGACAAGGTGCGCCCGAGAGTGCACCGCCGATGTGGAGGAAGGTCAACCACCGAAGTGGAAACTTCGACAGACCGACCCCCCAGAGACCCCGCGGCATCGCCGCCGCGAGGCGGGGCGGGGGCGTGGCCTCAGGGGAGGGGAGAGGTCAGGGGGACACCCGGAGGAGCGCCGGGCGCGGGGGACGCGGGGGGATTGGGGTCAGTTGGGGATCTGGTGGCGCATGGTGTAGCGCATCCCGTTGGCCCGGAGGCGCTCGTCGACCACCACGGCGTGGATGCCGCGCTGGCTCGTGCCGGTGATGCGCGACCCGTAGTTGGGGTTGACGCTGTCGGGGTTGGTCCCGCGGCAGGCGATGGTGCTCGGGGCGTCGTCGTTGCAGAACACCTGGCTGGCGGTGCGGCCGGCGTACACGTACATGGCCGGGTCGTAGGTGGTGCTGTTGTCGGTGCCCCGGCGCGTCCAGCTCCCGCCGTCTGCCGAGCAGAGCGAGAAGAGCAGGCTGGCCCCGCCGCAGGAGGTAAACCACCGCATGTCTTCGCCCGACGGGCCGGCGGTGCAGGTGGGGGTGCGGGCGCTGGTGCCGACCAGGGTGGTCAGCGAGGTGGTGGCGGTGCCCGTGATGGCGGTGGCGTAGAAGAAGCTGCCGTAGTTGGCGGGGATGTGCTGCACCCGGAGGGTGAAGTTGCCCGCGCTGGTGGCGCTAAACCCGCCGACCGCGATGAAGTACGTGCCGGCGTTGAGGACGGCGCTGGTGCGCGACTGGAGGCCGGAGGTGAAGCCGCCCGCGGTGCCGCAGCCCGAGTCGTCGTTGCAGGTGTTGGCGACGAGGGCCCCGTTGTTGTCGACGATGTACAGGCGGGTGTCGAAGTTGGAGTCGCCGCCCGAGGTGTCGGCGTAGAGGATCTCCCGCGTCGACAGGGTGACCCGATACCAGACGTTGAGGGGGGTGGTCCCGCAGCCCGCGGGGCCGTCGAAGGTCGCCCCCGTGGTGGTGCCGTTGACCGCGGTCTCGCCGGCGGCGAGGGTGAGCGTGGTAGCGCTCGCCCGCGTGTCATTGCTGGGGCGGCACACGCTGGTGACGCAGGTGGTGCCGGCCCCGCAGACGCGGCCGCAGGCTCCGCAGTGGCTGTTGTTGTTGGTGAGGTTGACGCAGGCCGAGCCGCAGGCGGTCTGCCCGGTGGGGCACACGCAGGTCCCGCCGGTGCAGGCCGACCCCGTGGGGCACACGCGGCCGCAGGCCCCGCAGTTGCTGGTGTCGGTGGTCAGGGTGCGGCAGGTGCCGTTGCAGTTGCTCTGGCCGGCGGGGCACACGCAGGCCCCGGCGGTGCAGTTGAAGCCCGTGCCGCAGACGCGGCCGCAGGCCCCGCAGTGGTTGCGGTCGGTGGCGGGGTTGACGCACGCCCCGCCGCAGAGGAGCTGCCCCGTCGGGCACGCGCAGCGCCCCGCCGTGCAGAGCTGGCCGACCCCGCAGGCCGTGCCGCAGGTGCCGCAGTGGGCGGCGCTGGTCTGGAGATCGACGCAGGTCGACCCGCAGAGGCTCTGGCCCGTGGGGCACGAGCCGAAGCGCAGCGAGAGGGTGTAGGCCCCCGACGACGTGCTGCTGAAGCCGTCGACGTAGAGGTTGTGCAGGCCGGCCCCCGCGGGGATGTTGCCCGAGAGGGTCGACTGCAGGCTGCACGCGTCGTCGTTGCAGAGGTTGGCGTAGGGCGTACGGCCCGCGCTGCGCTCCTCGAGCACGGTGTCCCAGGTGGCCGCCCCGCAGGTGGAGGCCGTGAAGGCCGTCTGCACGAAGCTCGGGCAGGTGGTGAAGTAGTACGCCACCTCGGGGCCCGCCCCCGAGCCGCAGGACGTGCTGTGCCCGCTGGTGCCGGTGGTGGTGCCCATGAAGGTCTGCACGCCGGTGGCGGTGCTGGTGATGCGGTTGACGGCCCCGCCGCCCGCGGGCAGGTGCTGCAGGCGCAGGGTGAAGTTGCCGCTCCCGGAGCCGAAGCCGCCGACGACGACGTAGTAGGTCCCCGGGGCGAGCACGGCCACGGACTGCGACTGGGTGGTGCTGCACGCGTCGTCGTTGCAGGTCCCGCTCACCGCGGTGGTGCCCGTGCCGGAGGCGAAGGCGAGGGTGGTGTCGTAGGTCGAGCCGAAGGTGTCGGCGTAGACCACCTCGCGCTGGGTGAGGGTGAAGCGGTAGAACACGTCGGGGCCGGCGCCGCATGCGCCCTGGCGGGTGGCCCCGGTGGTGGAGCCCATGACCGTCACCGACGGGGAGGCGAGGTTGAGCACGATGGCGTCAGCGGGCAGGTCATTGGCCGGGGCCATCGCGGCGCAGACGCCCGCGCGGCAGTTTTGCCCGGTGGGGCACATCCGGTTGCAGGCCCCGCAGTGGGCGTTGCTGTTCTGCGTGTCGGTGCAGGTGTCGCCGCAGAGGGTCTGGCCCATGGGGCACACGCACGAGCCCGCGGTGCACGACTGCCCGGCCCGGCACGAGATGCCGCAGGCCCCGCAGTTGGCGGTGTCGGTCTGGAGGTTGACGCAGGCGTCGTTGCAGAGCGACTCGCCCATGCCGCAGCTGCGGCGACAGGTGCCGGCGTTGCAGGCCTGCCCGGTGGCGCAGGCGTTGCCGCAGGCCCCGCAGTTGCTGGCGCTCGACTGCAGGTCGACGCAGACCCCGTTGCAGGCCGTCTGTCCCATCGGGCAGGCGAGCTGGCACGACCCGGCGGTGCAGCCCTGGCCCATGGGGCAGGCGTTGGCGCAGGCCCCGCAGTTGGTCGCGTCGGTCTGGAGGTCGACGCAGGTCTGGGAGCCCATGGCGGAGACGCAGATGGTACGGGGGGCGCTGCAGACCACGCTGCAGGTGCCCATCACGCACATCTGACCCATGGCGCAGGCGTTGCCGCAGGCCCCGCAGTTGGCCGCGTCGGTCTGGGTGTTGACGCACACCGGGGTGGCCCCGCAGAGAGACTCGCCGGGGGCGCAGTTGGGGGTGCACACGCCCGTCCGGCACGACTGCCCCGCGGGACAGACAGTGCCGCAGGTGCCGCAGTTGTTGTTGTTGCTCTGCACGTCGATGCAGGCCCCGGCGCAGAAGGCCTCGCCGGTGGGACAGCTCGGGCCCGTATCCTCGGGGCGAGCCACGTCCTCGGGAGTCGCCGCGTCCTCAGGGGTGCCGGTGTCGACGGGGGTGCCGGTGTCGACGGGGGTGCCGGTGTCTTCGGGGGCGCCGGTGTCGACGGGGGTGCCGGTGTCTTCGGGGGTGCCGGTGTCGACGGGGGTGCCGGTGTCCTCGGGCTGGCCGGCGTCCTTGTCGATCACGCCCGTGTCGACGGGCTGTCCGGTGTCGGCGGGGGGACCCGTGTCGATGGGCTGTCCGGTGTCGACGGGGGCGCCCGTGTCGACCTTGCTGCCGAGGTCCTGGGTGGTGCCCGCGTCCTCGTCGGGGTTGGTGTTGGTGCCCGAGCCCCCGCACGCGGCGAGGAGCAGGACGGGCATCAACCACAAGCGGTTTTTCGTTGCCTTCAAAGGGATACCTCCGGATGCAAAACATGGGCGAGCGTGCGTCGTCCGTCTCCAGCGGGAGGGGAGATGCTACGCCCGGCGCTAAGCTCGATCGGGTCTATGCAACGCGGATGTGAGAGTGCGGTCAACCCCCTGCGGAGAGAAAACCTCGCCTGTCGGTGGGTTGCCGGGTGTGTGGTGGGGATTGGGAGGAGGAAGCGCTGTCGTGGAGCGTACGGGAGGGGATTGAGTCAGGTGGGCTCGGTCGTGCGTACGGGGACCGGGACCTCAGGGGTCACGTCCATCGAGAGCCCCTCGACCCCGAGCGAGCTCGGCAGGGCTGCCGGGCTCTGCCCCCCGCCCTCCACCGCCCCGGGAACCCCCTGGAGATACAGCACCGCCACCTGGCGCAGGGGCCCCATGAGCACGTCGGCCACGGCGTCTCCGGCGCCTGCCATGGCCTTGACCCGCAGCTCGCGGGCGAGCTTCGAGGTCATCTCGCTCTGGCCCATGGGCAGGGCCTGGAGCCCCACGGAGAGCAGGGCCGACAGGAGCGAGGTGCCGAGCTCGGTCTCCAGAAAGCCGGCGATGCGCGTGCGGAGGGAGGCGTCGTCGGGGGCGAGGTGCCGCGAGAGCAGGCCGACGATGGGCTCGCGGGCGAGCTTGACAAACTGCGACCCGGCGAGGCGCCACGCGGCTTCGCCCGCGTCGGCTTCGAGGGTCTTGAGCACGGGGGCGATCTTGTCACTCATGGTCTGGGCTGCCTTCTTCTCCGGCGCTGCTTCGCCGGCTGCGTGATCTTGATTCATCGTGGCGGTCTTCGGGGTGAGCCCGTTGGGGGTGTCGCCGGGGGTCTCGGGAACCCAGCCCTCGGCCCGCTCGGCCCGGGTGAGGAGGAGGCAGGCCGTACGGGCGAGCCACAACCCCGCCGCGCGCCCGTGCTCGCTCCGGGCCTCCTGGGCGTGGGCCCGAGAGGCCAGGGCCCAGGCGGCCTCCAGGAGCCCCCTCCGGGCCCAACGGCGCCGCATCCCGAGAGGAGCCCCCACCCAGGACTGCACCCCATCCTTGCGGGCCACCCGGTCGGCCCGCTGGACCGCCCCCCGCACGAGCTCGTCCACGGAGTGGCCGCCCACGACCAGGAGCGAGGCGATGTGCTTGAGCTGGTGGAGGTACACCGCCAGGAAGGGGCCCTCGGGGCTGTGGGGGTCGGTGTCGTCGCGGGCCGCGGTGAAGGCCTCGCGGGTGGCGTCGACCAGCACCTCAAACGGAGCCTGCGAGGCCACGTCGTCGGCGCAGGCCAGGCGCGGGGCGCTCGCCGCGAGCTCCCAGGCTGTCTGCTCCACCGCGGCCCGCAGGGCGAGGTCGCCTTCGGCCCCCACCGCCTCGCTCAGGGCCCGCACCGACCACACGAGGGTCACCCGGGCCGCCATCTCGTGGCAGGCCGCCGGGGCCAGGGGGAGCTCGGCCCGGGCCGCGCTCGTGGCCACCGCCACGGCCGTCGACACCCCGCCCCCCGGGAGGCTCTCCCGAAGGCCCGTGAGCATCGCTCCCCCAATGCGCCGGGACCGCTCGTCCCAGGGATGATCGCGCCAGGGCCCCCCCTCCAGGGCCCTGACCACCACCCGTTGTGCTTGTGCTGACAGCTGCATCGGCAATCCCTCTCGCCCGGCGATGAGCACAACCCTACGGTCGCTCCGGGCCCCCCGCAACCTCCACCCCGGGACGAAGGTGACATAACCTGTCATGGGGTGTCCCCCGAGGCGGAGAGGTGGCAGGCTGGTGGGGCGACGGGAGGTGCATGGGTGCTCAAGGACGGTTTGTTGTGGTTGCGGTCGCAGCGGACGGAGATGGAGGGCTGTCTGCGCAGGCTGGTGGAGCAGTCGTCGCACAGCGCGGACAAGGGTGGGTGCGACGCCGTGGGGGCCCTGTTGCGGCAGGAGGTTCCGCTTGGGTGCGAGGGGGTTTTGAGCTCGAGGTATGGGGAGCATTTGTTTTTTTCGGGAGGGGGCGGGGCCGGGGCGGGGGGGGTGATGCTGGTGGGGCACCTGGACACGGTGTTTCCCGCGGAGGTGTTCGCGGGGTACCGGGTCGACGGGGGGCTGGCCCGGGGCCCTGGGGTCCTGGACATGAAGGGGGGCCTGGTGGTGGTGGTGTTCGCCCTGCGGGCCTTGCGCGAGGCCGACCTCCTGCCGCAGATCGCCCTCACCTTCGCGGTGGTCTCGGACGAGGAGGTGGGCTCCCCCGACAGCGCCCCCCACCTGCGGGCCCGCGCCCGGGGGGCCTCCTGCGCCCTGGTCTTCGAGGCCGGGCGGGCGGGCGACGCCGTCATCACCCGCCGCAAGGGCGTCGGGCGGGTCACGGTCGTGGCCACGGGGCGGGGGGCCCACGCGGGCAACGACCACGCGGCCGGGGCCAACGCCCTGTGGGGGCTCTGTCGGTTCGTCGACAGGGCCCAGGGGCTCACGGACCATGGGCGGGCTCGGACGGTCAACGTCGGGCGCCTCGAAGGGGGACTCGGGACCAACACCGTCCCCGACGCGGGCCGGGCCATGCTGGAGTACCGCTACGCCACCCAGGCCGACGGGGCAGACCTGCGGGCCGCCCTCTCCGCCGCGGCCCTCGGCCACGGGGTCCCCGGGGTGGACCTCGCCCTGCACGACGGCCCCCAGCGCCCCTGCCTCGAGCGCACCCCCGCCAGCGCCGCCCTCTGCGCCGCCTACGGTCGTCACCAGCGCGAGGCCGGGCTCGACTTCTCCGAGGCGGCCCTCCTCGGAGGCGGGAGCGACGCGGCCTACACCGCCGCCGAGGGGGTGCCCAGCATCGACGGCCTCGGGCCGCGCGGACGCGGGTTTCACACCCTCGACGAGTACGTCGAGCTCGACTCCCTCGTGCCCAAGGCCGAGGCCCTCGCGCGTTTCCTGGCGACCCACGCGCGGTCGTAGGGCGGGCGGAGGTGCTCCTCGCCCTCGACCCGCGGTAGGGTCTCGGCCCCCCAATGGACCCATCCCCCCCGGAGCCCCTCCCCCCCGCGCCGATGGCCCCCGGGCACGACCCCCAGACCCGCTGGATCTCCGTGGCCGGGGCCGTGGCCGCCCTCGGGGTCCTCCTCCTGCACGCCGCGGCGGGCCCGCGGTACCGCACCGACGACCCCGCGGGAGACCTGTTCTCGCAGCAGCTCTCGATGCTGGCGGGGCTCACGGTGGCGTCGTTTCTGACGACGGCCCCCGAGCGGCGGCGGTGGGTGTACGTGATGGCCTTCCCCGCCATGGCGGCCGGGGTGCTGTTTCCGTGGCTCCACGTGCTGGCCCCCGAGGCGAGCACGGCCTACCGGATGCTCAACGCCCTGGCCCCGGTGGGCACGGCCCTCCTGGCCTTCGGGGTCACCTGGGCCCTGCGCATGACCGCGGCCGACGACGCCGCCCGCATCGTCGGGGCCCAGTCCCTGGGTGATGAAGCGCGCCGCCCGGGGAAGTAGGGGACGAGACCATTGGTCAACTCAGTTTACAATACTGCTCTCCGGAAGTCGCGTCGGAGTCCCGCGGGCGGCGCAGAGGCACCCTAGCGCGGGCGGGGCGACCCGTCGAGGGCCCTCACCCCACGCGGCGGAGGCGGTGCACGACGAAGCCGTCGGTGCCGTGCAGGTCGCTGCGCAGGACGACCCGGGCCGGACCGTCCTGGCCGAGGGCCTCGGCGGGGGCCGTGACCTCGGCGGGGTCGATCGTGCTCCAGCGGCCGGGAGACTGGGCGCACAGGTCGGCCACCACGGCGTCGCCCTCGGCCCGGGTGAGGGTGCACACCGCATACACAAGCACTCCCCCCGGCCGAACGAGGGGGGCCACCGCGGCCAGGATGGCCCGTTGTGTGGCCACCAGGGCCTCCCAGGCGGCCTCGTCGCGGAGGCGGGCCAGGAGGTCGGGCCGGTGCCCGAGGGTGCCCAGGCCCGAGCAGGGGGCGTCGACGAGGACGGCGTCGTACCCGTCGGCGGGGGCGGCCGGGCCGAGGGCCCCGAGGCCGCGGGTGAGGTCGACGGGGAAGGTGGCGAGGGTGATCCCGGGGTCGAGCCCGAGGCGTCGCAGCTCGGCCGAGAGCCGACGGAGCTTGTCGGGGAAGAGGTCGGTGGCGTGCAGGACCCCAGCGCCATCGAGGGCCGCGGCCAGCACGGCGCTCTTGCCCCCGCGCCCGGCGCACACGTCGAGGACCCGCATCCCCGGGCGGACCCGGGCGAGGTGGGCCACGAGTTGGGCCCCTTCTTCTTGCACGCCGTACAGGCCCTCGGCGTAGGCCCGGGTGCGGGTGGGGTCGCCCCCGCCCCAGACCTTGACGGCCCCGGGGCAGAGCGGGGCCGGGGCGGCCCGGGCCTGGGGGAGCTCGTCGGTGAGGCGGGCCGCGAGGGCCTCGACCGTGGTGCGGCGTGGGTTGATCCGGAGGGTGACGGGGGGGTCGGGCTGGAGGGTGGCCCGCAGGTGGGCCTCGGCGGCCTCGGGGCCGAGGAGGTCGGCGATGCGGGCCCGGGCGGTGTCGGGCAGGCTCTGCAGGGCGAGGGTGACCCGGGCGTCGTCGGGGAGGGGGTCGGGGCGGGTGAGGGCGAGCTTGCGCAGGACGGCGTTGGCGAAGCCGGCGAGGCCGACGGAGCGGGCCCGCTTGAGGTGCTCGACGGCCTCGTGCACCGCGGCCCGAGGCGGCACCCGCTGGAGCCCGAGGATCTGATACGCCGCCACGCGCAAGACAGCCCGAGAGAGGGCGTCGAGGCGGGTGAGGGAGGCGGCCCCGTCGCGGCAGTGGGGGGCGAGGGCGTCGTCGAGGGCCGTGGCGGTGCGCAGGACCCCGTAGGTGAGCTCGGTGGCGAGGGCCCGGTCGGCGTCGGACAGGGGCGGGGCCCGGTGCAGGGCGGCGTCGAGGGCCGCGGCGGCGAAGGCCCGGTCGGCCTCGACGCGCACGAGGACCTCGGCGGCCCGATGACGAGGATTGGCGCGGGAGGGCAGGGACACGGCGGGTTCGTAGCACACCCTCCGCGGGGCCGTGGAGGCGGTCTGTGCGGAGCCGTCGGTCAAAGCCATGCTACGGTCGTGGCGCTGTGAACGCGGGCGACGACACCGGCTCCCCCCGACGCGACCCCATGCTCGGCCGCGTGATCGCGGACAAATACGTGATCGAGGCCCTCCTCGGCGAGGGGGCCATGGGCAGGGTGTACCGCGCGGTGCAGCGCCCCCTCGACAAGCTCGTGGCCCTCAAGGTCCTGCACGCGGCCCTCGGGTTTGACAGCCTGGCCCAGGGGCGTTTTCTGCGGGAGGCCAAGGCCGCCAGCCGCATCGATCACCCCAACTCGGTGCAGGTCTTCGACTTCGGGACCCTGCCCGAGGGGGTCCCGTTTCTGGTGATGGAGTACCTGCGGGGGAGCGACCTGGCCCACCGCCTCCAGGCCGACGAGAGGCTGAGCCCCGCCCTCACGGTCGACCTCATGAGCCAGGTCTTGTCGGCCCTCTCCGTGGCCCACGACGCCGGGGTCGTGCACCGCGACCTCAAACCCGAGAACATCCTCCTGGTCGGCGGGCGGGCGGGCGACGACGAGGGGGTGGAGACCGTCAAGGTGGCTGACTTCGGCATCGCCAAGCTCCTGGAGGGCGGCGAGAAGCTCACCACCACGGGCCTCGTGGCGGGCACCCCCGCGTACATGTCCCCCGAAAACGGCGAGGGCAAACCCCTCGACGCCCGCTCCGACCTCTACGCCTGCGGGGTGATCCTCTACGAGATGGTCACCGGCCACAGGCCCTTCTTCGCCGACAACGCCCTCGCGGTGGTCATCAAGCACATCACCGAGAAGCCCGTCCCTCCCTCCCGCTGGGTCGCCGACCTGCTCCCCGCCCTGGAGGCCGTGATCCTGCGGGCGATGGAGAAGCGCCCCGACGACCGCTTCCCCGACGCCCGGTCGATGCGGACGGCCCTGCGTCAGTCGTTGGGCGACGAGGCCCCGAGCGGGGCGAGGGCCTCGGCTACGCCCGGGAGCTCGTTGATTCCTCCCAAGGCCCTGGGCGGTGCAGGGCCGACCGAGATGGCCCCCGCGGCGGAGGCCGCCTCGTCGTCGCCGCGGATGTACGAGGGGTCGGGCCACATCCCCGCGGCCTCCTCGGGCACCGACGCGGCCCTCGTGTCCGTGGTGCCCCCCGCCCCCACCCAGGCGCCCCCGCGGAGCCCCCTGCGGGCCGCCGCCGTAGTCGCCGTGGCCGCCGTGGCCGCCGCCTCGGTCGGGCTGGCCCTCCTCGCCCCGCGCCGCGGCCCTGCCCCCGCCCAATCGCCCCCCGCCGTCACCGCCCTCGGCGCGATGGCCGCAGCCCGCCCCGCCCCCATCCCGGTCGCCCCTCCCGCGACCCCAGACCCCGCGCCCGCCCCCGCGCCTCCTCCCGCGCCCGACAACGCCCTCCCCGCGGCGGCCCCCGTGGCGCCCGAGGCCTCGTCCGCCCCGCAGCTCCCCGAGGCCGCGCCATCGCCCCGCCACGGCCGTCGACGCCACGGGGCCGCCCCGCCCGAGACGCCCCCCGCAGCTCCGCCGGTGGTCGCCGCCCCGGCCCCGGCCCCTGTCCCCGCGGTGGTGCACGCGGCCCCTGCCCCTGCTCCGCCCCCGACGCCCTCCGCCGCGCCCGCGGTGGTGCACGCGGCCCCCGTCCCCGCGGCGGCTCCGGCCCCCGCCCCGTTGCAAGGGGTCCAGGCCTCGGTGGCGGGCCTGGCCGTGTCGGGAGGCCTCGGACGCGGGCAGTTCGTGCCCCGGGCCGAGCGGGCCGCGGGAGAGCTCGGGCGCTGCGTAGCCCGCACCGGCCGCGACCAGGCGGGCTTCACCGCGTCGGCCACCGCCACGGTCACGCTCCGTGTGCGCGATCAACGCCTCGACGAGGCCCGGGTCACAGGGCTCCCGGGATTTGCCCGGTCGTGCGAGGGCGCGGTGCGCGGCCCCTTCGAGGGATCCCTCCCGGCCGCCGACGACAGCGAGTACGACATCCGCTTCGCCGTGACCCTCGCGCCCCAACGATAAGACCCGGTACACTCGCGGCCATCATGCTGCGCCCCGCCCTCTCTCGGTTGGCTTGTGTCCTCGCGGCCCTCGCGGCCCTTACGCCCCGCGAGGCCCAGGCCATCTGGCCCCCGCGGCCCGACGACAGCCCCGAGGCCCTGTCCCGGCCCGAGAACATGCCCGACGACCCCGACTACGCCCCCGCCGAGGGGCGCCGGGGGCAGTGGCAGTTCTGGTCGTGGGTGCCCGGGGCCGCCCTGGCCCTGCCCGACTTTCGGCGCGAAGAGGCCGCCCTCGGCGCGGGAAACCACGTCGACCGGGCCTGGGCCCTGTCCATCGGCGACCCCCGGGTGCGCATCGCCGTGCTCGACTCGGGCATCAACTGGGACAACGACGACCTCCTCAACAAGGTCGCCCTCAACACCCGCGAGCTCCCCGTCCCCATGGGGGCCACCGCCCACGACGCCAACGGCGACGGGGTGGTCAGCGTGCTTGACTACCTCGGAGACCCGCGGATCCCCTGCGGGGTCGCGGGCCAGCCCCGGGTGCAGCTCCGGTGCAGGGGGGCCGACGGGATGCCCAACGACCCCAACCGCAACGGGGTCCTCGACGCGGGCGACCTGATCCGGGTGTTCTCCGACGGGCGCGACGACGACAACAACGGGTACACCGACGACATCGCGGGCTGGGACTTCTTCAAGGACGACAACGACCCCAGCGACGACACCCGCTACGGCCACGGGACGGGCGAGGCCCGAGACTCCACCGCCGAGACCAACAACGGCCGCGGGGGGGCGGGGGCGTGCCCGCGGTGCATGTTCATCCCGGTGCGGGTGGGCGACAGCTTCATCACCGACTCCAACGACTTCGCCCAGGGGGTGACCTTCGCCGTCGACTCCGGGGCCAGCGTGATCCAGGAGGCCCTCGGGACCCTCAACAACTCCCGCTTCGCCCAGGCCGCCATCGACTACGCGTACCGCCACAACGCCGTGGTCATGGCCTCGGCCGCCGACGAAAACTCCCGCCACCACAACATGCCCGGCACGGCCAACCACGCCGTCTACACCCACGCCGTGCGCTACAACGGCGGCTCCCCGCAGAACAGCCAGACCTTCCTGGCCTTCAACAACTGCACCAACTACGGGGCCCAACTCGTGCTCTCCGTGGGGGCCCTCAACTGCTCGTCGGCCGCCATCGGCTACGCCTCGGGCATGGCGGGCCTGATCTACTCCGAGGCCCTCGCCCGCGACCTGTCTCCGCCCCTGTCAGCCGAGGAGGCCAAGCAGCTCCTGGCCATGACCACCGACGACATCTGGGTGCCCGAGAGCGACCCCCTCGCGTCAAACTTCAACGCCAACTACTACCCCTCCCGCCCCGGCTGGGACCAGCGCTTCGGCTACGGCCGCACCAACGCCCGCCGGGCCCTCGACTGGGTCCGGGCGGGGCGCATCCCGCCCGAGGTCGACATCGTCTCGCCCCGGTGGTTCTCTGTGCACGACCCCGACCGCGAGGCCCAACGGGTCTTGCGCATCGAGGGCACCATCGCCGCCCGACGGGCCCCGCGTTTTGACTACACCGTGGAGTGGGCCCCGGGGGTCGAGCCCGATCCCATGGCCTGGCGCACCGTACGCACCGAGCGCAACGTCACCGCGGCCGTCACCGACCGCCTCGCCGAGATCGACCTCCGCGACCTCCAGATCAACAACCCCGGAGAGGTCGAAAACCGCTTTACGATCACCGTCCGCATCCGGGCCACGGCCCACTACGAGGCCCCCGTCGGGGACGTCCCGGGCGAGGTCCGTCGGGCCTTCTATGTCCATCGCGACCCGACCGTGCTCCCGGGCTTTCCCATCGACACGGGGGGCTCGGGGGAGGGATCGGCCCACCTCGCCGACCTCGACGGAGACGGGCGTCGCGAGATCGTCTACCCCACGGCCGACGGGGAGGTTCACGCCCTCCGCGGCGACGGGACCTCCCTGCCGGGCTGGCCCGCGCGTACGGGGCTCCTCCTCGGCTTCGACCCCATGCGCAGCCCGTCGTACCTCGGGGCCCCGGCCTATCGGGCTGGCCCTGGAGGGGCGGCCCCGGCCATCGACCCGACGCGGCTGCACGACCCGGTGATCGCCACCCCGGGCATCGCCGACCTCGACGGGGACGGCCGGCCCGAGGTCGTGGTGGCCACCTACCACGGCTCCGTGCACGTCTTCCGCGCCGACGGGAGCCCGTACGGCAACGGGTTTCCCTTCCACCTGCCCGATGTGCCGAGCGCCGACACCCACCGCGACCGGATCCTCGACCGCGGGATCTTCGGCTCGCCCGTGCTCTACGACCTCGACGGCGACATGCGCCCCGAGATCATCTTCGGGGCCTTCGACGGCAAGCTGTACGCCCTCGACGGACGGGCGGGCACGGTGCGCCCGGGGTTCCCCGTGGTGATCCACTACCCGGAGCCCGAGACCGAGTACAACCGGGTGTTCGGCAACGTCGGGGTGGGCGACATGGACGGCGACCGCCGCCCCGACCTCGTGGTGGTGTCGAGCGAACGCCTGCGGGGCGATGACAACGTCGGGGCGGCGTACGTGGTCTACGGCGACGGAAACCTCCACGCGGGAGGGCCCTTCCACCCCAACTGGCCCATCGCGGTCACGTCGTTCAACTTCTTCCCGCTGGTGGGGGAGGGCCTGTCGTCGGCCCCGGCCATCGCGGACATCGACGGCGACGGGCGCGACGAGCTGGCCCTCACCGGCACGGCCAACCCGGCCATCGTCCTGGCCCGCGGGGTGCAACCGCCTCATCCTCCGCGGCCCGAGCCCGCCTCTCTGGCGGCCCAGGCCCTCGTGCGCACGGCCCAACGCGGGGCCCTCAGCAACAGCACCCTGCGCAGCTCGGCCTTCATCTCGGCCTTCTCGCTCGGGTCGTTCGGCGACCTGAACAACGACGGGACCCCCGACTACGTCATCTCCGGGGCCGAGCTCAACCTCGCCATCAACCTCGCGGGCGGCGGCCGGGCCCGGGCCTTCGAGCACCTCGTCTCCGCCTGGGATGGTCGCGACGGCACGGTCTTCCCCGGCTTCCCCCGCGTCATCGAGGACTACACCTTCTTCATGAACCCGGCCATCGCCGACCTCACCAACGACGGCTACCCCGAGACCATCCTCGGCACCGGGGGGTACTACCTCCACGCCTTGGACGCCTGCGGGCGGTCGCCCGCCGGGTGGCCGAAGTTTACGGGCCAGTGGATCATCCCCAACCCCGCCGTCGGGGACGTGACGGGCAACGGTCGGCTCGCGGTGGTGTCGGGTTCGCGGTCGGGCTACCTGTGGGCCTGGAGCACCGAGGCCGACGCCCGCACGAGCAGCATCCAGTGGTCGTCCCACCGCCACGACAACCAGAACACCGGCAACTGGAACACCCCCCTCGACCAGGGGGTTCGCCGCGTGCAGGGGGTGGGCCCGATCGAGTGCCCCGTGCCCCAGACTCCCGACGCCGGGGCCCCCGGCACGGATGGCTCCACGGCGGTCACGCAGGCCGAGGGCGGGGGCTGCGGCTGCCACACCGTAGGCACCCCCACCTCCCGCGCTCCATGGGCCCTCCTGGGCCTTCTGGGGCTCGCCTGGGGGGTCCGCCGTCGCCGCGCGTCGGGAGGCTCCCGCGAGGCCTCGTGATGCGCGCCCTGCGTCACGCCCTGGCCATCGCCGCGAAGGACCTCCGCATCGAACTCCGGGTGCGCGAGATCGTGCCCACCATGACCCTCTTCGCGTGCCTCGTGGCGGTCCTGGCTTCGATGGCCCTGTACGTCGACGACGAGACGGGCCGCAAGTCGGCCCCCGGGGTCTTGTGGATCGCCATCGCCTTCTCGGGCACGTTGGGTCTGTCGCGCACCTGGGGCCGCGAGCGCGACGAGGGGGCCTTGCGGGCGGTGCTCCTGTCGCCCATGTCGCCGTCGTCGCTCTTCGCGGGCAAGGCCCTCGGGGCGTTTGTGTTCGTGCTCATCACGGAGTGTGTGGTGGCTCCCCTGGTGGCCCTCCTGCTGCACGCTCCGTTGTGGGATCACCTCGGAGCCTTCGCCCTCCTGGTGGTCCTCGGCACGATCGGGTTCGTGGCGGCGGGGACCTTGTTTGGGGCTCTCACGGCGAAGACCCGGGCCCGCGATCTGCTCCTGGCCGTGGTGCTCTACCCCCTGGTGTCGCCGGCCCTGCTCTGCGGGGTGGTGGCGACCCGCGAGCTCTTCAACGGGGCCTCCCTGGCCGAGATCAGCGACTGGCTGCGGATCCTGGCCATCTTCGACCTGATCACCCTCGGGGGAGGGGCCCTGCTGCTCGGGCCGCTCTTGTCGGAGTGACCCCGCGGCGGTGTCAGCCCTGCGGGGGGCCGGGCGGACCCTCACTCCCCGGGCGGCGCGGGGGCATGCCCTCGGGGCGGCACAGGATCCGCTGGTCCATGAAGTGCGCGCAGGTCCCCTGGATCCGATGCTGGCCGAACGTGACCGTACACGGGGCCCCGACCGCGAGACCATCGCAAGCCGTAAAGGCCTCGGCCGGAGGGCCCCGGCGCCCGCCCGGACCGCCCCCCGGACCGCCCCCCTGGGGTTGAGCCTCGGCCCCCGGGGCGAAGGCGAACAACCCGACCAGCGCGAGACCGACGACCCGAACGAGCTTCATCATCACAACACCTCTGGGCGAGACAGCCTACGCCGCGTGGGCTTCACCGGGGGCAACGCCCGCAAGGCCCGCGACCATTCCCTCCGGCGAGCTCTCCCCCAGAGGCTGTGATCGTCGGGCACACCCGTGCCGCCGCGGCCCGGTCGCAGCACGAGAACCCCCGTCACCCCGCGGCAATCGCGCCCGGCATCGGGTGTGCAGTATCCTCGGCCGATGCGTGACCTCCCGACGTCCTGGCGATCGCTCGCCCACCCTCTGTGGTGGGTGTGCCTCGTGGCCCTCGTGCTCAACGACCACGTCCTCAAGGGGGCCGGGGTCCTGCCCGGGTGGCTGACGGGCAAGCTGTCGGACTTCGCGGGCCTCGTGGTGGCCCCGGTGCTCGCGGCGGTGCTCCTGCGGGCGCGTGGCCCCTGGGCGCGTCGTGGGGCCTTCGCCCTGGTGGCCCTGCCCTTCGTGGCCCTCAACGTGTGGCCCGGGTTTGCCCGCGCCGTCGAGGCCCTCACGGCCGCCCTGGGGGTGCCCTGGCGGGTCACTGTCGACCCCACCGACCTCGTGGCCCTCGCCGTCCTGCCCGTGGCCTGGTGGGTGCTCCAGCGCCCGCGCCCGGCGAGGCAGGGGGCCCGTCCGGGGCTCGTCCCGCGCCTCGGGGCCATGGTGGCCAGCCTGGCCTGCATCGCCACCAGCCAGAACGAGCCCATCCCGCCCGCCGAGTGGAACACCGAGGCCCACGTCCTCAACCGCAGCGGCCGGGCCGTCGACGTGCGTCTGCGTTGGGTCTCCGGCGAGATCGACTGCGACCGGGCCCAACGGGAGCCGGGGCGGTACCTGACTCCGACGATGTTCAACGGGCTGCGGGTGACGTTTCAGGTGGCCGACGGGGAGACCATCCCGCTGCAGCGCGAGGCCGCGATGCGGGCCAGCGGCGCGGGTGACACCGACCGTCCGGGCACGGGCACGAGCCCCCGGGCCTGCGACGCCGCCATGATCGGGGCCGACGGCCTCGCCGACACCCTCGCCTTCTGGACGGGCCTGACCGTACGCACCGTCTCCCTGCGCCCCGCGCAGAACGCCGCCACCCAGGGTCAGGTCGAGCTCACGGCCGCGGGGCCCGATCGGCTCACGGCCCGGGCGACCGCGGACGACGTCCGGCTCGATCCCGTCAACCTGCTGGACGATGCCCCCGTCTGCGGGCCGGCGGGGGTGCGGTACGAGTGGGCGGGGCTGGTTCCGACGGGGGAGGTGGAGGCGCGGGCCCTGCGGTCGGCCCCGGGAGGCTGCGTGGCCGTCGACTACCGCACCCCGACCGACGCCGCGGGCACGTTGTACCTGTGCGTGCCGCGGGAGGCCCTCCCGTTTGCGGTGGGCGAGGCCTTCACCGTACGCGTGGGGGGCGACGACCCCGAGGCCCGCACCCTCGTGCTGGAGGGGCCCACCCGACGCGCCACGGTCTTCTCCGGGACCCTCACCCCCATGGTCTCGGCCATCCTGGGCATCAATGTGCTGGAGCGTCCGGTGTGTGCGGGGCGGGTCCACGCCTGCGGGGCCGTGACCGAGTCGGTGGCCCTCGACCTCGTGGGCCTCGCCACGCCCCTCGCCCCCGGCCAACGGGCCACCCTGGCCGGAACCCCTCCCCGCGAGGTCTGGCTGGGCCGGGCCGAGCGTGTGGTGGTCTCGTCGAGCGCCTGCCCTGACTTCAACCGTCTCGGCCTGCGGGCCGACCTCACCCTGACCCAACCGCGGTGACCATGAAGCCCTCCCTCTTGCTTGTGTTGTTGGCCTCTCTCCTCGGCTGCGCCGACTCGGGCGACGCCACCCTCGGCCTCGCCGGTCCGCCCTCGACGGGCACCCGGGGCGTGACCCAGGGCGGGGCCCAGGACATCGCGGTGTTTCGTGCCGCGGTGGGGCGGGGAGAGGTCCCCGCGTCGAGCACCCTGGAGCCCACGGGGTTCTTCGCCGAACACGCCCTCGACCTGCCGCCCGCCACCTGCGGCGAGGCCGTGTGCCTCAACCCCATGCTCGCCGTGGCCCCGCGCTTCGACGGGGGCAATTGGACCATGGGCTTCGTGGCCCTCTCCACCGCGGTCGACCCGTCGCAGCGGATGCGCCCGCCCCTGCACCTGGTCGTGGTCCTCGAAGACAGCTCGCACCTGCGCGACGCCCAGAACAGCGTACGGACGGGGCTTCAAGCCCTCCTCGCGGCCCTGCCTCCGGGCGACAGGGTCAGCCTCGTGACGATGCGTTCGCGGGCCGTGGTGACGGCCCGAGGGGTCGCGCCTGCGGAGGCCGCCCGGGTCCTGACGTTTACGGGCGTCGAAGACCGGGTGGCCTTGTACGAGGGCCTCGCGGTGGCCTCGCAGCTCACCCAGGAGCAGGAGGGGTTTGTGGGCCAGCACCGGGTCCTCCTCGTCACCTCGGGGCGGGCCACGGTGGGGGTGACCGACCCGGCCCGGATCACGGCCGTGGGCGAAGAGCTCGCCCGGGCAGGGACCTCGCTCTCGGTGGTGGGCTTCGGCCCAAACTTCGTGCGCGACGTGGTGGCTCCCCTCGGCGACATCGGGGCGGGCACGTTCGCGTATGCCACGAGCCCGAGCGACCTGCGCGACGTGCTCCGGGCCGAGGCCGAGACCACCCTCTTCCCGCTGGCTACGGGCTTCCGCCTGGAGGTCCGTCCGGCCCCGGGGTATCGGGTGGGGCGCATCTATGGGGCCCGGCGGGCCCGGGTCGAGGGGGCGGTCGCGGTGCTCGAATCGCCTGCTCTCTTCGTAGGCACCCGGATGGGCTCGCGCGACGTGGCGGGGGGCCGTCGGGGCGGGGGCGGGGGGATCTTCGTCGAGCTCCTCGCCGACGCGTCGATGCGGGGGACGGTGGGCCAGGGGGCCCCGGCGTTTACGGTCCGGGCCACCTACCGCGACGCCGACGCCGGGCGCGATGCCGTGAGCACGGGCGAGGTCCTCAACCCCCTCGCCCCGGGGGAAAACCCCGGCACGATGTGGCCGGTGTTCAGCGATGAGGCCCGGGGCAAGGTGTTTATGATGCTCAACATGTACCTGGCCCTCGCGGGGTCGGTGCAGTTCTACGAGGAGGGAGATTGCGCCCGGGCCCAGGGGCTCATCGACATGATGCAGCCCGCCAGCGACGCGTGGCTGCGGCGTAACCCCGACCCCGACCTCCAGGCCGACGACGCCCTCATGACCCGCCTCCGCGAGAACATGCTCACGCGGTGCCGCGCGGTCACCCCCATCGAGCCGCGCACCTTCCGCGGCGGCTGCTTCTTCCTGTGACGGGGGAGTTGGTCTTGGAGCTTGACTACTTCCCGTCGAGGTCGCCGAGGGCGTTGCACTCGGCCTCGAGGCGCTCCCAGTCGGCCATGAGGGCGGCGATCCTGGGGCCCAGGGCGGCCTCCTCGGCCACGAGGGCGTCGACCTCGGCCGCGGGCGTCCGGGTGTAGAACCCCTCCTCGGTGAAGCGAGCGTGCAGGGCCGCGAGGCGGGCCTCGGCGGCTTCGACGGCGGCCTGGGCCTTGTCGCGGCGCTGGGGGAGCTGTCGGGCGAGGCTCTTGCGGCGCTTCTGCTCCTCCCAGGACAGGCCCGCATTGGGGGAGGGGGCGGCGGCCTTGGCGGCGGTCTGTTCGCGTTTGGCCCGGAGGGTGGCGGCGGCGGCGTCGAGGTGGTCGTCGCCGCAGCGGGAGAGGTATTCCTCGTAGGTTCCGGGAAACTCGCGGGGGCCTTCGGGGGTGAGCTCGAGGATGCGGGTGGCCACGGCCGAGACGAAGCTCCTGTCGTGGGAGACGAAGAGCACGGTCCCGTCGTAGGCCGCGAGGGCCGCGGTGAGGGCGTCGATGGACTCGATGTCGAGGTGGTTGGTGGGCTCGTCGAGCACGAGCACATTGGGCTGCTCGACCATGATCCGACAGAACACCGCCCGGGCCGCCTCGCCCCCCGACAGGGCCCCCACACGTTTGAGGGCGTCGTCGCCCGAGAAGAGCACGCGTCCGAGGTGTTTGCGTACAAACCCGATGCCCTCTTCGGGACGGGCCTCGGTCACCACGTCGAGCACGCGGGCCTCGGGGTCGGAGAGGACCTCGCGGTGGTCCTGGGAGAAGTACCCCACCCGGGTCTCGTGCCCCCAGCGGACCTCGCCCTTGTCGGGAGCCGTACGACCCACGGCCACCCGGAGCAGGGTGGATTTGCCGAGGCCGTTGGGGCCGATGACCCCGAGGCGTTCGCCCCGGCGCAGGGTGAGGTTGACCCCGCGCAGGACGGTCTTGTCGCCGTAGGACTTGTCGATCCCTTCGAGGGTGAGCACGTCGCGGCCGCTCGGGCGCCGCGGGACAAACGAGAACGACGCGGCCCGGCGCGAGGACAGGGCGAGCTCCTCGACCTCGATCTTGTCAATCTGCTTGAGGATGCTCTGGGCCTGGGCCGCCTTGCTGGCCTTCGCCCGGAACCGGTCGACGTAGGCCTGCTTGTGGGCGATGAGGGCCTCGGCGTTGGCCACCTCGGCCTCCTTCTGGGCCCGGGCCGCGGCCTTGGTGCGCTCGAAGGTGCTGTAATTTCCGGTGTAGACGGTGACGGTCCCGTAGTCGACGTCGAGGGTGTGGGTGGACACGTTGTCGAGGAAGCGGCGGTCGTGGGAGATGACCACGGCGCACCCGCGGTAGCCCGCGAGGAACCGTTCGAGCCAGCGGATGGAGACGATGTCGAGGTGGTTGGTGGGCTCGTCGAGGAGGAGGAGGTCGGCCCCGCCGAGGAGGGCCTGGGCGAGCAAGACCCGGAGCTTGAAGCCTCCCGACAGGACCCCGAGGGGTTCGCGGTGGAGGTGGGCGGGGATGCCGAGGCCGGCGAGGATGGCGCTGGCCCGGGCTTCGAGGGTGTACCCGTCGTGGGCCCGGATGCGCTCGTCGAGGTCGGCGATGAGCTCGGGGTCGGCGGCCTCGTGTTGGGCCTGGAGGGCCTCCCAGACGACGGCGTCGCCCTGGGCGGCCACGGAGACGATGGTCTCGGCGTCGTTGAGAAAGCGGTCTTGCCGCAGGACGCCCATCCGGGCCCGCGCGGGGATGTTGACCCGGCCTTCGGAGGCGGGTTCGTCGCCGGTGAGGATGTTGAGGAGGGTGGTCTTGCCGGCCCCGTTGGCCCCGACGAGGCCGTAGCGGCAGCCGGGGTTGAGGGTGAGCGAGACGCCCGCGAAGAGGGTGCGAGCCCCGTACGACTTGCCGAGGTTTACGGTAGAGAGCATTGAGCAGCGGAGCCTTTGCCGGGGGATATAGACCCCGCACGGGCTTTTGCCCATCCGAGAGGAGCCGCGACCATGGACTTCGAGCCGACCCCAAGGGCCCGTGAATACACCGAGCGGGTGCGGGAGTTTGTACAGACCCGGGTGAAGCCCCTGGAGCGCGCCCTCGCGGAGCGCGGGGCCTTCGCGGCGCACGACGGCGACTGGCACGCGTGGCAGGTCGCCTCCGAGGTCGAGGCCCTCAAGGCCGAAGCCCGCACCCAGGGCCTGTGGAACCTCTTCCTCCCCGATCCTGGCCCCGGTCCCGGCCTGAGCACCCTGGAGTACGCCCCCGTGGCCGAGGCCATGGGGCACAGCCTGCTCGCGCCCGAGGTCTTCAACTGCAGCGCCCCCGACACGGGCAACATGGAGGTGTTGCATCACTTCGCCTCCGAGGCCCTGAAGGCCCGATGGCTGGTGCCGCTCCTGGCCGGGGAGATCCGTTCGGTCTTCTGCATGACCGAGCCGGGGGTGGCCTCGTCGGACGCGACCAACATGGAGGCCACGGCGATTCCCGACGGAGACGAGGTGGTGCTCCACGGGCGCAAATGGTGGTCGACGGGCCTCGGGCATCCCAACGCCCGGGTGGCCATCTTCATGGGCCGAACGCCAGACTCCACCCAAGGGAAACACCAGCAGCACTCGATGGTGGTGGTCCCTCTGGATACGGCGGGGGTAAAGGTCGCGCGGATGTTGCCGGTCCTGGGGGACTATCACGCCCCGCAGGGTCACGGGGAGGTGGTGTTGGATGGGGTTCGGGTGCCGCGCGACCACGTGCTCGGGGGCTTAGGGATGGGCTTCGAGATCGCCCAGGCGCGTCTCGGCCCGGGGCGGATTCATCACTGCATGCGTTGCCTCGGGGCGGCCGAGGAGGCCCTCGGTCTGATGATCGATCGGGGATTGAGCCGGACGGCTTTTGGTCGCCCGTTGCTCGATCTCGGGGGCAACCGCGAGCGGGTGGCCGAGGCCCGGGTGGCCATCGACCAGGCCCGGCTCCTGACCCTGTACGCCGCGTGGAAGCTCGACCGGGTAGGGGCCCGGGCGGCCATGACGGAGATCTCGGCCATCAAGGTGGTCGCGCCGAACGTGCTGCAGCGGGTGGTCGACGACGCGATGCAGATGCACGGGGGGGCGGGGTTGTCGGGCGACACGGCCCTGGCGGGGTTCTTCGCCCAGGCCCGGAGCCTGCGTCTGGCCGATGGGCCGGACGAGGTGCACAAGCACGTGATCGCGCGGATCGAGGTGGCCCGCCGCGGTCACGGCCGGGCGGGGTGAGGGGGCGGGGCTGGGCAGAGGGGGGCCGCGGTGGTCGCGGCTTCGGTTCCGGGTCCGTCCGTACCGCGAGACGAAGCCGGCGGTGGGTGTCGGTGGACCACTTCCCTCGCTGCGAGCGCATGCCGCCCACGGTCGTCGGGGACGCGTCGCACGCTGCAAACACAGCGTATTCCGTCGTGACATACCCTGTCTGCCTGGGGTTGCGTCCAGGAGTGGGCGGTGGCAGACGGAGCGGCCATGCGCAACGACTGGGACGGCCGGTACAAAGACCTCGTGAGCGCGGCCCTGGAGGGCACGGGGGAGGTTCTGCGGGGCCTGGAGTCGGGGGCGGCGACGCAGCGGATGGACGTGGTGTTTCGTCCCAACGCAACCCACCGCGCCGAGCGGCTCCAGCGGGGCCTGTTGGGCGCCCTTGTGGACGAAGGGGAGTGCGACCTGGAGCCCTTCCGCAACACGCCCTCGGTGGGTCGTGTGCGGGGGTGCGTTCGGCGTGCGTGGACCTACCATCACGTGCACCACTGCAACGAAGACGACGCCCGGGCCGAGGACGCGGTGACGCGCGTGGTAGTGCTCTCCCCCGGGACACCCACAAGTGCAATCGAGACGTGGGCGATGCAGCCGCACCCGACCCTGCCGCGAGGGGTGTACGTGACGAAACCCGGGGTGGGCCTGTGGATCGTGGCGATCGCGGAGCTGCCCGCCACACGCGAGACCCTGGCGCCCCGGCTGATGGGCCGCGGGCCAGTGCTGAAGCAGGCCCTGCGCGAGTTGGGGGCCCTTCCCGCCGGGGCATGGGAGCACAAGCTCACACGGATTCTGCTACGCTGGCGCCAGGAGGTGGCGACCACCCTCCCGCGCTCCGAGGAAGACGAGGAATTCATGGAGACGACACACGAGACCTTCGAGCAGTGGGAGGAGCGCATCCGCCGGGAGAGCCTCCGTGATGGTCGCCAGCAAGGCCTCCGCGATGGGCGTCAGGAGGGGCTCCAACCGCTGCAGCATCAGTTCGCGCGGCGCCTCGGGCGTACCCTGACGGCGGCCGAACAGGCCACGCTGCTGGGCCGCTTCGACACGGTGGGCCCCGACCGCCTCGGCGACGTCGTGCTCGACCTCACCCCCGACGCCCTCGCCGCCTGGCTCGCCGACCCCGACGCGCGATAGCGCCGCCGCTCTATGCCTCCTGGGCGGAGATCCAGCGCTCGGCGTCGATGGCGGCCATGCAGCCCGTGCCCGCGGCCGTGACGGCCTGGCGGTACACGTGGTCGGCCACGTCGCCGCACGCGAACACCCCCGGCAGATTGGTGTACGTGCTGCCCGACTGCACCCGGACGTAGCCGTTGTCGTGGGCCTCGACCTGGCCCAGAAAGAGCTGCGAGGCCGGGGTGTGCCCGATGGCCACGAAGACCGCGTCGATGGGCATCTCCTCCAGGGCGCCCGAATGGGCGTCGCGCAGGACCACCGAGGTGACCTTCTTCTTCGACACGTCGCGGATCTCCTCGACCGTGCGGTGCCACATGAAGCGGATGCGCTCGTGTTTGAAGGCCCGGGCCTGCATGATCTTGCTCGCCCGCAGGTCGCCCTCGCCGCGGCGGACCACCACGGTCACGCTCCGGCACAGGTTGGCGAGGTACAGGGCCTCTTCGAGGGCCGTGTCGCCGCCCCCCACCACGATCACGTCCTGGCCCTTGAAGAACGACCCGTCGCAGGTGGCGCACGCGCTCACCCCGTGGTTTTGCAGGGCGGTCTCGCCGGGGCAGCCGATCCATTTGGCCACGGCCCCGGTGGCGAGGATGACGGTCTTGGTCTCGATGGGCTCCGGCAGGGACTCCAGGTACACCCGCTTGGGCGTCGGGCCGAGCTCGACCTTGACGGCGTCTTCGGTGAAGAACCGGGTGCCGAAGCGCTCGGCCTGGGCCCGCAGGATCTCCATCAGCTTGGGGCCGGTGACCCCGTCGGCGAAGCCCGGGTAGTTTTCCACCTCGGTGGTGATCATGAGCTGGCCCCCGGGCTGGTGGTCGCTGCCGAGGCCCTCGACGACGACGGGGCGGAGGTTGGCGCGGGCGGCGTAGATGGCGGCGGTGAGGCCCGCAGGCCCGCTGCCGAGGATGACGACGTTTTCCATGATCGGGGGCCCTATGTAGGGGGACAGGCGGCGGGCGGCAACGGCAACGGCTACGCGGCGCCGAGGAGGGCCCGGTAGGCCTCGGGGTCGAGCAGACCCGCGAGGGGGTCGACGCCTTCGGGGGCCTCGATGACGACCATCCACGCGGCGTAGGGGTCGTCGTTGAGGGCCTCGGGGGCGTCGTTGAGGGCTGCGTTGATCTCGACCAGGGTGCCCGCGAGGGGGGCGTACAGGTCGCTCACGGCCTTGACGCTCTCGACCACGCCGAAGGCCGCCCCGGCCGCGAGGACGTCTCCGAGCTTCTTGTCGACGCTCACGAGGGTCACGTCGCCGAGCTCGTCGACGGCGTGGCGGGTGATCCCCACCGTGACGCGTCGCCCCTCGGCCCGGGCCCACTCGTGCTCCTTCGTGTACTTCAGCCCGTCGGGAACATCAGCCATCGTCATCGCCTCCGTACGCCGCGCTCGCCGCGGCGGGAATCACTGTCAGGGCGCGGCGGCGTCGGCGCTCGGGGCGCCACCGTCGGTCGCGGCGTTGGACGGGTCGAGCACGCCGGGGGAGATGAAGAGGTACACGCCCAGGGCCCCGAAGAGCAGCAGGGCGAGACCCACCAGGGGCAACCAGCCGGGGGTGCGGAGGGGATCTTCCTCGGGGGCGTGGTGCTCGTGCCCGTGGTGCGTGCCGTGGGAGGCCCCGGGGGGCGCTCCGTGGTCGTCGTGATGGGCGTGCGGGTCTGCCATGGCGGGGGCGTTGGTAGCCCTGTTTGGGGCGAAACTCAAGCTCCCTGAAGAGGCCACACGGCGCGGGCTTCGAGGCCGGGCCCGTCGCGGCGCCCCGACCGCAGGGCCATGGCCCCGGCGTAGGCGATCATGGCCGCGTTGTCGGTGCAGCTCCGGGCGGGGGGAATGTGCACCCGCAGGCCCGCCCGGGCCCCCAACTCGGCGCAGAGGGCCCGCAGCCCGCGGTTGGCGGCCACGCCTCCGGAGACCACCACGTCGTGCACCCCCTCGCGTTGGGCGGCGGCGAGGAGCTTGCGGGTGAGGGTCTCGACGATGACCCGCTGGACCGAGGCGCAGAGGTCTTCGAGCCCCCCTCCCGGCGGCGGAACCCCGCGTTTTTTGACGTGCACCGCCACGGCCGTCTTGAGCCCCGAGAAGCTGAACTCCAGGCTGTCTCGTTGCCGCATGGGCATCGGGAGGGTCACGGCGTTGGGGTCTCCCGTGGCGGCGAGGCGGTCGACCACAGGGCCCCCGGGGTAGCCGAGGCCGAGGAGCTTGGCGACCTTGTCGAAGGCCTCGCCCGCGGCGTCGTCGCGGGTGGCCCCGAGCTCGCGCATTTCGGTGGGGCTGTCGACCCGGTAGAGGGCCGTGTGGCCCCCCGAGGCGAGGAGGCCCACGTAGGGGTAGGCGGGGGCTCCTCCGACGGCGCTGTCGCGGTCGAGGAAGGGGGCCAGGAGGTGCCCGGCGAGGTGGTTGACCCCCACGAGGGGCAGCCCCCGGGTGTGGGCGATGGCCTTGGCGGACTGGAGCCCCACGAGGAGGGCCCCGACGAGGCCCGGGCCGGCGGTGACGGCCACGGCGTCGATGGCCTCCCAGCCCCCGGCGGCGGAGACGGCCTCGCGCAGGACGGGCACGATGGCCCGCAGGTGGGCCCGGGAGGCCAGCTCGGGCACGACCCCGCCGTAGGGGGCGTGCTCGGCGATCTGGGTGGCCACCACGTCGGAGAGCACACGCCCGCGCGGGGAGGGAGCGCCCTCGGCGGGAACGACCACCACCGCGGCGGCGGTCTCGTCGCAGGAGCTTTCGACGCCCAGGACGCTCCACGCGCGGAGAGAAGACGGGGAAGGAGGGGTCATCACTTGTGATCTGCCGTGGTCTGTGCTGCGATGCGCGCGCGGCGGCGCGGGTCTCATACCGTACCGCGTCCCACCGGGGTCCCAATACCCCAATGCGCCTATCATCCTTCAGGAACAAGATGTCCGACGACCCGACCAAGCGCACCGTAAAACGCGCCCCGAAGCCCGCCCCCAAGGCCACGAAGCCCGCCGCGAAGCCTGCCCCCAAGGCGACGAAGCCCGCTGCGAAGCCCGCTGCGAAGCCCGTTGCGAAGCCCGCTGCCAAGACCACGAAGCCCGCCGTCAAGGCCACGAAGCCCGCGGCGAAGCCCGCGGCGAAGCCCGCGGCGAAGCCCGCGGCCAAGACCACGAAGCCCGTGGCGAAGCCCGCCGCCAGGGCTACGACGGCGAAGCCCGCGGCCAGGGCCACGAAGCCCGCGGCCAGGGCCACGACGGCGAGGCCCGCTGCGAAGCCCGTCGCCAGGGCCACGAAGCCCGCGGCAAAGCCCGCGGCGAAGCCCACCTCCCGGTCGGCGTCGAAGGCCGAGGTGTGGACGACGGAGAAGCCCGCGGGGCGGTCTGCGGCGAAGACCCCGGCGGCGAAGCCCGCGGCGCGCGCTGCGGCCAGGGCCCCGACGACGAAGCCCGGGGCACGGACCGCCGCGAAGCCCGCGGCCAAGGCCACGACGGCCCGGGCCACGACGGCGAAGCCCGCGGCCAGGGCCACGATGCAGGCCCGGGTGGCCTCCAGCGTGTCGAAGGCCCTGAAATCGGCCGGGACCCCGGGGCCCGGAGAGGGCAAGAAGAAGCGCAAGAAGGCGGCCGTGGCGACCCCGGAGGCGACCGATCCGACGGTGGCCCGACGGGAGGCCGCCCAACAGCTCGCCACCTGGATCGCCGTGGTGGGCATGGAGAAGAAGGCCGAGCGGATCGAGATCATCGACATCTCGGAGAAGGTCGACTACGCCGACTTCCTCGTGCTGATGTCGGGGCGCAGCGACCGGCAGGTGCAGGCCCTGGCCAGCGGGGTCGACGACGCCCTGCGGCAGCGGGGACACCGGGCCCAGGGGATCGAGGGGCTCTCGCAGGGGCACTGGGTCCTCGTCGATTTCGGCGACGTGATCGTGCATGTGTTCCTCGACGAGGCCCGGCGGTACTACGACCTCGAGAGCCTGTGGATGGACGCCCGGAGGGTGCCCTACGACGGGGCCGAGCTCCCGCCCCCGCGGCCTTCGCGGGCGCCCCCGCCGCCCGTATGAAGCTGAGCCTCGCGGCCGTCGGACGCATCAAGGAGCCTGAGCTCCGGACCCTCCTCGACGACTACTACGGCCGCATCCGTCGGTACGCCGACTTCACCGAGACCGAGCTCCGCGACGACCCGCGCCCCGACCGGGTGGTTCAGCAGTTTGAGCGGGCCCTCGGCGCCCAGGGCCCCCGGGGCCAGCTCGTCACCCTGGAGATCGACGGAGACCGTCTGGGCAGCGAGGCCTTCGCCGCCCGGGTGGGCGCCTCGCTGGAGTCCGGGGCGATCCCGGTCTTCGCCATCGGAGGGGCGGAAGGGTTGCCCGAGGCCGTACGTTCTCGTGCCCGGTGGCGGCTCTCGCTCGGCCCGATGACCCTGCCCCACCGCCTCGCCCGCCTCATCCTCGCCGAACAGCTCTACCGGGCCTTCTCCATCCTCAAGGGCGAACCCTACAACAAGTAACCCTCGCCCCCTCCCGAGGGCCCCGCGGAGGGGCCCGTCGTACCGCAGGAGTCGCCGCCATGTCCTTGCCGCCCGGCCCCCCCAAGGTTGCCCCCTACTTCGCGATGCGCTGGCTCCGCGACCCCTTCGCCATGATGGCCGACTGCCGGGCCCGCTACGGCGAGACTTTTACGGTACACCTCGGGGTCCTGCCCCCGATGGTGATGGTGTCGCAGCCCGACCACGTGCGGGAGGTGTTCGCCTCCGGGGGCGACGACATGCACGCGGGCAAGCTGGCTACGGGGCTGCGGCCCTTCCTGGGCGAGCGTTCGTTGCTCGTGCTCGACGGGCCCGCCCACCGCCGGATGCGACGGCTCCTCATGCCCCCCTTCCAGGGCGAGCGCATGGAGCACTACGGGGCCCAGATGGTCGACATCACCCACGCCTCGGTCGACGCCTGGCCCCTCGGACAGGCCTTCCCCGTGCATCGCCCCATGCAGTCGATCACCATGGAGGTGATCCTCCGGACGGTCTTCGGCCTCGACGCGGTGGAGGGCCGGGACACCCTGCGTACGGTCCTCACCGAGCTCCTCGACATCGCCGCGTGGCCGGGGCTCCTCCTGCCCGCCATGCAGCTCGACCTGGGGCCCTGGAGCCCCTGGGGGAAGTTTGTCCGCAAGGCCGAGCGGGCCGACGGGCTTCTCCGGGCCCTGATCGAACGGCGCCGCCGGGAGGGCACCGCGGGCCGCACCGACATCCTCTCGATGATGCTCAACGCCCGCGACGAGGACGGCTCCCAACTCGGCGACGACGACCTCCGCGACGAGCTCGTGACCCTCCTGGTGGCCGGCCACGAGACCACGGCCACGGCCCTGTCCTGGGCCTTCCACTGCCTCCTCGGGGCCCCCGCGGTGCTCGGTCGGTTGCAGGACGAGGTCGACGCCGCGGCCCGCGAAGGCCTGGAGCCCGCCCGGGTGGCGAAGCTCGAATACCTCGACGCCGTCGTGCGCGAGTCGCTGCGCCTGCGTCCCATCATCCCCCTCGTGGGCCGCATCCTCCAGGAGCCCAGGCGCATCGCGGGGTGGGACCTCCCCGCCGGGGTGGCCGTGTCCCCGTCGATCTACCTCGCCCACCGTCGGCCCGAGGTCTTCCCCGATCCCGAGCGCTTCGACCCCACACGGTTTCTGGAGCGGAAGGTGAGCCCGACGGAGTGGTTCCCGTTTGGGGGCGGGGTGCGGCGGTGCATCGGGATGGCCTTCGCCCTGTACGAGATGAAGATGGTGCTCGCCACCGTGATGTCTCGTGCCCGCCTCCGGGCGGCCCCGGGCCCTGCCGTGCGCGCGGTCCGACGGAGCATCACCATGGCCCCCTCGGGCGGCACCCCGGTGGTCCTGGAGTCCCGCACCCTGCGCTGGCCCAAGGCGGCCTGAGTACTGCACCGCGCAAGTTCGTACCCAGATCGGGGAGGATGGCGCCAGGCCCGGCGGCCCTCACCCCATCCTGTTCGTGCGTCACCCATCTACCCTCTCCCGTAACCGGGAGAGGATTCCGTTCTGCAGCTAGAATCGAAGGAGTAGTGATGTGTCGGGCCGCATGGGGAGAGGTCCTCTCCTCTGCGGCGCGTAGCCCAGTTATATCTTTTTTGGCTGATGTTTGCCCACAAAAATATCTTGTGCTCGGCTGCGCTCGGAATTTCCCGTCGGCCGACAGGTACCCCGCGGGTTGGCTGAGTACTGTACCGCGCCAGTTTGTGCCCAGGTCGGGGAGGATGGCGCCAGGCTTGGCGGCCCTCGCCCACTCTATTCTCACGGTACGACGGCCCCCTCTCCCGGTCACGGGAGAAGGGAAATGGGTGATGTGCGAACAATATTGGGTGAGGGCCACCGGGCCACCGGGCCGCCAGGCCTCCCCAAATCTGGGCACAAACTTGTGCGGAGCGGTACTGACCGCCCCGCTACCGCCTGCGCCTCCGTCGCCCGATCGCAGCCGCCATCGCCAGCCCCAGGGCCCACAGCCCCCACGGTCCACCGGGCTTCGTCGGCCCGCCGCCCGCCGCCCGGCACCCGCACCCGCCGTCGCCCAGGGCCGTGAGCCCGTCGCCGCCGTCCTCCGCCACGCCGCCGTCCTCGGCGGGGCTCCCGGCATCGTCAGGAGGGTTGACCCTCGCGGGCCCGATCCCTGTGCCCCGGGCCAGGACGCGCAGGCGGGGTGTGTCCGGGTCGTCGCCGTGCACGACCACGAAGCCCTGGGCGTACCCGGGGCGCACGGGCGAGAAGGTGGCGAGGACGGTCCCGCGGGAGCGCTCGGGCAGGGTGGTGGCCCCCACGCTCGCGGCGAAGGGCCCTTCGCCCACGACGCCCAACACATGGCCGAGGCCCTCGCCGTCGTTACGCACCGAGATCGACCGCTCGGCCGTGGTGCCCACAGGGACGTCGCCGAAATCGAGGACGTCGGCGTCGACGGAGAGGTCGGGCAGGCTCAGCCGGGCCACCGACGGGGCCGTACGGATGTCGCGCGGAAACGGCCCGAGGCGGATGGGGAGCTCGAACAGGTCGAGGGTCCATCGGCGGCCCGCGAGGGAGACGTAGAGCCCGGGGTACACCCGGACGGCTCCGCGGTACGACAAGACCCCCTCCAGGACGGGCTGGTACTCGACGAAGGGCCCCGCCTGAAAGAGCCCCAACACCCGGGATTGGGTGCGGGTGATAGGGTCGGCGTCGAGGCCGAAATCGAAGCGGACCGAACGCCAGCCCGCGTCGACCTCGGCCTGGGCCTCGAAGGTGAGCCCGCCCGAGATCCCCGGGATCCGCACGATGGCGTCGGTGAGCGGAACATCCGCCAGGCGCACCCGCATCGTGCTCCCCGCGGCCCGCACCTCGTCCCAGGCCCAGGGGTCGAAGACCGTACGGCCCGTGGCCCGGAAGTCGACCTGAGGCACGTAGGGGATGTTGCCCTCCCAACTCACGGGGCGCCCTTCGAGGTCGAGCGACAGCCGGATCCGGGCCGACAGCTGCACGCCCCAGTCGGTCACGAGGGTGCCGCCCTGGGGGGTGCCGCGCAGGGAGAGCTGCATGGGCTCGGGCCATCCGCCCTCCAGGGCCCCCGCGAGGCGCACCTCGGTGTGGCCCACCAGGACGGCACGAAACCGCACCTGGACGGGCCCGCTCGGAGGCTGCCACCCCGTGTCGACGTCGACCTCCCGGGGCAACCCCTCCCGATGGGCGAACAGCACCGGGGCGTGGGCGCAGCCGACGAATTCCCCCGCCCGGCACGGCCTGGGGTCGATCTGGGCGGAGGCCGGGGCGGCGGCTCCGAGGACACACAAGACCCCGGCCAGGGCCGCGGGCAGGGGCAGGGGCGCGGGGGCAGGGCGGGGCATTGGGCCCACGGACTCTATCGCGGATTGACCTGGACGGGGTCTTCGAGCCAGCGGGCCCAACTCTCGGAGGTCACGGGGCGGTGGTTGGAGACGGGCTCCATCGTGGTCTGGGCGATGCGCATCCCGGTGGCGGGGTCGAGCACGACGTAGGCCGCGATGCGGTCGATCCCGTACGAGCGCAGGAGCCCGCGGTGGCGGTCGAAGGCCCCCACGTTGATCCGCACCCGCTCGTAGCGGGTCTCCAGCACCTCGCTGGCCGGAGGCTCCTCCTCCAGGCGCATCATGTGGATGCAGTCGCCGCACCACGAGGCCACAAACTCAAGCAAGACTCGCTTGTTGCCGCGTCGGGCCCGCGCGAGGGCCTCGTCGATGGCCTGGTGGAGCTCGGCGTCGGTGCGCAGGGGCCCCGCGGCCTCCTCGGCGGTGCTGGTCGGCGTCGGGGCGCGGCCCCGCGTGGGCTGACACCCCAACGCGAGCCCGAGAGACAGCCATACCAGCGCCGTGCGCATCACCGCCAGGGGTGTACCACTTCAGCCCACCCGGGCCCAAGGCGGCGGTTCGGCCTCGTAGGCGGGGGGCCGGGGGGCCGCGGCGTATCGGCGAAGGCGCGCCAGGAGTTGGGCGAGGCCGGCCGGGGAGCGGGCGTCGACGGCCACCCCCCCGTGCGTGCGGGCCAGGGCGGCGGCCACCCCGGGCGGGGCCGCGTCGGACTTGTTGAACACCATCAGCCGCGGGATATGCTGCAGCTCGAAGGCCTCGAGGAGCCCCTCGGTGGTCTCGATCTGCTCCTCGTAGCGGGCGTCGGACGCGTCGATGACGTGCAGGAGCAGGTCGGCGTCGGCGGTCTCCTCGAAGGTGGCCCGAAAGGCCGCCACGAGGTCTTTGGGCAGGTCGCGGATGAAGCCCACGGTGTCGGTGACGATCACCTCGCGGTCGACCTCCCCGTCGGCTTCGGCCGCCAGGACGAGCCTGCGCGAGCGCGGGTCGAGGGTGGCGAAGAGCTTGTCTTCGGCCAGGACCTCCGACCCCGTGAGGCTGTTGAGCAGGGTGCTCTTGCCCGCGTTGGTGTACCCGATGAGGGCCGCCATGAAGGCCCCGGATTTGGTGCGGCGGGCCCGGCGGTTGCGGCGCTGGGCCGACAGCTCGCGGAGCTGGTGCTGGAGGTGGGCGATGCGGTCGCGGGCCCGGCGTCCGGCCACCTCGAGCTTGGTCTCGCCCGGGCCTCGGCCTCCGATGCCGCCGGTGAGGCGCGACAGGGCGTCGTCCTTCTGGCCGAGCCGGGGCAGCATGTACTTGAGCTGGGCGAGCTCGACCTGGAGCTTGCCGTCGCGGGTCTCGGCCCGCTGGGCGAAGATGTCCAGGATGAGCTGGGTGCGGTCGATGACCTTGAGGTCGGTCATGGCCGCGATGGACGTGGCCTGGGCCGGGGCGAGGTCGCGGTCGAAGATCAGGACCTCGGCGTCGCGCTGCAGGGCCCGCAAGACCACCTCCTCCAGCTTGCCCCGCCCGAGCACGAACCGCGGGTCGAGGTGATCGCGCACCTGGGTGACGGCGTCGACGACCTCGACGCCTGCCGTGCGGGCGAGCTCCCGCAGCTCGCGGAGCGAGTCTTCTACCTGGGCCGCGTGTTTTTTGTCGGAGACGTGCACGAGCACGGCCCGGCCGTCCTTGGCCACGACCTCGCGGGCCTGGCGCACCCGGGCGAACTCCTCTTCCAGGGCCCGGATGGTGGCCCCGAAGTCGACGTCGAGGCGGTGGAAGGGCGTCGGGCCCTCCGCCCGCCAGGTCTTGCCCGCGGGGTTTTCGGGCAGGAGGTGGGCCCAGTACACGTCCCCCGGGGTGCCGTCGGGGCGGGCGTGGATGGCCGCCACGAGGTCGAGGCGGAGGCGGGTGAGGTCGACGAGGTCGTCGTGGGAGAGGGGCTCGCCGCGGAGGTGGGTGTGCACGAGGCGCAGCCCCCGGAAGCGCCCCGCCGCGGCCCGCAGCCGGCCGATGTCGGGCAGCATGAGCTTGTGGGCGTCGCCGACGATGACGTGCTCGATGGCCCCCGAGCGGTGCACGAGGACCCCCACCTGACGCCCGGTGGCGACGGAGCACTCGACGAGGGAGCGCGCGAGCTCGGGGGAGGCGATGCGGTCGGGGGGGACCCTGCGGCGGAAGATGCGCTCCAGGGCGCTGCGGTCGCTGGAGCCAAGGCCTGTGGTGTTGCCGGTGAGCTCGATGGGACACCTCCTCTACGCAGGGGTAAGTATGCGCGAGGCGGGGGGCTACATCAAAAATGCTGGGAGACGCTCCCGCGGCGTGCGTGCAGGAGGAGGTGGGCGGGCCCGAGGGGCCGGGCCTCGATGGTGTCTGCCCCGGCCAGGATGGCCAGGAGGCGGAGCTCCGCGGGGGTGTAGGCCCGCCGGGCGGAGAGGACCCCGTCGTAGAGGAGGACGGGCCACGGGGCGATGGCGGCGATCAGGCCGGCCGTGCCGAGGGCGGTGGCGAGGGAGCGCGACAGGTCGAGCAGGAGGATGCCCCCCGGCGCGGCATCGAGGCACTGGGCGATCATACGCACGAGCTGCCCGGGGTGAAGGTGGTGGGCGGCCTGGGTGCAGAGAAACAGGTCGACCGAACGAGACCCGCGCAGGGCCCGCAGGTCGAGGGCGTCGCGGGTCTCGAAGCGCACCGAGGCCCCGTCGCGGGCCGCGGCCCGAGCTCCCGCGGCGACGTAGCCCGGGTCGAGGTCGCTGCTGGTGAGGGAGAGGCTGCAGCCTGGGGGAGGATTGCGGGCCAGCCAGCGGGCGAAGCCCCCGGTGCCGGCGGCGAGGTCGTACACGCGGGCCGTGGTGCGGCCCCCCAGGGCCTCGGCGACGCAGCCCGCCCAGACCGGGTACGACCCGAGGGCGAGGTTGACCCAGTGCAGGCCGAGCATGGTCGGGGTCTTGAGGGCCTCGGGGAAGTCGTGGCGGTCGAGGAGCTCGACCCCGTCGCTGCGAACGCTCTGATCGACCCGGCGGGCGGCGCGGAGGGCCGCGGAGGGGACCCGGACGTGCTCGCGGAGCTCCTCCAGGAGCTCTCGGGCGTGGCGGTGGACCGTGCCCGCGGCGGTGGGGTCGTCGTGGTCGCGCAGGAGGTCGAGGGCCTCGCGCACGGCCAGGGTGGCCCCACGGCGGGCCGACAGGAGCGGGGCGACCCGCGCGTCGCGGTGGGCGTCGAGCCGCGCCGCCACCCGTCCGATGGGCGGGAGAGCATACAGGAACCTCAGGTCGCGCATGGAGCTTTTTGTCCTTGTGGTCGATGATCTTGGCGCGTCGGCTTGGGGATGCTACACCCGACTTCGTACTCGTTGCTCCCACGGCTCACGACACAGCAGTGTGTCGGGTGATGTGGGTGACGGGACTATCCAGGGGTGTGTTCAACACCAGGAATAAGCTTGTACGGCAACGACAACCCGCCGCGGAGATTGGACGACGAAGCGCAGAAGGTCTGCGCGGAGGCGGTCGTTGCGGTTCCCCTGAGATATGAATGCGGCGAGGGCGACGCTGGGTGTCTCCCTCTCCCCACCACGAGAAGGCCCGGAATGTGGGCCGGAGAGCCTCTGCGCTTCTCCGGTGTCCCTCGGGTCGCGGCAATGTCCGCGGGAGGTCGAGCGCACACAATGCAACATCTTCATCACACTGCTTCCACCTGGGAGGCGGGCACCCGTTAGTCTCTGCACGCAGGGTGTGCTGTGCCTGCCCACCACCGAGAGGGCCGATTGGGGTCCTCGGGTCGTGACATAGCAGGGCTGATCTCCCCACAGAGTCGTTCGGGCGGGGCGTGAAGGTTGTTCTTCACGCCCCGTTGCCTATTTGGGGACTCCCCGTTCTCGCCTACCCGGCCTCGACGGCCCGTCGCAGGTCGCCGAGCACGGCCAGGCCCTCGCCCACCGCGGCGGGCTGGGCGAGGGCCCGATGTACGATGGCGTGCCCGCGTCGGGCGGCCTCGGGCAGGCTCTCTCCGCGCGCGAGGAGGGCCGTGATCAGGGCCGACAGGGTGCACCCGAGCCCGTGCATGGGCGGGACATCGAGCCGCGGAGCCCGCAGCTCGAGGAAGTCGCTCCCGTCGTAGAAGAGGTCGATCGACTCGGGGCCCTCGAAGTGGCCGCCCTTGAGGTACACGGCCCGGGCTCCGAGGGCCACGATGGCCACGCACGCGGCCCGGGCCTGGCGGGTCGTACGCACCGGGGCCCCCGCGAGGCGGGCGGCCTCCATCCGATTGGGAACCACCAGGGTGGCCAGGGGCAGGAGCTCGTTGATGAAGGCCCCGACCCCCGCGTCGTCGAGCAGGGCCCGGCCGCGGGTGGGGTTGACCACGGGGTCGAGCACGAGGGGGATCGACTCAAGCCTCCGCAGGGTGTCGGCCACGATCTCCACCACGGCGGCGTTGCCCAGGGCCCCGGTCTTGATCGCCGCGGGGCGCATGTCTTCGAGCACGGCGTCGAGCTGGGCCCGCACGAGCTCGGGGCGCAGGGGGTCGGCCTTGCGCACCCCGCGTGTGCCCTGGGCCGTCACCACCGTCACCACCGAGGCCCCATGAACCTCCAGGGCCGAAAAGGCCCGCAGGTCGGCCTGCAGGCCCGCCCCGCCCGACGAGTCGCTCCCGGCGATGGTCAACGCGCTTACCCGTGGACTTGCAGCGATCGTGGCCATACAGCCCGGCGAGGGTACTCCAGGTGCGCCGCAGAAGAATACTGGCCCGCGGGGGTCAGGTGCGCTAGGCCCGCCCCCGTGGCACGACGAGCGGGTCGAGGCGCGGTGTTGGCCTTTCGAGCGATGGCCATCCTGGCCGTGCTCGCCGCGGTCGCCACCGGCGGGCTCATGGCCCTGATGCAGCAGCCCCAGGGAGGCTCCTCCGTCCGGGGAAATGCCTCGCGGCACCGTGTGCGCGCCCGGGTGGTGGCCGCCGCCGACGCGGCCGACGGAGACCCCGAGCCCGTGGCCGCGGTGATCCCTCCCGACGATGTCCCCGAGCCTCCGGCGTGGCCTCCGCCCCTGCTCAATCCGATGGGGTACCAGCGGATGGCCTGGGACCTCTCCATGGGCCGCCCCAACGCCCGCGAGATCCTCTTCACCTTCGACGACGGGCCCAACCCGGGCACCACCAACCGCCTCCTGCCCATCCTCGAGCGAGCCGGGATCCATGCCGTCTTCTTCGTGTGCGGCTGGCGCCTGGAGGCCGAGGAGCCCCTGCGCTCTCGGGCCCGGCAGGTCCTGCGCGACATCGTGGCGGGGGGCCACGTGGTGGGCAATCACACCGTGCACCATCACATCCTGCCGCGGCTCACGCCCGAGCGGGTGCGCTACGAGATCGATCACAACGCCGACCTCATCGAGGAGGTCATCGGCCAGCGCCCGCACCTGTTTCGTCCGCCGTACGGCTCGTACAGCGAGGACGTCCGTCGGCACGTGGTCAGTCGGCGCAACGAGCTGTGGTTGTGGTCGATCGACTCCCGCGACTGGGAGCTGGTCAACAACGCCGACGCCGTCGCCCAACGGGTGATCGTCAACCTCGGCAACCACGCCGGAGGCACCGTCCTCCTGCACGACACCCACCCGTGGAGCGTGGCCGCGGTGCCCAAGATCCTGCGGTGGATCGAGACCGAAAACCGCGACCGGGCCGCCCACGGCCGGCCGGTCTACACCGTGCTCGACCCGGCCCGCTATCTGGAAGGAGCCCGGGCCCGGCTGCCTCAACTCGAGGCCCAGCAGGCCGCCGACGACGCGCGGGCCACCCGCGGCCGCCCCCAAGACGCCGGGGTCGACGCGGGGGCCTCGGACGCCCGCGTGGTGCCCCCCGACGCGGCCCCTCGCGACGCCGCCACGGCCCCAACCCCCGACGCCGCCGCGCCCCCACCCCGCGACGCTTCCCGCGACGCCCCCACCCCGGAGACAAGAGACTGAACATGACACCGCAGGAGATGGTCACCCTCGTTCGATCGATCGTGGGCAGGCACGCCGATGTGCAGCGCGACCTGGAGAGCCTCGACAAGGCGTTCGACAAGGACGCCCGGGCCCGCAGCCTCGCCTTGTGGGAGGCCTTCGCCGCCGGGGCCCTCGACCTCACGGGCAGCCCCCGGTGGTGGGAACACCTCAGCCTCACCGTCTACGCCCAGCCCTTCGACCGGGTCGTGTCGGCCCTCGCGACGCTCCCGGCCTTGTACGCGCGGTGCCCCGACGAGCTCTCCGTCGTGCGTGGCCTGGCCCGCAGCCTCTGGTCGGTGGACAGCTTCTGCGCCCAACTCGCGCGGGACCAGCCCGACACCCTCCGCGCCCACTGGGACGCCCTGCCGGCTGAGGCCCAGGCCGCGTGCGGGGCCCACCTCCTCGCCGCCGACACCTGGGGCGAGGCCCCGCCGCCCGAGGCCCTCGTGGCCCGGGCCGCGGAGGGCTTCGTCGTGCAGGCCCACCCCGAGACCCTGCATCGTCAGGTGTGGGACCGGATCGGAGACGCGCGATGGTGGGACGCCGTGGCCGAGGTTCTCGGGCGGTCGGAGGTCAAGCCGACGGGGCTCGGACGGTTCGTTGAGGCCCTCCCCCGCTGCGCGGTCGCCACCCTCTTCACCGCCCTCGTGGGCCTGGCCCAGGGCTACGACGACCACTACCGGGCGGGGGTCTGCACCCTCCTGGACGCCGCCTTCGCGCGCGACCCGGCCGAGGCCGCAGCACGGCTCGAGGCACTCCTCGCGGAGACCGTCCCGGCCTTCGACGACGACGTACGCGGCGACCTCCCCTACGACGCCGATCGGTCGCACCGCGTCCGTCGGCTCGGTCACGCCCTGGCCGTCGCCATCGCGCGCCGGGCCGGGCAGGCCGGGGAGGAGCCCGATCCGCGCATCGACGCCCTGATGAAACACGAGCTCGGCCTCAGCGACACCCACGACCTCGAGTGTACCCGCGAGGCCTTCGCGGCCCTGCCCCTCGGGCGCCGTGAGGGCTGCCTCCTCCGCGGGTACATGTTCACCCGCGGCCTCGCCGTGGCCGCGTTGGCGATGACCCCGAAGATCGTCGACGCCATGATCGAAGGCATCCTGCGGTGGAGCCCCAAGTACGGAGGCCCCGCCGACCAGGTGGTGGAGGCCCTCGCCCACGGCGGAACGTACGCCCGCGAGGCCCTGCACAAGGCCCTCGTCCACGACTCGCCCCACCGCCCCGTGTTTGCCCGAGCCCTCGGCCGTCACCCCCACCCCGCGGTGGCCCACGACCTCGCTCAATTCGCCCAGGGGGCCCCGAAGTCTGCCCGACCCGCGTACGTCGAGGCCCTCGTCGGACAGGGAGACCACGGGCTCACGGCCGCGGCCACCCTCCTCGCCTCGAAGAAGGCCGACGCCCGCGAGCTGGCCGTGGAGGTCCTGCAACGGCTCGCGGCCCAACCCGCCCACGCCGAGGCCGTGCGGGCCCTCGCGGCCGAGCGGGCCGAAACCGAGCGGTCAGCGACCCTGCGGACGACCCTCCAGGCCCTGGCCGAGGCGCCCGCGGGGGAGGAGGGGGGCGCACCCGCCGACGACTTCGAGGCGGAGCTCGCGGCCCTCGCGGCGCAGATCCCGGAGGAGGGCCGCGGGGCCCTGCGGCAGGCCATCTTCGACACCCAGGGGGCGGCCGCGCGGGAGCAGAGCCAGCTTGGCCCCGCGGTGCTGCCGTACCTCCTGGAGTGGGTGCGCAAGACCGGCCCGAACGACAAGCGGTACGAGGGGTACTACCCCTTCATGGAGGCCCTGGAGCGGCACTACGACCACCCCCTGGCCCCGCGGATCGCCGTGGCAGGCTTCTTCGCCCTCGGTGACAAGAAGACCCAGGCGGGCAAGGGGTTTACCCGCCTCCTGCGCCTCGCCAACGCCCGCCCCCTCGCATGGAACGACCTCCCCTGGCCCGAGCGCAATCGTCGCCACGCCGCGGTCGGGGCGGAGGTTCGGGCCCGGTTGATCGAGGCCCTGTCCGCGGAGCTTCCCCCGCAGCGGGAGTATGTGCTGGAGTGGCTCGCGGAGCAGGCTCCCGTCGAGGCGGCGGGGGCGTTTGTCCGGGCCCTCGGCGACTCGGCCAGGGGGATGCGCGAGCTCGCGGTGAAGGTTCTGACCGAGGCCGTCACGCCCGACGAGGCCCTCGCGGCCAAGGTGGCGGCTCAGCTCGCGGACAAGGCCAAGACCACCCGGCTCGCCGCGGCCATGGTCCTCGCCGCGTGGCGCCTGCCCGCGACCGCGGAGGCCGTAGGCCGGGCCCTCGCGAAGGAGAAGCAGCCCGAGGTGGCCGCCGAGCTGCAACGGGCGCTGCCCCCCACCGCGGCCCCGGTCGCCCAACCCACGGCGGTCGCGGAGACGGCCGCGGAGACGCCCGCGGAGACGCCCGCGGAGGCCCACGCGGAGGCGGCGGGGGTGGAGACCGAGGCGGCCCTCGACGCCCGGATCGCGGGGCTCAAGGCTCCGAAGCCTCCCAGGTGGCTCGCGGTCGCGGGGTTGCCCGTCTTGCGATGGCGCGGAGGGACGGCCCTGTCGGAGGGGGCCACCCGGTGGTTTCTGGGCTGGCTCGGGCAGGAGTCCGACACCCGGCACGACGCCGAGCTCGTGGCCGTGCGGGCCCGGATCCTGGACGAGGACTGCCACGCCCTGTGCGACGCCATCCGGGCCCAGTGGCGGGCCGGCGGGTCGGCGAAGTCGGCCATGGAATTTGTCCTGGCCCAGCAGGCCGTCCTCGGGTCCGAGGCCCGGATGCACGAGCTCGGGTCCGAGCAACAAAACTGGTACGACGCCAAGTCCTACAAGGCCAACCAGTTGGCCATGGAGGTCTTCGCCCGGCACGGCGGGTACAGGGCCCTCGCCTGGCTCGAACACTGGGCCGCCCGGGCCCGCGGGGGACAGTTTACCAAGGCCGTCACGGCGGCCGCGGAGGCGGTCTCGGCGCGGCGCGGGGCCCCGCTGGAGGAGCTCGTCGACGCGGCGGTTCCGCGGGAGGGCGATGGGGCCGACCTGGTCAACTGGCAACGCGACCGGTGGGAGCTGGCCATGGTGGTCGGGCGGAGGTTCCCGGTGGCCTTGTGGCGGGGGCATTTCGTCGACAACCCGTTGCTGCGCGACGCGGCCCGGGCCGTGGTGTTTCGTGCGGTCGAGACCGGGGCCCTGTTTCGTACCGACCCCACCTGGGGGGCCGTCGATGCCGAGGGGGTGGCGGTCTCGTTCGACGGGGTGACGGCCGTGGAGATCGTGCATCCGGCCGCGATGACCGAGGCCGAGGTGGCCGCGTGGCGGACCGTTCTCACCAAGACCCTCTCGCTCACAGGGACACCCCTCGGGCCGTTCGGGCAGCTCTCGCGCAAGGTGTTCCGTGCGGCTCCGGGGGTCGATCCCCTCGATGCGCGGATCGGCAAGGGGGTCTCGGTCAACGCCCGGAGTCTCGTGCAGAAGCTCCGGGCCGCGCGCTTCGAGCCGGGCGAACTCATCGACGGGGGCAGCTACGGCAAGGGCGTACGCAAGGTGAGTCGGCACTGGCGGGTGGAGGTTCACCACCACGGGATCGCGGCCCAGACGAGCATGGTGGGGCCGCGGGAGAAGGTCGACGTGACGAGCGTGTCGCTGCGCCGCGGCGACGAATGGGTCAACGCCCAGGACGCGCCTGCGGGCCTCGTGTCGGAGGCCATGGTGCTCCTGGAGGAGCTGCTTCAGGTGTGATCGGGGGCGCGGCGGGCCAGCGCTGCGCGTAGGCGCGCGATCTCTGCGAGGGCGGTGTCCTTCTCGGCGATCGCGGCCTCCTTGGCGGCGCGCTCGGCTTCCTTCTCGGCCATCGCGGCCTCCTTGGCGGCGCGCTCGGCCTCGGCTTCGGTGGGCCACAGCCGCGTGCCCTCTGCGTCGTCTGCGATGCGGAGGAGCATCCCCGCGTCGGTGACCACCAGCCACGCCCCGAGCTCGTCGCTGCGCGCGGGACCGTCGCCGGCGTAGGTGCGGGTCCATCCGCCGCGCTTCCGTCGCCACACCTGCAGGCGGTAGGGGGCTCCATCGACGCCGGGACCACACAGCAGCGGGTCGAAGACCCACAGCTCGCGCACCTTCGCCTGGGCGTACCGCGCGGGCTTGTCGAAGTAGTCGATCGCGGCGGTGGACTCGCTCACCACCTCCACCGCGATGCGCGGCGGTCGATAGCCCTTCACCCAGGTCCGAATGCTCTTGATGTGCACGCCGAGCGGGGGCGCAGGCTCGATCAGGTAGACGTCGGGGTCGACCCCCTGGCGCGGGCGCAGGGGATCCCAACGGAGCGCGATGTGTCCTCCCACCAGGGCGCTCACCCCACGTGTGGCGCAGTGGTGCCGCAGCACGTCCTTGAGCACGTCGCAGGCCTCGCCCTGCGTGGGGTTCTCGGGCATCCGCTCCTCGTTGTCGTCGAGGTCCCAGGGCGACTGTGCGGCAGGGACCTCCGGCAGATTCCACGCGGCTTTGCTCATGGAGCCGACGCGACGACGCGCCGCGCGCGGGTCACGGCCTGGGAGAGGTTCGGAGGCAGGGCGGGGGCGTCGGGGCGGACGGGCGGCGGTCGAGGCTGGGGGCGCAGGGAGCGCACTACGCGTAGCGTGACCTCCAGCAAGGCCCGGCATCGCTCATTGCCCTGCCGAGCACACTCGGAGATGGCGCGGACGATGCACTCGTTCGCCTCGATCTCGGTCGTCTCCACGTCACGGCACCGCTGGGCAGCGTCCCACGCCAGCTCCTGGGCAGGGACCGCGGGGGGAGGGCGCGGCGGGGCGCGTCGTGGGCGGGTGGGCCCCCTGCGGCGGGCGGGAGGCGGCCGCTGGGGCGGGTCGGCGAGGCCCGGGTCTGCGGTGAGGATCCAGGCCGCGGCGAGGGCGATGCACCAGGGCTGACCACGGGAGAGGGACATGGTGCTGACAACGGTATCGCTGGCCGCCGCGGGTCGCAACGCGCGGGGGGAGAAGGGGACCACAGGCCCTCCGGCGCGCAAAGAAGGCGGAAGCCGCCAGGGCGCAAGGGGCGCAAGGGCCAGAAGGTGTGGGTGGGGTCGGGCGGGGGAAGGCGGGCGTGTCTGCGAGGAGCGCCGAGGGTGTCACGCTGCGCTCCCCCCACAAAACCTTCTGATCCTTGCGGCCCTTGCGCCCTGGCGGTTTCGCTGCCCGTTGCTCGTCCCCTGCGGCCGAACCCTCAGGTCGGGGTCGTCTTCTTTGCGCGCGTGCGGCGTCGGGTCGAGGCGAAGCGGCGGTACTGCTTCGCCCGGTCTTCGCCCTGCCAGACGTAGCGGCCCGCGAGGACCACGCGGCGCTCCAGGGCGTCGAGCATCGTGAGCATGGCGTGGAGCCGGGCCTCGTCGTGGCGGCGCTTCGTGGCCGCGTCGCTGTCGTCCTCCAGGGCCTTCAAGTCGAGCCGCGTGCGCAGGGTGGCGTCGAGGGTCTCCAGCCGCGCCAGCTCCGCGGGCTCCCCGCGGGTCAACGACACGAACCAGGCCTTGTGCTCGTCGCTGTGCACGAGGGCCTTGATCCGTCGGGTGTCGTCGAGGCAGTCGGTCAGGTTGCGGCCGCGGCGGATGCTCGTGATCAGGGCCTTGCCTTTGGGGTTGTTGGCGAAGCGCAGGTCGAGGGCCCGCAGGAGCTTCCGCTGGATCGTACGCTGGGTCTTGTGGAGGGCGTCGTTCTCCATCTGGGCGGGGGTCTGGTCGGCGGGGGCCTTCTCGGTCGGAACCCGTTCGATGGGCTGCACCGCGAGGGCCTGCTTTTGGGCCGCGGAGGCCCCGACGCAGTAGCGGAGCAGCTCGTCGAGGGTGATGGGGGTGTCTCCCACCACGATGCCCACGAGCTTCTTGGCGTCGACCCAGGCGATCGAGGCCAGGGTGGCGTGATGGCTCGTACGCTGGTGAACCTGCCGGGTCGGACGCACCGGGAGCTCGGCCAGGGCCGTGACGTCGGCCTCCCAAAGGGCCCGGGCCGCGTTGTCGCCGCGGACCGTACGTTTCCATTGCGATGAACTCATGGCGATGATGTCACTCCAGCAAAGAGGGTGTTGGAAGACGGCCGCGTCGCGACCAGCCGCGAACCAGCCTCGGGCGGGTGCATCGGGGCTGTGGGAAGGTGCGTACGGCCCCCGGACGGGTGCGTACAGACGCCAGCGGGGTGCGTACAGGCCCCGGGAGGGTGCGAATCACACCAGGACGTGTGCAATCGGGCGTTTGCCCTGTGCGATGGGGCGCGAACGGTCCGCCGCGAACGAAGCATCGCAGCGAAGCTACCCGAGCCCCAGAGGAGGGGTCAACGGGGTGTTGCGCCAACCCGCAGGCGCTTGTTGGATCCGCTGGGATTGGCTAGAGCGCCGACCGGAAAGTCTCCCGTCGCCGCGCTTCCGATCCGCGTCGCCTCGCTGCGTTGCGGTGTCTCGACGGGCATTGAGCCCGTCTTCGCCCCCGCGCCTGGCGACGCTTGCGTCTCGTTGCGCAGCTCGGTCCGACTTTCCGGTCGGCGCTCTAGGGTCGCGCGATGCGCGGCGGGTGGATCGGTTGGGTGGCCCTCTCTCTCGTGCTCTCGGCGTGTCGGTCTTCTCGCTCGCAGAGCCCCGACTCGACGCTGGCGGCGGGGCCGGGTGCTGCGGGTCGGCCTTCTGGCGCGCGCGGATCCGAGCCGACCTGGGCGGCGGAGCCGCTCTCGCTCGTCGATCTCCCCCGACGGCGCGCGCCTCGCGGTGAGCGGTCCGTACTGGGGCATGCAGATCCTCGACGTCGCGAGCGGACGGGTCACGGCGGATTTCAACTACACGCCGGATCACGACGACCGCGGCGCCGGCGACGTCGTGTGGTCGCCCGACGGCGCGCTCGTCTACCGCGTCGGCCGCCGCCTGAGCGTCTCCGTGCACGACGGGACCTCCGCCCAACTGCGTGGCTACCTCCCGGCGCACCCCGCCGACGTGGCGGCGCCCGCGATGCGGACCTGGCCCGCCGCGCTCTCCGCGGGGCACAACGGTCACCTCGCGCTCTCCCCCGAGGGCCGCTACCTCGCGTCGGTGTCGCGCGCGGACATCGGTCCGACGGCGGCCCGCGCGGTGCGCGTCTGGCGGCTCCCGGCGCCGGGCGCTGCATCCCCGCGGTGAGCGTCCGCGCCGCCGCTGCGTCCGGTCATTGCGGGTCGCAACGCGGGGGGATCAAGGGGACCACAGGCCCTCCGGCGCGAAGAAGGCGGAAGCCGCAAGGGCGCAAGGGGCGCAAGGGCCAGACGGTGTGGGTGGGGTCGGACAGGCGAAGGCGGCCGTGTTCGCGAGGAGCGCCGAGGGTGTCGCGCTGCGCTCCCCCCACAAAACCTTCTGGCCCTTGTGGCCCTTGCGCCCTGGCGGTTTCGCTGCCCGCTGCTCGACGCGTGCAGCCCGTTGCGGGACTCTATCGGTCGGGGAGGGCGGGGGTCGTGCAGACGTGGCGCACGCACCCGACGGGGGGCGGCTGGATGCAGCGGGCCACGGGGCACGAGGCCACGGTGGCGCGGCAGAAGCGCTGGAAGTACCGCTGGTTTTCGGCGGCGGCGGTGGTGTTGAGGGCGATCACGGGGCACAGGCTCGGGCAGGCGCAGTCGTCGCGGCGCGTGATGAGGGTCCCGTACTGGGTGCGGGTGCACTCGTCGTCGGCGTTACAAAACTGCTCGTCCCGAACCCCCTCCCCGACCCGAACCCAGAACTGCTCGGCCACCAGCGTCACAGCCTCACCGCGCGGGGCCCGGTGCCCGGCAACGATGATCCCAGGGCCGGTCGTGCCGAGGTCGCGTTGGGCCTGGGCCAGGGTGTCGCGCGAAGCCCCGAGGCCCGACACCGTGAGGCCCGAGACGGGGGTGTTGACGTTGCGGTTGAGGCGCACCGCGTCGAGGTTGAAACACGGGGCCCGCAGACAACGCCGACCGTTGTCACGCACCAGCTCGGGGGTGAGGGTGCTCGTACGCTCGGGAGCTCCGGGCCGCCAGGCCTCGGTGAGCACGAGCCGCCCGAGGTTGCCAAAACCCTCGGTCACGAAGGGCTCGATCCGCCCGCGCAGGATGGCCTCGCTCGAACGCGACCACCCCTGGGCGTCCTCGGACAGGGCCGTGGCGTCGACCGTGCCCGCGTAACACTCCGCACGAAACACCCCGTCGGCGCAGCGCATCGTGCGGTAGTTGACCCGCGACACGAACACCCCCCCGCACAAGGGCGAGACACACCGACGGAAGTCCTGCCGGACCCGGAGGTACACAAACCCCGGACCCGACACCCGGGCCTCCTCGGCCTCGGACGTGCCCTCGTCGTCGGCGAGGGCCGCGTCGTCGACCGCGCAGCCCGTCACCGCCGCCAGCGACAGGAGCCCCGCCGCCAACACGCCCCACCGCGCCCGCAACACTTCGTGCTTCATCATGATGTGGGCGCAGCACCTACACCCGGCCCACACCCCGGTCAAGGCCCTGTCTACGGGCCCTCTATCCCTTGACCCCGCCCGCGGTGAGGCCGCCCACGAGGTGCCGCTGCACGGCGTAGAAGATGGCCATCACGGGCACGCTCACCACGATGGCCCCCGCGGCGAAGTGGCCCCACGCGGCGTCGTACTCGCCCACGTACCGCTGGAGGGCCACGGGGAGCGTAAAGGCCTGCTCCCGCGAGAGAAACGTGGCCGCGAGGATGAACTCGTTCCACGCGGACATGAAGGCGAAGAGGCAGGTTACGGCGATGGCGGGCCGGGCCGCCGGGAGGACGACCTTGACGAAGGCCTGCCAGCGGGTGGCCCCGTCGACCATGGCGGCCTCCTCCAGGTCGCGGGGGATGGCCTCGAAGGCCCCCCGGAGCTGAAAGAGGGCGAAGGGCAGGGCCGTGGTCGCGTACACGAGGACCAGCCCCGCCTGGGTGTCGAGGAGCTTCAAGGTGTCGAGGAGCACATACAACGGCACCGCCGTGGCCACCCCGGGGAACATCTGCGTGGCCAGGAGGGCCTTCATGCTCCCGCGCTCTCCCACGAAGCGGAACCGGGCCAGGGCGTAGGCCGCGGGCACGGCGATGGCGACGCTCGTGGTGGCCGTGGCAATGCTCACCACCAGGGAGTTGAGGAGCTGGCGCCCGAAGAGCCACCGCCCCGCGCTGTCGGTGTGGCCGAGCACGGCCCGGAAGTTGGCGAAGCTCACGGCCTCGGGGAGGGGGAGGGCCCGGGGGGAAGGGGTTCCGGTGGGGGAGAGGGCGAGGGTGACGACCCACAGGACGGGGTAGAGCGCGAAGGCCACGGCCAGCACGAGGGCGGCGTGTACGGCGAGCGCGGTGACCCAGCGGGGGCGGGGGTTCATCGGGCACCCGGGGCGGGGACTTCGGCCCGGCGGACCCGCCACGCGTTGACCAGGGCGAGGATGGCGAAGATCAGCACGGCATAGGCCGCCGCGTAGCCGTACTGGGCCTGGCGCGTGAAGGCCCAGCGGTAGGCCTCGCTCACGAGGATGTCGGTCGACCCGTCTGGCTCGCCCCCCGACACGAGGAACACCACGTTGAACTGATTGAAGGTCCACACCGCCCCGAGGGCTACCGAGGGCCCCAGGGACGGCACGAGCAGCGGCGCCGTGATCTTCCAGAACTGCTGCCACTCCGTGGCCCCGTCGACGCTGGCGGCCTCGTACAGGTCGCGCGGAATGGCCGCCAGGGCCCCGATGGTCACCACCATCATAAACGGGAACCCGAGCCACAAGTTAGTGGCCACGTTGGCCGTAAAGGCCGTGGAGAAGCGCGCGAACCAGCTCACGGGTTCGCCCCCGAGGGCGGCGATCACCGCGTTGACGGCCCCAAACTGCCGGTGAAACATCCCCCTCCACGCCAGGGCCGTGACGTACGACGGGACCGCCCAGGGCACGATCAAGAGCACCCGGTACAGGGCCCGCATGCGGAGGAGGGGGCGCGACAGGAGCAGGGCCAGGATCACCCCCGCGGAGACGTGCAACACGAGGTTGACGGCCGTCCACAGCACGGTCACGAGCAGCACCCGGTAGAACGACCCGCTCGCGAGCAACGGGCCCCCGCGGGCCGTTAGGATGTCGACGTAGTTGGCGAGGCCCACGTAGTACGACTGCCCCTCCCGCGTGGCGTAGAGCGACGTGGCCGCCCCGAGCACCAACGGAACCACCACCAACGCCGTCACCACCACCACGGCGTGGGCGAGCCACGCGTAGGCGGGCAGGGAGCGCCGCAGGGCTGCACGAAACTCGGGCTCTCGGGCCCGTTGCAGGGCCGACAGGGCCGCGGCGAGGCCGAGGGCTCCCACCGCGAGGAGGGCCCAGGTGGCGTCGCGTCGGCGGGGCAGGGGGCGGGTCACGTCGGCGAAACGTCGGGCTCCTTCGGCGAGGGCGGCGGCGGGGGTACGGTCGCCCCGCAGGGCCTTGAGGATCGACTGCCGGGCGGGCTCCCAGGCCGAGCGCATGTTGGGGTGGCTCGGCATGAGGCGGGCCCCCTCGGCCGCGGCCCGAAAGGTGGCCAGGAGGGGGTCGCGGGCGAGGGCGGGGTCGAGGGTCCAGGCCGCCCGGGTGGCCACCACCTGACGCCCCACCCGGGCCCGGACCACGGCGGACTCGGGGCGGGTGAGGAAGGCCGCCAGGGCCCGTGCCGCGGCGGGGTCACGCGACCGCGACGAGAGCATCACCCCCTCGACGGTGGCGTAGGGCTGCATGGCCCGTCCCCCCGCATCCATCACCCGCGGGAGCGGAACCACCCGGTACACCACCCGGTCTCCGAGCTCGGCGGCGAGCCATGGGCCCGAGATGGCCGTGGCCGCTCGGCCTGTGACGAAGAGCTGCGACACGAGCGATCCGCTGGCTTCTTCGGGCACGACCCGATCGCGCAGGAGGGTCATCACCCGCACGAGGGAGCGTTCGGCGGCCGGGCCTACGAAGGCGTAGCGTCCGGCCTCGTCGAGGATTTCCCCGCCGTACGCGTGCAGGAGGGGGGCGTGGAAGTACGCGCTCGCGGCCTCGTACACGAGGGGGTACGACCCCGCGGGGAGGGTCGGGCGCAGGGCCGCGATGCCCTCCAGGGCGGAGGCGGCCTCCGGGTCGGGAACGAGGGCCGGGTTGACGTAGAGGGCCACGCATTTGACCGCGAGGGGCAGGCCGAAGAGGGTTCCGTCGGCGGTGAAGGCCTGTCGGGCAGTGGTGTCGAAGGCGTCGCCGGGTGCGTCGAAGGGGGCCACGAGGCCGCGTCCGCGGTACGAGGCGAGGCGCTCGTGGGCGTCGACAAAGAGGTCGGGGCCGTTGCCTCGGGGGATGGCGGCTTCGAGCTTCGACGCGTAGGCCTCGAAGGGCAGGGCCAGGACCTCCAGGGACCCGTTCGGGTGCTCGGCCCGCCATTGGGCCAGGAGCTGGTCGAGGGCGGTCTGTTCGGCTCCGCGGTAGGCGTGCCAGAGGGTGAGGCGTTGGGCCCGGGCGGGGCCCGCGAGGAGCACGAAGGCCAGGGCGAGGGCGAGCCCGAGGAGGCCGAAGGGGGGTCTCATGGAGCCCGTTCCAGGGTGCGTCCCGCGTCGGGGTCAAACGTGTGCACGGCCCCGTCGGCGACCCCGAAGCGCAGGGTGTCTCCCGGTCGCGGGAGGGCCCCGTGCCCGTCGAGCCGGGCCACGAAGGGTTCGGTCCCGACCAGGCCGTGGGCGAAGGCCTCGAAGCCCATGGGTTCGACCACCTCGACGTGGAGCGTCAGGGGGCCGTCCGGGCGGGCTACGAGGTCGTGCGGACGGACACCCACCACGACCGCCTGGCCAGCCTGGAGGGGCCCCTGGAGGCCCAGGGCGGCGGTGGGGAGACGGAGCCCGGGGGCGGTCACGGCGGTCCCGTCGGGGGAGACGGTGACGGGGAGGAAGTTCATGGCGGGGGAGCCGAGGAAGGCGGCCACGAAACGCGAGGCGGGGCGTTGGTAGACCTCCAGGGGGGGGCCTTGTTGCTCGATGGTTCCGGCGGAGAGGACCACGAGGCGATCGGCGAGGGTCATGGCCTCGACCTGGTCGTGGGTGACGTAGACCATGGTGGTCTTGAGGGCCTGGTGGACCTTCTTGATCTCCACCCGCACCTGGGCCCTCAGGGCCGCGTCGAGGTTGCTCAGGGGCTCGTCAAACAAGAAGATCTGCGGCTCTCGGGCGATGGCCCGGCCCATGGCTACCCGCTGCCTCTGTCCGCCCGACATGTCCCGCGGGAGCCGGTCGAGGAGGGGGGCGATGGAGAGCATGGCGGCCACCCGGGCGATGCGGGTGGCGATCTCGGCCTCGGGGGTCTTGCGCAGGCGCAGCCCGAAGGCGAGGTTGTCGCGGACGGTGAGGTGGGGATAGAGGGCGTAGCTCTGAAACACCATGGCCACGTCGCGGTCGCGCGGGGGGCTGTGGGTCACGTCGCGGTCGCCGAGGGAGACCGTGCCCGCGTCGGGGATTTCGAGGCCCGCGATGGTGCGCAGGAGGGTGCTCTTGCCGCAGCCCGAGGGCCCGACCAGCACGACAAACTCGCCGTCTTCGAGGCGCAGGTCGATCCCGCGCAGGATGGGGAGCTGCCCGAGCGATTTGCGCAGGCCGCGGAGGGTCAGGGAGGCCACGGAGGCGATGGTACCCGCCCGCGGACTACCGCAGGAAGTCCTTGTAGAATTGTGTCTTCCAGTCGAAGAAGCGCCCGAGCACGGGGTCGTGGGCGTACTGTGCGATCGACCGCCCGCGCAGGGTGGGCACCCCGAGGTGCACGCTGTCGGGCCAGGAGAGCGGGGCCGTGAGACCCGCGGCGGTCACGTCGGCCAGGGTGGGGGTCGGGCCGCAGAGGTACCCGTGCTCGGCGATGCGGGCGCAGAGCTCGTGCAGGAGGGCCCGTACCGCGCGGTGGGCCTCGGCCAGGAGGCTTCTCCCAGGGGGCAGGAAGCTCCCGACGTGGGCGAGGGCCCCGACGGTGTGGAGGCCCACCCGGGCGACGCGCCCGGAGGCCCCGACGGTGCCCCCGAAGGCGTCGAGCCAGTCGCGGTCGCGCAGGGCCTGTTCGGTCGCGAGGGCGGGGACGTGTTGCCCGAGGACGTCGTCGAGGCGGTCTTCGAGGTCGAGGACGGCCTTACGTTGGGTGAAGTCGTCGGGGAGGAGGGCCCGGGCCCCGCCCCGCCCTGCGGGGAAGGCGTGCTCGAGGTACAGGGCGATGGCGGTGCTGTCGTGGACCACGGCCCCTTCGTGCTCGAGGAGCGGGAGCTTCCGTTGCCCGGACAGGCGGTAGATGGCGAGCTGACCGGGGCCGGCCACGTGGTCGACGAGGGTGTAGTCGAGGCCCTTGAAGTCGAGGGCCGCGCGGGCCTTCTCGCTGAAGTGGCTGATCTTGAAGCGGTGCAGCGTGATGGGCATGACGGCAGAGGGGCGGGGTTGTACCACGCCGCGCCGCGCGGGCCCTACCGGAGCGTCAGTTGCCGACGGAGAGGTTGACGGTGGCTACGGCGTCCATGGCCGTGCCCGCCCCGAGGGGCTGGATGGTCGCGATGCGGCTGCTGACGCATTGGTCGAAGCGGGGATCGGGGCTGTTGCTCACCGAGGCCCGGGTGAAGCGGCCCTGCCCGTTGATGGAGAGGGTGACCTGCACCGACCGCGGCTGCACGGAGGGGTTGAGCCGCAGGAGGCTCTGCCAGCAGTTGTTGGCGATGCGGCTGTTGCCGAAGGCACGGGCCGCGGCCCCGGCGCGGGCTCCGTCGTCCTGGGGGGCGCTCGCGGTCTGGGCGGGTTGGGTGCGGAGAGGAGCCGCGCCCACGGGGCCTCCGGCGGGGCCGCCCGAGCTGCCCTGGCGCTCGAGCTCGCGGAGCATCCGCTGCTGCTCGGGGGTGAGGGCCGCGGTCTGGGAGGGGTGCTCGCTCGGGCGGTGGGGCCGGGCCGTGCCGGGTCGGGACGGGTGCTCGGGGCCCCCGGCGGGTTGGGCCGCGGGCGTCTCGGCCTGCGCCGGATTCTCCGGCGGAACCTCCGGGGCCGCGGTCTCGCTGGGCACGGGCTCGGCGGGCGGGGGCACGGGGGCCGGCGGGGGCGGGGGCGGAGGGGCCGGGGCCTGCACGGTGGGCCCGGGGGTGCGCTGCGAGATCACGATGCCCGCGGCGATGCCCGCGACCATCATCCCGCCGCCGAAGAGCAGGGCGATGCCCGCGGAGAGGCCGCGGCGCTCGGCCTGGCGCGCGGTGGGGATGGCCCCCCCGTGGTCGATGCCGTGCAAAGGGGCGAGGTACGGGCTGTGCGGGGCCGCGGCGGACGGCGGGGGGCCGCTGTTGCCTGGCGGAAAGAGCGAGGGCGTGAGGGGTTGGGCCACCGGGGGGGCCGCGGGGGGGCGCGGGGTGCTCGGCCGGGCGAAGAGGTCTTCGGGCAGGTCGTCGTCGTGGGCCGGGGGCCGGGCGCTCGGGTGGGCCGAGGGAGTGGGACCCGGGCCCGGGGCGGGGGCCAGGCTGACGGCCGGGGCAGGCGGGTCGGCCGGGGGGGGGACCGAACGCGCCGCGGGGCCTTGGGGGGCCGGGTGGGCGGTCTCGGCGGTGGGCCCGTCGAGGGCCGAGGCCAGGGCCGGGGCCGGGACCGAGGCGGGGCTCGGGGCCGGGGTGGGGGCCGGGGCGGGGGTCGCCCCCGATCCGCTCGTGCGCTCGGGGCGTTGCGGGGCGGGGGGCGGGCGGGACGGGGAGGCCGCGGGGCGGGCCAGGGGCCGCGCGGACAGGGGGGTGCTGCGGGGCGGGGCCTCGATCATCGTGCGGTCGCTCTCCTCCTCGCCTTCGGCCGCGTGGGCGGCCTCGTGGGCGGCCTCGCGGGCAGGGGGGGCGGAGGGCTTGAGCGGGGAGAAGCTCTTGAGCAGGGCCGCGGCGATGCCGGGGTCGACGCTGGAGACGCGGGTGGCCTCCTCCTCGTCGTCGGTCATCATGGGGCGGGCGCTGGAGAGGGGGTGATCGTGCGGACGGGCCGACGCGAGGGGGACCACCTTGGCGCCTGCCCGCGCGGCCGGGGCTCCCGACGGCGAGGCCCCTGGGGCGGGGCGGTCGGAGGGGCGCTTGCCCATCTCGTCCAGGAGGTTGCCCGACATCTTCTGGGCCACGAGGCGCAGGAGGTCGCCGAGCTCGGCCACGTTGCGCAGGGGGCGCCAGTCGTCGAGGCCTTCGCGCCACACGAGGGTCTCGGGGCTCACGTCGCCGCTCTGCACGCGGGCGCTGAGCTCCTTGCGGGTGAGGGGCCCCACGGGGAGGTCGCGGATGCCGGCGTACCAGCCCGTCTCGGAGGCGTTGAGGATGGCGGAGGCCGTCGGCCCGGCGGCCCGGGCGGCCAGCGGGGAGCGGCCTCCGGCCAGGGTGGCGGGTCGTCCGCTGCTGGGGACGGGGGCCCCGGCTCCGAAGGCCGGGCCCGTGCTGGTGGCCGAGCGGGTACGCGGGACCCGGGCCACTCCGGCGCTCGCGGCGGCTGCGGCCAGGGGGGCCCCGACCCCGCTCACGGTCCCGCCTCCCCCGAGTCCGCTCGGGCCTCCGAGGCTCCCGGGGGCTCCCGGGCTCCCGGGGCGGGGCACGGCGGCCCCGGTGATGGTGGTGGGCCGGGGCCGGGGGGCGGGGCGAACGGAGGCCGGCGGGGGCTCGCTCAGCAGGGGCGAGGCGCTCACCCCGGAGACGCTGTCCTGGGTCGTGCCTGCGGCCGGCACGGAGCTGCCGTGGATCTCGATGACGTGCGAGCATTTCTTGCACTTGAAGCGCGTGATCGCGCGCCCTCGGAGCTTCTCGTCATCGACGTGGTACTTCTGCTTACAGTTGTCGCAGAGGAAGTTCATCGGTCTACTCCAGAGGGGCGTCGGTGGGGGAGCGATCGGGGGCAGGGAGGGTGCTGGGCCCTCCCCCACCGCGTCAGGCGTCTACTCGGGTTGGAGCAGGGCCAGGATACGATCTTGGATCTGTCCGCGCGTGTTGGCGTCGGGTGCAACAAAATGTGCCCGCTCCCAGGCCTCCAGGGCCTTCCGTCGGAACCCCGCCCGCTCATAGAGCACGGCGAGATTCTTGAGGGCGGGGAAGAAGGCCTCGTCGGCTTCGAGGGCGGCCTCGAGGGTGGCGATGGCGCGAAACACCTCGCCGCGTTTCCCAAACAGGAGCCCGAGCTGGTACCGCAGGTGGTGGGCCCCGGCGGCGTTGGCGGGCACGAGGAGGGCGATCTCCAGGGCGTGGGCCGCGGCGGCGGGGTCGCCGCGTTGGTAGGCCTCGGTGCTGGCCTGGAGGGCGGCCTCGACCCCGGGGGGGAGGGGGCCGCTCGGGCGCCGCGGGTCGTGGCCGTCGAGGGCGGCCTCGATGCGGGACACGGCGTCGACGAGGGACAGGGGCTTGGGCAGGAGGGCCTGGACCCCGAGGAGCTCGGCGAGGTCGTCGGCGGCCCGCCAGCCTCCCCACCGGGAGGTGAGCATCACGGCGGGGACCTCGGCCCAGCGCGGGTCTTCGAGGAGTTGGGACCAGCGCCCGAGGGCCTGCCCGAGTCGGTCGTCGGGGTCGTCGGGGTCGTCGGGGTCGATCACGAGGAGGTGGGGCAGATGGGGGGTCTGGTGTTGATCGAGGAGGGCCGCGGTGCCGTCGAGGGTGACGGTCTGGTGGCCGAGCTCGGTGAGGGCCTCGCGCAGGGCTTCGCGGCTCGCTCCGTCGGCGTCGACCACCCAGACCACCTTGCCCGTGGGGGCCACGGAGGGGAGCCGGGCCGCCGACCGCTCGGGGGTGGAGGGCGCGGCGGGAGCGGGGCGCACGGGGGCGAACAGGGGCGGAGCGTGGTCTCTGCCGCCGAGCTCTTGCGGCAAGGGGGGAGGGCCCGGCAACGGAACCCTCGGCCCCGAGGCTCCTCCCCGGGGCGGGGCGGGCGGGGGCCCACGACGCGGGCCGAGGTTGGGCGGGCCCACGGGCAGGCTCAGGGACAGGGGCCCCGAGCTTGGGGTGGTCCCGGCGGGGGGCCCGGCGGGGGGGCGCCCGACGGGGCCGGGGGCTCGGGGGGGTGCGGGGGCCGGGGTCGGCATCGAACGTTGGGCCCGGGGGCCGACCCGCTCGGTCTGACCGGCCTCGCGGGCGGCGTAGGCGTCGTCGAGGGCGGCGCTCAGCTTGTCGCCCTCGGCCACGAAGGGATAGACCTTGCGGCCCGAGACAAACTCGACCTCGTCGATGGCCCGGGCGTCGCCGGGGGAGGCCATGGCGAGGAAGAGGGCGTCGCCTTGCACGAGGAGGGGCAGCACGAGGTGGCGGCGGGCGATCTCCTGGGGCACGGCGTCGAGGTCGGCGAGCTGGAGGTGCAGGCCGTCGAGGTCGACCCCGGGGACCCCATGACGCTCGGACAGGGCCACGATCGCGCGTCGTTCTCCCTCGGGCAGGAACAACCCCACCCCCGCAGGGCGTGCCCCGCCCGGGGGGGAGAGCTTGGAAGTGTCGTCGCGGCCTGCCATGGTCGATGCGTCTGGGGAGCCGCGGAGCAATCCGTCGACTGAGCGCCTGAGGGTATCACCTCCGGGGGGGGTGGTTCAATCGTGCGTGTGGGGCGAAGGCGGGAAGTCTACATCCCGCTCACGATCCGGAAGTCATCGCCCACCCGCTCGAGCTCCAGGCGGTTGTCGCCCACGCGTCGAAACCAGATGTCATCTTGTCCCTCCCGGGTCGCCGAGTCTCGGACGGGGTCGACGTTGAAGCTCAGCCCGCCCCCGCGGGGGGCCACCTCGTTGCCCGCGGGGCGCCGCAGGGTGTAGCTCCCGGTGAAGGTGTAATCGATCGCGATGCGGTTGGGCCGCTCGGGGTCGACGGTCACCCGGCGGTACCGGATCTCGTAGCGCACCTCGCCGACCTCGTCGGCCCAGGCCGTGAGCATGCGTTGCAGCCCGTCGTAGCCGTAGTCGTCGTCGCCTCGTGGGGTCCCGGCGTCTTCGTAGTAGTCGGGCGAGGCCATGGCGAGCAGGCTCCGGGCGTCGCGGGTCTCCACCGCCCGTCGGTATCGCTCGCAGAACGACACCAGGGCACGGTTTTCGGACGTGTCGGCGACCTCGGTGTTGGGGATGCGCCCGGTCGTGCAGCCGAGGGTGAGCACGAGGAGGACGGGCGAAGCGGCGCGAAACAAGCGCATGGCGGTGATCGATGGGGTGTGCATGGGGCGGTCGCGGAGAGGGGTCGCAGGTGCCAACGGCCCTGGGGGGGCCGGATATTCCTCCGCCGGGGCCTCGGTGGCAACCGTTGGGCGCGGCCCATTCCCTACGCCGGGCTTGCCACGGTCGCCGGGAGGGTGGTACCCCCCGGCCCGCGTGATGCGTGAAGGCCAACCGCCGTCTCGGCGCAAGAGGCGCATTGAAGAGGCCGTCCTCGAGGTAGAGGGCGTGATCGAGGTGCGCGTTTGGGATCTCCCCGGCCGCGTCGAGGTCGGGGTCCGGCTGTCGGTGAGCAGCGGGGCCGCCGAGGTCCTGGCCCGGGTGGCCGAGGTGGTCGACGCCCTCCGGGCGGAGGGCGAAGACTGGGCCGTGGGCGTCCTCACCGACGACTGAGATTCAACCCAGGGCGTCGGCGAGGCGGGTGTACCCGAGCCCGTGGGCCTCGGCCACGGCGGCGTAGGTGCAGTGCCCGTCGTAGCAGTTGATGCCGAGGGCGAGGACCGGATCGGTCCGTGCTGCGTCGGCGATGCCCTGGTCGGCGATGGCCAGGGCGTACTGCATCGTGGTGTTGGTGAGGGCGAAGGTCGAGGTGTGCGACACGGCCCCGGGCATGTTGGGGACGCAGTAGTGGATCACCCCGTCGACGTCGTAGGTGGGGGCGTCGTGGCTGGTGGGGCGCACGGTCTCGATGCAGCCCCCCTGGTCGACGGCCACATCCACAATGACCGAGCCCCTCTCCATGCGGCTCACCATGGCCCGGGACACGAGGGTGGGGGCCTTGGCCCCGGTGACGAGGACGGCCCCGATCACGAGGTCGGCCCGGCGCACCACGGACTCGATGTTGTCGGGGTTGGAGTAGAGGGTCTCGATGGCCCCGCCGAAGATGTCCTCGAGGTAGTCCATGGTCTCGCCGCGGACGTCGAGCACGGTGACCTGGGCCCCCATGCCCACGGCGATGCGGGCGGCGTTGCGGCCTACGACCCCTCCGCCCAGGATGACCACCCGTCCGCGACGGGTGCCCGGGACGCCCCCGAGGAGGACCCCCTTGCCGCCGCGCCAGCGCTCCAGGGTGGTGGCCCCGGCCTGGACGGCCATGCGCCCGGCTACCTCGGACATGGGGCGCAGGAGGGGCAACGACCCGTCGGGGCGCTGGATGGTCTCGTAGGCTACGGCCCGGACCTGCTTCTCCAGGAGCTTGCGGGTGAGCACGGGCTCGGCCGCGAGGTGGAGGTAGGTGTACAGAATGAGCCCGGGGCGGAAGTGCTCAAACTCCGCGGGGAGGGGCTCCTTCACCTTCATGACCATGTCCGACCGGCGCCAGACCTCGCCCGCGCTCGGCACGAGGGTGGCCCCGGCGGCGGCGTAGGCCTCGTCGGGGAGCCCCGACCCGTCGCCCGCCCCCGACTCGAGGAGCACCGTGTGCCCACGCTCCACAAGCTGCCGAACCCCCGCGGGGGTCATCCCCACGCGATACTCCCGGGTCTTGATCTCCTTCGGAACTCCAACAATCACGGCCGCACCTCAACGCTACGCCCGCGCCCAACGCGCGGCGGGCGGAGCCTAAACCTTCCCCCCCGGGGGCAGGGAAGCCCCGACGACAGACCCCGCAACAATCCGTAGGGCCCCCGCGACATCGTTGGCGGCGGGGGGGCGCTTGTACTAGGGTCCGCGCCCCGTGCGACGCGCCCTGTGGATGCTGGTGGTGGTGCTCGGGCTCCTCGGCGGGGCCCTCGCCGCGGCATGGCACGAGGGCTGGATCGCCGCCCCGTGGAGCGCCCGGTACGCCGAGCTCGAGGCCCAACTCCGCGACCGGGGGGGGGTGGCCGTGGTGGGCGGGGTTCCGTGGGGGATGCGGGGGGGGGCCGACGCACGATGGGTGCGGGCCGAGACCCTCCCGCCCCTGCGCGCGGCCCTGGCGGGCACCGACCCCGCGGCCCTCACAGCGGCCCTGCACGCCACCCGCTTCGACGCCCTCCTCGTGCGCGGCGACGGGGCCCTCTCCTCCGTCGGCCCGTCCCTGTCCGCCACCCTCGCCCGCTACGAGGCCCTGCCCGGCGTCTCGGCCACCTACCTCGACCCCATCGCCGCCGTGTACGAGCCCGCCGAGCGCCCCGAGGTCTCGGCCGAAGACGCCCGGCGCCTCGTCTCCGTGGCCCGGCTCATCCTCTCCGGGGCCGCGGCCCCGCCCGAGCGCCTCTTCCCCGAGAGCCTGCGCCGGGCCCGCCCCGTCGAGCTCGCCCTCATCGTACGCGACGACCGCGAGGCCATCCTCTGGCGCTCCTCCCGGGGAGGCTCCCTCGGCCGGGCCCTCCTCGACGTGAGCTTCGCCATCCTCGACCGCTGGACCACCCGGCAGCAGGAGCGCTACGGCCGCCTCCGCGACGCCCTGCGCACCCGCACCCTCACCCTCGCCCTCTTCTACGACAAGGGGGTCCTCGGGGCCCGCGACGGCGCGTTTCTGCGCCGGGCCGCCAACCCCGCTCGCTGGTCGGTGGGCTTCGAGCGCGTGGCCGGCTGGGAGTACTCCCTGCCCCCCGCCCCGGGCGAGACCGGCCCCGACCCCGTGGAGGCCCTCGCGCGCCTCAGCCGCGAGCGGGGGGTCCCGGCCCCGGGGTACCTCCGCCCCGAGCTCACCCTCTACCGCTTCCGGGCCCTCCAGCTCATCGAGCAGAGCCCCAACGGTCCGGTCCTCGCCCACGACCCGCCCTGAGATACGATGCGCCCATGGGGCCCCACCTCCGCGCGTCGTCTCGCCTCACGTTGACCCTCCTCCTCGCGGGCTGCGGGAGCGACCCTCTTCCTCCCTCCGCGGCCGACGCGTCCCTCGACGCCTCGCCCGACGCCGCCGCCGACGTGCCCCTCCCCCCCGAAGACGTCGGCCCGTCGTGCACCGTGAGCCTCTGGGATCCGACCTCTCAGGCCCTCGACAACTTCCCCGACCCCCGCCTCGTGCTCCCCGATCCGAGCACGCCCACGGGGTTTCGCCTCCGGGTCGACCCCGCCCGATTCGCCACCACCCTCATGGTGGCCCGGGGCTTCGCGTCGCTCCTGACCGACCTCGACACCCTCGACGGGTTCGGGGTCAACGCCCAGGCCTTCTTCCGCTTCGGTCGGGCCTTCGACCCCGCCCGGCTGCCCACCCCCGCGGCCACCAGAACCCCCGCCGGGGGACTCGGGTTCGTCGTGCTCTCGCCCGGCCCTGCGCGCCTCGTTGGGGCCCTCGTGAGCACCACCGACCAGGGGGCCACCCTGATGCTCGCCCCCCTGCGCCCGCTGCCCGCCAGGGCCCGCGTGGCCGCCTACGCCACCCGACGCCTCGCCCCCGCCGCGGAGGGATGCCTCCAGGCCGCCCCGGCCCTCACCGCCGACCTCGCCGCCCCAACCTCCGAGACCCGGGCCGCCCTCGACGCCCTCCGGGGCCTCGGGGTGATCGAAGGGGTGGGCGACCTCGTGGCCCTCACCGTGTACCCCACCCAGAGCGTGGCCCCGGAGTCGGTGGCCGTGGCCGCGGACATCACCATCCGCCCGCTGCCCGGAGCCCTCGCCCGCCCCACCTGCGTGCCCGATCCGATGGGGCGGTACCGCACCTGTTCGTCGTCGTTTGTAGCCCACAACTACCTCGACGGGATGCGGCACCTCGCGCCCCGCGGGGCGGGAGGAGCTCTCGCGGCCCCGACCCCGTACACCCTGCCGGTGACGGTGTGGTTGCCTGCGACGCCCTCGACCACCCCGTTGCGTACGATCGTCTTCGGCCACGGGCTCGGCGGCGACCGGGGGCAGGCCGCACGCCTCGCGGCCTTCGCAGCCCCCATGGGCATCGCCACGGTGGCCATCGACGCGGCCGTGCACGGCGATCACCCCCTCAATCCCATGCCGGGGACGTCCACCCTGGCCACGGTCCTCAACTTCTTCACCCTCGTGCCGGGAGCCTCCCGGGCCATCGACGCCCTCGCCCTGCGCGATCACTTCCGTCAGTCGACCTTCGACACCCTCCAGCTCGTACGACGCATCCAGGCCGGCTTCGACGCCGACGCCGACGGAACCCCCGACCTCGACCCGACCCGCCTGGCCTACCTGGGGGTCTCCCTCGGGGGCATCATGGGAGCGGCCCCCTTGGCCCTCACCGACGCGTTCGGGGCGGGGGTGTTGGTGGTTCCGGGGGGGAGGGTGTCGGCCATCATTTCCGACAGCGCGACCTTCGCTCCCCTCATCACCGCCCTGCGCCCGTCGGGGACCACCCCTGGCGACGTAGCCCGCACCTTCCCCCTGCTCCAGACCCTCCTGGAGCGCGGGGACGCCGCGAGCTACGGGCCCCACGTCTTCGCCGATCGCCTCACCCCGGGCGGGTCGACGCGGGTTCCGAGCGTGCTCGTGGGGGTGGTCCTCGACGACGACACGGTGCCCAACGTGGCCAACTACACCCTGGCCCGGGCCCTCGGGGTCGAGGTGGTAGGGCCCCTCCTGGGCCCGGCCCCCGGGATCGGGGTGGTCGGCCCCGGGCCCCTCGCGGGCAACTTCGGGGCGGGGCGGGCCACGGGGGGCATGCTCCAGTTTGATGTGGTCGGGGCCGAGATGGGACGCACCACCCGGGCCACCCACTCCAACGTGGGGGCCAGCGATGTCGGGGCCGAGGCCTGGCTCCATTTCCTCCGCACCCACTGGGACACCGGGCTCGCCGAGATCGCCGACCCCTACGCCCGCCTCGGCATCGCCCACGCCCCATGACCCACGCCCACGATCCCGCCGCCGCGAAGGAGAGCCTCCGGGCGGCCCTGCTGGAAGTACTGAACCGAGAGCTCGCGGCCTGCGAAGCCGCCCACCGTACGACCCTCGACGGAGCCACCCACGCCGAGGCCCGCCCCGAAAACCAGAAGGACACCCGCTCCCTGGAGCAGTCCTACCTCGCCCGCGGACAGGCCCTGCGGGCCGTGGCCCTGCGCGAGGCCGTGGAGTCTGTGCGGGCCATGCCCCTCGGAGATTTCCGCGGGCGCCCGGTCGCCCTCGGGGCCCTGGTCACCCTCGAAGACGAAGACGGCCTCGCCCGCAGGGTGTGGCTCGTGCCCGACGGAGCCGGGGCCGAGCTGTCCGAAGGGTTCCGGGCCCTGTCGGTGACCTCGCCCCTCGGGCGCCTCCTGGTGGGGCGCCGTGAGGGCGACGAGGTCGAGGCTCCACGCGGCGGCGGACGGGTGACCTACACCCTCGCCGCGGTGGAGTAGGTCCCGCACCAAGGGCCGTGGGTTACGGGGTCCATTGGGTGGTTGAGCCCGGTCGGATGGTGGGTCGGCTCGCCTCGCCGAGGAGCCACGCGGCCACCCCGAGGGCCACCCCGACCCCCAGGGAGATGCCCCCGGCGGGGGTCAGGTCGGTGCCGTAGTCGTCGCTCCCGATGGCCAGAAGGGCCCCGCCCATCGCCGTAGCCCCGAGGCTGAGGCCGCCGAGGAGGAGGGCGGTGATGATCCCGGCCACAGAACTCTGCTGCTGCCCGAGGGTGTGACGGAACACCGAAGGGCGCGTCCCCACCCGCACCGAGGCGCTGCTCGAGCGCGTGCTGGAAGGGTCGACGTCCGTCAGGACGAGCTCGTGATCGCCGCGGGGAAGGTTGACCGTGCAGGGCGTGCGGCAGAGGGGGCGGGTGACGAGGCCCCCCTGGGTCTGGCCGGCCTGCATCGGACGATTCTGGGTCGCCCATTGGGCATTGGGGTCGATCTGGGTGCGTTGGATCAGGAGTTCGACCCGAGCCGAGCCCTCGGTGACATCGAGGGTGACCGTGCCCTCGTCCTCGGCGGGGGCCCGCGGCGGGTCGGGGATCGCCACGAAGGCCCGGTCGGGCGGGGGCGGCGGGCGGAGGTACCGCGGGGTGCAGCCCGTCAACGCAACCAGAACACACAGAGGCAAGCCGAGACGCCGGAGCGTCGGGGTGTTTCCCATAGGGGTCCATTGCTGGGGCGAGGGGAGAACTCCGGCAAGCGGGGCGACGAAGATTTCGCGGAGAACTGCCCCGAGATGCAGGCGCGTAGGGCGCCCTGTCCCGCGCGGAGTCAGAGCCGCGGGGCCACGAGCACGAGGGCGTCGGGGCGGAGGGCGTGCAGGGCGTAGCCGAGGTTCCACAGGTCGTAGAGGCTGCGGAAGAGGGCGAGGGTGTCGTCGAGGCGCAGGCCCCATGCGGCGACCTGGGCGGCGTCGTAGGCGGCTCCGCCGAGGCGCGGGGCGCACGCACGGATCACGGCCCCGGCCACCTCGGCGTCGCGGTCTCTGTCGGGCGACACGAGGGCCCGCAGGCGCGGTCCGTCGAGTGCGTCTTCGGGGGCCACCCCGAGGCAGCGGGCCCTCCACCGGGTGGGGTCCACGGGGCACCACTGCATCTGCATCCGTTCGGGGTCGACCCCGGGGACCCGCAGGGCCCGGGCGATCTCGCGCCCGATGCACTCGGCGGCCTCGACCCCCGCGGGGTCGGCGGCCAGGCTCAGCCCGTCGCGCAGGGTCGCGGGGTGGGGCCGTCCGGGCGTAGAACCGGGCCCGTGCAGGTCGGCGAGGAAGGCTCTGCCCGGGGCGTCGATCCAGGCCGCGGGGGCGATGGCCTCCCAGGCCTCGGCCGGGCTTGTGTGACCGCTCCAGGGGTGTCCCCGGGCGGCTCCCAGGGCCACCACGCGGTCCCAGGGGGAGGGCAGGCTCAGGGCTCCGGCGCAGTCCGCTTCGGCGAGGCCCGAGAGCTGGGCGAGCAGGGCCGGCAGCCGCGGGCGGGCGGGGCGCAGGACGCGGGCGGCGAAGGCGGCCACCTCGTCGGGCTCGGGCGGCACGGTCAGGCCCCGAGGAGGCGCAGCCACCACTGCACGATGATCTCGCCGCCGAACATGTACTCCAGGGCCCCGAGGGCCAGGAAGGGGCCGAAGGGGATCGGGGTCCGCAGGAGCCCCGGGTCGTCGGCCTCGGCCTCCGCGGGGGGCGTGTCGTCGGCGGGTTTGCCCTCGGGGCCTTCGGGCGTGTCCGCCGCGATCGTCGCGTCGGCCTCCTCGTCTTCGTCCTCGTCTCCCTCGCCGTCGAGGAGGGACGGGTCGGGCCCGAGCTTCCACCCGGTGACGCGGGCGAGGCCGACCGCGAGGAGTCCCTGGAGGGCCCCGGCGGACAGGGCGAAGAGAACAGCCTGGGGTCCGAGGAGGGCCCCCACCATGGCCAGGAGCTTGGCGTCGCCGAGGCCCATGCCCTCGCGCTTGAGAAACCGGCTCCACACGAAATAGAACGCGAAGGGGATCCCGAAGCCCAGGGCCGCCCCGAAGGCGCTCTGGCGCAGGCCGATCCCGGGGAGGAGGGCGTTGGCCGCGAGGCCGAGGGCCGTGCCCGTGAGGGTGATCACGTCGGGCAGGAGGAAGGTCGCCAGGTCGATAAACGACGCCGTCAGCAGCCCCCACACAAACGCAAACCGCAGGAAGAACAGGGCCCCGAAGGTGCTCAGGGCCAGGTCGGGTTCGGTCCGCAGGATGCGCTCGCACACGGCGAAGGCCGCCACGCCGTAGAGGGCCTCGACGAAGGGGTACCGCCCCGAGATGGGGGCCTTGCAGTCGCGGCACTTCCCGCGCAGCCACAGCCACCCGAGGACCGGGACGTTGTCATACCACCGCACGGGGTTGCCGCAGGACGGGCACCGCGACCCCGGGCGCACGAGGGACAGCTCGCGGGGCCAGCGGTAGATCATCACGTTGGCGAAGCTGCCCCACAGAAGCCCCCAGGTGATCGCCAGTGTCCGGAGGTACCAGAGAGGCAGGTCGGTGGCGTCCATGCGGGCGGTAGTGTTACCCCAACCTGGGCGGCGACATCGTGCGCAAGGTGACCCGGGCCCGGCGGATCTCCGCCGCCAGGGTGGTGGCCCGCATGGGGTCGCCGACGTTGCGCTTGAGGAAGGCCACCAGGTTGCGCCGGGCCTCGTCGCGTTGGTCGAGGCTCAGGTGCAAGAGGCCCCGGACGTACCGACCGTACCCCTCGCCGCACCGGGCGTCGCGCAGCTCGTCGAGGAGCTCGGGCAACCCCTCGATGGTGGTCGGGTCGTCGCCCCGGTCGACCTGGGCCAGGAGCCCCTGGGCCCGATGCAGGGCCCGGGCCCCGAGGGACCACCGGACGGCCCGCCCGTACGCCGACAGGGCCTCGTCGAAGAGGTCGGCGTGGTGCAGGGCCGTGCCCACCTGGGCCCAATGCAACGACCGCCGACTGGCCGGGGCGTTGCGGGCCGCGATGCGGTACGCCTGGGCCGCCCGGACCCACCAGCCCATGGCCGCGCAGGCCCGGCCGAGGTCAGCATGGGCCAGCTCCTGGGCCACCCCGACCCGAACCATCTTGCGGGCGATGGCGTGGGCGCTCCGCAACCGACGCGCGTACAGATGCGAGCGGTAGATCTCTCGCAACAGCAACAAGCGTGTCTCGGGGTCGATGCGGTCTCCCGCGGCCCGAAGCCCCTTCTCGGCGTACCCGCTCGCGTCCACCGGCGACCCGGTACGGATCGCCAGGCGAAGATAGTCATCCGCCGTCATGGGACGCTGCTTGCGCACGGCCCGACTCTAGCAGCCCCCCCCCCGACCCTGCATCCGGGCGTGTGACATTCTCCGGCATGACGACGTTGTGATGAATAGTCTGATAGTAGTGGTGCGCGTAACGTATGTGCAGGGCACAAACCCGGCGTCTCCGGGCCTCTTGGGAACGGGTCAGGGTGGAGCTCCGCCGGGGCTGTGGGTCGTCGCGGGGGGCGGGGCGGGGGGAGCGGCGGGCAGGGGGCCGTGTTCGATGCGGCGGTGTTCGTACGAGGGGGACAGGCCCGGAGCGATGGCCGTGGGGGTCACCTCGCTCGACGAGAACATCTGTACGAACTCCGGGTTGTGGGCCACCGGGTCGACCACGGTGCGCTCGATCATCATGGAGGTGTACTGATCGGCCCCGTACTCGGGGGTGTTGCTGTTGAGGATCACGTCGAGGTCGCCCTGTCGGGCGGCGTTGGCGACCCCGGCGATGCGGCTGTGCCGGGCCGACCAGTTGTCGGCGCAGGTCCCGTTTTCGCTGCACCCCCACACGCCCCGGTCGGTCTTGAGAAACAGGGTCTGGTTGCCCACGGTGTGCCCCGGGGTGCGCACCAGGGCCACCCCTTCGCCGAGGAGGAGGTCCCCGTCGGTCAGGCACACCCGGCCGGTCTCCACCCCGGCCCGGCCCTCGGCCACGAACCACGCCCGTTGCATGGGGTGCAGGTCGTCCCACTGTTCCCACTCGGCCCGGGGGGCCAGGAGGGTGGCGTTGGGAAACCGGGGGGCGAGGCGCCCGTCGACGGTGCCCAGGAGCCCGCGCAGGTCTTGCGTGTGGAAGTGATCGAAGGCGAGGTAGTCGATGTCGCCCGCCCCGAGCCCGAGGCGCGCGAGTTGGGCTTCGAGGGGGGCGAACGACTGGGCCGCGAGGCTGCTCAGGCGCTCGCCGAAGCGCTCGATCATCCGGGCGAAATAGGGGGTCGTGCGGGCCCGCAGGATGTCGGTGGGGTTGAAGAGCAGGGTCCGCGTGGCCTCCCCCTGGCGAAAGCGTACGAGCAGGCAGCGGTGGGTGAGCGAGACGTACGGGGCCGGGGACAGGGCCGCCCCCCCGAGGGCGAAGCGGGTGGGGTAGAGCAGGGTGGTGAGGGGCAGGGTCCGGACGCTCAGGACGGGGGTCTCGGCCGTGAGGCGGGTGCGCAGGGCCGCGGCACCCTCCAGGGCGGCGGCGAGTCGGCGCCCGTGGCCGCGGGCCTCCCAGGCGGGGTCGAGCATGTCGAGGGGCACGAAGGACGCGGGCAGCGGGGCGTAGTCGGTCATGGCGTGGCTTTCGTGGGTCACAGGGTGAGGACGGCCTTGACGCTCTGGTGGGCCTTGCGGTCGAGGCTCACCTCCAGGGCTTCGCCGTACGATGCGAGCGGCAGACGGTGGGTCACCAGGGCCTCGATGGGACGGTCCGTGCCCTGCAAGAGCTCGAGGGTGATGTCGAAGCTGCGCCGGGGGGAGGTGTGCCCGGGCAGGGTGTCGTGTCCGTAGGCCAGGGTGCCCACGAGGCGAAGCTCCTTGGCCCACACGAAGGTCAGGTCGAGCTTGGGGATCTCGCCGGCGCAGCCCACGAGCACGATGGTCCCGCCGGGGCGGGTGCAGCGCAGGGAGTCGTCGACCGACTGGGGCGACCCCACGCAGTCGATCACCCGGTCGTAGCCGTCGGCGAGCCAGGGCCGGCCTATGATGGGCTGGAGCAGGGCCGACCCCGTCTCCGCTGCGAGGTGGGCGAGGTTGTCGGTGCCCCGCATGGGGTGCAGGGTGCGGGCGGCCCCGAGGTCTTGCGCGAGGTGGAGCTGGTAGTCTTCGAGGGCCAGGACGGTCACGGCCACGCTGGGGTAGAGCGCGTGCAGGGCCCACACCACCGCGAGGGCGATGGGCCCTCCGCCAAGCACGAGGACCCGCTCGTGGCCCGCGGGCGGGTTTTGTAGCACCGCGTGTACGGCCACCGTGAGGGGCTCGACGAGCACGGCCCGGCTGTCGGAGATGCTGTCAGGCACGCGGAAGAGCTGCGAGGCGTGGGCCACCATGCGGTCGCAGAAGCCCCCCGGGAGCGAGGCGCAGGCCCCGAGCATCACGCCCTGGCGGGGCCCCGTCCCGGCCCGCAGGCAGGTGGCGTAGGCCCCCGCTTCACAACGGATGCACGGGTCGGCCCCGCGTACGGCGCAGCTCAGGAAGGGGTCGACCACGACCCGATCGCCCTCGCGCAGGTCGCTGCCGTGCGGGGGGGAGACGACGTGGGCCAGGATCTCGTGGCCGAAGACCGCGGGCAGGCTCGCCAGCGACGACAGGGCCACCGAGGACTTGAAGAACACCGCGGCCAGGTCGCTCCCGCACACCCCCACCTGGGACGGGGCGAGCAGGGCGAAATCGCGCGAGGGCGGCAACGGAGCGGGCACGTCCTGCAACGCGAAACAGCTCCCCGGGCCGTAGAAGAACCCCGCCGCGCGGGCCCCCGGGATGCGCCCCGCGACCTTGGCCAGGCAGTACTTCGGCAGGGACAAATCGAACACGAGGGCGCGCATGGCAGGCCCCAGAGTATGGCACGGCCCCGGGGATGGTGGGCCTCAGGGGCGGTGGGCCTCGCGGGTCTTGCGGGTCCAGTGCACGAGGAGGGCGGCTGACACCGCGGCGAGCCCTGTGGCCAGACCCACCCACATCCCGATGGCCCCGAGGCCCAGGGAGAAGGTCAGGACCACCCCCACGGGGAGCCCGATCCCCCAGTGCCCCACGAGGTTGGCCAGGAGGCTCGGGAGGGTCTCCCCGAGGCCCCGCAGGACGCCCGCGAGGGTGACCTGGAGCCCGTCAAAGAGCTGGAAGAAGGCCGCGCAGAGCAGGAGGTCGCGGGCCAGGACGAAGGCGTCGGCCCGGAGCGAGAAGGCCCCGAGGATGGGCCGAGACAGCCCGAGGAGGCTCAGTCCCGACACGAGCATGAAGGCTCCGCCCAGGAGGACGGCGGTCCATCCGGCCCGGGCGGCCCCGCGGCGGTCTTCGCGGCCGATGGCCTGGCCCACCCGGACGGCCCCCGCGGCGCTCAATCCCAGGGGGACCATGAAGGTCATGCTGGCCACCTGGAGCACGACCTGATGGGCCGCCGCCGAGGTGGCCCCGAGCCGGCCCACGAGCACGGAGGACAGGGCGAAGACGCCCCCCTCGGCGACGAGTTGGGCCCCCGCGGGCAGGCCGAGCCGCAGGAGCTCGCGCAGGGTGGGGACGTGGGGGCGAAACCCGGCCCGGCGGAGTTCGAGGCCGCGGGAGGCGCCCCAGGCGAGCATGGCCAGGGCCATAAACGTCCTGCACAGCACGGTGGCCAGGGCGGCTCCCTCGATGCCGCGGGCGGTGAATCCCCAATGGCCTTCGATGAGGGCGTAATCGGCCGCGAGGTTGACGAGGTTGGCCACCAGGAGGATGGCCGTGGCGGCCCGGGTGTCACCCATGGCCTGGAGGGTCTGGCGCGAGGCCGTAAACCACAGGACAGGAACGAGGCTCGGCGCCACCGTGGCGAGGTACCGCCGGGCCTCGGGGATGAGGGCCGGGTCGACCCCCGCCCGGGGCAGGGCCCAGGCTCCTGCGAAGAGCCCGAGCACACACGGGACGCTCACGGCCGTGGCCAGGATGAGCCCCTGGACGTAGGTGCGCGAGACCTCGTCGTGGCGTTCGGCCCCGAAGGCCACCGCGGCCACCCGGTCGATGCCCAGGAGGACCCCGAGGCCGACAAAAAACGCCACGGAGTACACGGCCCCGGCCACCCCGAGGGCCCCCACCGAGGCCGGGCCCAGCCGGCCCACCATGAGGGTGTCGACCAGGCTCATGCTCATCACCCCCACCTGCCCAAGAACCACGGGCCAGGCCAGCGACAGGGTGGGGCCCACCTCGGGGGCGAGCGAGCGGAGGGGCGCAGAGAGAGGACGCATCGCAGAGAGCCCGAGGCCCATAGCAGGGAACGCCCCCCAACGGATCGGCCCTCACGCCTCCGCAGGCTGCCAAGGTATGTCAATCCGTCCTTGACGGGTGGGGGGGGCAGTGGCCCACTTGCCCGCCATGACGACCAAGACGACCGATGGGGTGCTGCGGGCCGTGGCTCAACGCGTGGTGGACTCGTTTACGGCCCAGGGGGCTCTGTTTACGGGGCTCGACGTGTCCAACGTGGTCAAGAGCACCCTGCCCGATGTGCGGCACCGGCAGATCGCCCCCGTGGTGCGCGAGCTCTTCGAGCGCGGGGCCATGGGCGACTACACCCAGACCCTCATCGACGTGCTCGCCGACGGGCACAAGCCCGCCCAGGCCTACCTCTATCACCTGCCCGAGTACGACCCGTCCCTCTACGACGACGCCCACCGGGGGCAGCTCGCCATCCCCCCCGTGAGCACGAGCGTGGCCGTCGACGACGGGTCCCTGTCGAGCCACAGCGCCGAGGCCCCCGTGGTGGTGGGGCGCGATGGGCGGGGGAGGGTTCCGCGGCAGCTCTTCCTCAACGCAGGGATCGTCGGGGACGTGGTGTACATCCAGGCCAGTCAGCACCCCGCCCGGGTGGTCTGCGTGACCCCTACGGGCATGGAGGACGACGACGACATGGGGGCCGCCCTGGAGTACGAACACCCGGCCCTTCTGCACATCCCGCGGCGGTACATGGGGGTGTTTGTCCCCGGGGCGAAGGTCGTGGCCCGGGTGTCCCACGGTCAGGTCGAGCTGGTCGCCGGGGTCTGAGCGACCTGTAGGGTTTTTACGGAGGATCACAGAGCAATGAGCACGAGCAGCACCGGCCCCGTCGAGGAGGTCATCCTCAACTGGACCGACCTGACAGGCAAGAAGACCGGGGCCACGGCCCTGGGGTCCAACAAGTTCTACAAGGCGCAGATCTTCGACCTGGGCGGGTCGTTCAAGGTCGTCTTCAACTACGGGCGGGTGGGGCAGGCGGGGCAGACCCAGGAGGTGGTGTGCAGCACCCTCGCCGCGGCCAGGAAGGCCCTGGAGAAGAAGGTCGGCGAGAAGGTGGCCAAGGGCTACACCCGCATCGAGATGCGCACCGACCAGGACGAGCTCACCAAGGCCCAGGCCAAGGGCGTGGCGGTCGGGGCCCCCAAGACGAAGACCGTACGCACCCGGGAGTTTCACCCCGAGGTCGAGGACTTCCTCAAGATCGTGTACGGCAGCACCGGGGCCGCCGTGGCCGCGGGGCTGTCGTCGACGGCCGGGGCCAGCAAGGACGCCCCCCTCGGCAACCTCTCCGACAAGCAGCTCGACAAGGGAGCCGACATCCTCGACGAGATCGAGAAGCTCCTCAAGAGCGCGAAGAAGCCCACGAAGAACGACCTGGTCGACCTGACCAACGACTTCCTCTCCAACATCCCCCGCAACATCGACCACGCCCGCAAGGGGGGCCGGCTCAACCTCGACGCCATCCTGATCAACAGCGATGACCGGATCAAGGAGCAGCGGACCTTCATCGGCCTCCTGCGCGACGCCTTCCTGCAGAAGGCCGTGTTTGCCGAGGCCGCGGCCGTCGATGACCCCACCGAGGTCTGGTACGACGGCCTCAAGTGCGACATCGAACACGTCGACCCCAAGTCGGACTACTACAAGTACGTCAAGAACCTCTTCGACAAGGGTCAGTCCCCGAAGAACTCCAACTTCTACGGCCGGCTCAAGGTCGGTCGGGTGTGGAAGGTCGAGCAGCAGGGGCGTAAGCCGCGCTTTGACGAGTTCGCGGGGGTCATCACCCAGAAGCCCGGGGCCACGGGGCTCGTGCCCGGATGGCACGGCACCCGCACCGAGAACATCATGGGCATCTGCAAGACGGGCCTCCTGATGCCGGAGAACCTGCCCAAGGGTGTTCACATCACGGGCCGGGCCTTCGGGCTGGGGATCTACCACACCCCGTGTTGGCCCGACTCCGGCGACACCACCGCGGTCGACGAGCAGGGGCAGAAGTACACCCGCTACAACGGGGCCCTCAAGAGCATGAACTACTCCTCCCTGCGCGGGGCCTTCTATCACACCAACAACACCGCCGACCGCGGGTACATGTTCCTCGAGGACCTGGCCCTCGGGGTGCCCGAGCTGGCCCTCCAGGCCTGCTTCAACAAGCCCCGCCCCGAGACCGGGTGCGACTACATCTACGCCCGGTCGCACCGACACGCCTCCCTCGCCAACGACGAGGTCGTGACCTTCCACGAAGACGCCTCGCGCCGCGTGGCCGTGCTCGAAGTCCTCTACAAGAAGTAGACTGCGCGCCACGATGCTCCGGTGGCGACCCACGACGTCGGGGGGGAGGGGGCTCCTCCTCGGGCTGTTCCTCCTCCCGACCCCCGCCCTCTCGCAAGACACCCTGGCCGAACAGTTCGATCCCGCCCTCGTGGCCCTCGGGCAACACGCCGCCCAGCTCTTCGCCGACCAGCGCACCCTGGGGCTGTGCCTGCGCGGGATGCCCGAGGGGTCGCAGCCCGGCCCCCTCCTCGCCGCCCTCGATCCGCGGATCATCGCCCGGGGAATGCAGCGGGTGGGCGTCCCCCCGGCCCTGTGCGAACAACGCACCGACGCGGCTCTCCTGCGGGCCTCGGGGGTCTCGCTCCTGCTCGATCTGGCCTGGACCGTCCGGGCCGGAGACTTCGCCCTTCGTACCGAAGCCCTCGTGGCCGACGAGGGGCCGTGGGCGCGGTTCTTCCGTCCCCCCGGGGGCAGCACACGTTCGGTGCACGCGGCGTCGGCGAGTGTGCCCCGCGACGCGGCCCGGGTCGCCCTCGGGATCACCCCGCCCACCCCGTGGCCGCTGGTGTCGCTCGGATCGCGGCCCCGCATGGTCACCACCCCCTTCCGCGACGTGGTCGCCCTGGCCGCCGGCGACCTCGACGGAACCCCCGGCGACGAGCTCGTGGTGGTCACCCTCACGACCGTACACATCGCCCGCTTCGACCGCGGGTCTCTGCGTTTTCTCACCACCGCCGGGACCTCCCTCGCCCCCGCGGGGTGGGCCCCCGTTCCGCGCCGCGAGCCGCTTGGGGTGGCGAGTTATGTGCCTGCCGAGCGGTCGGTTCGGCTGCGCACGAGCGCCCTCGCGGCCATCGGGTCGGTGCGCCTCGTGGGCGACACCGTGCTCGTACGGCCCGAACCCTCCGACGACGACCGTTGGCCCCTCCCCAGCGACGACGGCCTCGCCTGTGCGGTGCTCCAGGGCGAGCGGGTCGTTCGCTGGTGGCGCCGCTGCGGATCGCCCCCCGAAGCCCCCCTGCCCCCCGACCCGGCCTTTCGGGCGGCCTTCCCCGTCGTGCGGGGCCCGTGGACCGCGTGGTGCGACGGGGCCGGGCGATGCGCCCTGTACGACGGAGCCGCCCTGCGCGGGGTCCTGCCCGATGCGGCCTGGCCCGTGGAGATCGTCGACCTCGCGGAGACCGGAACCCCCTCCCTGGTCACCGCCTCGGCCGCACCTCCGGGCAGCCCCGATCGGGTGCGGTCGTTGATCGCGAACGGCGAGGCCGTACGCGAGGGGGCCACGGTGCGCAGCCCCGGTCCGGTCACGGCCCTCACCACCGCCGACCTCACAGGCACCGGAACCCGCATGGTCATCGCCGCCCTCACCGACCCCGCCCATGGGACCTCCGCCCTGTGGGTGTGGCCATGACCTTCCCTGTTGGGCGTCGTGGGTTTCTCTCCCTGGGGCTCGCGTTGGGCGCCTTGCCGCGGGGGGTGGGGGCTGTCCTACGAACGCCGCCTGGGGGCGTCCTGCGGTGGCCCCTGGTGGCTCCGTGGCAGGTGGTCGACCCGGGGCGTGCGGTTGATCTGGCCGACACGATGATGGCGGGCCTGGTGTTTGACACCCTGGCCACGCTCCAGCCCGACGGGGGGGTGACGTACCCGATCCTGGCTGCCCCCCCGGGGGTGTCGCCCGACGGGCTGACGGCCACGGTGTCGTTGCGTCCGGGGATGCGCTTTGCGAACGGGGTTCCGGTGACCGCGAGGGCGGTGGCGGCGGCGTGGCAGGTGGTGCGGGGTGCCGCCCTGGGGCGTCTGGTGTTGGCCCTCGGGCGTTCGCTCAACCCGGTGGAGGTTCGCGGGGACACCGAGCTCGTCTTGCACCTCGCCCAACCCGGAACCCTCGACGAATGGCTCCTGGCCCCCCCCCTCGCCCCCACGGTGGCGGTGGCCACGGGCACCCGCGCGGGTCTCGGCCCCTTCACCCTGGTCACAGCCGGCGAGGCCCGAACCCTCTCCCGCAACCCCCGTTGTCCTCGCGGTCTGCCGTATCTGGAGCGGGTCGAGCTCGTGGCCCCCCAGTCACGAAACGACGAGGTTCGGGCGTTTACGGCGGGGGGGTTGGAGGCGAGCTGGTGGGGGCGATCGCTCTATGGGGTGGAACGCACGGCCACCCGGGTCGAACCCGCGTCCACCGGAGCCGTGGTGGGCCTCGTGTTGGCGACGGGCGGCGTGGTGACCTCGGCCCCGTTGGCGCGGGCCCTGGAGCGGGCGTTGTCGTCTCTGTCAGCGTCCGACGACACGGGCCGAAGCCTGCGTCCGCTTCCGTTCGCCCCGCCTGCGTCTGCGGCCGACCCGTCGGGGCTGGTGCGTGCGGTGTCGGCCCGGTCGGCCCAGCCCGTGTTGCGCATCGCCCGCGAACCCCGTGACGCCCTGCTCGACGCGGTGGGCGAGCGGGTGGTGGCGTTGTTGGATCGGGTGGGGGTTCGGGCGACCCTGGTGGCGCGCGATGCGGCCCATGATGCGGCTTTGCGTGCGGTGTCTCCCATCGGGGTCGACCCGGCCCTGGCCCTGGCCTCGTTTGTGGCGGTGTCGGGCGACGAGGCGGGGGCGAGCGCCATCGTACGCAGCCCGCGGTCGCGGCGTGCGGAGGTGGGCTCGGCGGTGTGGTCCCGAACGGCCGCGGCCATCCTCGGGGTGGTCTCGCCCGGTGCCTTTGTGACGGAGGGGCTGCGGGGGGCCCGGGTGGACGCGTTGGGTCGGCTCGATCTGGCCGAGGCCTGGATGGCCCGGGGACGCGCCCCGTGAGGCTCCGAACGCGGCTCGGGATGGCCATGTTGCTCGTGGCCCTGTTGCCCCTGGCGGGGGCGGGAATGTTGGCCCGTCGGGCCTTGACGGAGCGGTTTGCGGAGGATGATGCCCGTCGTCGCGAGGCGGCGGTGACGCGGGTGACCCGGGTGTTGGAAGACCACGCGGCGGCCCAACGACGGAGCCTGGCGCGGTTTTGTGCCCACGACTACCTGGTCGATCGCACGCTCCTGCAGCTCGCGGCCCGGCAGTTTGATGCGGGGGCCCGGAGCGAGTTGGGGGCGGTGCTGCCGGAGGTTCGGGATGCGATGGGGCTTGATACGTTGAGCCTCGTGCGGGGGGACGGGCTGGTGTTGGCCTCTGCCCATTACCCGGGCATGGCCGGGTCGCTCGACGCCCACGCCTTCGCGGTGGCGGGGCGCGAGACGGAGGGGCCGCGGGTGCGGAAGGTGCGGGTGCGGGACACCGAGGGGCCGCGTGACCTGCTGGTGTTGGAGAGCGCGTGCGTGCGGCGTCGGGGGGGCGTGGCCGTGGCCGTGCTCGGCGGGGTGGCCCTGGAGGGAAGGCTGCGCGAGGCCCTGTCGCGGGATGATGCGGTGCGGGTGCGGATCGCGGTGCCGCCGGTGGCCGAAGGGGGGGATGCGTTGCGGCGGGTGATCGCCCTGCGGGGCGACGGAGGGCGGGCCCTGGCCTCGGTGGTGGTGGAGACCGACGACGGGCGGTTGCAGACGCTGTTGGGGTCGCTGGATGCCCTGTTGGCCCTGGCGGCTGCGGTGGCGGTGGTGGTGACGGCAGCGGTGGCGGCGGCGTTGGCGGCGGCGTTGGCGCGGCCCATCGTGCGGGTGGCCGACGCGGCCGACCGGATCGCGGCGGGCGATCGTTCGGTGCAGTTGACCGACGCGGCGGGGGTGGAGGTGGGGCGGCTGGTGCGGGCCTTCAACCAGATGAGCGCGTCGCTGGCGGCGGCGGAGAAGCGGTCGCGGCGGGCCGAGCGCCTCGCGGCGTGGCGCGACATCGCCCGACAGATGGCCCACGAGATCAAGAACCCCCTCACGCCCATTCGGATGGGGATCGAGCGGCTGCAGCGGGCGAGGGTTCGGGGGGTGGAGGATTTTGATGCGCGGTTTGTGGAGGAGACCGCGGTGGTGTTGGAGGAGGTCGAGCGGCTGCGGCGGCTGGTGGAGGACTTCTCGCGGTTTGCGCGGATGCCGCGGCCCAAGCTCGGGGCCGTGTCGGTGGCCGAGCTGGTGGGGCATGTGGCCGAGCTGCACGGGCACGGGGCCACGCGGGTGAGTGTGGTGGTCGAGGGGGAGGGGAGGAGTCTGGGGGAGATGCCGGTGCTGCGGGGGGACCGGGATCAGTTGACGCAGGTGTTGGTCAATCTGGTTGCCAATGGGTGTTGGGCGGCCGAGGCTCGGGCGGAGGCGGAGGGGGCGGGAGATGGGGAAGGGAAGGGGAGGGAGCCGGCGGTGGTGATTTCGGTGGGGGTGGTGCCGGCGGGGGGTGGGGCGGGTGCGGGGGATGGTGGGGAGCGGGGGGAGCGGGTTCGGGTGACGGTGGCGGACAATGGGGCCGGGGTGGATGCCGAGGTGATGGCGCGGCTGTTTGAGCCGTATGTGACGCGCAGGCCGGGTGGGACGGGGCTGGGGCTGGCGATCGCGTACAGGATCGTGACGGACCACGGCGGAGGGGTGACCGTGCAGAGCGGGGCAGACGGGGCGCGGT
>CAYUSB010000009.1:0-45944 GCA_964447205.1 uncultured Myxococcaceae bacterium
GAGAAGCTCTCTCGGCCCTCCTTCGAGCCCATGGACGCGGGGATGAGCCTCTGCGACGGCGCCATCCAGGTGCGGGGAGTGGTCGAGCGCACCATCTCCTACCAGACCCTCGTGGTCTCGGGAGACGACGAGACCCAGCCGAGCTCTGTGGGCCCATATGACCCGAGCGCGGCCGTGGTGGCGGCATCGCTCGACTTCTCGGGGGCACAGCTTGCTCCGCTCTACACCACGGGCGACGACCGCTTCATGGTGCCTGGGGCGACGCCCCTCGTCGTGCTCGACGACGAGCCGTATCTGGTCGTGCACGCAGGCTCCCTGCGGCCACTCGCGGACCAAGAGCGCAATGCCTTCCCTGGCTCGGGGACCACGACGGCCCCGGGGGCGGCACACGACGCACTGGCGGCGTTTCTCCGCACCCATCCCGAGGTCCAGGGGCTATACAGGGTCGTGCCGAGGTATGAAGCCGCGGGGGATGAGCCGTGAGGCACCCCCTGCGCATGCGATCCTCGGCGGCGAAGCTCTCGGGTCGGCCACCTGGCCCATCAGGCGCTCCGCCCACACCGTCGCAGTACCTCCCGTATCGCCTCCATGAGCCTCTCGTCCCCGACGCGCTCGACCTCGACCTCGAGGTGCTGGAGTGCGGCCACGAGCCCCGCAGGGAGCCCACCCGCCCCCGCCCCGGGTTCTGCTACCCCGGTAGCAAAACCCGTAGCAAAACGTCCGTCAGCCGTCGCATCCTGTCCGGGCCCTACTGCCGAAACCGCTTCTTTCATGCCGTTTCGCGACAATGCCCGACACGCGTCGCCCTCTTCGATTCCTCTGTGCTTCCGTGCGGATTGGGCTTGCTGCAAGGGGTTTTGTGAAGAGGGGTTGGTCTCGGTAGCAGAACCCCTCCGGCATTGTGCATTGAGCCAATGGCTGCGACGCCCGCCGGGGACGAGGAGGCGGTTCGAGAGCAGCGAGAGATTACGTTGCGGGATCATCGCTCAGGTCCCTCCGACGGCACGGAGCTCGTCAGGGTCGACGTTCAGGCGCAGGCGCCAGCGCGCCAGGAACCGGCCCTCGGCGTTGAGGCCGGGGTCGAGCACGTGGTAGGGGACGCCCTGCTCCCAGCGACCGACCGCGGCCTGCCACAGGAGCGGCTCAAGAACCTCGGCTGGCGTGTATCGCGGTTGAGGTACGTGGGGAGTATCCCTCTCCCCCATGGATTCCCTCGGCACGCGACTCCCCTCTCCCGTGGAGAGGGGATTAGGGCAACGCGCGAATCGCGAGGTGAGAGGATTCCGTTCCTCGCGCGACGCGGCAATCATCCCGCCATACTGGGTACCATCCACGTGCTGCACGAACCCAAGGGAACCCAAAGTTGACAGCGGTGGGGCAAGCCCCTCCCCTACGATCTCCACCCCCGCAACAGGCCCTGCATGAGCCCCGTGTGACGTAGTAGGCGCGAGGTCCCCTCAGCGCACCTCGCCCGGCCGGAACCAATCAAACGCGTTACCCGCCGCGAAGTTGGTCATCGCGAGGTTGATGCTCACCGACAGGGCCCGCACATGGTGCCACCACCCCGCGGGCAGAAACAGGCTCTCCCCCGCCGCGAGGGTCACCGTGCGCCACCCGACCCGCTCCAGCCCTTGTGCAAGCCCCGGGTCCACCGCCTCCGGGTCGACGCGGCTATACACCCCTCGCAAGGTGCCCAGGAGGGCCTCCTCCCAGGGCCCCGCGAGCACAAACCGTTTCTCGCCGTACACGTTACAAAACAGGATGTTCGACGTGTCGTGGTGGAGGGGGGTCACGGTTCCGGCGGGGCCGATCCACAGGGCCGCAGACCCGGCCCGGCGCCGGGGGTCGAGCAGGGCCGGGTCGATCACCACGTCGTCCCACAACGGCAGCAGAGCCTCCCGCTCGATGTTGCGGCTGTTGGCAACGAAGTACACGTCGTTGCTCTCGCCACACGCCTCCACCCGGTCGAGGTACGCGGCCAGCGGCATCGGACGCGCGAGCCGGGCGGTGTGCATGTCGTAGTCCGGGTCGGACTCCCTGCCTACCACGGCCTCGATCTCGACCTGGCCGAAGTGCTCCCGGAGATACCCCGGGGTCCATTTGCCGAAGGCCGGCCAGCGCGGCACGAGGTCGGTCAGGACCACCGGGGTGGCCGTGGCGTAGTACCGCGCGAAGAAGGTCCGCGGATCGAGTCCCTCCACCCGCTCAATCCCCGGTCGCCCGGCTGCCGCCTCCAGGGCCGGACGGAGCCGCTGCACGAGCTGCAACCGACGGCAGTGCTGGGCAAACCGATGCCCGGCGTCGAGGATCGGGCTCGCCGCGATCCGGGCCACCGCAGCCTGGGCCACCGAGGCCGAGACCCCAGCGTCGCGCAGGCCCTCGGCCACCGTGGCGGGAGGGGATCCTGCCAGGAGGTTCTCGGCGACCCAACGCTCCCAGGGGGGGCTCAGGGACTCGGAGACTGCCGCGCTGGCGGGAAATCGCCGCGGGCGTTTTCGTCGAAGCCGCACGCGCGAGCCAGAACGCTACCGCTGTCCCGCGTCGCGCGGCGGAGGCATCGGGGCGATAAACCCCGCGTCCTCGGGAGGAGGCGGCATGGGCGGGGGCATCGGGGCGATGACGACGTCGTCCTCGGGTTGGCCCGCGTCGACCGGGGGCGGCATCGGAGGCGGCATCGGAGGCCGCGGGACGTCGACCATCGGGGTCATCTGCCCTTCGTCCTGCGGCACCGGAACATCCCGCGGCGGAGGCATCGGCGGTGGGGCGTCGAAGCCCGTGACATCACCCGCCGGAACATCGCCGACCGGCGTGTCGCCCGCCACATCGCCCGTGACCCCCTGGTCGACGGCGGCGTCTGCCGGAGCCGGGTCGTCCGAACAGCCCGCCACCCCAAGGGCCGCGGCAAGAACAGCGTGTCGAAGCAGGGCCGGACCGGCCGGGGGTGGGGTCAATCCCCGAGAACCAGAAGGAAGTCGTGTCGCCATGGTCGGGAGATCATCCCGCACAGGGCCCTGCCGTCAAGGCCGACGCGGGTGGGCCTGGAGGAAGGACCACATCTGCGCCCCAAACTCCGCCGTGAGGCCCGGGATGTGCCCGCTGCCCTGCATGGTCCACAGCTCGACCCCTCCGCGCATGCACCCTCCCGCCCGCAAGACGGTGGTCTCGGGCCCGGCCACCGCGCTGTCGAGGTCGAGGGTGGGAGCCACGTCGGCGAAGGCTCCGCAGGAGGACAAGACGCGCCAGCGTTCGACCGAGGCCCGGGCTCCTGGGTAGGCGGACGTGGGCCCGAGCGGGAAGGCCCCGCCCGTGAAGCGCACCGTGGCGTCTTCGGTCCCGTGGATCTGGAGGACCGACACGGGTGAGGTCGGGGCGCAGGGGTAGTCGTCGTCGACCCCCGTGGCCCCCGCGAGGGACACCACGGCGGCGATGCGGGGCGAGGCCGCGCAGGCCATCCGATGGGCCATAAACCCCCCGTTGGAGTGGCCCACGAGGAACACCCGGTCGGGATCGACCCGGTACCGGGCCGAGACGTCATCGAGCACGGCGTTGAGGTAGGCCACGTCGTCGCCCCCCGCGTTGGCGAAGTCACAACACGCCCGCGAAGCCCGCCAGAACCGCCGCCCTGCGTCGTCGAGGGTTCCGTCGGGGTGGGCCAGGAGGAAGCCCTCGCGGGAGGCCAGGTTGGGCAGGCCGAAGTAGAAGGCCTGGGCGATCCCGGTGGCCCCGTACCCGTGCAGAAGCACCACCAGGGGCACCGCCCGGGTCCCATCGTAGCTCGGCGGAACCCGCAGCCCATACGGCCGGGCCGCCACCAGGGCCGCGCTCCCCGCAGGCACGTCCGCCCCCAGGGTCGTCGACCCGGTATCGTCCGCGACCGGAGCGTCTGCCGCGACCACGTCGGGCGTCGCAGACCCGGCGTCCACGGCCGCGGCATCGGCCCCCATGGAAGACTGGGTCGAGACCGAACCACACCCCGCCACAAGGCCCGCGAGGACAGACAGACCGAGGCACACGCTGCGTGTCATGGGACCGATGTCTACCACACCCGCGCGCCCCCTCTGGGCAGCGGCGGCGACATCGACTATCTACCGCCGTCACCGCGGCTCTGGAGGCACCCTCCGGCCGGGTTCACTCACTGCCCCTGTACGGAGTCCCCATGACCCACCCCGCCCTCACCACGCTCTCCCAGGAAGAGCAGATGTTTCGCGACGCGGTGCTCGACTTCGCCCGCAAGCGCGTGGCCCCCCATGTGGCCGCCATGGACCACGACGGAGCCCTGCGCCCCGACCTCCTGCCCGAGCTGTTTGACCTCGGGGTGATGGGGATCGAGGTTCCTGAGGAGTTTGGGGGGGCCGGGTCGAGCTTCTTCAACGCCATCCTCGCCGTCGAGGCCCTGGCCATGGTCGACCCCAGCGTCAGCGTCCTCATCGACGTGCAGAACACCCTCGTGGCCAACGCCATCCTGCGCTGGGCCACCGCCGAGCAGAAGGGCCGCTACCTCCCGCGCCTCACCCGCGAGTGGGTGGGCTCGTACGCCCTGAGCGAGCCGGCCTCGGGCTCCGACGCCTTCGCCCTCCAGTGCCGGGCCACCCGGGGCGACGGAGGCTGGATCCTCAACGGCCAGAAGCTCTGGATCACCAACGCCAACGAGGCGGGTCTGTTCATCGTGTTCGCCACGGTCGACCCGGCCCTCGGGTACAAGGGCATCACGGCCTTCCTGATCGAGCGCACGGCCGCGGGATTCAGCGTCGGCAAGAAGGAGGACAAGCTCGGGATCCGGGCCTCGTCCACCTGCGCCCTGATCCTCGAGGACTGCTTCGTGCCCGACGCCAACATCCTCGGCGAGGTGGGCAAGGGGTACCGGATCGCCATCGAGACCCTCAACGAGGGACGCATCGGCATCGGGGCCCAGATGCTCGGAACGGCCCAGGGGGCCTTCGACTACGCCATGCGCTACATGCTGGAACGCAAGCAGTTTGGCCAGGCCATCGCCAACTTCCAGGGGCTCCAGTTTCAGTACGCCCGGTGCGCCGTCGAGATCGAGTCGGCCCGGCTGATGGTCTACAACGCCGCCCGCCTCAAGGACGCCGGGCAGCCCTTCATCCGCGAGGCCGCCATGGCCAAGCTGCACGCGAGCGAGGTGGCCGAGCGGGTGGCCTCGCTGGCGGTGGAGTTCCTCGGGGGGGTGGGGTTTACCAAGGAGTATCCCGTGGAGAAGTTCTTCCGCGACGCGAAGATCGGCAAGATCTACGAGGGCACGAGCAACATGCAGCTCCAGACCATCGCGAAGATGCTCCAGGCCGCGTACGACAAGAAGTAGCCCTCTGCCCGCCGGGCTCTCCTCGGGATATGCTCTCCCTCCATGGGCATCCCTTCCTTCGTCCGGTTCGTTCCCCTGGCCATGCTCCTCGTCGCCTGCGGGAGCAGCGCCTCTCCCACCCCCACCCCCGACAGCGACAGCGGAGCCAACCCGACCGACCTCGGCGCTGCCAGCGACCTCGGCACACCCGACACGGGTCCCCTCGACTCCGGCCCCGCGGACTCCGGCCCCGCGGACACCGGCCCCGTCGACACCGGCCCCACTGACACCGGCCCCACTGACACCGGCCCCACTGACACCGGCCCCGTCGACACCGGACCCGTCGACACCGGACCCGTCGACACCGGACCCGTCGACACCGGACCGATCGACGCAGGCACGCCCGACACAGGCCCCCTCGACACCGGACCCGTCGACACCGGACCCCCCGACGCAGGGCCCACCTGCCTGCCCATGCAGTCGCTCTGCGGACCGAGCTGCGTCGAGACCCAGTCCAGCTCCAACCACTGCGGAGGCTGCGATCAGCGCTGCTGCGCGGCCAACGTGTGCGCCGCCGGGCGCTGCACCCTCGCCTGCTCCCCGGGACAGACCGCGTGCCAGATCGCGCCCCGCGGACCCGACGGGTGCTTCAACGTCGCCGTCTGCGCCGACCTCCGCACCGACCCGCGCCACTGCGGCACCTGCGGCCAGGACTGCGGCGAAGGAGGCCAGTGCATCGACGGGGCCTGCGCCGTCCGCACCCCCGACGGAACGTGGCTCCCCCCCGCCCAGGGCCCCAGCACGGGAGCCCTCGAGGTGGTGGCCTCGGGACTCGGCGGGGTGCAGGGCCTGCTCTTCACCCGCGACGCCCGGAGCGTGTACGTCAGCGCCACGGGACAGGGGGTCATCTGGCGGGTCGACCTCACCGAGACCCCGGTGCGGACCGTGCGTTGGGCCGAGGGGCTCACCGGCCCGTCGCAGATGACCTTCGACCCCGAAGGGCGCCTCGTCGTCGCCGAACGCGAGGCCAACCGCGTCACCCGCATCACCCTCAACCCCGACGGAACCGCCGGGACCCGCACCCCCTACCTCCCCACCTTCCAGGGCCCCTGGGGCGTGATCTTCGACGACATGGGTCGGCTCCTGGTGGCCAACGAGTTTGGCACCACCGTCGACCGCATCGGGACCGACGGGATGGTCACCCGCGCCATCGTGCCCGCCTTCGCCACGCCCTTGGAGCTGCGCTTCGACCGGCAGCGTAACCTCTACGTCGGCGACTACGGCAGCCCCCTCACCAGCGGAACCCGGGTCCTCGTCTACTCCCCCGCCCTCACCCTCACCCGCACCCTCACGGGCTTCTCTGGCCCCATCGGGATCGCCCTCGACGCCGCGGGCAACGTCTACGTGGCCAACTACCGCGGCAACACCATCACCCGGGTCACCCCCGCCGGGGTCTCCAGCACCTACGCCACGGGCCTCAACGGCCCCCACGCCATCGCCTTCGACCCCACGGGGCGCCTCTACGTCGCCGACTACGGCACGGGCCGCCTCGTGCGCCTGCCCGCCACCCCCTGACAGCCCCCGCCTACGGAGCCCTGCGTCCAATGTCCCCCCCTCGTTTCGCCCCCCTGTGCCTGGCCCTCGCCCTCGCCGCACCGTCGGGGGCCCTCGGCCAGCCCCGCCCGACCGCTCCCGCCCACCCCGCGGCCATCGCCGTCGGGGACCCCCCGGCCACCCATGTGTTTCCGTGGGCCTCCACCGGCCTCGCGGTGCGCAACGCCCGCGGAGAGCTGTGGTTTCATGAGATGCCCGGCGAGCCCACCAGCCCGCCCCGACGGATCCCCGGGGCCGCCCTCGGAGGCCCGGAGGCTCCCCCGCGGGCCGTCTTCCCCTGGGGGCCCTCGGGCGTCGCCGTGGTCGACCCCCAAGGGCAGCTCTGGGTGTACCCCGTGGGCGAGGAGGTCGGGCCAGGGAGGAGGGTCCCGGGGGCGGCCATTGGGACCCAAGGGGGCAGTCCGCGGGCGATGTTTCCGCTCGGGGCCCAACGCGTCGCCGTGGTCGACGCCACCGGGGCCCTGTGGACCCACGCCGTGACCGCAAGGGTCGCCGCCGCCCGGCGGATCCCCGGGGCGGTCCTCGTGGCGCCCGAGGCCACCCCGCGGGCCATCTTCGGGCTCGGACCCGCCCGCGTCGGGGTCCTCGACGCCCAAGGGGGGTTGCGGGTCCACGACGTGTCCACCCGGGTGGCCGCGGGATTCCCCCTCCCCGGAGGGCCCGTGACCTCGCCCGAAGCCCCCGCGCGGTTTGTGTTCCCGTACGGATCGGCCCGGATCGCGGTGGTCAACACCCGCGGAGACCTCTGGATGTACCCCCTCACCGACCGCATCGGGACCGCCTACCGCGTGGGCCGCAACCGCTGACCCCACGCATCCCCGCGACACATCCCGCGACACCCCGGTCCCAAACGCGCTATTCCCTCGGGATGCTCTTCCCCACCCTCGCCAACGGGGTTCGGGCCCTGGCCTGGCCCCTCCTCGCCGCCCACCGGGCCCTGGTGGCCCCGCGAGGGGCCTGGATCCGGCTGCGCCTGTCCGGGCCCATCTCCGAGATCGAGCGCCCCTTCACCCCGTGGGCACACCCCCGCGACCTCATCCTGCGCGGGACTCCGAAGCCCCGCACCACCCTCACCGCCCTGCGCACCCTGGCCGACCTCCTCGCCGACGACAACCGCCTCGGCGGGATCCTCGTGCAGATCGAATCCCTCGAATGCGGCTGGGCCGTCACCCAGGGCCTGCGGGCCTGGATCCAGTCGCTCCGGGCCTCCGGGCGCACCGTCGTGGCCTACCTGCCGCAGGGGGCCTCGCATCGGGAGTTCTTCGTGGCCTCCGCGGCCAACCGGATCGTGGCCGCCCCCCTCAGCACCGTGAGCCCCCTCGGGATCGCGGCGGGGATCACCTTCGTACGCGGGCTCCTCGCGCGCGGGGGCATCGACGCGGAGGTGTTCGCCCGGCGGGAGTTCAAGTCCGCGGCCGAGGCCCTCACCCGCGACAGCTACTCCGAGGCCAACCGGATGCAGACCGAGGCCCTCCTCGACCACATCCAGACCCTCCTCCTGGAGGCCCTCACCGACGGCCGGGGCCTCTCTCCCGAACGGTCCCGGGCTCTCCTCGACGGAGGCCCCTTCTCCGCCGACGACGCCCGGACCGAGGGCCTCGTCGACGCGGTGGCCTACGAGGACGAGCTCCCCGTCCACCTCGACGGCCCCGACACCCGCCTCGTGCCCGCCCCGGCGTACCTCCGGGTGGCCCGGGCCCTGCGGTTTCACCCCATCCTGCCCGTCCGGCGCGTCGGGGTGGTCGAGGTCCGCGGGCCCATCGTGTCCGAGTCCCGCGGGGGCACGAGCGAAGTGGCCGACGCCCGCAAGGTCATCGCGGCCCTGCGGTCGGCCCGGCAAGACCCGCGGATCGGGGCCGTGGTCCTGCACATCGACAGCCCGGGGGGGAGCGCCCTCGCGAGCGACCAGATCGCCCGGGAGGTCACCCGCCTGCGCGAGCGCAAGCCCGTGGTGGCCTGCTTCGCCGACGTGGCCGCCTCGGGGGGATACTATGTCGCCGCCCCGGCCCAGGAGATCGTGGCCCGCCCCGCGACCATCACGGGCTCGATCGGGGTCATCGCCGTACGCATCCAGGCCACCCGGGCCCTGGAGAAGCTCGACCTGCGCCGCGAGGTCATCCGCCGCGGCGAGCGGGCCGACCTCATGTCCCCGTACCGCCCCCTCAACGACGGCGATCGGGCCGCCATCGAACGCGAGATCGACGGGGTCTACGACCGCTTCGTCGACATCGTGGCCCGAGGACGCGGCAGGGCCCCGGCCGAGATCGAGCCCCTGGCCCGGGGCCGGGTGTACGCGGGCACCGACGCCCACGCGGTGGGCCTGGTCGACCTCCTCGGCGGGCTCGACCTCGCCCTGGAGCGGGCCCGGACCCTGGCGGGGGGGCGGTTCCACGAGGCCCCTGTGGTGGTGACGGCCCCGCGGCACACCCCCGATCCCCCCGAGGCCCCCGGGTCGGCAGCGGCCGTGTCGGCCCTGATGCAGCAGTTTGCGGCCCAGATGGGCGCCCGGGGGCGCGACCTCGACCTGCTCACCCTGAGCCTGCACTGCCCCCAGGAGCGTCTCTTCGCCTTCGCCGACACCCTGCCCGACCTCGGGTGAGCGACGGTCCTACGACCGACGGCCCTCACCCAACGCTGGTCGCGCGTCGCCCATCGACCCTCTCCCGTGACCGGGAGAGCGTGCCATCGTACCGTTAGAATAGAGTGTGTGAGGGCCGCCGGGCCTGGCGCCATCCTCCCCGATCTGGGTACAAACTTGCGCGGTGCAGTACTCAGTCAAGCCGCGGGGTACCCATCGGCCGACGAGAAATTCCGAGCGCAGCCGAACACAAGACATCTACGCGGGCAAACCTCAGCCAAAAAAGATGGGAAATGGTCTACACGCGAGCCGCGAGGGCCCGATATGCCACCACTTCTTTGATTCTCACAGCATGACGGAACCCTCTCCCGGTTACGGGAGAGGGTAGATGGGTGACGCACGAACAGCATGGGGTGAGGGCCGTCGGGCCTGGCGCCATCCCCCCCAATCGAGGCACGAACTTGCGTAGCCCGGTACACGGCCGATCCGCGGGGTACCCATCGGCCGACGAGAAATTCCGAGCGCAGCCGAACGCGAGACATTTTCCGTGGGCAAACCTCAGCCCCTGCCGGGGAGGGTGCCCTCGTAAAGCGAGAATCGATGGGGGAGGGCCGCCGAGCCTCCCCGCCCTACCCTTCGGCCCGGGCCCGGCCGCAGGTCCCGCACACCCCCGCGGCGTTGTAGATCCCCGTGCACATGTCGTCGTCGCACGGCACGCGCGAGGCCGCGTCGTCGTCGGTCTCGGCCGCCGCCTCGAGGTCCTCGCGGGCAGGGGCCGCCTCGACCCCCACGGCCTCGGCAGGGGCCTCTGCCGCCTCCCCCGGGTCAGACTCCGTGGCGGGCCCTTCGAGGGCCTGGACGGGGCCCTCCGGGGCGCCCTCCGCGGCCTCCCGGCGCAGGGCCGCGACCTCTTCGCGGAGCCATTGCGGGTCGGCGTCGAGCACGCCCCGCCCGCAGGTCCCGCACACCCCGTCGGGCCCGTACACCCCCGTGCACATGTCCTCCCCACACGGAACCCGCCGGTGCACCTCGCGCATGGCCGAGGCAGTGGCCCACAACCCTCGGTCTGTCAACGAAACTCAGGCAGGACGAAGCTCCCGGTGTCGGACATGGCCCCCACCTCGCCCCCGGCCAGAAGATCGTGAAACACGGGACCGTAGGCGGCCCGGACGAAGTCCTCGACGTCGTCGGCCCCGGCCAGGGTGAGGACATCGGCGGCGAGGGCCTCGGCGTCGGCGAGGTCGATCCGTCGCAGGGCCTCCTTCACCTCGGGGACGGCCGTGGGCTCGACCGACAGCTCGTGCACCCCGAGGCCCACCAGGACCGGCAAGGCCAGGAGCTCGGCCGCCATGGCCCCGCACAACGCGCAGGGGATGCCCTGGGCCTTGGCCGCCCGCACGACGATGGCGATCGACCGCACGATGGCCGGGTCGAGGGAGCGGGCCATGTGGGCCACGTGCTCGTTGCCGCGGTCGATGGCCAGGGAGTACTGCATCAGGTCGTTGGTCCCGATGCTGAAGAAGGCAGACTCCTGGGCCAGGAGGTCGGCCATGAGGACCGCGCTCGGGGTCTCCACCATGATCCCGAGGGGCACGTTTTGATACCGTTGCCCGGAGGCGTCGAGCTCGGCCCGGGCGAGGTTGAGCTCGGACCGGGCCTCGCGGAGCTCGTGGATGGTCGAGATCATCGGGACCATCACCCGCACGTCGCCGTAGGCCGCGGCCCGGAGCATGGCCCGCAGTTGGGCCCGGAACACCGCCCGCTCGCGCAGGGCCAGACGCACGGCCCGTAGCCCCAGGGCGGGGTTGATCTCCCGGGGCATGCGAAACGCGGTCGAGAACTTGTCGCCCCCGAGGTCGAAGGTGCGCAGGGTGACCTTGCGCGGGGCCATGGTCTCGACGATGCGCCGGAAGGTCTCAAACTGCTCGTCCTCGGTGGGCGGCTCGCTGCGGTCGACGTAGAGAAACTCGGTGCGGTACAGGCCGATCCCGTCGGCCCCGTGGTCGATGCCGACCGCGGCCTCGGCCGGCAGCTCGATGTTGGCCCGGAGGCGGATGGGGTGCCCGCAGCGGGTCTGGGCCGGGGTCCCGCGGTTGCCCTGGAGCGAGCGGGCGAAGGCCATGTAGCGGTCGCCGCGGGTGCGGGCCGCCTCCTGCTCCTCGTCGGAGGGGGCGATGGTGACCACGCCCCGCAGGCCGTCGACGATGACCCGGTCGCCCGTGGCGATGCGCCGGGTGGCCCCCGCGGCCCCGACCACCGCGGGGATCGACAGGGCCCGGGCCATGATGGCCGTGTGCGAGGTGCTCGTTCCGCCGTCGGTGACGAAGGCGCAGACGTCGGCCCGGGCCAGGGCCGCGGTGTCGGCCGGGGACAGCTCGAAGGCCACCAGGACCACGGGGCCCAGGAGCTCCCGCGGGCGCTGGAGCTCGACCGCGGCCCCGAGGAGCTGCCGCAGGACCCGCTCGCCGACGAAGTCGACGTCGCTGCGGCGCTCGCGGAAGTAGTCGACGTCGGCGCGGTTGAAGACGTCCTTGATGTGCTCGACGGTCTGGCGCAGGGCCCACTCGGCGTTGAGGCGCTCGTCGCGGATGGCCCGCTCGGTCTGCTCGGTGAGCAGGGTGTCGTCGAGCATCAGGAGGTGTGCGTCGAGGATGAGGGAGTGGTCGCCGGCCTCGGTCCCGAGGCGGTCGCGGACCCCGGAGAGCTGGGCCCGGGCCGCGGCCATGGCGTGGCGAAACCGCAGGATCTCGACGTCGACCTCGGCGGGCGCGAGGTGGCGCCGGGGGATGCTGAGTCGTCGACGATCGACGACGAAGGCCGTGCCGAGCCCGACCCCAGGCGAGGCCGCGATGCCGAGGATCCGACCGCCGGCGGGCTCGTTCATGTGCCCTCCCCGAAGCGGGTGCGGAAGAGCTCCCCCACCGCCGCGAGGGCCTCGGGGGCGTCGACCCCGCGGGCCCGGACCGTCACCCGGGCCCCCTTGTGGCAGCACAACATCAGCAGACCCATGACGCTCTTGGCGTTGGCCACCTGACCGTCGCGCTCGACGCTCATCTCACACTTGAACCGCGCCGCCGTCTGCACGAGCCGGGTCATGGGCCGCGCGTGCAGCCCCCGCTCGTTGAGGACCTCGAAGGTCTCTTCACACTCCACCGACATTCGACCGTTCTCCTCACCCACCTCGATCGATGTCCCGATGCGCCACCCGAACCTCCCGCGCCTTTCCCGGGTCCGAGTCCGTGAGCCGGGCCCCGAGGGCCTCGGCCAGGGCCACCGAACGGTGCCGCCCACCGGTACATCCCACCGCCACCGTAAGCACGACCTTGCCCTCCCGGGCGTACCGAGGCAAGAGGGGGCTCACAAATCTCTCCATCTGCGTAAGAAAATCAGCCCCCTCGACCGAGCCCAGGACGTGTTCGCTCACCTCGCCGTCGAGGCCCGAACGCGGACGCAGGGCGGGCACGAAGTGCGGATTGGGCAGAAACCGCGCGTCGAACACCAGGTCGGCGTCGACGGGGAGCCCGTACTTGAACCCGAACGACACCACCCGCACGGTCATCCGCAGCGGGTCGGCGGCGTCGCCCACATACAGATCGAGCAGGAGCCTCCGCAGGTCGTGCACGGTCAGCCGGGTGGTGTCGATCACCCGGTCGGCCTGGGCCCGCAGGGGCGCCAGCCGCTCGCGCTCGCGGGCGATGAGCTGCGGGACCCCCTCGGCGGGATACTGCGAGGCCAGCGGGTGGGGCCTCCGCGACTCGCTGTAGCGCCGCACCAGGGACTCGTCCGCCGCGTCGAGGAACACCACGCTCACCCGGGCCCCCTCGACCCGCAGCGACTGCAAGACCAGGTCGGCCCCGTCGAGGAACTCCCGCACCCGCACGTCGACCCCCATGGCCAGACGCGACACCCGGCCCGGGTTGGTCCACAGCGACAACGTGTGCGGGATGAGGGGGGTGGGCAGGTTGTCGATGCAATAAAACGCCAGGTCTTCCATGACGTGCAGGGCCGTCGTGCGGCCCGCCCCGGACATGCCCGTGATCACCACGATCCAGCGGTCGCTCGCGGCCGTGGTCGGCCCTGGGGCTGCCTCGGTCACCGGGGGCCTCCCTGGGACTCTCCGCCGCCCTCGTCGCCGTTGCTCCCGTGGCCCGGATCGGCCCACGGAGGAGGCGGAGCGCTCGAGGCCTCGCCGTGCCCGCGGGCCAGGAGGGCCTCCCCCGGGGCGCTCGGGTCGGGCATCCCGAGGGCCTCCGCGAGGCGGGCATGGAAGGCCCGGGCGGAGTGAATCCCGGCCTGACGCAGGAGCTCGTTGCGGGCCCCGACCTCGATGGTGTTGGCGGTGTTCTTCCCCGGGCGCACGGGGATCCGCCGCAGGGGGATCCGCACCCCGACGATCTCGTGGGTCTCGTCGTCGACCCCGAGGCGGTCCCAGGGCACGTCGTCCTCCTGGGCCAGGAGGTGGATCACCAGGTCGATGCGCTTGCGGTCGCGTACGGCCGCCACCCCGAAGAGGTCCTTGATGTTGAGGACTCCGAGGCCCCGGACCTCCAGGTGGTTCTTCAAGAGCTCGGTGGCCGAGCCGTACACCACGTCGGGCGGGCGCAGGAGGCACTCGACCATGTCGTCGGCCACCAGGCGATGGCCCCGCTGGACGAGCTCGAGGCCGCACTCGCTCTTGCCGATCCCGCTCCGACCGCAGAGAAGAATCCCCACCCCGAACACGTCGACGAACACCCCGTGCACCCGGGCCCGCAAGGCCAGGCGCTCGTCGAGGTAGGCGTGCAGGGCGTTGATGGTCACCGAGCTCCGGACCTCGCTCACCAGCACCGGACACCCCGTGGTCTCCGCGGCCCGCAGAAGCTCCGCCGGGGGTCTGATCCCCGCGGTGACCACCACGCAGCACACCCCGCACCCGAGAAACCCCTCCAGGGCCGCTGTCCGCGCGGCGGAGGTCATGGCCCCGAGGTAGCTCATCTCGGTCTGCCCCATGATCTGCACCCGGTCGGCCGCCAGGCCCTCGTAGTGCCCCACCAGGGCGAGGCCCGACTTCTGGATCCGGGGGTAGTTCACCGTACGATCGAGACCCGCCGCCCCCGCGGCCAGACGCAGACACACGGTCATGCACCCGGGCTCGACCAACGACCGGACGGTCACGGGTCGGGGCGACATCGTCGTTTGCAGGGCAACGTTCACCGATCGGGTCTCCTCCACGAAAGCCTACCACGGCTCCTCCCCGGCGCGTCCCGTCGGCCCGCGTTCACTTCCTGGGCGCCCCGCGGTAACGTGCGCCCGAAGGAGAGCTCCTTGACGTCGTCCTCGCCCCGTCGGGGCCCCCTCGGTCGCGCCCGCCTCGCCCTCGTGGCCCTCGCCCTGTCGTGTGTCCCCGAGTTCGACACCACCCGCCAGACCACCCCCGTGGTCAGCCTCGGGGCCGAGATCTATCACATCGCCTGCGCCCGGGTGCACGCCGGCGAGACCCCCACCGACGTGAGCTTCACCCTCGGACGTCGCCCCTGCGTCCAGGGCCTCGCCCCCTCCGAGGGAGCCCCCGGAGCCGGGCCCAAGGTCAACGCCCTCGGACACCTCCGAGCCGAAACCGTCGCAGCCCTCGACCAGACCCTGCCCGAACCCCTCCACGACCGCCTCGACGGCCTCCTCCTCGATCTCCTGCCCCTCTACGGCCCCGACGGGGCAGGCCGGACCACCCCCGACGGGGGCCTCGCCATCCTGCGCCCCGATGGCGGCGTCACCCCCGCCGACGACCTCCTGCCCCGCACCACCCGCTCGGTCTCCGCCCTCCTCGGCACCCTCGCCACCGACGTAGGCCTCCTCAACGCCCTCGGACGGGCCTCCCTGCGCCAGGGGTACCGTCCCCCGGCCGTGGCCATCGGCCTCCTGCGGCCCGTCCTCGCCCACCCCCGCACCGACGCCGTGCTCGAAGACACCCTGCGGCTCATCCGCGAGGGCCGCGACGGGGTCCCCGAGGGCAGCGCCCACGCCCAGTTCAACACCCTCCTGGCCACCCTGCGGGCCGAGATGCTCTCTGCCGGGCCCTCCACGGCCACCGTGACCGGGACCACCCTCGACGCCACCCTCGACCTCGTCTTCCGCGCCGAGACAAGCCTCGGGACGGGCCGTTCGATCCCCGCCCTGCGCCGCGACGCTCGGGGCCTCGCCCTCGTACAACCCGTCAACGGGGCCCTGCCCCCGCCCTTCGCCGACGCCGACCGGGACGGCCTCGCCGACGCCCGCGGAGGGGCCTTCGTGCGCGGAGAGACCCCCGTCGAAGCCCCGGCCCCCTTCCCGGCCCGCTTCACCCCGCCGAGCACCCGCGACCCCCAGGGCAGGGCCCTCGGACCCAGCGGGGCCCCCCTCTACCGCTACGCCGACCTCGACATCACCCTCCTCGCCAGCCTCGCCCGGCAGGTCCCGCCCCTCCTCGGGGGGCCCACGTACGAAAACGTCCCGGCCCTCCAGCTCGTACACGGGGCCTCGTTGTTCTTGGGGACCCGACGCGACGCCACCCGGGACTATCCCGCCGCGGGCACGGTGGCCTACCGGCAGTACGCCGCCGACCGGGCTCCCCTCGTCGACCTCGTGCACGGGCTCGGGGTGCTCCTGTCGCACCGCGACGCCCCGCAGATCCTGGCCACCCTGCGGCAGCTCACGGCCCCCGAGCGGGAGGCCCTCACGGCCCGGCTGATCGGGGCCGTCCTGGCCATCGACGCCATCGCCGACCGCCACCCCAACGTCTTCGTCGACGCCCGCTCCACGATCTGGGACGACGTGATGGACGTGATCCGCCGCATCGCCGAGGAGCCCGGCCTGATCGAAGACCTCCTCGACGCCACGGCCCGCATGCGCGAGCCCATCGCCGCCCAAGGGGCCTGGCAGCCCCGCTGCGCCGGGACCTTGCCCCAGGACAACCTCGCCCGGGCCTTCGCGGCCTACGGACGCCACCGCGACCGCATCCAACCCGACTGGACCGCGGCCCCCAACGCCCCCGTCGACGTCACCCTGCGGCGCCCCGTCGACCGCACCCGGGCCGACACCGTCAACCTCGTGACCCCGGGGGCCGACGACGACAACCGCTCGGTCCTCCAGCGGCTCTTTCACCTCGTCGACGACCTCAACGGGGCCGAGATCTGCAACGGCGACAACGCCACCGTCCGGATCTTCCCGCGGGCCTACGGGATCCCCCTCGGGCCCATCAGCGTCCCCGGCGTCCCGCGGTACCCACGCTGCCGGCTCCTGCGGGTCCCCGACGCCGCGGCCTTCTTCGTGCGGGCCGTGGCCGGCGGAAACCGGGCCGTCCTCGCCGTCGACCTCGGAGGGTTCCTCGACACCCTCGTCGACGCCGCCCGGCGCTTCAACATCCCCATCGACCGCACCCTCGACGGGCTCATCCAGCGCCAGTCGGGGATCACGGGCCTGACCACCCTGCCGACCCCCTTCTCCATCGCCCGGCTGGTGTTTCAGCCCGCCCCCTCGGAGTTCATCACGGACATCACGAGCCCCATCGCGGTGCGCAACAGCGAGGGGTACAACCCCGCCACGGCCACGGCCGCCGACCGTCGCCGCTTCGAGGTGGCCCGGGCCCACCCAGGGACCATCTTCGCCTGGGAGTCGTACTGCTTCTACGACTCCATCCGCCCCCTCACCATCGCCTTCGCCCGCCACGACCGGCTCGGGTCACGCCTCGATCCAGCCCTCTCCCCCGGGGCCGATCCGCAGTCGGTGGCCCCCGCCAACATCGACACCTCCCGCGGGTCGCGCCTCTTCTCCGACCTCCTGTCGGCCTTCCATCGCCACTGGGCCTCGCCCCGGTCGGAGGGGGGATACCAGTCCCAGGTTCGGTGCGAGCGTTGCCGCGACGGGGTCAACTACTCCCAGATGGACGGGGCCCAGGCCTTCGAGCCCATCATTTCCCAGGCCCTCGAAGGCGACATCCTCCAGGCCCTGTCGGCCGCCACGGCCGAGCTCCGCACGATCCAGCTCGCCAGCGGCCGCCGCGGGACCGACGCCGTGGCCGCCCTCCTCCGGGCCCTGGTCGACCCCAACGCCCGGGCCATGGACGGGCAGGCCGGGTTTCCCCAGTCCGTGGCCTCCCGCGACGGATCCATCAGCACCCTGTGGTCGGACGGAAACACCCCCACCCGGGCCACCCTCTACACCCTCTTCGCCGACGCCTTCAACGCGATGGACCCCCTCCTCGCCGCCGACACGGCCCGCCGCACGAGCTGGGAGTCGGCCCGAAGCGCCCTGGTCGACCAGGTCTTGACCGTCGACGGGACGGGGCCCGGCGCCCGGTTTCATAACCCCGCCACCGGGGGAATGACCCGGCAGCTCGTGGGCTGGCTCGGCGACCGGGTCGAGGCCCATCGCACCGCGGGCGACGTGGTCCCGTGGGCCCGCGGACTGTCGGGACGACTGGCCGAGACCGTGCGGGGCCCCGGCCTCGCGAGCGCCCTCGACCTCACCCTGGCCCTCTACGCCGACCGCGACGCCCGGGGGCGCACGGCCGAGCTCCTCGCGGCCCTCCTCGACGCCCGCAGCCCCGACCCCACCACGGCCTCGGGCTTTGACACCACCGTCACCGCCGCCGCCGACCTCCTGCAGCTCATGCGGGCCGACGGCGAGGTCGACCCCATCCTGCGGGCCGTGGCCCCCGCCCTGACCCCAGGCACGGGGACCGTCCCGCAGTCGCTGCGGTTCCTCGATCGGGCCCGGGAGGTCGACTCGACCCGGGTCCTTACCGAGGCCCTGGGCAACCTCGTGCGGCGCCCCGTGGCGGTCTCCGAGACCCCCGGAGGCCCCACCTTCCAGGTCGAACCCCTCACCATTCTCGCCGACACCCTCGCCGACACCCACCGCGAACGCCCCGCCGGACGTCCCGGCACCCGCGGCCCCATCACCCGCCAGGACGCCTTCATCCTCCTGCGCAACCTGGCCGAATTCTTCTCCGACCAGCGCCGCGGGATGGAGCAGTTTTATTACATCGTGCAACACCGAAGGCTGCCCCAGTGAGACGCCCTGCCCTGGCCGTGGCCCTCGGCCTCGCCCTCGCCCCGGGGGTGTCCGAGGGGGGGGGGTTCTATCTGACCGATCGCGGGGTGCGGCCCCTCGGACGGGGCGGGGCCTTCGTGGCCGGGGCCAACGACCTGCACGCCCTCTGGTACAACCCCGCCGGGCTCGTTCAGGCGGGGCCCGGCCTCCTCCTCGACGCCTCCCTGGTCAACTTCGGCAACACCTACGTCCGCGAGGCCCTGCCCGACCCGAACGGCGAGCCCGTACGCTTCCGACCGAGCGAAGGGAGCGGCCAGCCCCTGGCCATCCCCACCCTGGCCGTGGCCCACAATTTCGGCCTGCGCGACTGGATGTTCGCCGTCGGGGTCTTCGCCCCCTACGCGGCCATCACCTCGTACGACGACAGCCGCACGGCCCCCCAGCGGTACTCCCTGATCACCCTCGACGGGTCGCTCCTGGCCGTCGGCGGCCTCTACGCCGCGTGGAGGCCCCACCCGACCCTCTCCGTCGGGGCGGGGATCCTGGCCCTCACGGGCTCGTTCGTGGCCCGCCTGGCCTTCAGCGGCTGCCCGGCCACCGTGACCTGCACCCCCGAAGACCCCGACTGGGACTCCGTAGCCCAGCTCAACGCGGGCCCCATCGTGGCCCCCACCGCCACCGCCGGGGTGCAGTTTCGCCCCCACCCGATGCTGGCCTTCGGAGCGAGCGTTCAGCTCCCCATCCGGGTCGAGACCGGGGCCGACCTGGCCGTCCGCCTGCCCGGGGCGAGCTTCTACAACGGGGCCATGATCCAGGGGTCGCGGGCCGACGTGGGGTTCTCCCTCGCGCCCATCGCTCGGGTGGGCATCGAGGTGAGCCCCCTGCCCCGGACCCACGTCGAGCTCGCCGCGGTGTGGGAGGGCTGGAGCGTACACGACCAGATCAGCCTCACGCCCCGCGACATCCGCATCACGGGGGTCCGCGGGGTGGGCACCTACGACGTGGGCCCCGTGGTGATCGACCGCAGCTTCCGCGACGTCTGGAGCCTGCGCCTCGGGGCCGAACACGAGACCCCCCTGTCGGCCAGGGTACGCCTCGGGGCCCGGGTGGGACTGCAGTACGAGACCAGCGCCACGGCCCCGGCCTACACCAACGTGATGACCATGGACGCAGACAAGTTCGTGGCCAGCCTCGGGGCCTCCCTGGGGGTGGGGCGTTGGCACGTCGACGCCGTGTTCGCGTACATGTTCGCGAGCTCGGTGGTGGTCGACCCGCGGGACGCCCGGCTCCATCCCACGGCCCCGTTTCGTCAGAGCCCCGAGGGGCCCCGATACGCCATCAACGGCGGCAGCTACGACCTGCGGGTCAACGTGGTCGGCCTCGGGGCCCGCTACGCCTTCTGACCCGTACCGCGGCGGGCCACAGTTGCGCGGGGGGCATCGGACGCGTAGGTTCCGCGCCCCCAATGGCACTCTCTGGCAAGCAGCGTCGTCACCTCCGGGCCCTCGGGCACCACCTCCAGCCCACCGTGTACATCGGCAAACACGGGCTCACCGACGCGGTCACCGAAGCCGTCGACGCGGCCCTGAGCACCCACGAGCTGGTGAAGATCCGCATCGACGGGGACTCCCCCGCCGACCGCCACGAGAGCGCCGACTCCCTCGCCACGGGCCTGCGGGCCGAGGTGGCCCAGGTGGTGGGCAACACCCTCCTCCTCTACCGCCGCCACCCCAACAAGCCCGTCATCGTGCTCCCCAAGGCCGCCCCGGCCGCACGCCCCGACTGAGGGCTGCGGGCTGCGGGCTGCGAGGGGCGGGCGTCGGGCGGCGAGAAGAAGCCGCAAGGGCGCCCGCAGCCCGCCCCGCGACGACCACGGCCCGCGGCGCGCCTGTGTCACCCGGCGCAGGGATCAGGGTTCGCAGCAGTGGTACGGGGTTTTGTGGTCGATGTAGGCCAGCCACATGGCGTCGGCCATGCTCCACAGCACGTCGAGCTTGAACTGCAGGATCTCCAGGGCCCTGTCCTGCTTCGTGCGGGTGTCGAAGAGCTTGAGGGTGAGCTCGAGCCCGTGCTGCACATCCCGGTGGGCCTGAGACAGCCGCATCCGGAAGTACCCGAGGCCTTCGTCTTCGATCCAGGGGTAGCGCGCGGGCCAACCGTCCAGCCGCTGCTGGTGGATGGTCGGGGCGAAGAGCTCGGTCAACGACGAGGCCACGGCCTCCTCCCAGGGAGCCCTCCGGGCGAAGTTGACGTACGCGTCGACCGCAAACCGCACCCCGGGCAAGAGGTGACGGTGCCCGAGGAGGTCTTCGCGGGCGAGGCCGCAGGCCTGTCCGAGGCGGAGCCAGGCTTCGATCCCGCCCGGGTCGTCGCCGTGTCCGTCGTGGTCGAGGACCCGCTGGAGCCAGCGCCGACGCACCTCCCGGTCGGGGCAGTTGGACAGGACGGCCCCGTCCTTCTGCGGGATGTTCACCTGGTAGTAGAACCGATTGGCCACCCAGCCCCGGATCTGCTCCGGCGTGAGCGTCCCCTCGGCCATCTTGCGGTGGTAGGGGTGGTGGATGTGGTAGCGGCGGTCGAGGCCGCGGAGCCTCTGCTCGAACTCCGCGGGGCTCCAGGGGGTGCGATCGTCGTGGGGCATTTTGGGGGTATTGTACCCCCTCGAACGCAGGGGACGCCGATGTCACAACTCGCGCCAGGAACGATCTTCGCCAGGGACTATCGGATCGTGCGGGCCCTCGCCGAGGGGGGCATGGGGGCGGTCTACGTGGCCGAGCAGCTCTCGACGGGGCGCGAGCGGGCCCTGAAGGTCCTGCGCCCCGAGCTGGTCGACAACGCCCGGATGCGCGACGGGTTCGCCCAGGAGGCCCGGGTGAGCGCCCGGGTCGAGAGCGATCACGTCGTCGAGGTGGTCGGGGCCGGGATCGACGAGGCCACGGGCTCCCCATGGCTGGCCATGGAGCTGCTCCGCGGCGACGACCTGGCCACCCTGGTCGCGCGGCGCGGCCCCCTCCCCCACGACGAGCTCGTGACCCTCTTCGACCAGCTCGGAGACGCCCTCGCCAAGGCCCATCGGGTGGGCCTCGTGCACCGCGACCTCAAGCCCGAAAACCTCTTCGTGGCGACCTCGCGCATCAAAGGGGTCCCCTTCGTGGTGAAGGTCCTCGACTTCGGGATCTCGCGCCTCATCGCCTCCGACCGCACCGCCGCCACGGCCACCCAGGCCCTGGGCTCGCCCCTGTGGCTGGCCCCCGAACAGACCGAGTCGGGCAGCCTGATCCGACCCGCCACGGACGTGTGGGCCCTCGGGCTCCTGGCCTTCTGGGCCCTGACGGGCAAGACGTACTGGCTCGCGGCCCACGAGCCGACCTTCAACCTCGCGGCCCTCCTCATGGAGGTGGCCGTCCTGCCCCTTCCCCCGGCCGAGGCCCGGGCGGCGGTCCTGGGGGTGGCCGACCGGCTCCCGGCGGGGTTCGGCCCGTGGTTCGGGCGCTGCGTGACGCGACCCCAGGGCGAGCGGTTTGCCGACGCGGGGGAGGCCATCCAGGCCCTCCTGGCGGTCTTGACGGCCTCGAGCACACCGACCGTCTCCGGGCCCCCTGTGGCCCGCACAGAGGCCTTCGTGGGCCCGGTCGTCCGTCCTACCGAGGTCATCCCGGTCGTGGTCCCGCCCCCCGTCGGGCCCCCTGTCCCGCCCCCTGTCGTCGACCCCGGGCCTCCTCCGCGGCCCACGCGTCCCCCGGAGGCCCCGCCTTCGCCGTACGCCAACTACCTCGTTCCGGGGCTCCTCGGGCTCGCCACGGCCATCGCGTTGACCGCATGGTCGATGGGACCGCGGCCCCAGCCCGCCGCCCCGGCGGTGGAGGTGGCCGCGTTGACACCCCCCGTCCCGACCGCCCCCGTCGAAGACCCCCTCTCCAACGGGGCCCCGGTGATGGCCCGGCACACGACGCCCACGTCCCCCGATCCGCGGGGCGGTCGGTTTGCGCTCTCCGACGCGACGATGGGCCTCGGGGTCGGAGGGCGTCGCCTCATGGCCTCCATCGAGACCTCCCAGGGGGTCTTGCGGTGCACCCTGCTCGACGCCCAGGCGCCGCAGACCGTGGCCAACTTCGTAGGGCTGGCCCGGGGTGTCCGGGAGTTCTGGGACCCGGTGACGGCCCGGTGGGCCCGCAGGCCCTTCTACGACGGGTCGATCTTCCACCGGGTGATCCCCGACTTCATGATCCAGGGGGGCGACCTCCTGCGCTCGGGGGCGGGCGGGACCGGCTACGAGTTTGCCGACGAGAACGTGCACGGACACAACGTCGGGGGCCAGCTCTGCATGGCCAACCGCGGGCCGCACACCAACGGGGGGCAGTTCTTCGTGACCGAGACGGCCGTCCCGCGGCTGGACGGGTCGTACTCGATCTTCGGCCAGTGTGGGCCCCTGGAGGTGGTCCACCGCATCGCCCGGGTGGACCGCGACGGCCGCGATCGGCCGCGGGTCCCGGTCTACATCTACCGCGTGCGGATCACCCGGGTGTACTGAACCTCCCGGCGGGAGGAGAGACTACAGCCGCTCGACGCTGCGCAGCATCTCGGGCACGAAGTGGGCCCGGATGCGCAGGAGGCTGGGGCCTGCGTGGCGCCGCTGGTTGCGCACCGTGGCCTCGTTCGGGCGCTCCAACGAGCTCTGCACAAGCTGGTCGGTGAAGGTGAACTCCTGGGAGGGAGGGGTGCCCGTCGGGGTCTGGGCCGACGCCGCGGCGGGCAGGAGCGAAGCACACAGGGCCAGGGCCGGGACGATGAACTTCATCCCCCCTCGAACGCATCACGAACCCCGACGGGTCTACCGCGGCGAAGATTTTCTTGGGTGGGCGTCAGCGGCACTCGCCGGAGCGGGTGTCGCAGCGGGAGGAGGGGCCGAAGTTTTCGCGGCAGAAGGTGTCGCCGCCGATGAGGGTGCAGCGCGGGGCGCACACCCGGAAGGTGCTCGCCCAACACGCGTTGGACGGGAACGGCCCCCCGTTGCCCACCCCCACGCACTGGGCGGCGGTCTCGCAGGCGCAGGCGAACTCGTCGATGACGGTGTTGCCGTTGTCGTCGCGGCCGTTGCAGCACTCTCCGTCGGGCTGCTGGGAGGGGCGGCAGTCGGAGTCGGCGCAGTCGGCCACCCCGTCGCAGTCGTTGTCGATCCCGTCGGTGCAGGCGGCCACCCCGTACTCGCGTTGGGCCGTCGGGACGCACCGACACGCGGGAGACATCGCGCAGTCGGGGTCGGCGCAGTCGATCTGGCCGTCGCCGTCGTCGTCGATGCGGTTGTCGCACACCTCGGTGGGCGTCCCGAGGCTCACCCGCAAGGTGAACGTACCCTGGGAGCCCGTCCCAAACCCGTCGACGAAGACGAAGTACGTCCCCGGGGCGGCGTTGAAGGCCACCCGCGAGCGGGTCCCTTGGAAGTCGTCGTTGCAGGCCGCCTGGGGCCCCCCCGAGCAGTCGCCTCGGCGCACGTAGATCACGGTGTCAAAGTCCGCCGCCGTGGTCTCGATCACCAACGGAATCCCCCGCAAGATCGTAAACGAGTACACCACGTCGGGGCCCGCCCCCCCGCGGCAGCCCGGGAACCCAACGGTCACGGGCGTGTAGTCGTTGGTTGCGCCCGTCGTGCGTCCCTGGACGGTCGTAGGCACCCCGATCGGCTGGGCGCTGGCGCACACGTCGTTGGGGGGCGGCGGGGGCCTGCACGGGGCCGTCATGGCGCAGCCCGGGTCGGCGCAGTCGACCTGGCCGTCGCAGTCGTTGTCGCGCCGGTCGGAGCACGCGGCGTCGGTGTTCTCCGGGCCGGAGGGGGTGCAGCAGACCCCGAGTCCCTGGCACCCCGGGTCGGCGCAGTCGATGAGGCCGTTGCAGTCGTTGTCGACCCCGTCGAGGCAGGCCATCGGGTCGCGCTCGGGGCGGTCGGGCCTGCAGCACTGGGGCAGGGTCGTGCAGCGCGGGTCGGCGCAGTCGACGAGGCCGTTGCAGTCGTTGTCGACCCCGTCGAGGCAGGCCCTCCCTACCTCGGGGCCGGTGGGCATACACATCTGGCACTCGGGCAGCGGGCGGCAGTCCGGATCGGCGCAGTCGGCCAGGCCGTCCCCGTCGTCGTCGACCCCGTTGTTGCAGATCTCCGTGGTGCCTACGCTGACCCGCAGCCGGAAGGCCCCCCGACCCATCCCGTATCCGTCGACCACGACGAAATAGGTGCCCGGGGGCAGGTTGGACAGCACGATGCGGGAGTTGAGCCCCTCGCCTCCGTCGTCGTCGCACCCGAGGGCCGGGCCCTGGCAGCTGTCGCGGTACACGTGCAGGACGGGGTCATAGGTGGCCCCCTCGGTCTCGATCGTCACTGTCTGGGTGCGGGGGTTTCGCAGGACGTAGGCCACGTCGGGGGCGTTGCTCGACCCGCAGGTCGGCTGGTAGTCGTTGGTGGCGTCGGCGGTGGTCCCGCTCACCACCCCGGGGAGGGGCAGGAGGGTGGCCCTCTCGCAGCGGTCGTTGACGGGGGTGCACGGGGGCCGTCCCGCGCATCCGGGGTCGGCGCAGTCGATCTGGCCGTTGCAGTCGTTGTCGCGCCCGTCGCCGCAGGCGACGCCCTCGGGGCCCGTCGGGACGCACATCACACACCGGGGCTCCATCGCGCAGCCGGGGGAGGCGCAGTCGATGCGGCCGTCGCAGTCGTTGTCGCGCCCGTCGCCGCAGGCGAAGGGGCCCGTCTCGGGGCCGGTAGGGACGCACATCCCGCAGGCGGGCGTGGCCCGGCAGGCGGGGTCGGCGCAGTCGACGAGGCCGTTGCAGTCGTTGTCGCGACCGTCGGAGCAGGCCTCGGGGCCCGTCGGGGTGCAGGGGCCGCAGTCGGGGGCCCGGGCGCAGGCGGGGTCGTCGCAGTCGACGCGGCCGTCGCAGTTGTCGTCGCGGCCGTTGCCGCAGAGCTCGGGGGCCCGGGGGTTGACGTTGCGGTCGTTGTCGTCGCAGTCGTCGCCCCCGCAGGGGGTCGGGAGGAAGCCGTCGCCGTCGCGGTCGGCGGGGGCCGAGACGCAGCGCCCGGTGGCGTCGTCGCAGCGCGACGGAGCGCAGAAGCTGCCCGGGCACCCCACCGGAACCCCGGGTCGACACCCCATGGGGGTGCAGGTCTCCTGGCCGGTGCAGAAGCGCCCGTCGGAGCACCGGGCGTCGTCGGGCTGGTTGCGGCATCCCACCCGGGGCACGCAGGTGTCGACGGTGCAGGCCACCCCGTCGTCGCAGCGCAGGGGGGTCCCCCGGGCGCAGCGGCCGGCCACGCAGGTCTCGCGGCCGGTGCAGGGGTCTCCGTCGTCGCACTCGACCGCGCTCGTGCACGTCCCCGCGGTGCAGTCGCGGGTGGGGTCGCAGGTGGCCGGGGCGGCGCAGCGGCTGTTGTCGGGGCGGTTGACGCAGGCCCGGCTCGACTCCTCGCAGGTGTCGACCGTACACGACACCCCGTCGTCGCAGTTGAGGCGGGCCCCGGGCTGGCAAAACCCGCCCACGCAGCGCTCTTCGCCGTTGCAGAAGAGGCCGTCGAGGCAGTCGGCGTTGGCCTGACAGGGGCGGTCGGGGAAGGGGACGGGTGTGTCACTGCGGTCGAGCGGCACATCCCCCGCGACACCGCTGTCATCCTCGGGCAGGTCGAGGGGGGTGCGGCCACAGCCGAAGGAGCCACAGACCGCGAGGGCAAAGAGCGAAGCGATCAACGGGGGGAGTCGGAGGGAGCGCATGGGAACCTCGGCGGAGCGCGGGCGACACGGACGCAGGACTCCTGCGGCCGTCAGCACGTCGTGCAGAGACTACGCCAATCCGACCGGGGCTGCGCGGGGGCCCGTGGTGCGGTCAGAGCGCCGCGCGGTCGATGACCGTACGGAAGGGCAGGGCGGGGTCGTCGGGGGTGGGCGGAGGGTCGATCAGGCCCTGGGCCAGCAGTTGGGTCGACAGGATCCCGACCACGGCCATGTTGTCGGCGTTGGAGAAGGTCCCCCCGGGGGTGCGGGCCCGGGTCGCGCATTTGGTGAGGAGGGCGGTGACGGCCGTGGGGTCGAAGACTCCGACCCGAGCGAGGGCCTCGGGGGTGGTGACCTCGTGCACCCAGTCGGGGGCCTCGGGGCCGACGAAGCACAGGGCGTCGGGAGCCCGGTAGGGCTGTTTGGGGCGCTGGAGGATCTCGGGCGGCAGGAGGCTCCGGGCGCAGTGTTTGAGGATGTGCTTCTCGTCGAGGACGTTGAGCTTCCACCGGGCGGGCAGGGCGTTGGCGTAGTCGACCACCTCGGCGTCGAGGAAGGGGAAGCGGCCCTCGACGCTGTTGCCCATGAGCATTCGGTCGCCCTGGGACGACAGGATGTACGGGGCCAGGAGGGTGACCATCTCCAGGTACTGGGCCTGGGCCAGGGGGTCCCAGCGGGGGAAGTCGCCGGGGAGGTCGTTTCGCAGGGCGGCGATGGGGTCGGGGGCCGCGGCCGTCCGGGCCCGCCAGTCGCGGCTGAAGTAGCGCATCAGGCCCTGGGCGCTCGACCACCGGGGCCCGTGGGAGAACATGGGGTCGTCGGGGCGGTCGAGGCCCTTGCGCCAGAAGGACAGGGCCATGCCCCGGGCCGCCGCGGGCGATCGGGTGAGGTAGGGGTAGAGCCGCTCGAAGAGGCGCGGGCGCAGGGTGCTCTCGGGGTGCCGGGCCCAGAACCGCCGCACCTTGGCCTCGCGGAAGATGTCGTAGCCCCCGAGAACCTCGTCGGCCCCCTCCCCCGTGAGCACCACCTTGAGCCCCTCGCGGCGCACGAGGCCCGAGAGCAGAAACAGCGGGGCGGGCCCGGTGCGCAGGAGGGGGCGTTCGGCGTGCCAGACCACGGCGGGGAAGACCCGGGCGATGTCCTGGTGGCGGGCCACCACCTCGTGGTGCACGCTCCCGAGCACGGAGGCCATGGCCCGCTGGAAGGGGGTCTCGTCGTACTCGGGGTCTTCGAAGCGCAGGGAGAAGGTGTGAAACGGCCCCGCGCAGGCGTCGCGGGCCAGGGCCGCGATGTACGAGCTGTCGATCCCGCCCGAGAGGTAGGCCCCGACGGGCACGTCGGCCCGGAGCATCCGCAGGCGGGCCGCGGCCCCGAGGCGCTCGGACAGGCCCGCGGCGCAGTCGTCGAGGCTACGACGGTCGTCGGGGGCCTCGCCCCGGGGGCGCACGGCGGGAAAACGCGGGGTCCAGAACGCCGCCTCGGAGAAGGTCCCGTCGGCCCGGTAGATGCGGGTGTGTCCGGGCCGGAGCTCCTCGACCCCTGCGAAGACCGACGACGGGGGCCGCGACCCCCAGAAGGTGAAGGTCTCGGCCACGCCCCCCGGGTCGAGGGCCCGGGGCACGGCGGGGTCGGCGAAGAGGGCCTTGACCTCGCTGGCGAAGCGCACCCTCGCCCCGCCCGTGTGCAGGAAGACGGGCCGCTTGCCCATCCGGTCGCGGGAGAGCACGAGGGTCTGGTCGCGGCGGTCCCACAGGGCGATGGCAAACTGGCCGTTGAAGCGCCGGAAGACCTCCGGGCCCCACTGCTCCCACCCGTGCACGATGACCTCGGTGTCGGAGTGGGTGCGGAAGCTGTGCCCGGCGGCCTCGAGGTCGGCCCGGAGCTCGACGAAGTTGAAGATCTCGCCGTTGAAGACCACCCACACCGACCCGTCCTCGTTGCAGAGGGGCTGCTGCCCCGAGGTCAGGTCGATGATCGACAGGCGGGCGTGGCCGAGGCCCACCCGGTCGTCGCGGTAGTACCCCCGCTCGTCGGGCCCTCGGTGGTCAATGGCCTTGACCATGGCCCGCAGGAGGGCCACCTCGGGGGGGGGCGTTCTGTCGGAGAGGTTGAGGATGCCGGTGATGCCGCACATGGGGTGAAACCGTGGCCTTCAAGACCCGGAGGCGGCCTCGTGGAGGAGCCCGAGCCAGTGTTGGTGCATCTGCTGTTGGGTGAAGCGGGCGAGGACCCGGCGGCGTCCGCGAGCGCCCATCGTGCGACGGAGGTCGGGGTCGGCGAGGAGGCGCAGGAGCTGCTCGGCCATGGCCGCGTGGTCGCCGCGGGGGGTGAGGAGGCCGGTGACCCCGGGGTCGACGATCTCGGGGTTTCCGCCCACGTCCGTGACGACGGCGGGGCGCTCGGCGAGCATGGCCTCGAGCAGGGTCACGGAGGTCCCTTCGCTCTTGGACGACATCGCGAACACGTCGCTCGCGGCGTAGACCGCGGGGATGTCGCGGCGGACCCCGGCGAAGACCACCCGGTCGGCCACTCCGAGCTCGGCCGCGAGGGCTTCGAGGGGGGCCTTGTCGCCGCCTCCGACGAGGGCGAGACGGGCCTCGGGCCGGACGGCCGCGACCTGGGCGAAGGCCCGCACGAGGGTGGGGTGATCTTTGACGGGGTGGAAGCGGGCCACGCAGGTGATGACGAGGTGGCTCGGGTCGAGGCCGAGGGAGGCCCGGGTGACGGCGGGGTCGGGCAGGTCGGGGGCCTCGGGGTCGAAGCGGGCGGGGTCGACCCCGTTGTAGACCACGTCGATGCGGTCGGCGGGGATGCCCTCGTTCTGCACGAGGAGGGCCTTGATGTAGGCGCAGACGGCCACCACCCGCTGGGTGTAGCGCAGGAAGAGGAGGGTGTTGGCCAGGACCCGCTTGGGGCGGCGCTGGTCGGGGTAGTGCCGCCCGTGTTCGATGAAGACGAGGCCGGGGCGGGGGCGCACCGTCGGGGCGGCCATGGCCGCGTAGGAGTACGGGGTGTACTGATGGGCGCAGACCACGTCGGGCCGAACCTCCGTGACGAGGGTCCGCAGGCGCAGGGCCACCTCGGGCTGGATCCCCTCGGTGCGGCCGAGGACATCGACCCGCAGGCCGTCGGCCCGCAGGGACTCGCCGAGGGGGCCGATGCTGTCGAGGCAGGCGATGGCGTGTTGGGCCTCGCCTGCGGTGGCCCGAACAAAATCGTGCACGAGCACCTCGGCCCCGCCGAAGCTCATGCTGTGCAACACATGGAGAACCCGCATGGGCCGAGCACCTGTCGTTTCGCGCCCGCGCGCCGACGCGGGGTGCCCTACGGTGGGGGCCCTGGGGGGGGCGGGTCAAGATCGCTCCATTGACGTCCGCGGAGGGATGGCAGAAAACCCGTCCAACAATTGTGGTTTGGGCTCCCCGCGGCGGTAGCGTCCCGAGGGAGACTGGTTTCGGGCAGGAGGATGTCCTTGTGAGACGCATACAAACGGGTCGATCGATGGTGGCGGGGGCCCTGCTCCTCGCGGGACTCGGGGCGACTGGGGAAGTCCGGGCACAGACCGCAGGCGGCTGGGCCCTCAACCGCTTCGACCCCACCCCCGCGGGCGAGGTGTTCTTCTTCAGCGAGCACCCCTGGTACTCGTCGACGCGGACCTTCGCCGCCGGCATTTTTCTGGACTACGCGTCCAACCCCCTCGTGCTGCGGCAAGACCTGCCCGGCGGCGGGACCCGCGATGTCCCCCTCGTGTCCGACATGCTGACCGGGCACGTGGGCCTGGCCGTGTCGTTCCTCGACCGGGTGGGGATCTCGGCCAACCTCCCGATCTCCCTCTACCAGTCGGGCGAAGCCGCCCCGGCCGGGACCACCTCCCTCGCGGCCGCCGGGTCGGTCAACCTGGGTGACATCCGCGCCGCCGCCCGGGTGCGCCTCTTCGGCCACGCCGACCGCGACGCCTTCTCGCTGCACCTGGGCCTCGGGTTCTGGGCTCCGTCGGGCTCGCGGGCGGCCTTCACGGGCGACGACGCCATCCGCCTCGAGCCGAGGCTCATCCTGGCCGGCCGCGGGGGGATCGTACGCTGGGGCGTGACGGGCGGGTTCACCGTCCGCAGCGCCAACGACGCGGTCAACCTCGCCATCGGCAACGAGGTCCGAGCCTCGGGGTCGCTCGGCTTCGTCTTCGACAACGACCGGCTGACCGTCGGCCCCGAGGTCTACGTGGTCAGCTCCGTACGCGACCTGCCCGCGGGGGGCGGAAACTCGTTCTTCTCGGCCAACCAGTGGGGCGGCGAGGCCCTCTTGTCCGCCCACTACCAGATCGCAGACACCATCCTGGTCGGGGCCGGGGCCGGGATCGGCCTCGAGCAGGGCTACGGGATCCCCGCGGGCCGCGGGATCCTCTCCGTGGCCTACGCCCCCGTGCCCCCGCGCGTGACGGGCCCCGTGGACACCGACGGCGACGGCGTGTTCGACCCCGACGACCTCTGCGTCACCGTCCCCATGGGCGACCACCCCGACCCCAACCGCCGCGGGTGCCCCGCCCAGGACAGCGACGGCGACGGGGTCTACGACCACGAAGACCTCTGCGTGATGGTCCCCATGGGCGACCACCCCGACCCCAACCGCCGCGGGTGCCCCCTGACCGACCGCGACGGCGACGGGGTCTTCGACCCCGACGACGTGTGCGTCGATGTGCCCCAGGGCCCCAACCCCGACCCCGAGCGCCGCGGGTGCCCCGACGGCGACCGCGACAACGACGGGGTCCGCGACCACGCCGACCAGTGCCCCGACGTGCCCCAGGGCAACCTCCCCGACCCCCAGCGCCCGGGCTGCCCCCTGCCCGACCGCGACGGCGACTTCGTGCCCGACGCCACCGACCGATGCCCCGACGAGCCCGGGGCCCCGTCGAGCAACCCGGCCGAAAACGGATGCCCCGTGGGCGTCCGCATCGAGCAGGGGCACATCTCGATCCTCACCCCGGTGTTCTTCGACACCGACCGCGACACCATCAAACCCCAGAGCTTCCGGGTGCTGGAGCGGGTGGCCGACGTGCTGCGTTCGTTGCCCCAGATTCGCCGGGTGGCCGTCGAGGGGCACACCGACAACCGCGCGAGCCACGACCACAACATGGACCTGTCCCAACGCCGGGCCGTGGCCGTCATGCGCTTCCTCACCGAACATGGGGTCGAAGCCGGTCGCCTCGAGGCCCATGGGTACGGCCCCGACCGCCCCATCGCCACCAACAACACCGCCCTCGGACGGGCCCGCAACCGTCGGGTGGAGTTCCTCATCGTCGACCCCGCCCAGCCGACTGGGGTTCAGACGGGCTCCGCCGCCACGGCCGACCCGGGCACCCCCGTCGACCGCCGCTGACCGCGCCCCCTCCCCGGGCCTTGACGACCCGGGGCCCGCCCGCGCACCCTCACCGCCTGATCCCCCGATGGCCCGCCCCGCTCCCAGCATCAGCCCCGGCCGCACCCAGGGCCCCCCTCCGGGCCCCACCCCCTCGTCCGCGACGGCGGCAGCAGCCGTGGCCGCGGTGCGCCGCAAAGACCGCTCCCTGGGCTTCCTCCCGCTCCTGCTGATGTCGCTGCTCTATGTCGTGCTGACCGTCTTCGTCGACGCCATCGGGCCCATCACCTCCGACCCGGGCTTCTATCAGCTCGGCCAGGACCCGCCCCTGCGCGGGTGCATCATCCCGCGGGCCAGCCCGTAAGCGCCCGAAGGGGCCGAGGGGTCGGCCTGCGTCCGACGGCCCTCACCCAATACTGGTCGCGCGTCACCCATTTCCCCTCTCCCGTGACCGGGAGAGTGGGCCATCGTACCGTGAGAATAGAGTGTGGAGCGAAGGCCGCCATCCCTGTCGCCTCCGCTTCCCCCTCCGCTTCCGATTCCGTCAGTACCCCGAGGCGAAGCCGACGGTGGGCGCGGTTGACCACTCCCCGTCCTGCAAGCGTATCGCGCACGATGCCGTCGTACGCCCGCTCAACCCCAGGGCAACCTTGAGGGGTGATCGGTCCGCCCTGATGAACCTGTCTTCTCCTTGACAAGGAGGAGACATTCCATGACTGATCCTGCGGCGACCCACCCACAATGGGCGAAGACCGAAGGAGGGGATGCGTGGAAGGCACACCGACCGGCTTCTGGGGCAAGCTCGACCTGCGCGATGAGGTGGTCCACGGGTGGCACCCGCTGGCGCACCACTGCGCCGACGTAGCCGCGTGCACCGAGGCCCTGTTGCAACACTCCCTGCTGCGCCGCCGCCTCGCGCGGCTCGCGGGTCGGGACGACCTCGATCCCGTCACCGTCGCGCGGCTCTGCGTCCTGGCTGCCCTGCACGACCTCGGCAAGTTCAACCAGCACTTCCAAAACAAGGGACGCCCCGGTGCCCTCCGCCGCGAAGGCCACGTCCGCGAGCTCATGCCCTTGTTTCAGGGGTACAGCGAGACCGCAGCGTTCTGTGCGGCGCTCTCCGTGGTCCCTTTCGAGACCTGGGGCTCCGACAGTGCTGCAGATGCCCTGCTCTTCGCGGCCATCGCCCACCACGGCCGCCCCATCCCGGTCGACCATCCCGACGTCCAGCACGACGCCCGACGTTGGCACACCCTCCATGGGCTCGACCCCTTCGCTGGGATGCGCGCCCTCGCCGCAGACACCCTCCGCTGGTTTCCCGACGCCCTCCGCGAGGGCCCCCCCCTGCCCGATGCGCCCGCGTTTCAACATGGCTTCGCCGGGCTCGTAATGCTCGCCGACTGGCTCGGCTCCGACCGCGCGCCCGAACGATTCCCCTTCTCCAACGCCCTCGACGACGACCGCATCTCCTTCGCCCGCGATCGAGCGCGCCGCACCCTCCACGAGAACGCCATCGCCCTCGGCCCCCTCGCCCGCGCCCTCGCCGCCGACATCGACTACACGCGCTTCTCCGACATCGTCACGCCCCACGACACCCAGGCCCAGATGCTCACCCTGCCCGTCGTGCCCGAGGGGTCGTTGACCCTCCTCGAAGCCGAAACAGGATCGGGCAAGACCGAAGCAGCCCTCGCGCACTTCTTCCGGCTCTTCCAGGCGGGCGTGGTGGAGGGGATGTACTTCGCCCTGCCCACCCGCACCGCGGCGACGCAGATCTTTCGACGCGTGACCCTGGCCGTGCAGCGGCTCTTCGCCGGGGAACCCATGACGCCGCCCGTGGTGCTCGCGGTGCCCGGCTACCTCGCCGTCGACGACCTGACCGGCACCAAGCTCCCCAACTTCGAGGTGCTCTGGAAGGACGACCACAAACGCACGGCAGAAGGCCAATCGGTCCGACACCGTGGCTGGGCGGCCGAACACCCCAAGCGCTACCTCGCGGCCTCGATCGCCGTCGGCACCATCGACCAGTGCCTGCTCTCGGCGCTGATGACCGACCACGCCCACCTCCGCGCCACGACCCTGCTGCGTAGCCTCCTCGTCGTCGACGAGGTCCACGCCTCCGACACCTACATGACCACGCTGCTCCGCCATGTGCTGCAGTTTCATCGCGCAGCCGGAGGGCACGCCCTGCTCATGTCGGCGACCTTGGGATCGAGCGCCCGCGACCGCTACGTCGGGGCCTCCCACGACACGCCCTACGCCGCTGCGGCGCTGGAGGCGTACCCGCGCATCGCCCTCCATGCGCCGGGTGTCGCGCCAACCGTCAAAGCCCCCAGCAAGGGCCCCGACAAGGCTGTCCACGTCAGCACCGACCCGCGCATCGACGAACCCGAATCCATCGTACGCCAGGCCATCGAGGCCGCCCGACAGGGCGCGCGGGTGCTCATCCTCCGCAACACGGTGCGTGGCTGCATCGAGACGCAGCGTTGCCTCGAGGCCCTCGCTCCGCCCGAGACGCTCTTCTGCATCGGAGGCGTCGTCACGGCCCACCACGCCCGCTACGCCCGGCAGGATCGTTCCCGACTCGACGACGCCATCGAGGAGCGCCTCGGCAAGACAAGCCCTGCGGGTGGCCTCGTGGTCGTCGCCACCCAGACCGTCCAGCAGTCGCTCGACCTCGACGTCGACCTTCTCTTCACCGACCTGTGCCCGCTCGACGTGCTCCTGCAGCGCATCGGTCGGCTGCATCGGCACCGGCGCACGCGACCCCCGGGCTACGACATCCCGCGTTGCGTCGTGCTCACGCCCGCGGAAGACCTGAGCACCTACATCGGCAAGGACGGCTCGGTCCGCGGTCCTCACGGCATCGGGCGCGTCTACGACGACCTCCGGGTGCTTCGAGCGACCCTCGGGCAGATCGAGGCCTACCCCGTCTGGTTCATCCCCGAGATGAACCGCGCCCTCGTCGAGGCCACCACCCATCCCGAGGCCCTCAAAGCCATGACCCCCGCCGAGGATCCGCGGTGGGAGAAGCACCACACCCTCGTGCGAGGGAACTTCTACGCCCATCGGTCGTTGGCCAACACCAGCGTCATCGACCGGCAGGAACCCTTCGGCGAGGCCCACTTCAAGGACGGCCAGCACGCCACCCGCCTGGGTTTGAACGACCGGATCGTAATTCTTCCGCGCACTTGTCAGACGCCCCTGGGGTCGAGCGTCTCTCAACTCACGGTCCCGGCCTGGATGCTCCGTGGGGTGACCGACGAGACCGCCGCCGAAGACCTCCAGCAACACCCACACGGATTCACCTTCCGCTTTGGCGATCAGCGCTACCGCTACGACCGCCTGGGACTGGGCCCCGACGACGGCTCCCTCGACCCCACCTCCGAGGACGACGCATGACCACCCGCTACAACCTCCTGACCGAACCCATCTTCACCCTCGACACGCCCGCTGGCGCCCGCGACACGGCCTCCCTGCCCGTCGTGCTCGACCGCCTCGCCCGCGGGGTCGCCTTGGACTTTGGCGCCCTCCAGGCGCATCAGGTGCAGAGCTGGGAGTCGTTGGTGATCCAGCTCGGGGCCCTGGCCACCGTCGCCCACGGCGGCACCCTTCCCCCCGACGAAGACGGCTGGCGCGCGGCCCTGCGCACCCTCACCGACGGCAAGGACGAGCCCTGGTGCCTCGTGGTGGAGGACATCAAACAAGCCGCCTTCATGCAGCCTCCGATGACAGGCAAGGACTTCCGCGACCCCAAGAAGGTCATCGAGGCCGCCGACGAGCTCGACATGCTGGTCACGTCAAAGAACCACGACGTGAAGATCTCCCGAGCGACGCGGGCCCGACCCGAGCACTGGGTGTTTGTGCTCACGAACTTGCAGACGAGCGATGGGTTTGCGGGCCGCGACAACTACGGGATCGCCCGGATGAACGGGGGCTACGGTTCGCGTCCGAGCCTCGGGGCCACTCCGGGCCTCACCCTCGCCGCACGTTTCCGCCGCGACCTGTCCCTGTGGAACGACCGCCGCGCGACCCTGGCCGACGACTTCGGGATGCGCCCGACCGGCGGCGCCGCGCTTCTCTGGACGCTGCCCTGGGACAGCGAGTCGTCGCTCTCGGTCGCCGAGCTCGACCCGTGCTTCATCGAGCTGTGTCGTCCCGTCCGGTTGGCGCTCCAACACGACCGCCTCGTCGCCTGGAAGTCGAGCACCAAGGTGCGCCGCATCGACGCCGAGGCCCGCAAGGGTGAGCTCGGCGACATCTGGATGCCCATCAAACGCGGCGACGAACGCACAGCCTTCACCGCGGGCGGCAACGGCTTTGGATACAAGGTCATGGCCGAGCTCCTCCTGGGCGAGAGCTACGATCGCGCCGCCGCCATGGAGCTCCAATCCGGCGAGCGAGGAGAGATGTTCGTGCTCGCGCGGGTGCTCCCACGCGGGCAGGGAAAGACGCAGGGGCTCCACGAGCGGGTGGTGCCCATCCCCGAGAAGGTCCGCGGCAGCATCTTCTCGTCCGGGACACCTCGCATGACCCTGTCCAGGCTCGCGCGCACCCGCGTCGAGCTGGTGGGCGCCGTACAGAGCAAGGTCCTGCACCCCGCGCTCTGCGCCCTCCTCCAGGCCGCCGCGCCCGACCAGAAGCTCGACCTCAAGGACGACCGCACCCAAAGGTGGCGCCGTGCCCACGACGAGCGCGTGGACGCCCTCTTCTTCGAGCGCCTTTGGGACGACGCCGAGGTCGCCGCCACCGATCTCAACGAAGCCGATCGACGCTGGCAGCGCTGCGTCGTCGACCTCGCCCGGGAGGTGTTTCGTGAGGCCCTGGAGGCCGTTCCCCTGCCCTCTGTGCGCGTCTACCGCGCCCGCGCCATCGCCGAACGCGTCTTCGACCTTAGCGCTCGCAAGCACTTCGCCGCCGCCTTTCTCCCCCTCCCCGACGCCCCCGCCAAGGAGCAGCACCCGTGACCGAACCCGAGAAGACCCCTGATAAGGCCCCCCCACGCCCTGCCCCCCCGTGGGTGGTCAAGCCCGTCGAGGGCGCCGTGGCGAAGCTCCGTCACATGTCTCCGGGCGACCTCGCCGCCCTGCGCAAGATCGACCCGCACGATCTCCACCAGCCCGCCTTCTGGAAGCTCTCCACCGGCGTGCTCCAGGAAGCTCTCCCCGCCGACGATCGGTTCCGTGCCGAGCGCGAGCGGCAGTGGGCCGTCATCCTCGCCGTGGCCGCCAACGGCCTGCACAAGGCCTCCGTGCGCCTCGGTACCGCCATGGCGCGCGCAGAGATCGCCGAGGTGCGCCTCACCCGCCTCTTGCGCGCCCGCGGCGAACAGCTCCCCGACGCGGTGCGCACCCTCGCCCATCAGATCGCCACGGCGGGCGTCTCCTTCGACCTCGCCGACCTCGCGTGGCTCGTGCTCAGCGAGGGCCAGGCCGACGAAGAGCGCGCCCGTCAGCAGATCGCCCGTGACTACTACCGCGCCACCAGCGCCGACGCCTGACCCCCCACACCCGAAGAGAGACCCGAAGACCATGAGCCGCTTCCTCCAGATTCACACCCTGACCTCGTACCCGGCCTCGCTCCTCAACCGCGACGACGCGGGCTTCGCCAAGCGCATCCCCTTCGGCGACAGCACCCGCACCCGGGTGTCGTCGCAGTGCCTCAAGCGCCACTGGCGGAGCTTCACCGGCCCCGAGTCGCTCCGTGACGCGGGGGCCCCGATGTCGGTGCGGTCGCGCATCACCCTCGACCACGAGGTCTTCCGCGCGCTCATCGCCGACGGGGTCGACGAGGCCACCGCCCGCGAGGTCACCGAGCAGGTGAAGAACACCCTCTTCGGCAAGAGCAACCAGGCCAAGGCCAAGGAGGAGGCCGCCGCGGAGAAGAAGAGCAAGAAGGGCGAGAGCGCCGAAGAGAGCCCCGAGAAGGCTGCGGGCCGTACCGAGCAGGTCACCGTGCTCGGCCGCCCCGAGATCGAGTACTTCCTCACCCACGCCCGGGCGGTGTGCGCGGCGAAGCCCGCCCTCAAGGACATCAAGGCCAGGGTCGAGGCCAGCTTCAAGGACGCCCGCAAGAACCTCGAGGCCCTCCGCACCGGGGCCGGTCTCGACGCGGCCCTGTTCGGGCGCATGGTGACCAGCGACATCCTCGCCCGCTGCGACGCCGCCGTGCACGTGGCCCACGCCTTCACCGTGCACGCCGAGCTGGCCGAGACCGACTACTTCTCCGCCATCGACGAGCTCGAGCGCGAGCGCGAGGACGCCCAACTCGGCAGCGGCCACATCGGGACCACCGAGCTCACCAGCGGGCTCTTCTACGGGTACGTCGCCGTCGACCTGCCCCTCCTCGTCTCCAACATCGAGTCGTGTAGGGCCGAGGACTGGCGCAAGGCCGACCGCACCCTCGCCGCCGAGGTCACCCGCCGCCTCGTGCACATGCTCGCCACGGTCTCGCCCGGCGCCAAGCTCGGGAGCACGGCCCCCCACGGGTACGCCCAGGCCGTGTGCATTGAGGCGGGGGAGGCCCAGCCGCGCACTCTCGCCAACGCCTTCCTGCACTCCGTCTCCGTGAAGGGTGACCCCTTGGAGAACACCTACAAGGCCCTCGACGCACACCTCGCCGAGTTTGATGGGATGTACGGCTGGGACGGTCGGCGGGCCCACGCCGCCATGCACGCTGAGGGGCGTCTCTCCGCGGCCCGCTTCGGCGACAAGCTCACCCTGCCCGCCCTCGCGAAGTGGGCGGCCGGGCAGGTCGTGGAGGGATGAGCGTGGACGTCCTCGTTCTGCGCTTCGACGCACCGCTGATGAGCTTCGGCGGGACCGTCGTAGACCAGATCAACCCGACCCGGGACTTCCCCGGCCGCGCGATGCTCGCGGGGCTCCTGGGCAACGCCCTGGGCTACGACCACCGCGACACCGAGGCCCTCGAAGCCCTCCAGGCCCGGGTGCGCTGGGCCGCGCGGGAAGACCTTCCCGGCAAGGCCTTCATGGACTACCAGACGGTCAACCTGATCGCCCCGTACATGCTCGAAGGCTGGACCACACGCGGCCAGCCCGAGGGGCGTAAGGGCGGCGACAACGCGACCGCCATTCGTAATCGCCACTACCTCGCCAATGCGGTGTACATCGTCGCGGTCACCCTCAGCGCGGGATCGGGGCCCGACGTAGACGCCCTCGATCGGGCCGTGCAGCGTCCCGCACGCCCGCTCTTCCTCGGGCGAAAGTGCTGCATCCCCTCGACGCCCCTGCGCTACGCCCGTGTGAGCACCGAGCGGCTGCGCGATGCCCTGGTTCATCCCGAGGTTCCGCGGGTGGTCCGTACTGCGAAGCGTGGTTCTGACCGAGCGCTCTCGCTCCGGCCGCGGGCGTGGTGGCCCGTGGATGAGGGCACCGAGATCGGGCGCACGATCGCCTTCACCGACGACATGGACTGGGCCAACCAGCTCCACGTCGGCCGACGTTATGTCCAGGAAGCCTATGTCGAGCTGCCCGTGGCCCCCGCCGCGGCCGAGGAGCATGCGTCGTGACCGAACCGGGCAACACCTTCATGGCGCGTATCCCCTTCCGGGGCGCGCGGCTCTTTGAGTTCGCCAGGCGCCGCGGGCTGCCCACCTGGGAGCTCGACCTCGGATACGCCGTGCACTGCGCCCTGCGCGAGCTGTTTGGCGACGACGCCCCGCAGCCCTTCTCTCTGGGGGATCCGACCGGTGCGATTCAACCCGTGCTGGGGTACGGTCCCATCGACGCCCAGGGGCTCCGTGCGGCGGCACAACTCAAGGCCGACCCTTGGATGTGGGAGCACCTCGTCGACTGGGAGCACCTCGCGGCCAAGCCCATGCCCGAGGCCTGGAAGGCGGGGCAGGTCCTTGACTTCACGGTGCGTGCGATGCCCATCGCCCGCGCGGCCCAGGACCACCCGAATCACAAGAAGGGCAGGGAAGTGGACGTGTTCCTCCTCGCCTGCCGCGCCGCCGAGGGCCAACCCCAGCCCGATCGCGAGGCGGTATATCGCGACTGGTTTACGGCCCAACTCGCGCGCCACGGTGGCGCGACCCTCGTCCGGTTGCATGTCGAACGGTTCCAGCTCGAACGTCCCGCGCGGCGCGATCACGCCAAGGACGTTCGCAAACCTCTCAAGGGCCGACCCGATGTGACCTTCACGGGCACCCTGACCGTGACCGACCCCGCGGCCTTCCGGGCCCTCCTGGCGCGGGGCATCGGGCGGCATCGGGCCTTCGGGTTCGGGATGCTCCTGCTCCGGCCCCCTGCGCGGTAGCTCCCGGCCATGCTCAAGGGACGACTCGGACTCGAGACCGCACGCGTCCCCCAGGGCGATCGCCATGGGGTGCTGTGGCTCCGTCGCGGCAACCTCGTCGTCGACGCCGGAACCCTCCGCTTCATCACCACCGGCAGCGACGACTTCCCCCCCGGCGACTACGCCATCCCCTTCCAAGGCGTCTCCTGCCTCGCACTCGAACCCGGAACCACCCTCTCCCACGACGCCCTCCGCCTCTGCGCCCGCCATGGGACGGGCATCGTCGTGGTGGGCGAGGCCGGGGTTCGGCTGTATGCCTCCATGCCCTTCGGGCCCGACCGCTCGGCCCGGGCCCGCCAACAGGTCACCCACTGGGCCGACCCCAACCTCCGAACCCTCGTGACCCGCAGGATGTACGCCTGGCGCTTGGGAGAACTCCTCCCCAATGCCGACATCGCCGTCCTGCGGGGCATCGAAGGGGCCCGCATGAAGGAGACCTACCGACGCCTCTCCCAGAGCTTCGGGCTCGGCTGGCGGGGCCGTCGGTACGACCGCGATGACCCGGAGTCCACCGACCTCGCCAATCAGGCCATCAACCACGCCGCCACCGCCATGTACGCCCTCGCCAAGGTGGCCGTGGCCGTGAGCGGAACCATCCCCCAACTCGGGTTCATTCACGAGGACAGCGGGAGCGCGTTCGCCCTCGACATCGCCGACCTCTTCCGCGACCGGGTCACCCTGCCCATCGCCTTCGAGGCCGCCACCAAACCCCGACGCCCCGACGACACCCTCGAACGGGTCGTGCGCAAACACGCCGTGACCTTCTTCCGCCGCGAAAAGGTCGTGGCGTCCATGATCGACAAGATCAAGGAGCTGTTCGGTGACGATGACCCTGGTGATGACACGGAACGTCCCTGACCGTTTCCGGGGATTTCTGGCGTCGGTGATGTGCGAGGTCACCCTCGGGGTGTACTCTGCCCCGAAGATGTCCCCGGGGGTGCGTGACCGGGTGTGGCGGGTGATGGAGGAGTGGTTCGACGCCACTTTCGCCCCGGACACCGCGGTCGTGATGACCTGGCCCGACCCCAAGGCCCCCGGAGGACAGGCGTTTCGTACCCTCGGGGTCCCCAAGGTGGACCTCCACACCCACAACGACATGGTCCTGGTGCGCTGCGAGCTCACCGCCGAGACCCTCCGCTCTCTGAAAACTCACGAAGAACGGAACCGGGGCACCACGGACCCCGGATCGTGACGCCCAGGGGATTGGGCTGCACCCTGTCCCCTGGGCGCGCATGGTTGGGATCGGGAGGGCTGCAGAACCCTTCCTGCGCGGGCATGGGCGGGGGCGGGAGGGCTGCAGGGCCCGTCCGGTACGGGCATGGGCGGGGGCGGGAGGGCTGCGGGGCCTTCCAGGCGCGGACATGGGTGGGGTCGGGAGGATTGCAGGGCCTTCCCGAAGGGGTCGAGAGGGCCCCAGGGAAGCCGTTGGATTCGCTTGCTTCGTCGGCGGACCTGGGCCGAGACTAGGGATGCGCACCCTGAATGGCAGGGGGCCATTGCGGAGGGCAACGATGCGTAAGTTCGATGCGAACACGGGTCTGCAGACTGCACGGCGTTCTGTGTTGTTTACGAAGGCGGCGTTGGAGGCGAGCGATCGCCACGAGCGCCTGGTGGTGGCGATTGCACTTCAGCTTGAGGGTTGGACCCCCGTGGCCGAAGCACGCCGGGCCGCCGACGACGCCGTCACCTATGCGCACGCGCGGGTGTCCTGGGGCGACTACCTGCTCGACCGGGCCGTGAAGGGCCTGGCCAATGAGCTCCTGCGCGACGCGGGCGGCAATTACGACGACAAGCTGTTTCGGGAGTTTTTCCCGGAGCCGCCGTCGGAGGTGATTCGGATGGGCCTGGAGTCGGAGCTCAACCGGTGCGAGCGGTTCCAACTGCTGGCCACCAAGCGCCCCCTGAACGAGCGGGTCAGCACGGCCCTCTCCGCGGTGACGGCTGCGATGGAGACGGGACGCGCCGCCCTGGCGGCACGTCGTGCCGCGTTCATGCAGCAGGCCGAGACCAGCCTCGATGCCGTGAGCTGGAAGGAGGCGACCGAGGCCGTCCGGCAGAGCGTGCACCTCCAGTTGCAGGCCTGGGCCCTGGAGAATGGGGAGGAGCGTTCGTATGCCGAGCGGTTCTTCTTCGACCCGCGGCCGGGCAAGGGGAAGTCGGCGACGGCAACGGCGACGAAGGGACCCAAGACCGTGTCCGACGGCGGCGACGACTGACCGCCCACCACGACACGCTTGCACTGGATCGCCCCCCCGAGGTACGCAAAGAGGTCAAAGAGGCTCCCCCGCGCAGGCGGGGATGGACCCGCCGCGCGTACCCCGGACGACAAGGCGTGGATGGCTCCCCCGCGCAGGCGGGGATGGACCCTTGTCGTTGCGTCCATTCTCAAGACTGGACTCGGCTCCCCCGCGCAGGCGGGGATGGACCCGCGATAGCTGTACCGAGGTCAGTAGAGACAAGGGCTCCCCCGCGCAGGCGGGGATGGACCTCGACATTGATCTATCCTCCTACTTGGCGCCTAGGCTCCCCCGCGCAGGCGGGGATGGACCTCACCACACTGTCGACAGGCTGATCTAGCGTGTGGCTCCCCCGCGCAGGCGGGGATGGACCCATCGGTGTGGACGTGCTCATCGGCGGCACCGTGGCTCCCCCGCGCAGGCGGGGATGGACCCACGACTTGCGGGCCCCGTGTCGATTCCCGGTCGGCTCCCCCGCGCAGGCGGGGATGGACCCGCCACGCGCCCCCTCGTCTTCCTCGGCCTTCGGGCTCCCCCGCGCAGGCGGGGATGGACCCTCTACGACCTCATCACCGCGGAGGGGTGACGGGGCTCCCCCGCGCAGGCGGGGATGGACCCGGCCCCCGACCTCGTGACCCCGGGTGGGGTGGGGCTCCCCCGCGCAGGCGGGGATGGACCCTCGCCCGCGGGCCCAACGGCTTGCGGGGGTTGGGCTCCCCCGCGCAGGCGGGGATGGACCCGAGAGACGGAACGCCTCCCCGAGCATCGTCAGGGCTCCCCCGCGCAGGCGGGGATGGACCCAGGCGCACGCGATGTTGCGGGACGCCGCAGTCGGCTCCCCCGCGCAGGCGGGGATGGACCCACGCTCCCGCCGTGGGCCATCCTGCACCTCACGGCTCCCCCGCGCAGGCGGGGATGGACCCACCACCCCCGAGGCCCCGTGATCGTCGGGTGGGGCTCCCCCGCGCAGGCGGGGATGGACCCGCGACGCGGTATGGTCCCGCCGCGGAGGGCTCGGCTCCCCCGCGCAGGCGGGGATGGACCCAGCGGGGGGGTGGGTAGAGGGTGGGACCGAGGGGCTCCCCCGCGCAGGCGGGGATGGACCCACACCGCCCACGGCCTCGGGACAGAGCATCCCGGCTCCCCCGCGCAGGCGGGGATGGACCCCGGGAGCGTTGGCGGGTACTTGGCCACCGTGGGGCTCCCCCGCGCAGGCGGGGATGGACCCTTGTCGCCATGACCGAGGGCATCATCGTCGACGGCTCCCCCGCGCAGGCGGGGATGGACCCCCATCGGCCCCCGCGGGCCGCTACGAGGCCACGGCTCCCCCGCGCAGGCGGGGATGGACCCGTCCACGCGCCCCGGGGGGTGCGGCCCTTCACGGCTCCCCCGCGCAGGCGGGGATGGACCCTCTTCACCACCGACGGGCGCAACCCCGCCCTCGGCTCCCCCGCGCAGGCGGGGATGGACCCCTCGGGCTGCCCGACGCCACCCGGGGGTTCCTGGCTCCCCCGCGCAGGCGGGGATGGACCCGCAGCCACACCCCCGCAAGGTGTTGACGGTAGGGCTCCCCCGCGCAGGCGGGGATGGACCCCCACCATGGCCTCGTCCAAGACCCCCGCCAAGGGCTCCCCCGCGCAGGCGGGGATGGACCCAGAGGGAAGAATACGAAATCACCCTCCAACTCGGCTCCCCCGCGCAGGCGGGGATGGACCCAAGCTGGCCCCTCCCTTCCGGGAGGCCCGGGTGGCTCCCCCGCGCAGGCGGGGATGGACCCCGCACCACGTTGCGCCCCTGCTTGAGCTCCATGGCTCCCCCGCGCAGGCGGGGATGGACCCCCGCCGCCCGCGGTCCATCACCTTGCCCGGGGGGCTCCCCCGCGCAGGCGGGGATGGACCCTCCCCTAGGATGAGGGTCTTGATGCCCCCCGCGGCTCCCCCGCGCAGGCGGGGATGGACCCCTGCCCCGCACGGGTACCCATGCCGGGCGATCGGCTCCCCCGCGCAGGCGGGGATGGACCCTGCGCCTCGCTCGCAGAGCCCAGGAGGGCCGCGGCTCCCCCGCGCAGGCGGGGATGGACCCCCCGCGTGGCGGGTCGCCCACGTCCTCGCGTGGGCTCCCCCGCGCAGGCGGGGATGGACCCGGGGACAGCCCCAACGCCCTCGCGGCGCTACTGGCTCCCCCGCGCAGGCGGGGATGGACCCGTGTCCCGTCACGGGCCTCGACGGCGCGGTAGGGCTCCCCCGCGCAGGCGGGGATGGACCCAAGCCCATCTCCAGGGACGTGCTCCGCGCGAAGGCTCCCCCGCGCAGGCGGGGATGGACCCGCGACCGACGCGGCCTTCCCGAGCGTCGGGGAGGCTCCCCCGCGCAGGCGGGGATGGACCCCCGAGGGCCGCGTACTCGGCCCGCAGGACCCGGGCTCCCCCGCGCAGGCGGGGATGGACCCGCGCGGCGCATCCGCCACGCCACGGGGGCGCGGGCTCCCCCGCGCAGGCGGGGATGGACCCACGCGCGACGTGACCGTCACCTGCGCCAGCGGGGCTCCCCCGCGCAGGCGGGGATGGACCCCGCGGCGGCAGTGAACGCTTCGTGCTGGATGGGGCTCCCCCGCGCAGGCGGGGATGGACCCCACCGATACCCGCGGAAGAGGGCCACGGGGAGGGCTCCCCCGCGCAGGCGGGGATGGACCCCGCTTGACCTTCGCGCGCATCGCCTCTGCCCGGGCTCCCCCGCGCAGGCGGGGATGGACCCGCGTCGTCGGGGAGAAGCGCCGCGAGGTCGCCGGCTCCCCCGCGCAGGCGGGGATGGACCCCCGAGGGCCGCGTACTCGGCCCGCAGGACCCGGGCTCCCCCGCGCAGGCGGGGATGGACCCGGGACGGCGGGACAGGGGCCGTACCCGTGGGGGGCTCCCCCGCGCAGGCGGGGATGGACCCACCGCCTGTGACCTCATCAAAGAGGCCCGCGGGGCTCCCCCGCGCAGGCGGGGATGGACCCACGGCCGAGCCGTCGTACAGCGCCACGGCGGCGGCTCCCCCGCGCAGGCGGGGATGGACCCGCGCCTTGGAGGGCATCCTCGGCCTCGACGCCGGCTCCCCCGCGCAGGCGGGGATGGACCCGTGCTCTGTCCCGACTGCGGGACGCGTTTCGCGGCTCCCCCGCGCAGGCGGGGATGGACCCGGGTGAAGCCCCGCCACGGGTGTCCGGGCGGGGGCTCCCCCGCGCAGGCGGGGATGGACCCGGGGACACCCCGCCACATCCTCTCCCGTCGCCGGCTCCCCCGCGCAGGCGGGGATGGACCTCGACGTGTCAAGTTTTCGGCGTGACGGGGGTCGGCTCCCCCGCGCAGGCGGGGATGGACCCAAGACCGGGATCGCGTTCTATTCCCCCGCCCCGGCTCCCCCGCGCAGGCGGGGATGGACCCGTGGTCGCCCGTCGCGCCGGGACACACCAGGGGGCTCCCCCGCGCAGGCGGGGATGGACCCGCCGGGTCGAGCACCACGGCCGTTGTGGTCACGGCTCCCCCGCGCAGGCGGGGATGGACCCCTGCACCGCTACCTCAGCACGCGCATCGACGTGGCTCCCCCGCGCAGGCGGGGATGGACCCAAACGTGCCGCGGTTATCGCGGCACGGGTCGCGGCTCCCCCGCGCAGGCGGGGATGGACCCGAAGTGCTCGGCCCACTCCCGGAGGAAGTCCGGGCTCCCCCGCGCAGGCGGGGATGGACCCGGTTGCCGGGCTCACGGGCGGCGCGAGGTCGGGGCTCCCCCGCGCAGGCGGGGATGGACCCG
>CAYUSB010000009.1:46044-197258 GCA_964447205.1 uncultured Myxococcaceae bacterium
GGGCTCACGGGCGGCGCGAGGTCGGGGCTCCCCCGCGCAGGCGGGGATGGACCCGGCGGCACCCTCACTGCGGGGACGTGGGCGTGGGCTCCCCCGCGCAGGCGGGGATGGACCCAGATCGAGGCCGCCGCCGCCGCCCTCTCCCGGGGCTCCCCCGCGCAGGCGGGGATGGACCACACCAGGGCCCCGATCTCGACCCGGTGGTGTGGGCTCCCCCGCGCAGGCGGGGATGGACCCTAGGGGCCCGCAGGCGGTAGACACGCACGGCGGGCTCCCCCGCGCAGGCGGGGATGGACCCTCGCGCTGGCGCTCTGCGGTGAGCCAGGGGCAGGCTCCCCCGCGCAGGCGGGGATGGACCCGGTTGCCGGGCTCACGGGCGGCGCGAGGTCGGGGCTCCCCCGCGCAGGCGGGGATGGACCCGCCACCACATCTTGTTCTTGCGGTACGACCGAGGCTCCCCCGCGCAGGCGGGGATGGACCCGGGCAGCTCGGGCTACGATGCCCGTGGCCCTCGGCTCCCCCGCGCAGGCGGGGATGGACCCCTCCTGCCGCCCTCGCGCGCTATGAGCCCCATGGCTCCCCCGCGCAGGCGGGGATGGACCCGTACTCGGGATCAAGGCACAGCTCCCCCTCTCGGCTCCCCCGCGCAGGCGGGGATGGACCCGCCTCGGCTCGTACCTCCGGCACCCCGCGTCGGGCTCCCCCGCGCAGGCGGGGATGGACCCCTCCCTAGCTCGTGGGGATCCTCCACCGACGAGGCTCCCCCGCGCAGGCGGGGATGGACCCCACCACGATCCCGGTCTCGTCGCTCCCTGCGCGGCTCCCCCGCGCAGGCGGGGATGGACCCACGACCCTCTCGGGCCTCAGCCCCGAGGCCATGGCTCCCCCGCGCAGGCGGGGATGGACCTCACGCTGGAGTGGCAGGTGCTCCGGGCCGACCGGCTCCCCCGCGCAGGCGGGGATGGACCCGCCCCAAGGCCCGGCCCCTGGTGGGGTGCGGGGGCTCCCCCGCGCAGGCGGGGATGGACCCTTCTCCGCGGGCGCCGGGATGCAGGCCGCGCAGGCTCCCCCGCGCAGGCGGGGATGGACCCGCCACCCCGGACACCGCGCGGCTCTTCGGGGCGGCTCCCCCGCGCAGGCGGGGATGGACCCCCGTCGGACGACGTGCTGCAACGCCTTGCGCAGGCTCCCCCGCGCAGGCGGGGATGGACCCGCCGATCATCGTGGCAGGAGTGGCGGTAGGCGGGCTCCCCCGCGCAGGCGGGGATGGACCCTGGTAGTCTACTCCGCGGTAGGTATCGCGGGAGGCTCCCCCGCGCAGGCGGGGATGGACCCCCTGCACGCCGCCGCTCATTAGGTTGGCAAGAGGCTCCCCCGCGCAGGCGGGGATGGACCCTGCGTTCCGTTCTGGTAGGGTGCGGCGAGTGCGGCTCCCCCGCGCAGGCGGGGATGGACCCGCGACACGCGAGCAAGCCGCGGACTGGTACGGGGCTCCCCCGCGCAGGCGGGGATGGACCCCTCGCGCCTCGGCGGCGGGGCTACGACCTCACGGCTCCCCCGCGCAGGCGGGGATGGACCCGGCTCGGGGGTCTACGCCCTGGGCTACTGCGCGGCTCCCCCGCGCAGGCGGGGATGGACCTCCTGCGTGAGATGGAGGCCCAGCTTCCTGGGAGGCTCCCCCGCGCAGGCGGGGATGGACCCTCCACGGGGGGGAGGGGCTCCGCAGGGGTGTTGGCTCCCCCGCGCAGGCGGGGATGGACCCGACAACACCCCTACCACAATTACCCCTACCACGGCTCCCCCGCGCAGGCGGGGATGGACCCACAGGGGCCCGTAGAACTCGCAAGGGACTTACGGCTCCCCCGCGCAGGCGGGGATGGACCCCGTCATGCGACACTGCGCGCTAGGCGCCAAATGGCTCCCCCGCGCAGGCGGGGATGGACCCACCGATCGCGCAGCCAAACGGATCAAAGCACGGGCTCCCCCGCGCAGGCGGGGATGGACCCCACGCGGTGAGACTCAACCCGTCGGCGGTGGCGGCTCCCCCGCGCAGGCGGGGATGGACCCTTTCGATATTCTCTGCGGGCCACAACAGCTTAGGCTCCCCCGCGCAGGCGGGGATGGACCCGCGTCGCGAAGCTCAAGGCCCGCGATGCAGAGGGCTCCCCCGCGCAGGCGGGGATGGACCCCCGCGGCACGAGGCCCTCGGGCGCTTCGCCGCGGCTCCCCCGCGCAGGCGGGGATGGACCCACGATCGATGACATGAAAGCCATGCTCAACGCGGCTCCCCCGCGCAGGCGGGGATGGACCGCCCCGAGGTGCGATGCGTGGATGACGGATTGCGGCTCCCCCGCGCAGGCGGGGATGGACCCCCTGGCTCGCGCCCGCAGGTGATTGCGCTGCTGGCTCCCCCGCGCAGGCGGGGATGGACCCCTCACCGTGTCGTTCACCCGGGGCGAGCTCGTGGCTCCCCCGCGCAGGCGGGGATGGACCCGCGACCAACGTCGCCACGGCGGCGGGCACCGGGGCTCCCCCGCGCAGGCGGGGATGGACCCTGACATAAAGTTGTATCCGAGGGAGTTGCCCCGGCTCCCCCGCGCAGGCGGGGATGGACCCCATCGGTCAGTTCGGGGAGGGGACAGACCTCCGGCTCCCCCGCGCAGGCGGGGATGGACCCTTCCGCATGATGAACGCCCAGCAACGTGCTGGGGCTCCCCCGCGCAGGCGGGGATGGACCCATCGGGTGTGTGACTGCGCACCTTCTCCGTGGGGCTCCCCCGCGCAGGCGGGGATGGACCCACGTCGTTAATTAGCTCGACTTGTGGGTTATTGGCTCCCCCGCGCAGGCGGGGATGGACCCTGGTCGGTCTAGTGTGTTGATTAGCCTAAGGCGGCTCCCCCGCGCAGGCGGGGATGGACCCTGCATCTGCGTCGCAGCGTTCCACGTTTCGAGGGCTCCCCCGCGCAGGCGGGGATGGACCCCTGCGTCGTCCTCGTCGGGCAGGGCAGCGAGGGGCTCCCCCGCGCAGGCGGGGATGGACCCCCACCGTCCACCCCTCACCCACCCGTGCCAGCGGCTCCCCCGCGCAGGCGGGGATGGACCGACAGCGGGGGAGCCTCGGGTGGAGGGGCCGACGGCTCCCCCGCGCAGGCGGGGATGGACCCTCCATCCCGTAAGCCCTGCTGGCCGTGGCGAGGGCTCCCCCGCGCAGGCGGGGATGGACCCCACACATCCGTGCGAACGTGTTGGAGTTTCACGGCTCCCCCGCGCAGGCGGGGATGGACCCCATGGGGAGGAAGGCGCACACCACCACTGCGAGGCTCCCCCGCGCAGGCGGGGATGGACCCCGCCCCGGGCCAGCGCACGGTGGGCGGCCTCTGGCTCCCCCGCGCAGGCGGGGATGGACCCGCGCGAGGAGTTTAGGGATGCGAGAGGCGCCCGGCTCCCCCGCGCAGGCGGGGATGGACCCGCCCTGGGTGACCGCATCGAGTGGATCTTGGAGGCTCCCCCGCGCAGGCGGGGATGGACCCATCCCCAACACCGTCGTCGCTCCCGGCCGCAGGGCTCCCCCGCGCAGGCGGGGATGGACCCCTGCACATGACCCGCACCGCCTCTGCCCTGGGGGCTCCCCCGCGCAGGCGGGGATGGACCCCCGCTGTGAAGGACCGCCACGGCCTCCGCGTGGGCTCCCCCGCGCAGGCGGGGATGGACCCGCGCGTGGAGCTGTCACCAGCCAGGCGGTCAAGGCTCCCCCGCGCAGGCGGGGATGGACCCCCGCTCCGTCTTGCCAGGGGCAGGAGGGGGGGGGCTCCCCCGCGCAGGCGGGGATGGACCCATGTAGCCCGAGTAGTGAAGGTGCGAGAGCCCGGCTCCCCCGCGCAGGCGGGGATGGACCCCGCATCTGTGCAGGGCCTCGGGGCACGACAGCGGCTCCCCCGCGCAGGCGGGGATGGACCCAACGTCACTATCGGCGCGGGCTCCGTCGCTACGGCTCCCCCGCGCAGGCGGGGATGGACCCCGGATCGAACACGCGCGAGGGACTCGCCGCGGGGCTCCCCCGCGCAGGCGGGGATGGACCCCTCGGCGGCCTCGTGCGCGGGCAGGGCGAGCGGGCTCCCCCGCGCAGGCGGGGATGGACCCTCGCCAAGGTCCCCATCCTGGGCGCGTCGCTCGGCTCCCCCGCGCAGGCGGGGATGGACCCGTGCGCCTTTACGTCTCTGGCCGTCGGTGCGCGGCTCCCCCGCGCAGGCGGGGATGGACCCGCGACGCGCGAGCAAGCGGCGGACTGGTACGGGGCTCCCCCGCGCAGGCGGGGATGGACCCCTGTCAATCTTGATCGTCGACATTGATCCTCCGGCTCCCCCGCGCAGGCGGGGATGGACCCTCCGCCGATGATGTATGGCGCATATCGCTTCAGGCTCCCCCGCGCAGGCGGGGATGGACCCTGGTTTTGCTGTTGTGACATGAGGAGGACTACGGCTCCCCCGCGCAGGCGGGGATGGACCCGACCGTGACGCGGTGAGTGGCAGGCCTCGGTGGGCTCCCCCGCGCAGGCGGGGATGGACCCGGACCCGGTCCTGCATGGTCTCCACACCCCGGGGCTCCCCCGCGCAGGCGGGGATGGACCATGCCCCAGAGCTCGACCCTTGCGGGGTGCTCTGGCTCCCCCGCGCAGGCGGGGATGGACCTCAGCCGTGCCATCAGGCGTCGTGGCATCAAAGGGCTCCCCCGCGCAGGCGGGGATGGACCCAACGTCGATATCGGCGCGGGCTCCGTCGCTACGGCTCCCCCGCGCAGGCGGGGATGGACCCTGCTCGCTCGTGCCAAACAGGTCCATCGTCCCGGCTCCCCCGCGCAGGCGGGGATGGACCCGGCCGCCTCGTCGATGGGGAGGGCGGGGGAGCGGCTCCCCCGCGCAGGCGGGGATGGACCCGGCGGCGAGGCGGGCCTGCGCGGCCTCCGCGGGGCTCCCCCGCGCAGGCGGGGATGGACCCCAGCGCTTGGAGACCTGAAGCCCCTTGGCGATGGCTCCCCCGCGCAGGCGGGGATGGACCCACGGGCCGCAGGGCCCTCACCACCGCGGGGGAGGCTCCCCCGCGCAGGCGGGGATGGACCCGCGGTCTGCCCCGCCGTGGGGGCGAGTCGCATGGCTCCCCCGCGCAGGCGGGGATGGACCCCTACAGCCCGGCCGGTCCCGGGACCCGCTCGTGGCTCCCCCGCGCAGGCGGGGATGGACCCTCATCCCCGTCCTGTCCGCGGTCAGAGACATGGGCTCCCCCGCGCAGGCGGGGATGGACCCCTCGCGCATGTACGTGATCTGCTGGACGCGGGGGCTCCCCCGCGCAGGCGGGGATGGACCCGGGGCAGAGAAGAGCGAGGAGGAGGACGATGGGGCTCCCCCGCGCAGGCGGGGATGGACCCCCGCCCGGCGTGCTCTGCCAGAGCAGGGCCGGGGCTCCCCCGCGCAGGCGGGGATGGACCGTGGGCCGTGGAGGGGTTGTTGTTCCGCCACTGGGCTCCCCCGCGCAGGCGGGGATGGACCCGGTCCCGTCACCACGGAGACGTTGCCGACGGGGGCTCCCCCGCGCAGGCGGGGATGGACCGGTCAGGGGCCGTCACCTCGACACGCGCCCCCCGGCTCCCCCGCGCAGGCGGGGATGGACCCACGGTGCGGACGTGGGAGGAGCTTGCGGCCGGGGCTCCCCCGCGCAGGCGGGGATGGACCCGATGCGGTCCTCGGCCGTAAGGGTGGTCGCGTGGCTCCCCCGCGCAGGCGGGGATGGACCCGTGCAGGTGGCCCGCCCTGTGGTGTCGGGTGGGGCTCCCCCGCGCAGGCGGGGATGGACCCCCTCGGTACGAGGGTAGTGGGCTTCCGCGGAAGGCTCCCCCGCGCAGGCGGGGATGGACCCCCTCGGTACGAGGGTAGTGGGCTTCCGCGGAAGGCTCCCCCGCGCAGGCGGGGATGGACCCCTCGCCAAGATGACGCTCACCCTGCGGCTCCTGGCTCCCCCGCGCAGGCGGGGATGGACCCCCGCGGCCTCGCCAAGCTCGCAGCGGGCGACTGGCTCCCCCGCGCAGGCGGGGATGGACCCTCGACGTGAGCGCATCGGTGCGGCGCTTCGTGGGCTCCCCCGCGCAGGCGGGGATGGACCGTGCCCCCCGCGGACACCCACCGCCACGCAGGCGGCTCCCCCGCGCAGGCGGGGATGGACCCCTCGGCCCCGTCGCCCGGGAGCTCGACCGGCGGGCTCCCCCGCGCAGGCGGGGATGGACCCCGAGCGCCGCGACGCAACACATGACCCGCACCGGCTCCCCCGCGCAGGCGGGGATGGACCCCTCCCCGCCGCCGCGATCAAGGCCCGCTACATGGCTCCCCCGCGCAGGCGGGGATGGACCCGCGCACCTCGACAGCGCCGAGGACTGGCGCGAGGCTCCCCCGCGCAGGCGGGGATGGACCCGAGGCGACGGTCGATGCGGCCGGGCACACTGCGGCTCCCCCGCGCAGGCGGGGATGGACCCAGCCGGTCGGCCTCGGCCATCGCGTTGGGGCCGGCTCCCCCGCGCAGGCGGGGATGGACCCCGCCTGACCACCCACGACGCCGCGCGGGACTGGGCTCCCCCGCGCAGGCGGGGATGGACCCGGGCAGCTCGGGTTACGATGCCCCTGGCCCTCGGCTCCCCCGCGCAGGCGGGGATGGACCCGCGACCGGGACGGGGCGAAAGCCCGCGCTGAGGGCTCCCCCGCGCAGGCGGGGATGGACCCGGGGCCACCCTCACCGCGGGCACATGGGCATGGGCTCCCCCGCGCAGGCGGGGATGGACCCTCGCCGCACGCGCCCTGCACGGCCTCGATAATGGCTCCCCCGCGCAGGCGGGGATGGACCCCGCGGCAATGCGCCGCGCGGAGACACACTGCCGGCTCCCCCGCGCAGGCGGGGATGGACCCGCGATCACCGCCCGCCCCGCACCGGGTGGGGGGGCTCCCCCGCGCAGGCGGGGATGGACCCGTCCCCCCCGAGTTGGTGATTGGGCTCGCGTGGGCTCCCCCGCGCAGGCGGGGATGGACCCGCGTCCCCGTCGGCAGGGACCACCACCTGAAGGGCTCCCCCGCGCAGGCGGGGATGGACCCGACACGGGCCCCCTCGGTTTCCGCGACGTGTGGGCTCCCCCGCGCAGGCGGGGATGGACCCGTCCCCCCCGAGTTGGTGATTGGGCTCGCGTGGGCTCCCCCGCGCAGGCGGGGATGGACCCGCGGCCATCGTCGGCGAGGCGTTGGAGTAGCAGGCTCCCCCGCGCAGGCGGGGATGGACCCTCCTCATCGGTGAGCTTGGACAGGTCGACGCCGGCTCCCCCGCGCAGGCGGGGATGGACCCCCCGCCCCTTGTCCACCACAGCCTACATCGACGGCTCCCCCGCGCAGGCGGGGATGGACCCGACGCGGCGAGCGGGCACCCCTCGCAGCGGGCGGCTCCCCCGCGCAGGCGGGGATGGACCCGCGATCACCGCCCGCCCCGCACCGGGTGGGGGGGCTCCCCCGCGCAGGCGGGGATGGACCCTGGCCCACCGCGGCCCCACCTCCCATGGCCCCGGCTCCCCCGCGCAGGCGGGGATGGACCCTGCTGGATGGCGGTCGGGTGGCGCTTGTCGGCGGCTCCCCCGCGCAGGCGGGGATGGACCCCGAGCGAGAGCGGCGCCGCAAAGGGCGCGACGGGCTCCCCCGCGCAGGCGGGGATGGACCCCTCTCTGAGGTCGATGTGGTGGGCTTCGAAGAGGCTCCCCCGCGCAGGCGGGGATGGACCTCGTGCGGTTGATGGTCGCGTTGGTCTTCTTCTGGCTCCCCCGCGCAGGCGGGGATGGACCCATCGAGTCGGGCTCTGTCGCGTCGGGCGTCAAGACTCCCCCGCGCAGGCGGGGATGGACCCTGGACCTGACGGACCACCCCGGCTTCCGCGTAGGCGGCGGTCACGCTCCGCGACGAGTGAGCGCGGCCCGCAGCGCCTCGAGCTCCGCCAACGCCGCCTTTTTCGCCGCACGCTCGTCGTCCCGGGCGGCTTCGGCCTCGGCCCATGCCGCATCGGCCAGCACCCGGGCGGCCTCGGCCTCGGCCCGTGCCGAGTCGGCCTGCACCTGCGCCGTCTCCGCCCGCACCCGCGCCGCACGCTCCGCTTCGGCCTCGGTAGGCCACAGGTGGGTACCCTCTGCATCGTCGGCGAGACGCAGCCGCATCCCCTCGTCGGTCACGACGAGCCATGCTGCGAGTTCCTCACTCCAGGCGGGTCCGTGGCCGGTGTACACACGCGACCAGCGCCCGCGTGGCTTACGTCGCCACACCTGCTGCACGAAGGGCCCGCCCTGTACCCCTGGGCCCAGCAGCAGCGGGTCAAACACCCACAGCTCTCCCACCTTCGCCTGGGCGTAGCGCGCGGGCTTGTCGAGGTAGTCGATCTCCGCCGTGGACTCGCTCACCACCTCCACCGCAACCCGCGGAGGACAGTGCCCCTTGACCCACGTCCGCAGGCTCTTGGCGCGTGGGCCCAGCGGCGGGGCGGGCTCTACCAGGTACACGTCGGGATCGACGCCGCGCTGGGGATGCAGCGAATCCCAGCGAAGGGCGAGGTGCCCACCAACCTGGGCGCTCACGCCCCGCGAGGCCACCCGGTAGAGGAGGACAGCCTTGAGCAGATCGCAGATTTCTCCCGGAAGGGGTGGCTCGGGCATCCGCTCCTCGTCGTCGTCGAGATACCAACGCGACGACGTGGGGCTGGACAGATTTGTGGGGTGTGCCGTGCCGCGCCGCGCATGGACCGACGGTAGCACATCACCCAGGGCCCACCCTGCCGTCGGCGCGAGCCCCACGAGCACACCACGCACGTCGGTGGCGCGCTGGTCGATGTTGAGAATTTGTTGGCGAAACACGCCACGCACGACGCCGGCCGGGTCGATCACGAAGGTCAGCGGAGGCGGAGGCCGGGTCCGAGACCGGGACCGGGACCAATCGCTCGAGGAACGGTACCAGCCCCCGCAACGACGCCCGTCCAACGACCTCTCGATCAAGCCCCGGAGTGGCGCCCCAAACATTGTCTGTGGGTGTTGGCGCGGATGCGACAAGCCCCAGGCGCGAGCGCCCTACGGACCTTCCGCGCCCGGCATGTGTTGCGGGGGAGGCACGAGGGTGGACCGCCCCTCTCGCCCAACAGATTCTCGCGATGCGCAGCTCCCTTCTCCCGGGGAGAGGGGCATCGGGCGCAGTACGAACCGTGCGGGGAGAGGGGACGCCCCAAACTCGAAAGGCCCTGAATTTCAGGGCCTTCCTGGGTGCCGGCGGTCGGACTTGAACCAACGACCTTGGGATTATGATGCTGACGTACAGCGCGCGAAAACGGCGGGGATTGAAGCTGTTACAGGTGTAGCAGAAGGCCTCCCTGTAACAGATCAGGGCTCCCCAAGCTCCCGCCGCATCTTGGCCGCGATGTCCGCGGCGGAGATCCGGCCGTAGACAAGCTGCAACATCGTCGTGGTGGAGTGCCCCATCACCGGGGCGAGGGTGGCGAAGGACACGCCCGCGGCCACGTGCCAGTTGGCGAAGGTGCGCCGCAGGTCGTTGGGGCTGAAGTGTTCGATCTTGAGGCGCACGGCCACGGCCCGCAGGTCGCGCTGGACCGAGGGCCAGGGGGCGAAGAGGAGCCCCTCGCGGCCGGTGGCCCAGTCGACGGCCAGGGAGACCAGGGCCCGGGCCTCGGCCATCACCAGGGGCACCGTGCGGGCCCGCGTTGGGCGTTTGGCGCCCCGAAGGCGCACGGTCCCGGCGATCGGGTCCACGTCGGCCCGGCGAGCTCGTACGGCCGCCCCGAGCTCGGCCCCGGTCCCGACGCAGAAGGCCACCACGGCCGCCCGATGGGAGGGCAGGGCCAAAAGAACATCCCGGACCTCGCACCGTGTCAGGACCCGCAGGCGGGGCTGATACTGTGCCCGCACCGGCGGCACGACGTGGCCAACGTGGCCGTCCCAGACCCCGTCGAGGCCTGCGAGGCGGAGGGCCTGGCGGAGCGTGGTGATCTCCTTGGAGAGGGTGTGCTCGGAGGCCCCCTCCTCGCGGCGCTTGCGGAGGAAGGCGCGGACCGCGGTGGAGTCGATGCCCGCAAGGCCCGCGTGGGCCCCGAAGACCCGAACCAAGTGCCCGGCCTTCGTGGCGTAGAAGTCCCGGGTGGCCGCGCTCATCGTGCCCGCGGCTACCCGGTCATCACATTGCTGGAGGAAGGCCTGAAGGGCCGTGGTCAGAGTCGCCGTGGTCTTGGCGTGGTGGGCCGGATCGGCGGCGACGCGCTCGAGGCGGGCGGCCGTGAGCTCCGCGGCCTGGCGGTCGGTGCAGCGGGTCGAAGCGAGGTGACGGCGGCCCGTGTGGTCGTAGTAGGTGCACCACCAGGTGCGGCCCCGCTTGTAGAGGTGAGCCATCCCGAAGCCTCCAGGTACCGGCGCCACGCGCCGACCTCGCACCGCGCCATCCCCCGCGACCCAGGAGGGGCCCCGCGGGCCCGTCGTAGATGCTCGTACGCCGTGTAGCGAGACACCTTCAGGGTCTGCATCACGTCGGCCACGTCGATGAAGACGGGCAGGTCAGCGGTGGCCACGGAACACCCCCTGCACCCCGAGCAGGCGCAGCTTGTCGATGGCGACCACGCCGATGTAGCTGACCATCTGCTTGGTGACCCCAAGCATCGCGGCCATGTCGGGGTACTCCATCCCCTCGGGGCAGGCGTGGGTCACGTCGATGGAGCACGTGAACGGCCCCTCCAGGACGTCCTCCAGGTCGCGCGTGAGGGTCACCGTCCCCTTCTTGCCCCGCTCGGTGGCCAGGTGATGGGGGCACCCGACCCACGGGCACACAACGTTGCCTTCGTCGTTGCGGAGGGACACCCGCTCGCCTTCGATGATGAAGGCCTCCGTCCTGAGGGGACACCCGGGCTCGAAGGGAGCGGTCGGCCGGAGCCCATCGGCCAGGGCCATCCAGTCCGCGAGCTCGGCCGACAGGGCCTGACGCTCCTCGCGCTGGGCCACGCTCTCCCTGGTGGTTGCGATGGCGCGATGGCGGCTCACGACTCGCCCCCGTAGTCGTCGTCGAGGAACAGGAGGGCCTGGCGGGGCGCCCACCCAAGGGCCTCTTCGAAGCGCCCGAGCTCGCGCCAGAGCTGCTGCCAGGGCCGCGGGCCCACCACCACCCCGGCCCAGAGCCGGGCCCGATCCCGGCTTGACAGGCGCAGGGCCCGGCGCTCCTCGGGGCGGAGTTCCATCACGTGGGCGATCGTGTCCAGGGCCTGGTGGCGCTGGCGAGCCCCGCCGCGGTGCCTCCTGGCCAGGGCCCGACGCACCATGGACCGGGTGAGGCGCAGGGGGGGCGTCCAGTCAAAGGGCGCGTCCATCACGGAGCACCTCCAGGAGGGGCGTCGACGCGCAGTTCAAGGCCCTGCTCTGTGCAGTACTTCTGCACCGCACGGAGTTCGTCCGGGAAGAGGAGGGAGACCCGGTCCGCTCCGTCCGGGCCCCACAGGCCGCCCAGAGCAAGGCCCCGCCGGTCGAGCAGGCCATCGCGGTGCTTCTGCCAGTCCGAGCGCTTGATTCGGACCGGCAGGGCCACCTCTTGGGCCCTGGTGGGGGCCTCGGGGCCTTCGCACACGGTGATGCGGCACTCCGCCGCGAGGGTGAAGATGAACCTCAGCGCGCGCGTGTTGTTCCGCGGTACCAGGGCCGTGACCCAGCCGTCGCGCCCCTGCCACCCGGGATACAGGCCCTTGGATCCCGGGTGGCCCCAAGGGTAGGGCCCCTCGAGCTCGGTGCGCGTCTTGCCGTCGAGGCCGTCCCACTCGGCCTCCGAGATCCAGAGCCGCACCTGCTCCTCGAGTTCCACGTCGGGCGTGGCCTCGGCCAGGGCGGGCACGTCGATGGGCGCGGGCGGGGCCTTGGCGAGCGGCGAGGGCACATCCGCCACGGCCTGCTTGGGGCTCCGGGCGCGGAGCGCGTCGTCAATCGTCAGCTGGCGGCCGTCGCCGGGCGGAGCCATCCGCTGGGCCACCGTGCACGCCACCAGGGGTCCCTCCGGGCCCATGAGCTGCACCATCACGTAGCCTGCGGGGCCCGGGTCGACCCGGAAGCCGGTTGCGCTCTCGGGCAGCTCGCGGAGCACCCCTTTGAGAGCGCCGAGGAAGAGGCCAACAAGGCCTGCCTGGTCACGCCGCATGGGCAACCCCCTTGGCGCAGCGCGGGCACATCCAGGCCTCGTCCGCGTCGCCTTCGGCCGAGGACCACACCGCGTGCTTCCAGCCTGCGGCCGTCGCCCGGGCCGCGGCCTCCTCGGCCGTGGACGCAGACCGCGAGGCCGCGAAGCACTGGTCGCAGAACACCCGCAGAACCCCCTGCGCGACCTGGTCAACCGGCATGGCTGGCCTCCTTCTGGGTCGCCACGGGGGAGTCGATCGTCACCAGGGGCACGGGGCCCCCGCCGCCGACCCGCACGATCCCCGCGACCACGATCCGCAGGCCAAGGCCCGTGTGCACGTAGACCGTGGGGAAGGGGGAGTCGGCCGTAACGCCCTGCCAGATCAGGGCGGGGGGACGGCCGGCCTCCTCGAGGAGCGTCGCCACCAGGTGGGCGTAGCGGCGCGCGATCGGGGCCCCGCCCGGCCGCAGACAGTAGCCGGTCTCGTCGTCGAGGCAGGCCGTGCACGCGTCCCAGGGGGCCAGCGTCGTGTGGTCGCACGGGAGCTCGGCCCGCAGGCGCTGGACGAACGCGGGCCCGTCGGCTGCGAAGGTCCCCGACGGCGGGAAGGTGCCGAAGGCCGCCTCGATGACGGGGCGCACCTTCTCGTTCAGGGTGTCCATCGGGGTCTGCACCTGGCTCCGCCAGGGCGACAGGAACACCGCGCAGTGCCGGTTGGTGATGCACAGGCCCTCCAAGACCCGGAACACAGTCACCTCGGGGCCGAGGGCGCAGGCCGCCTCGCGGAAGAGGGCGGCAAACGTGGAGTGCTTCATCACGCCGCTCCCTTCGCCCGCGGCACGTTCCGCAGCGGCACAACCTCGGCGCCCACGTACGGCGCACACGACGGGCAACAGATCGCCCGGTGCACCCGCGACACGTGCCAGCCCTCGAGCTCCGCGAGCTGGAACGCCCCGGCCTCGGACCCGGCCCACCCGCTCCGCGCGTCGTAGCACGCGTCGCACACCAGCCGGTGCATCCGCAGACGCCCCGCCGCCTCGTCCAGCACCCGCCGCGCGGCCGCCACCGCTGCGAGCCGCGCCACCTGCCACAACCACATCGTCTCCATGTCGACCTCCCGGTCCCCTCAGCCTGTTTTGGCTCGGGACAGATCGACCTGTATCACTTACGGCTCAGGGCCGCAAGATCATATCCGGCTCATGGCCCGAGGTAGCCTCGGCCTCGCGCGGTGCTCGGGCACGCGGAGGGGGGTCGTGTTGTGAACGGGTGGGGATTGTGTGTGTGGGTCGCGGTGCCGCTGGTGATGGTGCTCAACGGATGCACCGCCCACGCGCCAGCAAGGGTGGCAATCATGCCTACGGCTGCGATCATCTCGCCGACAAAGCCGAGCGGGGCAGGCTGGGACATCGAGTTTGGCGGGAGCGCGAATCCTGTGCGCGTGAGTCGCGCTCAACGCCGCGGGCTGGCGGTCGCATTGATTGGGAGCCACCCAATGGCTGCGATCGCGGCAGAGCTTGGCACGCACGTTCTGGCGTCGTTTAGTCAAAACTCCGTGATGCCGGACGTGAAAGTACACGTGCTGATCAACGGACGGCAGATCGGTGGGACAGGCGTCTTCGCGGACTCTCCAACGCCTTCGTGGACAGACTCCATTGGCCCGGTGACCGCGGGCCCGGCCGACGTAATCCAGTTCGCGTTCATTGACGATGACCTCGCGTTTGATGACCCCATCGGCACCTGTGTGACCAACGGACAACCCCCGATTGATGGCCAGGGATTCGTGTTGCCGGACGCGCTCTCTTGCTCTGGGGAGGTGCTGGCCTTCTCTGTGCGCTTTCGCGACCCAGCCGGGGCGATGTTCCGCCCCCCGCCCGCGCCCATCGTTGAGATGCGGCGCTACTAGATCCCGTCACCCCTGCTTTGCGACCAGTTCTAGTGCGATCGCGCCAGCGTCTACCGCCCGGCCCGACGCACGTAGCCTTGCGGCCGCATCCAGGAGCCCCCGCACCTGTGTCGCCGCGGTGACCTGAGCGGCCGACGCGCGCAGGAGCTCCCGCACCGCATCCACGTCGCTGAAGGTGTGCTGGCCCTTGTCGAACGCCCCGAGGAGGGCTGTCTCGATGACGCCCTCCCGACCCATCATGGTTTGCCCCATGGGGGGCGTTGTCGAAATTGGCGCCCCGGAGGTTGCTTCTTCCGCGTCGGGGATCTCAACTGCATCGTCCAGGTCGACGCGCAGGGCCTTGGCGAACGCGAGGAGGGTCTTGATCCCAGGGTCGTCGATCTCGCCGCGCTCGTAGCGGCCGACGGTTGCTTGGCCGACGCCGGCCTTCCGCGCCAGGGCCCCCTGCGACACGCCCCGATCCTCGCGGAGGGCCCGCAGCCGATCGCCGGTCAGTTCCCGCAGTTGGAGCCTCATGGTCGGCAGTGTACGAATCCGGCTCAGCCGTTATTGGCGTCGGTTCCATGACTAATACGGCTCAGCCGCTTACGATCGCCGGATGGGACCCAATCCGATTCCGATCCTGCTCGCGGCGCGTGGCCTCAGCTGCCGTGCTCTGGCCGCCCGCGCGCGCACCCCCCTTGCCTCGGTGACTCGCGCAGTTCGCGGCGACAACGTCCGCATTGAGACGGCCCTAGCCATCGCGGGGGCCCTTGGTCTTCCGGCCGAGGAGGTGTTCGCGCACCGCGTCCGACCTGCCCCGCCGCCCGACGACGCGGCCCCCACCGCGGCCGAAACGCCTGCGCAGGAAGGGGCCGCGTGATGGACCGTCAAGCGCTTGCCGAAGTCGGCGCCTCCAGCGCGCTGGACGCCGTCTATCACACGAGCCGCGCCCTCGGGCTGACGGCACACGGCACCTGGGAGAGGTTCGGTGTGGAGCGCCAGAGCGCGTACACGGCCGTGGCCCTGGCCGTGCTGCGAGGCGACGACGTGGCCGCACACGCGGCATGGTTGACGGCGCGGGCCCAGTCGTTCTCACCGCCCGACCCGCGTCTGTTCGCGCTCTTCGTCGCCGTGGTGCGAGCCGTTGCCGTGGCTTCAGAAGGAGGCGCGTGATGCTGAGTCCCGCGCTGCTCGAGGCCGCGGTGCGCCTCGCCATCGAGACCGACGCCGCCATCGGTGCCGTACTGGGCGAAGAGACCCGGATCGCGCCCTGGCTCTTTCACCCGCAGGAGCGCCGCGACGACACCCTGCGGGTGGCCGCGCACCTCGCCGCGGGCGGCGGCCCCGAGCTCGTAGAGCACCGTCTGCCGCAGACCCGACGCTTCCTCGCCGTGCTCGCGGGGACCATCGCCCTCATGCGCGCGGTCGTCGACGCGGAGACCGCCACCAGGGGGGCCGCGTGATGCTGCACCGTCACCCGCGGACCCGTCACCGCTTCCCCCAGCACCGCCCCCGAGTGGTGCGCCCTCGCCCCGTCGTGGTGGCCGCCACGTTCTACGGGGCGCTCGGGCTCTCGGCCCCTGAGCTCGCTCGCGTGCAGGAGGCACACAGGCACGGCGGGTCCATTCGCTACCTCTGCGAGTGGCAGGGCGTGCCCGTCACGATCGACTACGCGGGCCTCGCCGCGAAGAAGGGCGGCGCGTGATGGACAGGCCCCTGACGAAGCGCCAGCGGGAGTACCTGCTGGGGCGGCTCCGCGGCGTCTATCCATACTGGCTGGGCTCAACGCGGTCCCGTCGGCTGCTGACCGAGAGGAGCCTGATCCGCCGCGGGCTTCTGGGGCCCGACCGCGAGCTCACCGACGCGGGCCGCGCCGAGGCCCAGCGCCTTGCGGACGCGGCCAAGAAGGGCGGCGCGTGATGTACGCGATCACTCTCTACCGGCCGTGGTCCTGGTACGTCAGCCACGGCCCCAAGCGCGTCGAGAACCGCACCTGGCCGCCCGACCCGGCCCAGCTCAAGCCCGGCGACGTCCTGGCCATCCACGCGGGCCAGGGCTGGGACAAGTGTTTCTACCCCGACGGGCGGACCATGCCTTCGTGGGCTCCTGGGTCGTGGCCCCAGCACCCGCGGTCCGAGGCGATCCCGACGGGCATCGTGGCCCTGGTGGTGTTCGCGGGCGCCACGGCCGGCACGGTCGCGTCCGACAGCCTGGGACCGGGTGTGTCCGAGTGGTGGCGGGGCCCGTGGGGCTGGCTTCTCGGGCAGGTGTGCGCGATCGACCCGGTGCCCTGCTCGGGCAAGCAGGGGCTGTGGGTCGTTCCTGAGGACGTCGAGCAGAAGGTTCGGGCCGCGTACGCGCGGCGGAAGGGCGGCGTGTAATGGGGTTGATCGCGCGTGTTTGCGTGGCCGCGGTGGTGATGATCGCCCCGCCCACGATCTGGTTGACCCTCGGGGCCGTGGGGCGGTTCCCGATGTTCATGTGCTGCGTCGCCGCGGCCGTGTCGCTGATGATTTCGTACGTGGGCGCGGGGATGTGGTTCTCCGAGGCGATCGGCGAGCAGCTCGACGACGCGCCCCCGGCGACCCACCCGAACGAGCTCACGGCCCTGGTCACCCTCGGGATGACCGAGGCCCACAAGCAGCACCGCGAGGGCTGCTGTCGACGCATCACCACGGCCCAGGAGATCCAAGAAGCTCGGGATGACCTGGAGGCCGTGCGGGATGAGCTGGTCGACCTGATCGGCCACCTGCCCGACTTCCCCTGCGAGTCGGACGTCGAAGTACTCCTCAACCTCGAGCGGGTCCGCCGAGGCCTCAAGCTCCTGCAAGGCCGCCTCGACCTCCGCGAGGGCACACGATGACGGCCAGGTGTCCCCGCCGGTGGGCGGTGCTTGTAGCGGCTTCGGTCCGCGAGGGCGAGGCGGTCTGGGGCGTGCCGTGGTGCGGCATGGCCCTCGGCTGGGACCGATGGGCCCAGGCCGTGCGGGTCCCGGCCTGCATCCCCGAGCCCCCGAGCGCGCCCGCGGTGCCTGCCGGAGGGCAGGCGCCGCACAAGGGAGGCCCGGAAGCGACCGAGCGGCCGCGGCTCTCCAGGCGCCCCGCCCCCCACCCTTCCGACCCGTGGGGGGCCCCCGCCGGAGGCCTTCCTCACCGCGTCGCCCACACGAAGTGGGGAACGGCGCGCCGCAGCGGAGCGCAAGGGGGGCCACGAGGGGCCACCGCGCACAAGGCCGTAGGCCGCGGAGCGGGGGACGGGCGCCCCTTGCGTGGAGCGAGCACGCCGTTACACCGGGCGATCCGGCGCGGTGTGGATGGCCGGAGACGAACTCGGCAATGGGTTGCCAGTTTCTCCCGCCCGAGTCTGGAAAGTCACCCCGTTGGGGCGCTTGGGCTCCGGGCGGTGCACGACCACCCCCATGGGCTCATCGATGAGACCGACGCGCCGCGTCATGGGGTCTGCGTCAAGGGACGGTCGGCCAGGGTGTGTAACACCCTGGGGAATCCACGGTGGGGGCGACCGGCGGAGCCAAGAGAGGGCCGTTCGGCGGGGGTTGGGTGCGGCTCTATCGGGGGGTGTCCGAACCCCCTGGGGAATCCACGGGGAGGGGGTCTGAGTGGGCGCTGAAGAGGCTGTTTTTCTGGGCGTTGCGGACATCGACGGCCACGACGCCCGCCCCTCCCCGGAGGGGGTCGATTTCCACCCCCTCCGGTGCGCCGTGGACTGGGCGACGGCCCTCTACCGGGTGGGGGTCACTGGCCGGGTCTGGAAGGCCCTCCTGCGGGTCCCCGAGGGCGGGGCCGTGTCGGCGGTGGGTGACTCCGGGTCCCCGATCCCCCTGACGGTCACCCGGGGCCCGGGCGACGGGTACGTGATCCTCCGGGGGCCCGGCGTCTGGTGTCGGGTCCAGAACCCCGAGACCCGCCGCGTCGGCGACGAAGGCCAGCCCACGGACTACCCCTGCGAGATCCAGTTTCAGGGAGCCCTTCTGGCCACCACGGCCGGGGGCGGCCGCGAGCTCATCCGTGAGACCAAGTGGGCCGTGGAGGGGCTGCTCTTCCGGCACTGGGGCGCTCGGGCCGCAACCCGGGCGGCCGCAATCCGCGAGCAGGTGGTTCCGGGCCGGTGGGACCTCGCGACGGACGTCGCCATCTCGGGCCCGAACGCCTCCGAGTGGGTGGAGTCAGGCCTCTTCTGCGGGGGCAGCTTGGAGATCGCAGCCGCGAACTTCAGCACGCGGGCCCGCATCCCGAAGGGCATGAAGACGGTCCAGGGACGCGACCTGGAGAAGCTCTCCCTGCGAGGCCAGGGCAAGGCCTCGACGGGCAGGACCTTCTACTTGGGCTCCATGGTCGAGCTCTGCGTCTACGAGAAGGACAAGCCCCGGGACCTGGCTTCGGAGATCGCCCGGGAGACCCTCGCCCGGGAGTGCGGCTGGGACGGCGAAGCGCGCCTCTTGCGCTGGGAAGTGCGCTGCACCCGGGCGTGGTTCCGCGAGCAGGAGATGGAGGTGCACGGCGACAAGATCCGCGGGGATCGCCTGTGCTTCGACGACTTCTTGGACGGCCTGCCCACCCTCGGCCGGACGCTCCTGGGCCGCTTCAGGCACACCGAGGCCGACCCCGAACGCCCCGGTCTGAGGCGGAACGAGAAGCCCACCAGCGCCTACGGCCACGCCGTCCAGAGCGCCCTGCCGCTCCTGTGGCGCGACGATGACCCGCGGACCTGCATCGCCCGCGTCGTCGGCAAAAAGCGCGAGGTCGCAGCCGAGCGGGCCGAAGTCCGGGCCGCGGGCTCGATCAACGACGTGATGGCCCTGCGTTCCATGACCTTCTGGGACGCGGTGATGCTGGTCTACGAGGGCCAGCAGCACCCGCGGGCCGACCACTGGGAGGAGCGCCGCAGGAAGGTCCGCCAGCGGTACGGGGTGGAGCTGCCCCCGGAGCTCCGGGACGACGACGAAGACGACCCGCCCCCGAAGGTCTGCGACTGGTAGCCCCGACGGTCGATTGACTGACCCTGGACAAGACCTGTGGTTCTCTCGAGCCATGGATACCCATGCCCTGGGGAGCCCCTCCCCGACCCTCCTCGACGAGGTCCGTCACCTCCGCGAGGTCTGCAACGCCGACCGCGACAACACAGGCCCCCTGTGGCTGTGGCTCTTCACCGTCCTAGTGGCGCGCTTGCTGACGGTGCTTGGGGCCCTGACCGCCTACCTCCAGCGCGACCCTGTCTACGCGATGGCCGAGCTGCACCACGCCGCGGCCATGGGTGGCAACGCCCGCGTCGTCGCCCAGGCCCTCGGCGCGATGTCGTCCGAGCTCGCCAACACCCGCGCGGAGCTCGCCCTGGCCCAGGACGCCTACCACGCCCTGGCCACCGAGGTGGACCGGCCCCCGGGCGGAACCCCCTTCCCCGACGGCAGCACCATCGCAGAGCAGTGGGAGGAGGACGAGCGCAAACGCCTCGAAACGCAGGCTCCTCCCCCGCCCGCCCCGGGGCCCGAGCCCGAGGCTCCGCCCGAGGGCAAGCCGGAGGCCCTGGCCTCCCCCACCCCTGCGCGCCGAGGGTCCCGCCCTGGCCGCGTCGGCTCTCGGCGAGGATAGATGCCCGCACACTCCACATGCAGCCTCTGCGAGGACGACAAAGCCTGCGTCTTCCATGCGGCCCGCTCGCCCGAAGACCTCGCCCAGGTCTTTCTGCGCGTGATCAAGGCGCGAGGGGGTTTGGGCCTGGCGGACTTCTACGCGAGCGGCATGGCGGCCCTCACTGACATGCCAGGGCAGCTCCGGGCCGTGGCCCACCTGCCGACCAAGGCGCTCGAGAGCCGCTTTGTGAAGCTCCTCGAAGAGCCCGAGTTCTCCACTGACGACCTGCGCGCCATCGCGGCCACCTGCCTGGCCCTGGCGACCATCTACGACGCCCGCGAGGACACCGACGATGCCACGTAAGCCCCCCGCCCCCCGCCCCGAGCCCGACGAAGAAGAGGCCCCGCCGGTGATGCCGCCTCCCGCGCCCGGGCCCGTCACCTTCATGATGGGCGCGGCCCCACAGCAGGCCCGGGGCGTCACCTGTCCGCTCTTCCCCTCGGTCTCCGCCTCGGCAGGCATCGACCGCGTCCGGATCACGCGCCTCGACCCCCCCGACGGATACCTCGGCACGCTCCCCTTCACGGCCGACGAGGAGATGCTCCGGCAGACATATGGGGGCCGCACCTACGAGGTCACCGCCATCACCGGGGCTGGCAAGATGGTCTCCGGGGGCCGTCGCACGATCACGATCAGCGCCCCGCCTCGAATGCCGGGCGATGCCTCCTCGGGCCCCGCTCCCGCACAGGGCGTCGACGGCGTCGCGCTGCGCATGGTCATGGAGAACCAGAAAGAGCGCGAAGCCATGTGGCAGGAGCGCATCGAGTGGAAGGAGCGCGAGGCGGAGAGCACCATCAAGCGCATCAGCCAGGAGGCCGAGGCCGCCATCAAGCGCCGCGAGGCCGAGGCCAAGATCACCCTCGAACAGATCAGGCTCGAGGCCGACATCAGGCGCCGCGAGGTCGAGGACAAAGCCAAACGCGACGCCGACGCCCAGGAGCGGCGCGACGAGGCGCGGCGCGTGGCCGACCGGGAGTTTCACGCGCAGCAGATCGCGCAGATCCAGGCCAACAACGCCTTCATGATCCAGATCATGCAGGCCAATAAGCCGAGCGGCGGAGCCGAGGACACCCTGAAGCTCCTGATGACGGCCAAGGAGCTGCTGGCGGGCCCCGAGGTCGACCCCCAGACGGCGATGATGGGCCAGGTCGGGGGCATGCTGCAGTCCGTCGCCACCATGGCCACGGCGCCCGCGGCCCCGGCCCCACCCGCCCCCAGGGCCCTCGGCCCCGGCCCCGCCCGCCCGATGCGCCCCGCGCCCCCCCTCCCTGCGGCCGCGAGGCCTCCCGCCCCGGCCGCCCCGTCGGTGCCAGGCATCACCCCCGAACAGATCGCCAAGCTCGCCGCGCTCAATGAGCTCTTCGAGAAGAACGGCCTGACGCTCGACCAGGTCGCCGACGGTCTGATCGATGGAGAGCTCGCCCTGGTCAAAAACCCCGAGGAGGACGACGACCCCGAGGACGAAGAGGACCCGACCCTGGAAAATCCCCCTAGAGAAGCGCAGGGCCCCGATGCGGCCCAGGATCGGGTCCGTGGAATGGCGCACCCTCGACCTGGCGACGGAGAACGACCAGGCCCGGGCCCTGTGGGGAGTGGTCCAGAAAGCGACGGGGGACCCCCGGCTCCGCGCTGAGCTCGCCCGCATTGTACGCGACGCCCGGGTCCCTGCGCGCGACCCCCGCGCGCTCGCCCGGGCCGTCCAGGCCCGCGTCCAGCGCATCACCTACATGAGGGAGGTGCCCGACACCTTCGTGGCGCCTCACCGGACCCTGGAGTGGGGCATCGGCGACTGCGACGACATGGCCTCCCTCATCTGCGCGCTCCTCCGCACCGCGGCCGTCCCCACCCGTCTGACCTTCCTCGGATGGACCCCCGAGCCCGCCCCGAGCCCCATCCCCCTCGGCCACGTCTACGGCGGGGTCCTGGTCGGCGGCAACTGGACCCCCCTCGAAGCCGTCCGCCCTGTGCCCCTGGGGTGGAGCCCCGAGGCCTACCAGCGCGGCCGCGGCCTCCGCACCCGCACCATTCACTACGGAGATTTTCAATGCCCCGCATCCTCTTCCTCTTCACCCTCGCCCTCTCTCTCGGCTGCTCTGCGGGGGCCCATGCCGCGGTGGTGAAGATCACCGACCCCGTGGTGCGGGCCCTGTGTGCGGTCTATCCGTCCCTGCGCTCCCAGGGGGCGGAGGTTGACCAGCGGGGGGCCGTAGCGCCCCTCGGCACGGCCCCGTGAAGCACGGCCCCGCCCACGTCCTTGCCCTGCGCAGGGCCCTCGGCCGGGCCAAGGCCCTCGCGCGGCCCCGGACCGTGCAGAAGATCCACCGGGTCAAAGGAATCGTGCGCCTCGACCTCTCCTGCGGCCACCAGGTGGCCTGCGGCCCCGCGGCGGAGTTCACAGTGCGTCTCGGGCAGGGTTGGCCCTGCCTCCGGTGCCCACCCCTCGCCAACCCTGGAAAATCACCCCGGATGAGCGCACCCGCCCCACCCGGCCCAGGCTCCACGGGCGATGACCCGTGAACTCGACGAAGCCCTGTACGGCGTGCGAAGCCTGGATGACGGATTCTTCGCCGGGGACGGCGGCAAGATGATCCTGGATAGCCCCGACTACGGGTCCTCCTGGGCCATGCAGCCCACGCCCACGGCGCCCGACAAGGGCGCAGGCCTGCCGTTCATGCCCCTCGACCAGACGGGTAGCCTCGCGCCGGCCTTCGGAGGCACCGTGGTGAAGGGCGGCGGCATCCCCCCAAGCTCCTACAACGAGCCCTTCCTCGGCGGCTCCTCGACGGGTGGGGGCACGGTGCAGACCGGCTACGCGCCGCCGCAAATCCCCACCGTGGAGCGGCCCATCACCCCGGCCCTGAGGAACCGTGGCATTCGCATCTGCGTCTGCATCTACACGGATGGCCACCGCGAGGTGCTTCGATGAGGCCCCCGAGCTTCGTCCCCACCGGCATCTCCGACCTCGACGACCTGGCGTTGCCGGTGGGCCAGTTCGCCCAGATGCAGCCGGTCACGTCGTCACGGGTGTGGATGCAGCCCATCGACATGTCCACGCAGCGCCTGGGCCCCCCGCCTCCGCCTCCGGCCGCAGGCGGCGTCATCGGCTGGACGACGGGGGGTGTGCCGATCACCGAGGCGACGCGCGCTGCCCTCACTGCGGGCCGTGTCCAGGTCGGCCGTGCGCAGGATGGTCTGCCCTTGTGGGGCTACCCCGGACAGAACGTGCGGACCGAGGGCGGGGCCGTCGTGGTGCGGAACGACCAGCTCGGGCCCGGCGCCGATACGCCCGTCCCCGTGGCGATCATCAACCCCCAGGGCGGCACGCCCACGGGCGGCGGAGGCGGCGGCGGCTCGCAGGTTGTGGGGCTCAACGGCACCACGCAGACCGTCATGGTCGACCCCGGCACGGTCGTGCGGCCCGTCCTCGACAGCCTCAATCCCCGCCTGTCGTGGATCGAGGACACGATCGCCCGGCAGATCGCCTCCGCGCAGGCCACGGCCGAACACCGCGACATTATGAACCAGGACCTCTTCCGGCGGGACGTGACCGCGCGCTTGACGGCCATCCAGGCCCGGTTGGCCCTCGGCACCCCCTTCAACCAGGCCTTCCAAGACCGGTGGGCCCACCTGCGGAGCTACTGACATGGGACTTCTCGACGGCATCTTGGGCCTGATCGGCCTCGGCGGGGGCGGCGGGGCCGCGGGCGGCGCAGGTGGAGCCGCGGGCGGCGCAGGGGCAGGCCTCGGGGGCCTCGGATCCCTCGCAGGCACCCTTCTCGGCGGCCCCCTCGGAGGCCTCGCTGGAGGCGTCCTCGGCAACGTCCTTGGCGGAGGCCTCCTCGGCGGCGGGGCTCAGCAGCCGATGGGCATGGGGGGGATGAACCCCCAGATGCTCATGCAGATGATGCAGATGATGCAGATGGGCGGCATGCCCATGATGCAGGGCCTCGGCGGCAACGTCATCTCCGCCCTGCCCCAGCAGCTCATGCAGCAGCAGCTCGCCGCCCTCCAGGGCCAGCAGCTGCAACAGAACGTCGTGGGCGCCACGGCTGGGGCCTTGAACCCCCAGATCGCGCAGATCCAGCAGCAGCTCGCTCAGCAGCAGCTCTCGCAGCAGGCGACGGCCGAGCACCGCAATATGGTCAGCGCCGATCAGAGACATCGGCAGATCATCAACTCCATCAACGCCCTGCGAGCGCAGCAGCAGGGCGGGGTCGGGGGCATGAGGACGTTCTGATGCCCGCGCTCCTCCTACACGCCGTGGAGCGGTCGATCGCGCAGGTCAATGCCCCCACGGCGCAGCGCATCACGGCCGCCCTGGCGTCGATCTCCATCAACGGCGGCCACCCCGGCCGTTTCCTTGGCGCCGCGCCGCGCATCACGCGCGTCGCAGAGGTCGGAGACGCCTTCGTGACCACGGCCGCATGGCCCTACGCCTGGACGACGACGGCGGGGGAAGACGTTGTGCGGCGCGTCCTCGAGGACCAGGCCCGGCTGGCCCTCGCCGAGGTGTCAAGCGGCTGGACCGTCACGGCCCAGACCTTCAACCCCACCACCAACGGCGCGATCACCTGGTGGGAGTCGGGCCAGGCGTCCATCACCAGGACCCGCGACGAGTTCCCGACCTTCGACCAGAGGCTTGCGCCCCGGGAGAACCCCACGGGCCCGACCAGCGCGGCGACCAACCCCGGCGGCCACGGCGACAACGTCGGCGCGGGCCTGAGGTCTCTGGGCTCCAACGTCCTCGAGCCCCTCGCCTGGCTCGCAGGCATCGGCCTCGCGGGCTACCTGCTCTGGCAGTGGACCAGGAGCGACTGATGCCCCGCCACGGCAACGGCGACTACTCCCCGGTCTCGGGCACGGTCGATGAGCAGTACCGGGACCTGCGATGGGGCCTCGAGCCTCGCTTCGAGCGCACCGTCACGGTACCTGGGATGCGTCGCAGGGAAGCGGTCGCAGAGCTCGGGCTCTTGCGCGTCCTCTACCTCCGCCGCCCCGACGGCTCCGTGGTCACCTGGCGGGTTCCTCGGCCCTACCCCTGGCTCGCCGTCGGGGCGAAGTCCGGGCGCCTGTGGATCGTGCCCCGCCGCGCCATGAACCTCTCCGCGCTCGCTGGGATGCCCAAGGCCGGATGGCGGGTCATCCGCACCGACTACACGGCCCTGAAGGGCGACGAGGATGCCTACTGGTACCACGACCATGAGGCCCCTTTCCCGCGCCTCTACCGCGTCGACGGACACGTCCAGTACCGCGGCGGGGGGTACTTCGTGGCCCCCGAAGGGATCGTGGGATGAGCACGAACCCTGGAAAATCATCTTAGACAAGCGCACCCGCCCCCCCCATTGCAACGTCCCCTGAACCGAGGTCCATCCCGATGCAGACGCGATTCGTCAACCCCGCCAACCCCACCCGCACCCGCACCCGCGGCGGCGTGATCGTCGTCCGTGCCAACGGCGCCATGGCCAACCCCCGGCGGCGTCGGCGGCGCAGGAACGCCGCCCCGCTCATCATGCCGAACCCGAGGCGGCGCTCCGCGCGTCGGCCCGTGGTGGTGGTGGCCAACCCCCGTCGGCGTAGCGCGCGGCGCAGCACCATCGTGGTGGCCAACCCGCGCCGCCGTCGCCGCAACCCCAACGGCACCAAGGACATCATCAAGAACGTCGCGATCGGCGGCGGGATGGCCCTCGGGTCGTACCTCCTCAACAAGTACGCGATCGGCAAGATCTCCCTGCACGAGGGCGAGAGCCTCTCGACCGAGAGGAACCGCACGGGGATGCTTGTGCGCATCGGCATCCGGGCCGTCCTCGCCGGTCTCAGCGCCGCCTTCCTGCCCGGCTCCATCGGCGCCGCGGGGATGGGGGCCCTTCTTTACCCCGCCATCTCCGAGGCCGACAACTGGTGGGCCACGCGCCCGCAGGCGAACGCGGCTCCGCCCCTGCCGCCCCCCACGGGCACTCAGGCCGACCTCGAGGCGGACCTGAACGCCGCCCTCTACGGCTACTGACCTCCCACGCCCCTTCCTCCCTCGCGCACCCCAGCCAGGACACGCACCCAATGCTCCCTCCCCAGATCGCCCAGAGCCTCCAGCGCCAGCAGTCGAACATCCTGCGGCGCGGCGAGACCGCGGACTTCTCGAAGATCCGCGTCCGCCATCTCTTCTCGACCTACCTCTTCGCGCCGGGCATCGGGGGCGTCATCCAGCCCGGCCGCTACGTCCTCTTCTCCACCCCGCGCGGCCAGATGGGCCAGGGGTATGCCTCGCAGCTCACGGCCCGGGAGACCAACTGGGAACAGCCCGGCCGGGTGGCCAACGAGACCAACCTGGTCGTCGAGGGGGTCGGCGTCGACATCCGCCGCGCGCCCTACGACTCGGCCTGCTACCCGGCCGGTCAGGCGTTCGGCGTGGTGGCCAACGCTGTCGACCGGCTCATCCCGCCCTGCCCCGAGGACGTGACCGCGCTCGCCAACGGGATCGTGCTTTCGTACGAATACTTGAACGAGGTTGTGCCCATCGCGCGCCTCGCCGACTTGCCGTTCCCGGGCGGCGTGGTGGGCTTCGTCGAGGCCTCCCGCCAGGTGCCCGCGGTGCAAATCGTGGAGGTCCCCGCGGAGCCCGACCAGAACATCGTGGGCTTTGCTGGCACGGCGGCCGGTGCGGGCCAGCGGGCGCTTCTGCCTGTCACGCGCAGCAGCTGCCCCCCCGCCTTTGAGAGGCGCTTCCCCATCCCGCTCTTCCTCCCGGCTGGCAGTCAATTCCAGATGTCGCTCAACGTGCCGGCTGCGATCACCCTCGCGCGGCCCGCCCCCAACGCCGAGGCCCTGCCCGAGAGCAACCGCTACGCGGGCGCGCTCGAGGTGCAGGTCGAGCTCTCCTGCCTCGAGTCCTTCATCAACCGCGGCTGAGCCGCTCCCCCTCGCGCACCCCAGCCAGGACAGGATCCACACACCATGCTCGGCCCGAACCTCCAACACTCCATCCAGCAGCAGCAGTCAGGCGTGCTTCGTCGGGGCGTCGCCTCGCCTGGCGCGCCTCCCTTCGACAAGATCAGGCAGCGGCACATCTGGTCGGTCTTTTCCTTCACGCCCACCGTCGGCGGGGCTGTCACCGCGGCTGGCCTCGTCACGGCCGGTGACTACTCGGCCTTCCAGGTCGGGCAGAACGCCAACGGCCAGGGCTTGCCGCAGGGCTTCACCATGTCGGAGCTCGATACGAACCTCCCTGGCGGAGGGCGCGTGTCGGACGACCAAAACATCGCCGTGCATGAGCTCGGCGTCGGGATCGTGCCCGTACGCTCCGACGTGCGCGCGAGTTCAGCCCTGATCGGCGAGGGCCCCATCCTCCCCGAGGACGCCGACGCCATCGCCACCAACACCGTCGTGGTGTTCAAGTACATCACCAACGAGGTGGTCCTGGGCCCCCTCGGGTGCTTCGTGCAGCCGGGCGGACCGTCCATCACGGCCCCGACCCTCCTCGACGGCCCGGCTTCGGGCGCCGCGCTGGCTGGGCCGCCTGCGGTCGTGCTCGGGGGCCTCCAACAGAACATGACCGTGGCGACCATCGGCGAGGGCTACAACGCCGTCTGGTCGGCCAACGCGGGCAACATCCCCCCCGCCCCCGCCCTGCGGCGCAAGCTCCAGGTCCCGATCTTCCTGCCGGCCACCACCACCTTCCAGGTGATCTTCCGCGTCTCGCGGCAGTTCAAGATCCGAGCGCTCAGCGAGGGCGGCCGCGGCGGGTTCGCGCTCCGCGCCGACTTCTGGGCCGTCGAGAGCTTCAAGAGCCAGGGCTAGGCCCTTCCCCCCACCCTGCACCGGGGCCGCGCGCGGCGGGCCCCGTGCTGCGCCTCCCTCGCCGCGTCGGAGACACCTTCATGGGTTCCACGGCCTGGCCAGAGCTACTTCTCACCGACGACGAGCGGCAGTTCGTCCGCACCTACCCCGACGCGACCCACCCAGGCGTTTTGCCCCGCGTCTACCCGCTCGCACCCCTGGTGGACTCGACCATCGCGGCAGATGATCGGCGCTTCGTCACGCGCTTTATCCCGTCCCGGCGCCGGACGCGCGTGCACACGATCACCTTCTCGGGCGACGTGGGCGTGTGGGCTGTGTCCATCCGCACGGGCTCGGGCGAGCTCCTGTCCGAGCTCGCGCCCGTGACGGCCCTTCTCAACGGCCCCCAGCTCTCCCCCGCGGCCTTCGCGCCCGACTGGACCGCGGCCGTCGACCTCCTGGCCCGCGTCCAGCCAGGCCTCCTGGTCTTTGACCCCAACATCGTGATGTCGGGCTCGGACGTCCTGATCTTCGACGGCATCGCCGCGCCGGGCCTTCTCGGCGAGGATAACCGCACCATCCTGAACATCGCCTGCCATGTCTGGGAGTTCCCCGGCATGGAAGAGGCCGCCCGGCTCGCCAATGCGAAGAGGGGTCCCTGATATGCGACCGCCCGAATTGAAACTCACCGCGGAAGAGCGGCGCTGGAACGACATCTACGACACCGCTACGCGCAAGGGCGTCAAACTCCGCCGCTACACCGACACGGTGCAGCTTACGGGCGTGACCCGTCGCGCCTCGGTGACGCTCAACAAGATCGTGCGCCGCGGCCGCGTCTACGCGATCACCTGGGCCGGAGACGTGACGGCCATGAAGGTCTACATCTCGCGCTCCGACGGCGAGCAGCTCACCACGGCCCCGGCCCACATCCCGCTTCTGTCGGGACACTCGCCCCACTCGACCTTGTCGCGGCTTCCGGCCGAGGGCGCCTACCCCGCGCCTCCCGTCGCGTCGGCCCTCCAGACGCCTCCTGCGTGGGAGCTCAGGATTGAGCCGAACCTCATCGTCCCGGCCGGGACCCAGCTTCAGTTTGAGTACTCCCTCGAGGACCCCCAGGACGCCGTCCTGGCCGCGCAGGGTACGTTGACCGTGGTGCAGGTTGTCCATATCTGGGAGTTCCCTGGTTGGGGAGGATACGGGTCATGACGAACAACGCCCTTCTGGCCCTCCTTGGTGTAGGGGCCGTGATCGCTATCGCCGCGAGCTCGGGCACGGCCAACGCTTCCGCGGGCTGGACGGTGCCTGGCGGGAGCACCACGTCGAACCCCGTCATCCGCTGGACCAGCACCCTTCCCGACGGAGGCCGCGTCGAGCTCTGGGAGGACCAGGGCTACCAGGTGGTGGTGGCGACCGACACCGCGGGCAACACGATCTTCACCGGGAGCGTGGCGGACTTCACCACCTGGTCGACGGCCCGCTACGGCCGGTCCGTCATGGGCGGAGGCGCCCCTCCCGGTGGCGGCAGCACCTACGTCCCGCCGCCCCCTCCGCCCCCCACCGGCGGCGGCGTCGGCCAGCCGCAGGTGATCGGCACCTACAACGTCGCCCCCGGTGTCACGGCCCGACACTGGCGCCTCGCCGACGGGCGCGACTGGTGGGAGGCGGTCAACGCCTCGGGCCACCGGCTCTTCGAGGGCGACAGCACCGCCTTCCAGACCTGGCTCGCCCAGCAAAACTTCGCGGGCGGCGGCACGGGCGGCGGCACCCCCCCTGCGCCCGGAGGTGGCGCGGGCCAGGACCGTGTGATCGGCCAGCACGCGCTCCCCGGGGCCGTGACCGCGCAGCAGTGGCAGCGCGCAAACGGCTCTGAGTGGTGGACGGTCGTCAACGACTCCGACCGCAGGCAGATCTTCGCGGGCACGCGCGACCAGTTCCAGGTCTGGTACACGCAGTGGCTGGCTGCGAACAACAACACGGGCGGCGGGGGCGGTGGTGGCACTGGCCACACGGGCGGCGGAGGCACGGGCGGCGGGGGCGGAGGCCACACGGGCGGCGGCTCCCACAGCTCCGAGCCCCACAGCCGCGACGCGATCGAGGGCTATCAGCGCATCCTCCGCGCGCTGCAGTACCAGATCGCGGCTGATGGTGTGATGGGTCCCGCGACCCGCACGGCCATTCGCACCTTCCAAGGAGCGGCCAACCGGGAGCGGGGCGCTCACCTCGCCGTGGACGGCATCCTCGGTCCCCAGACGCGCGACATGCTCCGGTACTACATGGTCTCGGGGTACTTCGACAGCGCCGGGATCACCCCTTCGCGACAGTCGGACCTGCGGGCCGCGGTGGAGGGAACGTCGACGTTCAGGACCAGTTTTGCGGGCCTCGAAGGCCTGCGGAGCTACTGATGCCCCCCTGGCTCATTGGCCTCCTGGTGGTCGGCGGCGTCTTCCTCGCGGCGAGCTCGTCCGAGGCCTCGGGCGCCCCACCCGCAGGCTCCGGCCCCCCTCCGCTCCCCGACCCGGGCGACGGCGGCTGGACGCCTCCCCTGAGCCGTCCCGTCGTGCCCGGCGGTCGGCTCCTGCAGGCCTTCCGCCCCAACCACAACCACTACGGCGTCGACATCTCCGCGCCCACGGGCACGCCCGTGCACGCCGCGGCGTCGGGCACCGTGGCAGGGGCCTTCAACGACGGCCAGCTCCAACGGTCGGGCATCACCGTGTCTCTGCGCCACGACGACGGGCACACGGCCACCCTGTACGAACACCTGTCGAACTACACCGTCCAAAGGGGCCAGCGGGTCGAGCAGGGCACGCTCATCGGCCACGTGGGCAGCACCAACTCCGTACCGGGAGGTCATACGACCACGCCTCACCTGCACATGGAGGTGCTGCAGCTCCGTTCGGCCCGCGATGCCGAGCACTTCACCGGCACGGTCCCCCCGCGCCTCGACCCCGTCACCTGGGCCCGCGAACATGGCGTGGCCCTCTTCGGGAGCGGGTGATGGTCGCCCGCGCCGCCCTCCCTGGCGTCTACGGCCGGAGCAAGCTGCCGACGCTGCTCGGGCGGTGGCAGGGCGCTCCGGGAGAGGCCGTGCGGACCTACGGGCCCAGGATCTTCGGCGCGACCCCGCCCCAGGCCCTCCTGGGCCTGACGGCGAGCTCCATGGGTCTCACCGAGGCCGTGGGAAACCTCTCGACCTCAGGGAGCGCCGTGGGCCTCTACGGCGTCGAGGGCCCGGCCCTGCGCACTCTCGGCCCCTCGGACGTCGTGAGGGAGATCCTCGGCCGCGCCGTGGCCACCGACCCGCACTCCGCCGCGTGGCGCGAGGACGTGGCGGGCCAGACCGTGGTGGGCCTGGTCAACTACGCCCGGCACTTGGGGGCGGTCGACCGGGCCCTGCCCGCCTCGCTCCGGGCCACCGTGGGCGACGTGTGGGCCCTGCGCCTCGCCGCGGGGGGCTACTCCGTGGGCGACGGCGGCACGGCCGGTGTCATCGGCCACTACGCGTCCGAGCTCGCGCCGCTCGACCCCTCGGCGCGATGGGACCGGCTCCGCCAGCTCCTGTTGCGCGACGCCCCCACCCATGACCGAATCGGCCCCCTGCGGGCCCGGGGGAGGTACGGGGCGGCCTTCCTCGCCGTGCGGATCGACCAGCGCGTGGAGTCGGGGCGCCTCCTGGCCGAGGCCTCAGGGGGCGACGCGACCTGGTTTGGCGCCACCTCGCCCGACGACATGATGCTCGCCAACCTCGCCTACGACGGCCAGGTCCCCCACGAGACCCACCCCCCCGGGGGCGACACGGGCGCCTCCCTGGGAGTCGCTGCCCCCCTGATGATGCTCGCCGCGGCCTGGGCCGCGTGGAAGGTCCTCGCATGAACGGCCTTGGAATCTCGATCCATCGCGATCTCACGCCCGGCGCACCCTCCGCGATCACCATCGCGGCCGGCCGGTGGGCCCTTGCGGCACAGAGCACCATCCCCTTTGTGGAGATCCGCGCCGCGGGGCGGAGCACCCTTCTGACCTGGGGTCACGTCGTAGAGGTGGCCGACCACGACGCGGCCCAGGTGATCAGCGCGAGCTTCCACAAAGGCGACGCGACCCTCGTGCAGGTCGACAGCGCCCCGCCCCGCCCCCCTGCGGCCATCACCCTGCACGCGGGCTGGACCCTCAACGGGGCCCAGGACACCTGGACCACGCGGCAGATCGACGTACGCACCGCGCGGCGCGTCTACCTGTGGATCGGCAACCTCTTGACCGAAGCCACCGTGGCCTGGACCCGCACCCATCGGGCCTTCGAGATCGGCGAGCCCAACGCCCCGGGCTCCATCGCCGTCGTCGGCAGCAACGGCGTCGTGATCGAGTCGGTGACCACGGCGAGCTTCCACGCCCCCCTGCCCTGCGGCATCGGATCGGGACAGCACCGGGACACGGCCGTGCCGGGCCGCACCCTCCAGGCCCTCTGCCCCCACGCCCTGCGCGACACCGTCCAGGTCTCGGCGCCCGTCGCGGACCTCAACGCCGTGGGCTTTGAGATCGACGCGGGCGCGGCCTTCGCCGACAGCTTCTTCGTCGTGGAGTACTGAAATGCGCCTGAACCTCGACCTCGACGCCCCCCGCATGGCCCTGGCTGCAGCCGTGGGCGGCGGTGCGATCCTCTCGGACCCCCAGATGCAGATGGCCCTGGCCGTGCTCCTCGCGGCCCTGGCCTCGGTCGCCGTGGACGTCCTGAAGGCCGTGGGCCGATGGGCGGTGCACAGGCTCACTCGCGACCTGCCAAAAGTGGAGGCGGCCGAGGGCGACGCGGTACCGTCCGGGGATGGACATCCGGCAGTTTCACCTGTGGTTGGGCAACGATCGGCGGCAGGAGCTGAGCCGCCTGGAGTGGCTCGCGGTGGAAGAGCAACAGATTCGGGAGAACAAGAGCCTCTCGCGAGAGCAGATCATCGCAAGGTGGGGCCGTGATATCTCTGCGGTCCTGGCGCTCAGCGATTGCCGAGACTTCGGCCCGGTTCGGTGAAGCGATTCCCGGCGACGGCACCGAGTTTCTCCGCAATGCGCGGGCCCAGGCAAAACTCACTGACACCGAACGCCACGACGCAAAGACGCTCGCCACGCGCGATGCACTCGCGGTCTTTGTGACGGCGGCAAAGTTCCCGCCCTTCCAGGGTCTGGAGGCGTTGCACTTCGCAATCACCTGGGCCCTTGTACGCGCCAGCCTGGCCGACGACGGCTGGTCGCTCAGCATCGACAACAACGACTCCATCGCGCTCTGGATGGGCGCGGTCGATCACCCCGAAGGCGAGCCCTACGACGCTGCGCCCTTTGTGGCCGCTGTTCAACGTGGGTTGACCCGGCGGACGCGCAGTAACCCCACGGCCGGCGAGCTCGCCCGGTCGGCCGGCCGAGGCGTCGGCCGCGCAGCCAGGTGGGCCGCGCCCCGTGCTCGAGCGGCCGCGGTTGCCACTGGCAAGGCCACGGTGCGTGCAGCCAGGTGGGCCGCGCCGCGGGCCAAGGCGGCCGCGGTTGCCACCGGCAAGGCTGCAGTCCGCGGAGCCAAGGCGGCCGGTGCTGCAGCCCGCCGTGGGGCCAAACGCGCCGCCCCCCACGTCGCCCGGGGCCTGCACGGGGCCGCGGGGCGTCTGGAGGCCTGGTCGAAGAAGAACCCCGGCTGCAGGTGGGTCTGGCGCTCCGGGGGCTACCAGTGCGGCTGCAGGCACACCACCCAGGCCGCGGCCGAGGCCTGCGCCCGTCGGCACATCGCCCAGGGCGTGGTGCACCTGGTGTGCGTCCCGTGATCGTCCTCTCCGGCAACCTGGTGGAGCTGCCCGACTCCCTGACCCACGCCCGCGGGGAGGTGCTCGGGGCCACCGACGGGGCCCGCCGGTGGAACCCTCCCCTCGCCACGGTCCTGCACACCATCCACGGCAAGCGCGGCAAGACCCGGCCCGGCCGGGGCCCCCTGGGCCTCGGGGCGCGCCTCGCCCGGTACCAGGCCACCACGGCCCGCAAGGTCAGCTGGCACTTCACGGTGGGTCTGGCTGGGGAAGTACTTCAGTCGGCCGACCCGGGCCCGTGGAGCTGCTGGCACGCGGGCTGGGCCAACTCCTGGTCGATCGGGATCGAGATGTGCCAGGAGCCCGGAGGCGACCTGTACCAGGCCACCCTGGACGCCACCGTCGCCCTGTGTGAACTCCTCGCTGGGGCCTACCCGATCCCCCGCCGCGTCCCGGGCCCCCGCGGCCCGGTCAAGGCCTGGCAGTCCACGGCCGAGGGCGGCCGGCAAGCCCGCTGGCCCGGCTTCCTCGGCCACAGGAACCTCACCAAGAACAAGGGCGCCGGCGACCCCGGCGACCAGATCATGGACGCCCTGGTTTCCGCAGGTTTCGAGCGTGTCACGGCCGCGGGGGCCCTGTAGCGCATTTGTAACAGCGCCTCCCCAAACCCACCCATCCAGCCCCATCCCTACCCACGTCCCCCAAACGCGAAAAGCCTTCCAAGGAAGGCTTTCGTGGTGCCGGCGGTCGGACTTGAACCAACGACCTTGGGATTATGATTCCCCTGCTCTAACCAACTGAGCTACGCCGGCAACGGGCTCGGGGTTGTAGGCTCGACGGCCCCCGCTGTCAACGGGATTCTGCCTGCCCGACCGGGCCCTGTACGATGCGCCTTCCGTCCCGGGGCGCAGATGTACTAAGGGTGGAGAGAGCCCCCAGAGCCATGAGCGAGATTTCCTCCGCAGAGCGCGACCGCCTCCTCGAGCACTTCGGCCGACGCTACGGCAACGGCGAGGTGATCTTCCGCGAGGGCGACGTGGCCCGGGAGATCTTCATGCTCCAGGAGGGCCGGGTCCGGGTGGTCAAGCGGGTGCGCAGCGTCGAGCGGTCGGTGCACATCCTCAAGCCCGGCGACCTGTTCGGCGAGGGGGCTCTTTTGCCCGGGACCCAGCGCAGCTCGAGCGCCGTGGCCCTGTCCGACGTGGTGGTCCTGGCCCTCGACCCCGAGACCTTCAACCAGCTCCTGCAGGGCTCCGGGGCCGTGGCCGCCCGGCTCGTCCAGCAGCTCGTGCGCCGCCTCCGCGACGCCGAAGACCAGTTTGAAAACATGCTCCTGCGCGACCACACCTCCAAGGTGGTCAACGCCCTCTTGAAGCTCGCCTCCGACGCGGGGCGCACCTCGGGCTCGGCCCAGGTGGCCGTCTCCCCCCTCGAGCTGTCGGCCCGCTCGGGCCTCGACGTCGACACCGTCAAGCGCACCGTGATCCAGCTCCGGGAGGGGCAGTACATCCGCATCGTCGAGGAGAAGGTCGCCATCGACGACATCGACGCCCTGCGCCGCCTCTTCACCCTCCTCGGCATGCAGGAGCAGGCCCGCGGATAGAGCCCCCGCGGAGGCACCCCCGGGGCCTCCCTGTCAAATTTCAGGGTTGACCTTGACGACCGTGATCGAGTACCTATCGGGCTCTCGCAGGTCGTCTGGTGAAGACCCTCCCCATGTTTCATCGCCCGCGGGGGTCCCTTGCACTTGCTTATCTGGCCGGTCACCTCAGCCTCGCAGGATGGTCCTGCACAGGCGTGACCGACGAAGCCCGTCAACAAGCAATCGCCGACGTAAACCTTGGACGTGGACTCTACGCTGACGAGCGCGACATGCGCGGGGCCATCGTGGCCTGGGAGCGAGCCATCCGGCGCGACCCCGAAAACGCCGAAGCCCGATTGTATTTGGGGCAGGTGATGGGTTCCCTCGAGCGATGGGCCGACGCCGAGAGGCACCTGCGCGAGGCCGTACGGCTCTACGCCCTTCGGGCCCAGGGCGACGAGGCCTCCCGGGCCCCTCTGGCCGAAGCCCGCAACTCGCTCGGGGCCGCCCTGGTCAACGCCGGGCGCCCCGCCGAGGCCATCCCCCTCCTGCGGGCCGTGACCGAAGAGCTTACCTATCGTTCGCCCCACCTGGCCCTCGGCAACCTCGGGCAGGCCCTGCTCCGTGCGGGGCAGTTTCCCGAGGCCGTCACGGTGCTCCAGCGGGCGGTGGCCTTGCAGCCTAACTTTTGTGTGGGGTGGGCCCGGCTCGGCGAGGCCCAGCTGCGCACCGACGACCTGCCCCAGGCCCTTATTTCCCTCGACCGGGCCGCCAGCGTCGAGGCTTCCGGATGCAGCGACATCCAGGCCGTGTATCTGCATCGGGCCAAGGTCCGGGTGCGGATGCGTCAGCCTGAAGAGGCCCGGGCCGACCTGGCCCGCTGCGTCGAGATCGCCGCCGAGACCCCGGAGGGCCGGGAGTGCGCGGCCCTCGGGCGTTCGGTGGCCCCATGAGGTCGTGGGCCCCGTAGCGGGTCTGCGCCCCCCGTTGACCCGCGCCCCGCGCGGAGGTGTAGATGGAATCCATCGGGACATACCTGCAACGCGAGCGTGAGCTTCGTGGCCTCTCCCTGGAGGAGGTGGCCGACACGACGCGGATCCCCCTGCGATCCCTGGAGCAGCTCGAGTCGGGCGAGTACGCCGACCTGCCGGGAGACACGTTTGTACGCGGGTTTCTTCGGGCCTACGCCCGGGCCGTGGGGGTGTCGTCCGACGAGGTCCTGGCCCGCTACGGGGTCGAGCTGCGGGCCCAGGACGTGCGCCCCCTGCCCGTGCGCCTGCCCCCCAGCGAGGCCGACCGTGGGCGCCGTTTTGGCCTCGCCATCGCCCTGGTCGTGTTTGGCATCCTGGCCACCCTGGCCATGTCCTTCCTCCTGCGCCCCCGGGCCGAAGACCGCCCCGAGCAGCTCTCCCGGGCTCCGTATCCCGCCTCCGCCGTCTGCGCTACCCTTCGGGCGTGAGCGGCGCCACCTCCCTCGCCTTCGTCCTCGCCCGCAGACCCTTCCGCGAGCACGACCTCCAGGTCACCCTCCTGCGCGAGGACGGCTGCCGGATGGAGGCCTTCGCCCCGTCGGGCCAACGCTCCCGGCAACGCTACGGGGCGAGCCTGTCGACCCTGGTCCTGTACCGCATCGGCTGGACCTCGGGCCGCGCGGGCCCCCGCCTCGACGACGCCCGGCCCGAACGCGCCTGGCCCGGCCTCCTCCTCACCCTCGCCCGCCAGACCGCGGCCCAGTGCGGGACGGCCGTGGCCCTCGGGCTGGCCGAGCCCATCGCGACCGACCCGGCCCTGTTCACCCTCCTCCACGGGCTCTACGACCACCTCGCCGAGGACACCCTCCCGGGCGCTCCCGCGGCCCTCCTGGCCCGGTTTGTCCTGGAGGCCCTCGACGTGACGGGCCACGCCCCGGCCCTCGACCGCTGCGCCCGCTGCGAGACCCCCGCTCCGCCCGCGTCCGCGGTGACCCTCGACCCGGCCGCAGGGGGCGTGGTGTGCCGCGGCTGCGGGGGCGGGCGATACCGCCTGTCGGCGCCCGACCGGGCCGACCTCCTGAGCCTCCTCGGGGGCGACCTCGGGCGCGGGGGGGCCACCTCCCTCCAGGTGGCCACCGTGCTCCTGGGCCCCTTCGCCCGGGAGTCGGCCGAGGGGATCGATCGGGCCCGCGAGCTCCTGCGGGAGGCCCTGGTCACGGGGCGGGTGGGCTCGGGATAGACAGAGGCCCCAGGGCCTTGAGCGACCGGTCGTAGAGGACCACCGTGGCGGCCATGGCCACGTTGAGGGGACATGTCCCCGGCAGGATCACCGTGTCGTGACGGCGCATGATGGACGCGGGCAGGGTCCCGTCCTCGGGCCCGAGGAGATACACCGCCCGGGGAGGGTGCTGGTAGGTGCGGATGTCGAGGGCCCCGGGGGTCAGCTCCACGCACACCAGCCGGGCGTTGACCGGGATCGACGCGATGAACAGCTCCAGGGTGTTGAAGTGGAAGAGCGGCAGGGTCAGGGTCGACCCGATGGCGCTGTGCTCGTCGGGGTTCCGGCTGCCCACGCTGAAGACGAAATTGGCCCCGAACACCCGGGCCGTACGCAGGAGGGCCCCGAAGTTGTGGGTCCGTTTGACGTTGTAGATCCCGATGCCCACGTAGCCGTTGTCAGGGTTCTTCATCCAGTCCCACCGTCTCACAGCCGCGGCTCCAAACCCAGGCCCCGTACCTCCGCGCCACACTGAGGCAAACCGAGACGGCCTCGTGCCCCGCGGGAGACACGTCTCCACGACTGGAGGGCAGGGGCCGATCGTAGGGCACGTGCGTTGCAGCCAACGGCAGGCGGCCAGGGAGAGGCCACGGTCCGACCCACCCGGAGCGTCGTTGGCATGAAGACTCATAGGGCGTTGGCATGCAGCGTAGGCGGCACGATCCTCGCGGGCTGCCGCGGTCCCCAGTCGGCCCTCGACCCGGCCGGACCCGCGGCCCACGACCTCGCGTCCCTGTTCGGGGTCATGGCCGCGGCGGCCGTGGTGATCTGGGTGGTCATGATCGCCCTCACGGTAGCGGCCGTGCGGGCCCGCCCCGATGCCGAGGGCCATCGCCGAGCCACCTGGTGGATCCTCGGAGGCGGAGCCCTCGTGCCCACCCTGTGTCTGACGGCCCTCCTCGGGAGCGGCCTCTCGATGCTCCCGGGCCTCGTGGGCCCCGCCCCGGCAGGCAGCCTGCGGGTGGTCGTGGTGGGCGAGCAGTGGTGGTGGAGGGTTCGGTACCCGCGGCCCGGGGGAGGCTCCGTCGAGCTGGCCAACGAGATCCATGTCCCAGTGGGGGAGCCCGTCGACTTCTGGCTGGAGAGCCGCGACGTCATCCACGCCTTCTGGATCCCCAGCCTCGGGGGCAAACTCGACATGCTCCCGGGGCGGCCCACCCGGCTCGCCCTGACCGCCGCGCGGGAGGGTGTCCTGCGGGGGGTCTGCGCGGAGTACTGCGGGGCCTCTCACGCCCTGATGAGCTTCGACGTGGTGGTCGAGGGCAGGAGAGCCTTCGAGGCCTGGCTCGCCCAACAGGCAGAGCCCGCCCGCAGGCCCGGGGGGCACCACGAAGCCCGCGGAGAGGCCGTCTTCTTCGAGGTCGGCTGCGGGGCCTGCCACACCGTCCGCGGAACCCCCGCCGACGGGGTCCTCGGCCCCGACCTCACCCACGTCGGGAGCCGCCGGAGCCTCGCCGCCCTGAGCCTGCCCAACACCCCCGGGGCCTTCGCCCGCTGGGTGGCCCACGCCGAGTCGGTCAAACCCGGGGCCCTCATGCCCCGCTTCGCGATGCTCCCCCGGGCCGACCTCGAGGCCCTCGCGGCCTACCTGGAGGGACTGCAGTGAGCCCCCCCTCCCACGACGCCAAACCCCTCGCCGAGGCCCCGCCCCTGGAGCTTCAGCGGGCCCAGGAGGCCCGGCTCCTCGCGGCCTGGAGGGTCCCCACAGGGTGGCGCTACTGGTCCGAGGTCAACAACACCGCGGTGGGCAAGTGGTACATGGTCGCGGCCTTCGGGTTCTTCCTGTTCGGCGGGGTCCTGGCCCTCCTCATGCGGATCCAGCTCGCCGTCCCCAACGCGGGCTTCCTCTCGGCCGAACGCTACAACCAGATCTTCACGATGCACGGCACCGTGATGATGTTTCTCTTCGCCATCCCTATTTTTGAGGCGTTTTCGATCTTCGTCCTGCCGCAGATGATCGGCACCCGCGACCTGCCCTTTCCCCGCCTCTCGGCCTACGGCTTCTGGAGCTTCCTGCTCGGCGGGGTGTTCTTCTGCGGGTCGCTCCTCTTCAACGCCGCCCCCCGAGGGGGGTGGTTTATGTACCCGCCCCTGACGACCCGGTACCAACCCGACATCGGGGCCGACTTCTGGCTCCTGGGTTTGTCCTTCATCGAGATCGCCGCCATCGCCGCCGCGGTCGAGCTCATCGTCGGGGTCCTCAAGTGCCGCCCCCCGGGCATGCGGATCAACCTCATCCCCCTGTACGCCTGGTACATGCTGGTGGCCGCGGCGATGATCCTCTTCGCCTTCCCCCCGGTCATCGCCGGGAGCCTCCTCCTGGAGGTCGAGCGGGCCTTCCACTGGCCCTTCTTCGACCCCTCCCGCGGCGGAGACCCGCTCCTGTGGCAGCACCTCTTCTGGCTCTTCGGCCACCCCGAGGTCTACGTCATCTTCCTCCCGTCGGTGGCCCTCGTGGCCATGATCATCCCGACCTTCACCCGCACCAAGCTCGTGGGGTACGGGTGGATCGTCCTGGCCGCCGTGGGCACGGGGTTTCTCAGCTTCGGCCTGTGGGTCCACCACATGTTCACCACGGGCCTTCCGGGCATCTCGATCGGCCTGTTCTCCGCGGCCTCCGAGGCCGTGGCCATCCCCACGGGGATCCAGCTCTTCTGCTTCATCGCCACCCTGGCCGCCGGGCGCGTGACCCGCAGCGTCCCGATGCTCTTCGCCTACGGGGGCCTCGGGAGCTTCATCCTCGGCGGCCTCACCGGGGTGATGGTGGCCCTGGCCCCCTTCGACATGCAGGCCCACGACACCCACTTCGTCGTGGCCCACCTGCACTTCGTGCTCATCGGGGGCTCGATCTTCCCCGTCCTCGGCGGGGTCTACTATTTCTACCCTCTCTTCAACGGCAAGCAGCTCTCCGAGCGCCTCGGACGGATCGCCTTCTGGATCCTCCTCGTGGGCTTCCACCTGACCTTCCTGCCGATGCACCTCACGGGGCTCCGGGGTATGCCGCGCCGGGTCTTCACCTACGCCCCGGGCCTGGGGTTTGACCGGCTCAACCTCGTCTCGACCGTCGGGGCCTTCATCCTGGGGGCGGGCTTTCTGGTCTTTCTGTGGGACCTCCTGCGCCCCAAGGCCCACCTGCCCGCAGCCCCCCGCAACCCCTGGAACGCCGGGACCCTGGAGTGGCTCCAGAAGAGCTCCGACCACCCCTGGGGGATGCGCTCGATCCCCGAGATCGACACGCGGTATCCCCTCTGGGATCAGCCCGATTTCGTGCGGGACGTCGACGAGGGGCGGTTCTACATGCCCGACGCCGAGGAGGGCCTGCGCGAGACCATGGTCACCAGCGTCATCGACGCCAGACCCCAGCAGGTCCTGCGGGTGGGGACCCCGTCGTTTGTCACCCACATCGCCGCAGCCCTCACGGGCGGGAGCTTCTTCTTCGGCACCTTCCACTGGTGGAAGTCCGCGGGGGTCTGCGCCGTCCTGGCCCTCGGGGCCATCCTATCCTGGCTCTGGACCGGCACGGCCCCCATCCCCGAGAAGACCCACAAGGACGCAGGCCTCGGGCTGAGCCTGCCGATCTATGTGTCGGGCCCGGCCTCGGTCGGGTGGTGGGCCCTGTTTCTCACGATGCTCGCCGACCTCACGGCCTTCGTGTGCCTGGTGTTCGGCTACTTCTACTACTGGACCATCCACCCCGAGTTTGCGCGCTTCGCGGCCCAGGGCCCCGGCACGTCCTGGCCCCTCCTGGGGGCGGGGTGCGTGCTCGGAGCCTGGGCCCTCACCCAACTCGCCCGGAGGGCCAACCGCCGCGACCGGCCGGGATGGTTCTACCCGCTCCTCGGGGCCGCCGTGGCCATGGCCGTCCTCGGGGGCGCGGCCCTCGTGATGGGTCCGGCCCGGACCGGGCTCGTCCCCTCGCGCCATGTCTATCCCGCCATCGTGTGGCTCCTGGTCGTGTGGTCGGTGGTCCACCTCGGCCTCGGGGTCATCATGCAGCTCTACTGCGTGGCCCGACGGGCCGCGGGGCGGATGACCGCCCGGCACGACATCGACATCACCAACGTGACCCTCTACTGGCACTTCGCGGCCCTCACCGCCGTGGTGACGGCGGCCGTGATCGCCGGCTTTCCCCGGGTGGCGTGAGGACCCCCATGGCCCGCCCCTCCCTCAACGGCGAGACCGCGGAGACGGCCCAGAGCCTGTGGCTCCTGGCGGCCGGACCCCTCTGTTGGGCCGGGCACTTCCTGCTGAGCTACGCCACGGCCGCGGTGTGGTGCGCCCGGGTGGCGGGCCCCGGAGGGTCGCTGGGCGCCGCCCGGGTCGTCATCGGGGTCTACACCCTCGTGGCCCTCGCCGGGATCGGGGCCACGGCCCTGCGCGCGTGGCGCAAGAAGGCCTACGGCGGCGAGACCGAACCCTTCGACGCCGACTCCCCCGCAGGCCGCCACCGCTTTCTGGGCTTCGCGGCCTTCCTCCTGGCCGCCATGAGCGCGGTGGCCACGGGGTACACGGCCCTGGCCGCGTTTCTCATCCGGAGCTGCTACTGATGCGCCCGGCCCTCCTCGCCCTCGGGTGCCTCACCCTGGCCGCCGCGTGGTTGGGCCCTCCCCTCCTCGCCCAGCGGGCCTTCTTCGTGCACATGACCGGGCACGTCGGGGTCGTGGCCGTGGCCGCCCCCCTCGTGGCCCTCGGCCTCGCCGGAGGGCCCTATGACCCCGTGCCCCGGGCCCCGTGGTTCTTCGTGGCCATCCCCGCCTCGCTCCTGGAGCTGGTGGTGGTGTGGGCCTGGCACGCCCCCGGGTTGCACCACGCGGCCCGCCACCAGCCTCTGTGGTCCGTCGCCGAACAAGGGACCTTCCTCGCCACAGGCCTCCTCGTGTGGCTGTCTGCCTTCGGGGGCGAGGCCTCTCGGGGAATGGGCCGCAGCGCCGCGGGGGTCGTGGCCCTCCTCCTCACCTCCATGCACATGACCCTCCTCGGGGCCCTCCTGGCCCTGTCCCCGCGCCCCCTCTACGCGCACTGCAGCGGGGGGTTCGGGCTCACGGCCCTCGAAGACCAGCACCTGGGCGGGGCCATCATGCTCGTGGTGGGCGGGGCCTCGTACCTCGTCGGGGGACTCGGGCTCACCGCCGCCCTCCTGCGCCGGGCTCGCGGATCAAAGGGGGGGCCGTGAAGAAGCGCCTGCTCCAGCTCGCCGCCCTGGGGGCGGCCGTCGCCTTCGTGGGCTTCCTGGTGGCCGCCTCGGGGGTCATCCCCGTCCGGGCGAGCTCGGGGCACTGGGCCATCACCCACTGGTTTCTGAGCTTCTCGATGCACCGCTCGATCCGCACCCACGCGATGGGGACGGAGGTTCCGCCGCTTGACGATCCCAACCTCGCCCTGAAGGGCGCGGGGCACTACGACCTGGCCTGCGCCCACTGCCACGGGAGCCCCTCCCGGCCCCCCTCGGGGGTGACCCGGGCCATGACCCCACCCCCCCCCACCCTCTCCCGCTCCCTCGCGGAGTGGGGCCCCGCGGAGCTGTTTCAGATCGTCAAACACGGCATCAAGTTGACGGGGATGCCCGCGTGGCCGTCGCAGCCCCGCGACGACGAGGTGTGGGCCATGGTGGCCTTCCTGCGGGTCCTCCCGCGCCTCGACGCCCCGGCCTACCGACGCCTCGTCGACGGACAGGCCCCGGCCAGGGGAGACCTGCCGGGGGGAGAGATCCTTCCGCGGGCGGAGGTTCCGTCGGCGGTGCTGGCGGGGTGCGCCCGGTGCCACGGGACCCGCGGCGAGGGTCGCGGAGCGGGAGCCTATCCGGCCCTCGCGGGACAACGCCCCGGGTACCTCCTGGCCTCCCTCGAGGCCTACGCCCGCCAGACCCGACACAGCGGGATCATGGGCCCCGTGGCCGCCGACCTCCGCCCCGAGGACCGGGTCGCCCTCGCCCGCTACTACGCCGCGATGCCCGCTCCTTCGCGCGCAGGGGCCTCTCCCTCGGGCGACATCGCCCGCGGCCGAGAGATCGCCCACCGGGGCGTGCGCGGGCGGCGGGTTCCGGCCTGTGTGGCGTGCCATGGGCCCGGAGGCCGCCCCCGCAACCCCACCTACCCCCGTCTGGCCGGTCAGTACGGGGGGTATCTCGCCCTGCAGCTCCAGCTCTTTCAGTCCCATCGCCGGGGGGGCACCCCCTACGCCCACCTCATGGACCGGGCGGCCCACGGCCTGACCCCCGACCAGATCCGCGACGTGGCCCGGTACTACGCCTCCCTCGACCCCGAGGCGGCTCCGTCGCCGTGACGGAGGCTCAGGGCAACCACCGTACGATCCGCGGCCCGAGGGTGTTGGCTACGGCGAGGGGGAGCCTCTGCCAGGCGGCGATCACCCGGGCGTACCGGGGGTTGTCGGGGCGCATCGTCGGGACCTCCTCCCCGGGACCAAGGAGGTAGTGGTAGGGCAGCGGAGAGGCCGTGGCCCCCCAGTTTTTCTTGAAGGTGAAGGTCCCCGAGTCGGCGCTGCTGCGGCCAAACGAGAACGTGGTGTACCCCCGGCGGATGGCCTCTCCCAGGACCGTGGAATACAGCAGCATGTTGCCCCGCAGGCGGGCGAGGTGATGCAACGACCCGGCGCAGGGGATCTCCAGGGTCCCGTTCATCCCCACGAGGAACCCCCCGCCCACGGGGTGGCCCTGGTACCGCACGACCACGACGAAGGCCCGGTCGCGGAAGACCTCCGCGGCCCGGGCGAAGAGCCGCGCGCTGTGACACGGGCTGCCGAGGTCGCGCATCACCGCGGCGTACACCGCGTGAAACTCCGGGACCAGGGCCCCGTCGCCCACCTCCACGGTCATCCCCTCCTTCTCAGGCCGACGGACATCGGCCCGAACCTTGGGCCCCACAGACTTCAGGAGCGCGTCGACCGTGCCCGGCAGGTCCCGGCGCATCAAGACCTTGTCCGTGCGGAGACCCATCCCCTCGGTCGCAACGACCGGGTGGGCGTGGCGCATCTCGACCCGGGAGGCCCCCTCCTCGGCCCGCAGAGACTCGGCCGCGGCGAAGAGGGCCCGGTACGTGGCCCCGTCCGCGGCGAGGGCTCCCCCGTGCCCGAAATACGGGACCGACACCAGTTGGGCCCGGCGCCCGGGAAGACCCATCCGCACGAGGGGCAACACCCCCACCACCTGCCCGTCGCGCATGGCCACCAGCGGGCGGAAGCCCACCCCGTACACCTCCTCGAAGAGCTCGCCCCACTCCCAGCGGTGGTAGACCGAGGCCTCGGGGGTGCGCTCGACGAAGCCGTTCCACCGGGCGCGGTCGGCCCCGCGGGCCGGGCGCACGACGGGGGTGACATGGACCGCGGCGGCCGTAGAGAGGTCGTTCATGGTGACGACAGGAAGTGTCCCTCGACGGCGCGCACGTCAAGCCCCGCGGGGCCCCCGGTTGGAGTTATGCTCTGCCCCAACGCCATGGCCCCCAACGCCCTCACCATCGACGTGGAGGAGTACTTCCAGGTCGAGGCCCTCGCCCAACGCGTCGACCGCGCCGAGTGGGACCGCCTCGAGTCCCGGGTGGCCTCCCAGACCCACCGCCTCCTCGACCACTTCGCCCGACGGGGTGTTCACGCCACGTTCTTCACCTTGGGCTGGGTGGCCCGACGGCACCCAGACCTCGTGCGCCGGATCGTCTCCGAGGGCCACGAGCTCGCCTCCCACGGCGACGCCCACCGGATGATCACCCAGATGTCCCCGGCCGAGTTTCGGGCCGACATCCGCCGGGCCAAGGCCACCCTCGAAGACCTCGCGGGCGTCCCCGTCCTCGGGTACCGGGCGCCGACCTTCAGCGTCGTACGCGACACCCTCTGGGCCCTCGACGTCCTGCGCGACGAGGGCTTCGCCTACGACGCCAGCGTGTACCCCATCGTGCACGACCGCTACGGGATCGCCGACTTCCCCCGCCACCCCCACCGCATCGCCGAAGGCCCCGGCCAGGGGCTCGTGGAGTTTCCGTCCAGCACCCTGCGCATCGCCGGGCGCAACCTCCCCCTCGGGGGCGGCGGATACCTGCGCCTTCTGCCCATGGCCTACACCCTCCACGGCCTGCGCCGCATCGCCCGGGAGGGGCCCTTCATGGTGTACCTCCACCCCTGGGAGATCGACCCCCACCAGCCCCGGTTTGGCCTCGGCCGACTCGCCACCCTCCGCGGCTACCACAACCTCGACCAGACCGAAGCCCGCCTCGACGCCCTGCTCGAGGCCTTCCCCTTCGGGTCGGTCCGCGAGGTCCTCTCCTCCCTCGATCTCCTCCCTGCCCCCGAGAGCCTCGTCGCGGCGGCCTGAAGGCCCCGTACGACCCCGCAATGATCCCCGACGCCCTCCTGCCCCTCCTCGACCGCCTCGACCCCCGCGGAGCCCGCCTGTGGGGCCCCGGGCTCGTGCGGTCGATCCTCTCGGCCGAGGCCCCCGTGGCCGACCGGCCCGTGCACGTCTACGTCTGCATCGCCGACCACTTCGAGCCCCGCTGGCGCAGGCCCTCCCTCGCCGAAGAGCGCGCCCGGGTGGGGCGCTGGGAGGCCGACTACCCCGCCCTCGCCGACCGCCACCGCGACAGCCTCGGGCGCCCCCACGTCCGCACCCTCTTCTTCCCCGCCGAGGAGTACCGCCCCGAGCACCTCGAGGCCCTCGGGCGCCTGCGCGACAAGGGCCTCGTCGACGTCGAGCTGCACCTGCACCACGAGGACGACACCCGCGACCACCTGATGGCCACCCTGGCCGAGTTCGCCGCCCTCCTGCACCGCGACCACGGGTGCCTGCGCCGCGACCCGGAGACAGGCCAGATCCGGTATGCCTTCATCCACGGCAACTGGGCCCTCGACAACGGCCACGGGGGCGGGCGGTTCTGCGGGGTCGACGACGAGCTGTCGGCCCTCGTGGAGTCGGGCTGCTACCTCGACATGACCATGCCCTGCGTGCCCTCCCCGGCCCAGTCGCGGGTGGTCAACGAGATCTACTACGCCCGCAGCGCCCCGGGGCGGTCGCGGGGCTACGACACCGGGCGCACCGTCCACGTGGGGGGCCGCTCCCGGCCCGGCGAGCTGATGCTCCTGCCGGGCCCCCTCGGGCTGCTCCTCGGGTCGCGGGTCAAGGGCCTCGTGCCCCGCATCGAGGCCGCCATGCTCGAACCCGAAAACCCCGTCCCCCCCCCCCTCCGCATCGCCGCCTGGCTGCGTCACGCCCCGGTCGTCCGCGGGGCCCCCAACCACCGCTTCGTCAAGCTCCACGCCCACGGCTGCAACGGCGAGGCCCCCGACTGGTTTCTCACCCCCGGGGGGCCCTTCGAGGCCCTCCTCACGGCCCTCGAAGACCGATGCCGCCGCGACAAGATCACCCTGCACTATGTCACCGCGTTTGAGATGTACGAGACGGTCAAATCCCTCGAAGACGGCTCCCTTCTCAACTGACCTCCCGGCACGATGAAGACCATCCTCGGCTACACGATCCTTCTCATCACCCTGGCGGTGGTCTTCCTCCGCAACCCCCGGTGGGCCGTCTACGGGATGGTGATGTGCGACAACATCCGCCCCGGCGACGAGCACATCGAGTTTGGGATGGAGACCGTACGTTTCTCCATCACCTACTACGCTGTGGCCCTGGGCTTTCTGATCATCTTCTACAAGCGATACCGGATGACCTCCGACCGCTTTCACTGGGCCATCTTCTTCTTATTTTTGTCCGTGGTCAACAGCGCCCTGCACGCGCCCTGCTTTGGTCCGGCCTATGTGCAGATTGACAACTACTACAAGATGCTCTTGCAGTATTACCTGATCTGCGCCTTCATGCGGGACGAGAAGCACATCCGCGAGCTGTTCTGGGCGATCGGAATGTCGATGTTTGTGGTCAGCCTCGCCTTCTTCTATCAGAAGTTTTACATGGGGCGAAACAACTTTGAGGGCGCCACGGGCGACCGCAATGAGATGGCCATGGCCGGGGTGATGGCCTTCCCCATGCTGTTTATGCTGGGGCTCACGTCCAAGGACCGGGGGATCAAGCTCTTCGCCTGGGGGACCTTGCCTTTTCTCGCGGTGATGATCCTCTTCTCGCTCTCCCGGGGCGGGATGCTCGGGCTCGGGGCCGTGGCCGGATACCTCTTGTACCGCCTGCACCACAAGCGGTGGCTGATCGTGGTGGGGGTGTTTACGGCCATCGTGGGCCTGGCCAACATGCCCACGGAGGTGGCCGCCCGGTTTATGACCATCGGCTCGGCCTCGCGCCAGGACGCCAGCGCCATCGGACGGCTCAATGCCTGGGGGGCCGCCCGGGCCATGGCTCAGGACCGCCCCTTCTGGGGCGTCGGGACGGGCAACTTCCTCGTCTATTTTCATCGGTACGCGCCCGACCCTCACGATGTCCACGTGGCCCACTCGTCGCTTTACCAGCTGATGGGCGAGCAGGGCTACATCGGCGTCATTTTGTGGGCCTACCTGGTGATCATGACCTGGTTTGTGGCCACCTGGTGCGAGTGGCGGGTCGTGCGCCTCGAACGAGGCAAGTGGACCGAGACCCGGTACTACCTCGTGGCCCTCAAGGGCAGTTGGGTAGGCTACGTCTTATGTGGTGCATTCCTCTCCCAGGAGGACATGGACTTCTTCTACCACCTGGTGGCCATCACCTCGCGGTTTACGGTCTTTATCGCCGACCGCGAGGCCATCGTACGGGCCGAGCGGGCCGCCCGGATCGCCGCGGAGAAGGAGTTCAACCGCAAGGAGCTCGTGCTCCCGCCGCAGGGGGGAGGGGCCGGGGGGAGCTCGATGCCCGCCCCCGCCTTCCGCTGACCCCCTCAGGTGGTGACCTCCCGCAAGACCAGGACGGGCCGGGCGGCCTCGCGGGAGCGCCCCACGTCCACCTCGCAGCGCAGCATCCAGTCGTTGTCGTCGTCGTCGTCGACCAGCACCTGATCGACCTCCCACAGGTCGTCCCGAACCACCCGGACGATGGTGTTCTGCGGCGACCGGGCCGCGTGGTCGACCCGGAGCCGGGCGTGGGCCTCGAAGTACCGCCCCATGGCCTCCGCGAGCGCCTCGGGGCTCCACCGAACCCCCTCGGCGTCGGGGTCGAGCATGCCCGCGGCCACGGTCCAGTGTCCGTTGGCCAGGGCCCGCACGAGGCTGTACAGGGCCCGCCGCAGGAGGGCCGTAAACGCCCGGGGGTTGCGCGTCACGTCCCGGGCCGCCCGGGTCTCGGCCGCCTCGGCCTCGGCCACCTGGGCCGCCGTCAAGACGGGCAGGTCCTCGTCGCCCTCCTCCGGGGCGTGGAGCCTCTCCCACTCGTCGAGCAGGCTCGAGTCGACCTCCTTCAGCATCGTGCGGAAGTACGCGATGATCTCCAGGACCTCGGGGTTGCGGTGAGCCGCGGGCACCGTCTGCACGAGGGTCTTGTACATGTCCGACAGGTACCGCAGGAGGACCCCCTCGGAGCGCTGGAGCTCGTACTCCTTGATGTAGTCCGAGAAGGACGCGTAGTTCTCGAAGGCCTCGCGCCCGACGCTCTTGGGGCGGATGTTGTCGGCCCCCACCCAGGGGTGGACCCGCGCGAAGTCGTTGAAGGTGGCGTAGATGAAGTCCTTGTGGGGCTTGGGGTACTCCAGCTTGGCCAGCTCCTCCATGCGCTGGTCGTAGTCCATGCCCGCGGCCTTCATCTCCGCGATGGCCTCGCGTTTGATGCGGTCGAGCTGCCGGTAGAGGATCACGTCGGGGTTTTCGAGCACGCTCTCGACCATCGTGAGGAGGTCGAGGGCGTAGGTGGGCGAGTCCTTGTCGAGCTTGGGCAGGGTGTCGAGGAGCCACAGGGACAGGACGTTGTGGATGTTGAAATCGAGCTGGAGCCCGCGGTCGATGCGGTACCTCCAGCGCCCGTCGGCCCCCACCTCGCGGGTGATGACCCCGGCCTCGACCAGGGACTGAAAGATCTGCCACGCGTCGCGCAGCCGCCGCCGGCGGTCGACCTCCGTCCCGTGCGAGGCCAGGATCAACCGACGCAGGGCCCGGGCCCCGTCGTGCAGGCGGTCTGTCCGCTGCAGGACGGCCAGGACCATCCCGTGGGTCACCACAAACCGCGACACGAGGGCTTCGGGCTGCGAGACCGTGAGCCGCTCGAAGGTGGCCCGGTCGAAGTGGACGTAGCCCTTCTCGGGGGGCTTGCGCCGCACGAGCTTGCGGAGCTTGCCCGGGTCGCCCGCGGCCTTGGACTCCAGGCGCATGTTCTCGATCACGTGGGCGGGGGCCTGGGCGGCCACGTAGCCGACGTTGTCGAAGCCCTTGCGCCCGGCCCGACCCGCGATCTGCTGGAAGTCCCGCACCGCGAGGATCCCCGTCTTCTCGCCGTCGTACTTGCAGAGCTGGGTAAACAGCACCGTCCGCAGGGGGACGTTGACCCCCACCCCCAGGGTGTCGGTGCCGCAGATGACCTTGAGGAGCCCCTGCTGGGCGAGCTTCTCGACGATGAGCCGGTAGCGGGGCAGAAGACCCGCGTGGTGCAGCCCCACCCCGTGCCGGATGAAACGCGAGAGGTCCTTGCCGTAGGGGCTATCAAACCGCACGCCCACGAGGGCGTCCGCGATGGCCCGCTTCTCCTCCTTGGTGCAGAAGTCGACGGAGAGGAGGTTCTGAGCCTCCTCGGCGCAGGCCCTCTGGGTGAAGTTGACGAGGTAGATCGGGGCCCGGTCGCGCTCGATGTACTCCGCCACGGTCTCGTGCAGGGGCTTCTCGCGGTACTCGTACTGCAAGGGGACGGGGCGCTTCGACGAGCGCACGGTGACCGTCTTGCGGTCGGTCAGGCGGGTGATCGACTCCTCGAAGAAGGTCACGTCCCCGAGGGTGGCGCTCATCAGGAGGAAGGTGGCGCTCGACAAGACCAGGAGGGGGATCTGCCAGGCCGCCCCCCGCTCGCGGTCGGCGTAGTAGTGAAACTCGTCCATGACGACGAAGTCGGCCGGGGCCCAGTGGCCCTCCCGGAGGCACATCGAGGCCAGGATCTCCGCCGTGCAGCACAGGATGGGGGCCTCGCGGTTGATGGCCGCGTCGCCCGTGAGCATGCCCACCCGCTCGGGCCCGAAGTCCTGGCACAGGGCGAAGAACTTCTCGCTCACCAGGGCCTTGATGGGGCAGGTGTAGACGGCCCGTCGGCCTTCGCAGAGGGCCTTGAAGAGGAAGGCCATGGCCACGAGGGATTTGCCGCTCCCGGTGGGGGTGGCGAGGATGACGTTGCGCCCCGCGAGGATCTCGAGGAGGGCGTCCTCCTGGGCGGGGTAGAGGGTGAGGCCCTTCACCGCGACGTAGTCGATGAAGCGACTGAAGATCTCATCGCCGGTGAGGTCTTCGCCGGCAGAGGGGAGACGGGCTCCCAGCGGAAAGGTGCTCGCGTTCATGACCGGGGCACACCACCACGGGCCGCGGCACGACCGCAAGGGCTCCGTCGGCGACCGCCCCTTCGTCTCCCCGAGGGAACTTCTCTCCCCCCCGCGCGTCGAAGCCCCCCATGCGCACACTGCTCCGGGAGTTTGGCCCCCTCTGCTCCCTCGCCCTGGGCTGCCTCGGGATGCTCGGAGCCCTGCGCCCCTCGGAGTCCTCGCCCGTTCGTCCCGAGCCCCGCCCCACATCTCCCCTGATCACAGCCGCCCCTGCCCCCACCCGTCGCCCCACGGTGCGCCCCTGGAGACCCCGGGAGGCCCCTGTCCCGGCCTCCTCCCCCGCCGCCCGTGGCCCCGCGGAGGTCGCCCCCTCCGCGCCCGACAACGGTCCGAGCCCGACAATCTTCGAGGTCATCCGGGGCGAGGTCATCGACGTGGTGGGCGACGGTCCCATGTCGTGGAGCGGGCCCGACCGCGACTTCAGCCGCTCGTACTACAGTCGGCATCGCTCCGGCCGCCGCGGGCCCATCCTTCGCCGGGGATACGCCCGCGGATCGAGCGGCGGGTGGGGTCCGATGTCCCTGGGCGGGGGCTCTCCAGGGGGCTTCGCTCCCGCGGGCATCGACCGTCTCGGCTGCGAGGTCTTCCCCATGGCCTGCGGGATGCCCATCCCGACCCGAACCCGCGGGACCGCCCCGACTCCCGAGCCCGCCGCGGTGACCCGGACCCCCGAACGCTACCTCCTCGACAACGGGGTCGTGCACTTGAGCATCAGCACGGCCGAGCTCTGCGCGGTCACCCTCCGGGGGACCGACGGGGTCGATCAGGCCCTCACCTTCGACCGCCCCGACGAGGCCACCGGCTGCTCGGTGGGCGAGGTCCCCTCTCCGTGGGAGCCCCTGACAGGGACGGCCCTGTCGGTGGTGTGGCACGGCCCCGGGGCCACCCAACGCACCATCCTCGGCCTGCGGGATGGGGCCTCCACGGCCGACCTCGCCTCGGCCCGCACCCACCCCGCGGGCACCACCCTCGTCAACCTCGGCGAGGGCCCCCTCGTGTGGACCCTCGACGGCGAAGACATCACCGTGCCCCCGGGAGAGCTCGCGGCCGTCACGCCGTAGGAGAGGCTCAGCGACGGGGGCTGGGACGAGCCGGGGCCGCGGGCCGAACGACCCGAGCCCCCCGGCCCACGGGGGCGGGAGGGGTGAAGGTGAGGGCGTAACCGTACGGGAGGGTCCCGCTCTGGGGGCGCGGAAACCGGAGCTGCCCGAGCTCGCTGCGGAGGCACTCGCCGACCGCGGGCAGCTGGGGCAGGCCGTTGACCTCGGGGTTGGCCACGCTCCCGTCGCGGCTGATGACGAAGTGCAGGTTGACCCGGCCGCCCGGGGGGTTGCGGGCGCCCGTCACGGCCCGATCGTAGCAGCCCCGGAGCCGGGGCTCGTGCAGGCGCACGAGGCGGGCGACGTCGCTCGGGCCGATGGGGCGGCTCATGTCGACCTCCCCTGGGGCGAGCCCGATCGAGCCGCGCATGTGCCCGTGGGGGCCGGCCTCGTCGGCTACGCTCCCGGTCCCGCCCACGGGGGCCGCCGGGCCGCCCGCGGCGGGCCGGGCGACGGGGGCGGGGCGGTCGTCGACGGGGAAATCGCCGAGGTTGGCCGCCGCCCCGGTGTTGCGTCGGATCCCCGTGGCGAGGGTGTTGCCCCGGGCCTGAGGGCCCTGCACGGCCGCCGCCGCCGCCGCGCTGGTATTGCCCGGGGTCTGGGCCCACCCCGCGGTGGGGAGGGACAGAAGCCCGACACCGATCGCCCATCCTGCACGCCTGGTCATCATCTGTGTCTCTTCGCCTCCTGCGCTTCGCCGCGCGGCGGGAGCCTAGCGCGATTTCGTGCGGGGTGTTACCCGCAGGGGCCCATTCGTGGCGACCGGCGGCGGATTCTCTGCGGTATCGTACCAGGCACGATGCACGACGCCCACGGGCAGCGCGCGGTGTCCGTCCCCGGAGCCCGCGCGTGATCGCCCCCCTCCTGCGCGGCCTGTTCGAGTCCCTCCTGCGGCTCTATTACCCCGCCATGGCCCTCGACGGCCTCGAGCACGTCCCCGCCGCGGGGCCCGTCCTGGTGGTGGTCAACCACCCCAATGCCCTGCTCGACCCGCTCCTTCTGCGGGTGGCCCTCCGGCGACCCCTCCGTTTCCTCGGCAAGAGCACCCTGTTTCGTAACCCCATCTCCCGCCTGGTGATGGAGGCCTTCGGGGGCATCCCCGTGCATCGCCCCCGCGACCGGGCGGCCGGGGCCGACCCCGGGCAAAACGAGGTCACCTTCGCCCGCTGCCGGGCCGTCCTCGCCGAAGGCGGCTGGATCGCCCTCTTCCCCGAAGGGACCTCCCACTCCGACCCCTCCCTCAAGCCCCTCAAAACCGGGGCCGCCCGCATCGCCCTGTCGACCCTCGAGGCCCACCCCGAGGCCGCGGGCCTGGTGGTCCTGCCGGCCGGGCTCTACTACGAGCACAAGGCCACGTTTCGTTCGCGGGTTCTTGTGCGCTTCGGCCCCCCCCTGCCTGTGGCCGAGGCCCTCGAGGCCTACCGCTCCGACCCTCGGGCCGCGGTCGAGACCCTCACCCAACAGATGCGTACGGCCCTCGACCGGGTGGTCCTCCAGGCCGACACCCGGGGCCTGCTCGAAGGGGCCGCCCGGGTAGCCCGCTTCTCCGCCGCGGGCCCCTCCGTCCGCCACGACCTGGCCGCCCGGCACCGCAGGGCCCACAGCCTCCTCGCGGCCTACCAACGTTGGGCCGTACGCGACCCCGAGCGCCTCGCTCGCGTGGTCGACGCGGCCCAAAGGTACTTCCGCATCCTCCAGGGCCTCGGGATCGACGACCCCTGGTCGCTCGAACTCGCCGAGATCTCCCCCGCCCGGGCCCTCCTGGCCGGGGCGAAGCTCGTCGCCCTCGCGCCCTTCGCCCTGGTGGGGGTCGTCCTGGGATGGGTTCCGTATCGTCTGGCGGGGCGGGTGGCCGCCCGGGTGTCTTCCAACGAGGACGAGCTCGGCACCGTAAAACTCCTCGCCGGGGCCCTCTTCGTGCTCGTGGCCTGGGTCCTGGAGACCGCCCTCGGGCAGTGGATCCTCGGCTGGCCCGGGGCCCTCGGGGTGGCCCTCCTGGCTGCCCCCTGCGGCTACGCGGCCCTGCGCTTCGAGGAGCGCCTCGCGGCCCTGCGGGCCGGCCTCGTCCTGCTTCGCCTCCGCCGCCATCACCTCGACGTAGCCCGGGCCGTGGCCGCCCGACGCCGCGAGCTGGCCGCCGAAATCGACGCGGCCCTCCGGGAGGACTCCCCATGATCGACCTCGACGCCCTGCCCCGCCTCTGCACCCCGCGCCTCCTCGTGCACATCCCCCCGCCCGAGCACGCCCCCGCCGTCCTGGCCTTCTTCGTCGACAACGCCGCCCGCTTCGCCCCCTTCGACCCGCCCCGCCCCGCGGGGTTCCTCACCCTGCCCTTCTGGCGCCAGCGGCTGCGGCAGAGCCAGGACGAGGCCCGATTTGACCGCGGATACCGCTTCTTTCTGCGGCACCGCCACGACCCCGGGGGGGAGGTCCTGGGCTCGATCGGCCTGAGCAACCTCGCCCGGGGTCCGTCCCAGAGCGCCAGCGTGGGCTTCGCCCTCGACGGACGCTTCGAGGGCCATGGGCTGATGCGCGAGGCCCTGGAGGGGGTCATGGCCATCGCCTGGGGCCCCCTCGGGCTGCACCGCCTGGAGGCCGGCCACCTGCCCGACAACCTCCGCAGCGCGGGGCTCCTGGAGCGGGTGGGCTTCGCCATCGAGGGCTACTCCCCGCGGTACCTCTACATCAACGGGGCCTGGCGCGACCACGTACGGCGGGCGGCCCTGGCGCCCACAGAAGACCCGCCCCAGCGCTGAGGGCGCCGGGCGCGAAGGGTCATCGGAGCGGAGGTGCGGGGAGCGTCGAGGGTGGGGGGTGGGGTCAGCGCAGGGCGTCGAGGCGGAGCTCGGCCACCCGGGAGGTGTCGCCCTCGCGGTCTTCGAGGAGGACCCGCTGTTGGGTGAAATCGACGGTCATCCGGGCGTCCCCGTCGGACGCGGTGGTGTCGGCGTCCATGGCCCGGACGGCCTGGGCCCCTTCGACGTCGCAGTGGGCGTAGCCCGTGGGCAGGGCCCCGTAGAGGCTCTGCCCCGCGCAGACCACCTCGACGTGGCAGTTGAACTCCCGCATCGACACCGGAACCACCCGCACCGTACACGCGTCGCCCACGCCCACCCCGGCGTAGTGCTCGACCCGGGTCACCCGGGCGCTGCGCTCGACGGCGCGGGTGAAGCGCTCAAACCCCACGGCCGGGGCGGCCATCCGGCAGCCCCCCAACCCCGACGGGGCCAGGGCCATGGGGGCCACCGGGGGGTGCCCCGGGGGGAGCTGAAGGATCTGGCCCTGGGGGACCATGGAGGCGCTCCACCCGTGGAGGGGCCGATGGGCCACGCGCCGCTCGCACAGGGCGGACATAAACAAAAACGGCATCATCAGCGCCACGCCGCCGAGGCAGCGCATACCCAGAGCCCAGCGCTGACGCTCGATCTCGTCGACCGCCGGTCGATGCCCCGGACCGCGCAGCGACGCGACCTCCTCCTGGGCCTCTCGGAGTTGATGACGAAGGGCGTCATTCTCGGCCTGAAGCGCCTCCCGCGGATCACGGTATCCCATCGCGAAAGCCTCCTCTTGGGCGGGCACCGGGTGAGTGGGTCGGAGCCCGACACGACTAGCCTCCCCCACCTGAGGGCTCGATGCAATCCCGACCCATCAGAATCTCGCGCCGAGGTGCGCCTACGGGGCCGTTGCCAGGGGGTCGAAAGGCGCGTTACCCTCTCCCGCCACCCCGTCTTCCGGCACCCCCCAATTTCCCGAAACAGGAGCACGTCGAACACCATGGCCCACACCGAACGCGTCTCGCAGATCCTCTCCTGGTACGGCAGCGACAGCCCCGGGACCCGGGCCAACCTCGCCCGGATGCTCAACCACGGGAGCCTCGCGGGCACAGGCAAGCTGGTGATCCTCCCGGTCGACCAGGGCTTCGAGCACGGCCCCGCCCGCTCGTTCGCGCCCTACGCCCCGGGCTACGACCCCACGTACCACATCGAGCTCGCCATCGACTCCGGCTGCAACGCCTACGCCGCCCCCCTCGGGGCCCTCGAGGCCGTGGCCGACCGCTTCGCCGGGGCCATCCCCCTCATCCTCAAGCTCAACAACTCCGACACCATGAGCAAGGGCCACCCGGCCTGCTCGGCCATCACGGGCAGCGTCGAGGACGCCCTGCGCCTCGGCTGCGGGGCCATCGGGTACACCATCTACCCGGGCTCGTCGGCCCGCAACCAGCAGTACGAAGACTTCCGCGAGATCGCCCAGGAGGCCAAGCGCAAGGGCATCGCCGTGGTCCTGTGGGCCTACCCCCGGGGCGAGGGGATCTCCAAGGACGGCGAGACCGCCATCGACATCGTGGCCTACGCCGCCCAGGTCTCGGCCCAACTCGGGGCCCACATCATCAAGGTCAAGCCCCCCAAGGACTTCATCGAGCAGCCCGAGGCCAAGAAGGTCTTCGAGAAGTACCAGATCCCCACGGCCACCCTGGCCGACCGGGTGCGCCACGTCGTGCAGGCCTCCTTCGCCGGTCGGCGGCTGGTGATCTTCTCGGGGGGCGAGTCGAAGGGGACCGCCGAGGTCCTGGAGGACGTGCGCCAGATCGCCCAGGGCGGAGGGTTCGGGTCGATCATGGGGCGCAACGCCTTCCAGCGCCCCCGGGACGAGGCCCTCAAGCTCCTGGCCGACGTGATGGACACCTTCCGCAAGTCCTGACCGCCCGATGACCCGCCTCTGGACCGTCCTCGCCGCCCTCAACGCCTTCCTCGCGGTCGGGACGGGGGCCTTCGGGGCCCACGGGCTCCGATCGCGGGTCACTCCGCGCCTCCTGGAGGTGTGGGAGACCGCCTCCCGCTACCAGATGTACCACGCCCTCGGGCTCCTCGGGGTGGCCTGGCTGGCCTCGGAGAAGGGCTCCGTGGCCGACCCGGCGGGCTGGGCCATGCTCGTCGGGATCGTACTGTTCTCGGGCTCCCTCTACGCCATGACCCTCACGGGCTACACCCGCCTCGGGGCCGTCACCCCCCTCGGAGGCCTCGGGTTCCTCGTGGGTTGGGCCCTCCTGGCCCGGGCCGGGATGCGGTAGGGGACTTTGGGGCGGGGGCCCCGTCCTCTGTCAGTTGGAGTACGACTGAAAGAAGGTCAGGGCCTGGCCCGGCCGTCCGCTCCCGAAGCGCACCTGTCGGGTCACCCCGAGCACACAACGCCACCGCGGATCGCCCGGAGGCAACGACACGATCCGCGGGCTGGTCATCCGGCCGCCCGCGTCCACGTCGAAGAGCATCTGCAGGTTGCCCCCCGCCCCGGCGAAACACTGCCGCAGGGCCGGCAGATGCGGCCGCATCACCTGGAAGATCTCCGACGGGGTCCAGGGTTGCCCGGCCCGCTCGGGGTCGGCCGGGACGACCCGCACCAGCCGGGGGCGACCGACGGCGGGCCGCGGGGCCGTCAGGGGATCCCGATGCCCCGGGGAAGACGGCAGGACGGGCGCCGCAGGACCCGGGCGAGGCGCGGGCGGGGGCGCGGGCGAAGGGGTCGGAGACAGGACCTGCTGCACGAGGGGATCGCCAGTCGGGGGCGACGGGGGCGCGGCCTCGGCCTGGACCCCCGGGTTGATGACCACGGTGCCTACCGTGCCCCCGTCGTCGCCCGAGGCCAGGCTCATGGGGCTCGAAGCCGTCCGGGGCGGGCTCGGAAAGAACAGGGCCGCCACCAGGAGGAGGGCCGTGACCCCCGCGGCCACGGCCACCACCGCCCGACGGCGTTCGGGAGGATGCCCCGGGGCCCCGCGGGCCACCGCAGCCAACTCGGGCTCTGGGTGCACCGGGCCCAGGAGAGCCGACGGGGACGAGGGAGGGGGCAGAGCCGAGGACTCCCGGTGCAGGGGGGCCAGCGGCGTATTGATCTGGGTCGCCTCCGCCGACGGAACCGAGGTCAGGCTCGGAGCCTGCGGGGCCGCGAGGCGCGGAGGCGCCGCCGCCAGGGCCAGCACCCGAGGCGGCGGAGGGGACGAGGGCGACGGCGGCAGGGGCGAGGTACGCACCGGGGCGGCCGACGGGCGATGCGACGGGACCGGCGGGCCCAGGGGCGACGGAGGCGGTCCCGGGCGCAGGGAGGGCCCTTGCGGGGGCGGCAGGCTCCGGCCCGGGTTGGCCACGGGAGGCTCGGGCCCGGGGCGCGGAGGGGCCGGCGGGAGGTCGTAGCGCCCCCCGTCGAGGGCGGGCGTGAAGATGGAGGTGGGGTCGTCGCGAGGCCCGAGATTGTCGTCGGGGGGCAGTACCTCCATCAGCCGCCGGACCTCGACGAGCATGGCCTCGGCGCTGGCGAAGCGATGGGCGGGCTCCTTCTGCAGGGCCTTGTCGATGAGGGCGCAGATCCCCGGGGGGGCGGCCGGGACGTGGTCGACCAGGGGGGTGTGCGGGTGCACGACGATGCGCGAGATGAGCTGCTGGTAGCTGTCGCCGTCGAAGGGGGTGGTCTGCGACAGGCACTCGTAGAGCACCGCCGCGAGCGACCACAGGTCGGCCCGAGGGTCGACCCGCCCGCCCCCGGCCTGCTCGGGGGACATGTAGTCGGGGGTCCCCACGGCCGTCCCGACGCGGGTCAGGCCGCCCCCGAGGCGGGTCTCGTTGAGGATCTTGGCGATCCCGAAGTCGAGGAGCTTGACCCCCTTCCAGCGCTCGCCCCCGACGAGGAAGATGTTCTCGGGTTTGATGTCGCGGTGCACGACCCCGACCCCGTGGGCGGCCCGCAGGGCGTCGAGGGTCTCGGCCACCACGGCCAGGGCCTCGCGAAACCCCAGGGGGCGCCGGTCGATCAGGTCGCAGAGGGTCTCGCCCTCCAGGAGCTCGAGCACGAGGTAGGGCCCGTCGTCGTCGGTGCCCGCGTCGAGCATCTGCACGATGTTGGGGTGCCCGATCCGGGCGACGGTGTGCACCTCCTGGACGAAGCGCCCGTTGACCTCGGGCTGGGCGGCGTACTCGGGTTTGATGAGCTTCACCGCCACCCGCTGGCCCGACGGGCGGTGCTCGGCCTCGAAGACCGCGCCCATCCCGCCCTCGCCGATCATACGCAGCAGGTGATATTGCCCCGCGACGTCGGTGCCGATGCGCTCTCGAATGTGGCTGAAGGCCATCGGAATCTCTGCCTGGACCGTGGGTGCTTGATACGCGTCAAGCCGGTCGCCGTCCAGGCTTCAGCTACGGCGGGTGGCGTCGGGCGGATGGAGCGTGACCGACACGATGTCGCCCAGGGTGGTCTCGCGGGGGGTCGGGGTGGCGCGCCCGACCCCGCCCCGAGGCTGCGGCCGCGGGGCCGTCGGGACGGGATCGACCTGTCGGGGCGTCCCCGCCGTCGGGGGCCGCGGGGGGTGCGGAGGATGCGGGGGATGAACCCGGGGGGCCACCGGCTGGACGGGCCGGATGCCTCCTTCGACCTGCGTAGGGGGCGTGGGGTCGACCATCGGGGCTGCCCCCGCGGAGATGATCTCGGGCTCCTCGGGCCGTGGAACAACGTCCGGAGGCGTCTGCCCCGGATCGCCCACGGTGGTGGTCCCCGCGTGCCGGACCCACCCGAGGGCCAGGCCGATCTCCCGGACGGTCTGCGACAGGTCACCCCGGCGCAGGCTCAGGCCCGCGGCGCTCCCGTGGGCCCCGAGCTCCTCGGCCCGGGTGGTCCCGCATACCGGTTGGTCGGCGGCGTACACGGCCCCCCCGGCCACGGCGGCGACCCCGGCCGCGACGGAGAGGGACAGGGCCTGGCGCCCGACGCTGCCCTGGCCCTGGGGGATGATCTTGGCAGGGGGAGGCCCGGGCTCGGTACGAACCTCCTCCAGGGAGGGCAGCGGAGAGGAAGCAGGGGCGGGGGAAGGGCGGCGGTCCATGGTCACGGGGCTCCGGGGGTGTTGCCCTGCACGAGGGGGAGGCGGCGGACGCGTTTGATCGAGCTCCCAGGCTCCTCGGGGCTGCGGGCCGCGAAGGCCTTGACGGCGTCGGCGGCGCTGGCCACGCGGCCGTAGGTCCAGGACAGGAAGGTCTCGTTGCGCTCCTCGATGAGGCGCAGGCCGATGGCGTCGGCGATGCGGGCGCTGGCCTGCTCGTACCAGCACTGGACGCCCCCGGGCACGTTGGTGGTCCCGGTCTCGGCGAGGTTGGCGCAGGCGCAGCTCGCCCCGCAGCGCCACTTCTCGGCGCAGGTGTCACAGGCCGGATCGCTCGGCCCCCGCGGGATGGCCTGGACCCGTCCCGTGTCGACCCCCCCGTCGATGTGGCCGATGACGAGCCGGGTGTCGCGGTCTTCGCCCACCATCCGGGCGCAGGGGTAGAGGTTGCCCGAGGGGGCCACGGCCACCTCGCGCTCGCCGGCCGAGCAGGTGTCGCAGCTCGCGAGCCCCCCCTTGGCCGCGGCCAGGAGCTTGTTGTCGAAGGTGGGCATGGCCACGGGGCGGCCCTGGCGCATGAGGTCGGCGTAGACCTCGGCGGCCTCGCGCATTCCGAGGTCCCAGGCGGCGAGGTCGTCGTCGCTCCAGGCCTCTTCGAAGCAGGGGTTGAGGATGATCTGCCTGGCCCCGAGGTCGGCCAGGAAACGTACGCTGGCCCCGAGGCGACGGACGTTGGCCGGGGCCACCACGGCGATGATCTCCAGGGGGTGCCCGGCCTCGCGCAGGTGTTGGGCCCCGCGGACGACGTCGTCGAAGCTCGACCGGCCTCCCTTCTGGGGGCGGGTGGCCTCGTGGGCGTCGCGGTCGCCGTCGAGGGAGAGGGTGACCTCGACGTCGAGCTCCTTGAGGCGCGCGGCCCGGGCGGCGGTGACGAGGGTCCCGTTGGTGGTGACCGCGAGGCGCAGGGTGCGTCCGTCTTCGGCGGCCCGGGCCCGGGCGTACACCGCCACCCGCTCGAGCATCTCGAAGCAGATGAGGGGCTCGCCGCCGAAGAACCCCACGTCGACGGGGGTGCTCTCGTGGGTCTGCCAGGCGTACCGGGGGCGGGTCTCGGCGAAGGCCATGTCGACCGAGCGCCGGGCCAGCTCCCAGTCCATGTCCTTCCGAAACTTCTCCCCTGTGTAGCAGTACGAGCAGGCGAGGTTGCACTCGTGGGTCAGAACCAGGGTTACGTGCATGCGGCCTCCTGTGAGTGGGCGACGGGCCCCTCGTCTGAGCCTGGCGGGGGTGTTGCGGGATCGCGGGGAAGTACCCCCGGAGTGTCACACACCTTGGGCCCGGGTGCAGGGGCCCCGCCCTGACTTTCTCGCGGGGTCGTTCAGCGTTCGACGTGCCAGACGAGGTCGGTGGAGCCGAGGGGGCCCGAGAACCGAAGGATGAAATACTTGGTGGTGGAGGTCAGGAGCTCGGTCTCGACCCCCCCCACCTGCACCGTGCGCGGAAACCGGATGCGGAACACCTGGCGCCAGGGGGTGGTGTAGGGAAAGTAGGTGCGCTCGAGGGCTCCGGGGCGGTCGACGGGCTCGATGGAGGTGGGCGAGACCTCCACCCGGCGGTCGGTCACGAGTTGGGGTCTCCACGCGGAGGTGGGACGGGTGAGCTCACCCCACCGACGGTTTTGTGTGTACAGGGCCACGTAGAACTCGTGCCCCCTTCGGGCCGCATCGAGGCTCGCCTCCAGCAGGCGCGTGCGCTCCTGGGTGGCCAGCCGGAAGTCGTCGGCGTAGCGCACGACGTAGGCCCAGCGGAAGTCCCAGCTCTGGTAGGTGGCCGTCACCACGAGCTGATCGTCGAGGGTGTTGAGGGTGTAGACGTGGCCCGTGCGGGTCCAGCGCTCGAGCACGTCGTTGTACTGCGGGGCGGTGTAGATGCGCGGCCCTTCGCGCAGGCTCACCCGCGGCACGGCGCACGCCGCCGACACCGCCGCCACGACCACGAGGCGCCAGGGGTGGGTCACGCGAGGAGTTCCTCGCGGCCAAACAGGGCCCGGGCCTCGACCCCGGCGGCGGCCAGGGCCCCGCGGGCTCCCTCCCCTCGATCGACCAGGGCCCGCAGGGCGGCGACCTCGGCCCCCGCGGACCGCAGGGCCTCGACGGCCCGGAGGGACGACCCCCCGGTGGTGAGGACATCTTCGAGGAGGCAGACCCGCAGGGGGCGTCCCGTCGGCGGGTGGAGGCCCTCGACGGCGGCGGCCGATCCGTGGGCCTTGGGGGCCTTGCGCACATAGACAGCGTCCCACCCGCGGCCCTGGGGCCCGAGGCCTCGCAGGGCCGAAGTGAGGGACACGGCGCTGGCCAGGGGGCAGCCCCCGAGCTCGACCCCGGCCACGGCGTCGATCTCGAGGCCCTCGGCGCAGAGGAGGTCGCACACGACCTCGCCCACGAGGCGGTGGCCTTCGGCGGTGAGGACCACCCGCTTGCAGTCGATGAGGTAGTCGCTGGGGCGGCCCGAGGCCAGGGTGAACTGGCCCCGGCGCAGAGCGTCGCGGCGGAGGCGGGTGAGGAGGTCACCCCGGGACGAAATCACGGGTCTCTCCGGCCGAGGGCCACCCGGCCGCGGGGGAGGTTTGGCATGCGGGGAGGGAGGGCCTCGGAGGGCGCCGCCGGGGCGGGGGGACGGCGGGTCGGCAGGTCGGGCAGGGAGGCCGCGGGAGGGGCCTTGGCAGCGACGACGCGCGGGGCCGGGGGGGCAAACCCGCGGGGGCGCGGGGCCGTGGGGGGCGGCGGGGTCGCGGGCGGAGCGACCGCTGCGGCGGCGGGCAGGGACGCGGCGGCCGCGGGCAGCGCAGCCTTGGGGCCCCCGGGGCGCAGGCGGGATGCGGGAGCTTCGGGGAGCAGCGGGCCGTCGGGGGTGTTGGCCTGGAGCTCGCCGCGGAAGGTGGCCCCGTCGGCCACCGCGAGACGCCGGGCCCGAACCCGGGCGTCGACGTAGCCCCCGGGCTGAATGCGCAGCTCGTCGTGGGCCTGGACGCTGCCCGACAGGAGCCCCGCCACGACCACCCGGTCGGCCTCGACCTCGGCCTCGACGCTACCCCCCTCCTCGACCACCAGGGTCCCGTGGAGGGTCAGGGCCCCGCGCAGACGACCCGCCACCACCAGCTCGCCGTCGCCTCGTACGCTGCCTTCAACCGTCAATCCTGCTTCAATCCGACTCGACATGGGCTGCTCGACCTGTTTCTGGCACGGACCCCTACGGGAGGTACTCCGGGCCGTGACGCGACCCCGAAGGATACATCAGCCCGGGGGCCGCCGACTATGGCAGACCGGTGGCCCGCAACGCCCGGACGGCCGTCATCGATCGCCCGTTGCGCATGGCCCGCCGCGGGCGGCGTGTGTATCCTCCGCGCCGCGATGCCCCAAGACGAGGCCAAGATGCCCGAAAATCAAGGAATCCTGCGCGGCGAAGACGACCTCCTCGGGGTGTTCTCGCGGCGGTTTCGCCCCGAGGCCCGGCTGGTGGGGATCGAGGCCGAGCGGGTGGGACTGTTTCCCGACGGGAGCCCCCTGCGGTACGCCGACGCCCCGGGCCGCCCTGGGGTCGAGCGGCTCTTTCATCTCTTGCAGGCCCACCAGGGATGGACCCCCCAGGCCGAGAAAACCGAGGGCCCCCCCCTGATGCTCCTGCGCGACGGGCAGAACATCACCCTCGAACCCGGCTCCCAGTTTGAGCTCTCCGGGGCCCCCCACGACTCCGCCCACGGGGTCTACGCCGAGCTCCTCGCCCACCGCACCGAGGTGGAGTCCCTCTCCGAGCCGATGGGCGGCCTCGCCCTGCTCGGGGTGGGGTTTCACCCCTTCGCCCGCCAGGACGACCTCGACTGGGTGCCCAAGTCCCGCTACCCCATCATGCGGTCGTACCTGCCCACCCGCGGCCGGTTTGGCCTCGACATGATGCGCCGCACGGCCACGGTCCAGGCCAACTTCGATTTCGCCTCCGAGGCCGACGCCCTGCGCAAACTCCGGGCGGCCCTCAGCCTTTCGCCCCTCGTGACGGCCCTCTTCGCCAACTCCCTCGTGGTCGAAGGGGTCCGTACGGGCGAGGCCTCCCACCGGGCCACGGTGTGGCTCGACATGGACAACGACCGGTCGGGCCTGCTGCCCCTGGCCTGGGAGCCCGGGGTGAGCCTCGGGGACTATGTCCGTTGGGCCCTCGACGTCCCGATGTTCATCGTCAAGCGCGGGGCCGAGGTGCACCAGGCCACCCACCTGACCTTCCGGCGATTCATGGCCGAAGGGCTCCACGGCCACCGGGCCACCGTCACCGACTGGGACGCCCACCTCAAGACCCTCTTCCCCGAGGTGCGCCTCGCCCACACCCTGGAGGTCCGCGGGGCCGACTCGGTCCCGGCCCCCTACGCGGCCTCCCTGGCCGCCCTGTGGCTCGGGGCCCTCTATGACGACCAGGCCCTGTCCTTCCTCGAAGACCGCCTCGTGCCCTTGGGGTATGCCGCCTGGCAGGCCGTACGCCCCGCCGTGGCCCAGGACGGCCTCGGGGCCTCCATCGCCGGGACGACCCTCGCGGCCCTGGCCCGGGAGGTCCTCACGGTCGTACGGGGGGCCCTCCAGCGCCGCGCCCGACATGACGACGCGGGCCACGACGAGACCGCCTTCCTCGACCGCCTCGACCTCCTCGTCGACCGCTCCCAAAGCGTCGGCCAGTACCTCCTCGAAGGCTGGGACCCCAAGAGGCCCGACGCCGTCGCCGATTTCGTGCGCCGCACCCGCTTCTGACCCCCTTACGGCCCCCGCGATCGGCCCGCTGCCCCGACGTCGATCGGGTGTATCCTCCTGCTGCCCAGAGAGGGAGGCCAGCGTCACCATGAGCATGTCCATCGAGAGCCTGATGAAGGAGTCGCGGGTGTTCGCCCCCGACGAGGAGTTCTCCGCCCACGCCCACATCCGCTCGATGGAGCAGTACCGGGCCCTGTACGAGAAGAGCATCCAGGAGCCCGAGGCCTTCTGGGGGGAGATGGCCCAGGCCCTGCACTGGTTCGCCCCGCCCCAGCAGATCCTCGTGGAGACCCCCCCGACGGCGAAGTGGTTCGTCGGGGGCACGACCAACCTGTCGTACAATTGCCTCGACCGGCACCTCTCCACCCTGCGCCGCAACAAGGCCGCCATCCTCTGGGAGGGCGAGTCGGGCGACACCCGGGTCCTCACCTACCAGCAGCTCCACCGCGAGGTGTGCCGCTTCGCCAACGTCCTGCGCAAGCTCGGGGTCCGGGCCGGCGACCGGGTGGCCATCTACATGGGCATGGTCCCCGAGATCGCCGTGGCCATGCTGGCCTGCGCCCGCATCGGGGCCGTCCACATGGTGGTCTTCGGGGGCTTCGCAGCCGACGCCCTGCGCGACCGCATCAACGACGCCAAGGCCACCCTCGTGGTCACCTGCGACGGGACCTTCCGCCGGGGCCAGGTGGTGCCCCTCAAGAGCGTCATCGACCAGGCCCTCGCCGACTGCCCCAGCGTGCGCCACACCGTGGTCTTCAAGCGCACCGGCGAGCGGGTCAACATGGAGCCCGGGCGCGACCACTTCTGGCACGAGGTCGTCGAGGCCGTCAACGCCTCGGCCCCGCCCCTCCCCGTCGACAGCGAGCACCCCCTCTTCATCCTCTACACCTCGGGCACCACCGGCAAACCCAAGGGGGTCGTGCACACCACCGGGGGGTACATGGTGGGCACCTACCTCACCACCAAGTACGTCTTCGACCTGCACGAAAACGACACGTATTTCTGCACCGCCGACGTGGGCTGGATCACCGGCCACTCGTACGTCGTCTACGGCCCCCTCGCCAACGGGGCCACCGTGCTCATGTACGAAGGGGCCCCCAATTTCCCCGACCCCGGGCGCCTGTGGCAGATCTGCGAGCGCTGGGGGGTGACCATCTTCTACACCGCCCCGACGGCCATCCGGGCCTTCATGCGCTGGGGCGAGCAGTGGCCCATGAAGGCCGACCTGTCGTCCCTGCGCCTCCTCGGCACGGTCGGGGAGCCCATCAACCCCGAGGCCTGGATGTGGTACCAGCGGGTCATCGGCAACGCCCAGTGCCCCGTGGTCGACACCTGGTGGCAGACCGAGACCGGAGCCATCATGATCGCCCCCCTGCCCGGGGCCATCCCGACCAAACCCGGCTCGGCCACCGTGCCCTTCTTCGGCATCGAGGTCGACGTGGTGCGCAAGGACGGGAGCACCTGCGACGCCAACGAGGGGGGGTTCCTGGTGGTGAAGCGGCCCTGGCCGTCGATGATGCGCACCATCTACGGCGACGACGAGCGCTTCCGTCGGCAGTATTTCTCCGAGATCCCTGGGGTGTATTTCACCGGCGACGGGGCCCGCCGCGACGAGGACGGCTACCTCTGGCTGATGGGCCGGGTCGACGACGTGGTCAACATCTCCGGCCACCGCCTCGGGACGGCCGAGATCGAGAGCGCCCTCGTGGCTCACCGGTCCGTGGCCGAGGCCGCCGTGGTGGGCCGCCCCGACGAGATCAAGGGCCAGGCCCTGGTGTGCTTCGTCACCCTGCGCCCGGGGTTTCTCGCGTCGGCCGACTTGAAGCGCCAGCTCTCCGAGCACGTGGCCAACGAGATCGGCCGCTTCGCCCGGCCCGACGTGATGCGCTTCGCCGACGCCCTCCCCAAGACCCGCTCGGGCAAGATCATGCGCCGCCTCCTCAAGGACATCGCCTCTGGCGGCGAGGGCAAGGGCGACGTGACCACCCTCGAAGACCTCTCCGTGCTCGCGGCCCTGCGTCAGTCCGACGAGGACTGAGGTTCAGGGTCGCGGGGCCCCGGCGTCGGCCGCGGACGGAGGCGACCCCCCGGGGCTCTGGGGGGCCGTGTCGACCTCGGCCAGGGTGCGGGTGAGCAGGGCCATGGCCTCCTCGGACAGGTGTCCGCTGTTGCGCTCCACCCGCTCCCGCACGAGGGCGAGCCAGTGGCGGGCCTCGTCGCGCTGGCCGAGCCGGGCGTGGGTCATCCCGCGCACGAACTCGTACCGCAGGCGCTCCTGGTCATCGAAGCGGTCGAGGTCGCCGCGGAGGTCTTCGAGGTTGGCCAGGGCGGCCTCGTAGCGGGCGTCGCGGTAGTGCCCGTCGGCCCGCTCCAACTGGTCGCGGTAGTTTGTACACGCCGCCAGGGCCACGACCCCAGCCAGCACCCACGCTCGTACCCTCAGCATCACCGGCCTACTCTACGGGCTCGTAGGGCCCCTGCATAGAAGGTCGCGCGGCGGGGGCGGTCGAGGACGGGGTGCAGCCCCGGGAGGCCCAAATGGCTCTCGCGCCAATGTCGAGGTGGGGTCGACACTTGCGCGAGGGCCCAGGTCAGGCCACAGAAAGGGAAGTGGAAGAGGAAGGGAAGCGAAGGATAAGGGCCCGCGGCAGAAGGCGGGAAGAAAGTGAGAAGCCAGACCGTTCGTGCGCCAAGAAGGTGAGACGAAGGGAAGTAGGGATGGGCGCCCATCTCAAAGGAAGACGTCAAGGAAGCTGCAGGTCAGGCCGACAACCGCAGGACGTTCGCTGAAGCCACAACACCCAGGCGAACGCCCTTCGGGCAGAGAGGTCGGCCAGACCCTCAAGCAAGCATACTCCCTACCAAGCACCGGCCGTGCCATGGACCAGGGCGCAGCTCGTCCCCGCGCGTATTCCCACAAAATCAGGGTCAGACGCGGAATGCCCTGACCCCCGTCGCCCTTCAGCAGGCCAGGCAGGGCTGACATTCGTGTCACATCGTGCGGAGGATGGGGCGGGGTACGCGGAGGCATTGAGGGGCTGTGCGACCGACGAAGCCGCGGGAAGACGCCGCCCTGACATGGGTGGCGCGTCGCAGACCCAGGTGCGGGCGGAGCGTGGCGGGGGGAGACGGGGGATCAGAAGACGTAGTGGGCGGCGATCCCGCCGTAGAACCCGATGACCGCGAAGCCCCCGTCGACCCGCACGTCGACGTGGCGGTGGGGGCGGAAGTGCAGGGCCACGTGGGGGATCGACAACCACGGGACGGCCGGGGGGATGTTGCCCCCCGACCCGAGGCGGGGCTCGGCGTAGCGGGTCCCGTCGGGGTTGCGGTAGTGGTTGTTGGAGCTGTCGCAGTAGGCCCCCGTGGGATTGAAGGGGGCGTTGCACTCGGCGTATCCGCCCGGGGCGGAGGCGTCGGGGTAGACCTGGGTGCGGTTGAGGGTGCCCCCTACGTACGACACCCCCGCCCCCATCCCGTACTGGAGCTCGAACCAGTCGTTGAAGCGGGTGGTCCACAAAAAGAGCACGTTGGCCGAGAGGGTCCACAGGTTGGACTGGACCCGCTCCAGGGCCACATCGGTCTCGTTGCGGCCGCGGAGGAAGCCCACCCCCGTGGACAGGGACGTGTACTGGACCCCGATGACGAGGTCGAGGGCCCCCTTGCGGTAGACGTACTCCAGGGCGGGTGAGACGGACATGGGGCCCGACCAGTCGCCCTCGATGTGCGAGAAGAACCCCACCATCCACGCAGGGGTGTTCCACGCCCAGGCGCGGAGGCCCAGGGAGTGCTCGACGGCCCGGCCGAAGCGGGGATAATCGGGCTCTGCCGAGGCGGGCCGCGGGACTGTCTCGCTCGTCACCGCGGCGGGGGGAGGGGCCGCACCAGGGTCGGCGGTCTGAGCGGCCGCGGCCGCAGGCAACAGCGTGAACCCCGCGCACAGCGCGAGGCGTTCCATAAGTTTCATGGGGGTATAGTCTCTCCCGCGATCGGACCCGTAGGGCCTACGATGCTACGCGACCCCCGGGCCCGCGATCAACCACCCCGCGAAAGACCCGCCCGCGAAGGCCCCGTCGGCGGCACCGTGGGCGTCGTCCCCGCGCCCGCTCCTGGCGTGGCCAACGCATCGATCAGGCTCTGCCGCACCCCCGGGTCGGTCTCCCGCCCGAGCCTTGCCCGCACCGCGGCCCGCCCCGCCTCGTCCCGGCACCGCGACAGGGCCCACCCCGCCCCCTCGCGCAGGGCCGGATCGGGGTGCTGGAGAAACCCTGCCACCTCGGCCACGGCCCCGAAGCCCTCGCTGAGGGCGTCCATCGCGGCCCGACGCACGAGGAGCTCGGCCCCCTCCGACCCCGCCAGGGCCCGCAGCCAGGCCCGGGTCGACGAACCCGCCGCCGTGCCCGCCGTCACCCGCAACGCGTACACCGCCCGAACCCGCACAAACACCAAAGCCCCCGGGTCTTCGCCGATGGCCGTCAAATGCTGGACCCCCGTGGCTCCCCAGGACCGCACCACCTCGGGGCGGACCCCTTCCTCAAACCCCCCGAGCATGGCCTCCACCACGGGCCGGGTCAGGGGCGGGTCGGCCCAGGCCCGCGGCCCCGCCGACAGCCCCCCGAGAAAGATCGCAGCACACAAAAACTTCTTCAGGGGGCGCGTCATGGTGGCAGGGCCTACCCTAGCACAACGCCCCCGATGTCTGGCCCCCCGCGCCCCGTCCCGACGGTCGTCTACGAGCGCGTCAACCACGGCGCGGCCCGGGCCTTTTCGCGGAGTCTGCTCCTCCCCAGCGGGCCCTCGGGGCCGTCGATCGAACACACCGGCCCGGTCGATCCCGCCCGGGACGGGCCCCGGCTCCCGGTCCTCCTCGTGCACGGGTTTGGACAAAACCGACGGGCCTGGCACCTGCCCACACGCTCGCTGGCCAACCACCTCGCCGCCGAGGGATTCGAGGTCTTCAACATCGACCTCCCGGGGCAGGGCCTCGCCCACGCGGGGCACCCCACCCGGTCGTGGGGCGCGACCGCGGCGGAGGTGCTTCCCGCCTGCCTCGAGCTCGCCCTGGGCCTCACCCAGAGCCCCGGGGCCGTCGTGCTCGGGCACTCCCAGGGGGGCCTCGCGGCCTGCGGGCTCGCGGGCGATCACCCGTCCGTCCGCGGGGTCGGGGCCCTGGCCTGCCCCTTCTCCCTGGGTCACGGAAACCCCATCCTCCGCGGCCTCGCCCACGCCCTCGGAGCCCTCGGGCGGGTCGCGCCCCAAGGGACCGCGTTCCCGATGGGGCTCGTGCGGGAGGTGTTTCGTGCCGCGCCGGGGGTGTGGGAGACGGGCTGGCTCCCGCTCCCCGTGCGGGCCTGGCGGCCGGGGTCGTTCGAGCCCGCGGTGCGCGACGAGTGGCTGTCCCTGGCCTTCGATCGCAGCCGCCTCCACGAGGTCGGTCACCTCCTCGACCCCATGCCCGGACTCCAGCGCTGGGCCGCCCGACGCGACTGCGCCCTCCTCACCATCGCCGGCACCCACGACCTCCTCGCCCCGCCCCCTGTGGTGTCGGTGGGCTTCGCGGCCAGCCGGTCCGCGGACAAGACCGCGGTGGTGGTTCCCCATGGCCATGGTGACCTCCTGGTGGGCCACCAGAGCCCGCACACCGTGTGGCCGACCCTCGTGGCGTGGCTGCGTCGTCTGTCGGCTTCTTGGCCCCCTCCCGGGCGGAGGGCGTAGGGTGGCCGGGTGACCCGTTCGCCGTACCTCTCGCTCGTCTGGGTGGCCCTGGGTCTGTGGGCCCGCGAGGCCGGGGCCGACCCCCTCGACGACGCCCTCGCCCGGGGCTGCACCCCCGATCCGCGCCTCGCCGCTGCGGCCCGCGCCGCCCTCGACCCCGCGGCCGACGCCGACGCCCTGCGACGGGTGGCCCAGGAGGCAGGGGTGGCCGCTCCGTCGCTGCGGGTGTGGCGGGGAGACGGACCCGACGACCTCGCCGCGTGGATCGCCCGCGACCCCCGCACCCGCGTCGGCGATCGATGCGCCCTCGGCCGCGACGGCGGGCGTACGGTGGCCGTACACGCCCCCCAGGTGGTCGAGCTCACCCGCAACCCCGACGGAGCCGTCACCCGAGCGCTGCTGCCCCCCGCCGCCCGCGGAGCCACGGTCTCGGTTCTGTCTCCCGAAGGCCAGGTCACCACCCGCCCCCTCCCCCCCGACGGAACCCTCCCCCCAGGGTCGTCCGCCCCAGGCACCTGGCAGATCGTGGCCACCCTGCCCGAGGGCCCCACGCCCCTCGCCCTCTGGACCGTAGGCCCCGCCCCCGACCTCACGGTCGACCCCTCGGTGACCGACCCCACGGCCGTGATCCGCGGCCTCAACGCCCTGCGCCGCGCGGCCGGGGCCCCGACCCTGCGCCCCGACCCCCTCCTCGGACGCCTCGCCCGCGGACGTGCCGTAGCCCTGGCCTCCTGGGGGGCTCCGGCCCACGCCACGGCCGCCGACGACGGCCCCCTCGCCCGCCTCGCCCGGGCAGGCCTCACGGCCGAGCTCCTGGGCGAAAACGTGGCCCTGGCCCGTAGCCTCGCCCACGCCCACGCCCGGCTCCTGGCCTCGCCCTCCCATCGGGCTACGGCCCTCGACCCGCGCCTCGACACCGTGGGGGTCGGGGTGGCCCCGCGCGCGGGGGGCGTGGCCGTGGTGATCGTCCTCGCGCGCCACCCGGGCCTGCGGAGCCCGTAGGGCCGTCCCGAGGCCGGGTCCGTCAGCGAGGGGGCGACGGAGGGGTGTTGAGGAGCCGGGCGATGCGCTCCTCCATCGGCGGGTGCGACGCGAACAGCCGGGCGATGCGGCCCCCGTGGATGCCGAAGGCCGTCATGCTCTCGGGAAGGTCAGCCTCTTCCCCCACCCGGCGCAGGGCCCCGAGGGCCCCGGCCATGGCCGCGGGGCTGGTGAGGGCGGCCCCGCCCGCGTCAGCACGAAACTCGCGGTACCGGCTAAACCAGGCCACCACCAACGAGGCCCCGAGCCCGAGGAGCATCTGCGCGACGAACACCGTGATGAAGTACGCGAACCCTCCCCCCCGACGCTCACCGCCGCGCGACAGGGCCGAGTCGACCACGGTCCCGATCACGCGGGCGATGAAGATCACGAAGGTGTTGAGCACCCCTTGCAGGAGGGTGAGGGTGACCATGTCGCCGTTGGAGACGTGGGCCACCTCGTGCCCGAGCACGGCCGAGACCTCCTCGCGGCGCATGGCCTGGAGGAGCCCGGTGCTGACGGCCACGAGGGCGTGGTCGGAGTTCCACCCGGTGGCGAAGGCGTTGGGGTCGGGCGAGTCGTAGATGCCCACCTCGGGCATCCCGATGCCGGCCCGGGTCGCGTGCTGGCGTACGGTCTCGACCAGCCAGTGTTCGGCCTCGGACGCGGGCCGGTCGATCACATGGACCCGCAGGCTCCATTTCGCGAGGGTCTTCGACAGGAGGAGGGACACGAAGGCCCCCCCGAAGCCGAAGAGGATCGAGAAGACGAAGAGGGTCCCCCACTGCCCCTGCGGGAGATACCCCGAGGCCTCCAGGATGAGGAAGACCACACCCAGGAGCAGGGTGACCGCGAGGTTGGTGACGATCAGCAGGAAAATGCGCATGGTTACCGTGCAACGTGGTTGCGCCGCGGACCACGGTCAAGAGGCGGGACGGACGGCCGCGGGCGCGTCAGGCGGGCGGGGAGCGACCAGGGGCGGACAACGAAACCGCCAGGGCGCAAGGGTCGCCAGGGTCACGAGGTGATGGGCAGCGTGACGACCCTCGTCTGCCCGCCCCCCCCCACAACGTCTGCCCCCTTGCGGCCCTTGCGCCCGTGCGGCTTCCGGCGTGGGAGGAGGGCGCTCCCTCAACGGCAGAAGCCGGCCGGGTTGACCCCGGGCGTATGGGCCTGAAACCACGCCCAGACCTCGGTCATCTCGGGGGTGAGCTGGTCGGGGTGGGAGTACCGGATGCGCTCGGGCGCGCACGCGGGGCACCGCTGCACCGACACCGAGGGGTAACACTCGTTGGAGCGCATGGGGCCGTGCGGAAGCCCCGACCGGGAGACCCGCTCCCACCGCGCAAACAGGTCGTCGACCTGGGCCGTGGTCACGCGCGTCTCGGTGTAGTCCGGGGGAGGCGCGCCCACGGCGTCAAACTCCCGCACCATGGCCCAGGCGAGCACGGTCCCGTCGCCGCGAACCATTACGGCAGGGCCCCAGCCGACGATCCCGCCCGGCGACTGCCAGACCATACGCGCGCTGACGTAGGGACGTGCCCCGCCGTCAGAAGCCGTCGCGTCGGGCGTGCCCGCGTCCCGCACAGGGCACGGGCCCTCGGCGAGGAAGGGCCGCTCGGGCGGGCATGCGCTCGGGATCGTAAAGGTCCGGCCGTCGCACCCGCAGTACTGCGGGGCCACCGGGAGCGACTCGCAGCCCGCCGTGTCGCGGCAGGTGCCCTCGTCGCTCTCGCCGCAAACCCCCGTGGCCGTGTACACGCACCGCAGGCCCGCGGGGCAGTCGGCGCTCCGCTGGCACAGGGTGGAGGCGTCGCGGACATCGGCCACCGTGACATCGCCGCCCCGGTCGGGGGGAGGTCCTGGCACATCGCGCGTCATGCCCGCGTCGAGGCACGCCAGCAGGGTGCATTGGAGGCCGGACTCAAGGTCGCAGACGCAGGAGTTGCAGCCGTCGGGCGCAGGGCAGCGGGCCCCCACCGCGCAGGTCGTTCCGTCTCCGAACACGCAGACCCGCGGGGCGTCCGGCGCGACGTCGGGCGCAGCGTCCGCGGCGGCGTCGGGGATCGAGCCCGACACGGTGGTGCCGCAGCCGAAGAGGAGCACGGCCAGCAGGAGGATCGAGCGCGTCATGGTGGCCCTGGCACGCACGGCCCGTACCAGGAGGCCCCCCGCCGCCCTCACCCGCGCTTGCGCAGGACCCAGACGCTGCACCCGTAGGTCGACCCGAAGCTGCGCTCGGCCTCGGGGCTGTGCGGGTCGGCGTCGGGCGTCAGGTCGCCCATGTCGTGCACAAAGGCCAGCCGCTCGACCTCGAAGTCCGCCTCCAGCACCCTCCGCAGGAAGGGCAACGAGAACACCCGGTGGGCGTTGAACTCCACCCGCTGCGGCTCACCCGTCGGGACCCCGAGGTAGAAGATCCCCCCCGGCTCGACCATCGCGGTGAGGCCCACCAGGCCCTTGCGCCAGCCGTCGTAATCAACCGGGTCGCCGTAGCGGCCGAGGCCGAAGTGCTCCAGGGCGTGCAGGCACGACAACGAGTCCGTGATCGGGGGCTCATCCTTGGAGAAGGTCATCGCGTCGCGCTTCACGAAGGTGATGTTGGGAATCGTCACCTCCAGCGGCCGGATGTCGATCACGTCCACCGCACGGAACGACGCCACATGCGAGACAAAGCCGTACATCGACGAGCCCACGTCGACGTGACGCCGCGGATTGCGTCGGAAGATCTCCTGGGCCACCAGGAGGTCTTGATGGAAATAGTGTCCCCGGGCGGTCCCGGCCTGGTCGTCCCGGTCGGACGCAGCGGGGTACGGGGTGCCCTGGGGAAAGGCCTCGGGGTGGTCGCTCGCGAGCCGCTGCCGCTCGTATGCGTGCAGGTCGGCCTGGATCCAGCGCTGCCCCTTGATCGCCTGAACCGTGCGGACAGGGTCGACCCCAAAGCGCTGGGCCGACCGGTAGACATTGAGCAGGGTGCGTCGAAGCGATGGGTTCACAGGGATTCTTTCGCGTGTCCGGTCACTGGAGCTCTGCTACCGCGGAAACAGCCTGACCCGCACCGGCCCCGCCTCGGCCACCCAGGCCACGGCGAAGCGGGCGTTGTCGGCCCCGCCCGAGGTCACCGCCAGGGCTCCCGCAGCCCGACCGTCGCTCACCGCGAAGTCCCCCGTGCCCCGCGCGAGTCGCGCGAAGACCTCACCGTCTTCGGCCGTACGCAGCCGCCCCCGGACGGTGGCCGTGGCCTCGTCGCGCCACGCGAAGAGCACCGCGGGCACGTTGCCTCCCGACACGGTCACCGCGGGCAGGCTCTGCGACCCGGACGTGGTGGTGTTGGCCACGCCCACCCCGCCCACCCGGGCGAGGCTCGCGTCGAGGCGGGCCCATCGGATGGAGGTCCCGTCGTTGTCGGAGGCGTCGCGGGCGGCGTCGCGCCAGGCCACGACCACCTCCCCGTTCGGCAATGCGGCCACCGCGGGCTGGTCTTGCACCTCGGCCACGTTGGCGTTGACCCGAACCTCGGCCGCCCCCTGCGGAACCCCCATCCCGTTGAGGACCCGGGCGAGGATGTCCCCCCCCGACGACCACACGGCCACGAAGGTCCCGTCGGGGCGAGACCCCACGGCCACCGACTGCACGTCGCCCGCAAAGACCTGTTGGGTCACCATCCCCGGGGCCGTCAACCGCCGCGCGAGGGCCGTCCCCGCAGCACGAACCCCGAGGGCCCTTCCGCCGCTGTCGAGGGCCCGCCACACGGCCACGACCCTGTCGGTCGAGGCAGCGATGGCGGGTCCGTTGTTGCGCCCCGAGGCCGGGGCCGGGGCCACCGTCACCGAGGTGGTGGCCGGGGCGTCGTCGTCGAAGGCCTGGAGGCCCACGTTTTGCGGCATGTCGGTCTCCCAGGCCCCGACAAACCCGCGGCCCACGGCCCCCGCGTACGGGGCGAGGCGCACGTTGGACTGGAGCCCCGGGCCCCCCCCAAGATTGACGTCATTGAGGAGGGCCCCGAACATCAGCTCGGGCTCGCCGGCCCGGGTGAAATACCGGGCCCGGACATCTTCGGTGGTGGTGTTTTCCACGTGCCAGGCCACGACGAGGCGCTGCTCGCGGCCCCACACCGCGGCCACCGACCGGGCCTCCCCGTCGGTGCGGGTGCTGGCCTGTTGGGGCACGGTCTGACACTGGGCCGAGCACCCCGGTCCTCCGTTGGCCGCCCCGAGGTCGCAGCTCTCGTCGAAGTCGAGGACCTCGTCGCCGCAGGTCCCGGCGGGGCGCTGCTCGCGCAGGGTGATGGTGAGCGACTGCTGCTGTCCGGCCGCCACGGTGACCTCGGCGCAGCCCGCCCCGAGGATGCCCGACCGGGTGGTGTTGTCGGGCAGACGGATGTCGCCCTGCCCGTGCACCAGCACGAGGTACGTCCCGGGGTCGGGCACGCTGACGGTGGTGCCCGTGGTGCGGTTGAAGCACTCGTCGACGGGAGAGGCCGTACCAAACCGGGCCGCGTTGGCCGCCCACTGGGCCCCGCAGCGCAGGGAGGGCTCGACCCCTCGGCCCGGGATGGCCTCCAGGGCCGATCCGTCGGCCGCGTCCCGGACCTGCCCCGAGGCCGCGTCGCACCGCAGCTCTCCTTTCGGGAACACCCGCAAATGCAGGCTCCCCTGGAGCCGGTCGAGGGTGAGCTCGGGGTCGAGCAGGCGCATCGACCCGAAGGGTGGGGCCACCCCGGCCAGGTCGGCTCCATCGCCCCCACAGCCCGAAGCCGCCACCGCCGCCGCCATCATCGTCCCGCACCAGACCGCTCGCATCGTGGGGCCGAGGATATCCCATCGACGAGCCTCAGAGCACGAGCTTGTACCCATGACCGTACACGGTGAGGATGTGCTGGGGGCGCTCGGGGGAGGGCTCGATCTTCTTGCGGAGCTTCACGATGAAGTTGTCGACGGCCCGGCTGTTGATGGCCTGGACGCCCCACACCCGGTCGAGGATCTCGTCGCGCGAGACGGCCTGGCCCACCCGCTCCAGGAGCAGGCGCAGGAGGGCCACCTCGTGGGTGGACAGGGGCTCCTCCTGGCCGTCGACCTCGGCCACATGACCCGCGAGGTGAATGCGGGCCCTGCCGAGGTGAAACGGGGCCGGGGCCTCGGCCGCACGGGCCGCGCGACGCAGGGCCGCCCGAACCCGGGCCACCAGCTCGCCCACCGAGAAGGGTTTGGTCACGTAGTCGTCGGCCCCGGCGTCGAGGCCGCGGATCTTGTCGCTGTCCTGGCTCCGGGCCGACAAGATCAAGATGGGGACCGACCGCGACCAGCCCCGCAGCCGGGTGCACACCTCGAACCCGTTGGTGTCGGGCAACATCAGGTCGAGGACCACCAGGTCGGGCGACTCGCGGCGGGCCAGCTCCACCCCCGCGGCCCCTGTCTCGGCGTGCAAGACCCGATACCCCTCGAAACCGAGGGCGTCGCACAGGCCCAGGGCCATGGCGGGCTCGTCCTCGATCAACAGGATGGTCTTGTCAGCGTGCATCCTTCGGCCGGCCCGAGGCATAGTACGCCACAGCCCCGGGCACAACGGGGCATACGGACAGGCCCCAAGGCCCCCTTCGAATCCCTGGAAAACTTATGACACAACGCGGCGACGACGGGCTCTATCCCCCCCTGGAGGCCCACACCTCGGGCATGTTGCGGGTCTCCGACCTGCACACCCTGTACTGGGAGGAGTCGGGCAACCCCAGGGGCAAACCCGTCGTGTTTCTTCACGGAGGACCCGGGGGCGGGACCGAGCCCAAGTACCGGCGCTTCTTCGACCCCGACCGGTACCGCATCGTGCTCTTTGACCAGCGGGGCTGCGGGCGCAGCACGCCCCACGCGAGCCTCGTCGACAACACCACCTGGGACCTCGTGGCGGACATGGAGCGGCTGCGCGAGGCCCTCGGGATCGCCCGGTGGCAGGTGTTCGGCGGGTCGTGGGGCTCGACCCTGGCCCTGGCCTACGCCGAGACCCACCCCGGGCGGGTGAGCGAGCTGGTCCTGCGGGGCATCTTTCTGCTGCGCCGACAGGAGATCGAGTGGTTCTACCAGGACGGGGCGAGCCGGATCTTCCCCGACGCGTGGGAGGGGTACCTCGCCCCCATCCCCCCAGCCGAGCGGGCCGACCTCCTCGGGGCCTACCACCGCCGACTCACCGGGTCCGACCCCGACGTCCAACGCGACGCGGCCCGGGCCTGGAGCGCCTGGGAGGGGGCCACCTCGCGGCTCTACACCGACCCGGCCATGCTGGCTCGGGTCACCGAGGAGCGCTTCGCCCTCGCCTTCGCCCGCATCGAGTGCCACTACTTCACCCACAAGGGGTTTCTGCGCAGCGACACCCAGCTCCTCGACGACGTGGGGGCCCTGCGGTCGGCGAAGATCCCCGGGGTCATCGTGCAGGGGCGCTACGACGTGGTGTGCCCCATGGACAGCGCCTGGGCCCTGCACCGGGCCTGGCCCGAGGCCCGCCTCGTGGTGGTCCCCGACGCCGGACACTCCGCCCACGAGCCGGGGATCACCCGGGCCCTGGTCGACGCCACCGACGCCTTCGCCCGTTGACAGCCCCGGCCCCGCGGTGAATACCCCCTCGTATGAGCGTCAAGAACGTCGTGATCGGGCAGGTGATGAAGCTCGCCCAGAGTCCCAAGGTGATGGAGGTGGTCACCAGCCCGCGCGTGATGGAGGTGGCCATGAAGGCCATGTCCCTGCGGGCCCAGGCCAGCACCGTGGCCTCGGGGGCCACCCAGGCCGTCGCCCGCACCCTCAACCTCGCCACCCGCGAGGAGGTCCGCGACCTGCGCCGCACGATCCGCCGCCTGGAGGAGGAGCTCGTCGCCCAGCGCCGCCCGGGGCCCTCCGACCCCGACGCGTGACCCCTCGGGCCCCCGCGATCGCCACGGCTTTTCTGGCCGGGCTCGGCCTCACGGGCTGCGCCCACAGGTCGCCGTCTGGCCCGCGCCCCAGGGCCCCCGAGGCGGTCGCTGGCCCCTCCATTACCCTGCACTCGCCGATCGAGCCCCCGGTGCGCCCTGGCCCCACGGAGACCGTGGCCACCGCCTCGGCCTCGACCCACGCCCGCGACGCCATGGCCGCCGTCGAGGCCCGCGATTACGCCGCCGCGGCCCGACACTTCGAGGCCGCCTACGCCGCGGTTCACTCGGTCGAGCTCGCCTTCAACACGGCCCGGATGTACGAGCGCCTGGCCGACGTCCCGCTGGCCACCCGGTGGTACAACGTGGTCCTCGCGCACGAGCCCTCCCCCGCCCTGCGGGCCGATGTCACCCGGCGCCTGGCCTCCCTCCAGGCCTTCGCCCGACGACGGCGCGACGACATCGCCCAGTCGTTTCCCGGCACCGAGGCCCTGGCCCGCGAGGCCACCCGGTGGTTCGCCCGGGGGGTGGCCCTCTACCAGCGGCGACGGTACGCCCCCGCCCTGCGGGCCTTCGAGGCCGCCAACCAGTACGTCCAGGGCGATGGGGTCCCCGAGCTCATGTACAACCTCGGCATGACCCACACCCGGCTCGGCCACAACGCCGAGGCCATCAGCGCGTTTCGGGCCTACCTCGCCGCACGCCCCGACGCCCCCGAGCGCACCGACATCGAAGCCCGCATCCGCACCCTCGCGCCCTGAACCCGCTCCCCCAATGGCCCTGCTCCCCCGCCTCGCCCTCGTCCTCGCCCTCGCACCCTTCGGCTGCCAGCGCCCCACCCCGCCCGCCTCCGCGGCCCCGCCAGAGCCCGCGACCCCGCGCCCCGCAGCGCCCCCTTCCGCGCCCGCCGACACGCCCCCGGGTACGCCCGACGCAGGGCCCGCCCGCGACCTCCCCGACGCCGGAACGCCCGCGGTCCCGGGGCAGGCGCAGCGCCCCCCGCCCGACCTCAACGTGCTGCTCCTGTCCGTGGACTCGCTCCGGGCCGATATGCCCTGGACGGGGTACCCCCGGCCCATCGCCCCGTTTCTCACCGAGCTCGCGGCCCAGGGGGTGGTCTATACCCAGGCCTACGCCCTGTCGTCGTACACCTCCATGAGCGTCGGAGGTTTGCTCGGGGGGCGCTACCCGGGAGAGCTCGCCCGGGACGGGTTCTTCTTCGGGACGTATCCAGCGCGGGTGTTGATGTTCCCGGAGGTGTTGCACGAGGCCGGGGTGCGCACCCTGTCGGCCCACGCCCACGGGTACTTCCGGGCGCACCGGGCAGGCTTCGACCAGGGCTTCGACGTGTGGGAGCTCATCCCCAACCTCCGCTGGAGCAACGTCACCGACCTGGAGATCACCAGCGACCGCCACGCGGCCCTGGCCCGGCGCATCCTCGGCGAGGAGGCCAACACCCGCGGGCGGTTCTTCGCGTGGTTCCATTTTATGGACCCGCATGACCAGTACCGGGCCCACCCCGAGGTGCCCGCCTACGGCCGCTCCAACCGCGACCGCTACGACGCCGAGGTCACCTTCACCGACCTGCACCTGCGCCAGCTCGTGACCTGGGTCCGAGCCCAACCCTGGGGGACCCGCACCGCCATCATCGTCACCGCCGATCACGGCGAAGCCTTCGGCGAACACGGCCACTACCGTCACGGCTTCGAGCTCTGGCAAGAGCTCGTCCATGTCCCGTGGATTTTCGTGCTCCCCGGGGCCGCCCCCCGACGCATCGAGGCCCGCCGCTCCCACCTCGACCTCGCCCCCACCGTGCTCGACCTCCTCGGGGTCTCGCCCAACCCCGAGTTCACCGGCCAGTCCCTCGTGCCCGAGCTCTACGGGGCCCCGGCCCCCGACCGCGACGTGATCGTCGACCTGCCCCGCACGAGCGACAACGACCGCCGAAGGGCCCTCCTCCACGGCCGCCACAAGCTCATCGCCTACGGCGACGACAGCCGCTTCGAGCTGTACGACCTCGTGGCCGACCCCGGCGAGCAGCACAACCTCGCCCGCACCGACCGGGAGACCTTCCTCGCCATGGTCCAGCGCTACCGCGAGGCCCAATCCTCCCTCCGCGTCGCCAACCCCTACCAGTGCCGCACCCTGCGCGGGGCCCCCCCGGGCCGAGGCTGGTAAAGAAGAGCAGCGCCTGGGCGCTTGTGCCGAAGCCGGTTTCGCGCGAGGATTCGCCCCGCTGCGGGACGACGTGGCCACGACGTCGCACCTTAAATGCATCTTTCGATCCCAGAGTCCTTCAGGAGAATACACATGATTGGCCCATTTCGTACGGGTCGCGCGCTTTGGGCGGTGATCCCGCTCCTCGTCGCGTGCGGCACCGACCCGCAGACCAGCGCCGACGCCGGCATGACCACCGACACCCCCGCGGGCGACATCCCTGCGGGGGACACGCCCACGGGCGACAGGCCCACCGGGGATGTGCCCCGCGACGGCGGGGCAGGGCCCCTGTGCAACAACGTCCCGTTCGAGGACCTGGCGATGTTGGGGATGCGCGAGGGCGCCCTCACCCGGTACACCGGCAACAACAACATGGCCCGGATGTCGAGCACGGCGGGCCTGCAGGTTCCGTCGGCCTTCCAGGGCCTGTGCAACTTCAGCACGACCTACCAGCGCGTGTTTCGGTACACGATGCAGGGCACGGCCACCCTGCGGGTGTCGACCTCCAACCCCGGGACCACGGCGGGGTTTGACACCACCCTCCAGGTCCTCGCGCGCAACATCTGTACGTACCAGGCGGGCCTGGTCTACGCGTGCAACGACGACGACCCCACCCTGCCCACGACGGCCCCGAGCCGGGTGAGCTCGCGGCTCAACACGGGGGTGATCATGGCCGGGCAGAGCGTGATCATCGCCGTCGGCGGGTTTCACAGCACCATGAGCGGCGGCATGACCGAGCCCCAGGGCACCTTCGAGCTGACGGTGGAGGAAGTACCCCCGCTGGCTGACGGGGCGGCGTGTATGCGCGACCTGTCGACGGGGTCGTGCGGGCCCAGCTCGACGTGCGTGAGCGGCGACCTGCTCGCCACCAGCGGGACCTGTCGGCCCAACGGCTCGTCCCCGGGCACGCCCTGCCGCAGCGGGGCGGGGGGCACCCCCTGTGACATGGGCCTCACGTGCGACACCGGGCGGGGCTTCTGCTACCGCGTCGCCGCCGACGACCAGCCCTGCGAGCGCTTCGCCGACGCGTGGAACCGCTGCGGGGTCTCCTCCACCTGCGTCAACCTCCAGCCTGGCGGCCTCCGGGGCGTCTGTCGGGCCCACGGCACCGCCGCGGGCACGGCCTGCAACGCGATGTCGGCCTGCCCGGGCACGGGCCTGACCTGCCGCACGACCGACACGGGCTCGATCTGCCTCTTCGCGGCGCAGGCCGACGGCCCCTGCAACACCTGGGACTCGATCTGCCCGATGGGACAGAGCTGCGTGGCCAACGCCCCCGGCCTGCGGGCCGGCACCTGCCGCCCGAGCGGGACCGTCGCCGGCTCGGCCTGCGTCAACGTGATGTGCTCGGGCATGGGCCTCACCTGCAACACCACCAACGACGTCAACATCTGCGTCGGGGCCGTGATGACGGGCCAGGCGTGCAGCTTCGCCAACCCCTGCCCGATGGGCAACACCTGCTACCTCCAGCGGCCCGAAAACCGCGACACGGGCGTGTGCTTCGCCCCGGGCCTGGAGGGCGGACCCTGCCGCCTGACGGGGGCCGCCTGCGACAGCGGCCTGTCCTGCACCCAGATGATGCCCACCATGGAGAACACCGGCCGCTGCGTGCGCCGGGTGGCCGTGGGCATGCCCTGCTCGCTCTTCGGGGTCATGACCTGCATGGAGGGAGCCACCTGCATCCGTAACGGCTCGACGGGCCTGATGGGCACCTGCCGCGCCGCCGGGACCGCCGCCGGCACCGCCTGCCGCGAGACGGGCACCCGCTGCGACATGGGCCTCACCTGCACCACCATGACCGGCCCCGGGGTGTGCTACCGCGAGACCACCACCGCGTGCGACCCGCGGTACCTCACGGCCCGCTGCCCCATGGGCCAGTCGTGCCGGGCCACCAGCCTCGACACCGGGACCTGCGCCATGCTCCCCGGCCGCGAGACCGAGCCCAACGACGCCATCGCCACGGCCACCCCCCTCATGGGCATGGCGGGCTCGATCCAGGGCGGGCTGACCCGCTTCGACCTCGACTGCTACAGCCTGGAGATCCCCGCCAACGGGCGCCTCTTCGCCCGGGCCAACACCCCCGCCGGGGGCTGCGCCACCTCGGGCTGGAGCGTCGACCTCTTCTCGCCCGCCGGGCGCCTCCTCGGGACCAACTCCACCTCGGGGGCTCTGGCCTGCCCGATGATCGACGGCAACGACAGCGGGATGCCGGCCCTCTTCCCCTGGGCCCGCGACCTGCCTGCGGGGCGGTATAACCTCTGCATTCGTTCGCCGGCCACCGACCGCGCGGCCACCCCCGACTACGTCCTCGACTGGAGCGTCACCGCGGCCCCCTGATCGGCCGTCGGTGATCGCCCGGGCGCCCCATTCCCCCCGCGGGGCGCCCTCCCGATCCCTCCTCGAAGCCCCGGCGGATCCTCAGCCCGGGGTGATCGTCGGACACCCAAACAGGATCTGGACCCGCACCATGGAGTCGGTACGCACCGTCTCGCAGGCCGGGCCGTAGAGCACGATGCTCCGCATCCCGTCGGAGTAGTCCCAGCCGTCGCGGTGGTCGACGTCCCGAGGCAGGGTGCGCTCGGGGCTCATGGCCCCGCGGACGCTGACGTTGACCCGTTGGGGGTCGACCCGCGAGGGGTCGGCGTCGACGGCGAACTCGCACGTCAGGGTGCGCCCGCGAATGTCTTCGAGGGCCATGGCGATGTCCGCCTCGAAGGTGCCCTCCCGCAGCGAGTAGTGGCAGGTGCGGGTGTTGCGGCAGTCGGGCGTCCGGGCGCTCCCGCCCTGGAAGGCCAGGTCGGAGAGAAACTCGTCGGAGGCCGTCGGAGTGCCCGCCACGAAGGTCCGCACCGAGGGCACGAGGGCCCGGGCCATGGCCACCTGCACCTGCACCATGGTCTGGCGCATACGATCGTAGCGCTCGATGCACGCGAGGTCGGGCGGCAGGAGGTTGCACGGCGGCAAGACGGGCTGACCCGTGCACTCGTTGGAGGGCTGGCCGTCGGTGATGAGGATGATGTTGCGCGACCCCTCGCCCGTGAAGGCCTGGTAGTACTGCCGCGACCCGTCCATGGCGCAGGTCATGGGGGTGTTGCCGTTGGGGCCGGCGTTGAGGGCCGAGAGGATGCCCGCCCGGCTCGTGCGCAGGGGGGCCACGGCCACCGTGGGGGTGGCGTAGGTCGCGGCGCTGTCGGTCGACCCGCGGGGCGAAGGGAAGAGGGTGAGGCCCACCTGGGTCTCGTCGTCGAGGCGCTGGAGGAGGGCCCGGATGCCGGCCGTGGCGGCCTCCCAGCGGGTGGGCCCCGTGTTGCCCGAGCGGGTGGTCATCGAGCCCGAGCGGTCGAGCAGGATGAGGATGTTGGCCGACCGGCGTTGGGCGTCGGCCGTGGTGGTCATACACGCCGAGTCGGGGTTGAGGGTGGTGTTGCCCGTGTCACGCAGCGGGATCGCGTCGCGCAGAGAGCCCACCTCGTTGATCGGGACCGACCCCCCATCGCCAGGGCCCGCGTCCATCGCCCCGTTGGTGAAGCTCGGTCCGCCGCCGTCCGGACTGCACCCGAGGGCCACGCCTACTGCCAAGAACGTAAAGTGCCGCTGCACGTAGTAGCCTCCTCCACGACGGTCGTACGGTGCGCGCACCTTGCGCCTCAGCCGCGCGCCTTCCGCGTTGAAGCCGGAGTGTACCCCGATCGCCGGGCCCTTCGCACCTCGGGCAGCACCGATTGCGGAGGCCCTCAGCCCTTCTTCTTCTCCTTGCGGAGCATACGCCGCGCCACGAGGCCGAGCACGAGCAACGTCGCCGCACCCAGGAGGAGCACGGGGCCCACAAACTGCTCGGAGGCCTCCGGAGGCGGGGCCGCGTCGCCGGTGGCCTCGTCGAGTTGGGAGCGCCCCGCCTGCCTGCGCTCGGCCCCCCCAGAACCCGCCCCGGCCTGAGTGGGGGCCGTGGGCTCGTCGAGGCTGCCCACATGCCCCGAGGCCTCAGAGGTGCGGGCGGTGGTCGAGCTGCCAAACCCGCGCCAGGCCGCAATGCCCACGAGCCCGACGGCCAGCAGGATGATCACGTACTCGACGGTGGAGAGTCCCCTCTGGTCGCGCCGGAGCCCGCCCCGACTCGCTGCCCGGTCACCGACTCGCGGCTTCCCCCGTCGCTCCGTGGCCATAGGATCCGTTGCATACACCCACGGACACCCCCCTGTCACCGCGCGTCGTCGCGGCCGGCGGAGCCCTCGGGCGCGGCGTCGGACGCATCGTCGGGCGCATCGTCGGGCGCATCTGCGGGCCCGTCGTCGTGGGAGGCGTCCGTGCCCGCCCCGGCGTCGACGCAGCGGGCCGAAGACCAGCTCCAGGCGGGGCAGTTGCTACGAAGCTCGACCACCCGACGCCACGCCTCGGGGAAAGCATGCCCGCACACCTGGGGGCACACCCCCGAGGAGGGGACAGGACCCCCAACCCGGACGCACCCGCAGGTGGGAGGGTCGAGGGGACAGCAGGGACGGACTGGCGGCCGCGTCCCCGCATCGAGGGACGGGACATCGATGTCCACCATGAGCCCCGCGTCGCCCCGAGCCTGACAACGAAACCCCACGCACACCGACCCCGGATCACACGGGATCGCGCACAACGAGAACTCCCCCACGTCGCGCCCGGAGTCTGCAGCCCACTGCCCGACCCCCGGACCCGGGGCCTGGCAGCCGAGGGCCCCGACGAGAGCCATCGCCGCTACCCGACGCGCGAGCCTGGGCAGAGCAATCATCGTTGGGGGTTGTAGCCCGGACGCCGCAAACAGTCTCGTCCCCCGAGGCCTCTGCGCTACAACCACAGGCCGTGAGAAGTCATCGTGCAGTGGCAGGGCTCGTGGGGCTGGTCGTGTGCCTGGGGTGCAGCCGCTCCCAGAGCGCGGACGGGGCTCCGCCGTATGTGCTCGGGGTCTCGGTGGGGCCGGAGTTTATCGTGCTCGGTGCCACCTTCGCCCCCCCCGAGGCCGTGGCCTGGAGGCAGGGTCCGTGCACCGCCACGCGCCTGCGCAACGGGCGCGAGCCGGCCAACCTGGAAGGCAACCAGGTTGACTACTGGGTGGTGGCCGGGGCCCACCTCGGGGCAGCCCGGAGGCGCTCCGACGGGACCTACCAGGCCGTCGTACGCGGGACCCTCCCGCCCGGGACGCGCCTCGCCGCAGAGATTGTCGGGAGCCCGGATGTCCCCGGGCACCGCTGGCGCACCCCGGCCCGGGTGCCGAGCCGGGTGCGTCGTCGTGCGCCCGAGGCGGGTTTTTTGTTGCGTCCCGCCGAGGGTCTCGCCCTGGCCTGGGAGGGGGGAGACAGCAGCCACGTGGCCCTGAGCGTCACCCTCGACACTGGCGAGACCGGCGCGGGGGGAGAGGGTTGGTTGGTCAACTGCGTGGTGGCGCGGGCCCCGGGGCGTTTTGCAGTGCCCGGGGCGGCCTTCGTACATGCCGGGGTTCCGGCGGGGGTTCGGGCGGTGAGCGTGGCGATGGTGGCCGCCGACCGGGCCCGCGAGGGGGACTACGCCCTCGACGTGAGCCCCCTCGCGACCGACCCCGACCTCGTGCGAGGTGTTATTGGGCCGAGACCGACCCCGTCACCTGCACCGACACCGACACCGACACGTTGATGCTCGACATGGCCTGGGTCGTGGCCGCGATGGCCGAGGTGGCGCAGGCCGCGGCGGTGAGCCCGATGCCGCGGGCCGCCACGGGCAGGTCTGCCATCGAACGCGACAGGGCCACCCCCGACCGCGCGGTGCGCTCGAGGCGCCCACGGATCATCAGGACCTGCCCGAAGCCGCCCCCGAGGGCCGCCCGCAAACGCCGGACCTTCTCGACCAGGTTGGTCGGCACATCGCCCGTGATGCGCAGCTCGGCCCCGCCCGGGGTGCACGAGGCCTGGGCGTCGAGGCGGGCGTCGCAGGCGGCCCGGCAGTCGGCGCTCATCTGCGGCGGGGTCACGGTGCCCGTGCAGGTCGGCTCCTGAAACTCCGCCGAGCATCCCCCACGGCACTGGCCTCCGCACTGACCCGACGCCTGCGAGACGCAGCGCCCCTGGCAGTCCCCGTCGCAGCGACCGCCGGCCATCGTGCCGTTGCAGGTCCCCTCGCAGGTGCCGTCGCAGCGGGCGCTCACGTCGACCGCGCAGGTCCCCGTGCACTGGCCGCTGCATCCGCCCCGCAGCTCGCCGCCCTCGCAGCGCAGGGTGGACTGCGCCGGGCTATACGACGCGTCGCACTGTGCCGCACAGCGCCCGTACGCGTCGATGCTCACCTGGCACTGCGGCGGCCGCACGGCCACCTCGACCTGGAGGTTGGCCCTCCCACGGATCTCCGCCAGGTCGGCCCGGAGCTGCTGCCACACGCGCTCGCAAGAAACCCGGGTGCCCTCGACCCCGGGCGACCCGAGCTCGCTGTCGGCGATGCCCAGGTCGTGGCCCATCGACACGCAGGCGTCTCGGAGACCCGTCTGAAGCGACGTGGCCGCCTCCGAGAACTCCGCCGCCGTGGCGATGAAGACCTCGACCTTCTGGGCCGACACGCTGCCCCCGAGGTCGCCCCGACACGAGCCGCTGATCCCGTGCCCGCGCACTGTACCGCCCGAACAACCCATCACCACCGCCACCAGACCACCGACCACAACCATGGATTTATTCATCGCGACTTCTTTCATAAATTGGGTGGCCGCGGTGCAGACGCCACAGGCCCAAGCAGCGGCATAAGCACAGGTCTCGTCAGCGAACGCAAGCGCCGTCGCAGACCCGGATCAGGTTTGTGCGGAAATCAGGCCGTGATCGGGCGACCGAATGCGCTACCCTCCCGAGTGCTTCACGGAGGACTTAAGACGATGAACGATGTCGAGATCGGGCGGCGCAGGGTGTTGACGGTGCTGGGCGCGACGGGCGCCGCGGCAGGAATGGGCGCGATCCCGGGCTGCGGGGGCGACCCCGACCCGGGACCGGGCACGGACGCAGGCCCTGGGGCCGACACGGGCCCCAACCCCACCGACGGGGGCACCCTCACCGACACCGGGATGAACGCCCCCGCGGGCTTCGACGCCGGGGCCGTGGGCGACTACACCGCCCCCGCGTGGAAGATCTTCCGGGCCCCGACCCAGCGGGCCGTGGTCGGCCGCGACGCCATGGGCTTCTTCGCCCTCTCCACGGTGTGCCCCCACGAAAACTGCGACGTGCATTTCCGCACCGGGGGGGCCTCCGCCACCGAGTCCGCCGACGGCTCGCTCTCGTGCCCCTGTCACAGCTCGCGGTTTACGGGCGACGGCACCTTCGTCTCGGGCCCCGCCAACCGCCCCCTGCGCGGCGTGGCCGTGGCCGTGGTCGAGGGCAGGGTTCGGGTCAATACCACCATGACCGTCGACCGGTCGGTCCGCGTGGCCGGCTGACCCCTAGGGAGCCTCCGAAACCGCGGCCAGTTCGGGATGTGTAGTTTTCTCAACGAGACGCAAGCCAGGCAAGGAAGGGCGACGACGGCGGGTTCCATGCCCGGCGAGGAGACCTGACGCCGCACGGCGACGCGGATCGGCAGAGAAGACTACGCATCCCGAGCTGGACGTGGTTTAAACCCCGACAGCGCCCCTCACCCCTCCCTCAGGTGCCGGGTGTCGTTGAGATCGACGGCCCGGACGCCCCCCGCCTCCAGGCTGAGCCGCTGCACGCTGCAGTTGTCGACCACAAACCGCACCGCCTCGTCGTGCACCCCGAGCAGGTGCCGCAGCATGTGGTGAATGGCCACCCCGTGGCTCACCACCACCACCCGCCCCGCCCGATGCCCCGCGCAGAGAGCGGCCACGGCCGCGGCCACCCGCGCGCCGCAGGCCCGATGCGTCTCGCCGCCCGGGGGGCAGTGGTCGAGGGCCCGGGCCCGCAAGGCCAACCAGCCCGCCGGGTCGGTGGCCTCGAGCTCCCGGAAGCTCATCCCCTCCCACTGGCCCATGGCCCGCTCTCGGAGCCCAGGGCGCCGCTCGATCGTGACCCCCGCGCCCAGGGGGCCCATGGCCGCCAGGAGTTCTTCCGCGGTCTGTACGGCCCGCACGAGGTCGCTGGAGTACAGGGCCGTCAGGGCCGCTCCCTCGGCCGCAAGGGCCCTGCCCACCGCCGCCGCCTGGGCCCGGCCCCGGGCCGTCAGGGGCGAGGGGCTGTGGCCCGTAAACGCGCCCGCAGCGTTGCCCTCGGACTCACCGTGACGCACCAGGAGAAGCTCGACGCTCATCCCCACTGGGATAGCACTGGAAGGCCCAAGGGGTTCGGCCGGGTGTGATCTCGCTACGGCGTAAACCGGAGCGTGAACGGATCGAGGACGCCGAAGGTGCTCGTCGACATCCCCTGGCCGAGGCCATTGGCGATGGAGGGGACACTCACGGCGGTGAGCGGCCCGTCGAAGGACGGGTCCAGGGCCCGAAGGCTGCGGTACTCAATCACTCCATCCTCGCGGAACTCGATCTCGATCTCGGGCGTGGAGACGCGCGCCTCGTCCACGTCAAGGTCGTTGACCACGCGCCACCCGAACACCGCGCGGCGCAGGGGCGCGACGCCAAACTCCGCGTAGCAGACCATGGTGGCGTTGCCATACCGCGTGTCGAAGCGCGACACGCCCCACACCTGGGGGATGGGCGCTGTCGGCGTGAAGGTCGAAGGGAATTCTGCGGTGTCGGCGAAAGATCCGACGAAGACCACCGGCTGTGTGAGCGCCACGAGGGTCGAGGGGGTCTGTCGCGCCCAGGGGATCGGGAATCCGGCCTGCACCGACACGGTGCGCCGCAGCGGAAGGCGCGCGAAGGTGGGGAGCGTCTGCCCGTGTCGACAGGGGTCGGCGGCCACGGCGCCGCGCTGCAGGGTCATGCGCGCGAGATTGCGCGTGCAGACGCCGGCCACGCAGGTGCTCCCGGGCGCGCACGGGAGCGGACAGGGCGGACTCTGGGACTGGCAGACCTCGGACCGACACGAGAGCCCCGCGTCGCAGGGGTTCTCTGGGTCCTGTCGGCAGCCCTGGCTCAGTCGCCCGCTTCGCGCCCGACAGACACCGGCGACGCAGACGCGCTCTTCTACGCAGCCCACGGCTGTGTCGCAGGGCTCGCCCTCGTGCGCCGCGTCGACGCAGGTCGCATCCGTGGTGCCGCGCCTACAGACCAGGCCCTCGGCGCACCCGGGCCCCGTGTCCAGACACCGTCCCCGCAGCGCGCCGTCGGGTTGGCAGGTCGCGTCGAGGGCCACCGATGCAACGCAGGATGTCCCGCTTGCGCAGGAGAGCCCGTCCCGGCATCGCGTACTGAGGCGCCCGCACAGGCCGTACTCGCTGCAGGCGAGGCCGACGGGGCAGAGGCCGTGAACCGACGCAGGAAACGGCCCGCCGCACGGCCACTGCGTGGGATCGAACTCACATCGGCCCACGGAGCAACGCAGTCCCTCCAAGCAGAGGGTGCCGTCGCCGCAGCTCTGCCCCGCGGAGGCCCCGGTCACGCAGGTGGTGCCGAGGCAGACGAGGCCCGCTTCGCAAGGTGCACCCGGCGCGCGGCAGGCCCCCCACAACGCGCCGTCCGGTCGGCAGGTCGCCACGCCATCGCGGACCTTGCAGGAGGTTCCGACAGCGCACTGCTGGGAGCCGGGGACGCAGGGCGCGCCGCGGGCGACCTCGGGCTGACACCGGCCGTTGTTGGGAGAGCAGCGCTCGCCAGCGTCGCAGAGGGTGCCCTCGCGGCGACAGTACGCGCCGTCTACGCCGTTCACGACGCAGCGTCCGACGCCGTCACGCAGCTCGCAGGTGGTGCCGACCTGGCAGCGGTTCGCCGTGCGGGCCCGGTCGCAGGTCTCCCCCGCGGCGCGCTGCGGGACACACCGGGGATTGGCGGTCGTGGCAACCTCGCGGCACGCAAATCCCGCATCGCAGAAGGGTACCTGAAGCCGGCATCGCCCTCCCGGCACTCCGTCGACGACGCAGCGCGCGCCTTGCGGCGTGGTGCTGCACGTGGTGCCCGCGACGCACGCGTCGAGCGCGAGGTTGATGTCACACGCACCGTCCACGGGGCGAGCGCGGCGACACCGGGCAGCAGGGTCGAGCACCCGCGACATGGTGCACGCGAGGCCCGCATCGCAGGACGCGCCCGATGTCCGACAGCGGCCTCCCTCGCCGCCGTCACGCACACAGGCCCCGAGGCCCGAGGTGGCCGTGCGGAGGCAGTGCGCGTCAGCCCCGCAGGTCTGCCAGCGGTTTGGCAGCTCGCACGAAGCTCCGTCGGGACGCGGCGGCAGGCACCGCGCGTCGATCGCCCCGGGCGTCTGCGAACAGGCGAACCCGTGATCGCACGGTGTGCCGAGGGTGCGGCAGCGCGCGAAGGGGGAGCCCTCGCTCACGCAGCGATCGCCGCCCGCGGCGCTCGCGCAGGATCCGAGCTCGCACTGCAGGGCCTCGACGCCCCGAGCGCCGCAGGGGCTCCCGAGTCGTGCAGCCGGGAGGCAACGCGGGAGCCTCTGGTCGGGCGTGCCGCGGCACCCGAGCCCGGGATCGCACGCAGGTCCCGCGGCGCGGCAGCGGCCCTCGATGGAGCCATCGGGCACGCAGTAGTGACCGCCGACGTTTCGCCCGCGCACCCGGAGGCACGCGCTGCCTGTGGCGCAGAAATTGGCGAGCTGCCGGGGGTCGCAGCGCTCGCCCACCGCCCGCTCGACGGTGACCTCGGTGACCGTCACGTCGAAGCGTCCGAGCACGCCCAGCGCGCTGCCCACGGCGAAGAACACCGGGCTCAGCGCGGGCGCAGCCTGGGGCAGCAGCAGCACCGCGTCGGTACGCAGCGATTCGTCCTCAAGCCCGACCGCATCGTGGTTGCACCCCAACACCGCGGCGTCGTCGGCGCAGCGGTCGATGCGCCAGAGCACCGGGTCCATGGGCGCGCTCTCGAAGCCGTCGGTCACCGGATGGGCCTGCAGCAGAAGGCGTACGGCGCGTCGCGGGGTGTAGCGGAACACCACCACCCGGTCGACATCGCTCGCGCACGCCCCGGGCGGCCGAAGCCGCGCCCCGAGGGTCGTACGCAGGTTGCTCCAGCGGATCCGTGTGGTGTCCCCGGAGCGCTCGCCGCGCTCCCCCACGTCGACGATGCCGCGCGGATCGCACGGCGCGAAGGGCCCCTCGTCCGTCGACACCGGCACGTCGACCCCCGTCGAAACGTCGGGCCGGTCGTCCAGCGGCGGACGGTCGGTCATGCCGACGTCATCCGTCCGTGTGTCGACGATCACGGACACATCGACCGCGTCGGGCGCATCGACCCCGTCGGGCGCATCGACCCCGTCGGGCGCATCGACCACGTCGGGCGCATCGACCACCGCGGGCGCATCGACCACCGCGGGCGCATCGACCACCGCGGGCGCATCGACCAAGGCGGGCGCGGCGACGGTCGCGTCGGTGTGGGTCGCGGCGTCGAGGCACACGCACGCGCCGAGGCGGCGCCCCTCGTCGCAGCGCCGCTGGCCGCTTCGACCGTCGTCACACTGGCAAGACAGGCTGCGCCCGGGCACGCAGGCGTCGTCCGGGGGATCGGTCGCGCAGCCCGCGAGCGCGACGAACAACACGAACCACATCGCGAGAGTTCGAACGGGTCGCACGCGCATCGACAGCAGGCCTCAGGGGTTTGGGAGGAAGCGCACGGTGGTCGGGGCCGTCACGCGCAGCGGCGGGCCGCGCAGCACCTGACCGGCCACGTTGAGCACGGGCTGCTGGGTCGGCCAGAAGTTGAAGAGGGGGGGCGGAGGCGGCAGGCGCAGGTAGCGGATCTCGTGCGTGCCGTCTTCGCCGAGCACGACCGCGACATCGAAGGTCTCCAGCGGCAGGGCGGGGGTGTCCGCGAAGTTCGAGGTGCCGCTGACGGCGGCCGTCCAGCCGCGCCATTGCAGGACCAGGCGACGCCGCGGCGCAGCGCCCTGCACCGCGGCGCAGCGCATCTCCAGCCGCAGCCGGTCGAGGGGGATGCCAGCCAACACGCGCATCGCGTCGTTGCCGCTCCCATCGGTGAGCACCACCCCGAGGGTCGCGTCGAGCGTCAACGGCAGCATACGCAGCGCGTTCAACGGCCCCGCGTGGCTCGGGAGCGGGAACGGGAGCGGGAGCGTGGCCGGATCGTAGAGGTGATTCATCGTGAAGAGGTGCGACGGGCCCGCCGCGCACGCGTCGATGGGCGCAGCGCCCGCGATCACCTCGACACGATAGGCGCCGACTTCGCAGCGTCCCGCGGTGCAGACCCGTCCTTCCGCGCAGGCCGTGGACGACGTGCACGTCGAGGGCGAGGCGACGCAGACGGTGCCGACGCACGCGAGCCCAGCGTCGCACGACGGGCCGGGGGCCGGTCGACAGCTTGCGTTGAGCCCCCCGCGCGCAACGCACCGCAGCGGAGAGCCCCGGCACGTCGCCGTGTCCTCGCAGGCCCCCGAAGGGTTCGAGACGAAGCAGTTGGTCCCCGTCGTGAGCGTGGGCAGACAGCGCCGCACGCTGCGATCGCAGACGAGCCCGGCGTCACAGGGCGGACCGACCTCGCGACACCGACCGAGGCGCACACCCGGCGCCACACACACCGCCGCGCTGTCTCCGCGCACGAACACCGAGCAGCCCTCAAGGTGATCGCAGTACAAGGTCGTGCTGCACGGCTCGCCGAGGGCGCGGGACGGCTGACAGGTTTGCACCATGTCGCAGACCGATCCCGCGTCGCAGGGCGCAACGTCGAACACGTCGGCGCGACAGGAGCCGCCCGCGCTGCCGCGACGCCGACATAGGCTGCGTACGCAGGTCGACTCCGGCCCACACGGCACGGCCCCGCTGCACGCCGCGCCGTCGGCCGCTGGGACGGCGCAGGAGCCGTTCGTGCTGCACGCGAGGCCGACCGCACAGGCGGGACCATGCTCGTGGCAGATTCGGCCCGCGGTACCGAGCGGCGTGCAGCGGCTCTCGGTGTCGAAGCTCTGGCAGTCATGACCCGGCGGGCACGTGGCGCTGTCGGCGCTCGGACCGCAGAGCGCACCGGCGAGCGCCACGCGACGACAGGTCGGGGGCGAGCCGACGCAGCGCAACCCCGCGTCGCAGCGATTCGAGTCGACGCGGCAGCGCTGGCCGTTCGCGCCCGCCGCCGTGCAGACGCCCGTGACGCTGGTTCCCAGACACAGCGAGCCCTCGGGGCAGGCGTCGTTGAGACTTCGCAGGTCACAGGTCTGACCCAACGCGCGCACGGGCACACATCGGGGCGCGTCACTGCTCTCGCCGTTGCACGCGAGCCCCGCGTCGCAGCGAGGCCACGTCGTGCGGCAGCGTGCGCCGGCGCTGCCCGGGAGCACGCAGCGCTGATCGCTGCTGCTCAGCCCGAGGCACACCGCGCCAGGCGCGCAGGGCACGGTCCCGTCGACGCGGCACGCCTCGCCCAGGGCCGCCGCGGGCACGCACACCGCCTGGGGGTTGTCGGGACGGCGGTTGCACGCGAGGCCCGCGTCGCACGCCTCGCCGCGCACCCGACAGCGGCCGCCGCGGGCGCCCACACGAAGGCACCGACCCACCATCGACCCCAGCGGCGCCACGCAGGCGGTGCCGTCGGCGCACGCGCCGAGGGGACTCATCGCGCAGTGCGCGCCCTCGGGCTGGGCGTTGACGCAGCGTGCGTTGCGGGCGCCGGCCGACTCGCTGCAGATCAGGCCGGCGGCGCACGGCGTCGAACCCTCGCGGCAGCGCCCCATCCACGCGCCGTCGACGGCGCACTCGGGCCCCGAGGCCCCGAGCACACAGGTCCCCTGGGGGCAGGTCCAGAGGCGCGCGGTCGCCACGGAGCAAGCCGACATCGTGGTGGGCACGCAGCGCGATGCGACGTGCCCCGGCCTGCCATCACACGCGAGGTCGCGGTCACACGGCGCGCCCACGATCCGACAGCGACCGAAGCGAGCCCCGTCGGGAACACATCGCGACTCCTCCTGCACATAGCCCTGCCCCTCGCACGACGAACCGACCGCGCACACGTCGCGACGCAGGTTGGGATCGCAGAGAGCCCCGGGAGCTTGCTCACCGGGGTGCTCGACGACCCGCAGCAGAAAGCGCCCGAGGCTCGCGCCACGGCCGGCCACGGCGAGATAGATCGCCGCCCCTGGTTCCACCCGCGTGGGGAGCGCGAAGACGGCGCGCTCGTCGGTGATGCGACCGTCGTCGACGCACACGAGCGGAGCGCGCCCCTCTTCGCAGCGGTCGAGGGCCCACGCGACGGGATTCAGCCGCTCCGAGGTGCTCATCGCGGGCAGCCACACCAGGGGCTCCACCGACACGCTCACGCGGGCCGAGGTGTGCGCGACGTAGCGAAAGACCACCGTGCGACTGGCTCGATCGGCGCACCACGCAGGGGCCTCCATCGCATCGGGCAACGTGAAGGTGTTGTCGCCGACATAGAGCGTCGCGGGCCCCTCTCGTTCACCCACGCGCTGGAGGTCGATGATCGCCTCGGCCGCACACGGATGCTGCGGAGACCCGGCAGGCGCATCGACGGGCCTGGGCTGGTCGGTCGGCACATCGACACGCACGCCAGCGTCCAGGGTCGCGAACACATCGACGATGTCGCGCGCATCGGGGCGGTCCGTGGTGGTGATGACATCCGCCGCGGGAACATCGATCGTGTGCACGACGTCGGGCACGCTCGGTACATCGACGGGGTCGGTCGATCGATCGATGGGCACGTCGGATGCGTCGGGCACGTCGGGCACGTCGGGCACGTCGGGCGTATCTTCAATCCCCAGGTCGACGGGCGGCGCCGCGTCCGTACAGGTACACACCCCAAAAGATCTGTGAGGCAGGCACTGTTGCACACCGCGTCGACCGTCTTCGCAGGCGCAGTCCACCGTTTGTCCTTCAGCGCATCCCGCCGGCGGAGGCGAACTGCATGCTGAGACAATACACAAGATCCAAGCCAGAACCCCCTGCGTGCCACCCGACGCCAGGGAACGCACCCTGCGGCGCTCGGAACGGTCACCCATGAAGGGGGATGTACTCCAACGGGTTCGCCCCGTCGAGTACCCACCCGCATGGAGCTTCGGGTCCACAGAACTGTCGACAGATTCCCTGCTGTGCGAAGCGCCCTCGCGCCGCGCGATGCCCTGCCGGTCGACACAGCGCGCGCTGGAAGAACCGCGGAGAGATCGGGTACGGCGGTGTCGGAGAGCGCTTCGGGCTCGTGGTGCGCGGACGGCGAGCACAGGAAGTGCTTTGCCAGTCGATGGTCAGCACGCTTGGAGCAGCGTCGGCCCACTGCCCGACATTGCGGTCAAGCAGCGTGGTGCTGCTACGTTCCCTTGTCCGCGAACATCTGGTCGAGCGCCTTGGCGGTGACCGCCTGGGTGATCCAGCGCTTCACCGCGCCGCTGGGTTTTCCTATACGCTCCGTCGCGCGCGCCGCCGAAGGCCCAGCGCTGCGAGGCCGAGCAACCACACCGCGGCCCCGGCACGGCCCGTGGGTCGTGCGCCGACGGAGCACCCGCCGTCCTCCTGGCCTGTCATGCTCGGACCCGCGTTGGGATCGGTGGCGCCGTCGCCCATCATCGCCGCGTCGGCGTTGGGGTCGGTGGCCACGTCCGGCGCCAGCGCGTCGGGGGTGGCGCCTGCATCCATCGCCATCGCTGCGTCGGGCATTCCCGCATCGGGCATCGCCGCGTCGGGCATCCCCACCTCGGGCCCGCTCGCATCGGGTCGGCCCACGTCGGGCGATCCCACGTCGGGCGATCCCGCGTCGGGCAATCCCGCGTCAGGCATTCCCGCGTCGGGCGTCCCTGCATCAGCTTCGCCCGTGTCGGTATCGAGGTCGGTGCCCGCGTCCACGCCCGTGTCCACGCCCGTGTCGGTACCGAGGTCGGTGCCCGCGTCCACGCCCGTGTCCACGCCCGTGTCGGTACCGAGGTCGGTGCCCGTGTCCACGCCCGTGTCCACGCCCGTGTCCACGCCCGTGTCGGTGCCCGTGTCCACGCCCGTGTCGGTGCCTGCGTCGCGCATCGCCTCGGTCGTGCGGCAGGCCGTGGTGGTGCAGCGGTCGGACCAGGCGCCGTACGCGTCGACGATGCGGATGCAGAAGTGGTACCCCGTGCCCGGGGCGTTGCCCGTCACGACGCGGTTGGAGGTGCCCCACGGGGGCTGCGTGATGAGCGTGCTCGACGAGGGCGTAAAGCCCGCGGTGGTGCCGCGGTGCAGCTCGAAGCGCGCGAAGTCCGACGGGCGGGGCGACGGGCCCGACCAGTAGACGTACAGCTCACTCTCGGTGCGGGGCGGTTGCGGGTAGCAGCTGATGCTGGAGGGGGCGGGCGGGGCGTCGTTGGTGACCGTGAAGGGGCCGACGGTGTTGGTCCCGCGCACGAGGTGGAAGGGGCCAAACATCGCCGTGCGGGGGGTGGTGTCCTGCCAGGAGAGTTCGACCGTGTAGGGGTTGGGGGCGCCGGCGGCCTGGGCGGTGTACAGCCGCGGCACGTTGACAGTGAAACTCCCGCCCGCGCGCACGGCGCCCGAGGTGGGCCCCGTGAGGCCCGTCGCGCTGCTCAGCCGCGCCTGCAGCCCGCTGCGCGCAAACACCCCCACCCGCGTCGCCAGCAGCCCGTTGAAATTAAACGCCCCCTGCGACCCCGAGCCCACGCTCAGCCGTACGGCCATCGTCGCGTCGGAGGTCTGCGCCCACAGCGCCCCCGGCAGCACCAGCAACGACAGCCCCAAGACCCCTTGCGTCAACGCCCTTTGCATCGTGCGGACTGTGTACCACAGCCCCGCGACGCGCGGGGTTCCTCAGGGGTTCTGCAGCGGCGGCGCGCCAGACTCCCCACCCGGGTCGCCCAGGGTGGCCGTGTGCTCGGCCCGCGCGTCGTCGAGGCGAAACAGGTCGGCGCTCTATGAGTACGTCGCGATCGCGGCCGACCTCGCTCAGCCTCGCGGGGGGCGTTGGGGGCGGGGCGGGACCGGGGCCGCCGTGCGTCCGTCCTCGGGCCACGGGTGCCGCGGATACTTCCGACACAGCTCTTTGCGAATCGCGGGGTAGTGCCGCACCCAGAAGCCCTCCAGGTCGGTCGTGACCTGCACGGCCCGGTGATTGGGGGCCAACAGATGCAACACCACGGGCACCCTCCCTTGGGCCACCATCGGCCCGCGGGGCATCCCGAAGAAGTCCTGGAGCCTTGACTCCATCCACGGGGCCTTGCCCGGCTCGTAGTGGATCTTCGCCCCCTTGCCCCCCGGCAGGGTCACCCGGTCGGGAGCGTTGAGCTCGATGGCCCGCCGCTGCTCCCCCGTGAGGAGCCCCCGCAGGCCCTCCAGGAGGCTCTGCCCGCGCAGCTCGTCCAGGCTACGGCAGCCCACGCACAGGGCCCGCAAGGCCGCTTCCTGGGCCGCCGCGTCCGGGGGCCCCACCTTCGCCTCCGGAACCATCCGCGCCACAAAGTCCGCCCGCCCGCACCAGGCCTCCAGGGCCTCGGGGTCGCGTACGAAGGCCCCCACCCCCCGGGCCAGGGCCACCTCGGCGAGTTTGTCGGCCGCGGCCCGGTCGGTCTCGGGCCCGGGCGGCGCCCGCGAGGCGTCGATCACCAGGCCCCGGTAGACGAGCCGGAGCTCGACGTCGACGCGTTCTTTGTCGGCGTTCCACAGGGCGTGGCGCTGCTCGATGACCTCGTCGGGGAAGAGGTCGAGGAGCCACGTGGGGTCGAGCTCGCAGACGGCCCGGATCAGGGCTCCGCGTTGTCTTCCGTCCCGCCGCTCCTCGGCGTCGACGGCCACCACGAAGGCCGCCCCGGCCTCGGCCCCGCGCCCTGCCACCCAGGCGATCCCGCCCGAGGCGAAGGCGTACTCCCGGGGCTTGACCCTGCGGGCCACCCGATCAGGCCAGCCCGCCAGGACGGCCATGCCCAGGGCCTCGTCGGGGCTCCCGGTGGACAGGCCCGTTCCCTCTCCGCGGTCGCGCCCGATGGCCCGCACCAGCTGCTTTCTGACCCGCTCCACGGCCAGGGTGGCCCCCACGTCGAGGCCTGTGTACCGCAAGGTCTGCGGCTCGAAGCCCGTCGCCTGGGCCGCCTCGAAGCGCGCGAGGAGGGCGAAGATGTCGGGGTCGTGTTCCTCGGGGGCCCCTCCCCCGCCGCCACTCTGCGGAACGAGCCCCCCGCCGCGTCGAGAGGCCACGATGTCGCGCTCGGACAGGAGGGCCGCCAGGGTGCATCCCCGGGCTCCGACCCCCCGGTCGTGGGCCTCGACCAGCATCCGCGACAGCCGCGGGTGCACGGGCAGGCGCAGCATCCTCCGGCCCCGGGCCGTGACCGCCCCCGTCCCGTCGATGGCCCCGAGGGCCCGCAGGAGCGACTCGGCCGCCTCCAGGGCCGCCGGGGCCGGGGGCTCGAACCACCCGAAGGCCCCGAGGTCGCGTTCCCCCGCGGCGTGGAGCTCCAAGGCGGTCTCGGCGAGGTCGAGGCGTCGCACCTCGGGCAGGTCGTGGGCGGGGCGAGCGTCGTGATCGTGGCGGGTGTACAGCCGCAGGCAACGTCCCGGTCGGGTGCGCCCTGCACGGCCGGCCCGCTGCGTGGCCGAGGCCCGCGAGACCTTGGCCACCTGGAGCACGGGCAGCCCCGACCACGCGGCGTGGGAGGCCACCCGGGCGAGGCCCGCGTCGATCACGGCCACCACCCCGTCGATGGTCACGCTGGTCTCGGCCACGTTGGTCGAGAGGATCACTTTCCGGCGCCCGGCGGGTTGTACAGCCCGGTCTTGTTCGGCGGGGGGGAGGTCGCCGTGCAGGGGGAGCACGAGGAGGTCGGCCGATCGGGCGATGGGTCCAAGGGCGTCGAGGCCGCGGCGGATCTCCGAGGCCCCCGGGAGAAACACCAGGACATCGCCGTCGAGGCCCTCGTCGACGAGCCGGCGAACGGAGGCCGCGACCTGCACCGCGAGGGGGCGGTCGTCGGCCCGCAGGAGGTGCTCGATGTCGACCTCGAAGCGGCGCCCCTCGCTGACCACCCGCGGCGCAGGCAGGCCCGGATCGCCGAGGAAGTCGGCCACGGCGGCCCCGTCGAGGGTAGCGCTCATGGCCACCACGAGGAGATCGGGGCGGGACGTTCGTTGGAGCCGTCGGAGCAGGGCCAGGGCCACGTCGCCCTGGAGGTGGCGCTCGTGAAACTCGTCGAGGAGCACGGCCCCTACGTCCGCGAGGGTCGGGTCGGACAGCAGGCGCCGCGTGAGGACCCCTTCGGTCACAAACCGGATCCGCGTGCGGGCCGAGCTCACCTCCTCGAAGCGGACCTGGTACCCCACGGTCTCGCCGAGGGCCTCGCCGCGCTCCTCGGCCACGCGCCGTGCGGCCATGCGGGCGGCCAGTCGTCGCGGCTCAAGGACCACGACCTCGCGCGCCCCGGCGAGGCCCGCGTCGAGGATGGCCCCGGGGGCTCGGGTGGTCTTGCCCGCCCCGGGAGGAGCCTCGAGCACGGCCACGCGCCGCGCGCGGAGGGCCTCCAGGAGGCTCGGGAGGGCCGCGTCGATGGGCAGGGCGAGGGTCACAGGCGGTGTATGCCAGCAGAGGGGACGGGGGTTCAACGCGGGCCTTGTCGAAAACGTGACGGCTGTGGGCGCGGGGGATAGATCCCGGGGCCACAGGAGGACACACGTTGGACATCAAGAAGATCGTCGCGAAGCTCCCCACCGGCTACGCCGAAGACGCCGCAGGGATGGACGGTGAACAGCTCCGGGCTGAGATCATCAAGGCAGAGACCTCGCTCCGGGAGGTCGAGATGGAGATGAAGGCCGACGAGAAGCTCGCCGGGGCCAAGGAGATCCTCAAGGACATCAACGGGGCCTACGCCGACGCCAAGCGCGCCCAGCGGGCCAAGATCGCCTACTCGCTGCACCTCCTCGACGAGCGCGGCGAGCTGCTCGCGACCGAGCTCGCCGAGGACGCCGTCACGGGCACGGGCATGGGCGAGCGCCCCGGCCCCGCCCGGACCGAGCGCCCGGCAGCCCGCCAGAAGAACCGCGCGGCCTGAGGTTAAAACCACGGCCAGTTCGGGATGTGTAGTTTTCTCAACGAGACGCAAGCCAGGCAAGGAAGGGCGACGACGGCGGGCTCCATGCCCGACGAGGAGACCTGACGCCGCATGGCGACGCGGATCGGCAGAGAAAACTGCGCATCCCGAGCTGGACGGGGTTTAGCCGCGACGCCCTCCGCCCGTTTCCCTCTTCCGGGTCGGACCGACGGGCCGAGGACCTCAGGACCCGCCCTCCCCACCGCTTCCTTAGACTTCTCCCTTCCCCTTCCCCTTTCTCTCCGCGCCCTACGGCCATTCCAGCTCTGGTAGGTCCCCTCCGCCCGTTCTGCGTCGCACCGGCAACACGTGCTCGCGTGCGGCGCGCGCTGGGACTATGGTCGGCGGGATGCCCAAAGGGTTCCCATGGGAAGACGCCGAGCTGAAGCGCCGTGTCTCCGCTGCGGTCGCAGCGATCTGGACCACACGCGCCGAGCTGGCCAGCGCCCAGGTGCGGGCGGGTCTCGTCGCCAATGACAGCCGAGGCGGGAGGCACCTCGATGCCTTCGCGGGACTGATGGGCGACCTCGCGCGGGAGGCGGGATTCAGCGGCGACGAGGTGCGATACCGCACCGGCGTGGAGATCCCTGGCTTCTACCGCCCGACCAAACGATGGGATCTCCTCTGTCGTGCGCGACGACCGCCTCTGCGCGGCCATCGAGTTCAAGAGCATGATGACCGCCTACGGGAAAAACCTGAACAACCGCACCGAGGAGGCCCTCGGATCGGCCGCCGACGTGTGGGCTGCATTCAAGGAGGGTACGCTCGGCAATCGGGCCCCGTGGCTCGGGTATCTCTTCGTCATCCGCGAGGAGGCCGAGTCGCTGGAGCCTGTCTCTCTCTCGCGCGCTACACCCCCGGTCGAGAAGGTCTTTGAGGGCACGAGTTATCTCGATCGGTACGGCATCCTCTGCACCCGCATGGTGCGCGAGCGCCTCTACACGGGCGCGGCCTACGTAGCCTCTCGCGGGCCTGACCCCGACGCGTGGCGTGAGCCCCAGGAGGGCCTCGATCTGCGCACCTTCGCCCACGCCTTCTACGGGCATCTCCTCGGCTGGAGCTGACCAGGAACCCATGCTCCCGCTCCTGACCCCCTCCTGGCGCGATCTATGGCAGGGCCATCCCCTCGACACCTCCGTGGGGGCCGTCTACACGCGGCCCGAGATCGTCGACTTTGTCCTCGACCTCGCGGGGTACTCCACCGGCCTCGGCAGCCTCGCGGCCCTGCGCGTCCTCGAGCCCTCCTGCGGCCGTGGGGCCTTCGTGTCGCGGATCGTCGCCCGACTCCTGCGTAGCCACCTCGACGACCCCGCCGCCCTGGGCTGGGGCGACCCCCGTCTCGACGAGGCCCTGCGCGCGATCGACCTCGACGCCCGAAGCCTGCACGCGGCCCGCACCGAGACCCTCGGGGCCCTCCGGGCATCGGGATGCCCCGAGGCGCGCGCCGAAGCCCTCATGACGCGGTGGTTCCTGCATGGAGACACCCTCCTCACCCCGTGGCGCGAACGCTACGACCTCGTGGTCGGCAATCCCCCCTATGTCCGCATCGAGGACCTCCCTCGCCCCGTGCTCGCCGAGTACCGCCGGAACTTCCACACCCTCGGCGATCGCGCCGACGTGTACGTGGCCTTCCTCGAACTCGGGCTGTCGCTCCTGTCCGACACGGGCGCCCTCGCGTTCATCACGGCCAACCGCTTCGCGCGCAACCTGTACGACCGTCGTCTCCGCAAGCACATCGCGGCCCGCTTCCATGTACGGGCCTTCGTGGACATGGAGCACACCCAGCCCTTCGAGAGCCCGGTGATGGCCTACCCCTGCGTCGTGGTCGTCGATCGCGACCGGGGACGACCCACCGCAGCGGCCAGCCTCGCCGACTTGCGCCCTGAGGTGCTCAGCGAAGTCCGGGCGTGCGTGCACGCGCAGCGGGCAAGCGCGCGGGTGCACCTGTCCGCGCGCTGGCACGAAGACGGAGGGCCGTGGGTCGAGACCTCCGAGGCCCAGGTGTCCGCCTCCGATCGGCTCGCGTCTCTGCCCGTGCTCGAAGACTCCGCACCGGGCACCCGGGTAGGCATCGGGGTGGCAACGGGGGCCGACGGGGTGTTCATCCTCCCGGCCTATGCGAAGGAGATCGAGCCCGGCTGCCAGGTCCCTCTCGTGCGCGTGGGCGACATCCGCAACGACACCATCGTCTGGTCAGGCGCGATGCTGATCGACCCCTTCGCCGCCGCGGACGACGGCTCGCTCGTCGACCTCGAAGCCCACCCCGGTCTCCGTCGCCACCTCCTCCATCACGAGGCCGCCCTGCGCGGTCGCCACGTGGCCCGAACCCGGCCCGCCCAGTGGTACCGCACCATCGACCGCGTGTGGAAGCGCGTACGTACCACCCCCAAGCTGCTCATCCCCGACATTCAGCCCGCGACCGCCACCGTCGTCGGCTACGACCCCGGCCAGTACCAGCCCCACCACAACGTCTACACCGTCGTCTCCACCGGGTGGAACCTCCGGGCCCTCCAGACCCTCCTCCGCAGCGCCGCGGTGCGCCAGCAGGTCCTCACCTGGTCGGTGCAGATGCGCGGCCGGAGCGTGCGCTGGCAGGCCCAGACCCTGCGCCGGGTGCGCGTCCCGCACGTCTCCACCCTCTGCCCCGAGACCCTCCACGCCCTGGAGGCCCTGGCCACCTCTTCCGACCTTGCGGCCATCGACCGCGCGGCCGACGCGGCCTACGCCGAAGCCGCTCGAGGATCGGCGCCTGCGTCTTCGCCCTCCCTGCCCGCGCCCGGCTGAGGGTACCCTCTCGCACCATCGTGCGTCGCCTATTGCTCGGGTGGTTGCTCCTCGCCCTCTGCGCGCTCTCCTGCGCCTCGCGCCCCGCCCCCACGGGAGCAGGCCTCGCGCGGGTCCGGTCGTCGGGCGTCCTCCGTTGGGGCGCCGACATCCAGGGGGGCGAACCCTACGTCTACGAGGACAGCGCCCAGGGCGGCCGGCTCACGGGCTTCGAGGTCGACATCGCCGCGGCCCTCGCCCGCGAGCTCGGGGTGCGCCCCCAGTTCGTGCAGAACGACTGGACGGCCCTCGTTCCCTCCCTCGAGCGGGGCACCTTCGACATCATCCTCAACGGCCTGGAGGTCACGCCCTCGCGGGTCGGACGGGTGCGCTTCACGCGGCCCTACTACGTCTTCGGGGCCCGGCTCATGGCCCGCCGCGACGACCCCTCCGTCACCGCCTCCCTCGCCGCCCTGCGCGGCCGCAGGGTGGGAACCCTGGCCGCCACCTTCAGCTTCGACCTCCTGCGCACGGCCGGGGCCGAGATCGTCCCCTACGAGGGCGTCGAAGAACCCTACGTCGACCTCACCCAACGCCGCACCGACGCGGTCCTCCTCGACGACATCATCGCCGCCCGCTACGGCGAACCCCGGTCCGAGCTGCGGGTGGTGGGCGACATCGCCGAGGGCTACTACGCCATCGCCGTCCGCAACGAGGAGGCCGACCTGCACCGGGCCGTCGACGACGCCCTCGCACGCATCGCGGCCTCCGGGGAGCTGCAACGGATCCTCACCCGGGCCGGCATCCACAACGCCCGCCAGGACCGCCTTGCGCATTGGGGCGAGGTCGACCAGCAACGTATGCTCGGGGCCGCCTCCCACCGCCAGAGCCTGAGTGTCTCGCACCTGAGGCTCTTTCTGCGCGGGGCCTGGGTGACCCTCAAGGTGAGCGTGCTCGGGATGGCCCTTGCCATTCCCCTGGGGCTCCTCCTGGCCGTGTCACGGCGTTATGGCCCCCCCATCCTCGGGCGCCTCGCCGGGGCCTACGTCGAGCTCTACCGCGGGACCCCGGTGCTCCTGCAGCTCTACGTGCTCTATTACGGCCTCGCCGACATCGTGCGCCTCGACGCCATGACCGCCGCCGTGGTGGGCCTCGGGATGAACTACGCCGCCTACGAGGCCGAGGTCTACCGGGCCGGCCTCGGGGCCGTCCCCAAGGGGCAGATGGAGGCCGCCCTCGCGCTTGGGATGTCGTTGCCGATGGCCTTGCGTCGGGTGATCCTCCCGCAGGCCATGCGGGTGGCCCTGCCGAGCGTGACCAACGACTTCATCGCCCTGCTCAAGGACAGCTCCCTCGTGAGCGTGATCACCGTGGTCGAGCTCACCAAGCAGATGACCATCACGGCGGTCGATGTACGCTCCTGGGTCGTGCCCGGAGCCCTCTGCGCCCTGATGTATTTCGCGATGAGCTACCCCCTGTCGGTGTGGGCCCGGCGTATGGAAGAAAGGCTGGCCCGGTCGTGATCGCCGTCGAGGGACTCACCAAGACCTACGGAGACCGCACCGTGATCGACGGGGTGAGCCTGCGCTTCGCCAGGGGTGAAGTCGTGGCCCTCCTCGGTCCCTCGGGCGGAGGCAAGAGCACCCTCCTGCGGTGCATCAACGGGCTCGAAGACTTTCACGGGGGCACGATCCGGGTGGGCGATCACACCCTGCGCCCGGGCGGCGAGGGCACCAACCGGGCGGCCCTCCGCGCCATCCGCCAACGCGTCGGGATGGTCTTCCAGACCTGGAACCTCTTCCCCCACCGCACCGCCCTCGGCAACGTGATCGAGGCCCCCGTCCACGTCCGCGGGGTGTCCGTGAAGGACGCCACCCTCCGGGCGGAGGCCCTCCTGGCCCGGGTGGGGCTCGCGCACCGTGCCACCGCGTACCCGAGCGAGCTCTCGGGCGGTGAGCAGCAGCGGGTGGCCATCGCCCGGGCCCTCGCCATGGAACCCGAGGCCTTGCTCCTCGACGAGCCGACGAGCGCCCTCGACCCCGAGCGGGTGGGAGAGGTCCTGGAGGTGCTGCGGGGACTGGTGGCCGATGGGCTCACGATGCTCCTGGTCACCCACGAGGTTCGGTTTGCGCGGGAGGCCAGCAGCCGGGTGCTCGTGCTCGACGGGGGCAAGGTCATCGAGGACGGCAGTCCCGCGGCGGTCCTCGACGACCCCGACCACCCCCGCACCCGGGCCTTCCTGGGCCTCGATCCCCGCGACCCCAAACGCGGCTGAGCCTCCCGCCACAGCCCCCGTTGCGGTAGCCTCCCGCGGCATGAACCCTCCCACCCCCGCCGATGTGCTCAACACCTGGTTCGGCGTCGACGACGCCGAGGCCATCGTCACGCCGCAAATGGAGCGGTGGTTCCGCACCGACCCGGACTTCGACGCGATGCTGCGCGAGCGCTTCGCCGAGGCCGTGGTGGCGGGCATCCGCGGTGGGTTCGCCGACTGGGAGCAGACCCCCTCGGGCGCCCTGGCCCTGGTGGTGATGCTCGACCAGTTCTCGCGCAACATGCACCGCGGATCGGCCCTGTCCTTCGCCGCCGACCCCGCGGCCCTCGCCGCCGCCGAGCGGGCCCTCGCCCGCGGGTTCGACCGCCAGATCCCCTGGCTCGCCCGGTCGTTTCTCTACCTCCCCTTCGAGCACGCCGAGTCCCTCCCCCACCAGGAGCGGGCCGTGGCCCTGTTTCGGGCCCTGGCCGCCGAGGCCCCCGAAGCCTTCCAGAGCCTCGGGGCGAGCTTCGTCGACTACGCCGAGAAGCACCACGCCGTGATCGCCCGCTTCGGCCGCTTCCCCCACCGCAACGCCGACCTCGGGCGCACCAGCACCCCCGAAGAAATTGCCTTCCTCCAGTCTGGCCGCGGATTCTGATCCTGGGGCGTAGCCCTGTATTTCAGACCACAGCCCGGAACCAATGCCGCCCTGGTGCGTCCCAACCCGCCGTGATGCGCGCCGCTCTCGCCCTCGCCCTCACCCTCCTCGCCCCCGCAGCCTTCGCCCAGACCGAAGCCGACGGCAACGACGACCCCGCCCCCATCGACCCGGGCACCCTGCCCCCCCGCGGTCACTGGGAGCGGGTCGGCCGCCCCCGCGGAACCCTCCGGCGCATCTGTGACCTGCGCTCCTTCGCCGGGGGCCTCTACCTCGCCCAGGCTCAAACCCCGCTCGGTTCCGACGGGGCCCGGGTGTTTCGGTACGAGCCCTCCCCCACCGCCCCCTTCCGCCTCGCCTTCGACTGGAACCGCCCCGGCGAACCCGCCCGCGGCGGAGGCGGGGGCCAGGGGTTCTTGCGGGTTCGGGCCCTCGATGGGCGGCTGGCCGTGCCCGACGCCGACCCTCCCTACGGCGGCCTCGGGGCCATCGACCCGGGCACCGAGGGCTACGTCTTCCTCTCCGACCGCCAGGGCGTGTTTGCCCCTCCCCGAATGCCCGGCCACCGCCTCCCGCCCCAGGCCGACCTCACCCGTGACCGTGCGGGCATCGCCGTGATCCCGCGGGCCTACCACGTCCTCGACGTCATCCGATGGCGCGGCCAGTGGATCGCCAGCACCGGCTCCGTGGCGCCCCGTTCCCGGGCCTGGGTGGGCCCTTCCCCGGGGGCCCTGCACGTCTCCGACACAAGCCCCACCCGATGGACCTACGCCCTCGGATACCCCGCCTCCGCCCTCGGAAACACCTGGAGGATGACCTACCTCGTGCGGTTCGGCGGGAGGCTCTACGCGGGCCTGCAAGACTACCTGGGCCGCGACCCCAACGACTTCGTGGTGATCGATCCGCCCGGGCCCTCGGCCCCAATTCGCGACGCCATCGTGCGCCCGATGCAGGTCACCCCGGGCGGAGGGGCGTACACCCTGCGCTGGGTGGCCGACCGGGGACGCCTGTGGTGGCTCACCCTCGAACGCGACGGGCGCGGCCACCTGCGTTTCACTGACGACGGATCGCGCTGGCAGGAGCTCGCCCTGCCCCCCGGGGTGGGGGCTCCCACCGACCTCGTGCGCTGGCGCGACGGCCTCGTGCTCCTCAGCGTGGGCGGGCTGTTTCGGCTCGACGGGACGACCCTGCGCCCGATGGCCGCGGCCCCCACGGTGCCCGCCCGGGTGCGGGGGCGACGGGTAGTGGCGAGCCATTTTGGTGTGGACGACGTGTTCTGCGCGGCGCCCCTGGCGGTCTACCAGGGGCACCTGTACGCGGGGTCGCAGCGCGACGGGTCGCTCTGGCGGCTGGTCGAAGAGTGAGGGCCCAATACGCACCACCCCTGTAAGGTCTCGGCCCCTGGGGCCACCTTCCCGCGCACGTGCCGATGGATTCCCCTCCCCTCGCCCTGCACCCTACGTCCGTGGGCCCTGCCGACGACGCCCTCGACCTTGCGGTCCTCCTGCACCGCCACGGAGACAGCCTGCGCCGGGTGGCGGCGGCCTATGCCCGCACCCCCGACCAGCGGGCCGACCTCTTTCAAGAGATCGCCCTCGCCCTGTGCCGGGCCCTGCCCCAGTTTCGCGGGGAGTGCAGCCCGCGGGCGTTTGTTCTGCGGGTGGCCCACAACGTGGCCCTCGGGGCCGCCCTGCGCCAACGGGCCCACAACGCCCGGCTTGACGCCGACTGCGCCCTCGGCGAGATCGCCGCCCCGCGCCCCGACCCCGAGGGGGAGCTCGACGCCAACCGCCGCAGGGAGAGGTTCTTCGAGGCCCTCCAGGCCTTGCCCCTCGGGCATCGACAGGTGCTCACCCTCGCCCTGGAGGGCCTGTCCCACGACGAGATCGGCGAGGTCGTCGGGGCCTCGGCCAACACCATCGGGGTGCGTCTTCACCGCGCCCGCAACGCCCTCCGCACCCTCCTCGGACAAGGACCCACACCATGAGCCCTCCTCACGACCCCGACGCCTGGCAGCAGTGGCAAGACGACTACCTCGGACTCACCGCCCAGCCCAACACCCTCCCCGACCCCGCGGAGCTCGCGGCCCAGGTACGACGCGAGACCCGGCGGATGTGGTGGGGACTCGTCGGCGAGGTGGTCGGGGCCCTGGGGGTGGTGGGGTTCTGGCTGGTCTATCTCGCCCACGAGCCCACCCGGGCCATCCTCTTCATGGCCAGCGTGTCGATGGCCGGGGTGGTGGCCTGGGTGGGCTACCTCGTGCACACCTTCCGCGGGCAGTGGGCCCCGCAGGGGGACAGCGCCCGGGCCCACCTCGCGGCCACGATCCAGCGCCGCCAGTCCGAGGCCCGATGGTTTGCCTTCGCCCAGGTCTGGACGGCCCTGATGGGGCTCGCGGTGACGGCCTGGGCCCCCGTCATCGTCCGCGCCCGGTGGGAGTTCTACCGAGCCGAACCGTGGCGGGCCGTGGTGGGCTTCGGGGTGGCCTTCGCGATCCTCGTGGGGTGCCTCGTGTACTACCGCCGACGACGGGTTCGGGCCCTGCGCGAGGCCCGGGCCTGGGAGGCCCTGTGGGGCGACGGGGCATCCGGGTCACCCGGGTGAGGGTCGGGGCACCCCTACGGCAACCGAACCGCGGGCCGTTGCAGGGTCCTCATTTCGCTCTCCACGTCGTCGAGCAGGGCCCCCGCGAGGTCGGCCCCCTCGGACCGACAACCCTCCGAGCGTGCCCCCCGCAGGTCGGCCCCGGTAAAATCCACCCGGCGCAACGAGGCCGACAGGAGCTTCGCCCCCACCAGGACCGCCCCCGACCACACCCCATCGTCCAGCAAGGCCCGGGTCAGATCGGCCTCGGGAAACGCCGCCCCTCCGAGGGCCCGGGCCCGGGTCAGGTCGCAGGCCCCCGCCACAACCCGCATCCCATGGGCCCCGTGCAGCCGGGCCCCGACCAGGGAGGCCCCCTCCAGGCACACGTCGTCGAGGCAGGCCTCGCCCAGGTCGGCCCCGTCGAGCCGGGCGTCGACGAAACGAGACCCCGTCAGGACGGCCCCCACCCATCGGGTCGCCGCCCCCCGGCATCGATCGAACAGGCACTCCAGCAAGGTGGCCCCGTCAAACACGGCCCGCCCGAGGTCGGACTCGCGCCAGTCGACCTGACACCCGACGGCCCCCGTGAGGTCGGCCGCCGTAAGCTGGGCCCCGAAGAACCCCGCCCCGTCGAGATGGGCCCCCGCGAGGACCGCGTCGTGCAGGACGGCCCGACGGAAGATGGTCCCCCGCAGGATGGCCCCGCGTAAGATCGTACGACGCAGGTCGAAGCCCGACAGGTCGAGGCCCGACAGGTCGACCCCGGTGAGGTCTTCGTCGGCCAGGGAGGCCCGCTGGGCGATCCGCGCGCGCAGGAGGTAGGCCGCGCGCTCCGTGGCGGACACGTAGGGTTTTCGTTGCAGGGTCTCGATCGCGTCGGGGTCGGGCTCGGCGTCGACGGAGGTCTTCACGTCCCAATCGTCGGCCGCCGACGGAGACTGGCCGAGCCCCGCCCCGAACACCCCACCCCCGGATGGCTTCAGGTCTCCCACGCTTCGTACTCTACTACGGCGGCGACGGGGCCGGGCACCCGAAGGCGGCGACAAGCTGCGACCCTCCGCTCGCGGCCCGCACGAGGTCGCAGGTGGGCCCGAAGAACTCGATGGCCCGATGGGCCTCGTCGACGTACTCCCACCCGTCGCGGCGCATCGGGTCGCGGATGAGGCTCAGCCCGTCGAGGCGCAGGTCGACCAGGTCGGGGTCGACGGGGGCCGCGTCGAGCTCGAAACGACACGAGGCCAGGGCCGAGGCGAGGGTCCCGAGCTCGCGGGCCAGATCGGCCGCGGAGGCCACGTCGTAGTACCGACGGCTCCCGGCCCGGGGCCGCCCCCCGGCCACGGCCATGGCGTCGAGCACATGCGAGAAGCTCTGGCTCCCGTTGAGGCCGAGGACGAGGGTGGTGATGCCCGCCAGTTGGGCCCGGCGCACGGTCTCGACGGTGCGGTCGGCGTCGAGGCAATTGATGCGGCCGAAGATGTTGTTGCGACAGAGCGGGATGGTGGCCCCGGTGCACACGCACACCGCGGGGTCGAACATCGTGTTGCAGTTGGGCCCCCCGTCGGTGGCCAGGAGGAGGTATCGCTCGCCCGAGCGGTCGGGGTCGGCGTCGAACCACCGCTGGGCCGCCTCGATGGCCGCGTGGGTGGGGGTGGCTCCGCCCGGGAGGGTCCCGCGCAGGGCCTGCATCACGCGTGCGGCGTTGCCCGGTGCGGGCGTGACGGCGGGCATCGAGGCCACCCCGCAGACCTGGGCCTCGGTGGCGTTGGTCCCGTCGGGGACGCGATAGGGCTCGGGGAAGAGCACGAGGCCGAGGGAGATGGCCGCGTCGACCCGCGGCAGGGTGACGTCGAGGGCCTCGATGAGGGCCCTCCAGACCTGCACCCCGTCGGTGGTCATCCCGCTCATGCTGCCCGAGCGGTCGATGAGGAGCATCACCGAGGCCCGTCGGTGCGTGAGGCTCTGGCGGGTCCCGCCGCAGCTACTCGGCGGCCGCAAGGGGACCGCGTCGGGAGGGACAAACACCCGCACATCGCTCGGGGCCCCCGCGTCGGGGCGCTCCCAGGGCAGGAGGGGATCGGGGCGCGCGGTGTCGCCGCAGCCTGCTACCAGGAGCAGGGCCCCGCCTACGACTTGTGTCCACCGCCGGGCAACCATCGCCCCGGGACTATACCCCGGCCTACCCGAGCCGCATCACCAGGGGGCTCGAATTGTAGAAGAAGAACCAACTGAACACCACGTGCGACAGGATCGCCGGGAAGAGGGTCCCGCGGAAGCGCGCGAGGCCCGCCCACAGGAGCCCCGTGGGCAGGGCCAGGAGGGCCACGGCCACGTTGCCCGTGCCCACGTGGGCGAGGGCGAAGAGGACCCCGGCGGCGATCCATCCCCGGGACGTACCGAGGCGCTCGGAGAGCATGGGCTGGACGGCCCCGCGCCAGCCGAGGTCTTCGAGGGCTGCGATCAGGGCGATGAGGATCCCCCGGGGCAGGCCCCGCATCGCCGAGGAGCGGGCGTACCCCAGGCAGGCCTTGTCGCGCAGATGCTCGGTCAGGGCCGCGAACCCGTGGGGATGGGGCGGGACCACCCAGGCCCCGTCCATCGTACAGATGCGCATGGGCTGGAGCGGGGCCAGGACGTAGAAGACCAGGGCCGTCAGGGCGAAATACAACACGGCCGCGCCCCCCACGGCGAATGACGCGTCGCCCGCCCGGGGCATCAGGGCCGCCCGCAGCTCGCCGTCTTGCCACAGGGTGTACACGGCGAGGCCGGCGGCGAGGGCGTACCCGACCCCGAGGGCGACCCAGAGGTGGACCCCTCCGAGGCGGTAGCCCACGGTGGGCAGGAGGAGGCACAGGGCGACGGCGAGGGAGCGCGGGGCGAACATGGCGGAGACGGGGGATGTACCACACCAAGGGGCCCTGACACGCGCGGCCGGGCCCGTAGGGTGGGCTTCGGCAGGTCAGCGGCAGTTGTTCTCGCCGCCGGGGGTGATGCTCGGGAGCACAGGCGTACCGAGGGGGGAGGTCCGCCAGGTCTGCGCCCAGTTTTCGCTGGTCTCGTTGTGGCCCATGAGCCCGTTGCCTCCCGTGCGGACCTCGGTCCCCTCGGAGAAGTCGCAGCGCACGTTGGAGCGCCCCGTCCCGTGAACCGTGAGGGTCGACTGCATGCCCGGGGCGGTGTCGTTGAGGTAGGTGGCGGTCATGCCCCCGACCGCCGACATCAGCCCGGTCTTGTTGACCCTGGCGTTGGCGTCCGAGGGGTTCCCGTAGACGACGTAGTCGAGGTCGACCACACGCGGCGAGGTCTGATCCCAGGAGAACAAGACCACGGGCTCTCCTCCGTCGGTCAGGCCGCTGCTCCCACCGATGGTGTTGGTCCCCGTGGCCCCCGCCGAGCGCATGAGGCGAGCCGCGGGGCACATCATGTCGGCCGCCCCGCGGAGGTAGTAGTCCGGGCAGCGCATGTAGGTGCTGCGGAAGGCCGCCGGGTCGCCGAGGGCGATGGCGATGTACTGCCCCGGCAACAGGGTCGGGGCCACGCCCCCCACCGGCTCGGGGAACCGTGCGATGAAGTCGGTGCTGGAGATCGACCCGGACACCGCCGGGGTGCAGGTCATCATCCCGAGGCGGCAGGGATACTCCGCCGTGTCGGCGATGTACACATTGGTGAGGGGCACCGGGACCATCGTGGGGTTGTGAACCTCGACGAACTCACCCGCCGCCGGGGACACCACCACCTCGGTGAGCTGGAGGTGGGTGCCGCACCCGCCCTCGTCGATGAGCCCGTCGCAGTCGTCGTCCCGGCCGTTGCACATCTCCAGAGAGGGCGTGCAGCTCGGCCCCGTGTCCGAGGGGCCCGCGTCGGTGGGGCCCGTATCACTCGGACCCGTGTCCCGGGGCCCCGTGTCGGCAGGGCCCGTGTCGGTACCCGTGCCCGTGTCGGCGGGGCCCGCGTCCATCGGGCCCGCGTCGGGGGGGCCTGCGTCGACCCCCACGTCCACCGGCGGGGGCACGTCCTGGGTCTGCCCCGCGTCGGCCGGACCCGTGTCGACGGGGGGCTGTCCCACGTCCTCGGGACCCGTGTCGGCAGGGCCCGCGTCGGCAGGGCCCGTGTCGGCGGGGCCCGTGTCGGCGGGGCCCGTATCCCCAGGGCCCGTATCCCCAGGGCCCGTGTCCCGGGGCCCCGCATCGAGGCCCGGAACATCGACCTGCCCTGCGTCGGCGTTGCCCACGTTTTGCGGGTCGTCGCCGCACCCCGCGACAAACGCCACCGCGAGCAACCACCGCGAAGTCTTCATACGGTCCATCGTCAAGCTCCTCAGTCGCCACGCGAAGAGGGTTGGGCATCGACCCCGCCGTCCGGAACTGGGGCGACACGCCGTAGCCTCGCGGGCGCGACGTCCCTCTAGCAGACCTGAGGGCCCCTGTGCACCCGGCGTCGGCGGACGAGGGCCCCGAGGAGCCCCAACCCCAACACGCTCGGGCGTCCACCGGGCGAGCCCTGGACGACCCGACACCCGCACCCGCGGCCCGTCGGAGGCGGAGCTCCGCCGGGAGCGTCCCGGGCCCCCGCGGCGTCGAGGGAGCCTACGGGACCCGTGTCGGGGCCGCCGTCGCGGAGGGGGCGCAGGGTGGACTGGAGGAGCGGCCACAGGACCTCGCAGCGCTGGGACCAGGTGCTCCCCGGGCCGCACACGGGGCGGGGCAGGACATCGCCCAGGCGGAGGAGGGGCAGGGCCGTGGCCCCGTCGTCCTCCGAGCGCCCGAGGGCGAACCCGTCGACCCGCTCGTCGCCGCACACGTACAGCCCCCCCGCGTGAAACCGCAGGCACTGGACCCGGTAGCTGCCTCGGGGCACGAAGGGCCCTCGGTCGACCGAGCGCATGAGGCCCGCCTCGGGGCTCCCGACGAACACCCGCCGCCCGTCGTCGGACAGGGCGAAGCCCCGCATGGCGTCATCGACCCGGGCGATCTCCTCGACCGCGGCCCCGGCCTGGGTCACCCGCAACAGGGCCGTGGCCGTGCTGGCCGGGAGGGTGGCCCGGAGGTAGCAGACGTCGGGGTCGCGGGGGTCGATCCCGGAGACAAAGAGCCGCTCGACCGGGGGACCGGGCCAGTCGAGGGGGCGAAGGGTGAGGCCCCCGTCGTCGGAGCGGTAGACCACGGCCCGTTGGGGCTCGGCCCGGGTGACCCCCGTGAGATAGAGCCGGAGGGGATCGCTCGGGGCCACCTCCACGGTCTCGAAGAACACCCCCTCCACCGTGGCCCCGTAGGCCGCGAAGGTCTCGCCTCCGTCGCGGGAGACGAAGAGCCCATTGGGGCGATTGTCGGAGGAGACGAAGTACACGGTGCGGCCGTCGGGAGATGTGGTGAGGTCGCCGGCGAAGCGCCCTGACAGAGCAGACACAGGAGCCGCCGTGCACCCGTCGGGGGAGCCTACCAGGCCGTCGGTGAGCCCCACCAGGAGACGCGGCCCGGCGGGGCTGAGCCCGAGGGCCACGGGCGGATCCCACACGGCCGTGTACGAGTAGCCGAGCATCTCCTCGCAGCGCCACTGCCACCCCCGACCCCCATCGAGGCTCGTCAGGACCCCGAAGGTCGTGCGCAGGGCGAGGGCCTCGCGGCCCGCCCCGGGGCCCACCACCACGTGTTGGGCCGTCGGAAAGCGCCCGTTGGCCGCCGCCACCCGGGGCCCCACGAAGGGGCCGAGGCACAGGCCGAAGCACAGGCCGAGGGCGGCCCCAAAGCCCGGTCGTACCCGGGAGTGTGTCGTGGGGTGTCGCAAGGGAATGCCTCGGGGCCGAGAATGTGTAGTATCCCGCCCGCCGAAGAGACACCCATCGTCGCCCGCCGGGCGAGGAGAAGCAACCGCACCATGGCATCCGTGGCCCCCGTCGCACCCGCCGAAGTCCTCCGCGCCGAGCTCGAGCGGCTCTTTGACCTGGACGCCCTCCGACGGCTGTCCGAAGACCTCCTGGGCCTGCGCCCCGAGGAGGTGAGCCCCGACGAGTCGATCACGCGGTCGGGCTACGCCCGGGCCCTGGCCGAGCGGGCCGTACGCGACGACCTGCACGAGGCCCTCGCCGACGCCATCGTGCTGCGCGACCGCGAGGCCGAAGGGCGGCTGCGGCCCGTGTACGAGGGGCGGGCCGCCGACGACCTCGCCCCGGGGAGCGTGGTGGAGGGCTTCAAGATCCTCAAGAAGACCCACGACGAGGGCTTCGGGGCCGTCTACCTCGCGAGCTCCGCCGACAGCCGTCAGGTCAACCTCAAGGTCCTGCGCGAGGGCCGCTCCCACGACCGCCGGGGGCTGCACCGGTTTCTCCTGGCCCAGCGGGCCCTGCGGAGCGTCGACCACCCCGCGGTGCAGCGCATCGTGGCCGCGGGCCTCTTGCCCGACGGCCGGCCCTACGTGGCCGCCGAGCACATCGACGGGCAGCTCCTGTCGGCCCGCCTCGCCCGGGCCGGGGCCATGCACATCAACGAGTTTCGCCCGGTGCTTCAGGCGGTCACCGAGGGCCTCGACAAGGTCCACGCCGCGGGCCTCGCCCACGCCGACCTGCGGACCGACCACGTGGTCCTCGTGCGCCGCGACGGGGCCCTGTCCGGGGTCCTGGTCGACTTCGGGATCGACCGCCTCGCCGGGGCCCGCCACGGGGCCGCCGACGCCGCGAGCTTCCTCGTGCTCCTCGGGTCGGCCCGCTCCCTCGCCCCCGAGAGGGCCCGCCTCGGGACCCCCGCCGACGCCCGCTCGGACGTCTACGGCCTCGGGGTCCTCACCTGGGAGGTCATCACGGGCAAGGTGCTCTTCGCCACCACCTCCCTGGCCGACCAGGTGGTGGCCCACCTCACCCACGAGCCCGAGGCCCCGAGCAAGGTGGCCCCCCGGGGATGGGTCACCAAGGAGCTCGACGCCGTGGTCCTGCGGGCCCTCGCCAAGGAGCCCGAAGGCCGGTACGGGTCGGCCGGGGAGTTCTTCACGGCGGTCCTGGAGGCGGTGAAGGGACGGCGTACGGGCGACATCGCCCGCGAGGAGTTCGAGGCCCGCAAGGCCGCCCTCCTCGCGGCCCCCGGCGACGACGACAAGGCCCTCGCCCTGGAGTCGGCCGGCAACCAGGGGGTCTCCTGGCCCGACGTGGCCGAGGCCCTGCGGGCCGCCGCCGAGGCCGCGACCGAGACGTCCCCCAGGAAGGCCCTCCTCTTCCGCGTGGCCCGCGTCCTGGAGCAGGAGGTCCGCGACCTGCCCGCGGCCCGGACGGTGTACACCTCCATCGCCGAACTCGAAGGCGGAGACGAGATCGCCTCGGCCAAGGTCAAGGAGATCCGCCGGGCCACGGCCACCCCCGACGAGCGGGTCGAGCTCCTCCTGGAAGAGATCGAGGCCGAGGCCCTGTCGACCGAGAAGGCCCGCCTATGGCACGAGGTGGCCCGGGTCTACGAGCGCGACCTCCACGACCGCGACAACGCCGCCGTGGCCCTCACCGAGGCCGTCACGGCCTCCCCCGCCGACGACACCCTGGTCGACGACCTCGCCCGCCTCCTCGGCGACGACACGTCCAAGTGGAGCGAGGCCGTCACGAGCCTCAACGAGGCCGCCAAAGACCGCGACCCCCAGGAGCAGCTCCCCCTCTACAAGCTGGCCGGGACCTGGTACCTCGAGCGCCTCAAGCGTCAAGACTACGCCCTCGGGTGCTTCACCGCGGCCATCAAGCTGGCCCCCAACGACGACGAGGCCCTGGCCGGGGCCGAGGCCATCTACCGCAAGCAGTCCCAGTGGCCCGAGCTCGTCGGGACCCTCCTCAAGCGGGCCGACGCCCGCCCCGACGACGCCACGGGCCGGGGCTTGCGGGCCGAGGCCGCCGACGTCCTGGAGTCGAAGCTCAACGAGACCGTCAAGGCCCGGGAGTTCTGCGAGGCCGTGCTCAAGGCCGACCCCGCCCAGCCCCTGGCCAACGCCGTGTTCGAGCGCCTCCTCCTGCGCGACAAGGACTGGAAGGGCCTCGCCGCCCTCATGCTCCGCAAGGCCGAGGCCCTCGACGGCGAAGCCCGGGCCGAGGCCCTGTGCGAAGTGGCCGAGGTGCACGAAGACCGCCTCGAAGACGCCGCCCAGGCCGCGGAGTATTTCGAGCTGGCCCGGGCCGCCGACCCCCGCAACATGGCCGCCCTCAAGGGCCTCGAGCGCCTCTACGCCCGGGAGGGCAACAGCGAAAGGCTCCTGCGGACCCTCCAGGCCCAGGTCGAGGTGTCGGCCACCCCCCGGCAACGGGTCGAGCTCCACCTGCGCATCGGGGCCCTGCTCGAAGAGGAGTTCGTCGACCACGCCAGGGCCGCCGAGGCCTTCGAGAAGGCCGCCGAGATCGACGCCGCCAACGACGCGGCCCTGCGCGGCCTCGGGCGCCTCTACCGGGTCCTCGGCCGCTGGGAGGAGCTCGCCACCCTGCTCGAACGCCACGCCGGACAGCTCCCCGAAGACGACGCCCGCCGGGTCGAGCTCCTGCTCTCCGCGGGCCGGGCCTACTTCGACCCCATCGGCTCCATGGACCGGGCCCGCCGCTGCTTCGAGCGGGTCCTCGAGCACGACAAGGCCAACGCCGCCGCCCTCGAAGGCATCGGCCGCGTGGCCGGGGCCCAGGGCGACGCCCGGGCCGCCGCCGAGGCCTACGACCAGCTCGCGGCCCAGGCCAAGACCCCCGCCGAGAAGGTCGAGGTCCTCCTCAAGGTCGGCCGCATCCTCGAGGACAAGGGCGACCGCGACGGGGCCATCGCCCGCTACAAGCTCGCCCTCGACGCCGACCCCGACTCCGCCCAGGCCACCTCGCGCCTGCGGGCCCTGTACGCAGCCCGGGGCGACGCGGCCGGGGCCATCGAGCTCCTCCAGCGCGAGATCGAGGCCGCCGACGGCAACAACCAGCGGGCCGCCCTGTGGGCCCAGGTGGCCACGATCTATCGCGACCGGCTCAAGGACACCACGAGGTCCCGCGACGCGGCCGAGAAGGCCCTCCTCCTCGACCCCACCCAGGAAGAGGCCGGGGCCGTCCTCGGGCTCCTGAAGTTTGACGAGGGCGATTTCGCCGAGGCCGCTCGGCTCCTCCAGGCTCGGGCCGCCCGGGCCCGCGAGCTCGGCCCCGAGGAGGGCCTGCCCGTGGCCCTGAAGTACGGCGAGGCCCTCGCCCGCAGCGGCGACACGGCCCGGGCCCTCGACGCCTTCCGGGCCGCCCAGGCGGTGAGCCCCGACGACCGGGAGGCCCTGCTGGCCGTGGCCCGCGGGACGTTTCAGGCCGGGGTCTGGAGCGAGGCCCGGGAGCGCTTCCGCGACCTCCTCGAGAAACACGGGGCCGACCTCGACCCGCCCGTCCGGGTGCAGGTGCTCGTGGAGTACGCCGAGGCCCTCACCCGCGGGGGCGACAATCTCAAGGCCCTCGAAGCCCTCGCCGAGGCCATGACCCTCGACGACCACAACCCCAAGGCCCTCGACCTGTCCCTGCGGCTCTACGCCGAGGAGGGACGCTGGGACCAGGTCGTGCGCCTCAAGCGCCGCAAGGTCGAACTGGCCACCTCCGACACCGAGCGCCACGTCCTGCACCTCGAGCTCGGCGAGCTCCTGGCCTCCAAGCTCGGCGACCGGACCCAGGCCGCCCGGGCCTACGTGGCCGCCCTCGACGCCCAGCCCGGCGACCGCAAGGTCCTCCTGCGCCTGATGCAGCTCTACTCCGAGGAGAAGGACTGGGGCCGTCTCGTCGAGATCATCCTGCGCTTGACCGACCTCGTCGAAGACCGCGGGCAGCTCTCGCGGTACTACCTCACCGCAGGACAGCTCTGCGAGGTGCACCTCGGCCGCCCCGGAGAGGCCGTGGACTACTACGAGACCGCCCTGTCGCACGACCCCAGCCTCGCCGCGGCCCTCCAGGGCCTGTCGTCGGTCCTCGGGCCCAAAGGCGACTGGGAGGGCCTCGCCCAGAGCTACCGCAAGGTGCTCGGGAAGCTGCCGGAGGCGGCCCCGGCCGAGCTCCGGGCCCGGCTCCACGCCCTGCTCGGGCCCCTCTACGAGACCCAGCTCCGGCAGCCCGCCGAGGCCATCGCGGCCTACGAAAAGGCCCAGGAGCTCGCCCCGAGCACCTACGACTTCCGCGAGGCCCTCGCGGGGCTCTACCTGAGCGACAGCAAGAAGTACCAGAGCCGGGCCATCGACACCCACCGGGCCCTGCTCACCCAGGACCCCCTTCGGGTGGCCTCCCTGCACGCCCTGCGGAGGGTCTACACCGAGGCCCGCAAGCCCGACGAGGCCTGGTGCCTCTGCCAGGCCCTCGTCAACATCAAGGGGGCCGAGCCCGAGGAGGAGAACTTCTTCAAGAAGTTCCGCACCGACCGGCCCGCGGTAGCCCAGGAGAAGCTCAACGAGGAGCGTTGGGCCCGCGACCTCACCCACCCCCTGCAAGACCCCCTCCTCACGTCGGTGTTCGCCACCATCCTGCCGGCCGTCCTCAAGGCCCGGGGGGTCCCCCTCGCCCAGTACGGGATCGAGGAGTCGCAGCGCATCGACCCGGCCGCGGACGAGGGCCAGATGGCCCAGACCCTCCACTATGCCGCCGGGGTCCTCGGGCTCAAGACCCCGGGGGTCTACGTCCACGAGGCCGACGACTCGGGGATCAACTTCGTGCACACCGACCCCCCCGCCCTCTTCCTCGGCAAGACGGCCCTGGCCGGGGGACCGAGCAAGGCCCTGGCCTTCCTGGCCGGGTCGCGGCTGTCGTACTTCCGCAGCGGACACTACGTGCGGCAGCTCGTGCCCACGGGGACGGGCCTGCGGGCCTGGCTCTTCGCCGCCATCCGGGCCGTGCAGCCCTCGTTCCCCCTCGCCGACGGCCTCACCGACGCCGTCACCGAAAACGTCGGGTCGATCAAGAAGCACCTGGCCGGCCCGAGCATCGAGGTCCTCGGCTCGCTCGTGAGCAAGCTCCTCGCGGGCGACAACGCCCTCGACCTCAAGCGCTGGACCTCCGGGGTCGACCTCACCTCCGACCGGGCGGGGTTCCTCCTGGCCAACGACCTCGGGATGGCCCTGGCCGTGATCCGGGCCGGGGGCGACGACTCGGGGGGTGTCCCCCAGGCCGACCGCCTCCGCGAGCTTCGCACCTTCGCCGTGAGTGAGGCATACTTCCGCCTCCGCCACGGCCTCGGCATCGCCCTGGCCACCCAGTCCTGACCGCAGGGCCACGGGCGGCGGACGGAGGGTCTCTCTCGATGGGATACGAGCTTCTGCGGTGTCCAGGGTGCGGGGCCAACCTCCCGCCCCCGGCGAGCCCCAACGCCATCCTCGTGTGCGAGTACTGCGGGGCCATGCTCTCGGGCGCCCCCGGGGCCGCCTGGGCCCCGGTCCTGCGCCCCATCGACGAGCGCCCCTTCGACCCCCACCGCCCGCGGGTGTCCGTGGCCGGGGTCCGGTACGCCGTCCTCGGACGCCTCGGCCGGGGGGACCGCAGCGACGTCTTCCTCGCCCGCCGCGACGCCCGGCTCACCGAGCTGGTCGTGCTCAAACTCGCCCGACAACGCGACACGGCCCCCCGCCTCGCCCGCGAGCACGCCACCCTCCTGGCCCTGCAATCGAGCGAGGCCCAGGGGCACGAGCACTTCTCGCGCCTGCTCCCGCAGCCCGTCTCCCAGGCCGAGGCCTTCGACGCCGCGGGCGCCCACCGCCCCGGCCGGGTCTCCCTGTGGCGCAGCGGCTACCAGCACACCCTCGCCGACGTCCGGGCCGCCCACGGCGACTCCCTCGACCCCAGGGCCGCCGTCTGGATGTGGAAGCGGGTGCTCGAGCTCCTCGGCTTCGTGCACCGGGCCGGGTACGTCCACGGGGCCCTCCTCCCGGCCCACCTCCTCGTGCACCCCCGCGACCACGGGATGACCGCGGTCGGCTGGTCGTCGGCGGCCCCGATCGACCGTCGCCCCACCCTCGAAGCCCCTCCGTCCGCCCACGCGGCCTTCTACCCGGCCTCCGCGGGGCGCGGGGCCATCGTGACCCCCCGGACCGACCTCGCCATGTCGGCCCGGTGCATCTCCTGGCTCCTCGGGGGCGACCCCGCCGTGGGCTCGGTGGGAGGCACGGTCCCCGCGGCCCTTGGCAGGCTGCTCCAGCGGGCCCAAGACCCCGACGCAGCGGGGGTCCCCGGCGAGGCCTGGGCCCTCAAAGACGCCCTCGACGAGGCCGCCCGAAAAGACTTCGGGCCGCCGAAGTTCGTGCCCTTCACCATGCCCGGCTGGCGCTGACCCGGCGACCCGCAGGGCTCTCCCTTCTCCGCCGCGCAGGAGTCCCCCAATGGGATACGGAAGCTACAGCTACGAAGCCCACGACGCGATGACCAAGGCCCGGGCCGAGGTCCCGCAGCAGCAGGTCTTCAAGCAGACCCAGTGCCACCCCCTGATGGATCCGCAGGGGGTCAAGGTCCGCGAGAGCCGCGACAGCCCCACCCACCCCAACTCCCTCGGGATCGTGTTCGCCCTCGATGTCACCGGGTCGATGGGCAAGATCCCCGACCTCCTGGCCCGGCAGCGCCTGCCCTCGTTTATGAAGACCTTGATCGACTGCGGGATCGCCGACCCGTCGGTGATGTTCCTCGCCGTGGGCGACGCCGTCAGCGACCGGGCCCCCCTCCAGGTGGGCCAGTTTGAGGCCAGCGAGCGCGAGATCGACCAGTGGTTGACCTGGTCCTTCCTCGAAGGGGCCGGCGGCAAGTTTGGCAACGAGTCGTACGAGCTCGCCATGTACTTCGCCGCCCGCCACACGGACATGGACAACTACCGCAAGCGCGGCAAACGCGGATACTTCTTCATGACCGGCGACGAGGAGGCCTACCCCCGGGTGTCCCACCGCCAGGTGCAGCAGCTCGTGGGCGACACCCTCGGCGAAGACCTCCCCATCGCCTCCGTGGTCGAAGAGCTCCAGCGCACCTTCGAGCCCTTCTTCCTCATCCCCGACCTCGCCCGGCGCAAGCACTGCGAGGCCTTCTGGCGCAAGCTCCTGGGCGACCGGGTGATCTGCATGGAAGACCCGATCGACAGCGTCGACGTGGCCGCCGGCCTCGTGGCCCTGTGCGAGGGGGCCCTGGTCGACCTCGACGCCCTCGCCCGCAAGCTCATCGACGGCGGCACGGCCCGCCCCCGGGTCGGAGCCGTCGTGCGGGCCCTCACCCCCTTCGCCGCCACCCTCGGCCGCGACGGCACCCCCGCCCCGCCCCTCGAAGACGCCCCCCTGCCCCCGGGCGACCCCGCCGCGCGGTAGTTCCCCAACACCCTGCCCATGGCCCCCTCCCCTCGGCCCCGCTGCCTCCTCGTCGTCGACCTCGGGTTCGGCGACGCGGGCAAGGGGACCCTCACCGACTGGCTCGTACGCCGCCACGAGGCCCGCCTCGTCGTGCGCTTCAACGGCGGGGCCCAGGCCGGCCACAACGTCATCACCCCCGACGGCCGCCACCACACCTTCGCCCAGTTCGGGTCCGGCTCCCTCGTCCCTGGGGTGCGGACCCACTTCGCCCGCACGACGGTCCTGCATCCCACGGCCCTCGCCGTCGAGGCCCGCCACCTCCGCGACAAGGGCGTTCCCGACGCCCTCGGGCGCTTCACCGTCAGCCCCGAAGCCCGGCTCCTCACCCCCTTCCATCAGTCGGTCGGGCGCCTGCGTGAGCTCGCCCGCGGCGACCACCACCACGGCACCTGCGGAGTCGGGGTCGGCGAGGTCGAACGCGACGCCCTCGACGCCCCGGGAGAGTCCCTCCCCGCCGCCCTCCTGGCCGACCCCACGGCCCTGCGCCAGGCCGCCCGGCGGGCCCAGGAGCGCCTCCGGTTGAGCCTCCCCAGGGACCGCTCCCCCGGGGAGGCCGCGGCCCCCGAATGGGCCCTCCTCGACGACCCCGAGGCCCCCGCCCGTTGGGCCGAGGTCGTGACGGGCCTCGGGCCCGGGCAGTGGCTCCGCGACGACGACCGGCTCCGGGCGTGGCTCGACGAAGGCCCGGTGGTGATGGAGGGGGCCCAGGGGGTCCTCCTCGACGAGTGGCGCGGGTTTCACCCCCACACCACCTGGAGCACCTGCACCTTCGACAACGCCCTCGGGATCCTCGACGCCCTCGGGTACGACGGCCCCCGGGTGCGCCTTGGCGTATTGCGGAGCTACCACACCCGCCACGGGGCCGGGCCCTTCCCGAGCGAATCCCCCGGGCGGGCGGGAGGGTTGCCCGAACCGCACAACGGGGCCGACGGGTGGCAGGGGCGGTTCAGGGTGGGCGACTTCGACGCGGTCCTGGCCCGGTACGCCCTCGCCGCCGTCGGGGGGGTCGACGGGCTGTGCCTCACCCACCTCGACCGCCTCGAGGCCGCATGGCCCGTGTGCACGGCCTGGCGCGGCCCTGCGGACCTCGACCCCGCCCGCTTCGTGCCTGCCCCGGGAGACCCCGGACGGGTGACCGACCTCACCCTCGGCCCCCTCCGCGACCTCGACGGCATGGAGCGGGTCACCCGGGCCCTCGGGGCCGTGACCCCCGAGCGCGAAGTGCTCGACCTCGGCCCCGATCCGGCCCGGCGGGGGGAGGCCTTCGTGCAGTGGGTCGAGGCCGCCACCGGGGCCCCCGTGGTGGTCCGCTCGGAGGGCCCTGCCGCGGCCGACAAGTCACTCCACCGGGGCCGGGGGGTGTAGCCGCGGAGGCCCGGCCCGCACCGGGTTGTGCCGCAGACGCAGGGTGAAGAGGGCCCCGCCCCCGTCGGCCTCACCCACCACGATCGAGCCCCCGTGGGCCCGCACGACCCGCCACACGATCGACAGCCCCATCCCCATGCCCCGGCCCGCGTCCTTGGTGGTGAAGAAGGGCCGAAAGATCCGGGCCCGGTCCGCGGCCGCGACCCCGGGGCCGTTGTCGGACACCTGCAAGATCACCCAGCCCTCGGCGATACGCCCGACCACGGCGACCCGGCCTCCCTCGGGGGGGGCGGCCTCCAGGGCGTTCTGCACGAGGTTGGTCACGACCTGCTGGAGGGCGTCGGCGAGGCCCGAGACCACCCCCTCGCCAGGGAGGTCGAGCACGAGGGCGTCGGCGTTTCCCGTGGCGGGCCCCACCACCGCGGCGGCGTCGCGGGCGAGGGCGAAGAGGTCGACGGGCCCCATCGTGGGGGTGTACCCCTCCCGGGCGTAGCGCTGCATCACCCCGACCGTGCCCCCGATGCGGGCCACCCCGGCCCGGGCCGTGTCGAGAAACCGCCCGATGCGGGCACGGGCCTGCTGGGCCGGGTCGTCTGCCGCCGCGCCGGGGGGCACGAGGGCGTCGACGTCCCGGGCGATGAGGACCACGGCCTGCTTGATGTAGTTGAGGGGGTTGTTGATCTCGTGGGCGAGGCCCGCCGAGACGGTCTCGAGCGAGGCCATCTGGGCCTGCATCGACGCGTCGAGGGAGAGGTCGGAGCGGCGCAGGTGGGCCCGCACCGTGGCCAATAGCTCGCGGGGCGAGAAGGGCTTGGCGAGGTAGGCGCTCACCCCCGTCTCGGCCCCGGCGAGGCGGTCCTCGAGGTCGCCCCGGGCGGTGAGCATCACCACGGGGATGTGCCGCAGGGACGGGTCGTCGCGCAGGCTGCGGGTGAGCTCGAGCCCGTCCATCACGGGCATCATGAGGTCGGTGACCACCAGGTCGGGGCGCTCCCGGCGGGCGAGCTCCAGGCCCTTGCTGCCGTCGGCGGCCACGAGGACCCGCATCGAGCCCCGCAGGGTCATGTGCACGAGGCGGGCGACGTCGGGGGTGTCCTCCACCACGAGGACCGTGTGCGGGTGGCTCGCCTCGTCGCGGTCGCGCTCGACCACCCGGCGCTCGGTGGCGCTGGCCACCTCCAGGAAGCGGAAGTCCTCGCGGGACGCGAAATCGCGGGTGAAGTCCGCCATGGGGTCCTCGCGGCGCTCGGCGATCACCTCGCGCTCTCGGGTGCGGCGCTCCAGGACCTCGGGGCCGAGGTGGTCGCGCCCGCGGCGCAGGGTGACCTCGAAGCGGGCCCCCCGACCCGGCGACGACTCCGCCCGGATCGTGCCCCCGTGCAGCTCGACGATCTCCCGGGCCAGGGCGAGGCCGATGCCCGTCCCGCCCTTGTCGTAGCGGGGAGTGCCCGCCTCGGCCCCGACCTGGTAGAAGCGCTCAAACACCCGGAGCCCCTCCTCCGCAGGGAATCCCGGCCCGTTGTCCTGCACCCACACCCGCACGGCCTCGGGGTCGGCCTCCACCCCCACCTCCACGCGCCCCTCGACGGGGGTGAAGCGCGCGGCGTTGGACAAGAGGTTGACAAACACCCGCTCCATCCGGTCGGGGTCGATCCAGGCCCGAGCGGGCTGGTCGCCGGGCGCGAAGACCAGGGCTACGCGCTTGCGCTCGAAGAGCGGGGCGCACTGCTGGCAGAGGCCCCCGAGGTGATCGCGCAGGTCGTGCTCGTCGACCCGCAGGCGCAGGCGCGACTCCTCGATGCGGGACAGGTCGAGGAGGTCGCCGATGAGCTTCAGGAGCCGAGCCCCGTTGCGATAGACCCCCCGCAGGGTGGCCCGCTGGCTCTCGGAGAAGGCCCCGGCCTCCTCCTCGAGGAGGAGTTCGACGGGCGACAGGATCATCGCCAGGGGGGTCTTGAGCTCGTGGGTCATGTTGGCGAAGAAGCGCGACTTGAAGCGCTCGCGCTCTTGGATCTGGGCCGAGGCCTCGCGGAGTTGGGCGTCGGCGAGCTCAATCCGGAGCCGGTCGGTCACGGTCTGGCGGTCGCGGCGGTAGGCGTACTGCTGCCCCGTGGTCACCACCAGGGCCGTCCCCCCGACAAAGAACAGGGGGATGGCCATGCTGGAGTCCCAGGCCCCGAAGAGCTCATGGTGGTTGAGGCCCGCGAAGACCGCCACCAGGAGCCCCGCGTTGGCAAGGGCCACCCGCAGGGGCCACAGGAAGATCAGCCCGGCCCCGAACATCACCAGCAGGAGACCGCTGGCGTAGGGCGACCGGAGCCCTCCAAACTCCCGGGTCATCACGCAGATCGACCACCCCGCCGACAGGATCAGCCCCGAGCTGATGGCGTGGGCGTGCCGCTCGAAGAGCCGGGTATCCCGCAGGGCGAGGGCCAGGAGGGCCAGGCCGAAGGAGACCGCCCGCACGAGCCACACCCGGGGCAGGGCCTCGGGGGGGATCACGTACCGATCGAGGGCGGCGAAGATCGGGTGGAGCACGAGGATCAGCCCCGCGGCCACCATGAGCCCCCGGCGGTTGGTGCGTACGGTCCATGTCGCCCAGGCTGCCTCCAGGCTCGCGGGGTCGACCGGGGTGAGGGTCTCGGCCGGGGCGTTGGGGGAGGGCCCTGCGGCCGACGGACTCGACATGGACGGACACCTCCGCGCGGAGACCTGTCAGCCGGGGCGCACGACGACGGCGAAGAGGTTGTTGCCCGTGGGCTCGACCTCCAGGGACACCGTAGCCCCGGGGGCCCCATCGACGGCGAAGGCCAGGGTCTCCTGGGCTGACTTGTAGACGCAGTACCAGTCGAGGTGAAACTCCAGGAGCCAGCGGGTGGGGAGCTCGGGCACGACGTTGCCGATGTAGGCCGTCCCGCCGGGGCCGAGGCAGCCGTAGAGGCTGCTGGTCAAGACCACGGACAGGCGCTGGTCGAGGTAGTCGAAGAGGCCCGCGCAGAGCACCACGTCGAACACCCCGTGCTGACGGAGGAGGGTGGGGTCGACCAGGAGGCGTTTGATGGAGTCGTGCAGGTACACGATGCGGACCCGGGTCCCCCAGCGGCTGGCCACGAGCTGCTGCATCCGGGAGAAGGCGAAGGACAGGGCCCGCTTGTCCTGGTCGAAGAGCACGAGCTCGACCTCGCCGGGGATGTCTCGAGCCTCGGACAGGGCCTCGAAGACCTCCTGGGCGGGCCCGGCGGCCACGGACAGGATGCGGGTGCGGACCCCCGGACGGCTCGACTCCAGGCGCTCGATGAGCTTGGCCTTGAGGAGGTCTTTGCGGGCCCTGACCATTTCGGACGGGACGATCGAGACGCCCCAGAGGTGCATGGCCCGGGCGTAGAGGCTGTCGCCGACGAAGGGCTGCTCGTAGATGTAGCGCATCACCTCGAAGTCGCCGGGGTACCCCAGGGGTTTGGACCGGGCCCGGGCCAGGATGGGGGCGCTGAGGAGGAGGGGGTCGAGGTGGCGTTGGGAGAGGCGCTTGAGGGCGGGCAGGTCGGCCGCGGGGCACTCCCCCATGGCCTGGTCAAACTCCCCGACGAGGGCGTTGAGCTCGGCCACGAGGCCCTCCCGCAGACCCGTGACGAGGCCGACGCGGGCGGCGCTGTCGTCGCCGTGCAGGACCGACCAGGGCAGCTCGCGCTCGAGGCGGGAGAGGTCGGCCTGGGCGTCTTCGAGGAGGAGGCGGGTCTCGGCCACGAGGGACTTGAAGCGATCGTGCCCGGGGACATACCAGGGGCGACGCGCGCGGGAGAGGTCGACCCCGGCCCCGGCCTGCCAGATGCGGACGTCGCGCAGGGCCAGGACGTCGGCCATGTCGACCAGGCCGTCGCGGAAGGAGGCCCCGACGAGCCAGGCGTCGTCGCGGGGACGGGCCGAGGTCACCACCACGGCCCCCCGGTAGGCCTCGTGGTCTTCGAAGTGCACGGTGAGGTCGGGCAGGACGGCCCCCACCGCGGGGACCGGGGACTCGACGGGCCACACCATGGCGAGGCCGTTCTGCGAGATGTCCCACAGGCTCGGGGTGAGGATGGCGTCGCCGACCACGACCGACAGGGTCGGGTCGACGGCGCCGAGGTCATGGTGCGAGATGCGGTCGGGACGGAACCTAACCGCGGCGCCCTCGGCGCCCTCAAGCTCCTCGTACCGCTGCGGGCTCTGTACAGTCATTGCACAGCGTTATGCCGGTCGGGGCGTGGGTTGTCGAGAAAGCTCCACGTCGTCGTCGGTCTCGAACGAGCTCGGGAGCCAGATCTCGAAGCGGGCCCCGGGCCCCGGGAGGGCCACGTGCCGGACCTGTCCCCCGTGCGACTGGGCCACGAGGCGGGCCATGAAGAGCCCGAGGCCCACCCCCTGACCACCTTTGGTCGTCACGAAGGGCTCGAAGAGGCGGTCGGCCACCTCGGGGTCGATTCCGGCCCCGCGGTCTTCGACGGCGAACACCACGCCCCCGTCGCCCGAGAGGGCGTGGAGCCACACCTCGGCCCCCGGGGGAGAGGCGTCGCCGGCGTTGCGCAAGAGGTTGACGAGCACCTGGATGAGCTTCTGCCGGTCGCCCCGCACGAGGGGCAGGCCGGGCTCGAGGGCGAAGCGCAGGGGGTGGGCGCGGGCGGCGAGGTCCATCGAGGCGATGATCCCGGCCTCGTGCACGATCTGCCGCGGGTGGAGCCGCTCAAGCTGGAGGGGGACGCTCCCCCCGGAGGCAAACTGGTTGATCCCCTGCAGGCCCGCGAGGAGGTTGCGCATCCCGGCCACCCCGAGGCGCAGGCGCTCCATCAGCGGGGCGGGCAGGGCCTCGGCGTCGGCCTGCTGCTCCAGGAGCACGAGCCCCTGGACGACGTTGCGCAGGTCGTGGGTGACCCCTGCGGTGAGCCGCCCGACGGTGCTGAGCCGCTCCATGTGCAGGACCTGCTGTTGGGTGGCCTGGAGGGCCCCGAGGGCGGCGGACAGGGCCTCGGTGCGCTCGGACAGGAGCTCGAGGAGGTGCTGGTTGGTGCGCAGGGCTCGGACGTGGGCCCGGGCCTGGGCCATGGAGGCGAGGAGGTCGTCGGCCTCCCAGGGCTTCTTCAAGTGGCGAAAGACCGCCGCCCGGTTGATGGCCTGGATGAGGAGGGGGGTGTCGGAGTAGGCCGTGACCAGGATGCCCGCGGTGTCGGGGCTCTGGAGGCTCAGAGCTTCGAGGAGCTCGACCCCGGTGACCCCGGGCATCCGGTGGTCGGTGAGCACGACGTCGAAGCGGGTGGCGCTGAGGATCTGCAGGGCCTCGGCGCCCGAGCGGGCCTCGTGGACCTCCCAGTCGGGCTCAAGAAACGCGCGCAGCACGAAGAGGTTGTCGGCCTCGTCGTCGACCACAAGAACCCGCCCCGTGAGCATCGCGCCCAGGCCGTGACGAGCCGCAAGGTGGTCGAGGCGCTCTCGATACGTCACCTCAGCACTCTAACGAGCACAGCACGCCGCGGACAATCACGAAAAACACCCGATCGCACGCGCCAGACAAACCGCTGTGCCCGCGGGGTCAGGGGGGCCTGCGGGCGATGATCCCGATGGAGGAGGCGGCGCACCGTGCGAGCCTGGGCCTGGGGTGGGGGTCTTGGGTGTGGGTCGGGGCGTCGCTGGAGCGATCGAGGGCCTCGCAGTCACGGCGGCGGGAGATCACCGCGGGGTGCGGAAGCCCCGCGACCACTCCGAGCGCAGGACGGCGCTCAGGGTCACCGCGGCCCCCCCTGCGAAGGCCCCGAGCATCCCGAGGGTGGCCCGCGGCCCGGCCAGGGTCGACAGCATCGTCGCGAATACAAAGAAGTCTCGCTTGAACAAGGGCCGCGCCAGTCCCGCGACCCGCCCCACGAGCCCTTCGTCGGCGGGGGCCTCGACCCCGTCGCCCTCGACCCCAAAGCCCAACGGATACTTGAGCAGGTCGCCGCTCCCGATGGCCAGGAGGTACCGATACTCCAGGGCCGAACACACCCCCCCAAGACCCACCCCCACCGCCCCGAGCCACAGGGGAAGGGTCTTCCCCGTGCGCCGATAGAGCCCCCAGGCCGCCCCCGCGAAGAACCCGTAGTTGGTGAGGTCGTCGCCGACGGTGTCGATCCACTCGCCGGCCTTCGACCCACGGAAGGTCACCCGGGCCAGCTCACCGTCGCACCCATCCAGCACCGACTGGGCCTGAAACAGAACCCCTCCGAGGGCCATCATGGGCCACGACCCCCGGGAGGCGCACCACGCCCCGGCCGCCCCCACCCCGAGGATGGCCACCGACACCTGGTTGGGCCGGAGCCCCGTCTCGCACAGCCTCCGGGTCACGGCCAGGGACAGCGTGCGATTGAGCCGCCGCGACACCATCCCGTCCTGGGGCTTGCGCAGCGACTGGAGAAGCCTCCCCGTGGCCTCCTCGGCCTCCTGGGCGTCGCGCACCCACGCCACCACCCCCTCGGCGGGCCCCGGGTCGAGGCCCTCGTCGGCGAAGAGGCCCTCCGCCGGAGCCGGGTCGGTCCGACACACCGCCACCACGGCCGCGTCGAGCCGACGATACCCTGCGCCCCGGGCGAGGGCCGCGAGGGCCTTGGGGTCGAGCACCACGTCGTCGCGCACCGCCAGAACCGCCCCCTCGGGCGGCTCGGACACCGCCTCCACCAGGACGGTCACCCGGTCGTCGGCCGCGACCCGGTTGGCCCAGGGCTCGGCCTCGGGGCCCAGGAGGGCCACCCGGTGGCAGCCCGCCCGCTGCATCCCGAGGACCGCCCGCAGCACCGTGGACAGACCCGCCACCCGCAGGGCCACCGAGGGCCCCCGGGACACCACCACCAGCCCCGTGAGGGCCTCCGTCGTCGTCATCAGGCCCGGCTGGATACCCGATGCCACCGGGCGGCGCAAACGCCCAACGGGCAAGGCTCCTCTCCGCCCCGCGCGGGGTGCGGGGCGCGTTGGTCTGTCCCACAGCCTGGGCGAAGGGGTTACACTGGAGATCCCCGAGACGAGACGACGGAGGCGATAGACCTATGGGCGCTGTGGTGGTGGTGGGAGCCCAATGGGGCGACGAGGGAAAAGGCAAGGTGGTTGACCTCCTGTCGGCCCGGGCCGAGGTGGTGGCCCGGTACGCGGGCGGGGCCAACGCGGGGCACACCCTGGTGGTAGGCGGCAAGAAGCTGGTGACCCACCTGCTCCCGAGCGGGGTCCTCCAGCCCGCGGCCCGGTGCATCCTCGGGGCGGGCATGGTGATCGTGCCCGAGACCCTCCTGGAGGAGATCGTGGCCTGCGAGGCCCTCGGGCTCGACGTCCGGTCGCGCCTGGTGGTGAGCCCCCGGGCCCACGTGACCTTTCCCTTTCAGGCCGGCATCGACCGGGCCGCCAACCTCGGGCCCCGGAGCCTGGGCACGACGGGACGCGGGATCGGACCCACGTACAGCGACAAGGCGGCGCGGTTGGGGGTTCGGCTCGGCGACCTGTGCGACACCCAGAGGGCCCCGGAGGGAGTACGGGCCCTGGTCGAGGCCTGGAGCGTGCGGGCCCAGGCCGCGGGCATGCCCGCCCCGACGGTGGAAGGGGCCCTGGAGTGGGCCGCGGGTTGGGTGGGGGAAATCGCTCCCCTCCTCGGCGACGCGAGCCGACTCGTCAACGAGGCCATCGTGGCCGGGCGCAGGGTTCTTCTTGAAGGGGCCCAGGGCACCCTCCTCGACCTCGACCACGGGACCTACCCCTTCGTCACCAGCAGCAACACGGTGGCCGGAGGGGCCTGCACGGGCCTCGGGATCGGCCCCACCCGCATCTCCGAGGTGGTCGGGATCACCAAGGCCTACTGCACCCGGGTCGGCAACGGCCCCTTCCCCACCGAGCTCCACGGCGAGCCCGGAGAGCGCCTCCGGGTCGCGGGGGGCGAGTACGGGGCCACCACGGGACGGCCCCGGCGCTGCGGCTGGATCGACCTGCCGGCCCTGCGTTACGCCGCGCGCATCAACGGCATGACGGCCCTGGCCATGACGAAGATCGACGTCCTCGCGGGCCTCGGGGACGTGTCGTTGTGCGTGGGGTACCGGGTGCACGGTGAGCTTACCGAGGACTTCCCCATCGACGACCTCGGGCGGGCCGAGCCCGTGTGGGAGACCGTGCCCGGGTGGGACCCCTCGGTGGCCAACGCCCGGACGGAGGCGGACCTCCCCGCGGCGGTGCGGGCGTTCATCGCGCGGGTCGAGGCCCACGTGGGGGTCCCCGTGGCCATGGCCTCGGTCGGGGCCGACCGGGAGGCCACGGTGATCCGTCGGGAGATGTTCGGGCAATGATCGACCGGGGCGCGTTGATCCTGGGCCGCCGGGAGGGCCAGAGGTACCGCGGGATCCGCCGCGAGACCTTGGACGGGATGACCTTGCGGGGCAGCGGTTCGGGGGCGTTGCGGGCCCGGTACCGGGAGGCCGTGGTGGCGGGAGAGGGGGTGGTCGAAGACCTCGACGAGGCCCTCGACATGGCCGACCACGCGCGGCGCCTCGGGGCGGAGGTGGAGGTGGTGGTGTTCGAGGTTCCGCATGCCCAGGAGGCCGCGGGGGTCGGTCCAGGGAGCGGTGTGCGGGGAGCCCTCGCGGTCCTGTCGCCCCCGCCCGCCGAGGGCCTCCTCTGCCTCGGCTGGGACCTGGTCGAACCCATCGAACCCTGGTGGAGCCCCCTCTCCGCCGACCCCGCCCCCGACGCACGCCTCAACCCCTACGGCCTCTTCGACACCCGAGCCGAGGCCGAACGTTTCGCCGCCGTCGGCCCGTGGGACCTCGACGAGCCCCTCGTGGCCGCCCGCATCTGGGTAAGCGCCGACCCCGGGTAGATCCATTCTCCACGGCGCGTATGCTGCCCCCGCGATGCGCGCCCTCTCCCGCCCTCACTCCCGCTGGCTCCTGGTCGCGACCCTGGTCACGACGGCCTGCGACCTCGACGCCCTCTTCTCCGCGGGCGATCCCGACGGGCCGTCGGTCGTCTCCGACGATAGCGCCCGCGCTCCGAGATCACGTCGCCGCCGTCGGCCCCGACGTAGCCCCTTCGACGAGCAGGCCGCCCCTCTGCCCGCCCCGCTCGCGCCCGCACCCTCTGCCCCGGCCGAGGCTCCGGGGTCCATTGTTCGGGGCCCGTACGACCCGGCCGGACAGGTGGCCCTGGGGGTGGCCCTCGACCGCTCTCCGCAGGACGAATACCTCCTGCGTCGGCCGCAGTATGTGATCTCGTACAACCGCTTTCGCAACGCCCCCAACTGGGCGGCCTGGCGCTTGAGCGCCGCTGACCTCGGGAGCACCGGGCGCACCCGCCGCGGGTTTGCCCCCGACCCCGACCTCCCCGACGGGGCCTACCGGGTGCTTCACACCGACTACCGGGCCTCGGGCTACGACCGGGGGCACCTCTGTCCGTCGTCGCACCGTACGGCCCACCCCGACGACAACGCCGCCACCTTCGTCATGTCCAACGTCCTCCCCCAGGTTCACGAGATGAACGCCGGGGCCTGGGAGTCCCTCGAAGCCTGGCAGGTCTCGATGGCCCGCCGCGGCTGGGACCTCTACACCTACGCCGGCGGCCTGTGGCCCGCCGTCTGCGCCACCCACCGCACGCCCCAGGGCAACCCCGTCGACCCGTCGTGCCCGACCGTCGGCGAGCGCTACGAGCCCGCCCAACGTGTGGCCGTCCCGCAGAGCATGTGGAAGGTGGTGGTTCTTGTTCCTGCGGGGCGGGGCCTCGGGGGGGTCACGGCCGAGACCCCGGCCATCGCGGTCGACATCCCCAATGACCCCGGGGCCACGGGCGACTGGCGGGGCTACCAGCTCACGGTCGACGCCCTGGAGGCCCGGACGGGGTACGACTTCCTCACCGCCGTCCCTCCGGCGGTGCAGGCCGTGATCGAGTCGCGGGTGCCGCGTCTGCAGTGACGCGGGACTCGATGGAGGCGCGCAAGCGCTCCACCACACGCCTCGTGATAGTGTTGTAGCAATCGCAGCCGACGCAGCGGCCCTGGCGGGTGGATCCTCCTGCCCCAGCCCGGGCTCCGCCTCGGAGCTCTGCCCGACCTCGCGCAGCCCGACCTCGCGGGGTGGCACCGCACGCGACTGCCCGACGCCCCCCCCGACGCGGCGATCTCCGTGGTGCCCGACTGGGCGTGCGAGATCCTCTCGCCATCGACGCGACGACACGACGTGCAGGTGAAGGTCCCGATGTACCTTCGCCATGGTGTTGGGCACCTCTGGCGGGTCGACCCCGAGGCGCGCTCGCTCCAGGTCTTTCGTCGCGTCCCCGATGGATGGCTCCTGGCGCTCTTCACCGAGGGCGATGGGCTCGTACGCGCCGAACCCTTCGACGCCATCGAGCTTGAGATTGGCGCGCTCTGGCGCTGGTAGACCGCGCGTTGGAGCACCCGCCCCCGTGGAGCTCCCGGCCGACAGAAGCGTTGACAACTCCAACAACCCCGGGGCCGCGGGCGAGGCTCCCCCTACGCAGCGCCCAGCACCCCCTCAAACACCGCGTCGACGGCCAGGTCGCCGCCGAGGTCGGGCAGTCGTACCGAGGCTCCCTTCTCGGCGATGCTGAGCGTCCAGGTGTCGTCGTCGTTGCGCCGGAAGTGCTCGATGCGGGCCTCGTCCTGGCTCACCAGGAGGTAGTGCCGAAGCGAAGGAATTCGCTGGTAATCTCGAAACTTTCGCCCACGATCGTACGACTCCGTGCTCTCAGACAAGACCTCCACCAGCAGGACAGGGTTGGTGATCGCCAGGGTGTCGACGACGGTCGTCACCCTCGGCCCGCACGCCACCGACACGTCGGGGTAGTAGCTGTTGCCCGACGCCGTGACATGGATTTTTACGTCCGCGGTGAAGACCTTGCAGTGCCCATGACCCCGCCGAAGGAGTGTCTTGAGCGCGAAGATCATCTCGGCGGCGAGTTCGCCGTGTTGGGGGGTGCCCCCTGCCATGGCGTAGGGCACCCCGTCGACAAACTCCATGCGCACCGGGCTCTCGCGCTCGGCCGCCAGGTACTCCGCGTAGCTCATCACCAGCTTCTGGGCCGCGCTCATGCGCCCAATCCTATCACGCGGACACGGGCCGGTTGGGTGCGGCGCCCCGCCTATACCTTGACCCGCGCAGCCACCACGTCCTCTTTGCGGATCAGCTCGACCCCATCCTTCAGCAGCACGGTCGTCGACTCGCCAATGTCGCGCACCTCGACCTCGACCGCACGGGACCAGGGGTCTTCCCAAGCCACGGAGCGCAGCACGACCTCGAGCGGGCGCCCCTCCTTCTGCGCGCGCTGCTTCAGCGCGTAGAGCCGCAGAGGGTCCTGGTACTCCGACCACGGGGCGACGACACACTCGTCGAGAGCGCGCCACCGAAGCCGCATGGATCCGTGCAGCCGCCCGTACGAGAACATCGCCGCGAGAGACTTCGCGTCGGCCTCGACCCGCTGCACGAGCTTCGTCCACGCCGCTTCGAGCACGTACCCGCGCATCGTCGCTGCGTCACCGAGCGGGCGCTCGATCCCGCAGGATCCCTCGATCAGCATGGTGGGAGTGATCCGCAGCGTGCGGCCGGCGCGGTTGAGCTGCCTCCCCTTCTGCACCCCGCCGAGCTCCAGCGCGCGTCGCTCTCCGGGCTCGACCTTGAGCGCGTGGAGGAGCGCGCGCACATCGAGCCCGCACACCGCGTCGAAGCCCGCGAGCATCGCGACGACCTCGCCCTCCTCCGGGTGCAGCACGCTCGCGAGGGTGTGGGCCTCGACATCGACCACGGCCACCACGACCGGGTCGGCCTTGGGAAACGCCGCGATCACCGCGTGACGACGGGCGCCGAGCACCGCGGCCTTCGCCTGCTCCTGCGCCATCCAGGTGGCATGACGCTCGGCGAACTCCTCGGGCGGCAGTCGTATCGCCGCAGCCTCTCGCAGCGTGCGCAGCCGTGCGCGGACCGCGCGCCGCGCGGAGCGAAGTGGCCCCTCGGCGTCGACGGTGAGCGTCAGTCGTCCGTCTTCCGCCAAAGCCATCGGACCGCCGCGCCGCGTGTAGACCTCGCCGTTCGGTGGGAGGAGGTCAGGCGCGATGGGTCGCAGGAAGTCCTCGACCTCCGCCGCGCTCATCGGTCGGCGGTGCGCGTCGAGGGTCGCGAGGAAGACGCGCTGCCCCGACCACACGCTGCCTGTCACCTGTCGCCACGCCTCGGTGAGCTCCGCGACGCTCAACGGCACCTCCTCGGGCGGCGTCGGCTCGATGGCGCGCGGGGCACGCGGGGCGTTCAGGCGCGGGTCGACGCCGAGGCGCATGGGCCAGAAACGAATCGCGGGGTCCAGCGGGTCCAGGGCGTAGCGGTTCCCATCGCGAAACACGGGGGCGCGGCCGGGGCGACAGCGCTCCAAGGCCAAGAGGATCGAGAGGGCGTCGCCGAGGCCCGCCTCCGAGGCGCGGCTCGCCACCTGGTGAAGGGTCATCGGCGCCCCACGCTCCAGCAGCGCCGCGACGAGCAGCGCGAAGTTGTTGCGGAGCGCCTCGGGCGAGATCGCCGTGAGCTGCGGCGCCGGGATCTGGAGCGCCTCACACCAGGGGTTCGTCGTCGGGGACATTGGCGACGCACATCCTACCGTGAAATCCCGCCGGAGACGGTCACATCGGGGACCGTGGCCCCGGTCGATCCGACGCCGCGGGTTGCAGTCCGGGGCGGATGGGCGTCGTGGAGCCCGTGCGACCGGCTCATCATGTGCGGCGGCCTGCCGGCGTGCGTCGTATCGACCCGCTGCCGGTTCCTGGGCGCCGGTAGCGGGACGGCCTCCCACGTGGACCACGTTGCCCGAAAGGCCCCAGCGATCGGTGCGTGAGGCAGGGCTGGGCACACAGCAGCGGGTGCAGGACGGGGATTCCCTCCCCGCGATCACCTGCTCCCGCGCCCCGCCGCCTCCGCCACCCGCCGGTGAAACGCGTGCACCCCGGCCTCCCAGCCCGGCGCGTACCGCCCTCCCCCGTACCCCCGCGACCTGACCCCGGCCTGCACGGCCTCCACCACGGCGTCGTCCTCGTGCTCAACCGCGTCGAGGTCGCCCCCTGCCCCGCGGCCGAGGGCCGACGGGTCCCAGACGTAGCGGAGGTAGTCCACCCGCGTACGATCGACCGCCTCCGGGACCACCACGTTGACCGACAGGCCCCAGGGATAGAAGTTGAGCATCGTTCCCGGGAAGAGCCAGAGATAGTACGCGGCCACACGATCGCCCGGGGCCATCGGGTCGGCGGGCATCAGGTCGGTCTCCGCGGGCCGGGCCGCCCCCACCTGGAGCACCGACCCCGCCAGAAGCTCCGTGCGGTACCCGTCCATGGCCAGGGCCCGCCCCAGGCCCGGATGCACAAACGGGACGTGCAGGCCCTCCAGGTAGTTCTCCACGTACAGGGCCCAGTGGGCCCGAACCGTATACGACCGGGTCCCCGAGGGATCGTCCACCAGCTTGTCCATCGGCAACATCGCGAGGCGCCGGTCGGCCCCGCCCAACCACGACTCGAAGTCCTCCGCGGGGTCGAGCGAGACAAAGGGCAGCCCCGCCCACCAAGCCAGAGGAAGGGAGGGCAGGTCGTCGCCGGTCCATCCCGGGCGCGGGAGGTCGTCGAAGCCCGGGGCCCCGAGGCAGCTCCCGTCGAGGCCGAAGCGTCGGCCGTGGTACCCGCAACGAATCGTCTTGAGGTTGCACGGGGCCCGCACCAGCTCCATGCCCCGGTGGGTGCACACGTTGGACAGACACCGGGCCGTGCGGCCGTCGTGCAGGCCCAGGAGGGGCTCGTCGAGGCATCCCGGGAGTACGGAGAAGGGTTCGGTCTCTCCCCGCCCCGTGACCCGTGCCAGGGCCGGGGCGAGGTGCCACCCGCGGGCGAAGAGGGCCTCGCGTTGCCACACAAACCACGCCGGGTCGCGGTAGAACTCCCCGGGCGGGGTGCGGGCGAGGCGGAGGTCGGGGTCGATGACGAGAGGACCCGGGCTCGGCGGACGAGGCGGAAGGCCCATCACCCGGGACACGGGGCCCGGGCCGGGGCGGAGCTGTTGTTGTCGCTGCGGCACTCGCGGAAGGTCGGGCGCATGGGGTCGACCACGATGCGGGCCACGAAGGTCCCCTCGGGGTTGGCCGTCGGAGGCGCCCGAAACCGCACGGTCTCGACGGCCCCCGGGAAGAGGGCCCCCGTGGTGACCCCTTGCCCGAGGCGGGTGTCGGTCCCGTCGCGTCCGCGCTCGAAGAAGGCCACCACCACCCCCGCGGGCAGGGTGGCCTCCCCGAGGTTACGCACCGCGGCCATGAGCTCGGGCGGGGCCGCGCAGCCCACCGACAGGGTGACCGTGGCGTCGGGGGCGGCGAAGAGGCCCGACTGCTGCACGTTCTGACGGAAGTTGTTGAGCCAGGGAAGGGTCCAGTTGCGCCGCTCGCGCCGCGGGATCTGGCCGTCGTACGCAGGGCCCGTGCAGGCCTCGTCGCCCGCGAGGCAGATGTTGGTGACGTGATAGGTGTGCTGGTTCCACAGGGGGCGGGTCCCGACCCAACTGCGGGCCCGGTCGCGGTAGACCCGCACGCCGCGGTACGCCGTGGCCCCGGCGGGAGGACGCCAGGCGGGGCGCCCGGTGGCGACGTCGGCGACGTTCCAGGGAGCCTCGTTGCAGCGCCAGCCCATGGCGCTCGGGTCGGCCCCGTTGGACACGGCCACGATCTCGGCCCGTCCGTCGCCGTCTACGTCGGCCACCACCGAGGCCTCGGTTCCGGTGAAGGAGGTGGTCAGGCCCGTCCATCGTACGGCCCCCGTACGACCGTCGAAGACCCACACAAAACACTCGTCGGCGTAGATGACCTCCGCGGCCCCGTCGCCCTCGAAGTCGAAGACCGTCGACCCCGTGACCGAGCTGCTCAGGTCGTGGTTGGCCGCCCGCCACAACAGGCGCAGGGTGTTGCGCGCGAAGTCGGGCTTGAGCACGGCATAGAAGTTGGCCTGGGCCACCCCCACCTCGGGCCATCCGTCTCCGTCGAAATCGGCCACCGTCGGCGGCCCTCCCGCGCCCATCCCCGGCAGGGCCGCGGGCCCGAGCCGGGTCGCCCCCGTGGCCCCGTCGAGCACATAGGCTGACCCGTTCGCCACCAGGACCACCTCGGGCCGACCGTCCCGGTCGAGGTCGGCCACGGCCACAAACCCGTCGGGCAGGTCGTTGCGGTGCCACAAGACCGTCCCATCCGACCGCAGGGCCATCCGTCCCACCAGGAGCTCGAGGTTGCCGTTGGCCGCTCCGTCGAGGTCGACGAAGGTGCTGAGGGCGCTCGATGCGTTGGGCCCGAAGGCTCCCGTGGCCGTAAACCGATGGGTGAGCCTTCCTCCGGCGGTCGTAAACACCGCGGGCCCGAAGGCCACCTCCGGGGCCCCGTCGCCCTCCATGTCCGCGAGGGCCAGGCCGCCCCCCCAACCAAACGCGTTGGTCTCGGCCCCGGGAACGGGCCGGTCGCTCACCATCCGGGTCCGCCCCGCGGCGTCGAGGACCACGATGTGCCCGCGGCTGTCGACCGCCACGATGTCCATGACCCGGTCGTTGTCGACGTCCCCGAGGGCCACCGAGACGCCCGCGAAGCCCACCGCCCCCATGCCCGGGGTGCGCACCGACAACAGGTCCGCCCCCGTCCGTCCGTCGACCACCCGAAGAACCCCCGTGGTGCAGGCCGTAGGGGTCGTGGCCGTACACTGGCAACACGTCCCGAGGCCCGTGGTGGCGTGCACCGAACGGCCCGACACAAACACCACCGCCGGCGGATCGAGGCCGTCAACCCGGCCGTCGCAGTTGGCGTCGTAGACCCGCCCCACCGCAGGGGTCGACCACACGTCCACGTGCTCGGGGGCCACCGCCGGAGCCCGGGGCTGACCCCAACTCCAGGCCAGCTCGGCGTTGAGGGCCCCGACCGGGGGCCGAAACTCGCAGCGCGACACGCACCCCGCCGCGCCTCCGTCCGCCCCTGCGTCGACCCCGGCGTCCCCCTCGGGGCAACGCGCAGGCCGGGCGAGGCAGCGACCCGGGGACGGCAGGGCGGCCGTACACACCCGTCCCCCGGCGTCGCGTGGGCCCGCGTCGGCGACCCCCCCGTCGGCCGTGGAGTCTGCGAGGGCCGACTCGCAGTACGACCCCGCCGGGCAGTCGTCGGCGGTGCGACAGGCGGCCCCCGGGGTCACGCAGGCGTTGGCGTAACACCGCTGCCCCACCCCGCAGCAGGCGTCACCGCAGGCCCGGGCCACGGGGCAACACGACCCCGCCCGGCACACGCCCCCCGGACAGGCCGACCCCTCGCGGCATCCTCCCCCGACGTCGGGGCTGGCATCGAAGGCTCCGACGTCGGCTCCGGCGTCCGCCCGGCCGCCATCGCTCGCGGCGTCGACGCGGGCGTCCTCAGGGAGCGTGTTGCCGCTGTCGCGCAGGGAGCAGCCTCCGTCGGGGCAGAAGGGCTCCGGGGTGGGTTCGGCCTCCACGCAGGCCGCCAACACCGCCACTACCCAGATCGTCGCGCGTCGCACGCCCGCAGCAAACCCCGTTCGGGTGCTGGCGTCAACGTAGGCCCTCAGCCTGCGCCGCCGAGGAGGGCGTCGAGGTCGTCCTCGGTCAGGGCCTGGAGGGGCCCTACGCTCTCGGCGATCACGGCCTCGGCGAGCTCACGTTTGCGAGCCTTGAGGGCCTGGATCTTCTCCTCCACCGTGCCCTTGGCCACGAGGCGATAGACCGTCACGGCCCGGCGTTGCCCGATGCGATGGGCCCGGTCGGTGGCCTGGTCTTCGACGGCGGGGTTCCACCAGGGGTCGAGGTGGATCACGGTGTCGGCGGCCGTGAGGTTGAGCCCCGTCCCCCCGGCCTTGAGCGAGATGAGAAACAGGGTGGCCGTGCCCTCTTGAAACTTCGTCACCACCGCGTCGCGGTTGACGGTCGAGCCGTCGAGGTAGACGTACGACACCCCGAGCCGGTCGAGGTCGGCCCGCCACAGCGTCAGAAGCTCCACAAACTGCGAGAACACCAGGGCCTTTCGCCCCTCCGCCACCAGGGCCTCGACCAGCTCCAGGAAGGCCTCGCGTTTGCCGCTCGCATCGGCCGGGGACTTCGGGTCGACCAGCCTTGGGTCGCAGGCCATCTGCCGAAGCCGCAGGAGGGCCGTCAAGACCGCCAGGCCGCTCCGATTGAGGCCCTGGGTGGCCACCTTCTGCTGGACCTCCTCGCGGACGATCCGGGCCAGGGCGTCGTACTGCCGCCGCTGCTTGTCGGTGAGGAGCACCTCGCGGGTGATCTCCTCCTTCGGCGGAAGGTCTTGAAGCACCTCGCGTTTGGTGCGACGCAGCACGAAGGGCCGCACCATGGCCCGCAGCCTCTGGGCCTCGGGGCCTCGGGGGTCGAGGCTCACGGGGCGCTCGTACCGTGATTGAAACGACCGCAGGGTGCCCAGCATCCCGGGGTTGACCAGGTCGACCAGGGCCCACAGCTCGGCGAGGCGGTTTTCGACCGGGGTCCCGGTGAGGGCCAGGGCCGCGTTGGACTCCAGCTCGCGGGCGGCCTGGGCCGTCTGGGCCCCGGCGTTTTTGATCTGCTGGGCCTCGTCGAAGATCACCGTGCGGAATTTCACCTCCTTCAAGAGGTCGATGTCCCGGCGGAGGAGGGCGTAGGTGGTCACCACCAGGTCGTGGCTGGCGATGGTCTCGGGGTCGCGCTCGCGTTGGCCCCCGTGCAGGAGCAGGGTGCGGAGCGACGGGGTGAAGCGCCCGGCCTCGCGCAGCCAGTTGGTGGCGACGCTGGTCGGGGCCACCACGAGGTTGGGAGCAGGTCCGTCGAGGTCGCGGCGCCACAGGAGGAACCCCAGGGCCGTGATGGTCTTGCCGAGGCCCATGTCGTCGGCCAGGACCCCGCCCACCCCGAGGCGATGCAGAAACTGCAACCACGCGAGGCCCTCGACCTGGTAGGGCCGCAGGGTCGCCGAGAGCCCGGCCGGGACCTCGGCCTCGCCCTCGAAGCGCAACGAGCGCACCCGCTCGCGCAGCCGGGCCACGGCCTCATCGACGGTGGCCGTCACCCCCATCTCGCCCCAGGCCGCGAGGCGCCCGAGCTGGTGCACCTTGAGCTTCGCACGGAGGGTGTTGCCCGAGGATTTCGCCCCGGCGAGCTCGTCGCTCTCGGCCAGGAGCTGGGCGGCCTCGTGACCGATCTCGGCGAGGGTTCCGTCGTCGAGGGCGAACCATTTCCGTTTGTTGCGCAGGGCCGCCCGCAGGGCCTCCACGTCGGCCGGGTGATCGCCCGCGGTGAAGCTCAGGTCGGCGTCGAGGAGCCCCGCCACGAGCTGAACCCGGGCGGCCACCTGCACGGCCGACCGGACCACCACCCGATCGAGCCCCGGGGCGAACAAGACTTCCAGGCCGGGGCCCGCCGCGGCCCGCAGTTGGGGAAGGCCCCTCGACCAGAAGGTGGCCGCGTCCTCGTCGACGGCGACGAAGGCCCCGAGCTCGGCGTCGTAGGGCAGCCCGAGGGCTTCGAGGTGGGCGAGGTGGTCGCGTTCGGCGTCGAGGTCGCGGCTGGCGTCGTCGGGGGTGACCGCGACGGCTCCGGGCCCGAGGGGCACCGTACGCGAGGGATAGTTGGCCTCCAGGCGCACCCTCACCGCCAGCGGAACCCCCTCCACCCGCAGCCGAAACCGCGCCTCCTCCTGGGGCGGGAGCCCCACGGTCTCGGGCCGCGGCATCCGAACCCGCCCCCGCAGGGCCCGGGCCAACATCTCCCAGGTGCGCGGGGCCGCCCCGTCGGGGATGGCCACCGCGGGGTGGGCCTGCATCATCGCCGCCACGGCCCGATCGACCGTGGCCGCGAGCGGGTAGAAGACCCCCGTGCTCCGCACGAACACAAAGGAATAGGGCCCCGTGAACAACGACACCTCCCAGGCCGGGGCGTCAAACCCCGGGGCCCCTTCGCTGCTCTCGGCCGACCACCAGGCCACCATGGCGTCGAAGTCCGGGGCAGGGGCCGCGGCTTGACCCCACGGCGTCGGGGGAATGGGCTTGAGCCCCCCGGGGGCCATCCCCCGCTCGACCCGCAGGGTGGCCGGGGCCCCGAAGCGGAGGGGGACGAGGACAGGGTCCTCGACCCGCGCAGGGCGCCCGCTGCGGCGGAGCATGTCGAGGATCACCCCAGCGTCGGGCGAGGCCGCCGCGGCCCCCTTGCGGCCGCTCTGGCGCGGGCGGGCGAGCTCGTACAGGGCCCGGTCGTCGGGCGGGAGCTGGGTGAGCTCGGTGTGATGGACCACCCGTCGCGGCTGGACGGCCCGGAACCTCAAGACGAGCTGCGGGCCCTTGGCGTCGGGCAGCTCGGGGCGGCCCTTGTCGACCCGCGGGTCGGAGACGGCCAGGAGGAGGTCGGCCCGGGCCGCGCTCACCACGGGGGCCGGGGGCGACCAGGCCGTCACGCTCTGCAACACCTGAAGCTCGGCCTGCAGGGCCCGACGACGCGGGGCGGGGTTGCCCAGGTCGGCCGGGACGGGCTCTCCGCGCTCCAACAGATCGCGCAGGGCCGGGTCGGCCACGAGGTCGAGGAGGAGGACGGCGACGTGTTGGCAGGGTTGGTTCCAGGAGAGGCAGGAGCAGGAAGAGGCGAGGCCGTACCCGTCGCGGCTGGCCACCAGCTCGAGGGAGGCCGTGCCCCGGGGGCTCGCGGCGGGATAGGCCCGCCCGGGCTGGGTGAGCTCGACCGCGGCCCGCACCCCGGCCCCCGACCGACGCAGGGCCGTCAGGTGCCAGCCCGCGGCCAGCAAGGCCAGGCCGCTTTCGAGCCCGATGCTTCGAACGATGCTGGCAGGAGAGAGGCGAGACCAGGGAGGAGCGGCTTCCGACACGGCGGCGCAGTGTGCACACCAACGCCCCGCCCCTCAAGCCTCAAGGGCAGCGGGTCAACGACCGGATCCACGCGTCGAGCAGGGGAGCCCCCACGGGGTCGAGGACCCGGCTGGAGATCGGCGGCATCCGCTCGCCGTCGAGGGCCCGCACCCGGAGCGACAGGGTCGACCGCGCGGGTTCCCCCGGGGCCACCACCCGGGCGTCGGGCACCCCCAGATCGCCCGCCGACGGCACGACGTCGCACAGCCCCAGGGACGCGGCCGGGGTCGAGGCCCGCAGGTCGATCCCTCCGCGGCCGGGGCCTCCCGGGCGATGGCAGTTGCTGCAGTTGCTGTGCAGATAGGCCCGGGCCCGGGCCTCCAGGGGGGCCGGGCCCTCGTAGGCGGGGAGGGCCGGGGGAAGGGCCGGAAGGGCCGCGGCGAAGAGCCCGATGTGGCGCAGGGTGGCGAGCTGATTGGCCTGCCGCCCCGTGCTCGGATAGGTGATGGGCGTATTGAGCTGGGCGAGCTCGAGGCCCAACGAGCGGCCCGCCGCGGCGGTGTGGCACTCCATGCACTGCGCCCGCGAGGGGTAGAGCCACCGGACGCCTCCCCCGAGGTCGCGCACCGCGTCGGCCTGGAGCAGGGTGGCCTCGCGTTGGGCCTCGTCCCAGCGGTAGGTGTACCCCGCCCACTCGCCGTCGGGGTGACGCACGAAGAGGCGGGTCTCGATGCGGCGGCCGTTGTAGGTGAAGTTCTTGACGAGGACGGTGCCGGGGGGGAAGTCGAAGTCGCCGTCGGGCCCGACGGTGATCTGGGCCCCCTCGGGCAGGGCCATAAAACGCTCCTTGTCGGCCCCGTCGCTCCAGAAGGGGGCCGCAGGGGCGTAGGGGATCAAGCCCTCGGCGGGGGACAAGGGGTTGTCGCGGTCGATGCACCCGGTCTCGGCGAGGGTGCGCGGGACCGTGTCGACCCCGGTGCTGGCCCCGGCCTCGATGCGCTCGACCACGCCGTTGTAGGAGAGCACGTACACCTCGCCGTCCTGGTCTTCGGCGAAGGACGAGATGTTGCGGTTGGTGAGGGCGAGCTGCTCCAGGTCCTGGGTCACCCCCGTCCCGGGGCGCAGGGTCCACAACCGTCCGCTCACGAAGTCGCCGAACAGGTACCGGCCCGTCAGCGCCGGGACGGCCCGCCCGCGGTAGACATACCCCCCCGTGATCGAGGCCCCGAGCGAACGGCCGTACTGCCCCACCGGCAGGATTCGCCCCGGTTGGGGGCACGGGCTCGCGGGGGTGCAGCGGGTCCCCTCCATCCCGTACCAGCCGTAGTTTCCGCCCCGGCGAACGATGTCGACCTCCTCGAAGGCCCCCTGCCCCACGTCGCCGGCCCAGAGGTCGCCCGTGAGCCGGTCGAAGCTCCAGCGCCAGGGGTTGCGCAGGCCCCAGGCCCACACCTCGGGGGCCCCGCCCCCGCGGGCGAAGGGGTTGTCGGCGGGGATCCCGTAGAGCCGCCCCGGGCTCGTGGTGTTGACATCGATGCGCAGCATCTTGCCGAGCAGGACGTTGACGTTTTGTCCGTTGCGCCTGGGGTCGTTGGCGCTGCCCCCGTCGCCCATGCCGTAATAGAGAAACCCGTCGGGGCCGAAGGAGATCTGGCCCCCGTTGTGGTTGGAGAAGGGCTGCGAGATCTCCAGGAGCACCGACTCGGTCGCGGGGTCGAAGGTGTCGCCCCCGTCGCGGGAGGTGAAGCGCGACACCCGCGAGACCAGGGCCTCGTTCTGCCCGGGGCGGGGGCCCGCGGTGTAGGCCGCGTAGGCGAAGCCGTTCTGGGCGAAGTTGGGGTGGAAGGCGAAGCCGAGGAAGCCCGCCTCCCCGCCCGACACCACACGCCCGGCGAGGCTGAGGGCCGTCACGGCGGCTCCGCCGGCCACCTCGAAGCGCCGCAGAGACCCGCCCTGGACCACCTCGTACCAGCGCCCGCGGTCGCCCGGACGCTGCACCAGGGCCACGTGCTGGGCCGAGGTCTGTCCGGCGAAGACCTGGGTGAGCCGGATCGACGACGACACCGTCGGGCGCGCGAAGGCCACGCAGGTGCGATTGACGGGGCGGGCGTCGAGCCCCGAGCCCGAGGGCAACGGCCCCCCGTCGCCCCCGAGGTCGGTCGGGACACCCTGGTCGGGCCCGAGCCCAAGGTCGCCGCCCGGTCCCGCATCCACCCCAGGGCCCCCGTCGACGCCCGGGGCGGTGTTGACCGAGGCCCCGCAGCCCCCGAAGAGCACGATCACGAGCGGAACAAGAAAGAGTCTACCGTTGGCCATACAAGGTCCTCGTCCCTCGGCGCGTCAGCCCCTTGCGGCGACGGCTCTGCGTTGCTAGAGATGTGTTCAAGATAGTAGACAAAGCGCGTCTGGGAGATTCTGCACCCCCTGCGGGAAGAGACCATGGGGGTCGACACGTTTGAGTGACTGAAGGCCAACGAAGCCGCGCCCAACGACGGCGCCGGCGCCCCGACCGGGGGCTGCCGCGGCGCCCTCCCGACGCGACGACCTCACACGGAGAGTGCAATCATGCGCATCGCATTGGTAGGTGGAGTAGAACGCAACGAGACCACCCTGGCCCGCCTCGCCGAGGCCCACGGGCACCGCCTGGACTACCACGGGGGCCACATGAAGGGCCGCGGGGTCGACGAGATGGACCGGTTTGTGAGCCGGGCTGACGTGGTGATCGTGTCCACGGATGTCAACTCGCACACGGCAGTGATGTACGCCCGCAAGGCCGCCCGGCGCCTGGGGCGCGAGCTGATCCTCGTGCGCAACTGCAACCCCACGCGCTTCGGCGAGCTCCTCACCGAGCTGGAGGCCCGTCAGGCCGCCTGAGCCCTGGAGGCTCACGGCCCACCGAGGGAGAGCACCTTCACCTCGGCGATGTTGACCCGATTGAACGCCCCCCCGATGCCCCCGAGGCCCCCCGTGTAGGCCTCGAAATGCCGGAAGGCGCTCATGTTGACCCCCCGAGGGTCGTCACCCCCGACGGTGACCTGGTACCGATGCCCTGCGGTCAGTCGCGCCCGCACGAGGGACGAGTCGCGCCAGCGGTCCCACCCCCCGCTGTGGGGCATCACGAGGTACCCTTCGCCCGCCACGGCCCCGGCGGCGTCGAGGTCGCGCACCACGGCCCGGTGCACCGCGCAGGTGACCCCCGTGGTGAAGCCCCCGGCCCCGTTGGCGAACACGGCCTGCACGAGGGCCCCGCCCGAGAGGGGGGCTACAAACTCCTGGGTCACGAGGCGGTGCCCCGGGTCGCCCCAGTCTCCGTAGTGGACCCGGCCGTGGTTGTCGCTGCGACGCCCCCCCGTGTTGGCAAATCCCATCGCGGGCAGGGTGGCCACCCGGGCTCCGTTCGGGCCCCAGTCGCAGCGGGGAGCGCTGCGTTGGGAGTGGTTGCCCGACCCGACAAACACGGCCTCTACGGTGTAGCAGTGGGTGCGGGTGGCGGCGTCGGTGGCCGAGGCGTCGACCCACGCCGTGGTGGTGCCCGGGAGCATCGCGGCCACCCGAATGCCATCGCGGTAGATGTTGAAGGCCACGGGGCCGCGGTCTTCTTCCGTGGTGGTGAAGCGCAGGGCGAGGCCCGGGCCCCCGACCGCGGGCGAGACCGACGTGAGGTCGGGGGTCCGTGGGCCGTACAGGGCCCGCCAGTCGCCCGCATCCACCGACCGAACCGCGGCCCCCGTGGTCACGGTCCGCCCGAGGGTGACCTCGACCGTGGCCCGGGCCGGGAGCCTCTCCGCGGACAGAAACGCGTCGCCGACCGACTGCCCGTTGACGGTGACGGCCATAGGGGTGAGCACCCCGGCCTCGCCCGGAGCCCCCCGCGGGGGCAGGCGCAAGACGACCGAGAGGGTCTTGCCCCGGTACACGATCCCGTCGAGCACGAGGGTGTCGGCGTCGGGGAAGAGCCCGTCGCGCAGGGCCACCGGGAGCCACGGGCGGAAGCGCACCCCGGCCTCGGTGGTCTCCATGCCGAACACCACGTCGTGGACCATCGAGAGGTAGCCCGCCACGCTCCACAGCTGCCGCTGGGAGTTGACCACGGGGCCGGTGAAGGGCCCGTCCTCGTAGCGGTTTCGGCCGCTGGGAAACTCGAAGTTCTCCATGTTGGAGAGGTTGGCCGCGGCCCCGCGCACGAGGGCCCAGACGTCCTGGGTGACCACGGCGTCGTTGCCCACCCGCCGGGCCGCCCGCAGCCCGTAGGCCGTCACGAAGGGCCACGCCCCGCGGTTGTGATAGATCGGAACCTGCTGCTGCTGCGGCCAGAGCACGGCCGGACCCGTCTCGCCCGCCCGCGGATACGAGGCCATGGCCGCCCGCCCCTGGGTGTCGGTCGCCACCCCGGTCAAGATCGCCAGGGAGGTCCCGAGCATGTCCCAACGGCGCACGGGGGCGGGGTCAAGAAGCGTGGTCACGAAGGCCGAAAACTGCTGGTGCTCCTCCAGCCAGAACCGCCCCCGGATCCGCTCGCGCAGGGCCTCGGCCCAGCCCCGGTATCTCTGCCCCGCGGGGGCGTCCCCGGCCTCGGTGGCGAGGCGGGCCACGAGGTCGAGGGCCGCATAGTGCAGGACGTTGGTCGAGAGCGACCGCGACATGGCGATGTGGGTGAGCTCCTGGGCGGTCCAGGCGGGGTAGCTCTGCTCGCGCCAGTCGAGGAACGACTGCTCCCCGGCGTACAGGCCCTCCACCGGGTCGTAGACCACCACCCGGTCGTGCTCGACGGTGTTGCGCAGGGCCTCCAGGGCCGAGGCCGCGAAGGCAGCCCGCGCATCGCCCGAGAGCCAACGCAGGAGCTCGGAGGCCCCCACGGCCCAGGCCACGCGGTCGGTCGAGACGGGGTAGCTCCCGCCCGTCCCGGTGTCCTGCACGATCTGGGTGTCGCCCCCCGTGCGCCGGGCCGAGAGCTTGAAGACGAGGGAGTTGCGAGCCCGCAGGGGGTCGAGGCTGCCGAGGGCCAGGTCGACGCTGTAGGCGGTGTCGCGGGTCCAGACGTAGTTCCACAGGCGGCCGGTCTCGAAGCAGCCCTCGGGGGGGCACGCGAGGGGCTGGCCGTTGTTGAAGGCCCCGTCGCGGATGCTGGCCACGGCGTTCTCCCGGGCCTCCTCCAGGCTCATGGCGTACAGGGCGTCGAAGAGGGTGTTGCGGGTCCGCACCCGGGGCCACCCCGCCCGCTCCTCCACCGTCCTGGGATTGCCCGGCTGGTTGTCCCGCAACGGCCCCGTCGTGCGAAGCTGATAACGCCGCAGGCACTGCCCCGGATCGACCACCGTCACCGTGGCCCGGGCCTCGCCCACCACCAGGCTCTCCAGCCCGAGCCCGCGGCCTTCGGCCTCCAGGCAGCCCATCGCCCCTCCATCGCCTCCGAGGTCACCGCCCACGTCGCCTCCGCTCCGGTCCTGGGCCACCCCTGCGTCGCCCGCGGGCGTCCCGGCCCCGCCCCCACACCCCGCCGCGCAGATCGCCGCGGCCATCCACCGTCCCCACCGCCGCTCGCCCTGCTTCGCCGTACGCACGGCCCGTGTTGTCGCCCACCTTCCGCCCCGCGGCAACCTCCGCCCCGACCGGGCGCATGCCCACCGCTGGGATTCGGAGTAGGCGTCTCCGTGCCCTGAACGAGAGCATGGGCGGTGAAGGAGGCGTGACGGGACGCCTCCTGGTCGTCGAGACACCGGCGCCGATGCGCTCTGCGCGTTGGGTGGGTTGAGTTCTCGGGAGCCCACCAACGCCCCCGGTTCGCCTCGTGGGCGCTCGTCCGGGGTCACGTCGTCGAGGACCCCGGGAAACATGGCCTGGGCCTCTGGGGGGGGCGGATAGGCGATCCAACGGGTTCCCGGCGTGGAGCACCTCCCCCCGTGGAGCACCTCCCCCGTGGAGCCCCGGACCCACCGCAGCGTGGACAGATTCCCCGCAATGCGCAGGGAACTGCCGCCCACCTGGGGTGCTGCGCCACGCCTCGGCGGCCGACGCAGAGCTCGCAGCACGAATCCAACCACCCCGCCGCGCCCCCACGCGCAGACGCGCTCCCCGCGCGCCGTCGTGCCGCTACCTGCTATTGTCCGCGAAGACCTGGTCGAGCGTCGTGGCGGTGGCCGCCTGGGTGATCCAGCGCTTCAGGACGGTCGCGTCGGAGCACTGCGCGATCCGCGCCCGCGTGGCCTCGTCGAGCGACAGACCCCGGGCCGCGAGGACCGTGCGCAGGGCCTCGGCTTCACCCTCGACCATCCCTCGAGCCGCCCCGCGCGCTTCAATCTGCTCGCCGTACATCGCCTGGAACTCTTCGCCAAGGCGCTGGAGCGCGGGACTGACAGGGATCTTCAGCGAGTCCATGGACGGCACCTCTCGGATGAGCGCGAGCAGCTTCTTGTGGAGCATCCCAAGGATGCGACGGAGGAGCGCCCGACGCAACGCCTCGTCGGGGAGGGTCTCGATGAGATCGGTCGCGCGCTCGACGATCGCCTGGGCCTCGGGGCCGTAGCGGTCGTGCACGGTCCATGCTGCGAAGAACGCGAGCTCGGGCTGCGCGGGGTCGAGGAGCGACTCGGCCACGTCGCCCGTGAGCGGCACGACGACCGGCCGCACGGCGAGGGTGGTGCCCGAGGGGCCGTCCATCTGCCCCACGGTGCGGGCCCACGCCGCGACCGCGCGGTCGGCCGTGATGACGAGCAGATCGCCGGGCACGCCGCGTTCGTTCCAGAGGGCGGCGACGGCGAGCGGCCACTTGCGCGCCTTGACCGCGTCCTCGTCGAGCTGGACCTCGACCAGCACCCACGATGGGCCGTCCGCGGCGGTGAAGACAAGGTCGAGCCGGACCTCGGCGGGGTCGACGACCCGGACGGCGGAGTCCGTCAGCGTGAGCCTCTGGGGGAGGGTCCGCTTCGTGATGACCTCGACGAGCGCGCGGAGCCACTCGGGGTGTTCGCGGAGCAGGAGGATCATTGTCTCGTGGGGAGCCCCGGGCATTGGGGGCGAGGTTGGCGTAGCCTGCGGTCCACGGCAAGATTGGCCGGGGGACAATGAAGTCATCGGCGGGTTGATGGCCGGGCCGCCGGGTTCGTCGCATCCTTCGGGGGGGTTCCATGGGTCTACGAAGCTGGTTTGAGCGCTTGAGACGATGGGCGGACGGCCCCTCCTATGACGAACTTCGGCAGATGGCGATCGCCAGGGCTCGGACCTTGTCCCGCGCTGAAGCTGTGGACCTGCTGGAGAGGAATGTGGTCCTCGGCCATCCCGCCAGCGCCGCGCAACGACGGGAGATGCTCACCCTCGTCGGCGCAAGACCGCTCGGGCCTACCGAACGTACGCGCTGCGAGGAGCTGCTCAAGGAGGCGAATCGGACGCAGAATTATCTCCTGCGCCCCGGAACCATAGAGGATATCTGGTGGCTCGAAGGGCTTCTCGATCGGTTGACCGCTCCGCCATGACCTGGCCTTGCAGCAGGGGCCTACGGGTCGATGAGAGCAGTGCGCGTGGAGTACGTCCCGGCGGGAGCGTCGTCGTCGGCGGTCTCTCGGGGACTGTGTCGCCTGCGGGAGCGTCGCCGACGACGGTTTCGAGGGAACCGGGACCCGGGTGAAGCGCCGACGGCGACGGTCGCGCCGGGACAGACTTATTCCAGGGCGTCGCGGGGACTCAGGCGGCGGGGACGGGCGTCTCGGCGAGGGCGACGGTGGTCGTTCCGCGCTGGTCGGCCGTCGACTCCAGGGCCCACAGCGGGTCGAGGAACACCCGAGCGACCTCCGGGTGGCGAATAGGCGATCCAACGGGTTCCCGGCGTGGAGCACGTCTCCACGTGGAGCCCCGGACCCACCGCAGCGTGGACAGATTCCCCGTTGATGCGCGGTGACCTGCCGCCCACCAGGGTGCTGCGCGGGGCCTCGGCGGTCGACGCAGAGCTCGCTGAACGAATCCAATCACCCCGCCGCGGCTCCACGCGCAGACAGCTCCCCTCGCGCCGTCGTGCCCCAGCACCGCGCTCCCACCCTCTCCGCCGTCATCGCCGCAAGCGGGTCAGCAAGGATCCCGCGCCCGCGCGGCTCGCGGTGGTTCGTGCGGCAGGCCCAGGTGCAGCAGGATGCGCTCGATGACGGCGCGGTCTCGGATGACGGCGATGAAGCGCATCTTGCCGTCGC
>CAYUSB010000010.1:0-190760 GCA_964447205.1 uncultured Myxococcaceae bacterium
GTTGTGGCGCGCACGGCGGGGCGCAACCACCTCCACACAAAGTGCGGAAGAGCCAATGTTCGCGACGCCCGCGGCCGACCTCGCAGCACTGGCCAACCTCGTGGGGATGCGGGGCTCGTACGCGGCCTACAGGAGCCGCATGAGCGGGCAACCCGGGTTCAACCTCGGGCTCCCCGCGTCGGCCTTCGCCGAGGGAATGGAGACCCCCGGGCCGGGGCAGATCCCGCCGATCTGGCCACGGGGCGCCTACTCCGAATCCCAGGGCCTGCGGGCTCCCTTGACGCGGGGCGGCGTCGCCCCCCACAAGCTCGGCACCCTCATGGATGAACGCGACCTTCCCACCGGCCGCCTCGGACGCTTCGCCCGCCTCGCTTCGACAGGGCTGCGGGCGGGGGTCGGGGCCCTCCTCGACAAGGACGCACGGGCCGCGGCCATGCACACCGCGGAGGTCCTGGGCACCCTCCGGGGGCTCGCGGCGAAGGTCGGCCAGATGGCCAGCTACGTCGACGGGGTGATCCCCGAGGGGCAACGCGAACACTACGAGTTCGCGATGAAGGGGCTGCGGACGGCCACCCCACAATCGTCGCCCGCCGAGGTTCGGGCCCTCCTCGCGGCCGAGCTCGGCGACGCCCCGGAGGCCTTGTTCGCGGAGTGGTCCGCGGCCCCCATCGCGAGCGCGTCCATCGGGCAGGTGCACCGGGCCCGGCTCCACGACGGACGCCTCGTGGCGGTGAAGATCCAACACACGGGGATCGCCGCCGCGGTGGAGAGCGACCTGTCCAACGGCGGGATCTTGACGACCATGGCCGCCAACCTGGGGATGCGACGGCACGACCCCGACGCGGTCTTCGCGGTCATCAAGGCCCGCTTCCGGGAGGAGCTCGACTACCGCCACGAGGCCGACAACCAACGCCACTTCGCCGAGCTCTTCGCGGGCGACCCGCGCATCCGCGTGCCCGCCGTGGTGACCGAGCGGTCGAGCCCGCGGGTGCTCACCATGGAGTATGTCTCCGGACGCACCTTCGACGAGGCCGTCGTGGCCCCCCAGGGCCAACGCGAGGCCTGGGCGAAGACCCTGTGGCGGTTTGTCTTCAGCGCCATCCTGGCGGGGGGGCGCTTCAACGCCGACCCGCACCCGGGCAACTTCGTCTTCCTGGAGGACGGAGGCATCGGGGCCCTCGATTTCGGCTGCGTCCAGCGGCTCCCGGAGGAGGGCCGTCGGCACGGGTGGGCCATGCACCGGGCGGCCATCGCGGGCGACGAGGCGGGCTTCCGGCGGGCCCTCGGACGGATGATCGGGGCCAGACCTGGGGGCATGGAGGTGCTCTGCGCCGAGTATGTACGGCAGGCCTTTCGGCCGCTGTTCGAGTCGCCCTTCCACATGACACGGCCCTACGCGGCGAGCCTCGTCGCGGGGATGCGTCACATCGCCCAGGAGAGCCGGGCGGTGCCCGATGCGGAGTTCTTCACCATGCCCGCGGAGATGACCTTTATGAACCGCCTGCAGTTTGGGTTTTATTCGTTGTTGGCGCGGCTCGACGTGACGGTGGACTACGCAGCCATCGAACGAGAAATCCTGGCCGCACTGCCCGACTGAGGGCGCGGCATCGAAGTCCCCTCGGGGCGCTTGACAGCCGCGGCCGGCTTTGCATTCCTACAAACTCCAGGCAGTTTGTACCGAGGAGGCAGGATGAAGAGGCTTACCTGGTTCGCGATTGTCGCGGCCATCGCGGCGGGCTGTGGGGGCGGTGACGACAGCACGCCCCCTGCGGACAGCGGGGCAGGCAACGACGTGGTCGACCTCGACCTCGGCCCCACGGACACGGGCCTTCCCCCGACCGACACCGGCACCCCCCAGGAGGACACGGGCCTCCCCCCGACCGACACCGGCACCCCTCAGGAGGACACGGGCCTCCCCCCGACCGACACCGGCGCCCCTCAGGAGGACACGGGCCTCCCCCAGGAAGACACGGGCACCGGCCCGACGGACGCTGGGACGCCCCCGACCGACGCGGGGATGCCCCCGTCCGACACCCCGAGCACGACCTGCACGCCCCCGGCGATGCGGCCCTGTTACTCGGGGGCCATGGGGACCCAGGGCGTGGGGCGCTGTCGCGGCGGGACGGAGGTCTGCTTGCAGACGGGGGAGTTTAGCGCCTGCGAGGGCGAGGTCACCCCGGCCAGCGGCGAAGTCTGCGGCAACATGATCGACGACGACTGCAACGGCATGGTCGACGAGGGCTGCGGCGAGTGCCTCACGGGCGAGACCCGACCGTGTTTCACCGGCCCCACGGGGAGCCAGGGGGTGGGCCGCTGCCGGGCGGGTTCGCAGGCCTGCAACAACATGGGCATGTTCGCCGGGGCGTGCATGAATGAGGTCTTGCCCGCGATGAGCGAGACCTGCGGCAACATGATCGACGACGACTGCGACGGCATGGTCGACGAGGGCTGCGGCGAGTGCGAGCCCGGGGCCACCCGGATGTGTTACACGGGCCCCACCAGCACCCGGGGCGTGGGGCGCTGCGTCGGCGGCATCCAGGTGTGCGGCCCGAGCGGGTCGTACGGCGGGTCGTGCATCGGCGAGGTCGTCCCGTCGATGAGCGAGACCTGCGGCAACATGGTCGACGACGACTGCAACGGCATGGTCGACGACGGCTGCGGCGAGTGCACCCCGGGCGAGACCCGGCCCTGCTACACCGGGGCCGCGGGCACCGCAGGCCGGGGCCTCTGCCGCGCCGGCACCCAGGTCTGCGGGATGAACCGCATCTACTCCATGACCTGCAGCGGCGAGGTGGTCCCGACCGCCGAGCGCTGCGACGGGATGGACAACAACTGCAACGGCATCGTCGACGACTCCCCCGAGGCGGCCCTGACCTGCATGCTCCCGGGGGCCACGGCGGCCTGCACGAGCGGGCAGTGCGCCATCGCGGCCTGCACGGGCTCGCGCGCCAACTGCGACAACAACGCCACCAACGGCTGCGAGGTCGACACCAACAGCTCCGACGCCCACTGCGGCGGCTGCGGCCGTGCCTGCGCCCCGGGCCAGTCGTGCACCAACGGGCGCTGCTCGGGGGCCACGGGCCTGCCCCTCGGGCTCGGGCAGCTCCACGGGTGCACCGTGCAGACCGACGGCCGCCTCGCCTGTTGGGGCGGCAACGGGAGCCGGCAGCTCGGCGACGCCACCACGGTCTCCCGGGCCGCGCCGGTGTTCGCCCGCAACGTCACCGACGTACGCGAGGTGGCCCTGGGCTCGGCCCACTCCTGCGCCCTGCGCAACGACGGGACGGTCCTCTGCTGGGGCCTCGGCAGCAGCGGGCAGATCGGCGACGGGGCCACGGCCCTGCGCCCCACCCCCACGGCCGTCTTCGGGGTCAACGACGCGGTCCAGATCGCGGCGGGGTACCTCCACAACTGCGCGGTCCGCCGCAACGGCACCGTGGTCTGCTGGGGGGTCAACAACAACAGCCAGCTCGGCAACGGCAACACCACCAACCGCACCCTCGCGGGCGAGGTCCCGGGCCTCGCCAACGTCGCCCAGGTGACGGCGGGGCAGCACCACTCCTGCGCCCTGCTCCTCGACGGGACCGTACGCTGCTGGGGGCTCAACTCCAGCGGCCAGCTCGGCGACGGGACCACCACCCTTCGCCGCAGCCCCGTGCCCGTGCCCGGCCTCACCAACGTCGTCCAGGTGGTGGCCGGCGCCGCCCACACCTGCGCCCTGCGCCGCGACGGCACGGCCGTCTGCTGGGGGGCCGGGGCCCAGGGGGCCCTCGGTCGCAACAGCACGGCCAACTCTGCGGCCCCCGTGGTGGTGACGGGCCTCACCGACGGGGCCCAGCTCTCAGCGGGCAACCAGGCCACCTGCGCCCGTCGCTCCAACGGGGCCGTCACCTGCTGGGGGTACAACAACGTGGGTCAGCTCGGCGACGGCACCACGTCCAACCGCCTCATCGGCGGCGGGATGGTGATGGGCCTCTCTGACGCGGTCCGGGTCGAGGTGGGCGAGTCGTTCGCGTGCGCCCGGCGGATCAGCGGGGCCGTCCAGTGCTGGGGACTCAACACCTCGGGGCAGCTCGGCAACGGCACCCTGACCAACCGCGCCGTCGGCGACGTGCCGGTGTACGGGGTTCCGGCGGGCATGGGCTGCACCGGCGGGGCCTGCGCCACCCTGGGCGGCAGCGTCGGGGGCAAGAGCTCGGCGACCAACCACGCCTGCGCCCTGCGGAGCGACAGCACCGTGGTGTGCTGGGGCAACAATGACTCAGGCCAGCTCGGTGACAACTCCACCGTCACGCGCAGCGCCCCGCGCCCCGTGGTCAACCTCACCGACGTGGTGGAGGTGCGGGCCGGCCGGCAGCACACCTGCGCGCGCCGCAGCAACGGGACGGTCTGGTGCTGGGGCCTCGGGACCAACGGCCAGCTCGGGGGCGGGTCGACGGCCTCGCTGCGGGTGCCCACCCAGGTGTTTGGCATCACCGACGCGGTGGGCCTCGACCTCGGCGAGTACTTCAGTTGCGCCTTGCGCATGAGCGGGACGGTCTCGTGCTGGGGCATCAACAGCAACGGCCAACTCGGGATCGGGAGCACCACCCAGCAGGTGATCCCGCAGAACATCACGAGCTTCAGCGACGCCACGCAGATCGCCACGGGCCGCTACCACGCCTGCGCCCTTCGCCGCGGCGGGGCGGTGTGGTGCTGGGGGTACAACGAGTCCGGGCGCCTGGGCGACGGCACGGTCACGCAGCGCAACGCCCCCGTGCCCGTGTCGACCCTGACCGACGCGGTCGAGGTCCGTGCGGGGCGCGATCACACCTGCGCCCGTCGGATGAACGGCACCGTGGTCTGCTGGGGCTACAACACCTACGGGGGCCTCGGCGACGGCACCACCACGGAGCGTCGGCGGCCCGTAGCCGTGTCGGTCCTCGACAACGCCACGCAGCTCGCCCTGGGGGTGCACTACAGTTGCGCCCTGCGCACGACCGGGGCGGTGTTGTGTTGGGGCTACAACCCCTACGGCAACCTGGGCGAGGGCACGACCTCGACCCGCACGACCCCCGCGGTAGTGCAGCAGCTCAGCGACGTGTCGGGCATCTGGGCCGGGGGGTACACCACCTGCGCCCGGCGCAACGACGGGGTCTTCACCTGCTGGGGCTACAACGCCCAGGGCCAGCTCGGCGACGGCTCGACCGCCAACCGCCCCCTGGCCGACCTCCCGGTCTTCGGCCTGCCCTGATCGTCGGGCGGCTCTCCCTCCCGGGGTCGCCGCCCCTCCCCGCTCCCGCTCTCCCTCCCGACCGTTGAACCCCGAACTGGACGGGGTTCAGACCCCCGCCCCGAGGTTGAGGGTGGGGTCTGCCCGGGCGGCCCCCTGAAGCTCGGCGAGGACCTCGCCTGGCAGCGGAAACCACCGCAGGGCCTCCACCGGCGCGGGCATCGGGTCGTCGAGGAGGGCCCCGGCGGTGAGGGCCTCGGCCTCGGCTTCGGCCACGATGCGGGCGGCCTCCTGGAGGTACTGGTCGAGGGCGCTCTCGGGTTCGGTCTCGTGGCGGGCGCGGTACTCGAGCTTGCCCGCGCGGTACCGCAGGTCGTGCAGGCGCATCGCGGGGGACGGGCGGGCACGGCGCGGCGACCACTGCCCCGTGGCGAGGTCAAAGGTGTAGTGGGGCGTGAGCTTGTACCCGTGGGTCGCGACGAAGTGCACCGCGTCGAGGACAAACTGAAACACGGCCTCGGAGATGAAGTAGTTGAAGTTGACCCGCACCCACCCGGGTTTGATGCCCTCGGCCCCGGCCACGATGGCGCACTCGAAGCGCCGCGAGGTCCCCTCGTCGATGCCGAGGAGCCGGTGCCCGTAGGGCCCCGCGCAGGAGCACCCCCCCCGGGCCTGGATGCCGAAGAGGTCGTTGAGGAGGGCCACCACGAGGTTGTGGTGCAGGGCCCGGCCCTCTCCGTGGCGCACGACGAAGCTCACGATGGACAGCCGCCACGCGTGGTCGTTGCCCAGGATGCGCAGGGATTTGTTCTGCGACCAGGAGGCCACGGCCCGCTGGATGAAGGACTCCTCGCGGGCCCGGATGGCGTCGGCCCCGACGGCCTCCTTGAGCTGGAAGACCAGGCCCGCCCGGATCGACTCGACGATGGCCGGGGTCCCCCCCTCCTCGCGGTGCACGGGGTCGGCGAGGTACCGGTGCTCGTGGGTGTTGACGTAGGCCACCGTCCCGCCCCCGGGCTGCGACGGGACCCGGTTGGCGAAGAGCTTCCGCTTCGCGACCAGAACCCCCGGGGTCCCAGGGCCCCCGATAAACTTGTGCGGCGACAGGAACACCGCGTCTTTGTACGCGAGGGCCTCGGGGCCGAGGCCGTCGGGGTTCATCTCGATCTTGACGTAGGGGCCGGCGGCGGCGAAGTCCCACAGGGACAGGGCCCCGTGCTCGTGCAGGAGCCGGGCGATCGCGAGGGTGGCCGACCCGATGCCCGTCACATTGGACGCGGCGGAGAAGCTCCCGATGCGCAGGGGCCGGTGGGCGAAGGCCCGGAGCTCCTGCTCCAGGTGCTGGAGGTCGGGGTGCCCGTCGGCGTCCTCGTCGATGGTCACCACGTCGGCGATGCTCTCGCGCCACGGGAGCTCGTTGGAGTGATGCTCGAAGGGGCCGATAAACACCACGGGGCGCTCGTCGACGGGGATCTGGGCGCTCAGGTGGTACCGGGCGTCGAGGTCGGCCGGGATGCGGAGGTTGAGCACGTCGACGAGCTTGTTGATGGCCCCGGTGGCCCCGGAGCCGCAGAAGACCACCACGTCGTCGGGCCCGCCCCCCACGGCCCGGTGGATGATCTCCCGGGCGTCCTCGCGGAAGCGGGTGGTCTGCCGCCCCGTCTGGGAGGTCTCGGTGTGGGTGTTGGCGTAGAGGGGCATCACCTCGTCGCGCACGAAGTCTTCGAGAAAGCTGAGGCTCCTGCCCGAGGCGGTGTAGTCCGCGTAGGTGACCCGCCGCGGACCGTAGGCCCCCGCGATCAACTGGTCGTCGCCGATGATCGAGGCCCGGATGGTCTCGATGAGCCGATCGGGTGTCTGGTCCATGACACGCAAGGGTAACCGTCCGGAGGCCCGTCGGGGGGCCCCACGTGTCCCGAGGCGGGTTACTCTTGTGGCCATGCGACGACACACCCTCCCCGGGGCCGCCCTGGCCCTCACCCTGGCCCTGGGCTGCTCGGACACCACCACCGGCGGGGGCGGGGGTGGGGGCGGCGGGACGGTGGCCCTGGAGGCCCTGCCGACGGCCTACTACGCGGCCCTGTGCGCCTCCCTCTACCGCTGCCCGACCCAACCCGAGAGCGGGACGGCCCTGGCCATCTTCCGCGACGAGGCCACGTGTCAGCGACGGGCCGGAGCCCTGGCCGGCGCGAGCCTCGACGACCTCCTGGCGGCCGTTCGGGCGGGGCGCATCCGGTACGACGGGGCCGCGGCCTCGCGGTGCCTCCAGGAGGTCACGGCCCGGTGCGTTCAGGACGACGCCGAGCTCGGCCGCCTCTGCCGCGGGGCCTTCACCGGAACCCTCAGCCCCGGGACGGGATGCTGGCGCTCGGAGGAGTGCGCCGAGGGCTACTGCGACCACGGGATGAGCAGCGACCGTCAGTGCCCCGGGGTGTGCCGTCCGGGGGTGGCCGTGGGCGGGGCCTGCACCACGGCGCGGCAGTGCGCGGGTTGGGGCGACGCCACCTCGGCCTGCCCGAGCGGGACCTGCGTGGCCGTCACGCCCGGCTCCGCCGCCGCGGTGGGGGCCGCCTGCGGGGTGGTGGTGTCCGGGACGACCGCCACCGCGGTGCCCTGTGCGGGCGGGGCCGTGTGCGTCAACAACCGCTGTGAGGCCGTGATCGCCGCCGACGCCCCGTGCATGCGGGGCCAGCCCTGCGCCCCCGGGACGGTGTGCGTCGAGCGCCCCGGGACCACCGCCACCGTCTGCTCGGCGGCGGCCTCCCTGGTGGTCAACACCCCCGGGGCCGCCTGCGTCCAGAACGGACCGCCCCTGTGCAACCCCCTGGAGCGCCTCCGCTGCGACCCGGCCTCCAGCACCTGCGTGCTCATCGGCGACGGCACGGCGGGGGCGTCGTGCGTGCCCGGGGGCGACCTCCTCGCCCTGACCTGCAACCCTGGGCTGCGCTGCGACACCGCCACCCGCACCTGCGTGCCCCGCGAGGCCGCCGGGGGGATGTGCGCCCGCGACTCCGACTGCCTCTCCAACGAGTGCACCAGCAACCGCTGCCTCGAGCGCATCTGCCAGTAGGGCGCGTCGGGACGGCGTTGACATCGCCACGCGCGGGCTCCACACCCTGAGCCCCGTGCAACATCCCGTCGACCCCTCCCATTGGCTGTACCGATTCACCCCGCGGGAGTGGATCCAGGCCTCCCTGGGGGAGCTGGCCCAGGCCCGGGGGGCCTACGCCCAGCGCAACCCACGGGCGGGCCTCGCGGGGTGTCGCCGGGCCGCGGGGGTGGCCCTCAACGGGGCCCTGGCGGCGATGGAGGTCTTGGAGGCGAGGTGGGGGCGGACGTACATGGAGCACCTCGAGGCCCTGTCCGAGGACGAGGGAGCCCCTGAGGCCGTGCGGGAGGCCGCCCGGGTCCTGCGGTCGACCCCGCTGCCTGGCGGGCCCGTGGTGGCCCTGCGGACGGCCCAGTCTGACACCCGGAGCCTGGAGGCCGCCCAGACCGTGATGGCCCACGCCCTGGCCCTCGTGCTCCGCCACGACCCCGAGCCCACCTGACCGCAGGGGGAGTGGGTGAACGCTGGTCACCCTGCGCAAGTGGTACAGTCGCCCCGTGCCGTATCGAGATCCAGGCGAAGCCCTGATCGAGCCGCGCGGGCCGCCATGGTGGCGTCGAATCTGGTGGCGACGCTGGTTGTGGGTGCTCGCCCTCCTCGGCGGGCTCGTGGCTGCTGGCACGTTCGGGGGGTGGTACTCCAAGTGCCAGGAAGACTGCAGAGAGTATTGGTGGGCAATGTGCCGCCACGGCAATGTCGATCCTGCTTGCGACGAACGCAGCTGTCGCAACTATCGGTGCCCGCTGCGGCTGCCGTGGTGACCACGGCCGATCCCCGTCTTGTTGTATTGTTGCGGCCATGTCGAGCGTATTGGGCTCTCCGCGGAGCCCACCACGCAGCGTACGCACGGTCAAACCCGGCGTTTTCATGCGAGTAGACCGCAGCCCTGGGCTCCGACCTCCGCTCCGAAACGATGGGACTCCCTGCCTACCGCAGACATGAGCGCCCGAAGGCGAAGAAACCGCAAGGGCGCAAGGGGCGCAAGGGCCGAACGTGACGGATGGTATTGGGTAGGCGCAGGGCGTCGTGCGTGCGAGATGCGCCGCCAACGATGGGGTGATCGCCCACCATCCGTCGATGGTTGTTCCTCCGTGCTTCACCGCGCATGACCTTCTGACCCTTGCGCCCCTTGCGCCCTTGCGGTTTCGCTGCCCGTCCCTGGTCGGCTGTTGGGCGCAGTCCGCCGCTCGCGGCTCGGCTGCCTACCCATGGGTTTGTGCAGCGAGGGAGCCTCACCATCGTCGAAGGGCCGACCCGGGATCAGGAGGGCAATGGTCATGGGGGCACGACGGCCACCTGGGTCAGTTTCAGTTGGCCAGGGGTTGGGGTCTGGGACTCACCCGCCCAGTTGGGCCAGCCACCACTCAAGAAGACATCGTCGCAACCAGTTCCAGGTCTCAAACCCACTCCTTCCCCCGTCGATCAAGCTCAGCGCCACCATACCCACCGGCACTACGCCGAGCCAATGCCACCGAACCCACCAAGAAAGACCGACAGTCTGGGGAGCAGGAACGACGAGTTCGGACACCCGATAGGGCGTCTCCGTCGGGCGAGTTCCCGGCACCTGAGGTGGGCGCCCCCCTCTCCAGCGACGCAGGGCAAACAGCTCGATCATCAGTCCTGCCGCGAGCGCGAGACCCGCAAGACGTAGGCGCAAGAGCCGAGCCGGATCGAACACCCACTTACGATCCCGTCGTGAAATATTCCACAACAATAGCAACCTGCGAGCTCCCGGATCTTGCATCACGGAGAGGAATGGACCATATTCGACTTGATTGATCATGGTGTCGTCCGGCATCACAGCACACGCCACCTGCATTACATCGCGACGAGGGCTCTCCCGAAATACTACAAAATTCCTTTGACGAGGTACGTCAGGAGGACCGTCAGACCATCCGCTACCGCAGCGAATAGACGCCATGTCATTAAAGCGGAGATGTACCGCAGCGTGATAGGTCCCACTGTAGCTACTACCAGCCTCAGTCCGTACGTGCACAGGCCCCCGGTCACCCGCGCGTATGGTATACCCCGCACGAAAATGATCAAAATGTTCCACGACTGGCAAATCGAGATCCATCTCTCTCCAAGGGACCCCAGGCAATTGCTGGTCTGCGATTGTCCGATCGCACACTTGCCAAGGTGTTTGTCGCGTGCCTGCCGCAGCGTACCCCCAGAAGCCCCCCACGACCCCGAGCACCAACAAACTCAAGACAAACCCCGCCCGGGTCAGCCGCGTCGGAGGAATCGTCGCCACGCCCGAGTGGACCCCCTCTCCTGTGAATCGTCAAGCACCTGTCGACCGCTGGGCGGAGCGCCGCCCCGCCGACTGTGGGCTTGTTCGTGCGCAGAGCCTCGCGAATAGGCGGCACGGCTTCCTGCACGACGACGAAGCCTTCGCGTCCGGCTGTGGAGCCCACCCGCGCACTTCCAGGGGCCTCGAGCCCCACGTCGAAGCCCTCCCCGTGCGCTTCAAGGGCCTCCGTGCGTTCGCCGAAAGCCTTGGAAGCCGCCGCTACGCCTTCCACGGCGTGCGTGAGGGCATCGACGCCGCCCGATGAAGCCTCCGCAGTGCCTTGGAAGCCTCCACAGCGCCCTGGAAGCCTCCGCGGCGTCCACGACCAGAAGACCTTCATGCCACACGGCCGCCGCGCCGGCTTCATCCTGATGCTCACGACCCAGCCCGAGGCCGGGCACACGAAGCGCCCCGCCCCCGCTACCACAGGAGCCGCAGCACAGCCGCCATCCCCAGCGGCGTGCCGAACAACACGAGCGCCGACAGGGCGAGGGCGCATCGTACGTCGCGCGCGCCGCGGAAAGCGTCGGCCCACTGCACGAGGGTCCCGGGGCGCACGACGGAGGGCGATGGGCCCTGGCGGTACGGGGCACCCTCGGTCGGAGGGAGGGCGACCACGACCATGCCGACGTAGCCGGCGTGGCTCGGCGGCGCTGGGAGCACGCCGCCGTCGGCGAAGCGCATCGTGCTGTCGCCCCAGAGCATGGCGTCCACGAGTCGGCCGGGCGGGAGCGGCTCGGCGAGGCGGGCCCGGAAGATCACCCACCCTGCGAGCACGACCCCGAGGAGCCCGGCGACGGACCAGCCCGGCGGCGGCGCGAACTCGCCCGGGAAGTCGCGCAGAGACAGGTCGACCCGGGTGAGCGCGGGGCCGCGGAACGCCGCGACGTGCTCCGGGGGGAAGTGGAGCGCGGGGGTGCGGACGATCCACAGGTCGTGGCGTCGATCGCGGAGCACCTGCACCGTCGACCCCAGCGCGACCCTTCGAAGCGAGGTGGCAGGCGACGCGGCCTCGCGGCGCTCGGGCGTCGGTCGCAGCCATACGGAGCACCCGCTCTCGGTCGCTCCGCGCTCGATCGCAGCGCACTGGAAGGACAGGAAGACGTCCCCGACGGGGTGGTTCGCCCCCTCCGCGACCCGGAACTCGCCGAGCACCGGCAGGCCGTCCAAGGGGTGTTGCGTCGTGGGGAGTCTCGCGCCGCGGACAAGACCGAGGACGGAGAGCACCGTGACCACGACCACAAGCACGCCAAGCAGCGGCCGGACGGCGACACGAAGGATGCGCGCGAACCTCTCCGCGAACAGGACCCCGAACACCAGCACGGCGAGCGCGAAGGCGGGCCCCGGCGGAACCACGCCCCCGCAGATTTCCCCCTGCGCCGAGTCGACCCAGCGCGGCTCGCCATGGACGATCCAGACCCCAACCGCGACGAACGGGGACGCGCCCGCGGCGCCCATTGCTGCATCGAACGCCCGGAGCGGGTCGCATCGGAGCACCATCCGCGCCTGCACGGCGGCCATCCAGAGCGCCGCGATCGAACAGGCCGCGGAGGTGGGGAAGGCCACGTCGGCGGCCTGATCGAACATGGCCCCGACCGTCAACCCCACGAGCAGGCCGAGCACGACGGCGAGCAGAACCGACAGCCACAGGAGTTTTGGCATCGTCGTCACCAGCCGAGGCTACCGCCGCACGGCGGCCGTCGCCTGCCCCTCGACGCCCTACCCCTCGTCGCCCTGGGCCCGCTCGCGCAGGTCGTGTTTGACCATGAGCCGCTGGAGGTGGCGCCGGTCGATGCCCGAGGTGCGGGCCGCGGCCGAGACGTTGTTGGTGTGGGTGGCCAGGAGCTGGGTGAGGTAGGTCTTCTCGAAGATCTCCGTCCAGATCTCCTTGGCGTCGTGGAAGGGCAGGTCGGTGCGGATCTCGTGCACCCCGGCCCCGCGGGCCTCGGGGGTGCTGTGCCCGTGAGACAGAGCCGCCGGGTCGGGGCCGAGCACCGCGAAGCGCTCGACGAGGTTGCGCAGCTCGCGCACGTTGCCCGGGAAGTCGTAGTGGGCCAGGAGGTCCATGGCCCGGCGGTCGAGGGGCTGGTACGGGGCCAGGCCCTGGGCCCCGCGGCGGCGGTTGATGTCCTCCAGGATGGTCTCGACCAGCAGGGGGACGTCCTCGAGGCGAGAGCGCAGGGGCGGGAGCTTCACCACCACCGCGGCGAGGCGATAGTAAAGGTCTTGACGAAACCTCCCCTCCTTCACCTCGCGGGGCAGGTTGCGGTTGGTCGCGGCCACCACCCGCACGTCGCAGGGCTGCGACTTGTCGGCCCCCACGGCCCGCACCTCGCGGGTCTCCAGGACGCGCAGGAGCTTGGCCTGCAGGTCGAGGGGGAGCTCGGCCACCTCGTCGAGGAAGAGGGTGCCCGAGTCGGCCGCGGCGAAGGCGCCCTGGCGGGGGCGCTTGCCGGCCACGGCCACGGTCATCTCGAAGCCGAAGAGCTCGTGCTCGATCACGTCGCGGGGGATGGCCCCGCAGTCAAACGCGATGAAGGGAGCCCCCGACCGCGGGGAGTGTCGGTGCAGGGCGTCGGCCACGAGCTCCTTGCCCGTGCCGGTCTCGCCCTCGACGAGCACCGTGAGCTCGCTCGCGGCGATGCGCTCGAGCACGGCGAAGACCTCGCGCATCGACGGTGAGGTGCCCACCAGGCGCCCGAAGCGCACCCCCGCCGAGATGTCCTTCTCCACGCTCTCGCGCAGGGGCTCGACCCGCACCCGGGTGGTGCCCAGGAGGAGCTCGGAGGGGCCGTCGAGGACCACGTCGAAGACGCGGGTGGACGCGAGGAAGGTGCCGTTGGTGCTGCCGAGGTCGACCACCCGGAGCCCGTCGGGCGTGATACGAAAGGCCACGTGGCGGCGCGACACCGAGGGGTCGCGCACCTGGAGGTCGTTGTCGTCGGCGCCCCCGAGCCGGATCTCGTCCTGGGCCCCTTCAAACTGAGCCCCGCGGTCGGGCCCGTCGAGGACCGTCACCCGCACCTTCTGAAGCCGACGGGCTACGGTCTGTCCGTCGCGTTCGATCAACTGCGTCATCGCCGTCGTACGTTGCACGGGGGGATCCTCCTTCTTCGCGGCACGTACGCTTCGACGCGTCGCGCACAGGAGTCGTACCCTGCCCGCGAGGTCTGCGCACCTGTGGACTACGGGCCGCGCGCCGTGGGGGAGGTGACGCGGAGGGTGGAGCTCAGGGCGTCGGGGCGGGCAACACGCGCACCGGGGCACGGCCGCGGGCCTCGCCGCCGTGGGCCACCCGGACCACCACGGGACCGGTGCGGGCCTCAGGCGGAACGACGCACACCACCTGCGCAGGGGTGACCGAGGCCACGGGGCAGTTGACCTCGCCGAGGAGGACCCCCGTGGTCGTGGGGCTCGTGCCGAGGTTGCGTCCGCGCAGGGTGAGTTGCCCGCCCGGGGCTACGGCCGCGGGGGTGACCGCGGTGAGCACGGGGGGCGAGGTGATGACGAAGGGCGCGGGGGAGGTGACGCCCTGGCGACCGTCGGCCTCGACGGAGATGGGCCCTCCGCGGGAGGCGCGGGGCACGGTGAAGACGATCTCCGTGGTGCTGTTGCGGGTGGGGCGCACGACGGTGGGTCCGAGGCGCACGGTGAGCCGGGCGGGGTCGGGCTCGAAGCCCTGTCCGCGGAGGGTGACGGTGGTCCCGACGGGGCCGGCGGGCGGGTCGACCTCGGCCAGGGTCACGGGCTGGAGCACGAAGAACTCCGCAGGGGAGGTCCCGGTCCCTTGCAGGCGCACGATGACCTGAAACCTCCCGGTCTGGGCGTTGGCGGGCACCCGCACGGTGAGGGCCTCGGGGGTCAACGACTCCAGCGGAACCTCTACCCCGTTGAGCCGCACCTGCACGAGGGCCCGGTCGGTGGGGAAGCCGCTGCCGCGCAGGACCACCGCGGTCCCGGTCACGCCCCGGTCGGGTTCGACGGCGGTGATGCGGGGGCGCTGGGTGACCATGAAGGGCTCGCGGGAGCGGGCGGTTCCGTTGCCTTCGACGGCTACGGTGAGGGCCCCGGAGCGGGCCCCGGACGGCAGCTCGACGGCGAGCTCGGTTTCGGTGGCCCGCACGACCCGGAGCCGGGTCGACCCCAGGGTGACGGTGTTGCGGGCGGGGTCGGGGTCGAAGCCCGTGCCGGTGAGGGTGACGGTGTCGCCGACGTCGCCGGCCCGGGGCTCGAAGCGCACGAGGCTCACGGGTTGGAGCACGGTGAAGTCCGTCGCCGAGGGCACAGGGCCGACGCCCCCGGCGGTGACGTGGACCCTGCCCGACTGGGCCCCCGCGGGCACGGTGACCACCAGCTCGCCCGGGGCCACGCTCACCACCGGGGCGGGGCGTTCGCCGAAGGCCACCTGGACGCGGGCGGCCTCGCTGCCGAAGTTTTGTCCCCGCAGGACCACCCGGGCCCCGGGGGCCCCGCGGGGAGGTTCGAGGGCCCGAATGATCGGGGCCGGACCGACGAAGAGCCGGGTGGCGCTCTCGTACCGACCCGCCCCGGCGACCTCCACCACCACCGTGGCCGTGGCCGCGTCGAGCGGGACCTCCACCTCCAGGGCCGTGGGCGTCGCCCGCACGATCCGCAGGGGCCGCCCCCCGAGGGTCACGCGGTTTTGCGCCGCCGTGGCGCTGAACCCCTCGCCCCGCAGGCTCACCCGTCCGCCCGGGGCGATGGCCGCCGGCACGATGTCCCGCACGAGGACCCTGGGGTTGATCACCAGGGCCGACGGGCTCTGGGCCTCGCCCCCCGCCGTGCGCACCGTCACCGGGCTGGTCGTGGCCCCGTCGGGAACGATCACCCGCAGAGCCGTGCTGTCCCCGCTCCGCACGACCATGGGGCGCCCCCCCACGAGGACGGTGTTGTCCATCGGGCGGGCCGCGAAATTATCGCCCCGGAGGGTGACCTCCATGCCCGGGGCCGCGCTCAGGGGCTCGATGCGGGTGACGGTGGGGGCCGGGAGCGGGGCCGTGACCCGGAAGACCTCGGACTCCACCTCGTCAGTGCCGTTGCTGAGCACGAAGCGCCCCGTGGCGGCTCCCGGGGGGAGGGTGACCGTGATGCGCTCGGGGAGAAACTCCACTGGCGTCAGCGGGGTCTCGCCGTAGAGGACCCGGTACCCTCGGGTAAACCCGCGCCCATGGATCCGGACCCGGGTCCCGGGCGGGCCCGCGGTGGGCTCGATGCGCTCCAGGAGGGGGCGGGGTTGGGCCACGGCCACGGCCGGGCAGAGGGTCACCGCGAGCGGGGAGAGGGCCGCGAGGAGCCCCACGAACGCATAGATCAAAGGCTTCATCGGGGGGGCCTCGGGGCGGGGGGCGGAGGGGCGGGGCACGCGGTCACTCCAGGTCGATGGAGGCGGCGTCGATGCGGGGGGCGCCCTCGGGGGCCGTCGCGGGAGGGGAGGCCTCGGGGGCGTCGTGCGGGTCGGCGCGGGGGCCGTCTTCGACCACGCCCTCGGCCCGGTGCTCGTCGGCGAGGTCGTCGAAGACCTCCTCCAGGGCGACGGACGAGCCGCTGAGGCTCAGGGTGGCAGCCACGAGGTGCTTGGCCGCGGTGTAGCGGGTGAGCCACTGGGCCCGGGCGAGCTCCAGGGCCGACGAGCGTACGGTCTGGGTGCGCAGGGCCCGATCGGTGGCGATGGTGTCGGCCAGCAGGGCCCGGGCGTGCTCGAGCTCGGTCTGCCAGTAGGAGGCCTCGCGGACGGGGCCTCCGAGCTCGGTCAGGGAGCCGAGGACGTGGTCGAGGGCTGCCAGGAGGCGCCAGGGGCCGCGGCGGGCCAGGGTGTCGCAGGGTTCGACGAAGAAGGCCCCGTAGGCGACCGAGCCCGGGCGGTGGGACTCCAGGTGCCGCGAGAAGCGCTGCAGGGACTCGCGCCCCTCGGCGATGGCCCGCTCGCGTTGGGCGATGGCCCGGTGCAGAGCCGGATCGGCGGCCCGGGCCACGTAGAGATGCCCGGCCACGGCGTCGGTGGCCGCCCGCAGGGCCGCGGCCACAAACTGCAGGGCGGGGTCGAACTCCCGCAGCCGCCCCACCACCTGGAGCCCGATCTGTTCGATGGCGTAGTCGCCGTAGAGCCGCGTCTCGTCGTCGTCGATGTACGTGTCCGCCATTGGGGTCCCTCGACCGACGGGCAGATCCAGACGTGCCCGCCGTGACAGGGGTGGGTACCGCATCGGGGGGCCCGACGGCAACCTGTGGCGGCGTTGTAAGCTCCGCGACCCCCGCGGCGTTGAAGGAGGCGTGAGCGCTCTGACCCTCCCCCTCCACGAAGTCTCCGACCCGCTGCCCCTGGGGTGGTCCCAGGCGATTGCACGGGCGGGCCGCTGGGGCCGGGCGGTCGGCGCTTCCCTCCAGGGCCCCTGGGCTCGTAGGGTCGGGGCCGGACCCGCCGCCATGGCCACCGAGGAAGCCGCCGCCGCCGAAGAGAGGGCGCTCGTCGCCGCCGCCCAACAGGGCGACCGCGAGGCCCTGCGGCAGGTCCTCGACCGGGTGTCGCGGCCCCTGTATGCCGCGGTGATCCTGCCGCGGGTGGGCTCCCCCGCCGACGCCGAGGACATCCTGCGGGACACCCTCCTGCGGGCCATGGAGCGCCTGGAGACCTTCCATTGGACGGGGGCGGGGTTCTTCCCGTGGGTGCGGCAGATCGCGATCCACCTGATCGTAGACCACGTGCGCCGTCGGCAGCGCCGCGAGCGCCTCGAAGAGCGGTACGAACGGGCCGCCGCCGACGTGACCCCCCTGCACCACGCCGGGGCCGAGGAGCTCTTGATGGAACAGCAGGAGCGCGCCGTCTCCCTGCGCATGATGGAGGCCGCGATGGGATCGCTCAATGACCGCTACCGCCGGGCCGTGACGCTCCGGCTCCTGGAGGAGCGCAGCCGCGAGGAGTGCGCGGCCTTGATGGGCGTGACGGTGGGCAACTTTGACGTCATCCTCCACAGGGCGCTCGGGGCCTTGAAAAAGACCTACGGTGTACGATGATCGATCCTCCCGACGCTTGGAACCCTGAAGACGGCCCCCCTCCCACCCCCGAGGAGCGCGCCGAGGCGGCGTCCCTCGCCACCCTCCTGGCCGCCTCCCCGGCCGAGGCCGCCCACCGGGCCACGAAGCTCCCCGGGGTCGAGTCCGAGACCCTGACGGCCCTGCGGGTTCGGGCAACGGCCCGGCCCGACCACGAGGCCACCCGGGCGGCCGCCCACCGGGCCGTGGCGGTGGCCCTGTCCCGTCAAGGGGCCCACAGCGGCTGGCGTCGCTCCCTGCGCTCTCCCTGGGCCTGGGCCGCCGCCGCCGCCCTCGTGGTGGCCGCCGTCGGGATCGGCACCCCGGGCCCTGCCCCCGCCCCGACCCCGAGCTTCAGCCGCTCGGCCGCCGACCTCTTCGACCGGGCCGTCGAGCCCGGGGCCGCCTCCGCCCCGGCCCGGATCATCTTCGACGCTCGCCTCCGTGACTACCGCAGCACCCTGCTGGCCGAGGGTCCCCGATGAGGGCCCTGTCCCCCCGGAGGGGCGCCCTCCCCGTCGCCCTCGTGGCCCTCGTGGCCCTCCTCCTCGGGGCCACGGCCTGCCGCCCGCGGGCCTCCCGGGGGGCCCAACCTCCCAACGAGGCCACCGTGGCTCTCCTCGGCACGGTGCGGGCCCTGCACCACCAGGCCGACGTGTACGAGCACGCGGGCGACCTCGAGCGGGCCGCGGCCGCCGTGCAGCGGGTCCTGGCCCAGGAGTATCCCGCGGGCTTCGGCGAGGCCGAGGAGGTCCGGGTCGACGCCTACGGGCGCCTGTCCGAGCTGGCCCTGCGCCGCAACCGGCTCGACGAGGCCCTGTCCCTGGCCGACACGGGCCTGCGGGAGGCCCGCCGCGAGTCGGTGCTCCGGGCCCGCCTCCTGATGGTTCGGGGCGAGTGCCTGTCGCGCCTCGCCGACCGGGCCCGTGAGGCCCAGGACGCCGACGCCGCGGCCCGGTACCGCGACGAGGCCCTGCGCTCCCTCGAAGACAGCATCGCCCTCAACCAGCGGGTCTTGCGGCGGGTCCTCGGCGACGGAGGGCGCTCGTGAGGCCCCCCCTCCCCGCGCCCGTGCCCCGGGCCCTCGTGGGCCTCGCCGCGGTCGGGGCCCTCGGGGTCGGGTGCGCGGCCAGCCGCCCAGAGCCCCGGGGGACCTACTCCACGGCCTCCCAGGCCCCGGCCTCCCGCAGCGGGTACGCCGAGGAGTCCGCCGTCGGGAGTCCCTCCGGGGGCGGCTACCGGGTGGTCGAGCAGCAGTCCACCACGACCGTCTCCAGCGACGAGGCTCCCCCCTCCCGGCCTCCCCCGGCCCCGCCCGCCCAGCCCCCCGAGCCCGTGGCTCCACCTCCGGAGTCCCCCGCCCGCCCCAGCCCTCCGTCGCCTGCGGGGGCCCCTGCCCGCAGCCCCGCGACCAGCGTGGGCGGGGCCGGGGGCGACGCGGTGTACGCCCCGGCCCCCACCCGGGCCCAGGAGCGCGACCGGGAGATCGCCGGGTACGGGGCCGCCATCGCCAACGAGCAGGCCCGCATCGCCCTGGCCCTGGCGGGCCTGGTGGAGTGTCGCGAGATCTGTGAGGCCTCCGGCGGGATCTGCCGGGCCGCCACCCAGATCTGTCGGCTCACCGGCGACGCGGGCCTCGACGCCGCGACGGCCCGCGACGGCCGCTGCGCCCGGGCCTTGACCGCGTGCACCGAGGCCGGACAGATCCGCGACGGCCGCTGCCCGGCCTGCCCCGCCACCCGTTGAGCGGGCGTGCTACGGTTGAGGGGTGCGCCCCATGTTCCGAAGTGGAGTGGTTGCCCTGAGCGTCGCCCTGGCGGCTCCAGGAGCCTTCGCCCAACCCGCACCCCAACCGCCCGCAGCCCCGTGGCCCCCGCCGCCTCCTCCGCCGCCTCCAGGCAACCCGGGCACCCAGCCGCCCCCCGCCCTACCTCCCCCACCTCCCGCGGGGCAGACCACCCAGGGGCTCCTCACCCCCCCCACCCTCACCTCCCCCAACCTCTGGGGTGAGGGCCAGGGTCCGCGGCGACGGGGCGCGGCCATGACCCGCGAGCGCCTGCGGCTCCTCAACGGGTCGCTCATCCCCCTGGCCGAGCGGAGCCGTTCGGCCCGCCGCTCCGAGGGCGTGCTCAACCTCCTGATGGGCGCGGGGATCATCGGCCTCGGGTACCTCCTCCAGCCCGCCGAGGGGTCGGGCCCTTCGCCCTTCTCGTCGCTCCTTTATTTCCAGGGCGGCTGGGCCGTCGGCACGGGCGTCGTCCAGCTCGCCTGGACCCCTGCCCGCGAGCGCCTGGCCACGCAGTTTCAAGAGATGCCCACCCGCACCGCGGCCGACCGCCGGGCCCGCCTCCAGTTTGGCGAGTCGGCCCTCGACGAGATGGCCCGCGACGGCTCCCGGCGGCGCCTCCTGAGCGCCTTGGCTGGGGTCGGCCTCGGCCTCGGGACCCTCGGGATCATCTACCGCGACCAGATCTTCAGCGGGGCCCCGTGGCCCGAGCCCCCGGAGATCAACTACCTCGTGGTGGGCCTCACGGGGATCTCCATGGTGACCAACCTCATCGGGGTCTTCAGCCGCTCGGAGGAGGAGCGCCTGCGCGACAGCTACCGCCGCGAGCTCCAGCTCCTGCGCGACTCCGTCGACCACCCCGACTGATCCCCGGCGGGTTCCCCCCCGCCCCGAGGCCGTACGCCATGTCCGCCTCTCCTCCCTCCCCGCACGAAGTCCGACCGGGAGGCCTCCTCTCCGCGTTGGGCCATGACATCCCCGCGGGCCTGGTGGTGTTTCTGGTGGCCACCCCCCTGTGCCTCGGGATCGCCCAGGCCTCCGGGGCCCCCCTCCTGAGCGGCCTCCTCGCGGGGATGGTGGGGGGCCTCGTGGTGGCGTCCCTCAGCCGGTCGCCCTTGAGCGTCAGCGGCCCGGCCGCCGGCCTCGCCGTGATCGTGGCCGCGGGCATCCGCGAGCTCGGGTTTCGACCCTTCCTGATGGCCACCATGCTCGGGGGCGTCCTGCAGGTGCTCCTTGGGGCCCTGCGCCTCGGGGTGGTGGGGTACTTCTTCCCCAGCGCTGTCATCAAGGGGATGCTGGCCGCCATCGGCATCTTGATCGTGCTCAAGCAGCTCCCTCACGCCCTCGGCTACGACCGCGATTTCCTCGGCGACGTGTCCTTCGCCCAGGCCGACGGGCTCAACACCTTCTCCGCGATCCTGTACGCCATCCGGGCGGTCACCCCCGCGGCCTGCGTGATCTCCGTCTTCTGCGCCCTGACCTATCTGGTGTGGCCGCGGATGCAACGGGGGGCCCTCAAGCAGGTCCCGACTCCCCTGGTGGCCGTCCTGGTCGGCGGGGCCCTGGTGGTGGTCCTGCCGGGGGTGTGGTCGGGCGGCGTCCTCGACCCCGCCCACCTCGTCGCCCTGCCGGTCTTCGCCTCCCTGGGCGACGCCGCGGGGGCCCTGGTAACGCCTGATTTCTCGGCCATCGGGCGTCCGGCCGTCCTGCAGACGGCGGTGACCCTGTGCGTGGTGGCCAGCCTGGAGAGCCTGCTGTCCATCGAGGCCATCGACCGGCTCGACCCGCTGCGTCGCATCTCGCCCCTCAACCGCGAGCTCATGGCCCAGGGGGTGGGCAACGTCGTGTCGGGTCTCATCGGGGGCCTGCCCGTGACCTCGGTGATCGTCCGCAGCTCGGCCAACGTCCAGGCGGGGGCCAAGACCCGCATGAGCGCCATCGTGCACGGGCTCCTTCTGCTCGTCGGGGTCGTGGCGTTGCCCTCTGTGCTCAACCGGGTGCCCCTGGCCGCCCTGGCCGTAGTCCTGATCGTGGTGGGCCTCAAGCTGGCGTCGCCCTCCCAGTTCAGGAGCATGTGGCGGCTTGGGATGTCCCAGTTTGTGCCGTTCGTCGTGACGATCGCCGCGGTGATCCTCACCGACCTCTTGAAGGGCACCGTCTTCGGTCTCCTGGTGGGATTCGGGTTCGTGGTGCGGCGCCAGCAACAAAAAGCGGTGGTCGTGACCCGAACGGGCACGCGGATCTTGATCCTCTTTACCAAGGACATGACCTTCCTCCAGAAGGCTCGCATCAAAGAGGTCCTGCGCGACATCCAGAGCGGGGCCACCGTCGTCATCGACCGCACGCGGGTCGACTTCATCGACGACGACATCGAGGAGGTGTTGATGGAGTTTGCCGCCAGGGCCCCCGAGCGGGAAATCACCCTGCACGAGGAACTGCAGCCCGAGGACCACGCCCGCCGGGCCCGCCTCCAGGGCTTCACCCACTGATCCCGCAGAGGGCCCGGTCGGGACGGGGCCGTCAGTCCCGCGCGAGGTCGTGCTCGATCGAGGCCTCGAAGGTGTACCAGACCACGGAGAGGGCATCGATGCCGGTGTGGGCGTTCCAACTGGGGCGGACCCCGCCGAGGTGGGAGAGAAACGCGCTCAGGTCGTAGCTGCGATGCGGCTGCCCGTCCCCGTCGAAGGGCCCCGAGCGCAGGGGCAGAAAATTGCGCTGGTAGTAGTGCCTCCATCCGCCCTCCCGCACGACCCCGACGATGCGACGGCGGGCCTCGGGGGTGAAGTCCGTCGGAGCCCGCTGGCAGCCCGCGAGGTAATACGGAGCGCTCGCGGGAGAGGCCGCCGCCCGGAGGTAACTCGCGACCGAACAGTGGGCCGGGCTGATGGGGTCGACGGTGACGAGCAGGCGTACATCGGCCGACGGCGCCAACGACCACACGGCGAACATCGCGAGCCAGGCCCCGTACGAGTGCCCGAGCAGATAGACGGGGCGCCCGGGGGGGCCGACCCGCTCGGACACCGCCGCGAAGAAGGGCTCGAGGGCGTCGAGGGGAGCCGTGCGCACCGTGGCGGGGGCCGCGGAGGAGATCCAATGGAGTCGGCCCGCGCCGTCGAAGCAGCCACGCACCCAACGGGAGTCGGTCCGGGCGAATCGCGCCGACAGCCGGACGGCCCTGTCCCAGCGGTCGGATCCGACCGGGGTCGGGCGGGCGGAGGTGCCCAGGCAGCTGTTGAAGCCGCCCAGAACCACGAGGACAGGCTCCCGGGCCCCAGCCAGCTCCGCGGTGTCGCGGTCGCCCCCTGAGGCGGGCCCGGTGCACGCCCCGCAGAATACGAGGCTCACCCCGAGGGCAGACGATCCCAGGCCTCGGGTGTTCATCACCGACGGCGGGAGCAACGGTCGGGCCAGCGGCGGGGTTGCGTCTCCCATGCCGCCGCGGCGGTGCGCGCCCAGCGATCACACGAGACCCGCGGCCTCGGGTGGACACTGTACCTACCGACCGGCCCCGGAGGTGACCACGGGGCCCCCAGGGGAAGGCCTGGGGCGATCGGTCCTGCTAGATCTCTACGGTGAGTGCCGAGCCCATCACCCGGGTAGGACACAACCTCTGGCGCCGGGGACGCTCGACCCGGGCGGCGGTGATCGTCGACGCCGAGGCGTACTACGAGGCCTTCGCGCGCGCCTGTGCGCGGGCCGAGCGCTCGATCCTCGTGGTGGGCTGGGACCTCAGCAGCCGCGTCACGCTGCGCCCTGGTGACGGAGCCCCGATGCAGCTCGCGCCCTTCCTTGGCAGGCTCACCCGGCGGCGCAAGGGGCTCCACGTCCACCTCCTGGGGTGGGACTCTTCGATCGTCTTCGCCCTGGAGCGTGAGCTCTTCCCGGGCCTCGGCTTTCGCCTCCACAGCGGCCGCGGGGTGCATTTCGCCCTCGACGACCACCACCCCCTGGCGGCCTCGCACCACCAGAAGATCGTGGTCATCGACGACGCGGTGGCCTTCTCGGGCGGCCTCGACCTCTGCGCGTGCCGTTGGGACACCTGCGAGCACGCGCCCGACGACCCCCGCCGCACAGACCTCTCGGGCGACCCCTACGGGCCCTTTCACGACGTCCAGATGCTCGTCGACGGCGAGACGGCGGCCTCCCTCGGCGAGCTGGTGCGGGAGCGCTGGCGGCGGGCCACCGGGCGACGCATCGAGGCCCCCCCACGGCCCTCCGAGGACCCATGGCCCGACGGGGTCCGCCCCGACTTCACGGACGTCGACGTGGGCATCGCCCGGACCGAGCCCCCCTTCGCGGGGCGGCCCGCCGTGGGCGAGGTTCGGGCCCTCACGGAAGACTGCCTCCGCGCGGCCACGCGGACCCTCTACGTCGAGAACCAGTACCTGACCTCGCACCTCGCGCGCGACGTGCTGGCAGAGAAGCTGGCCGAGCCCGCGGGGGCCGAGGTGCTGATGGTCGTCCCCTGCATCGCCCACGGCTGGCTCGAACAGCGGACCATGAACGCCCTGCGGACCGAGGCCGTGCAGCGGATCCGTGCGGCCGACCGGCACGGGCGCCTGCGGGTCTGTTGCCCGGCGATGCCCGGCCGCGAGGACTACCAACTCAACGTGCACGCGAAGGTCACGGTGGTCGATGACAGGCTCCTGCGGGTGGGCTCGGCCAACCTGAGCAACCGCTCGATGGGCCTCGACACCGAGTGCGACCTGGTGATCGAGGCCCACGACCCGCGGGTCTCGGCGGCCATCGCCCGGATGCGGTGGAGGCTGCTCGGGGAGCACCTCAGGGCCGACCCCGAAGCCCTGGCGGCCAGCTTCGAGGCCCTCGGATCGCTGCACGCGGTGGTCGCCCGTCACAACCACGGGGCCCGCACCCTGGGCGACCTCGAGGTCGACGCCGAGGAGGTGCCCGCGGAGGTGATCGCCAACGCGAGCCTGGTCGACCCCGACGGCCCCCTCGACGGCGAGGTCCTCGACAGGCTCCTGCCCTGGGAGCATCGGGTGCGGGCCCGGGACCGACTCCGAGACGCCTCCGCCTTGATCGCGGGGATCGTCGCCCTGGGGGCCCTGTGGGGCCTGTCGCCCCTGCGGGCCCTGCTCGACCCCGCGGAGCTCGGGCGGGCCCTCGGGCCGCTGCGGGAGGGCCTGTGGGGACCTGCGGCGGTCCTGGCGGTCTTCGTCGGGGGGGGACTGGTGGGGTTTCCGGTCTCGTTGCTGGTGGTCCAGAGCGGGTGGGCGTTTGGGCCCTGGTGGGGGGCCGCCTACGCCCTGGCGGGGGTCCTGGCGAGCGCGACGGCCCTCTACGGCATCGGGCGCCTCCTGGGCCGCAGGCGGGTGGGTCGTTTCGCGGGGACCCGGCGGGCCTGGCTGGCCGAGCGGATCCGGCACCGGGGCGCCTTCGCGGTCGCCCTGGCACGGGTCTTCCCCTTCGCGCCGTTCAGCGTGGTCAACGCCCTGGTCGGCTCGGTCCGCGTGCCCTTGGGCCCCTTCCTGCTGGGCACGATCCTGGGCATGGCCCCTCTGGTCGTCGCCCTCAGCGTGTTCGGGGCGACCCTCGGCGCGGCCCTGGGCCGACCCGACGCGGCCCACGGGACCCGGGTGCTCCTCACGGCCCTCGCCCTCCTCGGGGTGAGCGCCCTCTTCCGCCGATTCCTGCGGCACCGTGGCGTCGGCACATCCCCCCACAATCCGAGCGCGTCGTATGCACCGCGGGCCTGAACGCTTCGTCGGACAGCGGCTCCAGGTGGCCACCTACAACGTCCACCGCTGCGTGGGCTTCGACGGTCGGCGCGACCCCGACCGCATCGCCCGGGTGATCCGCGAGCTCGACGGCGACGTGGTGGCCCTGCAGGAGATCGACTGCGCCGTGCACGATCCCAGCGGGTATGACCAGCTCGAGCACCTCGCCCGGGGCCTCGGGGACCTGCACTTCATCGCCGGGCCCACGTGCCGACGCGAGGGCGTCACGACGGGCAACGCGGTCCTGAGCCGACTTCCCATCGTCGGGCGCCGCTGGATCGACCTGTCGGTCCCGGGCCGCGAGCCCCGGGGGGCCCTCGACGTCGACGTCGACCTCGGGGGGAAACTCCTCCGCGTGATCAACGTCCACCTCGGGCTCCGGGCGATCGAGCGGGCCGCCCAGGTCGTGCGTCTGCTCGGGGCCCTCAGCCCGGGACCGGAGACCCTCACGGTGCTCCTCGGCGACTTCAACGAGTGGGCCCCCAGGCCCCAGGCTCTACGATGGTTCTGGGAGACGTTCGCGCCCGTCGCCCCGGCTCGGACCTTCCCGGCCCTGTGGCCCGTCCTGGCCCTTGACCGGATCCTCCTCCGTCCCAACGCACCCGTCCGGGCCTCTGGGGCCCACACCAGCTCGACGGCGAAGCGCGCCTCCGACCACCTCCCCTTCGTCGCGACCCTCGACCTCGGGGGGTAGAAAATCTTCACCCCCAAGGCCCCCGCGCAGACCGCCACCCACGGCCGCGCGTCTGACCTCCCCGCAACCGTCTCCGGGGCCACGCGCACCCTCGGCCGCCGCCTGGGCCGTTCTGTTCCCCAGGCAGGAGAGGCCCCCGTCTGCCCGTGGTCCGCCCCCGATGACCCCTTCGCTGGAGGATCCCCCGATGTCTGTCCTTCGCTCGTGGCGCTGGTGCGCCCTGGCAGCCCTGTCCCTGGGCTGCGCCGCACGCAACCGCGCCCCCTCCCCCGCCGTGGCCGCCAACCCCGGCCCCCCCCTCCAGGCCGCCGACGACCCGTCCCCCGTCGACCCCGCCGCACCCCGCCGGGCCCCCCGGGCCGCCGCCGCCCTGCCGACCTGCGCGCCCCAACGCGGGGCCCACGCCGTCCCCGGTCGCACCGCCGCCGAGGGAGACCCCGCCGCCCGGGCAGCCGCGCAGCGGGGCCTGGCCTTTGTCTCCCGCGAGGCCGTCCGCTGGCAGGAGCAGCACAACTGCTACGGCTGCCACGTCCAGGCCGTGACCTTCGAGGCCCTCACCGTCGGCCGCGAGCACCGCTACGACATCGACGACCCCCAGTTTCGTACCGTGATGCGCGGCCTCCTCGACATCCGCGGGGGCCACCGCCAGCCCGGGGGCCTCTCCGTCGGCGGCAGCGGCGAACCCACCACCTCGCGCACCTTCGGGGGGGCTGCCTTCGCCCGCTACGACGCCTCCCAGGGGGGCGACCTCACCGACGACCTCCTGGCCGTCGCCGGACAGCTCCAGGAGGTGCAGCAGGAGGACGGGTCGCTCCGCAACGACGACACCCGCTTCCCCGTGGTCGAAGGGCCGATGCAGGCCACCACCCAGGCCCTGCAGACCTGGCGCCAGGCGTGGGCCCGCAGCGCCGACGCCCGCTGGCTCGCCCCCCTGCGCCGGGCCGAGGGGTGGGTGCAGACCCACGCCCGGGCCCTCAGCGACGATCCCACGGCGGGCACGGTCCCGCTCAACTACGCGGTGATGGGCCTCCTCGCCGCCGGGGCCCAGCCGAGCGAGGCCGCCCTCACGGGCCTGTCGGCCCTCCTGCGGCGTCGGCAGACCGAAGACGGCGGGTGGGGCTACCGCCCCGGCGAGAACAGCAACGCCTTCGCCACCGGCCAGACCCTGCACGCCCTGCGCGCCCTCGGGGCCAGCGACGACGACCCCGCCGTGGCCCGCGGGACCCGCTGGCTCGTCGCCCATCAGCAGCAGGACGGCGGGTGGTCCAACGGAGGCTCGGGCAAGGCCGAGGCCATGTGGGCCGTGTTCGGTCTCGTCTCCATCGACGTGATGTCTCTCAACCTCGACGGGATTCGCGACGGCGACCACGTCGACGGGACCCTCTCCCTCACCGGTCGGGCCGTCGACAACAACGGGGCCGCCGTGCAGCGGGTCGACCTCCTCGTCGACGACGTCCCCGTGGCCCGGGGCTGCGGCGAGGCCGTACGCTGGCAGCTCGCCACCGCCTCCCTGGAGCCGGGGGTCCACACGGTCGACCTCGTGGCCACCAACGCCCGGGGCCAGAGCACCCGGCGCCGGGTCGAGGTCTACGCCGGCGAGCACTACCTCGTGCGGGCGGCGAGCCAGTGGCGGGCGGGAAACACCGAGATCAACCTTCGCAACGTGGCCCCCTCCACCCTCGGCGGGACCCTCACCGTCCAGGTCATTCCCGACGGCACCGCCGGGCCGACCGCCGCCCCCGTCTGGACCCACACCCAACCCGCCACCCAGGGCCCCGTCCAGCTCTCCTGGAACGGCCAGGCCCAGGACGGCTCTGCCCGCCCCGCCGGACGATACCTCGCCCGCCTCGTGCTCACCGACCGCGGGGGACGCACCCGTCAGACCCTCGACCTGCCCTTCGTGCACGAGGACACCGCGGCCCGCGACCAGAGGTATGGTCAAGTGACCGGACAGCTTCAGGCCGAGGGGGCCGCCGCCGCGGCCAACGCCGAGGTCGAGCTCGTCGACGGCCAGGGTCGGGTGGTCCAGCGCACCCAGAGCAACGAGGCGGGCAACTACCGCTTCCGCGACGTCGACCAGGGGCAGTACCGGGTGCGCGTTCGACGGAGCGGGTTTCGGTCTGCCGAGGTGCCCGTGACCGCCGCCCCGGCGCGGGCCTCCGCGGTCGGCACGACCCAACTGCAGCTGCACTGACCCGTTCGCCCGATTGACGCCCTCTCCGACCGGCGCCATCGTCGCGGGATGCCCTCTCCCCCCTCCCCGTCCGGCTTCGACCTCACCCCCCTCTCCGCGGCGCAGCGTGAGGCCCTGGCCCACGACCTGAGCCCCGAGGAGCGCACGGTCCTCCTCGCCCACGGCACCGAGCGCCCCTTCTGCGGGACCCTCCTCGACAACAAACGCACCGGGACCTACTGCTGCCGCCTCTGCGGCCTGCCCCTGTTTCGGTCGGCCGCCAAGTTTGACTCGGGCACCGGATGGCCGAGCTTCGCGGGCACCTACGACGAGGCCCACGTGCGCCGCGTGACCGACGGCAGCTACGGGATGATCCGCACGGAGATCCGCTGCACCCGGTGCGACGGACACCTCGGGCACGTCTTCCCCGACGGACCGCCTCCGCGGGGCGAGCGGCACTGCCTCAACTCCGCGTCCCTCACCTTCGTCGACACGGGGGCCCCGTTGCCCGTGCGGGTCGAGTCCGACCGGGCCCTCGGGGCCGTGGGCTGAGTCGCCGTGCGGTCTCCGTGCGTGCTCCCCGACGGGGCCCTGGTGCTGCGGCACGACCCCGAGGCCCTGCCCTTCCTCGACGAGGCCCTGGGCGGGCGGATCCTCGGCCACTTCGAGGGCGACACGCCCAACGGGCTCCTGCTCCTCGGGGCCCGGCACCCCGCGGCCCTGCTCCCCCCCGCATGGTCGTGGCTGCGCGACGTGAGCAAGGCCTTCGTGGCCCGGGTGTGCGCCGCCCCCGAGGCCGAGGCCCAGCGGGGGTCGCTGCGGCTCGCGTTGCCCGAGGAGGAGATCGCGGGCCTCGTCGACAGGGTTCCGGCCATGCACGGGGCCGAGTACGTGGGTCGCGCGACCCTGGAGGCGTGGTGGGCGCTGCTCCACGCCGCCTATGCGGCAGCCCTTGGGACCTGGGAGGGCACGGTGGAGGCGTGGCTCCAGGCCCAGAGCCCCGTGTGGCATCGGGTGGGGCGGGTGTGCTTCCACCTCGCCGAACGCAAGGGCGACGCGGCCGCCCCCTTCGCGTTTATGGCCACCTTCACCACGGGGGTGTCCACCGCGGGCCGGGTGCAGCACGCCCCGCTCGGCAGGGCCCTGCAAGAGGCCTCGGCCACCCGCGACCACGCCCGGCTCGAGGCCCTCCTCGAACCCGTGCGTCGCGCCATGGAGTCGAGCCCCGTGGCCCGTCGGCTCGTCGAGGCCGGGGAGGTGTTTCAGGCCGTGTCCTGGGGAGCCCCCGAGGCTCACGCCTTCCTCAAGGACATCCCCCACTTCGAGGCCGCGGGGGTGTCGGTGCGGGTGCCCGACTGGTGGAGCCCGAAGCGGCCCGTTCGGCCGCAGGTCCAGGTGACGGTCGGGGGGCCCGCGGGGTCGTACCTGGGCCTCGACGCCCTGCTGAGCTTCTCGGTCGCGGTGGCCCTCGACGGGGTGGCCCTCACCGACGAGGAGGTGGCGATGCTCCAGCGAGCGGGCAGCGGGCTCGTGCAGCTCCGGGGGCGTTGGGTGGAGGTCGACGCGGCGAAGCTCGACGCCCTCCTCGGGCAGTGGCGGGCGGCCCAGAGGGCGTCCCGGGCGGGGGTCAGCCTGCACGAGGCCTTGCGGATGGTGGCCGGGGCCATGGCCACGACGGGTCCGGCCCTCGACGACGCCGACGACGCGGACGGAGCCTGGGTGCGGATCGAGCCCGGCCCGGCCCTGGTGGAGACCCTGCGGGCCCTGCGCGACCCGGGCTCCCTCGGCGACCTCGACGTGGGCGACGCCCTCCGGGCCACCCTCCGGCCCTACCAGCGGGTCGGCCTGCGGTGGCTGTGGACCCTGTGGAACCTGGGCCTCGGCGGATGCCTCGCCGACGACATGGGCCTCGGCAAGACCCTCCAGGTCATCGCCCTGATGGTGCTCGAACGGCGGCACAGAAAGGGGCCCGAGGCGCCGCATCTGCTTGTGGTTCCGGCGTCGTTGATGGGCAACTGGCGGGCGGAGCTCGCGCGGTTTGCGCCCGGCCTGCGGGTGAAGGTGGCCCACCCGAGCGCGGGCAGCGAGGCCCCTCCCGGGAGCGTCGAGGCCATGCGAGCGTGGCGCGAAGACGCCGACGTGGTCATCAGCACCTACGGGGTCATCGCCCGCGAGGCCTGGGCCCGTGAGCTCGACTGGTCCCTGGCCGTCCTCGACGAGGCCCAGGCCATCAAGAACCCCGACACCCAGCAGGCCCGAGGGGTCAAAACCATCCAGGCCCGCGGCCGCTTCGCCCTCACCGGGACCCCCGTCGAGAACCGCCTCGGCGACCTCTGGTCGATCTTCGACTACGTCCAGCCCGGCCTCCTCGGGCGCCCCATGGTGTTCGCCCGGTACGCCAAGACCCTCGCCGACGGCGGGAGCTACGCCCCCCTGCGTCGCCTCGTGGGCCCGTACATCCTCCGCCGGCTCAAGAGCGATCGCAGCGTGGCGGGCGACCTTCCCGACAAGACCGAGGTCACGGCGTGGTGTCGGCTCACCCCCGTGCAGGCCCGTCGGTACGCCGAGGTGGTCGATGACCTCAAGCAACGACTGGCCTCCCAGGATGACGGGATGGCACGGCGCGGGGCCGTCCTCGGAGCCCTCACCCGGCTCAAGCAGGTGTGCAACCACCCCTCTCAGGCGGAGGGCGACGGTGGGTACGACCCGGCCGCGAGCGGCAAGTTCGAGCGCCTCGGGGAGCTCGCCGAGGAGATCGCCGGCCGCGGGGAGAAGGCCCTGATCTTCACGCAGTTTCAGGAGATGACGGAGCCCCTGGCGGGCTACCTCGCGGGGGTGTTCGGGGCCCCGGGGCTGGTGCTGCATGGCGGGACCCCGGTGCGGCAGCGGTCGAAGCTGGTCGAGCGGTTTCAGACCGACCCCCGGGTGCCCTTCTTCGTGCTGTCGCTCAAGGCCGGAGGGACGGGCCTCAACCTCACCGCCGCCCAACACGTCCTGCACTTCGACCGCTGGTGGAACCCCGCCGTCGAGAACCAGGCCACCGACCGGGCCTACCGCATCGGCCAGCGGCGCAACGTCCTCGTGCACCGGTTCGTGTGCAAGGGCACCCTGGAGGAGCGCATCGACGCCATGCTGGCCGACAAGCGGGCCCTGTCCGAGGCCATCCTCGCCCCCGCGGCGGGCGCGGAGCTCCGGTTCACCGAGCTCCCCGACGCCGAGATCCTCCGCGTCGTGAGCCTCGACCTCGCGCGGGCCCTTGACGAGGTCTGATCAAGGCGCTTGACTTCGCCCCACCATGTACCGCCGATCCCGCAGCAGCTCCCGCTATGAGCCCTACTTCGCGCCCTACGTCTCGGTGGCCGAGCGCCGGGAGAAGGCCGAGGCCGCCATGGTCAAACGCCGCAAGAAGGGCCTCCCGGTCGACCCCGTGGTGGTCACGGCGAAGGGCCGATCGGCCATCGCGGGCACCTTCTGGGGCAAGGCCTGGTGCGACGGGCTCGAGTCCCAGGCCGACCTCGCCAACCGGCTGCCCCGGGGGCGCACCTACGCCCGCAACGGGTCGGTGGTTCATCTGGAGGTGGCCGCGGGGGTGGTGGAGGCCATCGTGAGCGGGTCGGCGCTCTACACCGTCTCGGTGAAGGTCAAGCCCCTCGACCCCACCCGATGGAAGCGCATCCGCGCCGCCTGCGGCGACCAGGTGGGCTCGGCCCTGGAGCTGCTGCAGGGCAAGCTCGCCGCGGGGGTGATGGCCGTGCTCACCCACCCTGCGGACGGCATGATCCCGCGCAGGGGCGAGCTCACGATGCGCTGCTCGTGCCCCGACGGGGCCACGATGTGCAAACACGTGGCGGCGGTCTTGTACGGCGTCGGGGCCCGCCTCGACACCCGTCCCGAGCTGTTGTTTACGCTGCGGGGGGTCGCCCTGGAGGACCTCGTCTCCGAAGCCGGTCGGGCCGTGGCCAAGACCAGAAAGGCCGACAACGCCCTGGAGGCCAGCGACGACGCCCTGAGCGCCCTCTTCGGCATCGACCTCGACGACGGGTCCGCGGCTCCAGCCCCCGCGGCGAAGACCACCAGGGCCCCAACGGCCCGAGCGAAGCGGGTCGAGGCGGCCGCCACGAAGCGCACCGTAGCGCCCGCGACGACCACGGCGCCCGCGAAGACCGCGGCGCCTGCGAAGACCACGGTGATCGGGGCCCTCTCGGTCGGCGACGAGGTCACCCTGGAGAGCCTGCGGAGGCGGGGATATCCCGTCGGCCAGATCAAGAAGTGGCAGGCCGACGGCACCCTCGTGCGCTTCGACTACGGCTGGTACCGACTCACCCGGGCGATGTGACGATCAGGGGGTGGCCGCAGGAGCCGCAGCAGGGGCCGCGGCGGGGCGCGCCGGGGCGGCGGCCGGGCGGGCCGGGGCGGCGGCCGGACGGGCCCCTGGACGGGCGGGGCGGGCCGGGGTGGAGGGCCCGAGGGCGCAGGCCGGGATGAGGGTGAACACGATCCCCTCGTCGGTGCCCATGCCCTCGGCGTCGAGGGCGGCGTAGGCGTCGACCCGCAAGCAGGCGTTGGCGGTCACCGCGGGGCCGACCCCGCCGACGGGCTCCATCGCCGTGGCGTGGGTCGTCCGGGCCTCCTCGGGGACGGTGAAGGGCCGCGCGTTGCTGAGGCCAGGGCACCCGATCACGGCGCTCCACCGCACCCCGAGGGGCTGCGAGGGGATGACGCAGGCGTTGGGGTCGGCGGGGGCCGCGGGGGCCTCTTCTTCCTCCTCTTCGCCGCCCATCACCATGGGCTCGGGGGGCGGGCCGTACAGGGCCGCGGGGGTCTCCCGGGCGTCGGGGAAGCCGGCCCCGAAGACGGCCCGGAGCTGATCCATCGACCACCGGACGGCGGCCTCGCGGGCCTGCGCGTCGCCGGGGGTGACGGGCTCCTGGCGCTCGGACTCGAACCACTGGGTGAGCCCCCGCCCCCGGAGGTTGACGAGCACCTGATTGACGAGTCGGTCGTTGCCCGTCCGCACCATGTCGAGCTGGAGGTTGATGCGGCGCGGCAGGGCGCTGCGGCCCGGGACGGAGATGTAGAAATCCTGCGAGAAGTCCTTGCGGCAGTGGGCCCCCCGGCACTGGGGCGGGGCGTTTTCAAAGGCCTCGCGGAAGGACGGGTTGGCCCCCACGATGGGCCCGAAGCCCTGACCCCAGCCCTGGAGGCCGCCGAAGAGGCGCACCCAGCGGTCGAAATTGGTGCGGGCCCAGATGCGAGCCCGGGCCCCGGCGAGGCGGAGCTCCTCCTCGCGGCGCTCGCGCTCGGCCTGTTCGGTGGCCCGCAGGGCGGTCACCTGCTCGCGCCGGGCGGCCTCGAAGACCGACAGGCGCTGGCGGGCCTCCTCGACGTGGCTCCCGCGGGGAAAGGCCTGCACGTAGGCGCTCAGCCCGTCGACGCTGGCCCGGTGCTCCATCCAGAAGTCTTCTTCTGCGGTCTCGACCTCGCGCCGGACCTCCGCCGAGAACCGCCCCTGGGGGTGGGCCTCGATGTACGCGCTGCCGGCCGCGAGGCGCTCGGGACCGGCCCCGAGGTAGCGGTACGCACGGTAGAGCCGGTACTCGTGGGTCGAGGCGAGGGTCTGGCACCCGACGGCTCCGAGGGCCACGAGGGCGATGAGGCCCAGGGAGGGCGTGGGGCGGGTCATTGGCACACCACCGTGCATGCGGTGGGGGCCGCGCGGATCACGTCCGTGAGGGCCGCGGCGTCGCAGGAGGTGGCGAGGACCTGGTTGCCGCAGGCGGAGATGTCCTGCTGGAAGGCCCCGGCGAAGGTGCCGAGGTTGTTGCAGCGGTGGGGGCAGCGCGACACCCCGAAGAGGTCGCTGCGGATCTCGCCCCGGACGCACTGCCGGAACACGTTTTGATCGTTGGGGTCGCACGAGGCCCCCTGGCGCACGATGGCGTCGCAGAGGAGGCCGCACTGGTAGAGCCGGAGGCACAGGTGCGAGCACAGGCCCTGGTCGAAGTAGTCGTACTCGCTCTGTTCGGCCGAGCCGGCCACGGGGGTGCTGGCGTTGTCGCCGCCGCACCCCCCTACGTCTCCCGGGGCCGGGCCCGTGATGAACAGGGTGGACAACGCGAGGACGCCCAGGGCGCCCCATCGGGGCCTGCGGGACTTGGATTGCGCGGTGGTCACGGCAGCATCTCGTAGTCGAAGAGGAGACCGACGCCCCCCCCGACGATGGGGTACACGAACTGGGAGTCGCCGAAGTAGGTGTTGACGATGGCCTCGGCGGTGACGGCCAGGCCTGCCCGGAGGTAGACGGCCACCCCCGCCGCGACCTCGATGCCCGGAGCCAGGGCGGGGTTGTAGCCCCCGGTGGGATACGGGACGTTGTTGATGAAGCCCGGGCTGCCCATCCCGATCTCGTTGGGGCGGCCGCTCGGAACCGGCAGAAGGCCCGCGATCTCGGCCCCCCCCTTGGTGATGAAGAGCGGGAGGTCGACGCGGCCCGTGAGGGCCAGGCGGTGGGAGAGCCTGCGGTGGATGGTCACCCCGGGTTGGATCCCGATCTGGGTGAAGGGCGAGGCGATGCCGACCTGCACGCCCAGGGACGGGCCGAGGATCCACTGCCCGAGGTGCACGAAGCCGAAGCTGCCCTGCACGAGGAGGCTGTGGGGGGCGAGGCGCCCTTGTCCGAAGGGGTCGCGCAGGCGCACGCCCGTGGCGTACTCGGCCCGCACCCAGACGTGCCGCTCGCGCGGGTACACGGGCCACGCGCTGGGTGGGGTCTGCCCTCCTGCGCCCATCTCAGCCCCCTCGGGGGCCGTCTGGGCCAACGTCGGCGTCGCGACAAAGAAGCTCGCGAGCGCCAGAAACAATCCTCGTCCGTTCACCTTGGGCGCATGGTAGACACCCTTCCGCGCCGGTCGTCAACCAGACGCAGCGCTCTGCGCCATGACCCGCACATTGAGGTTCATTCGGGCCCTTCCGGGCCTCGCTGCGCTCGCCGCCCTGAGCCTCCCTGGCTGCCCCGCGCCCTCGACCCCGCCCCCCGACGCCCCCGCCCTCGACGCCCCCGCCCCCGACGTCCGGAGCGCCCGCCGACGCCGCAGGGTCCGCACCCGCCGGGCCCGGGCTCGGGCCCCGACCCTCGCCGCCCGCCTCCCCGCCGAGCCGGGCAGCCCCGACCCGGGCGGTTCGCCTCCGCTCCTCGACGACGACGACGGCCCCGAGCCCGCCCGCCCCCGCCCCCGGATGGTCGAGACGGGCCCCACCCTGCCCGAAGACCTCGGTCCGCCTCCCGCCCGCACCCTCGACCTCGGGGCGGCCGCAGGAGGCACCCCCGAGGGCCTGGAGCCCCGTCAGGTGAGCCGTGGCCTCGACCCCCTGCTCCCGCGCCTGGCCGCCTGCGCCGAGGCCACCACGGGCGACGACGGCCGCGGTCCGCACGGGCACGTCACCGTACGCCTCCGGGTGCGCAACGACGGCCATCCCGTGGCGGCCCGGGTGTCGGGCGGAAACGGCCCGGCCCTGTTTGCCCTCTGCGTCCGCCGGGTGGTGGCCAGCGCCCGCTTCGACCGCTTCGCCGGGGCCGACGTCTTCGTCACCTGGGGCTTCGACATCGACTGACGCGGTCACTTTCGATGCCAGGGGGGGTTGGGCCGTGGTACCCCGTCGCGTCGATGGCACATGCAGCGACGTGGGCGGCCCGCGCCGTCCTCCTGATGGGAGCGGCCCTGGGCTGCGCGAGCGGTCCGCCGCCCCGGGCCGAGGGGGCGGGGATGCGCCCGCTGGAGGAGGTTCGGGCCCTGCGGGTGATCGAGCGGGCCCTGACCGACCGGGGCCTGCGCCCCGAGCGGGGGCGACGGTTTCAGCTCGCGGCCCGGCGCGACCTCGAGTGTGACGTGGCCATCGCGGGCTCGCGCCACTGCCTGGAGTTCGTGGTGGCCGAGGACCGGGCGGCCTTCGGGCAGTTTCTGCCGCGGGCCTCGCGCCCTGGAGGGCTGGTGGTGGCCCCGGGGGCCGAGCGCGACCGCGGGGCCGACATGCTGGTCCTCGACGACAACGACTACCGCTACGACCCCGACCCCGAGACCGTGGGGGCGGGGCGGCCCGCCGTCCTGGAGGTCGAAGACCGGCTCTACCGGGCCCTGGTCGACTACGTGACCTGGCTCCGCGAGAACGGTCGGCTGTAGTACCGCAGATCCACATCGGGATACCCCCACCGTAGGGCCCCGCGACGGGCACGGGGCTCCGGGGAGTCAGCGCAGGGCGTTGTAGTAGATGTCGCCGTTGAGCCCGCCGTTGCGGCGGTCGACCCAGACCACATGCACGGACGGGCGGCCATTGGACTGGGTGGTGGCCCACACCGAGGGCGAAGACCCGTCCGAACCGGGCGGGGAGTTGTCGAGCCGAACGTCGACGGGCTGATACCGCTCGCCCCCGTCGAGGGAGTAGTTGGCGTAGATGTCGAGGGCCCCGTTGCGGTCGTCGGCCCACACCGCGAAGACCGTGCTGCCCGTCACCGCGGCCGTCACGTCGAAGGCCCGCGAGCGCCCCGCCACGCCCCCCACCACCTGGACATCGCTCGGGAGGAACCGAGCGGCCCCGTCGGTGGTCCGCGACCCGTATGTGTTGGCCAGACCCCAGCGCAGGTCGCGCCAGACCACCGCGGCGTTGCCCCCGGGCAGGGCCATCACCGTGGGGCTGAGGGCGTCGCGGGGGAAGGCGTCGGTGTCGACCCGGACGTCGGCCGTACGCCAGGTGGCCCCGTTGTTGTTGGAGCGGTTGAAATAGATGTCGTAGCTGCGGTCGTCGCGTACGTCCTGCCAGGCCACGTACACGTTGCCCGCGGTGTCGGCGGCCACGCTCGGGAGCTCGCTCGTGTGGGCCCCTGCGGTGTCGGTGTCGAGCCGCACGTCGGCCGTGGGCCAGGTGATCCCGCCGTCGGCCGAGGCCCGGAAGTAGATGTCGGGCAGGCGCCCCGAGCGGCTGTCGCGCCAGACCACGAAGAGGCGGTTGCCCGCCACGGCGATGGCGGGGGTCGAGGCCACGGAGGTCGAGGGGCCCTGGTCGATCTGTTGGGGGGTGCGCCAGGTGGCCCCGCGGTCTTGCGAGACCGACGCGAAGATGTGCCGGCCGCGGTTGGAGAAGAAGGCCTCCCACACGGCCACCGTCCCCTGGCCCGTGTGGGCGATGCGCAGGTTGAAGGAGTCGTTGTCCTGGAGGCGGTTGACCCGGACGTCCTGGCCGGCCCACGACTGCCCCACGTTGCGGGAGTAGTTGCTGAAGACCTGGCGGAAGTTGCCCCCGCGGAAGTCGCCCCAGACGGCGAACACGTCGGTCCCCCCCCCGGGCCACACCACCACGGGCTGGACGCTGTTGTTGGTGCCTGGCCCGTCGGTGTCGAGGCGTTGGTCGGGCTGCCAGGTGACCCCGGCGTTGTTGCTCCGGGCGAAGTAGACGTCGGCGTCGCCGTTGCGGCGGTCGATGTAGACCACCCCGAGGTTGTTGGCCCCGCCGGTGATGAAGGGCTGGATGCTGTTGGCGTTGCCCTGGTCGAGGCGGCGGTCGGCCCCGGGGGCCGCGAGGCAGCCCTCGTCGACCCGGCCGTCGCAGTTGTTGTCGAGGCCGTCGCAGAGGGCCTCGTCGTCGCGGTCGCGGTACGTGGGGGGATAGGTGCAGCCGAAGCCCTGGGCCCCGTTGCACTGCGAGCGGGCGAGGTTACACACCCCCTGGCTCTCCGAGCCCCGGCGGTTGCAGCGGAACCCCGCGGGGGGAGTGACCCCCTCGTCGACCCGCCCGTCGCAGTTGTTGTCGAGGCCGTCGCAGAGCTCGCCCGAGGCGCTGACCCCGCCGCGGCAGACGATGGCCCCGGAGACGCACGTAAAGGCCCCGAAGGTGCACTGGCCCACGTTGTTGCCGCAGGTGGCCGCGGTGCCCGTCCCGGGCAGAGACCCGCCCGCGGGGGCGTTGTCGACCATCCCGTCGCAGTTGTCGTCGAGGCCGTTGCAGAGCTCGGTGCGGGGCATCACGGCCCCGACGCAGCGCAGGGTCCCGCGCTCGCACACGTTGGTGCCGGGGCGACAGATCCCCTGGCTCCCGCCGCAGGGCTGGCCCGCCCCCATGACGTTGTCGTCGATGGTGCCGTTGCAGTCGTTGTCGCGGCCGTCGCAGACCTCGGGGCCGACCACCCCCGTCGTGTTGCCGCACGACCACTCGCATCCGTCGGCGGGGTCGCGGTTGAGGTCACGAAACCCGGGCCGACAGGCCCCGAGGGTGCACTGCCCCGCGGCGCAGCCGGGGGTGGCGTTGGGGAAGGCGCAGACCCGCCCGCAGGCCCCGCAGTTGTTGGGGTCGGTCATGCGGTTGATGCCGTTGTCGACCACCCCGTCGCAGTCGTTGTCGCGGCCGTCGCAGACCTCGGGGCCCGACGGGGTGCACGACAGCTCGCAGCCGTCGGCGGGGTTGCGGTTGAGGTCGACGAAACCCGGGAGGCAGGCCCCGATGCGGCACTGCCCCATGACGCAGGCGGCCCCGGCTCCGGGGAAGGCGCAGGCCGTGCCGCAGGTCCCACAGTTGGCGATGTCGGTCTGGCGGTCGAAGCCCTCGTCGACGAGGCCGTCGCAGTCGTTGTCGACCCCGTCGCAGACCTCGGTGGTCCCGGTGGGCGTGCAGAGGTACTCGCAGCCGTCGCTCGGGTCGTTGTTGAGGTCGTAGGCCCCCACGTCGCACTGGCGTACGGCGCACACCCCCATGCTGCAGGTGGGGATGGCGTTGGGCAGGGCGCAGCGGTTGTCGCAGGCCCCGCAGCGGGCGGGGTCGCTCTGCAGGTCGAAGTCCTCGTCGACGAGGCCGTCGCAGTCGTTGTCGAACCCGTCGCAGATCTCACGGCGGTCGGCGGTGGGGCGGCAGGTGGTCGCCACGTCGGTGCGCCCCGCGTCGACCCGGCCTACGTCGAGCCCCGAGGCCCCCCCGTCGCTGTTGACGCAGTTGAGGCAGTAGGGCTCGGGCTCGCACCCACCCACCGTACCGAGCGCTCCGAGGGCCACGAGGGCCGCGGGGAGATACAGAGCCCTGGGCGTGCGGAGAGAGGTCGGGCGGCTCATCGTGCACCTCCGACCCCTGCGCCGCGCATCTTTCGACGACGTCGGGCCGTGACGAGGGCCGCCACCGCCGCGAGGCCGAGGAGGGCACCCGAACGGGGAGCCCCCGAGGAGGCCCCGCCCCCGACCGAACAACCGCCCCCGCCGGCTCCGAGTACCCGCTCGCGGTCGAGGGGACGCGCTCCGGGGTCGATGCACTGCCCCCGCCGACACTGGACCCGCGGGGCCCCCGGGCAGGAGACGCCGGCGCAGGGGTCGTCGACGAGCATGCCTCCCTCGCAGATGCGCCCGGGGGAGGTGCCTACGTTGAGGCAGGGGTCGGGCACGCAGCGGGCCCTCGCCGCCTCGACCCTGCACACCTGGCCGGGGTTGCACGCGTGGCCCTGGCAGGGGTCGCCCGCGCAGCGCCCGTCGGTGCACGTCTGCCCGAGGGGGCAGCGCACGTCGCCGCACGACCGGACGCACACCCCGCGCCCCGTGGCGTCGGGCCGGCAGAACTCGCCGGCCCCGCAGGTCATGCCCACGCAGCCGTTGTTGACGCACATCGCGGCTCGGCAGATCTGGGCCCCTTCGCAGCCGAGGCCGTAGCAGTTGTTGTCGACGCAGGAGGCCCGTCCGTCGCGGACGGCGCAGACCTGCCCGCCGGTGCACATGACGGAGGCGCACTGGTCGACGCAGCGGCCCTCGATGCACTCCTGGGTGGGGGTGCAGATCTCGTTGCCGCACAGGGGCGGGACGCAGAAGTTGTCGGCGTTGCAGACCAGGCCCACGCTGCACGGGAACTCCCCGGGCAGGCACGGGGTCCGGCAGCGGCAGCCGATGCAGCGGCCGCCTCCGGGGCAGAGGGAGGCCCCCCCGGGGGCGTCCTCGTCGACCTGCCCGTCGCAGTCGTCGTCGAGGCAGTTGCAGATCTCCGGACGAGCGGCCACCCCCCCCTCGCACTGCAGGCGTCCCCCGCGGCACTGCAGGCGCCCCGCGGCGCACAGGGGGGAGCCCATGGCGTCGGTCATGCAGGCGGCCCCGCCGCCGGGGTTGCCCTCGTCGACGATGCCGTTGCAGTTGTTGTCGAGGCCGTCACAGACCTCCGGGGTGCCCGCGGTGGCCCCCACGCAGACGTAGGCCCCCATTCGACAGAGGAACCGTCCCGGCCGACACACCCCGACGGCCGTCCCGCAGCTCCCGCCGTCGGCGATCCCGTCATCGACCATGCCGTTGCAATCGTTGTCGGCCCCGTCGCACACCTCGGGGCGAGGCCGCGGGGCGTTGCACTCGTAGCGCCCGCCGATGCAGACCTCCTGCCCCGGTCCGCAAGCGGACATACACGCCCGGGCGGGGACCCCGTTGTCGACCACCCCGTCGCAGTCGTCGTCCATCCCGTTGCAGACCTCGACCCCGGGTTGGGGGGCGTTGCACCCGCCCCAGGCCCCGGCCGTGCAGGCCTCGACCCCCGAGCCGCAGCGGGTCATGCAGGGCCGCGACAGGCCGTCATCGATCCGGCCGTTGCAGTCGTTGTCGCGGTTGTCGCAGACCTCGGGTTGGGGTTGGGGGGCCACGCAGTCGCCCCAGGTCCCGTTGGTGCAGTACTGGGTCCCGGCCCCGCAGGAGGTGTTGCAGGCCCGGGAGACGCCCTCGTCGATGGTCCCGTTGCAGTTGTTGTCGAGGCCGTCGCAGATCTCCTGGGTGCCTTGTCCCGGGACGCAGGCCTGGGGTCGGCCGGCCACGCAGTTGTTGACCGTACGCTGGCAGGCTCCCATCCCGCATGTGGTGGCGCCGAGGCCCTCGTCGACGACCCCGTTGCAGTTGTTGTCGCGGCCGTCGCAGACCTCGGGGGTGGGGTTGCACGTGGGGACCAGGCCGATGGCCCGCACGAGGGCGTCCTCGAAGTCGTTGTCCCCGCCGCGGAAGAGGTCTTCCCAGCCGAAATAGAAGGCGTCGCGGAACGACCGCGAGGTGTAGATCAGGAAGTGGACGTAGTCGCCGTCGTCGTTGACGGAGTTGTCGGTGGAGTAGACGCGGTTGATCGTGCTGTCGGGGGCGGGGCAGTTGCCGCCCTCGCCGCCCGAGAGCAGCTCCGGGGTGACGATGTAGAAGGCGATGGGCCCTCCGCGCCACAGCCCTGCCCGCTGCAGACAGTCGAAGTCCACCTCGACGATGTTGGGGTTGATCCAGAATGTGCACTGGCTGGCGGGGGGCATCACCCGCCGCGGCCCTTCGAGGCAGGGGCAATCGCAGGCGGCCACCCGGTCGCGGCAGGTGTAGATCTCGCGGCGGGCGTTGGAGGTGAAGGGGCTGTCGCCGACGTTGTACCAGCCGAAGCGGTTCTGGTAGCCGGCCCCTTCGCCGACCATCGTAAATTGGGCGACCCGGCGGCCGTCGGAGCGCACGGCGGGCACGAAGGTCTGCGGGGTGATGGCGGCGTCGGTGACGGCGTTGAGCACCCCGGGGCCCTCCCCCGGGGCGGGGTTTTGCGGCGAGGGGGTGGCGTTCTTGTTCAGGCAGCTCTGGAGGTTGACCTCCTGCGGAACAATGGTGCCGTCCACCTGATTGATGATGGCCCACCCTGTGTGCGGGGCCAGGACCACGGCCGCCACTGCACAGAGCAGCATCAGGGATTGTCTAAGCATCTGCATCACTCCTCAACACACCGACCACCGGCCGCCCCGAGTCTGGCACTTCCCCGGGCTCTGCGACAAGCCCGGCCGCGCCTCACCGTGCTACGTTGTATCCGTCCGGCCCCGAGGTCCATCCCTCACGGGCCGTTTGACCTCCCGGGCTCCAGACCCGAGGTGTACAGTCCCGGGGCGTGAGCCGCGAACCCGCCGACCCGCAGGACTCCTCCCCGTCGCCCGCCCCGCCGGGTGATGGCCCGGAGGCGCCCTTCGACAGCCAGTGGGTCCCGCGCGACTCGGTCGTTCCCCCCGAGCCCGAGGCCGGGAGCACCGCGACCCCGCCCGCCTCGCGGGAGAGACAACAGGACACCATCTTCGGGGTGCGGGTGCCGCATCAGGTGCGGGTCTGGCTCGTGCCCTTCAGCCTCCTGTGCTGCGCGGGGTGTGTCATGTTCGGGGCGGGGTACCTGATCGACGCCCGGAGGCAACCCGGGGCCCCGACCCTGTGGCACCTGCTCACCACGGTCAGCAACGAGAGCGCCCAGAACGTCCTCGGCAGCGTCGGCGAGGTGACCTCGCAGATCCTGGGTGTGGCCATCAGCGTGGTGGCCATCATCGTCGAGCTCGCCTCCAACCGGTACACCCACCGGATCACGGAGCTGTTCTTCCGCGAGCCGGTCAACTTCATGGTGATGGGCTTCTTCGTCATCTCGGGGATCAACGGGCTGTGGGTGTCGCTGCTCCTGCACGACGATTTCAACGCCCCGACCAGCACCCTGTTCGCCATGGGCATGATGACCCTGAGCGCCCTGCTGCTCCTGCCCTATTTCGCCTACGTCTTCGACTTCCTCAACCCGATGAACATCGTCGGGCGGATCCGCGACGTCACCCTCCGGGCCATTCAGGTCGCCGAGAGCCGCTCAAGCTTCGTGGTCCTGCGCGTGGAGAACCTCCAGCACGACGCCGCCAACGGGGCCGAGCAGCTCGCCGACATCGTGCTCAACGCCATGGCCAACCACGACGGGACCATCGCCATCGCCTCGGTCAACGCCCTCGGCGACCTCGGGCGCGACTACATGGAGGTCAAAGGGGCCCTGCCCCCCGACTGGTTTCGGATCCCCGAGAGCGTGGCGCAAAACCCGGATTTCGTCTCCATGTCGCGGGAGATGCTCGTGCAGCTCGGGCGCGAGGAGAGCTGGTTCGAGTTCAAGCTCCTGCGGCAGTTTCAGGCCATCTACCAGGCCGGCCTCGGGGGCAACCGGGAGCTCTGCTACGTGGTGGCCATTCACACCCGCGAGCTCGCCGAGCACGCCATGGCCCGGGGCAACCCCCGGGTGGTCGAGCTGTGTGTGAAATTCTTCAACACGTACCTCCGCAGCACGGTCAACTGCCGCGACGTGCGTACGGCCTACAACGTCTTCAACCAGTACCGCCTCCTGGCCGAGGCCGCCCTGCGGGGCAACCAGGGCCGCTTCGCCGTCGAGGTGGCCCGGTACTTCAAGTACTACGGCCAGCTCGCCTTTCACGTCGACCTCGGGTTCGTGCTCGAGACCGCCGCGTACGACCTCTGCGCCCTCAACGAGCTCGCCTTCGACCTCAAATCCCCCGAGCGGTTGCAGCTCCTGCGGATCTTCCTGGAGGTCGACAAGGAGGGCGAAGGGGCCACCCGCGAGGCCTCCCTCAAGGGCGTCCGCAAGGCCCAGGTGAAGCTCGCCACGTACTACCTCCTCCAGGGCGACCCCGAGTCGGCCCGCGAGGTCTTCCGCGACATGCGCCACGAGCAGCCCGGCCGGCTCGCCGCCATCCGCGACGAGATGCTCTCCATCGGCTCGCCCTACTTCTGGGAGATCACCGACCGCGGGACCAACTTCGACTACATCCCCCCCGACCGGAAACAACGGCTCCTGGAGTTCTTCTCGTGGTTCGGCGACGCCATCCCGTCGCCGCGAAGCTCCCTCACCCCGGCCGAACCCGTCGGGGCCGTGTCCCGCATCCCCCCCGGCTGACCCTCCCCTCCTCCCTCCCCCGTGGCACACCCCATGCTGTCGCCCTCCTCCATGCGTTCCTCCCGCGTCCTGCCCGTCCTGCCCGTCCTCCTCGCCGCCCTCTCCGCCCTCGTCCCCCGTACCGCCGCCGCCCAGACCCCCGCGGCCCAACCCGTGTCCCCCTGGCGACTCGGGACCGCCCCCACAGGGTCCCCCACGACGCCTCCCGAGGCCTCCCCCGCGGCCACCCCAGAAGCCACCCCCGACGAGGACGAACGCCGCCGCATCGACCAGAGCGCCACCCTCATCGCCCAGGGCCGCCCCGCCGAGGCCCTGCACCTCCTGCAGACCCGCCTACGTCCCCCCCAGGAGTCCCCCTACGCCACCGTGCCCGTGCTCAGCCGCGTGGCCCGGCTCATGCTCGGCGCCGAGGCCTCCGGGCCGACCCTTCCGCCCCCACCAGCTACCCCCGACGGATCGCGCAGCGGGGCCGAGGCCTTCTCCCTCTACTCCACCCTCTTTCTGTACGGGGTCGGGACGGGCATCTACGTCGACGTGATGGCCGAGATCGACGACGTCCGGGCGGCCGTCTGGGTGCCCATCCTCCTCGCCGGGGCCGGGATCGGGGCGGCCTACTACCTCGATCACCCGCGACCCCTCCGGACCGGTCGCGGCTACGGGCTCAGCACCGGCCTCACCCTCGGGTTCGCCGCGGGGATCGCCCTCGCCTACGAGCTCGACGAGCGCAACGCCTACGGGTCGTGCACCTTTGACCCGATCACCTTCGAGCGGTCGTGCCCCGCCTTCAGCGAGGGTCGTGGGGTCGCCACCACGGTGTGGCTCACCGGCACGGTGGGCATGGCCGCCGGGTACGCCCTCGCAGCCTCCCTGCAACCCGACCCGGCCTCCATGGCCTTCGTCAACGCCGCAGGCCTGTACGGCGGGATCTTCGGGGTGATGACCCTCGGGGTCTTCGAGGCCCGTGACGGGTATGGGATGGGATGGCTCCTCGGGGAAGGAGTCGGGATCGGCCTCGGGGCCGTCCTGGCCTCGACCCTGCACCCCACCGAGTCCCAGACCCGATGGAGCAGCCTCGGGGTGCTGGCAGGGGGCCTCCTCGGCGTCGGGGTGGCCGTCCTGGGCAGCGACGCGTACTCGTCGGCGAGCGCCCCGCTGCTCATCACCCAACTCGGGATGATCGGCGGGGGCATCGGGGGCTACTTCATCGGCGACAGCCGGGCCGTGGCCGCCCGTACGGCCCGCCGCGGCTCCGACCGGTTTGCGGCCTCGGCCGCGGTGATGCCCGTGCCCGGGGGGGCCACCGTGGGGCTGAGCTTCCCCAACCTCTTGTGACCCCCCGGGAGGGCGTCGGTCACTCCTCGTTGGCCCGCGAGCGCAGGAAGGTGGGGATGTCCCACTCGTCGTCGCGCAGGCTCACCCCCGAGGTGCGCTGCCCCGCGGCCCGGACGGGCTGCTGCGGGGCAGGCGGGATGGACCCCCGCCCGGGAGCCTGAACGACCCCCTGGGGGGCCGCCCCGAGGATCCCATTGATGTTGCGGGTCTGGGACACCCCGGGCTGGGTCGGCTTGGCGCTCACCACGGCCCCGCCCGTGGTGTAGAGCTTGGGCTGGGGCATCAAGATCCCGCGGGTCACAGGCTGAACCCGGGCCTCGGTCTCCTCGGCGCGGCTGAAGCCCGTGGCGATCACGGTGACCTTGATGATGTCGCGCATCTCGGGGTTGATCACGACCCCGAAGATGATGTTGGCCTCCTCGCTCGCGGCGGCCTGGATCATCGAGGCCGCCTCGTTGACCTCGGAGAGCTTCATGTCAGGGCCCCCCATGAAGTTGAGGAGGATGCCCGTGGCCCCGTCGACGTGCATGTCGTCGAGGAGGGGCGAGTTGATGGCCGCCGTGGCCGCGTCGAGGGCCCGCCGTTCGCCCCGGCCGTAGCCCACCCCCATGAGGGCCAGGCCCATGCTGCTCATGATGGCCTTCACGTCGGCGAAGTCGACGTTGACGATCCCGTTCTGCTGGATCAGGTCGGAGATGCTCTGGACGGCGTTGACCAGGACATCGTCGGCCTTCCGGAAGGCGTCGGTGAAGGCCAGGTTGGCCCCGTCCTCCAGGGACAGGAGGCGGTCGTTGGGGATCGTGATGAGCGAGTCGACGTGGTTGGCCAGCTCGTCGAGCCCCTGAGACGCGAGCTTGCCGCGGCGTCGTCCCTCGAAGCCGAAGGGCTTGGTCACCACCCCCACGGTCAGGGCCCCGAGGTCGCGGGCCACCTGGGCGATGACCGGCGCGGCGCCCGTGCCGGTACCCCCGCCCATGCCCGCGGTGACGAAGACCATGTCGGCCCCCTGGAGCTGCTCCTGAATGAGCTGGATGTCCTCCATGGCGGCCTTCTTGCCGATCTCAGGGTTGGCCCCGGCCCCGAGGCCCTTGGTGAGGTTGCGCCCGAGCTGAATCTTGAGGTCGGCCGGATGCGCCGCGAGGGCCTGAATGTCGGTATTGGCGACGACAAACTCCACGTCGCTCACCTGGGCCTCGATCATCGAGCGGATGGCGTTGCCGCCCGCCCCTCCGACGCCCACCACCTTGATGCGCGCCGCCGCGAAGTTGCCGTCATCCGCCAGGTCGATTGAAAGTCCCATCTGAATCCTCCCAGACACCGTCTTGCTTGCGCCTCTGCGCGCGGTCCCGACCCTTCCCGATCGTCGCCGCACTCGTCCAAACTCATCCGAGGCCCCGCCCTTCCCGGCGGGAGAGCCTCAAAACACGTCGTTGAGCAGCCCCTTGAAGCGGTCCCAGTAGCCCCGCTCGGCCCCGCCTGCGGCCGCCTTCCGCTTGAGGGCCGCCTCGCGCTCGGTCATGCCCGCGCTCACCAGCCCGGGCCGGGTCGCAGGCTGCACCAGGGGCTTGTCGGGGCGGCTGGCCCCCCACTTCAGAAGACCCACGGCCGTGGCCATCGTCGGCGAGCGCACCATCTCGATGAGCCCCCCCACGCCCGTCGGCTCGCCCCGGCGGGTGGGCAGACCCAACACCTGCTCGGCCAGCTCGGGCGTTCCCTCTAGCATCGCCCCGCCCCCGCAGAGGACCACCCCCGCCCCGAGGAGGTCGCGGTACCCGGAGTCCTGCAAGACCCGTCCGACGAAGCGGAAGATCTCGTCCATACGCGGCTCGGTGATGCTCGCCACGAGCTGCCGCGGCAACGGCTGGGCAGCGCGGCCCCCGACCCCCGGGACCTCGATCATCTCGGTCGGGTCGACCAGGCCCGCCATCGCGCACCCGTAGCGGAGCTTGAGCCGTTCGGCCTCGTTGGTGGGGGTCCGGAGGCCCGTGGCGATGTCGGTGGTGAGGTTCATCCCGCCCATGGGGAGGACGGCGGTGTGCACGACGGCCCCGTCGACGAAGACCACCACGTCGGTGGTCCCTCCGCCGATGTCGACCACGGCCACCCCGATCTCCTTCTCGTCCTCGGTCAGGACGGCCTCGGCGCTGGCCAGGGGCTCCAGCACGAGGTCGGCCACGTGAAGGCCGCACCGCTCGGCGCACTTGGTCACGTTCTGAACGCTCGTCACCGCCGCCGTGATGAGGTGGGCCCGGGCCTCAAGGCGCACCCCGCTCATGCCCACCGGCTCGCGGACCCCGTCCTGGCTGTCGACGATGAAGTCCTGGGGCAGCACATGGATCACCTGACGATCGAGGGGCATCGGGATCCGACGGGCCTGATCGAGGACCCGCTCGACGTCCTCGTCGGAGACCTCGCGGCCCGCGATGGACACGATCCCATGGGAGTTGACCCCGCGGACGTGAGAGCCCGCGATGCCCGCGTACACGGTGGCGATCTGCACCCCGGCCACGTTGCCCGCCCGCTCGACGGCCTCCCGGATGGCCACCACGGTGCTCTCGATGTTGACCACCACGCCCTTGCGCAGACCCCGCGAGCGGGCCTCGCCGACGCCGGTGATGTCCACGCCGTCGGCGCTCACCTCGCCCACGACCGCCGAGGTCTTGGTCGTCCCAATGTCGAGGCCCACGATGATGTCGCCGACTCTGGCCATGACGTCTTCCCTTCCGACTCCGAACGGGGCGATGCCATGACCCGCGGTCGGCACACAAAAAACGCGCACGACCGATTCGACCTGCGACGCACACTGCCCGAATTCAGGCCTCACCGCCCCAACCCACCCGCCCCGCACCCCCTCCACACTGAACACCCGCCCCCCATCGTACGACCCGGCGTTGACGCCCGCCCCCCGCCCGGGTCACGGTCTGGCGCATGCGCGCCCCGATGCATCTGCTCACCCGGGCCTCCCTGGCCCTGCTCTCGGCCGTGGTGGTCACCGCCGCCTGCGGTTCGGACGGAGACGCCCGCGACGCCGGGGTCGACGCCGGCCCCCGCGACAGCGGACCCATGGACAGCGGGCCCCGGGACAGCGGCCCGGTCGACACAGGCCCTCCCCCGCCCGTCGACGCGGGAACCCCCACGGTGGTGTCGGTGCGAGCGAGCAGCGCGGGGCACGCCTGCGCCCTGCTCTCGACGGGGCGGGTGCGATGTTGGGGCCTCAACGACAACGCCCAGGTCGGACGGACGGCCGCGAGCAGCAGCGGGGCCTGCCGGGTTCAGAGCGCAGGGCGCCCCCTCGACCTGGGTTGCGAGCGGCAGGCCTTCGAGGTCCCCGGGATCGAGGACGCGGTCGAGATCGCCCTCGGAAACGGGACCACCTGCGCCGTACGCCGCGACCGGTCGTTGTGGTGCTGGGGCTCGAACGAAGCCGGACAGCTCGGCCAGGGACAGGGGAGCATCACCCCGACGGCCACCCCCACCCGGGTCACCCTCCCGGCCGTACGGCACGTCGCGATGGGGGCTTTTCACGTCTGCGCGGCCCTCATGGATGGCACGGTGCGGTGCTGGGGTTCGAACAAGTTTTCGCAGACCGGAGTGGCCGCCCGGGCCACCACCACCCGCTGCGACGAAGGCGACGGGACCCTCTCCCCCTGCACCCCCTCCCCCCACGCCATCGCCGACCTCACCGGGGTATCCCACGTGGCCCTCGGGCGAAACCACTCGTGCGCCCTCCTCACGAGCGGGGGGGTCCGCTGCTGGGGCCTCAACGACTCGGCCCAACTCGGCAACGGCGAGGTCGAAGACGACGCCAACATGCACCCCACCCCCGTGGCCGCGGTAGGTCTCACCGACGCGGTCGAGCTCGCCGCCGGGGGCTCCCACAACTGCGCCCGACGCCGCGACGGTCGGGTGATGTGCTGGGGCTGGGGCGGGTTCGGCCAGCTCCTCGGGGCTGCCACCACGACCTGCACGGGCCGCAGCGGGCCCTTCGACTGCGCCCGGGCTCCCGCCGCAGTGCCCGAGAGCGCAGGGGCCCACGGGATCGCCGCGGGGCGCTACCACGGCTGCATGATCCTCGCCGACCACACCGTGCGCTGCGCGGGGCGGGGCGACAACGGACAGCTCGGGGTCGCGGTCACGGGGCGCTGCGCGTTCAGCCTCGACTCGGTGCTCTGCTCCCGCACCCTCGTGACGCCGCCATTGGAGGCCACGGAGATGGTCTCCGTGGGCGACTATCACTCCTGCGCCCTCACCCGCGCCGGCCAGACCCGCTGCTGGGGATGGAACGCCTACGGACAGCTCGGCGACGGGACCACCCAGGACCGCACCAGCCCTGTGGCCGTGCAGAACCTCCCCTGAACGGTCAGCGCCGGGCCAGGGCCGCCGCGGGCTCTGCACGCACCGGCAGGACCGTCACCCGGGCCGGGTGGCGCTCGCTCTCCAGGTGCACCTCGGCGGCCGCCACGCCACGCCGCTGGAGCTCCTGGAGGATCACTCGGAGCCGGGTGAGCTTCGCCCGGTAGGGGCCCCGCCCGAGCCAGACGTACGTCCCGCCGAGCACCACCGACAGCTCGCCCGTCTCGGCGCTGTGCACTTCCTCCACGCTCAGCCGGGGACCCACCATGGACGCGTCGAGGTCGGCCAGGAGCCCGAGGGCGTCGCGGATGCGCTCCTGGGCAGCGTCTCGGGCGTCGCGCAGGGCCTCGCGGGAGATCCCCGTGAGGAGGGGGAGGTCGACGGGGTCGCCCGGTTCGGCCCGCTTGAAGGGCTCGCCGTCGGTGCTCACGAGGTAGAGCCCACCGCTCGACAGGAGCCCCGCCGCGGTGCGCTCCTCGACCTCGACCCGAACCTCCCCAGGCAGCCGCCGAACGACCCGGGCGTGGGACACCCACGGCAGCCGCTCGATGGCCCGCGCCGCGGCCTCTCCGTCGATCGAGAGAACGTTGCGTGTGGGGGTGATCCCCGCCGCGGCCAGGATCCGGTGGCGGGGTGTGTGCACGGCCCCCGTGACCTCCACCGTCCGCGCGGCAAACCGGGGCGTGGTCACCAGCCACCGATGCCCCGCCCTCCCGGCGAACACCGAGGCCCCGAGGACCCCCACCGCGGCGGCCACCCGGGCCACCGAAAGAACCTGCGAGAACAGCCTCCCGCAGCGCTCCCGCAGCGACACGGGGGCCGCAGCCGGGGCCGTCTCGGCCAGCCCGGGGCTCGACGGGCAGGTCGAACGCGGGGCCACGGGGCGGTTGCTGGGGGGGGCGCTCGATCGCGGGGGCATCGCTCCCGGTGTCCTACCAACCCCGGGACACCGGACGCGAGTTTGGAGCACGCTTCAGGGAAGCTGCGGCGGCGGGACGGGCTCTCCCGGGGGCAGGGCCCGCTCGGCGGCCACCACGAGGCGGGTCGCGGCGGCCGCCCCGATGGGCAAAAGCAGGAGGCCTACCCCGGGGATCAAGAGCATCGCGGCCATGGCCATCCCGAAGGCCAGAACGGCCCGAAGGTGGGTGCGCACGAAGGTGAGCCGATCGCGCACGGCCATGCCCCGAAGGCCGAGGGGATAATCGAGGAAATCCCAGGCCACGAGCAGGCCCGTCACCACAAACTTCAAGGGCACCGTGACGACAAACGCGAAGGGGATCACCAACCCCAGGATGGACAGGATCACGATCACGGGGAGCCCCAGGGCCAGGGCCGCGAGGGTCACCCGCAGGCCGCGCCAGGTCGAGTCCCAGAAGCTCCCGTCGGGCCGGGCCTCGCCGCCGAGCTCGACCTCCTGCTGGCGGGACAGGGCTTCGAGGGCAAACCCCGCCACGGATTGGGCCAGGCTGAGCCCCGCCAGGAGGGCCACCACCGACGACCCCAGGATGGCCCCCACCGACCCGAGCCAGCCGAGGACCGCCCACAGGCCCGCCGCGTGACGCCACGCGCTCGACAGGCGCCACACGAGGGTCCCGAGCGAGACCCCGAAGCCCAGCACGAGGACCAGGGCCACCACCACGGGGACGAGCGACCAGGGCCAGCTCCTGGGGCGCAGGACGATGAACTTCAGCCCCCCGAAGGCGGCCCGGAGCCCTTCGCGTAGTCCCAGTCCCGCGGCGGGCTTCACGGCTCGATCTCCCGGGCCCGGAGGCGGGTGTAGAGGTCGCGCACGGACTGGTTGATGTCGCCGGCCCCGAGGGCGATCACGAGGTCGCCCGGACGCAGGAGGGACTCGACCCGGTCGGCCACCCGGTGTTTGTCGGGTTCGTAGTGGACGGAGCGGTGGCCGTGGCGGCGGATGGCCTCGGCGAGGCGCTCGCCCGTGGCCCCGGGGATGGGAGCCTCGCCCGCGGCGTAGACCTCGGTGACCACCACCACGTCGGCGAGGTTGAAGGCCCGGGTAAACTCTTCGAACAGGCTCGCCGTCCGGGAGAACCGATGGGGTTGAAAGGCAGCCACCACCCGTCGATGGTACCCCGCCTTGGCGGCCGAGAGGGTGGCCTCGATCTCGGCGGGGTGGTGCCCGTAGTCGTCGACGAGGGTGATCCCGTCGACCTCCCCGACGATGGTAAACCGCCGCTGGACCCCGGCGAAGTTTTCGAGGGCGGCTCGGGCTACCTCGTGGGAGACCCCGATCTCGTCGGCCACGGCGAGGGTGGCCAGGCAGTTGAGGACGTTGTGCCCGCCTGGAACCCGCACCGTAAACCGTCCGAGGTCTTCGCCCCGTCGGGTGACCTGGAAGGAGGTGGTGGTCCCGGAGAAGGTGGGGTCGGAGGCCACGTAGTCGGCCTGGGGGTTGGTGCCGTAGGTGACGTGGCGGCGGTCGACCCGGGCGAGGATCGACTGCACCCGCGGGTGATCGAGGCACAGGATGGCGAGGCCGTAGAAGGGGACCCGGGCCACGAAGTCGACGAAGGCGTCCTCGAGCTTCTGCACGGAGCCGTAGTGGTCGAGGTGTTCGGGGTCGATGTTGGTGACCACGGCTACGGTGGGCGACAGGCGCAGAAAGCTCCCGTCGCTCTCGTCGGCCTCGGCCACGAGGAACTCCCCTCCCCCCGCCCGGGCATTGCTCCCGATGGCGTTGAGCTTGCCGCCGATGACCACGGTGGGGTCGAGGCCCGCTGCGGACAGAACCGTGGCCACGAGGGAGGTGGTGGTGGTCTTGCCGTGCGACCCGGCGATGGCGATCCCGTGTTTGAGCCGCATCAGCTCGGCGAGCATCTCGGCCCGGGGAATCACCGGAACCCCCGCGGCCCGGGCGGCCACGACCTCGGGGTTGTCGGGCGACACGGCGCTGGAGAAGACCACCACGTCGGCGGACGCGACGTTTTCGGCCCGATGACCGACGAAGGTCCGGGCCCCGAGCTCGGCGAGGCGGCGGGTGGTGCTGCTCTCCCGCAGGTCGCTGCCCGAGACGGTAAAGCCCAGGGTGAGGAGGACCTCGGCGATGCCGCTCATCCCGATGCCGCCCATGCCAATGAAGTGAATATGCCGAACGCGACCACGAAACATCTTGGCCGAGGCTTCTACAACATCACGAGGGCATTTGGGTGCCGGCGAGAACCGTGATTGAATCGCCGACCAAGAGGTGTTCCGTGAAGCTGGCCCGGGTGGTGATGTGTGCGGCCCTGGGGGCCCTCGGGGCCTGCTCGGCGGGCGATGATCTCGTCGGCCCCGGCGACGATCCCTTCGTGGGCGGAGGGCGCCTCGACGGGGGCGGAGGCCTCGACGCGGGACCCGGCGGGAGTGGCCGCGTCGACAGCGGTCCCGGCGGGGGAACTGGGGTCGATGGCCCAGGCGGGGGCGGAACGGACGGCGGCGGGGGCACGACGGGCCGGGACGGGGGCGCGGTGCCTGTCGGGCCCGAGCGGTGCAACAACGGCCTCGACGACGACGGCGACGGCATGGTGGACGAGGAATGCCCCTGCACCCCGGGAATGACCCAACGGTGTTTCCACGGTCCTCCCGCGAGTGCCGGGGTGGGGGTGTGCATCTGGGGCCAGCACTCGTGCGAGGGAACGGGTGAGTTTGGTCTGTGGGGTGCGTGTATGGGCGCGGTCTTGCCCTCGCCCGAGGTGTGCGGCAGCGGCCGGGACGAGGACTGCAACGGGCGCCCCGACGACGGCCCTGACTGCTGCACGATCATGGGCGAAGGGTCGTGTTACACGGGGTCTCCCGACACCCGCGGGGTCGGGGTGTGCCGGGCCGGACGACGCACCTGCACCCCGGGCATGCCCCCGGGACCGTGTATGGGCGAGGTCACGCCCTCGGCCGAGGTCTGCAACGGGGTTGACGACAACTGCAACGGGGTGATCGACGAGGGTTGTGTTCCGTGTGTGGGCGACAGCGGGGCGGGATCTCCGTGGCAGATGCACCTCGGCGAGGGGCCCACGTGTTTCCCGGGGGGCCGAACCTTCGCGCAGCACGGGGACCCGGGCGAGTACGCCTACGCGACCATCCCCCCCGAACGCGACACCGGCTGGCGGGCCCACCCGCACGCCCGGATCAGCTTCGACGACCCATCGACCCTGTGCGGGGTCTGCGACTGCCGTCAGGGCGCGGACTTCACGTACTTCCAGACCAGCTTCTATGTGCCCATGGGCTTCGTCGTGCGCTCCCTCACGGTCACCATCGAGGACGTCGACGACGGGGTTCGGGTCAGCGTGTTCAACAATCAGCATCCCAACGGGGTGGTCGACCCGGGGGCCTACGCCTACCTCGGGGGCGGGAGTACGGCGGACCTTGCGCGGCATGTGGTTCCGGGGCGCAATCGGGTGGTCCTGACCCATGTGGACGACTGCTGCATGGTGCGCCGCATCGCCAGGGCCACCGTGCTGCTCAACGGAACGCCCGTCGGGCAGTGCGCCCCGCCGTAGCCCTCACCCCCGCTGCCGCGCGCCCCTCTCCCGTGACCGGGCGAGGGGCTCCTCGACCGGGTAGCTTCTTGCTGCCTCCGTGCTCGGCGAGCGACTCAGCCCCCGCCGAGGAGCCTTCGGGCTCCGCCGAGGCGCGTGTCGCGGGCGGCGATGTCCTCCGCCGCCGTGAAGCTCGCATCCGCCTCCAGCCGGTACGAACCCACATAGGCATGCGGCGGTCGTCCCCCCCAGTCTTCGGGCGACAGGATCGACCACAGAAGCTCCCCCGTCTCGGCCTCGCCCCTCCGATAGAGGTGGTAGGTCTGCCCGATCACCTTCTGGAAGTGACACGTGGCCCGGTGCAGGGCGGCATCGCGGCGGGCCCGTTCGAGCAGCTCTTGGGCCTCGGCCTGCAACGCACGGATCTGGTCGGCGATGCGCCCGAGTTTGTCGGCCGTGACAGTGCCCACAAGCTGGTCGGCCCGCTGGATCTCGCGGGCCATGTCGACCAGGTCGATGGCCGGAGCGAGCCGCGACAGGCCGTAGGGGCTCGTGTGGGCGGGGCCCGGGTGGTTGGGTCCGTCGTGGCGTTTGGTGTCGTCGGTCATCGGGCGATGGGTGGTAGCGGCCGGAGGCACTGGCCGCAAGGTCCTCTTGCGCGCACACACGCCCCCGGGCCAGTCTCGGCGGCCGAGGTTTGACCCCGCGTGCCGCCGTCGCCGTCCAACAGGTTTGCTCCCTTGCTGTTCGCGGATGCCTTTGGCATGACCGCGGTCGACGGGCGCGGTCGGGCCCGCACGAAGGCCCTCCCCTGCCCCTGTTTCGGCTTCGACGCGAAGCCCCCCACTCTCGCCCTGCGCCGCCCCGGGGGCGGCCTCTACGTGGTCGACGCCGGGCTGCGACGGGTGGGCGAAGGGTATAGCCCGCAGGGAGGTTTGGGCCCTGGTTCGCCCGAGCCCTTGTCGTTCGCAGAGCCGCTCCCAATGGCGCCGCGGGCCCTGACCCTGGAGCTCGGGACGGCGCGAGGGGTCGAGCGGCCGGGGCCGTTTCGGGCGACGGTCGTGGCCGACGATGGAGGGCTCGCGGTTCCGGGGCCATGGGGGACGGTGTGGCTTGGGCGGGTGGTGTGGGAGACCGGGGAGCGCGTTGCCCACGCCGCCGTGACCTTCGTTGCCTCCCAGGGAACCCAGCGGGCCGCGCTGCCGGGGGCCTCGTCGCATGTGTTGGCCGCTCTCGACCTCGCCGGTCAGCACCTTGAGCTGGTGACCCTCGGGGCCGACGGATCGACGACCCGCTGCGCGATGCGGGCCCTCGCCCTGCCCGCTCGGGCCGACGAGGCCCTGTGGTTTCAGGAGGACGAAGACCGGGTGGCCTGCGTGTCGCTCACGGGCGAACCCCTCGCGTCCATCCCCCTCGACGAGGCCCATCGCGGCCCCGGAACGATCTTCGTCCAGCACGGCCGCCCCTGGTTTGTTCCGTGGCATCGGGGGAGCATCGTCAACCTCCTGGACGACACGGCGATCGACCGCAAGCTGCCCGGCGACGCTGCGGTGCGCGCCCATGTGACCGCGGTGTTTCGCAGGCTCGGGACGCTGGCGCGGGCGTGCAATCTTGGGGTTCATCTCGCGGAGCTGCGCGTGCGGGGCCGGGCCACGCCTGTGGTGCAGAGCAGCCTGTGGTGCGACGGCGGCGACGAGGGGACGCTCGCGCATTGCACGATGGGGGCGGCGGCTGCGTGGGGTACGTGGGCCCCGCCCCCGGGGGCTGTGGGGCTGATCGCGACGGGCGGGAGCGTCATCGCGGCCCACCCGACGCCCGTGGCCGAGCTCCTGGCGGCGTTGGCGATGCTGGATGGGCAGGGGGTGCCGCTGCGGGGGTCGGTGCCGCACTGGACGACGATGTATGGGCCCGGTGGGGGACGGGGCTTTGACGACGAGGCGGCGTTGGTGTTTGCGCGGGTTCTGGTCGACCCGGAGGCGGGGGTCGGGGGGCAGTATGCGGCGGGGGTTCGGGCGGCGGGGACGAGGTTTGATTTCGAGGCGTTTCAGGCGGCGCGGGGGGAGATGCGGTTTACGCAGGAGGGCATTGCGGCCGCGCGGCTCGCGCGGATGGTGGTGGAGCGGCATAGCCCGCCGGGGGCGCTGCCGGTGTTTGATCGGCTTGTGCAGCCGGGGCGGCGGGGGTGAGGCGGGGCGGGGTGGGGGATGGGTTGGTCAGTGTTGACGCCCGAGGGAAGAAGCGTATCCATCGATGGAGCATGAGGAGTCGAGCTGACTTCATGATGGACGCAGGGCGATCAAGGGGGTCGAGGGGACTCACGACGCCCGCCGGACCGCGAGCTACGGCGCTGGAGAAGATCATCGGCGGGTGCGGCAGGTCGATCCCGATAGGGGAGGTGACCATCCACCTTGCGTGCAGAGGTGCACAGCAGAGCCTTCACAGAGAACAATCAACACCATGAAGACCCAGTACTACACCGCAACCAGCCTTGACGGGTTCATCGCCACCGAGGACGACTCGCTGGACTGGCTGTTCCCGCTCGCGGACCCGAATGAAACCAGCTACCCAGACTTTATTGCTGGGGTCGGCGCACTGGCCATGGGCTCGACCACCTACGAGTGGATCGTTAGCAATGCGGACAAGGTCGCCGCCGAGACCGGAGCCCCCTGGCCGTACACCCAGCCGGTGTGGGTGTTTACCAGCCGCGCACTCCCGGCCGTGGAAGGGGCAGATATCAGGTTTGTGAAGGGCGATGTCTGCCCGGTTCACGAGGAGATGCGCGCGGCCGCCGGGACGAAGAACATCTGGATCGTGGGAGGCGGCGACCTGGCGGGGCAGTTTCACGACGCGGGACTCCTGGATGAACTCATCATTCAGGTTGGCTCCGTGACACTGGGTCAGGGCAAGCCGGTATTCCCGCGCCGCGTGCTGAGTCCCGTGTTGCGCCTGGTTTCTGTGCAGCAGTTGGGGCGCGGCATGGTCGAGCTGCGGTACGAGTTGGGCAAGTAGCGCCGCCGCGCAGAGTCGGTGCCAGCCTGAGGTGGTCCCTTATACTTTCCGTCCCGACCCACATTAGATCGCATTCTCCTTGATATGGAATGAGTGGGCTGTATGAGAGAATTATCACCTCTGCTCTCGGGATCACACCATGAATCATACCGATGACCTTGATGATGATCTGGACCTTTGCTTCATCGACCGGAATCAGCCAGAGGTAGCGCTGGAGCTTCTCAAGAAGCGCCACCAACACAGGCTCCTGCGCGACGAGGATATCAAGATTGCGCTGAAGCTCCAGGACGACCGTACGTCGCTCACTTTGGCGATACGTGCCGCGGGCTTGAAGCCCAACGACCCGACCGACGACTGGTGAGTGCCTCCAGAGGTGGACCGCCCCCTTCCCTACCCCGAGATCCGGCCCACGCGTGCAGCGCGGATTCGAAGCTCGTTTCGTGAGATCGGTGTCGCTCCGTGGGTGTACGTGGAATACGCGACCAGGGGCGAGTTCGAAGCGCTTCATGGGCCGATGTGGCGACCTCACCCCCGCTGCCGCGCGCCCTCTCCCGCACAGCGCCGACAGGTCACGTGGTCAGGGCCGACGTTGGTCCACCACAACGTCAACCACTCCAACCCATCTCAACAACGCGCGGAGCCCCTCGCCCGGTGCGGGAGAGGGGCGCGCGGCACCGGGGGTGAGGTCGACCGACGCTGCCCGGACGTGGTACCACCAACCCATGGCACTGTCCGACGAGGTCGCCCGGAGGAAGCAGGAGCTCATGGCCCGCGCCGGGGAGGCGGCCCTGCGCGACGCCGTGGCCGAGCTCACCCTCTCGCCCGAGGAGAAGGCCGCCCGCAAGGCCCAGTCGGCCGCCAGTGACCGGATCCGCCTCGCCAAGATCGTGCTCGGAGTCACCGCCGCCCTGGTCGTGGTGATCGTGCTCCTGAAGGTGTTTGCGGCCCTGTGGATCTACGGCATCGCCCTGGTCCTCGCGGCGGGGGTGGGCACCGTGGGATACCTCGTGGCCCGCCCCAAGATCGAGGCCTTGCGGGCCCGCTGGACGGCCGCCCGCACCGCCCGGGCCCGGGCCCTGGAGGCGGCAGCCCGGGAGGCCGAGGTCGCCCGCAAGGCAGAGGCCGAGCATCGACAGCTCGAAGACGAGCTCGCCCGCCTCAAGCGCGGCGGCTGACCGTTTCGTCGCCGCCTCGCCCCCCGCTCAGGGCAGCAGCCTGCCGCCCGTGACGCCCAGCACCTCGCCATTCACAAAACGGCTCTCGTCGCTGGCCAGGAACACAAACGCCGGGGCGAGCTCGGCCGGCTGGGCGGGGCGCTCCATGGGGTTGTCCTTGCCGAAGTTCTTGATCTTGTCGCCCTTGAACGACTGCGCGATCAACGGGGTCCACACCGGCCCCGGGGCCACGGCATTGACCCGGATGCCGCGATCGATGAGCTCGCGGGACAGGCCCTTGGTGAAGGTCACGACGGCCCCCTTGGTGACCGCGTAGTCGAGGATCGCCGGGGACGGATCGGGCGCCTGGACCGAGGACACGTTGATCACCGTCGACCCCGGCTTCAGGTGCGGCAGGCAGTGACGGACCAGGTTGAACATGGCCACGATGTTCACCGCGAAGGTGTGTCGGACGCGGGCGTCGGAGAGCTCGGCAATGCCCTGGACGGCGTCGTCCTGGACGGCGGCGTTGTTGACCAGGATGTCGAGGCGATCGAAGGTCTCGAGGGTCTTCTTCACCAGGGATTTGCAGTGTTTGTCCTCTGCGATGTCGCCCGGGAGGAGCAGGACCTTTCGGCCCGTCTGCTCGATCACGCGGGCGATGTCCTGGGCGTCGTCGTCTTCGTTCAGGTACGAGATGGCCACGTCGGCGCCCTCGCGGGCGAAGGCCAGGGCCACGGCCCGGCCAATCCCGCTGTCGCCCCCGGTGATCAGGGCCACGCGACCCTTGAGCCGACCGTGACCCTTGTACGACTTCTCGCCGAAATCAGGCCGCGGGCGCATGTCGCGCTCCGAGCCCGGCGATCGCTGTTCACCCTGTGGAAATGGGGGTTTGGCCCCTGCGTCTTTGGGATCTTTGCTCATGATGGTTCCTCCCTGACTCGGGGCATGGTAGGTCGCCGACGCGAGGGCGCAACCCGCGGCCGAGGCCCTGCATTGCCCCCTACGGCTGCGGGAGGTCTTCGTGGATGCAGAGGTGGTTGCCCTCGGTGTCCTTGAACCATGCGGCCTTCTCGGCGCCCAGCACGCAGACGTGGTTCACCGTCTTCAGCCCGGGGAAGTCGTAGTCCTCGAAGGTGACCCCCGCGCCCTTCAGGGCCGCGATGCTGTCGGCGATGTTCTGCACGCGGAAGCTGATCGCCGTGTGGTCGGCCTTGGTCCCCTCCGGCTTCGGGAACAGGGCCAGCGTGCTGCCGCCCACCGTGTAGACGAACTTCCCGTCGGGTCGGAAGCCACCGGGTCGCAGGCCCAGACAGCCCTCGTAGAAGGCGCGCGCTCGATCCATGTCCCTGACCGGCAACATCGTCGTGACAGAGGCATCGGACAACATGGGAGGTCCCCTCGCTCAGCCCGGCCCTGTCCCAGCGACCACCACCCGTGTACGCCGTCCGGCCGTCGTCGAGAGCGTATGCATCGCAGTGCCGCGACGCCACCCACTCCGATGCGCCCTCAGCCCTCGCCCCAGCCCGCGATCCCCAGGAGCTCGTCGGCGATCACCCCCGCGGCGTCGGGCCGGGCGCTCTCCCACGCCGCCGCCCCCATGGCCTGCAAGACCTCTGGAGCCCCCAGGAGGGCCCCCATCTCCGCCGCCAGGGTCTCAGGCGTCAGGGCAGCCTGGGCGACCCAGCGGGCCGCCCCACGGGCCGTCATGGCCTCGGCGTTGCGCCGCTGGTGATCGTCGGCCGCCGTCGGGAGCGGGACATACAGCGCCGGCCGCCCGAGCACCCCGAGCTCGGCCACCGTCATGGCCCCCGCCCGGCACACCACGAGCGAGGCCCGGGCCATCACCGCGGCCACATCGTCAATAAACGCGACGACCTCGGCCTCGATCCCCTCGCGGGCATACGCGGCCTCCACGGCCTCGCGCGCGGGCCCCCCGGTCTGGTGGGTCACCGCTACCCGAACCCCCTGGGCCTGCAACAACCCCAAGGCCGCAGGCACGGCCTCGTTCAGGGCCCGGGCCCCCTGGCTCCCCCCAAGAACCAGCACCGACATCGCCTCCCCCGTCGGTACGGGCGAGGCCATGCGTGTGAGAAATGCCCGACGCACCGGCGACCCCGTGACCAGCCCCACCCCCGCGGGAAAGGCCGACACGGTCTCCTCGTGGGTGACAAACGCACGGCGCACCCACCGCGACAAAAGACGGTTGGTCAGGCCCGGGACGGCGTTGGGTTCGAGTACAGCGCAGGGGATCCGCAGGGCCGCGGCCAGGGCCACCACAGGCCCCCCGGCATAGCCCCCCACCCCCAGAACCGCGTGGGGCTGCGTACGTTGCAGCACCTGGAAGGCCGTTCGACCCGCTCCCGGGAGCTTGCCAAGCGCGCGCAAAAGGGCCTTGCCCCGTACGCCGTTGAGCCCCGACAGGTCCATCGGGGCAAACCTCCACGGGGTCGTCGGAAGGACCCGGGCCTCGATGCCACGGGGGGTTCCGACCCAGCAGACGTCGAGGTCGCGGACACGTCGGGCCAGGGCGTCGGCCACGGCGATGCCCGGGAAGACATGACCGCCCGTTCCGCCCCCGGCCACCATCAGGCGAAAGACGGCCACGCGATGCCCTCAGCCTGCCCCGACCGGAACCGAGGGCGTGGCGCAGTTCGACCGCGACACCGACAGGAGGATCCCGATGGCCGCGAGGTCGACCAACATCGAGCTCCCCCCGAACGACACAAACGGCAGGGTCAGCCCCTTGGTCGGGAGCTGCCCCATGGCCACCGCCAGGTTGATCAAGGCCTGAAGCCCGAGCAGAACCGTCACCCCGAAGGCCAGGTAGGTTCCGTGGTCGTCGGCGGCCTCGAGGGCCACCTTCACCCCACGCCAGAGCAAGACCCCGTAGGCCAGGATGAGCCCGCAGATCCCGACGAAGCCCAGCTCCTCGCCGATGATGGCCCCGATGAAGTCCGTGTGGGCCTCTGGCAGAAACAAGAGCTTCTGCCGCGAGTCGCCGAGCCCCACCCCCGTCACCCCCCCGGCCCCGAATGACATCAGGGACTCGGCGAGCTGATAGCCCGCCCCGCTGAAGAAATGAAACGGGTCGCGGAAGGCGTGCCAGCGCGCGAGGCGGTACCCCGTTCCGCGGATGAGCCACCAGCCCATCGGGACGATCAGGAGGGAGGACAGGAGCATGTAGCCGGTGCGGGTTCCGGCCACGAAGAGGAGGGCGAAGCAGACGAGGAGGAGCACCACGGCCGAGCCCATATCGCGCTGCACGAGGCACAGGGCCCCGAGCAGCCCCGTCATGATCAGATGCGGCAGGAACCCGATCTTGAAGGTGCGGATCTTCTCGTTCTTCTTGGCGAGGGAGTGGGCCAGCCACACGATGAGGGCCAGCTTCGCGAGCTCGGAGGGCTGGAAGTTGACGGGCCCGAGACGAATCCACCGGGTGGCCCCGTTGACGGTGTGCCCCATCCCCGCCACCACGGCCACCATGAGCCCCGCCGACAGGGCCAGGATGGGATAGGTGGCCATCCGCAGCTTGCGGTAGTCAAACCAGGCCAGGGCCGCCATGGCCACGAGCCCGACCCCCGCGTACGCCGCCTGGCGCAGCAGGAAAAACTGCGGGTCGTGGTGGGTCACCGACGACTGCCGGGCGTGCACGGCGCTGGCCGAGTAGACCATCACCACCCCGAAGACCACGAGGCTCACCACGGTGACCAGGAGGGTCACGTCGAGGGGCCCTCGCACCACCTGGGTCACCGCCTTGGGCTCCGAGGCCCGGAAGGGCGCATCCGGGGCCACCGTCGCGCGCCGCACGTTGCCCGAGACCCCGTCGATCGCCGCACCCATCGCCGCCCCGCTCATCGTCCGCCTCCCTCTGCCCGCCGTCGCACCGCCGCCGCGAAGGCCCGTCCCCGCTCGGCGTAGTTCGCAAACATGTCCAACGAGCTGCACGCCGGGGCGAGCAGCACACAGTCTCCCGATCGGGCCAGGGCCCCGGCCCGTTCGACCGCGTCGTCGAGGTCGGTGGCCCGCTCCCAGGGCACGGTCGTCCCGAGGCTCGACTCGATGAGCGGAGCCGCCTCGCCGAGGGTCACCACGGCCCGCCCCTTCACCCGCAGGAGCTGCACGAGGGGCTCGTACGACCCGCCCTTGTCGCGCCCCCCCGCGATCAGAACCACCGGCCGATCGACCCCCTCCAGGGCCTTGAGGGCGGCCCCGACGTTGGTAGCCTTGGAGTCGTCGTACCACACGACACCTCCCACCTCGGCCACCTCCTGCATCCGGTGCGGAAGGCCTGGGAAGGTCGCCAGGACGTGCCCAATGGCCTCAGGAGTCGCCCCGACGAGACGGGCGGCCAGGACCGCGGCCATGGCGTTGCCGACGTTGTGGCTGCCGCGGAGCTTGAGGGTCTTGAGGGGGTAGGTTCCGCCGTGGATGTCGACGATGGCGTCGCCGCGCAGGCGTACGGGGCTCTGCTCGCCGCCGTAGGTGTGCACGGGAGCGGCCCCGGCCCGGGCGAAGGCCACCATGAGGGGGTCGTCCCCCGGGACCACCGCGTGATCGGAGGCCGTCTGGTGCAGGAAGATCCGGGCCTTGGCGGCCCCGTAGGCCGCGAGGCTGGGGTACCGGTCGAGGTGGTCGGGGGTCAGGTTGAGCCACACGGCCACCGACGGGCGAAACGAGGTGGTGGCCTCAAGCTGGTACGAGCTCACCTCCACCACGCAGCGCCCCGACGGGGTGAGGGCGGCAGAGCCTACGGCTTCGCAGAGGGGCGTCCCGAGGTTGCCGCCGGTGAAGGTGTCGAAGCCCGAGGCCACGAGCATCTCGCCCACGAGGGTGGTCACGGTGCTCTTGCCGTTGGTTCCCGTGATGGCCACGAGGGGCCCGTGGGCGAACCACGACCCGAGCTCCAGCTCGCCCACCACCAGGGCCCCGCGGCGTTGGGCCGCCTCGACCTCCGCCAGGGGCGGAACTCCCGGGGAGAGCACGACGACCTCGGCCCCGGCGAAGAGGCCCGCGGGATGGCCCCCCAGGCTCAGGGTGACCCCCTCCGCGGCCAGGGCCGACTGCACCGCGGGGTCGACCTCGTGTGGGGACTTGCGGTCGTTGACCACCACCTCCGCGGCCCCTTCGGCCGCACAAAGTCGGGCCGCCGCGAGGCCCGATCGCCCGAGACCTACCACCACCACACGCCGTCCGCGCACCGTGCCGCTCACGGTGCAAGGCCCTAGCAGGAAACCGGAATCAGGCCGCAGTTTTCAGTAGGGGGAACCGGCACCTCGACGGGGTGCGCGCCTGGGCCACGCGCCGGGCGGAGCTCCGGGACTGCAGAGAGGTTGACGGAAGAGAGGTGATGCGCATGGACCGCACGCCCTGGCAGGGCCGTGCGGGGCTTCGGCGGCCAACTACACAAAGCAGACCGACCGGCTGTCGAGGCACAGGGGCGTTGGCCGGCCGCGCTGCACTCGCGACGCGAGGCTCTCGCCAGGGACGATCTCCATCACCGACACGAAACGAAACGCCCGCCTTCTGTGCCGTAGTCGACGAGCCGGACGATGTGGGGGGGTTGATCGACGGGGGTGTGCGTGATAGGGACGGCCAGTCATTGCGGGGCATCGATGGTCTACAAGATGGAGAGCCTCGTCGGCGCCGAGGGAGCAGGCCATGACGCACCGATGGGAGCGCAGGGGCTGTGGGGATGAGAGAGCAAGCCAGGTGTGAACGCGAGCCGCAAGATGGCGGGGCCAGCGAGTCACGGCTCTTGCTCCCATCGCGGCCGGGGGCTTGAGGCATGTGCGGTCTCGTCGCGGTCGTGTCCGCGCGCCACGACGCAGGCTGGCTCGAGCGGACCCTGTGCGTGATGACACGGGCGCTCGCGCACCGGGGGCCTGACCACGCGGGGTGGTGGGTGCGCGGGCCAGTGGGCCTCGGGCACACGCGGCTGCGGGTGGCCGACCCGACGCCGCGGGCCGATCAGCCCCAGTCGTTCGACGCGTGTCACCTCGTGTTCGCGGGCGCCATCATCAACCATGTGGCGCTGCGCAGGGAGCTGGAGCGGGAGCACGGGGTCTGCTTCCAGACGACCGGCGACACCGAGGTGCTGCTGCACCTGCTGCGGTTGCACGGGCCGGAGGCGCTGCCGAGGCTCCAGGGGATGTTCGCGTTCGCCTTCGTCGACGAGCGGCGGCGGCGGCTCCTGCTCGCCCGCGACCGGGCCGGGATCAAGCCGCTGCACTGGGCGCGCGGCGACAACGGGTGCCTGCTGGTGGCCAGCGAGGCCCGGGCGATCGTGCAAACGGGGGCGGTGCCTGCGATCGTGGACGCGGCGAGCGTGGCGCAACTGGTGCGCTTCAACCACCCGCTCGGGAGCGGGACTTTCTTCGAGCGCGTGCAGGCGCTCGAGCCGGGCACGATGCTCGACGTCGACGTCAACCGCCTCGATGCGGCGCCGCGCCGCTGGGCGGAGCTGCGACTGGCGCCGCGCCCGATGACGCTGTCCGAGGCGGTGGAGGAGCTAGACGCGCGCTTCAAACGCGCGGTGGAGCGCGCCGCGGCGGTCGACGTGCCGCTGGGCGTCTATCTGAGCGGAGGCGTCGACTCGGGGGGCATCGCCGCGGAGGTGGTGGGGCAGGGGCAGCGTCCGTCGTTGTACAGCCTGATTGTCGAGGGCGCCGGCACGAGCGAGTCGGCGGCGATCGAGCAGACGACCGCGCACCTGGGCGTGTCGACCCGGCGCGTGACACCCGGGCCGCTCGGCCTCGATGACCTGGTGCAGTACGCGCTGCGGGCCGAGATGCCCCAGTGGTGGACGAGCGACCTGGCGCTCGGCGCGCTCGCCCGCGCGGCTCGGGCGGAGGGCACGACAGTGGTGCTGGCAGGCGAAGGGCCGGACGAGCTGTTCGCGGGGTACGACGTCTACCGGTTGGCTCCGTTTCGGCCCCTGTTCACGGGGCTGGCGCGGCCGCTGGCGGGGGCCACGCGGCTGGCGGTCGCGGTGGGGCAGCGATTCATCCCGTGGCTGCCCATCGACGGGAGCGTGGTCGACGCCTACCTCAAGAGCCACGACCGAGGCAGGGAGCGCGAGGTGCTCGACCACTTCGGCTTTCACCCGGAGCACCTGGCCACGTGGGAGGCGCTCGAGGCGCACTCGCCGCTGGCGCCAGCGCTGCGCGATCAGCACGCGCGACACCGCGAGCGCGAGCGGGCCCATTTCCGCGCGTCGCTGGCGGCGCGCGCGGAGGGGCTGTCCTCGACGGAGCGCAACCTGCAATACGAGGTCTCCGAGCGCCTGCCGCAGTGGATCTTGCACATGGGCGATCGCATGAGCAGCACGCACGGGGTCGAGCTTCGTTTCCCGTACCTCGACGACGATTTTATGGACGCGGCGCTGCGGCTGCCAATGGACTGCCGGTCGACGGTGCGCGAGAGCAAGCGCGCGCTGCGCGGGGCGCACCGGCGGCGGCTGCCGGCGACGGTCGCGGGGCGGCGCAAGCAGGCCCTCTACACGCCGACGCGCGCCTGGCTCGGGCCGGTGCTCGACGACGAGCGGCTGTCGCGCTACTGGTCGCGTCAGGCGTTCGAGCGGGCGGGCCTGCTCGACTTCGACGCGTGCGAGGCGGCGCGCGCCCGGCTGGGCGCGGGCGAGCGCCCGGACGCGCTGACGGGCATGGTCGACGAGTGGCTGTTCGTGTTCGCCCTCACGACGTCCATCCTGGCGGTCGAGGTGTGCGGGGCATGACGGCCGGAGCGCTGCGCGTGGTGGAGTTCGAGGCCGCCGGGCAGCCAGAGCTGCTGCGGCGATGTCAGCGGCTTCGCTACGAGGTGTACCACCACGACCTCGGGCTCGACATGGACGACCTCGACCATGGCCAGCGCCTCGACGTCGAGGCGCGCGACGGGGTGTGTGACTTCGCCGCCGTCGTCGACGCCGACGAGCGCGTGCTCGGCTGCATCCGGATGCAGCCGCCCGGCCGCGGTCCGTACTACGCCGAGCTGGAGTTCTCGCTGATCGGGCCAAGCTGGTCGGAGCGGCCGCTGGTCGAGGGGGCCCGGTTCGCGGTCACTGCGGCCGAGCGCGGAGGTCCGGTCCCGCTGCTGTTGTTCCAGGCGTTTCGCCGCTACTGCCGCGGCCGCGGGGTCGACGAGATCCTCAGCGTCGCCATCCTGCGCGGCGACCCAAGCGACCGAAGGCGCTGCGCACGGCTCACGCGCTTCCTGGTGGACCGGGCGCGGTACGCCCCCGAGCGCGGCGCGCCAGCGCCCGGATACGAGGTGGAGCCGCCGACGGCGGACGAGCTGCGCGCGGCCGACCCACCCGGCGCTGCGGAGCTGTCACCCATGCTTCGGTTGCTGGCCGGCCCGCGCACCACCCTCTGCTCGCCGCCGGCCTACTGCCATCGCTTCGGCACCTTCAACTTCTTGCTGACGACGAGGCTCTCGTGACCGACCACCTCGCGGCGATCACGCCGCTGCGCGAGCGCTTCGCCGAGCTCGGCCGGCAAGGACTGTTCGAGGCTCTCGCGGACCTGACCCGGCTCGACGACGGGTGCGAGCGACTGGCGCGGCTCGCTTACGGAGCGGACGAGTTGGGCGTGTTCTTGTCGGTCATCGCGACCGCGGGCCTGGCGGTGCCGGTGCTGGGCGCGGGCGGCGACGAGGCGCAGGCGCTGCGGCAGGCGGCCGTGGCCGGGGAGGCCGTCGTGGCGGTGGCCATCACCGAGCGCGGGGCCGGGTCGGACGTGCGCGCCATGGCCACGACGCTGTCGCGCGGTACCGATGGCGATCTGCGGCTCGATGGGGCGAAGTGGCACATCACCAACGTCCCCGAGGCCGACGCGGCGATCGTCTTCGCCGTCAACGCGACCACCGACGATCGCTTCCTCACGGCGGTGCTGGTAGGGCGCGGCGACCCTGGGGTGAGCTTCGGTCCGCCGCTCGACCTCATCGGCTGCCGCGGGTCGCCGACCGGAGAGATCGCCCTCGATGCGGCGCCGATCGCGCCCGAGAGGATCGTGGGTCGGCCGGAGGACGGGCTGCGGTTGCTCGAGCTGGCGTTCGTGCGCGAGCGGCTGCTGGCGCCGTGGCCGCTGCTCGGCAAGATGGAGCGGGTGATCGTCGAGTGCCTCGATCACGCCGAGACGCGGCGGCAGTTCGGGCAGGCGATCCACGAGTTCCAGTGGGTGCAGGACAAGATCCTGGGCGCGTACGAGGCGGCGCTCGGGGCGCGGCTTCTGGCCGAGCGCGCGCTCGGGGCGGCGCAGCGAGGGGAGCCCTTCGCGGCGGTCGCGTCGCTGGCCAAGGCGCGCGCGGCCGACGCTGCCGTCGAGGTGTTTCGGGCCGCCATCGAGGTGCACGGCTCGTACGGCGTGCAGACGTCGCGGCGCTACGGCGACTACCTCAACGACGCGCTCTGCGCCCAGATCGCGGGCGGCACGCGCGAGACCCACAAGAAGATCGTGTTCGGCGAGCTGCGGCTCGACCGGGCGCGCACCCGCAGAGGGCGCCCGTCGGCGCTCTTCCGCTGGACCCCCGATGGAGGCTGAACGTGGCTGAACCCGTGCTCGACGTCGTCCGTGACATCCTGGCCCGGCACACGGCCGATCCGCGACTGCGCGAGGCGCCCGCCGACGAGGTGTCGCTCCAGTCGCTCGGCATCGCGTCGGTCGACATGATCAGCATCGTGATCGACCTCGAGGAGCGCTTCGATCGGCCCATCGATCAGTCGCGCCTGCACGAGCTACGCACGCTCGCCGACCTCGCGGCGGCGCTCGAGGCGCCGTGAGCCGCGAGGTGGTCATCAGCGGTGTCGGCGTGCTCTCGGCGTGCGGCCGCGGGGTCGACGCGCTGGCCGACGCGGTCGCGGCGCGGCGGTCGGCATGCGTGCGCGACGAGGCCCTGCGCGCGATCGGCGGGCGCTGCGCGCTGGCCGGCCCCGTCCCAGGCGTCGAGGAGGCGTTCGCGTCGCTCGGCATCGACGCCCGCGAGGAGCGCTTCTTCGGTCGCCTCTCGCGCATCGGCGCCGTCGCCGCGCTCGACGCGCTGCGGGCGTCGGGGGCGGCCGCGGTGGGGCGCGTGCTGGTGGCCACCGGGATCGGGCCGATGGGCGAGCTCGCGGCATGCTTCCGCGACGCTCTCACCCGCGAGCGCCACCCGCACCCGGCCCACGCCGTCACCCGCGTGACGCCCTCGTTCCTGGCTTCCTACCTAGCCGCGCTCGTCGGCGCCGCTCGCGGCGGTCACGTCGTCTCGTGCGCTTGCACCAGCAGCCTGGTCGCCCTCAGCGACGCCTTCGAGCTGATCCGGAGCGGGCGCGAGGAAGCCTGCCTCGTCGGTGGCGTCGAGGAGGACTCGCCCTACGGGGCCTGGGCCTTCGACCGGCAGCGGCAGCTGAGCCACGCGGCAACGCCCGAGGGCCGATCACGCCCGCTGTCGGGCCGCGCCGAGGGCTTCTTCCCCGCCGGCGGGGCGGCGTTCTTCGTGCTCGAAGACGGGCAGCGAGCGCGCACTCGCGGGGTGGTGCCGGTGGCGCGCCTGGCGGCCGTGTCGCTGCGCAGCGAGCGCGCCGGAGCCACGCTGCTGTCGCTGCCTGTGCGGGCCTACCAGGCCGCGATCACGGAGGCGCGCGCGGCCGCCCCGGGCGAACTCGATCTGGTGATGGCGCACGCCCCGCCCACGGTGGCCGACCCGGACGAGCTGGCCGCGCTCGTCGAGGCGCTCGGTCCGGGTGATGCGCCGGTGCGGTCCTTCAAGTCAATCTTCGGCTACACGATCGGTGCGTCGGTCGCGATCGACGTGGCGCTGGCGACGTGGCAGCTCGCCCACGGCCGCGTACTGCCCAACGACTTCGACGCCGTCGTGGGGCGCGCGGAGCCCTTCGCCGCGCGGCTTCTCGGCGCCGCGCCGCGGCCGCCCCGGCGCGTGCTCAAGACCGTGTACGCGCAGGGTTTATCGGCGGGGGCCGCGATCGTGGAGGCCGCGTGAGCGCCCGCGACGCGCTCGGCAACGTGGTCGACCTCGGGCAGCTCGCCCTCGGCGCACTGGTGTTGGGGCCCGCGCTCGATCGGCTCGCGGCGCGCCGCCCGGGGCTACGCGACGCCATCCGGCACGAGCCCTATGGAGCTCGCGGCGAGACCTTCGTCGCGACGGCCTCGCTGGCCGCCAAGGCCGCCTTCCTCGCCAAGATGCTCGGCACCGATGGGGCTCGCTTCCGCCCCTGGTCGGCTCCGCGCGCGCCGGTCGACGCGGCCGGAGGCGAAGACGAGCTGCTGGTCACGGGCGACCTGTTGTTCCCTGGGGTGCTGGGCGCAGACACCCTCAGCGCGGCGCTGCGGGCCCGCCTGGCCCGGGCGGGCGCCGTCGTGGTCAACCTGGAAGGGACGCTCGGCGACGAGTCCCAGGAGCTGGCGCCGCTACAGACGGCGCGCGGCCTGATCCAACTGTTGAGCTACGCCCACGACGCAACGAGCCCCGGCTGGGCCTCGCGCCTCGGCGCCGCTGGCCTCGGCGCGCTGCTCGCGGGGCTGCCGCCGACGGTGCTGTCGGTCGCCAACAACCACACCCTCGACGACGGCGAGGACGGGTTCGAGCGCACGGTCACGCGCGCCCGCGCCCTCGGCGCCGAGGTCGTGGGCGACGCGCGCCGCGGCCACGGCGGCGTGGTGGTTCCAGTCGACGCGCACCGCGTGGGCCTGATCGCCCTGTCGTACGGCCACAACCGCCGCACCCACGCCCCCCAGCACCTGGCCTTCGACCGGGTGCCGTACGCCCTCGACCACACGCGCGTCGCCGCGATCGCCGACGACCTCCGCGGCCGCGGGGCTACCCACCTGGTGGCGCTGCTGCACTGGGGCCACGAGCACGAGCACGAGCCAACGCATGAGCAACACGACTGCGTTGCGACCCTGCTCGCCGCGGGCTTTGCGGCCGTCGTCGGGCACCACCCGCACCTCTTGCAGACGAGCTGGACGGGGGGCGGTCGCGCCGTGTTCTACTCGCTCGGGGACTTCATCGGCGGCGATCGCACGGTCTGGTCGCGGCTCGGTGCGATGGCCTCGCTGCGACTGCGCTCGGGCGGCAGGGTCGAAGCCTCGCTCGTGCCGCTTGCGCAGACCCCCTACTGGCGCCAGGCTCGCACCATGCTCCTCGACGAGGCCCCCGCGCTCGAGCGCGTCGCCTTCGACGCGTTCTTCCGATGGAAGCACCGCTCCCACGAGCCGGAGGCCGCGTGACCCTCGCCCCCATGCCCCCGGCCGAGCCGCTGCTCGGCCACGCTCGCGTGCTGGCCCGCGACCCGCTCGCGACGCTGACTCGCTGGATGCACGAGTACGGCCCCGTCGTCCGCTTTCGCGTCGGCCGCCGCGAGGCCCACGTGGTGTTCTCGCGCGAGGCGATTCGGAGGGTCCTGTCCGACCCTGACGCCATCTATGGCAAGGACACCCACGGCTATCGCACGCTGCGCACGTTCGTGGGCGACGGCCTACTGACCAGCGGGGGCGATCTGTGGGTGCGCCAGCGTCGGCTGCTCCAGCCCGCGTTTCACCGCGGCTGCGTCGCCGCGCAGGTAGCCACCATGAGCGAGATCGCGGGTCAGGCGGGCGACGCGATGGCCGCGACGAGCGGCGAGGTGCGCGTGGACGCGGTGGCCATGGGGGCGACGCTGGACGTGGTCGGGCGCACGCTGTTTCGCGCCGACCTGCGGGGACGCGAGGGGGACATCGCGAGCGCGATCACGACGCTCCAGGTCGCGGCCAACCGGCGCATCGCGGCCTCGGTCGTGCTGCCCATCTCCTGGCCAACCCCTGGTCACCAGCGCATCCGGGCCGCGCGTGCGCGGCTGGTGGCCATCCTCGACGCCCTGCTCGCGGACGACCGCCCGACGGACGACGCGCGGCCGAGCGCGATCGACCTGCTGCGGGCGGCGCGCGACGAGCGAGGGCGCCCGCTCGCCCGGGGGCTGATCCACGACGAGCTGATCACGCTGCTGATCGCGGGCCACGAGTCGACCGCCAACGCGCTCGCCTGGACGTTGGTGCTGCTCGGGCGGCACCCGTCGAAGGTGCGGTGGTTGCGCGAAGAGCTCGACGCGGTCGTCGGCACCGGGCCCGTGGAGGCCGGGCACCTGCCGGCGCTGGTCCGCGCCCGCGCGGTGGTCGACGAGTCGCTGCGGCTCTACCCCCCAGCCTGGAGCTTCGGCCGCGCGCCGACCCGCGACGACGTCATCGAGGGCTTCACGGTGCCGCGCGGCGGCCTGGTGATGATCGTGCCGTGGGCGACGCACCGCGACCGCGCGGTGTTTCCCGCCCCGGAAGCGTTCGAGCCTGAGCGCTTCGTCGGGTCCGAGCCGCCGCCCTTCGCGTTTCTGCCCTTCGGCGGGGGCGCGCACACGTGCATCGGCCAGGGCCTTGCCCGCACCGAGGCGTGCGTGATGATCGCCACCTGGCTGCGCGACCTGGACTTCGAGCTGACGCCAGGCCAGCGGCTCGACCCCGAGCCGCTCATCACGCTGCGGCCTCCCGCCGGTGTCCGGATGCGAGTGACCCGGAGGTCGACGCGATGATCATGCTCACCTCGCTCTACGAGAAGGTCTTCCTCGACGGCTTCGAGAAGCCCTCCTACGTGGTGGCGACGATCCCGCTCGGCGAGGAAGTCGCGCCTGCCGCGCTGGCCGCCGCGATCGAGGGCACGCTCGAGCGCCACGCGCGGCTGCGGGGGCGCGTCGTCGACGTGCTGGGGGTGCCGGCCCTGATCGTGCCGCGCTCGCCCGGCGAGTGGAGCGCGTCCGGCGGGCTGCGCGTGCTCGACGACGCAGACGTGCACGCGCTCGAAGAAGACCTCCTTACGCGGGACCTCGACCCGCGCCAGACCTTCCCGCTGGAGGTGATCCTGGTGCGCCGCGCGGGCGTGCTGGTGGTGAAGGTGCACCACGCGATGATCGACGCGGTGTCGGGCTTCGGGGTGCTCGAAGACTTCGTCCGGGCCGTGCGGGCGGCGGGCGAGCGGGGCGCCCGGGCGCGCCGGGGCGGCGGGCGGCCGCGGTCGCCGTGGCAGCGCGCTCGCTCGTGGCTGGAGGGGGCGCAGCTGAGGCCGCGCCTGCCAGGGGTCAGCCTGCTGACGGACTACCAGCCGCGGCTGCCGCTGCGACGCGAGCCGGTGCGCTACCGGGAGGTGGTGATCGAGGGGGGCCACGGCCGCGTGGGCGGACGGGCGCGGGAGCGCGGGGCGACGTTTTCTGAGTTCTTCGCCTCAGCGCTGCTGTCGGCGATGGCCGACTACAACCGCTCCCTCCGTCCGGCGGACGTGCCGCCGCGTCTCGGGCTGATGTTCGCGCGGGCGCGGTTGCGGGCGGGCGACGCCGACGCGGGCTTCCGAGCCGACACGTGCGTCGTGTCGTGCCCGACCGCGCAGCTGGCCAGCGCGCACCACCCGGACACGCTGGCCGACCTGCGACGCGCGACGCGCCAGACGGGTCACAACGACGTGGCGCTGCTGGCGCTCTACGCCGCGCGCAAGCTGGGGCGCCGGAGCGACGCCGGGGCGCCTCCGGAGCGCCAGCGCTCGCTGCTGTTCACGCTCAGCGACCTGACGGGCCTCGGCCGGGGCGCGGGCGGCGCGGGCCTGCGCGTGCTGGCATCGCCCACGTCGTACGATCACGCCGGGCTGCTGGTGTCGCGCGACGGCGGGGCGCTACGGCTGACCGTCGTGGCCCACGAGGGGGCGCTCGACGCTGCCTCGCTCCTCTCCCTCACCCTGCAACACCTTGGAGAACCAGCACCATGAGCGCCGCGATGGATCAGTTCAAGAGTGAAGTCGAGTTCATGTGGCGCGAGGCGACGTCGCTCTGGACGACGCGCCTGGTCGTGGAGGGCAAGCTCGCCCCGACGCAGCTGGCCATGCTCACGCTCCAGATGTTTCACTACGTGAAGTACACGGTGCCCGTGTTTCAGTGGGCGCTCACGCGCGTCCCGCCGGGTGATCAGCACGAGCCATTGCGCCGCATGCTCGCGTTCTTCGCCAGCGACGAGGACGGCCACGACCGACTCGCCCTGCGCGACCTCGCCGCCCTCGGCTACGACCCCGACGCCTGCGCCAGCACGCTCCCGCTGCCCACCACGCTCAACCTGCACGGCGCCAACCGGCTCGCCGTCGAGGAGTACGGTCCCTACTACCTCGTCGGCGAGACCTACGCGACGGAGACGGTCGGCGCGCAGCTGAGCGCGGCCATCCATCGCGCGATGGCGGACAAGCCCGGGCTGCGCGACGGCATCGCGTTCTACGACGTGCACGGCGAGGCCGACGTCATCCACGCGGCGAAGAGCGAGGAGCTGCTCGAATACGCCCTGTGCGACCCGGCCAACCGCCGACCGCTGCTGCTCGGCTGCCTGACGGCCTGGCGCAACCTGTCGCAGCTGGCCGCCGAGATCCCGCGCGCACCGCTCTACCCGGACGAGTTCCAGCTCCCCGCGCCTGCCGGTCGATGCGGCGCGTAGCACTCGCCACGGTCGCACACGACGGCCTGCGCTCGGCGCTCCTGGTCGTCGGGATGGCCTCCGCCTGGACGCTGGTCACCGTGCAGATCGGCCTCGGCCTCGGCTTCGACGCGTCGAGCCGCGCGATCGTGGACCACGCGGGCGGCGACGTGTGGGTGTTCGCCCGCGGCACGCGCGTGGTCGACGACGGCGAGATGCTCGGTGCCTCCGCCGGCCGCCACGCCCGCGCCCACCCGTGCGTGCGCGCGGCCCGACCGATCGTGGTCGACTACACCCAGGCGCGCCGCCCCGACCGGTCGCTCGTCACCGCGCAGATCGTGGCCGTCGACGCGGCCAGCCGGGCGCGGGTGCCCTGGCAGCTCGTGCGGGGCGACCGCTACGAGCTCGGGCGCGCCTCGGCTGTCGCCGTCGACCTCGACGACGCGGAGAGGCTGGGGCTCGCGAGCGAGCCGGTGGGGGCGAAGCTCAGGCTGCGCGTCGGCGAGCTGGACGTGCGGGCGGCGACGAGGGGCGCGCGGCCCTTCACCCAGACCCCGTACCTGTTCATGGACATCGCGACCGCGCGCCGCCTGCTCGGGCTCGCCGAGGGCGCGGCGACCTACTGGGCGCTCGACTTGAACTCCCCCTCGTGCGAGCGCGCGGTGATCGCTCACATCGAGCGCGACCCTGACCTCGGGGCCGCGCCGCGCGAGGAGGTCGCCCGCCGCACGGCCGCCCATTGGGTCGACAGCTCCGGCATCGGCGCCCTGCTGTCGGCCGGCAGCGCCCTGGCGGCCGTCGTCGCCGGGGCGATCCTCGTGCAGAGCATCGTCACGATGGTTCGCACCCACGCTCGCGAGCTGGCCACCGTCCGGGTGCTCGGGGCCAGCCGCCGTGAGCTTGCCGCCTACGTCGCCTGGCAGGTCGGCGTGATCGCGGCCGCCGCCGGCCTGCTCGCCCTCGGCGGCGCGACCGCCGTGGCCAGCGCGCTGCGCAGTTCGGGCCTGCCGGTTGTCGTGGACGCGCGCAGCTGGCTCGTGGGGGCCCTCGCGGCGGTCGCCTCTACCGCCGCGGCCGCGCTCGTGGGGGCCGCGGTGCTCGGCCGCATCGATCCGCGGAAGGTGCTCGGCTGATGCTGCTCTCCTGCCGCGACGTGGCCCACGAGTTCCGCGACGCCGGGGCGACGACACGCGCCCTCGACGGGGTCTCGCTCGACCTCGACGCGGGCGAGTTCGTGCTGATCTTCGGCCCCTCTGGCTCTGGCAAGTCGACCCTCCTGGCGGTGCTCGCGGGTCTGCTGCGGCCGACCTCGGGCACGGCGCACCTCGACGACATCGAGCTGACCGCCCTCAGCGAGGAGGGTCGGGCGCGGGTGCGGCGCGCTCACGTCGGCTTCGTCTTCCAGTCGTTCCACCTGTTTCCGGCCCTCACGGCCGCCGGCAACGTGGAGTGCGTGCTCGAGATGCGCGGCCTGCCTCGCGCGCGCTGCGTGGAGCGGGCTCGCGAGGTGCTGACCGCGGTGGGCCTTGCCGGGCGCCTCGGCCACCGCCCGGCGCAGCTCAGCGGCGGCGAGCGCCAGCGCGTCGCCCTCGCTCGCGCCTTCGCCCTCGACCCTCGGGTGCTGTTCGCCGACGAGCCCACGTCGGCACTGGACTCCGCCTCGGCCGCCACGGTGCTCGATCACCTGCGCGCCTTCGTCGACCCCGGACGGAGCGTCATCATGGTCACCCACGACCCCCGCCTGCTCCCGCTCGCCACCCGCGTGATCACGCTCGAGGACGGCCGCGTCGCCGACGACCGCCGGGGCCCGGCCGCTCGCGTCTGTTAGCAGGGAACCGGAACATCGCTCCGGATCGCCTGAGTTCGTGGGTGAAGAAATCGGCAGGTGCCAGGAGCCGCAGCGACCCGACAGGAGGGTCCCGAGCGAGTCTACGGCCACCAAGACGTCGGTGGCCGCGGGGCTGGAACCTCGAGGGTGTGGGTAGCCGTCCCTGGCCAGTCGCGGGGAGCAGCGATCGCCTTCGCCCCCCTTTTGTCCTGGTGCGGACGACGCGACCGCGCGGTCGCAATCGCGGGACGTGGCCGAGGTCGCGAGCCTGCTGCTCCCTTCGCTCGCGGGCGGCGTGTGCAGGTAGGGCGACCGACCTGATCGAGACCCTGTCCGACCAGACGCTGCGTTGGGCGCTACTCCGCAGCATCCTCGGGATGCTCCACGAGAAGTTGATCCTGATGATTCGAGAGGTGTCCATGGACGCGCAGAAGGTCCCCATCAGTCCAGCTCTCCAGCGGCTCGGCCGCGACAGGCAACGCCCTTGGGCTGGGCGTCGTCCTCCCAGGCGTCGACCAGCCCGCATGCGTCGGGGTCGAGGCCATCGTGTGCGTGGCCATCGTGTGCGTGGCGGTGTTGGCCTTGGTTCCTCTGGACAAGTTCGGCGCGGTCTGTCTGCTTGAGCCCATGACCGACGAACGCCTGACCCCGCCCGCCGAAGCGCCCCAGATCCGCGTCATCGCCATGCCGGCGGACACCAATCCCAACGGCGACATCTTCGGCGGCTGGCTCCTGTCGCAGATGGACCAGGCGGCTGCCTCGGCCGCCTACGAGGCCGCCCAGGGGCGCTGCGTGACCGTGGCCGTCGACGCCATGGTCTTTCACAACCCGGTCTATGTCGGCGACGTGGTCAGCCTCTACGCCCGGGTCGTCCGGCGCGGCCGCACCTCGGTCGGCGTCTTCGTCGAGGCCTGGCGGCGCCCCCGGGCCGTAGACACCAGCGTGAAGGTCACCGAGGGGGTGTTCACCTTCGTCGCCATCGACGAGCACAAACGCCCGCGCGTTCTGCCAGACGCGTAGACCCCGCGGGGAGCGGGTGGACCGTCAGTTCCCAGGCCTTGCGGTCGTTGCCCGCCACGGCTCGCCTTGTTCTGCGCGATGCGAGGGGGCAAGCTCGCTGCCCGCGTGGGCCTCGTGAGCAGGTTGGCCTCGCCCACGACGACGGAGGTGCCGCAGACAAGGGCAGCGGAGACCGGGCGGTCGTAGCCCACCCAGAGCACCAACCCGCCCGTGACCGCGACGACCCCGACGAGCAGGTGGTGGTACCAGGCGCCGGGCCCTCGTCTCGACGCGGGCCGCGCGGGTCATCGCCGCGCGTGACGTCGGCGCATCGCAAACGACATCGCCGCCGCGACGAGGATCATCGACCACGGACCGCGCCGCGAGGGCATGGACGCGCTGCACCCGCCGCCGCCCACTTCGGCCTCGGGGGTGGTGCCATCGTCCGCGGGAGCCGCGACGTCGGCGGGGATGACGCCTGCATCGGCGGGGGTATTGCCCGCATCGGCGGGGGGGTTGCCTGCATCGGCGGGGGTATTGCCCGCATCGGCGGGGGGGTTGCCCGCATCGGCAGGGGTGATGCCCGCGTCGGCCATGCCGCCACAGAGGCGGTGCATGGGCCTGCGCGTACAGAAGTCCTCGAAGGGCACCGAAAGGCGGTTGACGCTCTCTCCGCCGCAGTCGGTCCCCGAGGGCACGCTCGCGCAGATGTTTGCGACGTTGCACGAACCGCCCATCGTCGGCACATAGTCGGTGGCACCGCGCACAAGGATCCCCAACATTTCACGGGTCGTGGTGTCGAAGACCCCCGAGCCTGAGTTGCCAGAGAATGTATCGCTGTTGACTTCAAAGAAGTCCCCCGCCGAGGCGCGAATATCGGTGACGGTGCCGCCGGAGTCAATCTTTGCAGGGATTCCCGACCCGAAACCAATCACCGTAATCGATTGACCCGCGGCGGTGGGCGCGTTGCTACGTGCCACGCGGACGGGGGAAAAACGCGGCGCCGCGGAGCGGTCAAGGCGTACAAAGGCGTAGTCTTGAAGGGTCCCATCGGGGTTGGTGCGTTCGACACGGGTGATGATCTCGGCACAGGAGAATACATCGTTGCGGGTGATGGTCGCCAGACGCCCCGCCGCCTCGTGATAGTACTTGAAAACAAACCGAACATTCTGGCAGGTGGAAGGGCCCGAGGCGCCCGCGTCGGTGTCAGGTGCGGTAAAACAGTGCCCCGCAGTGAGCACCAGATCGTCATCGATGAGCGTGCCCGAACAGTCCGAGTGGGCCGGGTCGTTCTCAAACCGCTGCCCAGGACACAGGTTTTGAGAGGTGCTCAGGGTGTTGGTGCCCGTGAAGGCAACATTCATGGGATCTGTAAGATCGAGCGCCGTGTCTCGCATCAACGCAACGATGGACCCCTGGGCCAGGGCCCGCAGATTCATGTCAGGGTGCGCATAGACATCCTGACGGTCGTCGGTACCATAAATCACCGGTTGGACGGCACGCCCCACGGAAGGCGCATGATCAGCGCAGGCCGCCGTGAGGGTGACCGCAACGAAAAGACCACAGACCGTAGACGGGTGGGGCAGCATGGGGCTCCTTGTGAACGAACAGAGACCTTTTGTCTCTACCACCCCCTGCTCGTTGAAGGGCCTGAATCAAAGGCGCTCGACTTTTCTCCATGTCATCCGCGGTCTACCACGACCGTCTCGCCCGCCCCCTGCGCGGCTCTGCTCAGCGCAGCTTGAGGCTGGAGAGCGAGATCAGCGCGAGCATGATCGAGATGATCCAGAAGCGCACGATGACCTTCGGCTCGGCCCAGCCCTTCTTCTCGAAGTGGTGATGGATGGGGGCCATGAGGAAGATCCGCCGCCCGGTCCCGGTGCGCCAGCGGGTGATCTTGTAGACGCTGGTCTGCACGATCACGCTGAAGATCTCGACCACGAAGACGCCCCCGAGGAGGACCGAGAGCAGCTCGTTTTTGGTCACGAGGGCGAGCATCCCGAGGCCCCCCCCGAGGGCCAGGGCCCCCACGTCGCCCATAAACACCTGGGCCGGGTACGTGTTGTACCAGAGGAACCCGATCCCCGACCCGATCATGGCCCCACACAGGACAGCCAGCTCGCTCGTCGAACGCAGGGGCACGATGTCGAGGTACACCGCGAGGTCGAACCGCGCGATGGTCACCCCCGAGACGTAGGCCAGGATCAGGTACGTGGCGGCGTTGATGATCACCGGCCCGATGGCGAGCCCGTCGAGGCCGTCGGTGAGGTTGACCGCGTTGGAGGTGCCCACCACCACGATCATCCCGAAGACAAAATACAGGGCCGCGGGCAGCACGAAATGGTGCCGGGTGAAGCCCACGAAGGGCAGGGCCAGGCTCGTGCGGTGCTCGATCCAGTCGCGGGGAAGCCACGAGCCCTCGCCGAAGAAGAGGTAGCCCACCACGAAGGCCGCGATGAGAAACTGCCCGAGGAGCTTGTACCGGCCCGCGAGGCCCGCAGGGTTCTTCCAGCGGATCTTGAGGTAATCGTCAAGGAATCCGACCACCCCGTACGACACCGTCACGAAGAGGGTGAGCCAGACGAAGCTGTTGTGCAGGTCGGCCCACAGCACCGTCGACAAGGTGAGCGTGAACAGAAGGAGGGAGCCGCCCATGGTGGGGGTTCCGCGTTTGGCGAAGTGGGTCTCGGGGCCGTCGGCGCGCACGACCTGCCCGATCTGCTTCTGCTGGAGCTGCCGGATGAACCACGGTCCCAGGGCGAAGCTCATCACCATGGCCGTCATCGTGGCCATGATGGCCCGAAACGGGATGTACCGGAGCACGTTGAGCCAGCCGAGCCACGAGGCCTCGCCCCGCAACGGGTAGAGCAAGAGGTACATCATGCCAGGGGGGCTCCCCCGGGCGGCAGACAGCGCTCCATCGCGAGGCCCCGCGAACCCTTGACCAACACCACATCGGTCGGTGCCACGCGGCCCACGAGGGCCTCCCGGGCCCCGTCCGCGTCGGCCACCGCCACCACCGTCTCGACCCCCGCAGCCCGGGCCTCCGCGGCCGCACGGGCCATCTCCGGGCCCGCCGCGACGAAGACCGCAGCCCGCGCCCCGGCCACCTCGCGCCCGACGGCGGCGTGGCTCTCCGCGGACAGGGCCCCGAGCTCGAGCATGTCGCCGAGGGCCACCACGAGACGCCCTCCCCGCAGGTCGGCCAGCTCCCGGGCGGTGACCAGGGCCGCTCGAACGGCCCGGGGCGATGCGTTGTAGGTGTCATCGATCCAGAGCACCCCGTCGACCTCCCGGGGGCTCAGCCGACCCGGAACCGGAGCCACCTTGCCGAGGGCCTCGCCCACCACGGACAGGGTGGAGGGGTCGGCCCCGGCGGCCAGGAGTGCGGTTACGGCCGCGCAGAGGTTGATGCCCGCCGCGGGGCCGAGGAGGGGCGTACGAATGGTCATGGTGGCCCGTCCCCGGCAGCGGGTGGTGTCGAGCGAGAGGAGCACGTCGGACAGGCCGTCGGGACGGAGCTTCCGCGCGCGCACCTGGAGGTTGGCCTCGGCGGCCTCGCCGAAGAGCCACCAGGCCACCCCGGGGGCCGCCCGGAGCATCTGGGCCCGGGAGAGGGGCTCGTCGACGTTGCCCACCACGGCCCGTCGGGCGTAGGCGAAGACCGCCCCCTCCTCCTCGGCCACGGCCTGGACGCTGCCGAGGAGGGCCGTGTGGGCCGCGTCGGCGTTGGTGCACAGGGCCACCTCGGGGGCCACCATCTCGGCGATGCGGGCGATCTCGCCAGGGGCGTTGGATCCGCACTCGATCACAGCGGCCCGGTGCTCGGCCGTGAGACCGAGGAGCGTGAGGGGAGCCCCGACGAGGTTGTTGAGGTTGCCCCGGGTCGCGAGGGTGGGACCGAAGGCCGCCCCGAAGGCCGCGGCCAGGAGTTCCTTGGTGGTGGTCTTGCCCACGGCCCCGGAGATGGCCACCACGGGGATGGGGCGTTGGGCCCGGATGCGTGCGGCGTGAGCGTGGGCCAGGGCCCCGAGGGCCACCAGGGTGTCGTCGACCTCGACCACGGGGAGCGTGCCCAGGCCCCGACCGCGACCGCGCTGCACGATCACGGCCCCGGCCCGGGCCGAGGTGGCTGCGGCGAGGTGATGGTGGGCGTCGTGATGGGCCCCCACGAGGGCCACGAAGAGGGCCCCAGGAACGAGGCCCCGGGTGTCGGTGGAGACCCCGTGGAGGGCGGTGGAGGTGTTGCCGTAGACGAGGGTTCCGCCGGTGGCGGCTACGACCTCGCCGAGAGTGAAGCTCGCCGCGTTGTGCGGCAGGGCCGTTGCCATCCGTCAAACTCCTGGCGCGCCCGGCGCGCCGTGTGGACCCCGCAGGGCCCTGCGCGCCACGAGAGCAGCGCGCGCTTCCACTCGGTCATCGAAGTCCGCACGAACTCCGCAGACCTCCTGGTAGGTCTCGTGCCCCTTGCCCGCGATCAGGACCGTATCCCCCGGCTCGGCCCGGGCGATGGCGAGGCCGATGGCCGCCCGGCGGTCGAGCTCGACCAGATACCCGCGGGCCCCCTCCCCCCGGGTCATCCCCGCGGACCGTAGGCCCACTTCGGCGTCGCCGGCGATGGCCTCGGGACGTTCGCTCCGGGGGTTGTCTGTCGTGAGGATGGCCACGTCGGCGAGGCGGCCGACGGCCTCGCCCATCAGCGGGCGTTTGGCCCGGTCGCGGTCGCCCCCGCAGCCAAACACGCAGACGATCCGCCCCGGAGCGTGCAGACGCAGGGTGGTGAGCACCTGGGCCAGGGCGTCGGGGGTGTGGGCGTAGTCGACCAGAACGTCCACATCGCCCGTCCCCTCCGGGTCGGTCACCAGCTCAAGCCGCCCGGGGGCCCCGCGGGCCCCTTCGAGGGCCTCGGCCGCCCCTGCGTAGGCGTGACCCAGGCTGGCCGCGAGGCCAAGAGCGCAAAGGAGGTTTTCGATGTTGTGGGCCCCACGGAGGGGGGAGCGCAGGGCCACGGGCCCCTCGGGGGTCATCACGGTGGCGTCGATGCCCCGGCTGTGGGGCCCTCCCGACACGACCCGCAGAGCCGCCCGGGGGTCGCCCGCGGCGCTGTATCCTACGGCCCCGGGCACGACGGCCGCGAGGTCGCGCCCCACGGGGTCGTCGAGGTTGAGCACCGAAGCGGCCGGGGCGCAGCCCTCGAAGAGGCTCCGCTTGGCGGCCACGTAGGCCTCGGCCGAGCCGTGAAAATCGAGGTGATCGCGGGTGACGTTGGTGAGGCCCGCGGCCCGAAAGCGCACCGCCCCCACGCGCTGCATGGCCAGGGCGTGGGAGCTGACCTCCATCACCGCGGTGGAGGCCCCGGCCGCCAGCATGGCCGCGAAGCGTCGGGACAGGTCGTCGGCCTCGGGGGTCGTGTGCAACGACGGCCACGTCAGGGCCCCGTACCGCTGGGCCACCGTCCCGAGGAGCCCCGGGGGGTCGCCGAGGGCGGTGAGGCAGTGCTCCAGGATCCAGGTGGTGGTGGTCTTGCCGTTGGTCCCGGTGACCCCCAGCACGTCGAGGGTCCAGGTGGGGTGGGCCCAGACGTGGCTGCTCATCCAGGCCAGGGCCCGATCGACGTCGGCCACCACCACCACGGGGACCGGGGCCTCGATCGGGGTCGCCGACACCAGGGCCGCGGCCCCACGGTCGAGGGCCTCGGGGACGTACCGGGCCCCGTCGTCGCGGGCCCCTTTGCGCACGACGAAGAGGTCGCCCGGGGTCACGTCTCGGGAGTCGTGCCGGACGTCGCGCACCCGCACGGCCGGGTCTCCGTAGACGACCGCCCCTTCGAGCTCCCGCGCGAGCTCGCCCAGGGCTCCGCCCCGGGGCGCAGCGTGCCGACCAGGGACGGCCCCGAGACTCACCGAGGGGCCTCCGCGGTCCGCTCGACCGGGCGGTACCCCCCTGCAGGCTCCAGCCACACCCGCACGGTCTGCCCCGGGGCCACGGGGCTGCCGGGCTCGGGCTCCTGGCGTACGATGGCCCCCGACCCCTGCATCTCCAGGAGGATCCCGAGGGGCTGAAGCTGGCGCAGGGCCTGACGCCCCGACAGCCCGAGGAGGGGAGGCACGGCGACCCCCTCCCCGCCTCCCTGACCTTCGGGAGCAGCCCCAGCCGGTGTAGACCCTGCGGAGGGCCCCGAGACGGCAGGGCGGGCTGCGGGGCGTGGGCTCCGGGGCGACCGCGGGGCGGTGGGCAGGGCGAGGCCCGGGCGGATCCCGGGGAGGGCCCCGAGGTACCGCAGGGTCTGTTCGGTGACGGCCCGGAAGAGGGGGGCCGCCACGGCGTTGCCCGAGTGGTCGGGGACCTGGGGCTCGTCGATGACCACCGTCACCGCCACGCGGGGACGCTCTGCAGGGGCGAATCCAAAAAACGAGCTCACGGTTCGGGTGTGGCTATACCCCCGACACCCGCGCTCGTCACGCTCCGGGTCGCAGGCCTTCTGGGCCGTCCCCGTCTTGCCCGCCACCCGCACCCCGGGGATGGCCGCGTTGGTGCCCGTCCCGTCCTCGGTGACCGAGGTGAGCATCTCGGCCAGGAGCCGGGCGGTCCCGGGCGACATCACGGGCCTGCCCGCCGACGGGGCGTACTCGTGCACGAGGGCCCCGGTGGCGTCGGTCACCCGCGACACCAGGAGCAGGGGCACGAGGCGCCCCCCGTTGGCCACGGGCCCGAGGGCCTGGGCGAGCTGAACCGCCGTCACCCCGATGCCCTGGCCATACGCCACCCGGGCCACCTCGACGCTGTACCACCGCCGACCGCCAAACCGGGCCCGGGCCTCGCCCGGCAGGGGCAGCCCCGTGGCGTCGCCGAACCCGAAGCGCCGCAGGGCCCGCTCCAGGCCGTCGGGCCCGAGCGTCAGGCCCACCTGGGCCGCGGCGATGTTGCTCGAGTGCTGAAGGAGTTGCATCGTGCTGACCCAGGGCATCGGGTGGGCGTCGTGGATGGTGTCGTCGCCCATCTCCCAGGCCCCGTTGTAGCCGTTGAAGAGCTGCCCCGGGCGGATGACCCCGGACTCCAGGGCGGCCCCGACGGTGAAGACCTTCATGGTCGACCCCGGCTCGAAGCGGTCGGTGAGGGGCCGCAGGCGCATCGAGTCGGGCTGGACCTCGCGCAGGTCGTTGGGGTTGTAGGTGGGCCAGCTCGCCATGGCCAGGACCTCCCCCGTGTGGGGGTTGGTCACGATCACCGAGCCGCCCCGGGCCTGCATGAGCTGACAGGTGAGGGCGAGCTGGCGGGCGGCGATGTTCTGGATGGTGGTGTCGAGGGTGAGCTGGACGTCCGAGCCGGCCTGGCCGTCGCCCGGGCGCACCCCGTCGACGAAGACCAGGGTTCCGCGGGCGTCGCGCACGCCAGGGACATCGACCCGGCGGCCCTGAAGCTGCTCCTCCAGGGAGCGCTCCAGGCCCTCCAGCCCCTGCCCGTTGGCCCCGACGACCCCGACCAGTTGGGCCGAGGCCTCGCGTTGGGGGTACCACCGGCGGCTGTCCTCCACCACCTCGACCCCCTCCACGGACCGCACCCGGGCCTGCCGGGCCAGGTCGGTCAACACCTGCCGCACGGCCGCCACCTCGGGCTCGGCCAGATAGCGCTTGAGCCGCACGAACCCCCGCCCCGAGCGCAGGGCCACGGCCACGGTGGCCTCGTCGAGCCCCGCGGCCACGGCCAGGCGCCGGGCCAGGACGTCGAGGTCGGGCATGGGCCTGCGGTGCTCCTGGAGCCAACGGAGCCGGCTCGGGTACACCACCAGGGCGTGGGCCGGGACGCTCACCGCCAGGGGGTTTCCGTTGCGGTCGAAGAGGGTCCCGCGCCGCGGATCGAGGCCTACGGGGCGGTGATACTGCGACTCGGCCCGGCGCCGGAGCTCGCCCGCCCGGGCCACCTGGAGGTCGTACGCGGACGTCACGAGGCGACCGAGGCCCAGGGCCATCGCGCCCACCAGGAGCCCGAGACGCAGGCGCATCCCGCGCACACGGGTCCCATCGAGGTTCTTCATCGCGGCCTCCCTGACAGGCGGGGGGGCCGCACGAGCCCCCCGACCACCACCGTCGGAACCTCCTCGGGTCGCACCATGCCCCGAGCCTCCGCCGCCGTCTCCAGGCTCTGGGGGGTGCGCAGCACGGCCAGCTCCAGCCGCAGCCGGTTGATCTCCGCCCGCACCCGACGCCCGTCCTGGCGCGACCGCTCGACCTCGTACCCGAGGGCGATGTTTTTCGTGCGCAGGGCCAGGTGCACCACGAAGGCGAAGCCCGACGACAAAGCCGCCAGACAGAACAGCATCACAAACCGCGTCCGGGTCACTGCCCCTCCTCCTCGTCGTCCTGCCACGACCCACTCAGCCCCATCGGCGCGTCGTCGTCCCCCCGCCGCCGCGCGAGGCGCAGCTTGGCCGACCGGGCCCGCGGGTTGTCCCGACACTCCGCCTCCGACGGAACCACCGGCCGCTTCGTCACGATCTCCAGCCCCGGGGCTCCCCGCAGGAAGTGCTTGACGATACGGTCTTCCAGCGAATGAAACGCGATCACCGCGAGGACCCCTCCCGGGGCGAGGGCCCCCTCCACCTGCCGCAGCATCCGCTCGATCTGCCCGAGCTCGTCATTGACCGCGATCCGCAGGGCCTGGAAGGTCCGGGTGGCCGGGTCGATCCCCTTCCCCCGCCCCCGCCCCAGGACGGCGTACACGGCCTCGGCCAGGTCGCGGGTGGTCTCCATCTTCCCGGCCTCCACGGCCCGCTTGATCGACCGGGCGATGGGCCGCGAGGCCCGCTCCTCGCCGTACTGATAGATCACGTCGGCCAGGGCGTCGTCGCGCAGCCGCCGCACGAGGTCCCAGGCCGTCTCGTCGGTGTCCCGGCCCATCCGCATGTCGAGGGGGCCCGGGGCCCGAAAGCTCATCCCCCGCTCGGGGTCGTCGAGCTGGAGCGAGCTCACCCCGAGGTCGGCCACCACCCCCACGGCCTTGCGCCCCGCGAGGACCCTGCCCAGGGCATCGAAGGTCGCCTCGTGGGTCTCCAGGCGCGCCCCGAAGCGCTCCAGACGGGTCCGGGCCCGCCCGAGGGCTACCGGGTCGCGGTCGACCCCCACCACCGTCACCGAACTCGCGTCCAGGATGGCCTCGGCGTGCCCCCCGAGCCCCAGGGTCAGGTCGACCACGAGCCCCCCGCCGCCCAAAGGCAGGGCGTCGCGTACCGTGTCGCGCAGGACCGTCACATGCGCCGGGGGGGCAGGGTCAGAGGCCATCGTCCCGCGTACACCGCATGCCGCGGGTCGCCCGGTCAATCTTTCGACAGGCCCCGGACGGGTCCGCCGGGCCGGTTGACCGCCCGGGGCCTCGCGCGCAAAGTCGGCAGACCGTGGTCGATCCGCCGCCCTCGCCCGACCCCCTCGACGCCGCCTGGCGGGCCCTGGAAGGCCGCTGGGACGACGACCCCGCCCACAAGGCCTTCGTGGCCCTGGCCCAGAGCCTCGACCGACTGCCCGACGCGGCCCAGCGGTACCGGGCCGCCCTCGCCGATCCCCGCGACCCCAAAGGCCCTCAGGCCCGGGCGGGCATCGACCGTATCCTCGCGGTGGCCATGCTCCAGCTCGAGCCCATCCGCCGCCCCCCCAGGGCGGGACGGGTGGCATGGATCATCCCCCTCAGTGTCGGAGGGTTGATGGTCATGGTCGCCGTCACGGCCTCGCGGGTCTTTCACCTGCCCCGCCTCGCCTCCCCGCCGGCCCTCCTGGGTCTTCTGGCCCTGTGCCTGCTTCTGCCCTGGCGCCGGGCCTCAGGCCGGGCCCCTCCCGCGTGACGGCCGAGCACACCCGCATCGTGTGGCTCCGGGCGCGGTTCGCTCCGCCTGCGGCCCCCGCCCTGGGGATCGGCGACGACGCGGCGGTCCTTGTCGGCGCGGAGGCCCTGGTGGCCACCGTCGACGCGGCCGTGGAGGGGGTTCATTTTCGCCGCGACCTGTGCAGCCTTGAGGAGGCGAGCGCCCGGGCGGTCGAAGCCGCCGCCAGCGACGTGGCAGCCATGGGGGGCTCCCTCCGGGGCCCCGGAGCCGGGATCCTCCTGGCCTGGACCCTCCCGCCCGCTCTCGACGACGACGACTTCCTGGCCCTGGTCGCCGGGGCGTCCCGGGCGGCCCGCCGGCTCGGGGCCTCGGTGGTCGGGGGCAACCTCTCGTCGGGGCCCGTCCTCGGCCTCACCACCACGGTCCTTGGGCGCCTGCACGGCCCCCCCCTCACCCGGGACGGGGCCCTCCCCGGCGACGTCCTCGCGGTCACCGGGTCCCCAGGCCTCGCGGGCCTCGGGCTCCGGGCCCTCCTCGACGGGCGCGGCCACGACCCGACCCTCGGCCCTGCCGTGCTCGCCTGGCGATGCCCCGAGGCTCGCCTCGAGGCGGGGGCAGCCCTCGTCGGCCGGGCCCACGCGGCCATCGACCTGTCCGACGGGCTCCTCCAGGACGCCGCCCACCTGGCCCTGGCCTCGGGCGTGTGCCTGACCTTCGACGCCGAACGCCTCGGGGCCCTGCCCGGGCTCGCCGGGGCTGCCGCGGCCCTTGGAGGCCATCCGGTCCGTGCCGCCCTCACTGGGGGCGAAGACTACGAGCTCCTGGCCTCGGGGCCCGCCGAGGTGTTTGGTCGGGGCTGGCATCGCATCGGGGCCGTGACCGCGGGGGACGGGGTGTATCTCCAGTCAGGGACGGACCGACGGCGCCTCGACGACGACCCGGGGCTTCAGGGCTTCGACCACTTCCGCGAGGCGGTCAACGATCGGGGACGGTGAGCCCGAGGGTCTTGAGGCGCTTGAGGAGCTCGCGCCGCGGGATGGAGAGCGACCGGGCCAGCTCGGTGTAGTTGTTGCGGCACTCCGCGAGACGGGCCTCGTGCCACTCGCGCTCGAAGTAGGCCACCAGACGATCGCGGGCGACCTTGGGGGGCGGGGGCTTGGGGCGGATGTTGAGGGGCATGACCAGGGCGGCCCGACCGCGGGCCACCCCGGAAGCGGGGAGCGACGGCGGGGCAGCCTCGACCTGGAGGGCCTTCACCACGAGCTGGCGAAGCTCGCGGACGTTGCCGGGATAGGCCCGGGTGAGCAGGCGGTCGAAGTCGTTGGGGCCAAACTCGGGCTCGGCCCCGCAGATCTCCCGGGCAAACTGGCGCACGAGGAGGGGGATGTCCGCGGTGCGGTCGCGCAGAGGCGGCACCGTGAGGCGCACCGCGGCGGCGTGGGCCATGAGCTCGGGGCGAAACTTCGAGCCCAGGGTCTCGGCCTCGGCCCGCAGGTCGGTGCTGGAGGTGGCGATGATGCGGGCGTCGAGGACCCCCTCTTCGCGCCGGGCGTAGAGGGTGTGCAGGGCGGTCATGTCGGAGCTGAGGGCCTCGTCGAGGCCTTCGAGGAGCAGGGTGAAGGTCTCGGGGCGCTGGGCGATGGCCGACAGGGAGGGCCGATCGCTCGGGCCCCGGCGGAAGTCGACCACCATCACGGGAGAGGCCGCGAAGCGAGAGCTCGCGTGCATGACCTTGGCCACCAGGGTGCGCCCCGACCCCTCCTCGCCCTCCAGGAGCACCGGAACATCTGTGGGGGCCACCCGCTCCAGCATCCCGAACAGGTGCCGCATGGACAGCGACTCGCCGAGGACCGGCCCGAAGGACACCCGGTCGCTCGGAGGGACGGGGACAGGGAGGTCGCCCGACAGGAGCTGGAGCACGGTGCGACCGACGGTGATCTCGGCCCCGACGGCCACCACCCCGCCGGCCACCCGCTGCCCGTTGACGTACGTCCCGCCTTCGCTCCCTAAGTCCCGCAGCCGAACCCCCCCGGCCACCAGGGCCACCTCCAGGTGGTACTTGCCCACGAGGGGGTCGCGCAGGACGAGGTCGTTGTCGGAGTGGGTGCCCACCAGGAGGGTCCCGGCTTCGAGCAGGGCCTCGCGGCTCTTGTCGGGCCCCACCAGAACCTTCACCCGCACCCGACGCACGAGGAGCTGCCCCAGGTTGTCGGTGGCCAGGACCCCTGTCAACGGCGCGAATCGCAGCGGCGACACCTTGCCCCGCGGCCCGACCCGCGCCGTCAGGAGCGTGTCCGCTTCGCCCGAATCATGGAGCTCCTGGTGAATCACCTTCACGCCGCACCTGATCGCTCGCCGGTCAGAGCTTGGAGACGCCGACCACCTCCAGATTGCTCGGAGAGAGCGTCGACGTGCACCGTCCGACACTGGTCTTGGGATGCGCTCTCGGCCCCCTCAAGCCCACTGTCGCACGATACGTCTCATCATAACCGCCCCACCCGGGCCACGCCATGACAACTTTCCGTGCGGGGAATACACCACCCCCGCCGACACCCCAGGTCGCATGGCCACACGGCGCGGGTTGACAAGCCCGGCGATGCCCCGTACCCGCCGCCCAGAGAGGTTCTCCCCCGATGCCCCACGACCCCCCGAGCGACCACGGACACCCCCATGGACATCGCCACGGACATCACCATGGACATCACCATGGACATCACCATCCTGGCCCGGGCGAGGACGGCGTAGTGGCCGCCCCCGGCCCCGGAGCCCGCCCCATCAGCCACGGCGAGGGCGCGGGAAGGATCCTGCACTTTGACTGCTTCTCGGGCATCGCGGGGGACATGCTGGTGGCCGCCCTCCTCGACCTCGGGGTCCCGATGGAGGCCCTGCGCCTGAGCCTCGACGCCCTCGGCCTGGCGGGGTATTCCGTGGCCACCCCCCTGCGCTCGGTCCATGGGATCGTGGCCACTCGATTCGTCGTGACGGTGGAGGCCGGTCAGCCCCAGCGGCGGTACCGAGACATTCGGGAACTGCTCGACCGGGCCCCCTTGCAGGACGGGGTCCGGGCCCGGGCCCAGAAGGCCTTTCGGGCCCTGGCCGAGGCCGAGGGGCGGGTGCACCGGATCGACCCCGAGATCGTCCATTTTCACGAGGTCGGGGCCGTCGACGCCATCGTGGACATCGTGGCCGCCAGCGCGGCCCTGGAGTGGATCGGGGCCCGGGTCAACTCCGCCCCCGTCCCCATGAGCCACGGGTTTGTGCGGGCCGAGCACGGGGTCCTGCCCGTGCCCGCTCCGGCCGTGGTGGAGGTGCTGGCGGGCGTGCCGACGTATGGGGTGGACGTGGCCGCAGAGCTGGTGACCCCCACCGGGGCCTGCCTCGTGCGGGCCAATGCCACGAGCTTCGACCGATGGCCCACCATGCGCCCCCTCGCCACGGGCTTCGGAGCCGGGACCCGAACCCTCCCGGGCGAGCGCCCCAACCTCCTCCGGGTGGTCCTGGGCGAGCCCGTGTCCCTCCAGGCCACGGATCCCTCCGCGGCCACCCACACCGTCCTGGAGACCAACCTCGATGACAGCACCGGCCAGGTCGCGGCCCACGTCACCGAGACCCTCCTGCGCGAGGGAGCCCTCGACGCCTGGACCACCCCCATCGGCATGAAGAAGGGCCGCCCCGGGCTCCTCCTCAGCGCCCTCGTCCGAGCCCCCGACCGCGAACGGATGGGCCGGGTCCTGCTGCGAGAGTCCAACTCCCTGGGGGTTCGGGCCCACGCGGTCTCCCGGCTCGAACGGCCCCGACGCACCGAGTCTGTCGAGACCCCCTACGGCCCCATCCCCGTCAAGGTCGCCGACGGAGACGGCCTGGCCCCCGCGGCCCAGCCCGAGTTCGAGGTGTGCCGGGCCGTGGCGGCCCAGCGGGGGGTGCCCCTGCGGGTGGTGCAGCAAGCCGCCCTGGCCGCCTGGTGGGGACGGAGCCCCTGAGGTCGCTGGGGCACCGAGAAATTCTTCCGTTTCGTTGAGGACCCCAGGGAGCCCGCGCTAGATTCCCTGGATGACCGCGCCGACACCCCGAATCCTGGTGGTGGACGACGACGCCGTCACCCGACGCATCCTGCTCAGCTATCTCCGCCGCGCGGGCTTCGACATCGAGGTGGCGTGCGACGTCGACGAGGCCCTGCGCGCCCTCGAGACCGCCCCCCCGAGCGTCGTCCTCCTCGACCTGGGGCTGCCCCCCACCGACGGATACACCGTGCTCGGCGAGATCCGTCAGCGCGAGGCCACCCGCGACCTGCCCGTCCTCGTGCTGACCGCCCGCGACGGCGACGACGAGGTCGAGCGGGCCTTCGGAGCCGGGGCCGACGACTTCCTGCGTAAGCCCTTCCGCGAGGTGGAGCTCCTGGCCCGCATCCGGGCCCAGCTCCGGCTCCGGGGGGTGGTGGCCGAGCTCGCCCGCAAGGAGCAGGACGCCAACGACCTCGTCGAGCTCACCCGCACCCTGGCCTCGAGCCTCGACGTACGCTCCGTGCTCGGGCAGGTCGTACGGCGCACCGCGGCCTCGCTCCGGGTCGAGCGCTGCTCGGTCGTGTCCGCCCGCGAAGACGACGACACCGGTTGGGTCCTGGCCGCCAACGACGAGGAGGCCCCCCCCGGGCGCTCCCTCGACCTCGGGAAGTATCCCGAGATCGTCGAGGTCCTGCGCACCCGTCGCCCCCTCGCCATCGCCGACATCCGCACCCACCCCCTGCTCCTGACCTTGCGGCAGGCGGTGGCCTCGGCCCGATGCACCCGGCTCACCCTCGTGCCCCTCGTGGACGAGGGCCGGGCCGCCGGGGTCCTCCTCTTGCGCAGCCTCGACAGCCGGGGTGACCTCGACGCCCGCGAGCTGTCGTTCTGTCAGACCGTGGCCAACGCGGTGGCCGTGGCCCTGCGCAACGCCGGGGAGTTTCAGCGCCTCCGCGACGAGCGCCAGGCATTCACCTACGCCCGCTTCGAAGCCGAGCGCCGGGCCCGCCTCCACGAGCGCTACGCCGACCTCTTCGAGAGCGCCGCCGACGGGATGGTGGTCACCGAGACCTCGGGCCTCGTGCTCCTGGCCAACCCCCGGGCCGTGGCCATCACGGGCTATCCCCCCGAGGAGATGCGCCGGGCCTTCGCCCAACGCCTCGTCCTGCCCGCCGACCGATCCCTCGTGCGCTCGCTCCAACGCATCCTCCGGGACGGCGAGCTCCCGCCCCCCACCGACGTTCGTATCCTCCGCAAGGACGGCTCCCTGCGCACCCTGGCCATCTCCCTCGCCCGCGTCGTGCGGGGAGAGAGCGCCGTGCTCGTGACCTTCCGGGACGTCACCGACGACCGCCGGGTGGCCCGCGAGCTGGCCCACACCAAAGAGTTTCTCGCCTCGATGATCGAGAGCACCCCCGACGCCATCATGGCCGCCGGGCTCGACGGGACCGTCCTGATCTTCAACAGCGCCGCCGAGCGAATCCTCGGGTACCGCCGCGAGGAGGTGGTGGGCACCCGGCAGGTGGCCGCCCTGTACCCCCCCGGGGTCGCCCGCGAGGTCATGCGACGCATCCGCGGGGCCCCCGAAGGCCGACTCGAAAACCTCCGCACGGAGGTTCTGTCCCGCCTCGGAGAGCACATCCCGATCCTCCTGTCGGCCGGGCTCGTGCGCGAAAACGGGACCCCCATGGCCACCGTGGGCATCTTCAGCGACCTGCGCGAGCGGCTCCGGATGGAGGAGCGCCTCCAGGCCGCCCAGGAGCAGCTCCTCCTCAACGAGAAACACGTCCTCATCGCCGAGCTCGCCGGGGCCGCCGCCCACGAGCTCAACCAGCCCCTCACGGCCGTCCAGGGGTACGCCGAGCTCCTGCAACGCCGGGGGGCCGACCCTGCCCTCGTGCAGCGCAGCGCCGAGGTGATCCTCCACGAGGCCGAGCGGATGGCCGAGATGGTGCGCCGCATCGGCAAGATCGCCCGCTACGAGACCAAGGAGTACGCCGGGGGCACGAAGATCGTCGACCTCGCCCGGGCCGCCGAAGACACCCCCGTCCCGCCCGCCCCGATCCCCGCCCCCGGCCGCGACACCTGACCGCTGCGCTGTCGGCGGTGGGCGGTCGAAGCACCCGGGACTTGCCCGGGGGGCGCAGGATGGAGTAGCGTGCTCGCCCCCTTGCGCCGTCCCCGGAGTCGTCGACCGCTGTCGGTCGGCTCCCCACGACGCAGCGCCCACGGAGCGATCGTATGGCCCGCGTTACTGTCGAAGACTGCCTGGACAAGGAAGAAAACCGCTTCGCCCTCGTGGTGTTGGCGGCCAACCGCACCCGTCAGCTCATGAAGGGGGCCAAGCCCCTCATCGACGCCCGCGGGCGCAACAAGGCCGCCGTCCTGGCCCTGCGCGAGATCGCCGCGGGCAAGGTGCGGTTCGGGCGGGCCTCGCGCGACGCCGTGGTCGAGTACATCGACGACCTCAAGCGCCGCTTCGGCTGAGCCTTCGGGAGGGGATTGGGCGCCCTACGCGGCCCGGAGTTTGTCTTCGAGCGAGGCCCGGTAGTATGCCCGGAGCTCCGTGAGAAGAGCCCCGATCCTGGGGCGTCGGAGGTACCGTCGGCCGATCGCCCGGGTGTACCGGGCCGCCGCCCGCGAGGCCGCCCGATACCGCTGCCCGCGCAGGGTGTTTGCCTCGTCATAAAACCGCGGGGCCGCGAAGAGGCCCTCCCACACCCGACGGGCGCTCCCGGCCAGCTCCCCCGACGGGCGGGACAAGAGCAGGACCGAGACCACAAACTTGTCGACCTCGGCCTGGAGCTCCAGCTCAAGCTCGGACACCGGGCGGGCCCGGTCGACCCGCCAGCACACCATCACAAAGTGGCTCACCCCCTCCAGGCAGCGGAGCCACTGAGACCACGACAGGGCCCCCCGCCCGAGGGCCTCCCGGGTGGCCGGGTCGAGCAGGAGGGCGAGCTCGGCCACGTCTTCGTGGGGGTCGTGCCGCACGAGGAGGACCTCCCCGCGGTGGGCCTCGGGGTCGGCGGGGTCGAGGGTCCCGAGGTGGTCCTCGACCCGGGCTTCGACGTCGAGGGCGTAGAGCCCCGCGAGGGCCCCTTGCATCGCCCCGAGGCTCAGCACGCGTCGCGACCTCCACGCCCCGGGAAGATCCCCTGTTGGGCCAGGGCCTCCAGGGCCCGGGCGCTGCCAGCCTCGCGCCAACGGTCGTAGAGCTTCACCAGGTCGCGGGTGACGGCCCCGAGGGCCGACGACTCGGCCACCTCGGCCACCACGTCGACCACCTGGGGAAACCGGTCGCCGAGCTCGACCAGGGCCACCGACTCTCCCCCGGCCACCGTACGGGCCAGGGTGGCGGCCTCGCGGTAGGCAAACCCGCCCAGGGTCACGCACAACCCCAGGCCTCCGGCGTCGGCGTCCTCCTCCCGGGCTCGAAAGAGCCCCGAGCGGCACAGGGCCGCGTCCCCGACCCCCTGGAGCCCCTGAAGCCGGGCCCCGGGGCCTCGACCCAGGGCCTCGTCGAGCATCAACACGAGCGACCCCTCCAACAGGTCGCCCTGCTCGGCCAGGGCGCACCGGGCCATGAGCTCGACCACGTAGGCCGCGGTCTCCGGCTCGAGCCGGGCACGCCGCTGGCGCAGGGCCTCTCCCAACTCAGCCCGAAAAAAGTCTCCCAGGTCTGCGCAGGTCTCGATCGTCATCGGCACCTCCTCGTGCAGGACGACGCCCCGCCGTGGCCGCCGGGTCGCGGCCTCCGTCCGACGCCGTCAACACGACTCAGTGTAACCCACCGGGCGAGGCCCTCCACGTTTGTGCCCGACGCCCCTCAGCCCCTGTACCCCGCCCCGCCTTGCCCCTCCCCTGAGGCCGCCCCATGGACACGATTCCAAGGCAATTCCCCAAAAAACAGGGCAGACGCAAAAGTTGGCCGTCTTCGAGGGGTGCCCTTGACAGTGCCCGGAGGGGGGTTATCTTCCGCGCCGCTCCTGGCAGTCAGTACGCGGGAGTGCCAGAAATCGTCGGCTGATGTCGGCCTCACCTTCGGTTGGGTCACCGCTGTCTAGCATTGGGGAGCTGGCCCTGTCTGCGTACCACCTCGCCTGGGGATGTTCTCAGGTCACTTCAACTTCGGCAGGCCCTGCGGCCCGCCGCGACGGTGATCTACGGCCTCTGTCTCTACCACCCACCGGGGTCGACCGTTGGTCGTCCCCACGCATACAGAAGGAGCACACCATGAAGATTCGCCCCCTCCAGGATCGCATTCTTGTCAAGCGCGTCGAGGCCGAGCAGCGCACCAAGGGCGGGATCATCATCCCCGAGAGCGCCAAGGAGAAGCCCATCGAGGGCGAGATCGTCGCCGTGGGCAACGGCAAGGTCGGCGACGACGGCAAGGTCCGCCCCCTCGACGTGAAGGTCGGAGACAAGATCCTCTTCGGCAAGTACTCCGGGACCGAGGTCAAGATCGACGAGGTCGAGCACCTCATCATCCGCGAGGAAGACATCCTCGGCGTGGTCGAGCGCTAGTCGCTCCCCCGACTTCTTCAACGATATACTAGATTCAAACCAAAGGATTCAATCAAATGGCCGCCAAAGAGATCGTTTATACCGAGACCGCCCGCAAGCTCGTGCTCCAGGGCGTCGACGCCCTCGCCAACGCCGTCAAGGTCACCCTCGGCCCCAAGGGGCGCAACGTGGTGATCGAGAAGAGCTTCGGCTCGCCGGTGATCACCAAGGACGGCGTCACCGTCGCCAAGGAGATCGAGCTCGAGAACCGCTTCGAGAACATGGGGGCCCAGATGGTTCGTGAGGTCGCCTCGAAGACCTCCGACACCGCGGGCGACGGGACCACGACGGCCACGGTGCTCGCCCAGGCGATCTTCCGCGAGGGCTCGAAGCTGGTGGCCGCGGGGCACAACCCCATGGAGATCAAGCGCGGCATCGAGTTCGCGGTGGCCGCCATCGTGGTCGAGCTGAAGGCCCTGTCCAAGCCCACCAACGACAAGAAGGAGATCACCCAGGTCGGCACGATCTCTGCCAACGGCGACGAGACCATCGGCAAGCTCATCGCCGACGCGATGGAGAAGGTCGGCAAGGAGGGCGTCATCACGGTCGAGGAGGCCAAGAGCGCCGAGACCACCCTCGATGTCGTCGAGGGGATGCAGTTCGACCGCGGGTACCTGTCGCCGTACATGGTGACCGACGCCGAGCGTATGGAGACCGTCCTGGAGGACGCCTTCATCCTCATCTCGGAGAAGAAGATCTCCAACATGAAGGACCTCCTGCCCGTGCTCGAGAGCATCGCCCGGCAGCAGCGCCCCCTCATGATCATCGCCGAGGACGTGGAGGGCGAGGCCCTGGCCACCATCGTGGTCAACAAGCTCCGCGGGACCCTCCAGTGCGCCGCCGTCAAGGCCCCGGGCTTTGGCGACCGCCGCAAGGAGATGCTCAAGGACATCGCCATCCTCACGGGTGGCCAGGTCATCTCCGAGGAGCTCGGGGCCAAGCTGGAGAACGTGACCCTCACCGACCTCGGCCGCGCCAAGCGGGTCAAGATCGACAAGGACAACACCACCATCATCGACGGGGCCGGCTCGGGCGACCTCATCAAGGCCCGCGAGCGCGAGATCAAGGCCCAGATCGAGAACACCACCTCGGACTACGACCGCGAGAAGCTCCAGGAGCGCCTCGCCAAGCTCGCCGGGGGCGTGGCCGTGATCAAGGTCGGGGCCGCCACCGAGGTCGAGATGAAGGAGAAGAAGGCCCGCGTCGAGGACGCCCTCAACGCCACCCGCGCGGCCGTCGAGGAGGGGATCGTTCCCGGCGGGGGCGTGGCCCTCATCCGGCTCCAGTCGGCCCTCGACTCGCTCAAGCTCAACGACGAGCAGCGCTTCGGGATCACCATCATCCGCCGGGCCATCGAGGAGCCCCTCCGCCAGATCGCCGCCAACGCGGGGATGGAGGGCTCGATCGTGGTCAACAAGGTCCGCGAGGGCTCCGGGGCCTACGGGTACAACGCCGCCACCGACACCTACGGCGACCTCATCGAGATGGGCGTCATCGACCCGGCCAAGGTCGTGCGCTGCGCCCTGCAGAACAGCTCCTCCGTGGCGGGCCTGATGCTCACCACCGAGGCCCTCATCGCCGAGCGCCCCAAGGACGAGAAGAAGTCCGCGGGCGGCGGCCACGCCGGCCACGGCCACGGCGACATGGACTTCTAGACCCACCTCGGGTTTGAGTCCTGCCTCGTAGTCCAGGCGCCTCGCCTCGACGCCGCTCCCTCCCCCATGGGCGTCGCCGGGTCCGAGGCGTCGGGCGTTTGGGCCCATCGCGCTTGAGGCTCACGGCCGCCATCGTTTACGGTGCGCCCCAATACCCCCCCATGGCCCGAGCACGCCCCCTCCTCAGCATCGCCCTGGTCGCCGCGGCCTGCTCCGGCAACACCCCGCCGCCCCAACGCCCGCGCACCGTGGCCTCCGCCCGCCGGGCCGGTCCCGCCGGGGCCCGCGGACGGGGTGCCGAGGGACCCCCCGCGGTCGACTCCGCTCCTCGTTGCCCGAGCGAGACCTTCGCCACCCTCGCCCGCCTCCGCCGCGGACGCACCGTACACGGGCAGCCCCTGTGCACGGAGGTGTTCAACGGGCGCTACGCCATCGTCCTGGCCACGGGCACCGAGGACGAGGCCACCGACGTCTGGACCGTGTTTCACAACGGGAACCGCGACGAGGTCCACCGGGTTCGGCATTGGCCCGTCGGGGCCCGCATTCGTTTCGGGCGCATCGCCCAGGGCTGGGTGTACCTCCTCGGCGAGAGCCTCGCCCGCGAGGACATGCCTGCGGGAGCCCGGTTGATGGCCATCTTCCCGCTGCCCCGGCCTGGCGGGGAGGCCTCGGCCGTGAGCCTCCTGTCGCCCCTCGAAGCGGGCCTCCTGCGGGCCACCGACCTCGAAGACCTCGAGCGCCGTCTGGGCTTCGAGGTCCCCGACCGCATCCCCTCCCCCGCCGCGGCCCAAGACCTCGTCACCCGCATCGCCCAAGGCGGCCCCAACTCTCTCTTCGAGCACCTCACCCCCGAGGGGGCCCCCACCCTGCGGGCCTGGCAGGTAGGGGTCTTCCAGGAGACCGACTACGTCTCCCCCCAGGGCGACCCCACCAACCCCCACGTGGCCCGCGCCCTCGGGCTCCTGCGCGAAATCTCCGGGGCCATGGACTGCTCCTCCGGCGACCGCTGCATCGCCCGCCCCGAGCGCCCTCTGCCCGATGGGGCCTCCCCCGCCCAGGTCCTCCTGCGCTACGACGGCCGACGGGTCGTGATCGCGGCCCTGATCGCCGCCACCGTAGCCCGCTCTGCCAGCGACCCCGCCCCGGGCCGCCCCGCCCTCGGCCGCGCCGTCGCCGACCAGGCCGACGACGTGGGGCTCGCGAGCGTCCTCACCCTCGACGCCGAGGTGCAGGGCCCCGTGGTGGCCGCCCCCCTCGGGGAGGGACGGGTCCTGGCCTTCCTCGTGGCCCGCCCCGACGGCGTGGTCGAGCCGCGGGTCTATGTCACCCGCCCCGGGGCCGCCCCGCGGGCCTACCGCGACGCCTCCCTCGGCCCCGCCGACAGCCAGGAGCTCCAGCTCCGCGACTATGACCAGGACGGCGGGTTCGAGCTGGTCTCCCTCGGCCGCCGCGGCGACACCCCCTTGCTCTCCATCGCCTCGGCCGTGTCCCCGCCCCGGGTGTTTCAGCACCAGCTCATCGTCCGCCTCGACATGATGCGGGCCGCCTTCGGGGCCCACACCCTCGCCGAGCTCGACGCCCGTCTCCGGGCCTTCACCCCGTCGCCCTCCGAGGCCTCCGACGCCTGCGCAACCCTCGACCGCCTCGCCGAGGTCAACGAGCGTACGGTCCTGGCCGCCACCCGCGGGACCCTCACGGTGATCGACTACACCGAACGAGGACAGCCCTTGCGGGGCACCGTACGGCGACCCTCCCGGCGGGAGCTCCTGCGCGGGGCCGCGGAGTTTCTCGGCCCCTTCGCCGGGCGACGCTGCCCCGCGCTCCGGTGCGACTTCGGCCAGAGCTACTGCCGCCCCGGCGAGGCAGGGGCCGAGGGGGTCCTGTGGTTCGGCGAGGGCGGGCGGCGCATCGCCGCGGTGTCGCGGTTTGTGCCCTGAGGCTCAGCCTCCGCGCGGGATGGGGAAGACCAGGGAGAAATCCCAGGGCTCGCCCTCGAAGGGCGGCACCCGCACCGTCCGACCGATGTCTTCGAGGCAGGTGCTCACCGGCGGCTCGTTGAAGGCTCCCCGGAGCCGCATCCGGGACACCCGCCCCGTGTTCGCCTCGATGCGCAGACCGAGCGAGAACGACCGGCCTTCCATCCCCATCACACAATCGGAGACGCCCGAGCGCATCTGGGCCGCCACCATCGCCCGCTGAAGCTGGGTGGGCCCGGCCGGGGCCGCCGTCGGCTCGGTCCGTCCCGCCGGGGTCGGCCGCGGAGCAGGCGTCTCCGGCGCCGCCACGGGCGCAGGCGCAGGCTGCGTGGGCGCGGGCTGTACGAGGGCAGGCTCCGGCGCCGCCACCGGGGCGGGGGCAGGCGGCACGGGGGCGAGCGGCGCGGGGGCGAGCGGCACGGGGGCGGGCTCCGGCGCTGCCATCGGAACAGGCGCAGGCCGGACAGGCCTCGGAGCCCCGACCGGCTCACTGACCCGCGCCTCCGAGGCCTGATGGGCCGCGAGCAGAACCCCATCGACCGTGCGGGCGGCATAGACCAGCCCCAGGGTCGCCACCACCGCGGACAACACGGTCGCCCCAGCCAGGAGCCGCGCTCCGTGCTGCAAGGTCGCCGACAGGGTCGAGCTCACCCCCGCGACGACGGCGCTCTCCTCCGACTGCTCGTCGATCGGGTCGGGGGGCCGACTCGCACGCGCCACGGCCCCGTGGCTCTGCAGGCCATTGGACTTGCGCGCGACCTGCGGGGGCCCCACCGGACGGCCCGAGGCCGGCGTCGGAGCACGCAGCACGAGCTCCCCGGGGCTCAGGCGCCCGCCGGCCCGAGGGGTCGGCTTCGCCGCAGGGGCCGCGGGCACGCGCGAGGGGCGCACCACCGGGAGGGCGTCCTCGGGGTGCCCGCCCAGGGCGGTCCCGGCGCGGGCCGACGGGCGGAGCGAGAGGGGCCCGTCGATCACCGTGGCCGCGTGGTCGTCGTGGGAGGCGACCACCGTGGGCTCGTCTTCGCGACCGGGCAGGGCCCCGGGCGGGGCCACCACGCCCACCCCCGTGTCCTCCAGGGCCGAGGCGTCGAGCTCGACCAGGGAGGGCCGCTCGGGGTCGTCGGCGGGAGACGTCTCTCCCGACGGAGCCTCGAGCGGAGCGTCGGGCCGACCCGCCTCCTGCGCGGCCACCCGCTCCGAACGCACCACGCTCTCCAGGAGGGCCTCGTACCCTACCACGGGGGTCAGCTCACTCTGGCTCTGAGACAATGCCGTCAGATCACCCGGAACCCGCGGGGCTCCCGGGACCTTCGTCCCCGTGTCGTTGGCGACCGGGTACACCCCCCGAAGGGTGTGCCGCGAGGGACCCAGGCTGCCCGGGACCTTGGGCAGAGGAGGCGGCAACGACCGCGGACGCTCGGATTTCGACGCAGACAGGGGCGGCTCGGGCGGCCCCGACGCCCGCCGAGGGGGCTTGAGGCTCAACGGAGCCCGGGCCGCCACCTCGACCTGGGGCTCGTTCGAGGGGAGGGAGTCGAGGTCGCTGAGAGACAGGCGCTCCAGCGAGTCGCTCGGGCCACCCTGGACGACGACCTTCGCGTCGGCGTCGTTGGCGACGGCGGAGTCTGGCCGGGCGTCCTTCGAGGCGTCGGCGTCGAGGTGCTCGACCCCTCCGGCTCCGACGGCCTCGTCGGGGACCGGGGCGTCGTGCACGATCGTGACCCGCATCGTCACGTCGGGCTCGATGGCGATCCGCACCGCCCGGGCGAACTCCACGGGCCCCTCGAAGCCCCGGCCGTGGGCGATGCCCAGGGCCCGATCGAAGACCGCGTCGATGGCCTCGGGGAGCATCGGACGAAACCGCCGCGGAGACGGCAGCTCGGGGGCCCGCAGGGCCGCGCCGAGGTCGCTCCCGCGCAGGGTGCCGAAGGGCAGGCGCCCCGACAGGGCCTCGAAGGCCATGACCGAGAGCGCGAACCGATCGCCCTCCAGGGCCCCCCAGGGCGCAAACTCATCGGGCAGCAGGTACCCCGGGCGGGCGAGGTCGGCCGCGGCCCGCTCGGTGATAAACCCGGCCTGGACCAGGGCGTAGAGGTATCCGCACTCTTCGAGCCACACGCTGAAGGGATCGGGCTCGAGCACCACCCGCTCAGGGCTCAGGGCCCGATGGGCGATGCCGCGCGCGTGCAGGGCCCCGAGGGCCCCGCCGACGTGTTCGAGCAGCCGACCGACCTCGGGCGGGGACAGGAGCGCGTTGGAGTCGAGCTGCTCGCGCAGGGTGCGCCCGGGGGCCCGGGAGGCCACCACGGTGGGCCCCGGGTCGTCGCCCTCCACGCAGAGCACGCGGGCGATGGCCGGGTGCTCGACCTCTTGCACCCGCCGCATGGTCTCTACGAAGGCCCGGGCCGCACGCTCCGAGCGCGCCACCATCCCGGGATGGACGCTCCACACCACACAGACCCCGTCGCGCCCCTCCCCCCCCGCCGCGGGGCGGGCGAGGTGCACCGTGGTCAGGCGGTCGCGGCGCAGCACGCGCTCGCCCAGGAATCGCCCCTGCAACAGGGACTCTGTCCCCGCCGCCTTTTCGACCTCAGGCTCCGCGATCAACACACGCTGCACCATCTCGTTACCGCTCCCTCCAGGGCTGCTTGCCCCGGGCGACATCCAAGGCCAGGTCCCACGGGCAGCCCCAGGGCGCTCTATCTGTAACGACTCGGAGCGTAGCGTGCCCGCAGGGTCGTTGGCACATTGTTGGGCAATGATCAGGCTACGCATTTCTCCAGCGGGTCGCCGAAGCCGGTCAGGGACTTGCGGCTGATCCGCCACCGGTGGATGGTGCCCCGCGGTCGGTCGGGAGGTTCTGGGATGAGCGCAATGCGGGACACAGCCTCAAGGATGCTCCCCCTCGGGGCGATGGTCACGCTCCTCGCGTGCCCCGCCGAGGCCCAGGAGCTCCGCGGCGGCGCGGGTTCGTGGTCGATTCGTGCCGAGGGGGCTGCTGGGATGGTCCTGGCCGACCTGCCCCGCAACACGCCCCAACCCGCCACCCGCGCCCTGGGAGCCGGCCTTACGGCTGGATACGCCCTGCACGACCTCGTCACCGCGCAGATCGCAGCCCGCTTCGCGGCCCTGCCCAACCGCGACGGAGCCCGCCCCACCGCCACCTCCGTGGGCGCCGGTCTTCGGGTTTCCCCCCGGATCGGGCCGACGGCTCGGGTCTTCCTCGAAGCGGGGCTCGGCCTCGCCTTCCTGTCTGACACACGTCGCCTCTCCGCCGACCTCGGCCTCGGGGTCGACTTCGCGGTCAACACCCGCCTGAGCCTCGGCCCCGTCCTGCGCTACACCCACATCGTACAGCCCGACCGGCTGTACGACCGCCCCAACGAGCACCCCACCGACCCGCGTTGGCTCACCCTGGGCCTCGCGGTCACCCTGGGCACCCGCGCCCCCGCCCGCGCCCCGGAGGCCCCCGACCCGTCGCCCGTGCGCGCCGCGGCCGACCTCGACCACGACGGGGTCTTCGACGCCGACGACCGCTGCGTCCTCGTTCCGGTCGGGGACCGGCCCGACCCCGACCGCCCGGGGTGCCCTCTGCCCGACCGCGACCGCGACCGCGATGGGATCCTCGAGCCCGACGATCGCTGCCCCGACGCGGCCTCCGGCCCCAACCCCGACCCCGACCGCCCGGGGTGCCCCGCCGCCGACTCCGACAACGACGGCGTCTTCGACCACCTCGACCCCTGCCCCGTCACCCCCTCCGGGCCCCGGCCCGACGCGACCCGACCCGGGTGCCCCCGCTCCGCCCTGGCCAGCCTCGGCGACATCGCCGCCCTGGTGGGCCCCATCGCCCCGATCCCCTTCCCGCCTGGCAGCGACCGCCTCGTCGGGCGCACGACCTTCGAGGGACTCGACCGCCTCGCCGCCCGTCTGCTCCTGCTGCCCCCCTCCGCCCGAGTCGTGATCGACGGACACGCCGACCCCACCGAAGACCCGGGGATCAGCACCCTGCGGGCCGCCCGGGTGCGGGAGTACCTCGCCCGCCGCGGGCTCGACCCCGAGCGCCTCGTGCACCGGGGCCTCGGGAGCAGCCAGCAGGTTCCGGCCGGGGCGGGGACCGAAGGCCGGGCCCTTCAGCGCAGGGTCACGCTCCGGGTTGTACCGGAAGGTAGCTCGCCACCGTGACCCCCATCGGGTCGGCGTCGAAGAGGGCCTCCCACGCCGTCTCCGTGCGATCGTCGCCGAGAGGTCCCTCAAGAAATGCCGCGTCGAGGGTGACCACCTTCAGGGTGCGCAGGAGCCCCTGGGTGGCCTTGACGAAGAGCTGCAGCCGCCGATCGACCACCCCTGGACACCGGGTCTCCTCGACGAAGACCCCGTCAGCCTCCACCGACCCGCGGAGCAGCACCTCCTGCAGGGTGGCGTACCGCCCGTAGGGGCACAGCCCCACCCGCAGGGCCGTCTCCACCGCACCCGAAACCGGGGCCTGCCCGACCCCCGCGCGGAAGTCCACCCAGTTGGGCCCGCCCACCGCCGCGGTGAGGTACACCCACACCGTCCCGGGGCTCCCTCCGTCGTCCACCACCCGCACGACACAAGGCAGGGCCGCCTCCAGGCGCCCCGCCAGGGCGGCCACCTCGTCGGCCGTGAAGGCGGGCGAGGCAGAAGCCTCCGAGGCCCCGGACGGGCCCTCCGCGAGGCGCCCCAGGGCCAGCCGACGGGCGGCATCCTGCTGCCGAGCGCGCTCCCGCGTGATGCCGCAGCTCGCTCCGCAGGCCGCCATGGGTCGCCTCCCCGCGTCCCCTCAGGCCCCGAGGCCTTCGATCGAGCGCAGAACCCCGAGGAGGTCGTGCGAGACCATGGCCCCGCGCCCATCGACCAGGATGCCCGACAGGCGCCCGCGCACCTGCTCAAGGCCCTGCTTGAGGGCGAGGTTCATCTGGGCGAGGGCGTCGACCTCGTCGCGGAGGCGCCGCTCCAGGGTCACGACCAGCCGGTCGCGGTCGTCGAGCTGCCCAAGGGCCGCATGGAGCCTGCCCTGCCACCCGGCCGACTCCTCGCGCAGGACCTCGACCCGCTCGCGCAGGGCCGCGCACTCGCCCCGCAGGGCCTCGACCTCGTCGCCGAGCCCAGCCCCCGGGTTGTCCCGCGCGGCCAGGGCCGCCTCCAGCCCCGCCACCTGCATCTGACACTGGCCCAGGGCCTCTTCGGTCTGGGCCAGGCGCGACACGGTCTCGGTCAGGTCGGACATCACCTGATCGAGCCGGGCCTGCGAGCCCGACTCCACGTCCGCCGCCTCCAGGAAGCTCCGCGGGGCGGCCTGGGCCGACCGCAGGGACGCGCACTCCGCCTCCGCCCGCGCGAGGGCCTCGGCCGACCGAACCCGGGTCACCGCGAGGGCCTCGGACAGGGCCTCCACCGCCGCCTCGGCCTCCCGCAGCCGGGCGGCCGATCCCTGGGCCTCGGCCGCCCCCAGGGCCTGGGCCCGCTCGGACGCCGCGACCACGGCCGCGAGGGCAGACTCGGCCTCGTGCAGCCGAAACAGGGCCCCCTGATGCGTGGCCCCGAGGGCCTGGTGCTCGACCTCCCGGGCCTCCTGCTCCTCCCGAGCGTCCGAGGCGGCCTGGGTGCTCGCCACCTGCAACGCCCGCAAGAGCTGATCGACCTCGGTCTCCAGCTCGGCCACCCGCCGGGCGGCCCCCGACCGGACCCCCTCCAGCTCCGTCGTGTTGTGCACGAGGCGAGCCTCCAGCCCGAGGTTGAGGGCATACAACCGCGAGACCTCGTTGCGGGCCTCGTGGGTCGCGAGGCGCTGCTGCTCCTGGCCCCGGCGCTCCTGGGCCAGGAGGTTCTCCATCTCGCGCACGATGGCCTCGGACTCCTGGGCCCGGGCGGTCATCCCGCGCAGGGCCCCCGCGAGGCGAGCCTCCCGCGACTCGAGGGCGTCGAGCTCGCGCTGGAGCGAGGCGAGGCCGGCCGCGTCGCTCGGCCCCTCCGGCAGGGCCGCCTCGGCCCCCGCGGACGGCACCACGGCCTGCACCATGGCCTCGCGGGTCTTGAGGAGGTCGGCCTCGACCCGCACGAGCCGGGCCCCCAACTCGTCGGCCTGCCACCGGGCCTGCTGGGCCTCGCCGGCCTGGGCCAGGAGCTCGGTCTCCAGCGCCGAGGCCCGGGCGGCCTGGGCCATCGCGGCCTCCAGGGCCTCGCGGGCCGCGTCGCGCTCGGCCCGCAGGGCCACCACGACCCCCTCGTCCACGGCGGGCTCTCGCACCATCGACCGCTCGAACAGGAGCTCCCGCAGGGCCCCCTCGCCCCGCTTCACGGCGTCACGCAGCCCGAGGATCTCCGAAGCCCGGGCCGCGAGGGCGTGCTCCAGCCCCGCGTGCTCGGCCTCCAGATGGGCCCGCTCGGCCCGGGCCGCCGCATCGTGGGCCGCGAGCTCGTCGCGGTGCCGGACCCGCTCCGCCTGGAGGGCCTGGTCGGCCGCGGTCACGGCCGCCGTGAGGGCCGCCATCTCGCGCTGCGCCGACGCCCATCCCGCCTCGTCGCCCGCGAGCTGCTCCTGGAGCTCGGCCTCGCTCGACTGGGTCTCGTCGAGCTCGCGCCGGAGCCCGTCGTTTTCGGCCTGGAGGGCGGCGCATCGGGCCGCGCTCGCGTCGAGCCGGCTCCTGACCTCGGCCAGGGCCCGGGCGTGGGCCGCCGCGGACTCCTGGGCGTGGGCCCGGGCGGCGGCCAGCTCGGCCTGGAGGCCCGTCAGCTCGGCCCGGGCGGCGTCGCGCAGAGCCTTCGACTCGCTCCGCTGCGTGCGGGCCGAGGCGGCCTCGGTCTCGGCGGCCCGACGCTGGGCCTCCAGGGCCTCGAGGTCGGCCCGCAAGGCGCTGAGGTCGCGATCGCGTTGGGCCAGAGCCGTCCGGAGGCGCTCAAGCTCGGGGTCGGGCCCCTTGGGGAGCTCGGGGGCCCGGCGGTTCATCTGGGCGTCGAGCTCGACGCGCTGACGGAGCTTGCGCTCGTCTTCGAGCTCCTTCGACAGGCGCACGGCCCTGTCGCGCTGCTTGCGGTTGTCCTCCTCGAGCTCCTTGAGCCCGTGCTCAAAGCGCTGGATCTTCACCCACCGCTCGGCGCTCGCGGCCTCGACCTCCCGCAGCTTGTCGCGGGTGCGCCCGAGCTCGGCCTCGCCCGCCGCCGCGGCCGACTCCTGCACCCGCTGGAAGATCTGCTCGGGGAGCTGCACCACGGTCAGCGGATCGAGGGCCGCCCCCCGGTCGCCGGCCACCGCGATGAAGGCCTCGGGCCGGGGCGGGTCGCCGTCGATGAGCCGGGTCTCCAGCGAGATCTCCGCGGCCCCGTCGCCGTCGAGGGAGGCCACCAGGTACCCCGCGAAGGGCCCGCGCCCCAACATCTGCACGTGGGCGAAGCGTCGGGCGCAGAGCTCGTAGAGGTCGTGGTAGGCCACCGGGGCGCTGCCCGTCGAGGGCTCCAGGGCCCGCGGCGACTCTGGAGGCTCGGAGGCCACCACCACCACGCCCTCCGACCCGAGGGCCCTGCGGGCCTCGTCGAGGACCGCCACCAGGGACCCCACCGCGTTGGCGTCGGGCACCACCAGGACATCGAGGCGCCCCTGAAACCCCGCGATGGCCCCCGGGACGAGGGCCCGCACGGCGAGGTCTTCGCCGACCCCCCCGAAGCACACCACCGACGCCGCCCCGAGGCTACGGGCCCGCAGGGCGACCTCTCCAGAGCGGGGCCCCACCACCCCCACCCTGCGACCGACCAGGATCGGGGCGAGGTAGGCGACAAGGGCGAGATCGGCGAAGCGGCTTTGGGTCGGCGACATTCCTACACTCATGGCTCGGGCAAAAGGGCGGCGGGACTCTACCTCCATTCGCCGGGCCCCGGCATCCCAAAGCCGACGACCCTCGCCCGAGGACCCCACTCAGGGGACCACCACCGGGTCCTCGAGCATGGCCATGGGAGCCCCCGTGTGGGTGGTGACCGTCAGGGCCCAGGCCAGGGGCAGACGCAGGGCGGGCGACCGGAGCAGGGCCTCCAGGGCCCCCGTCCCCTCGACCGAGGGCCCCAGGAGCCGGGACAGGGTGGCCAGGGGCCCGGTGGCGACCCGCGGAAGCTCTACCACGTCGCTCTCCGCATCGAGGCCCGCGAGCTGTCGGGCCCGGTCGACGGCCGCGAGGAGCCCCCCCGACCGGTCGACCAGCCCGAGGGTGCGGGCCCGCTCGCCGACGAAGACCCGCCCCTCGCCCACGGCGTCGATCTCCGCCGCGGTGCGTCGCCGACCCGCGGCCACCCTCTGCAAGAAGAGCTGGTAGAACTCCCCCACCCGGGCCGCCAGGAAACGCCGCTCGTCGGGGGTGTAGGGCCGGAAGATGCTCTCCATGTCGGCCCGCGGTCCGCGGCGGTCGAGCTCGACGCCCACCTGGAGCCGGCCGAGCAGGCCCGCGATGTCGGCCTTGCCGTAGAAGACCCCGATCGATCCGGTGAGGGTCGACGGGTCGGCGAAGATCTCTCGAGCCGCGGAGGCGATGTAGTACCCCCCCGAGGCCGCCACCCGCCCGAGGGAGGCCACCACGGGCTTACGCTCGGCGACCTGGGCCACCGCCCGCCACAGGAGGTCGCTCGCCAGGGCGCTGCCCCCTGGGGAGTCGATGCGCAGGACCACGGCCCGCACGCTCGGGCTCGCCGCCGCGGCTTCGAGGGCCGCGGTGAGGGTGCGATCGCCCACCATCCGCATCCCCACCAGGGGGATCTCGCTGGAGCTCCCGTCGACGATGTCCCCGTCGAGGTAGATCACCGCCACCGAGGGCCCGAGGCCCCACCGCGGGCTGCGAACCTGGACGTAGTCGCTGAGGTTGACCCGTCCCGCGTCGAGGCGCTGGGCGAGGGCCCGTTGGGTCGCCTGGAGGGGGCCCACCCCGTCGGTGAGCCCTCGCTCTTCGGCGGCCCGGGCCGTGTGAGGGCCCGTGTCGAGCAGGGCCCGGGCGGCCTCGGGGGAGACCCGCCGGGTCGCGGTGAGGGTGGACACGAGGCGCGCGAGCCAGTCGTCAAGGAGCCTGGCCTCCTGGGCCCGCGAGGCCTCGCTGGCGGCGGCCTGGGAGAGCTGTTCGGGGGCGCTCTTCCAGTCGCCGACGCGCACGAAGTCGGTCCGCACCCCGAGGGCCCACAAGGCTCGGCCGAGGAAGTACCGGGCCGAACGCAGCCCCGCGAGCCGCACCCCCCCCGCCGGATCGACCACCACCCGATCGACCCCGGCGCACGCGTACCAGGTCGAGGCCGTGGCGTCGGTGAGGTGACACTCCACCCGAATGCCCGCCCGACGCATCCGGGCGAAGGCCTCCTGGAGTTCTTCCCCGTGGGCGAGGCCCCCGACCTCGGCCCGGGGCGCGAAGAGAACACCCCGTACGGTGGGGTCGCGACGCAACCGCTCCAGGCTCCACAGCAGGGTGGCGAAGCTCCGGGCCGTCGGGGTGCTCGTCATGGGAACGGTCACCACCTGATCCCCCGTCGGCACCGTGGCCCGATGCCCCAGGCTGTCCCATCCGACGGCCCCGACCACCCCGGGCCGCAGGGTCTCCCCCTCGCCCGCGGCGAACCCTCCCACCGCGGCGCTCCCGCGCCCGAAGGTCACCTCGACCCCGAGGGAGGCCCGCCACGCCCGGTCGCCGTCCCACACCCCTTCGGCGCGTAGATACCCCATCCCCGGGAGGGCCATTCGCACCCCGCCCCGCAGCCACGGATCGCCCGCCCGCGTCAGGGCCCCGTCCACCCCCACGGTGAACCCGTCGGTGCCCCCGGGCCGCAGGGCCACCCCCGCCACGGCGGCCCGCTCGAGCCCCAGGCCTGGGGCTTCGGGCCCCATGGCCCCGCGCACCGAGGCCCCCACCGCGAGCAGGGGCGAAGGCCGCCACAGGACCCCGAGGTCGAGGGAGGAGCGACCGTCGACCCCCGCCGCGGCGTCGCCGAGGGCCGCGTGGAGGCGCCATCGAAGCCCCACCGAGAGCTGTGAATCCAGGGAGTACCCGAGGCCCAACTCCGCGGCGGCGTGGTCTCCGCGCGGGACGGCCCCCTCGCCGATCCGAGGCCGCACGAGCGAGGCCCCGACGGACAACCCAAACCCGAAGGGCAACGGCGAGGTCCAGGCCACCGAGGTGGCGCTGAGCGCGGAGGCCCCACGATGCAGGGTCTCGACGTGGGTCAGCCGCCCCGAGCTGGCCCGCCCGACGACCACCCCCGCGGGATTGACCCGGGCCGCCTCGGCCCCCGAGGCTCCGGCCACGGTGGCCCCGGGCATCACCACCTCGCCCACCACCCCCTGGGCCCGCGCATGGCCCGCGACGGCCAGGGCCGCAGCGAAAACCAACCGCCCACGGGACGCCCGACTCCGACGACGAAACACAGGAAGCATCGCCCCGGAGGCTACACCCGCCGAAGCAACCCGTGGCGTACCACCCGTCGCTGGGGGTACCCTCCCGACCCTCGTGACGCGAAGGGTGTCGGGTTTGGTGTTGTTGGCGTGTTGTCTGAGCGCCCGGGTGGCCGGGGCCCAGACCGCCCCCACGCCTGCGCCCCCGACGGCCGCGGCCCAGGCCCTCGAACAGTACGAGCGAGGCCGCGGACACTACGCCTCGGGGCGGTACCGGGCGGCCGTACGCTCGCTGGAGGCCGCGTGGCGGCTCGATCCGAGCGGGAGCAACCTGCTCTTCAACCTCGGGACCGTGTACGAGCGCATGGGCGACCTCGAACGGGCCCGGCAGTCGTACCTGGCCTACCTGGCCCGCGCCCCCGACGAGGCCGAACGCGAACGGACCCAACGCATCCTCACGCGACTCCAGGGGGCCCGAGCAGAGCTCGCCCTGGGGCGGCGGCGCCGCGGACTGGCCGATGGGTGGTTCTTCGCGGCCACGGGGGCGGCCCTGGCCTCGACGGCGGTGGGGGTGACCTGGTTTGCGAGCCAGCCCGAGCTGCGGGCCGACCCGGCCCCCATGGCGTTTACCGTCGGCGGGGTCAGCCTGGGCCTGCTGGCGACGGTCCTCTACTTTGCGCGCTTCGCCCCCGCCCCTACCACCTTCTACGACTGACCCTCGCGGGCCACCCAGCCCCCGTCCCGCACCCTCACCCGCCCGCGGGCCACCAGCCGGGCAAGGTGGGCCCGGGCGCTCTTGGACGCCAACACCCACACCCCCCGCGGCACGTCGTCGTACGCCCGCCCCACCACCTCGGCCAGGCGCGAAGCCCCGCCCCGCACGGCCTCGAACACCCTCTCCTCCCGGGCGAGACGATGGGCCACATAGTGCCGCAACCGGCCCACCCCGTCGTCCACCGGGTCGCCATGGGCCGGCAGGAGCCGCCCCGGCTCACACCCCGCCAGGGCCTCGAGCGAACCCAGGTACGCCTCCATGTCCCCGTCGTCGTCGGGGTCGATCAAGATCGTCCCCACCGAGGCCACCATATCCCCGACGATCGTCCACCCCCCGCGGGTCCCCCGCAGGCACAGGTGCCCCGGGGCATGGCCGGGGGTACACAAGACCTCGATCTCCATCTCCGCCAGGGCCGGGTCGAGGGTCTCTCCCGCCTCGATCACCCGGTCGACCGTCATCCGCCCCCGGAGCTTGTCCCGGGTGGCCGGGTGGGCCACCAACGGGGCCCCGTACCGCCGACGCAGGTCGTCCACCCCGCCCGTGTGGTCGCTGTGATGATGGGTCACGAGCAACCCCAGGAGCCGATGCCCCGCAGCCCGCCGGGCGTCGATGCGCCCCCGCAGGACGGCCTGCTCGGCCTCCCAGGGAGAGGCCGGCTCGACCACGAAGAAATCCCTGTCTCCCACGAGGTACACGTTGGTGTGCGTGGCCGGAGGGAGGGTCGGAGTCCGCAGGGAGACCCGCTCGATCCCAGGGCCCACCGGCGCCATCACGGCTGCAGAATCCACCTCGGGGATCGTACCACGGAGCCGGGAGATGCTACCCTTTGGCGGTGAATCGGGCGCCTACCCTTGTTGCCACTGTGATCCTTCTCACCTCGGCGTGTCGCGACCCCGAGGCCAATTTCCCGATGCCGCCCGGGGCCGACGACGCCGCCATCCCGCGCGACCTCGGCAACGACCTCGGCAACGACAGCGGCCCCGGCCCGGTCGATGCTGGGGTCGATGCGCCCGCGCCCGTCGACCTCCCGGTCGCGATGGACGCAGGGCGCGACACAGGACGGGTCCCGCCGACCGACATGGGCACGGTCATGCCCGTTGACATGGGCGTCGTCCCGCCCCCCGACCGCGGGGTTGACACCGGGGTCGACGTGGTACTCGCCGACATCCCCCGCGACATCGGCCCCCTCCACGATGGGGCCTTCGCGGGCATCGCCGAGGGCATGTCGCCGGAGGCCATCCCGTCGCGCAGGGTGCGATGCACCAACGACCCGCCGGGGGTCCCGCGGGTGACGGTCGGGGCGGCCGATCGGTACGTCGTGCGGGGGCGGATCGCGGCGCCTTCGGGGGTCATCGCGGCGGGAGAGATCCTCGTGGTCAACGGCCTCCTGGCCTGCGTGGCGGCGAGCTGCGCCGGGCGACCGGGCTACGACGGGGCCACCCGCATCGACACCGCCGGGGTCATCCACGCCGGATTGATCAACGCCCACGACCACCCTCAATACAACTTTCTGCCTCCGTGGCAGCCCACCCGCCGCTTCACCAACTCGGCCCAGTGGCGGGGCACCACCTCGTACCGCGACTTCACCACGCCCCTGCGTGAGAACGAGTCGATGTACACCTGCCAGATGGTCAAGTGGGGCGAGCTGCGCTCCCTCGTCTCTGGCACCACCACCCTCCAGGGGGTGCCCAACCGCACCTGCGTCACCCGCACCCTCGTGCGCAACATCGAGTACCCCAACGACTTCGGGGGGGTCGACACCCACCGCCCCAACACCCTCGGGATCGCCTCGGTCGACAGCGCCGCCGCGATGGGGCTGCGGGCCGACATGGACTCGGGCGACCTCACCGCCTACATCCTCCACCTCTCCGAGGGCATCGACGAGGTCTCCCGGCGCGAGTACGACACCCTGGTCGCCCGCAACCTGCTCGCCCCAGGTCTGGTGGTCATCCACGGGACCGCCCTGCGGGCTGCAGAGTTTCGGGCCATGGGGATGGCCCGGGCCCGCCTCGTGTGGTCCCCGCGGTCCAACGTCATCCTGTATGGCCGCACCACCGACGTGGGCCTCGCGATGGACAACAACATCCCCATCGCCCTCGCCCCCGACTGGAGTCCCTCGGGAGGGCCCGACATGCTGGCCGAGATGCGCTACGCCCGGGCCATCTCCACCACCTATCTCAACGGCCGCATCAGCGACCGACGCCTCGTCGAGATGTCCACCTCCGAGGCCGCCCGGGTGGTCGACCGCACCCAGACCGGGGCCCTGGTCGAGGGGCGCTACGCCGACCTGGTGGTGGTTCCCGATTGGGGCTGTGATGCGTGGTCGACCCTGGTCGACGCCCCTACCTCGGACGTGCGCCTCGTCATGATCGGGGGCAGAGCCCTCTACGGCGACGCGGCCCTCATGGAGGCCCTGCCCCCCGCGGCCCAGGCCCGCTGCGAGCCCGTCACCTTCTGCGGCCAGCCGAAGCGCATCTGCGTGGCCCTGGCGGCCACCGACAACCTTCTCAATCAAACCCTCGCCGACATCGAGCGCGACCTGCGCACCTTTGTCGAACCGTATCCTCTCGTGCCGCTGTGCCCTTGACGACCGACGCGTCTGGGGGCTACTCCCTCAGGCCTCATGTCCGCACAAACCCACCTCGCCGCGATGCTCCGCAGCCTCGCGGATGTCTCTGAAGACTCCGACCAGTTTGTGATGGGAGACGCCTGGGATGTCACGGCCCACGCCGGGCGCCCCGGGTCGGGCTTGTCCATCCAGCAGGTGGTGCGGGTGCGGCTGGCCGAGGGCTTCGTGGTCGTCGAGACCGCCAAGGGACACCGCTACGTCGTGGTCGACTCCGACCTCCACGCCTTCGCCCAGGAGCCCGCCAAGGGCGACCGCGCAGGACGCAAAGCCGGGTTCGCCTGACCGCCCAACGACCACCAAACGCCAGAAGGCCTCGTACCCCTTCCCGAAGCGAGGGGACGAGGCCCGGAAGCGCGTCACATCGTGCGGGCGAGGCCCTGAAGGCTCAGTAGACGGGGGTCCCGACCCGAACGGCCCCGCTGACCCCGCCGCCCCCGACGTAGACTCCGCCGCGGCCGCCGTAGCCCCCGCCGTAGCCGTACGCAGGCTGGGCCGGCTGGGTGTACACCGTGGTGGTGCGGTACCCGGGCTGCACGAAGGGAGCCCCGCGGTAGTACCCGGGACGGTAGTAACGACCCTGATAGTGGCCGCCCTGGTAGTAGATGGCCCCGGGCTGGGCGTAGGTGGCGTAGCCGTAGTCGTAGCCGTAGCCGCCGCGGTGGCCCACGAAACAACCGGACAGCAGGGCCGTCGAGGCCGCCACGCCGAAGAGGATGCCGAGAACCTTGGGAAGAGTGCCGAGCTTCATGATGTTTGACGCTAACACCCTCCCCTGGGTCGGGCAATCCGCGACGGCTCTGACCCCCGAGGGGCCTCTCCGCGTCAGGCGCCACCGGGAGGGTCGTGCGCGGGGCCTGGGGGGAGATTGGGAGCGTTGGGCGCCCCGAGATCGTCTCGTCCGGCAATGCTACGAACGCCGCCCCAGAATTCTTTCATCTGAGCGGGTTCATTTCCGCGCCCCGTCGGGGCCCGGGCCGTCTTGCGTACGAACGGGCCGCGGGCTATCACCGGTCCGATGACTGCGCCTCCGACCGAGTCGGGCCTCGAGGGGCTCCGCAGCCGCGCCGAGCAGGCCATTCTCGCTGCCCGGCCGCGGGAGCAGGTGGTTCACCTGCTGGAGACCCTGGTGTCCCGCGCCCCCGAAGGCAGTCAGGCCGCCTGCTTCGCCCATCGACACCTCGCGGAGCTCCACCTCGAAGCGAGCCCCTGGCAGGCCGCCCTCCACCTCCGCAAGGTGCTGAGCCTCCAGGCCGACGACGACATCGCCCAGGCCCTCATGGGCCTCTGTCAGGCCGTTCAGGGCAACTACCGCTCGGCCGTGGCCGCGTACCGCCGGGCCGTGGCCCTGTCCCCGTCCAACCCCTGGTACAACCACAACCTCGGCCACCTCCTCGATGTGGCCCTCGAAGCCCCCCAGGAGGCCCTCCCCTACCTCCGCAAAGCCCACCGGGCCCAACCCCAGCAAGAAGAGGTCGGGGCCTCGTACGCCCACTGCCTGGGGCGGGTCGGGGCCTGCGACGAGGGGGCCGCCGTGGCCCGAGCCCTCCTGCTCCGCCACCCGCGCCACGCCGACCTCCGAGCCCTCCTCGCCTGGCTCGAAGAGGGCGCCCCCGCCCGGCCCCAGGGGTCCCGACATCATCGCTCGCCGGCCCTGTCGTCGGTGGCCTCCCGCGGGGACTGGGGCGAGCGCGCGCCGGAGCACGACCTGGAGGTGGCCTTCACCCTGGGATTCGCACGAGGCGGGGCCCCCGAGGTGGCCCTCCTCGTGGCAGAGGCCCGCGAGACCTGGGAGGCCCTCGTGGCCGAAGGGTCGGTCCGCGATCGGCTCCCATCGCCCGCCTGGCTCGGGGCCCTGGAGTATTTCCTCACCCGGCAGCAGTGTCGCCGCGGTCGCACCCAACGCGCCCTCGCAGTCGCCTATGGAGTCTCCGTGTCGTCCCTGTCGGCCCGGATCCAGACACTCCGGCTGCGGGTCGAGGGCGGCGAAGACGCGTAGGGCACAGGGGGCGAGGGCCGGCCCGGGAGGGCGATCACGGGCACCGTCGGCGGAGGGCGTCGAGGTCATCGTGGCACTGGGCGCAGGGGCGCTCGGAGGCCCGCAGGAGGCTCCCGCAGCGGAGCCCGAACCCGGGAGGATGCGGCGAGAACCCACCGCCCCCCCGCGGCCGCGTGGCATGGCAGGCCACACAGTCTCCCTCGCTGTGACACGACACGCAGGTGGTCATGGCCCGCCGGGCTTCGACCCCGTGATGCCGCGGTCCGAGGCTCCGTCCGCTCCACACCTCCCGCGGGGGATGAAAGCGCCCGAGGGCCCGCGACAGGGCCGGGGAGTCTCCCCCCACCCCGGAGCGCTCGTGGCAGCCCACGCAGAAGCTGCTCGTGCGGTGGCAGGCCGTGCAGCGGTCGGAGCGCAGGCGGGCGTCGGCGGGGTGTTGGGTGAGGTAGTCGTTGGGGTGGGTCCTTCGGTCGCGGACCCGGCCGTCGTGACAACCCGCGCAGTCGTCGTCGCGGTGGCAGGTGGCGCAGCGGGTGGCGTCGCGTCGGGCCGCGGCCCGGTGCCCGAACCAGAAGTCGGCGTCGTGGTGCAGGCCCGGCATCGACCGCGGAGGGTTGAGCCAGCCCTCGGCGAAGCGGGTCCGGAGCACCCCGTCGGGTTCGGTGAGGTGACAGACGTCGCAGCGACCCGAGGCCGCCCCACCCGCCCGGTGACAGACGAGGCACGACTCCATCCGCGGGAGCTCGAGCCGGGTGGCGAGGCCCACCCGCACCACGTCCGCGTGACACGAGACGCAGGTCTGCCCCCGCCCCGCGTGGGCCGCGTGCGAGAACCTCAGGTTGGCCGCAGGCACCACCACCCGGGCGACCCGCAGGGGGGTCGCAGGATCGTATCCCTCATGGCATCCGGCGCAGCGGGCCACGGGCTGCCCCGCGGGCACCCCCCGCTCGGGCTGCGACCGATCGATGGCGTGGCACGGGGTGCACGCCGACTCGGGAGGCGTGAGCCGATCGTGGGTCGAGGTGCTCGTGGCGGCCCGGGTGTGACAGCCCTGGCAGGTCACCCCGGGCAGGGCGAGGTGGCGCCGGTGGTCGAAGCGCAGGGGCAGGGTCTGGGTGGGATAGATCGCGTGGGACGGCGGGCGCACGGGGTCGTCGGACGGGGCCCCGGCCCCCCGCGGCTGGGCGTAGACCCCTCCGGCCACCGTGGCCACCAGGAAGGACACCAGGAGGGCCCCGCGGGTTCCCATCACTGCGGCCCTCGGAGAGACAGGATGCCCATGGCCCGCACACGATGCCCCACGATGCGGTTGATGTCGTCCTCGATGCTCAGATGCACGTCGGCCACCGCCCCAAGGCGAAACAGGGCCCCGGCCACCAGGCCCACGCTGGTGAGGTCGCGCTCGGGCCGGAGGGCGTCGCGGGTCCACCAGAGCGAGGCGCTCGCGTCGAGCCGGACCCGACCCGGACGCAGCCACCAGCGCCACACGGCGTCGCCACCTGCCCGACTCGCCACGTCGCCGTGCTCGAAGGTCGTCCGAAGCGAGGCGTCGCCCCGGGCCTGCCGCAGCGACACCCCCGCCGTACCGCCCGCGGCCCACAGGGCACGGTCGGCGGCCCCGCGGTTGGCCAGGGCCTCGGTGCTGGCCGCGTCGAGGGCGTAGCGCCGCACGAGACCCGCCAGGACGAGGGTGGCCCGCGACCCCAGGGGCCACTCGCCATGAACCCGCAGGTCGTCGGTGGGGTCGATCCAGAACGAGGCCCAGATGGACGTGAGGTCGAACACCGGGCGCGATCGGGCGATCTCCATGCCCAGGACCCGCCCCCGAGGCGTGGCGTGCTCGAAGGCCAACGAGGCCCAGGACACCATGCCCTGGGGCACGGAGTACACCGTCTCGCTCACGACCCGGGCCCGTCGGGACAGTTGCAGGTCGACCGAGGCCCCGAATTTCTCCTCCACCACCCCGGCCCTGCCGCGTACGGTACGCCACGCGAGGCGGGCGCTGACGGGGCCGAGCTCCCGCAGGTCGAGGCCGGCCCCCACGAGCCAGGCCAGGGCCCGGTCTTGAACGTGCGGGGCCAGGGTGGTGTCCCAGCCCGTTCGGTCGGCGTAGACGAGGCCGTCGCGGGTGTAGCGGCCGTTGGACAGGGGAAACCCCGCCCGGGTCTCCAGGCCCCCGTAGGCGTCGAGGACGAGGCGATCGCCGAGGCGGAGCCGGGTCCGGGCCCCGTCGAAGAGCAGAAACCCCAGGGGGTCGACCACGAGCTGCCGCCCTCCCCGCAGGTCGAGGCGTCCGCCCGCGAGGCGCTCGAGGTCGAGGTAGGCCCACGGCAGATCGACGGCCCTGCGCACGAACAACGGCGCGAACTCCGCCCCCCGGGCCTGGTTGATCTCGTCGAGGCAGCGGTCGGTGGTGGGGTCGCAGGAGGCCCCGAAATCGGCGTCGATGCGCAGTCGGGCCCGGATCGTGAGGATGTACCCGCGGGGATCGTCCGAGCGCTCCTGGGCCCCGAGGGACAGGGTCTGGGTGAGCCGACGGAAGGACAGGACCGGGGCCCCGTACGGCCCGCGGAGCTGGTACGACTGCCCCTGGGTCTCGGCCCGGACCTCCGCGGTGATGGCCCCCGCCCCCGAGGCCGCGAACCCCAGGGCCGCCCCAAGGGCCCCCGCCACGACGAACGACCCGGTCGGCCTGTGCACGCGGCCCGCGAGGCTCTACTGCAGATCGCTGACTCGCTGGCCGCCGAAGCGCGTCACGAGCTGGTCGTCATAGTGATCGCCCACGGCCCCGACCCGCTGCACGAGGTGCTCGAGCTCGGCCGCTTCGAGGTCGGCGCTGCGGCGCTCGGCCACCACCACCACGCGGTCGTGCAGGAGCCCGAAGGCCACCGGGCCCATGCCCTGGGCGTTGAGCTCGAGGAGGCGACGAAAGAGGCCCACCTCCTGGGTGGGGTCGACCCGCACGATGGGGGCCACGATGCGCAGTTGGGGCCCGTCCTCGCCCTCGCGGGGGAGGCGCAGAAACACCGCCACCGCGGCGCTCCCGCGCATGAGCGACCACCCCCGCCCGACACCCCCCGGGGGGTCGAGCTGAACCTCCGCCGGATCGACGCCCAACCGACGGATGGCGCCCTCCACGAGGGTCACCGCACGATCAAATTCCTTCTGCGCGTCTTGCACCGTCATCACCGCTCCCGGGAGGATTCAGGGCCGCGATTCGGCACCCAACCCCCACGCCCTGTCAAGCGATCCCGCGACGGGCCGCAGGGCACGGGGGCTCGGGCCGTGGTAGAGCCCTCGGCAGGGACCACTGCCCCGATGCCGACCATTCGACTCGTACTCCGCTATGATGGGACCCACTTCTCGGGCTGGCAGCGCCAACGCGGCGTTCGCACCGTGCAAGAGACGGTCGAGGAGGCCGCCGGGGCCCTCGTCGGCGAGGAGGTCGTCGTGCGGGCCGCGGGGCGCACCGACGCGGGGGTTCACGCCCTGGGTCAGGTGGCCATGGTGCGGGTCCACCGTACGATCCCCGACCGCGGCTGGCGCCTCGGGCTCACCGCCCGCCTTCCGCCCGACGTGTCGGTCCGCGACGCCCGCACCGTCGACGACGCCTTCGACCCGCGCCGGGCCTCCGCCGGCAAGCGCTACCGCTACCTCCTGCACCTGTGCCCCGTGCGCGATCCCCTCCTGCACAACCGGGCCTGGCACCTCCACGGCAGGGTCGACCTCGACCTCCTGCGCCGCGAGGCCGCCGACCTCCTGGGGACCCACGACTTCCGGGCCTTCCGGGCCGCCGACTGCGAGCGGGAGACCACCGTACGCACCCTGTTCCGCGTCGAGGTCCTCGACGGCTACCGCGGCGAGCCCGGCCTCGTGGCCCTGGAGGTCGAGGGCACCGCGTTTCTCAAGAACATGGTCCGCATCCTCGTCGGGACCCTCGTCGACGTAGCCCGGGGCCGCCTCCCGCCTGGCACCGTGCGGGCCCGGCTCGACGACCTCGACCGCACCCGCGGGGGCATCACGGCCCCGCCCCAGGGCCTCTACCTCGACGAGGTCTGGCTGCACCCCGCGTGGCTCCTCGACGGCGACGTCCTCACCGTCCGTCCCGCCTACGCCGAAGCCTTCATCGCCGAGCGCCTCGGCGGCGGACCCGCCCCACGTCCCGACGGTGCCTCCGTCACGGGCGACCCCGCCGTCGACACCGCGGCCATGCTCCCCGAGGCCCCCTCCCTGAGTCCCCTGTCATGACGCCCTCGCATCGTTCTGCCCTGGTGTTGGTGAGTGCCCTGAGCGCGGTCGGCGCCGAGGCCCGGGCCGACCCTCCGCCCCCCAAGGTGTGCGTGGCCGTGGCGGGCGACCCCGACGAGGCCCTGCGGTCGCTCGCCGACGACGTAAGCGCCGCCGTAGGGGCCCGCAGCGACCTCCGCGGGGTGGCCGACCCCGACGCCCGAAGGGCCCTACGGGGCGAACCAGGGGCCGCGACCACCCAACCCGAGCTCGCGGACGGGCGAAGGGCCTTGCGGGGCGTAGCGGCCGACCTGGAGCCCGTGACGGCCCTGTCCGGACGCCTCGGGTGCACCCTCTTCGTCACCCTCGGGGGTCTGCCCGAGGGGGTGGCCCTGCGGGTGTGGGACCTGCGGGTCCGGACCCTGACCCTGTCGGCTGACCTGGGTGCGCTTGACGCGGCGGAGGTCGTGCGTCGTGTGGAGGGGGTCGCCGCGGCTCCGAGCAATTCTGCTGGGACCGGGGCGACCGCGCGTTCATCCCCGTCGGGTCCCGCAGCTTCGGCCGTGGGCCCCACGCGCCCCGCGGCGCCTCGATCGACCTGGCAGAGGCTGTGGCCCTGGCTGGCGGTGGGCGGGGTCGCGGCGGGCATCGCAGCGGCTGTCCTCCTGGTCCGAGACCCTGCGCCGGCTGAGACGCGCATCCGGGTCGTGCACGAAGGTGTCCCATGAACGTTGGCGGGCGATGGTGGAAGCGGCTCCTGACCCTCGGGGCGATGCTCTGGGCCCTTCTCCTGGCGCCCCGGGTCGAGGCCCAGACCTCCCACGATTTCGCCCACGACCCGGCGGTGTCCCTGTCGCTCCCCCCACTGCCCCCGGGCTATGTGAGCGCCCGCCACGGGCCTCTGACCATCTCGTACCCGACCGCCCTGCGGGGCCTCGTGGCCACGGCCCTGGAGCAGGCCGAACACGACGTGGTGATCCTGGCCCGGCAGATGGGTCTCGCGGAGGTGCCGCCCATGGAGGTGCGTCTCGTCCCTGACGCGGCGGCGATGCGGGCCCTGAGCCCCCCGGAGCTCCCGCCCCCTGCCTACGCGGCCGGGGTGGCCTATCCCTCCCTGCGCCTCGCCCTGGTGGCCTCGCAGGCGCCCGTCACCTACGCCGCCGTCCCCGTCCGCCAGGTGCTCCGTCACGAGCTGTCGCACCTGCTCTTCGGGGTGGCCTCGGGCAACGCCCCGCTGCCCCGATGGCTCACCGAGGGCCTCGCCGTCGAGCAGGCCTCCGAGCACAGCTTCGAGCGGTTTCAGCGCCTCGCCGTGGCGAGCTACACCCGCGGGGTGTTGCCCCTCGCCCGGCTCGATCAGGGCTTCCACGGGCACAACGACGACGCCGTGACGGTGGCCTACGCCCAGTCCGCGGACTTCGTCGGGTGGCTCCTGCGGACGGAGGGGTCGGCACGGTTTGGGCTGCTCCTGGCGCATGCCCGGGCCGGGCGCACCTTCGAGGAGGCCGTGCGCGAGTCGTACGGGGTGACCTTCGCCCACCTGGAGGAGACCTGGCGCCGCGACTTTGACAGCCGCTTCGCCCTCGCCCCCCTGTGGGCCGGGACGGGCATCGTGACCACCCTGGGCCTCGTCCTGGTGGGCTGGGCCATGGTGCGTCGGCGCCGAAAGAGCCAGGCCACCCGGGCCCGCTGGGACCGCGAGGAGAAGCGTAAGGCCGAGGCCCTGGCGAGGCTTCAGCCCACCCGGCTCACGGTGGTCACGCCGGGGCTGTATCTGATCCACGGGGGACGCGCCGACGACGCCCGCGACCTGCCCAACTGAGGGCGGGGCAGGCGTCGGGTGGAGGGCGAGCCGAGCGGAGAGCGGGCCGAGCGGGGAGCCGCTCAGGGGCCGATGCGGGGGGCCGTGGGCAGGAAGAAGGTCAGCCCGACGTTGACCATCTGGTTGAACGACAGGGTCCGGTCGTTTTCGTCGATGACGGTGCGGGGGGAGCGGCCTCCCGGCGACGGGAAGTACGTCGCGAGGTAGTCGGAGAAACCCTCGCAGCTCGCGTTGCCCGCGAGCCCACAGCTCGTGGCCGTCGAGCTCTCGTCCGTGCCCGCACGATTCCACGACAGGGGCGTGGCCCGATACTCGAGGTTGATCGACATGAAGCGGTTGAGGAAGAAGTTGAGCCCGAAGCCGAAGGTGGGGGCGATGGCCACCCGGCTCGCCCGCGCGATCTGGCTGTTGTTGCGCTGGGTCGGGGTGGCCGTGTTGGGGAGGTTGACGTCCGCCCGCTCCTCGACGCCCACGAAGGCCACGCCCCCGACGAGGTAGAAATCTACGTCGGCCGTGATGCTCTGGAAGAGGGCGAACTTGCCGCGCAACGGGATGAAGGTCGCGTGCAGGTCGATCATGAAGTTGCGGCGGCCGATCTGCTCGGCGAACTGGCCCCGACGTGGCAGATTCGCCGTGTTGCCCGGGGCCCTCTCGACGATCTGGTCGGTGAGGGAGGTGTCGAGATGCACCGGGGCCGCAGCCCCGCCCACCCCGATACCAAACCAGTCGGTCAGGTGGTAGTCGGCCCGCAGGCCGAAGAACATGTCTCGGGAGAACTCATCCTGCAGAGTGATCCCGACGGTGGGGGTGAGCGACAGACGACCCGCCCGATACTGGACCAGGCGGGCCACCGAGCGGGCACCCGCCAACGGGCCACGGAGCTGAATCTCCTGGGCCTGGGCAGGGGCCGCGGCCAGGCCCGCTCCCGCTACCAACAACGCTGCGACAAGACGCTTCATCGACGACTTCCTCATCGGGCTGTGACCCAGCGCGCTCACTTCGGCAGCCGGTAGCTGAAGGTGAAGGGCAGAAAGACCGTGAGCCCCACGGAGAGCATCACGTTGTCGGTGACCCGCGTCTCGTCCGTCCAGTTGGCGGGGTTGCGGCGGCAGTCGCGGCAGTTGACGCTGCCGTCGGTGCCGACCTCGCGGAAGTTGGTCCGCGTGTTTTCGAGCAGCTCGGGGTAGATGTAGTTGCGCAGCTCGGCCGTGATGCCCACCGACCGGTTGATGAACACCCGGAACCCGAGGCCGGCGTTGAACAGGAGCCGCGTGCCCCAGTCGAAGGTGCGCACCTCGGGGTCGACCGCGGGGATGGGCCGCGTGCGCATGACTCCGACGCCCGCCGTCAGGTACATGTCCCAGTGGAAGATGAATCGGGAGAACATCGAGAACTTCCCGTACAAGGGCACATACGAGAAGTTGAGGGAGCCCGCGAGCTGGTACTCGTTGATGGGCACCACGAGGCCCGTCGACCGGCCGACGAAGTAGTTGACGTCGGAGGTGGAGTTGAGCCCCTGGAAGAAGATCCCCGTGAGCCCCACCGACAGCACGTTGCTCACCCAATAGTTGGCCGTGAGGCCAAAGCCGGTGTGCTGCACGAACGGGTCGTTGAGGGAGAAGTTGGCGTGGGCGTTGAGCTCGAGCCGACGGTGGCGCAGGGCGGAGATCTGCTGGACAGCGTAGATCTCCTCGGTCAGCCGGTGACGTTGGGCCGTCACCTCCCCGCCTGGCACGGTCAGCTGGAGCGACGTGCCTGTGCCTCCCTCCGTGGCCGCGCCCGGTGCAGCTGTGCCTGGGGCGGGTGTCTCCGGCGGCGTCTGGGCCTCCTCCGAAGTGAAGGTCATTCCTCCATCGTCACTACCGCCAGCGGGCGGTGTCTGCGTCTGTGCCTGCGGGCGACGGTTGCGACGCTGTGCAGACGCCCCCACGGGGACGCTCAACACAGCTGCGGCTACCATCACTCGGGCGATCGTACTGCGACCCATCGTCACCCCTGCTCTCACCTGCGGAAGGCCCTTACCGGCTCCGCGTCGACGGCCTCTGGATTCTTCGAGCTCGCGGCCAGCATCCATGTAACTCGTTGGAATCACAGGACTTTTCCCGATGGAGCGGCCGGACTATATCACGCGCTCTCCGCGCGATTCAACAGCAATTCCTAGCCCCTCACGCGGAGGCTGACGCCTCGTCGTCGCGGGCGAACAAGGCCTCGACGAAGTCGTCGGGGTCAAACTCGCGCAGGTCGTCGCTCTTCTCCCCGACCCCGATGAAGCGCACGGGGAGCTTGAACTCGTCGACCACCGCGAGGATCACGCCGCCCTTGGCCGTCCCGTCGAGCTTGGTCAGCACGACGCCGGTCACGTCGAGCGTCTCTCGAAACTCCCGGGCCTGGCTGATCGCATTCTGCCCTGTGGTGGCGTCGAGCACGAGGAGGACCTCGTGGGGAGCCCCCGGGCAGGCCTTGCCGGCCGCGTCGCGGATCTTCCGGAGCTCCTCCATGAGGGGAGCCTTGTTTTGCAGCCGCCCCGCGGTGTCGGCGATGACGACCTCGATGTCCTCCTGGACGGCCCGCTGGACGGCCTCATAGATCACCGCGCTCGGCTTGGAGGTGTCCTTGCCCTTGTGCACGGGCACCCCAACCCGACGGCCCCAGCTCTCGAGCTGCTGCACGGCCGCCGCCCGGAAGGTGTCGCCCGCGGCCAGCAAGACCGTCCGCCCGGCGTGCTTGAAGTGGCTCGCCAGCTTGGCGATGGTGGTGGTCTTTCCGGCCCCGTTGACCCCCACCATCAGCACCACCCAAGGGCCCTTCGCGCCCGGGGCGGGGCCGAAGGGGGCCACCTCGCGCGACAGGGTCGTCCGGGCGTCTTCGCGCAGGACCTCCCACACGGTGTCAGGGTCGGAGATGTCCTTGCGGTCGAGGCGCTCCTTGAGGTCGTCGACCATCCGCCGGGTCAGGGTGGCCCCCACGTCGCCCGTGAGGAGGGTCTCTTCGATCTGATCGAGGAGGCCCGGGTCGAGCTCCTTCTTGCCGCTGAAGACCGCGAAGAGCCGGCTCATCCAGCCCGACCGGGTCTGCCCGAGGCCCTTCTTGAGGGCCGTCAGATCGCGGGGCTGCCGCGCGGGGCGGGCAGGCCTGGGCACCTCCACCGGGGGCGGGAGCGGGGCCACCTCCGCCGCGGGGGCCTCGCGGGGGGCCGCCACCTCGGCGCTGACCGCGGCCCCAAGCTGGGCCGATTCGGCCTCCGCCTGCGGCGCAACGCGGGCCTCGGCCACGGGCTCTGCCGTCTTGGCGGGCTCGGCGGTCTTGGCGGGCTCGGCGGTCTTGGCGGGCTCGGCCGCCTTGGCGGGCTCTGCCGTCTTGGGTGCCTTGGGGACCTCCGAGACCCGCGAGGGGCGGTCGCCCTTGCCTTGTTTGCCCTGCTTCGCCTGCTTGCCCTGCTTCGCCTGCTTGCCTGCCTTGGGTGGCTCTGGGGTCTTCGCGGGCCTGGTCGGCTTCGGGGGCTCGGGGGCCTTGTCGGCCTTCGGGGCCGGGGCAGGCTTGTCGGCCTTGCCGGGCGGGAGGGCCTCGGGGGCGTCGCCCGGCGGCAACGACGGCCGACCGCGCAGCACAAAATACGCCGCCACCACGAGGACGACCAGGACGACGATGACGATCAGCTCTGTAGGCATTGCGAGGCTGCGCCTCCCGGCGCGCGAGGCCCTGAATTCAATCAGGCGCCCCGACGGGGACGGCACTATAAGAACGGTCGCTTCCCAGCGTCAACGTCGACCTGGGTCAAGGCCCTCCGTCGGCACGTTTTCTCGTGCGTGGAGGGCGGCGACCCGAGCGACCTCCGAGGCAACCGGGTGCGCGGGGCCATAGCATCCGCGCTCGACCGCTTCGACCACTTCCCGCAGCCCCGCCGGGTCGTCGTGACGCAGGGCCTCGCGGGGGGTCGGCAGGACCGGGCCCACGCCCCGACGGCGCAGGAGAGGCCGAAGCAGCTCGAACAGCTCCTCGCGCCAGCTCCGAAGGGCCACCCGGAGCACATAGTTCCCCGGGCGAAGGAGGGCCGCGGGCACGCTCCGCGGGGCGTACCCCGGGGCCTCCACGCGCACGACCACACGCTGTCCGAGGCTCAATCCGGGCAGCGGGTCGGCCACGGGACCGAGGACCGGGTCGTCGCCTTCGAGGCCGCACCGGGCCGCGGGCACGGCCCCCCCGGTGGTGCGGTCGATGGCTTCGACGCGCAGGCTCACCCCGGCAAACCCTGGGAGAGCCTCCCGCTCGAGCCCCTCGACGGGGGCAGAGGGGGCCACCACGGGCCCGGGCGGCCGATGGCCTCGGGCGCTGCGGAGGCGCTCGCGCAGGCTCACCGCCCCGAGGGCCACAGCCGCCGCCCCGAGGGCGGACACGGCCCACCACCAGGGCACCGAGGCGGTGGTGGGAGCGCGCAGGAGGACGGGCTCGGACACGCTCCCGAGGAGCCACGGCTCGGTGGGGTCGAGCACGGCCCGAACGGCCAGGGGCCCCTCCCCCAGGGCGCTCCACGGGACACGAAACACCACGTTGCCCTGGGCGTCGGTGCGCCCCCCGGCCAGGGCCCGCTCGCCCACCTGGAGCCGCACGGCCGCGTCGGCGAGGGGACCCGCCCCCACGGCCTCGGCCCGAGCGGCGAGGGTGGCCCCCTGGGAGACGTCGGCCCCGCGGATGAGCCCGAGCACCGTACGAGCGCGCACGAGGACGCTCCGGGCGGCCCCGTCGACGACCCGCCCTGGCCCGAGCTCCACCCGGGGGGCCAGGTGGTGAACCCCCGGCCGGCCGAAGGCCTCGGGGGACACCCGAAGCTCGGCCCGCCCGGCCCCGTCGGTGACCCCCGCCACCAGGACTCTGCCGTGTTGGGTCGGGTCGAGGACCAGGGCCACGGGGAGCCCCGCGGCCCCACGAGCCACCACCTCGCCGATGCGCACCCGCACGGTCACCACGGTGGGGCCCGCCCCCAGTTCGAACCCCGCGGGCGACACCAGGAGCTCGGCCTCGACGAAGGGGACGTCGAGGTCGAGACGGGTGGCGAAGGCCGTCGGCGACGAGGCCGCGTCCCCCTCGTAGTCGGCCTCGACCTGGAACACCCGGTGGCGCTCGCGCAGGTCGACGCGCACCGTGGCGTCACCCCGGGCGTCGGTGCGCACCGCCTCGGCGTAGAACGGGAAGCTCTCGGCCCGCAGCCGCAGCCGTACGAGCCGCCCGGACAGGGCCCCCCCGCGGTCGTCGCGGAGCCGCAGGGCCAGGGTGAGGGTGCCCTGATCGCTCGACAGACGCGGCTCGACCCGGAGCTCCGAGGCCGCCACCACCCGGAGCGGGAAGGCCCAGGCCCGAAACCCCAGGAGGCACAGGGCCCCGACGAGGGCCATGCAGGCGGTCAACAGGATCGGGGCGCGCCGGGGCACCCCTGTCGAGTACCGCGCCGTCCGCGCTTCGGCAATCGCCCCTCTGTCTCTCGTGCAGAAACGGGTAACATCCCGGGAGTTCTTGGATGCCCCCCAAACTTGTCCGAAGGCTGAGCCCACCCTATGAGCGCACAGAGCCCTGCACGACCGCGGCGCAAGCTCCGCAACTACCTCATCGACCCGAGGTTTCAGCTTCGGTACACGGTGACCCTGATGGGGGCCTCGGCCCTGGTCCTCGGGGCCCTGGGGCTGGTGGTGGGGCGCACCGCAGAGGTGGCCGCCCAGGAGGCCCGGGGGGCCGCCGACCTGGCCAGCGTCGCCGTCGAACAAGCCGACCGGGCCCTGCGCGAGGGTCAGACCGCCGCTCGGGCCCTTCGGCTCCAGCGGATGGCCGACCACGCCGACGACCCCGCCCTCGGCCGCTCCCTGGAGGCCGAGCTGGCCCAGGTCGACGCCCGGGCCCGGGCCGACTTCGAGCGGGTCCAGGCCCAACGCGAGCGGGCCGGAGTGCAACGCGCCCGCATCGAGGCCTCCGGGGCCCGCACCCGCCGGGGGCTCCTCCTCGGGGGGGGGCTCTTCATCCTCTTCCTGGCCGTCCTGGGCATCGCCTTCACCCACCGGGTCGTGGGGCCCGTCTACCGGCTGAAGCAGCTCTGCTGGAAGGTCGGACGGGGCGACCTGGAGATCGCCGAGCGCCTCCGCGAGGGCGACGAGCTCCAAGACCTCTACGAAGCCTTCGTCACGATGGTGGCCGCCCTCCGGGCCAACCAGGCCCGCGAGGTGGCGGCCCTGGAGGTGGTCTCGAAGAAGCTCATGGCCGACCACCCCGACGACCCCAATTTTCAAGCCCTCCAGGCCGTCATCCAGCGGATGCGCGCGGGCATGTCCCCGAGCGAAGACGACACCCGCCCCTCCCACACCCCCGGCTGACCCGCAGAGGGCCCCGGAGCCCCCTGCGACGCCCTCAGGCCCGGCGGGTGATGAGCCCCGCGGGGTCGAGGGTGTACGGCCCCGTGGGCAGGCGCGGGAGCACGGCCAGGGTGCGCTCGCGGTGCTCTTCGGGCACCGACCAGGCCTTCTCGGCCAGGCCGTCGGCGATGTTGGTCTTGATCCGCATGGACTCCTCCCGCCCGAGGAGGGCCGCCAGAGAGCCCGCGGCGGCCTCAGAGTCGCCCTGGGCCAGGAGGGTCCGCACGGTGTGAAACCGTACGTCCTCGTTGACGTCTTCGAGAAACCCGAGGAGGGCGGCGGTGATCCGCGGGTCGAGGACGTCCTCCAGGGCCATGATGATGTTGATCTTGCGATCGGCGTTCTTCTGGTAGGTGGTGCCCTCCCCCTGCAGCACGTCGAGGAGCTCGGTCACAAACTCCTCGGGGGACACGAGCTCGCGCAGGATCTTGAGGGCCCAGTTGACCGACGTGGTCTTGCGGAGAAACTCCTTGACGGGCTCGACGGCCGTCTCGGTCGCATGCGACACCCGGTCGAAGATGTAATGCTTCTCCTCGCGGTCGGTGATGCTCGGGTCGACGATGAAGTTGTACCGCGGGAGCAGGGCCCGCCAGGCGTCTTCGGTCGCGAGGTTGCAGAGGTACTCGATGGAGGCGAAGCGATCGGGGCTCATGGCCCGCTTGTCGAGCACACGCTCGGCGTGCTTGAGCAGGGCAGCTTCGCCCCCGGCGCCGGCAGAGTCGCCGCGCTTGAACAGAAAATCCAGGAATCCCATGGGTGTGCGCGAGAGGATAACCTGTACCCCCGGGAGTTCAATCCCGGAGCGCAGGGCTCAGCCGTCGCCCTCGACGTTGGTGAGGCGATCGACGAGGGTGTTGATGTTGGTGACGATGCCTCCGAGGTCTTCGTCCTTCACCTCCACCCGCACCTGGTCGTTGCCCTGAATCATCTGGAGCAAGGCTCCTTCGATGGCCTCGACGTTTTGCTGGAGCCTGGCGGTGATGGCCAGGTTGACCCCCACCGCGATCACGATCCCGAGGGCCATGGCCAGCAGCACGGGCAGCGCCAGATCGTCCGCCGGCTCGCGGGCCGCCGTGAGCGACCGCAGCACCACGGCCCCGGCCTGCTGGGTAAACGCCCCGGGCATCGGCATGACCTGCGCGAGGTACCGGTTGCCCCCGAGGGAGATCTCCGTGCGCATCCGGCTGCGGAAGATGTTTTCTCCGCCCGCCGCGGGGCTGTTGACCCACGCCACCAGCTCCTCCTTCTCGCGCTGGCTGCCGGCCGAGAGTGACTGCACCGTCAGGCGCCCGTCCTCGCGGAAGAGGTACCCCACGTCGACCCCGATGCGCTCGGCGTCGCTCCGGGCCGCGCTGTCGGCCACCGTGAAGCCCACCACGAGGCCCCCCCGGACGCGCCCCTCGCGCCGCACCGGGACCACCGCCACCTCCATCCAGCCCTGCTCGCCGTAGCGGATGTAGTCCCGCACCGGGAAGCCCTCCAGGGCCCGGGCCACCGCGGGAAACTCGCTCCGGAGGTTGCGCCCCACGTCGAGGTTGCGGTCGGCGTTGCGCGCCAGGACCCTGCCCTCCTCGTTGACAAAGGCCAGGAGCTCCGGCGGACGACCGCGCCGCGGCAGGGAGACAAACTGCCTCCCGAGCGACTCCGCCGCACGAAAGGCGGCCTCCCGCGCCGCGCTCTCGCTGTCGGCGGCAAACACGGACTCAACGACGCCCGAGGCCCCGGCCTCCTGCGCGGCGTCGAGGAGGAGGTCGGCGTCCTGGGCCCGCACCGCGTCGAGCAGGGCCTGGGCCCGCTGCACCGACGGCGCGACGTCGCGGGTGAGCGCCTCACGGGCCCTCACTCCGACGAAATACCATCCCAAAAGACCGACCACGATGATCGCGATGACGTTGCCCGCGAGAAGCTTCCAGCGCATGGTGTGGCTCCGCCCGACTCCTGGACGTGGACTGCGTGGCGCTCCATCTGGGGTCTTCTTGCGCAACCGCGCCGTACAACCCCCTCTGGCGCACGGCGCCGCCCGGCGATACTGCGTCGGGCAGCTAACACCCCGACGGAAGCCCGGTCAAGACGCAGTGTGGAGACCCTCGATGCCCGATGAATCCCCCGACGATGTTCGCCTCGTGGTGTTTCACGACCCGCGCTTCGCCGCGCACACCCCGAGCGGCCATCATCCCGAGCGTCCCCGCAGGCTCGAAGCGGCCGTGGCGGGGGCGGCCCGGGTCCGGGGCCCGGGGATCGTTCGGGTCGATCGCACCGCCCGCCTCGCCGACCGGCAGAACCTGGAGGCCGTACACTCCCCGGGGTACCTCGACCGTCTCGACGTCGAGCTCGCCCGGGGCTACGGGTATCTCGACCCCGACACGTTCTTCAGCGCGGGGACCCACACGGCCGCATGGCTGGCCGCCGGCGCCGCCTGCGACCTCGTCGACGCCCTCGTCGACGGCGAGGCCGACGTAGCGGCCCTGCTCGCCCGCCCCCCAGGACACCACGCCACCGCCGACCGGGCCATGGGTTTCTGCGTCCTCAACAACGTCGCCGTGGCGGCCCGCCACGCCCTCCACCGCGGGGCCCGACGGGTGGCCATCGTCGACTGGGACGTCCACCATGGCAATGGCACCCAGGCCATCTTCGAGGCCTCTCCCGAGGTCCTCTTCTTCAGCGTGCACGAGTCGCCCCTGTACCCCAACTCGGGCTACGCCCACGAGGTCGGGACGGGCGACGCCCGGGGCCTCACGGTCAACGTTCCGTTGCCCCCGGGGTCCGGGGGGGTGGCCTACCGCCAGGTGTTCGAGCGGGTCCTCCTGCCCGTCCTCGACGAGGCCCGGCCCGACCTCGTGCTCATCTCCGCGGGCTTCGACGCCCACGCCCGCGACCCCATCGCCAACATGCACCTCGACGACGACGACTACGCCTGGATGGCCTCCCGGGTGCGCGAGGCCGCGGCCAGCGCGGGCGGCCGGGTGGGGCTCCTCCTCGAGGGCGGCTATGACCTGCACGCCTTGGAGTTCGGCGTCGAGAACGCCCTCCGGGGCCTCATGGCCTCGGCCCCTGACCGCCTCATGCCCCGGGGCGAAGACCCCTCGGCGGCCTTCGCCCTCCAGGCCGTCCTGCAGGCCCAGCGCCCCTACTGGCCCTCGCTCCGCTGAGGAGCCTCGGCCGCGAGGGCGGGGGTCACTCGCTCGGTGCGAGAGGCCCCCCGCTCGATGAAGTACGCCACCACGGCCCCGAGGGCCAGGCCCCCCCCGACGCCCAGGGCCACGTCGCTGCGTCCGGCCTGATCGAGCTGCGCCGCGCAGCGGTCGCAACCCTCCGTGGCCGCCCCGACCCCGAAGTATGCAGCCACCCCGAGGGCCACCAGGGACAGCCCCCCGAGGACGGCGCTGGCGATGTGCGGGGCCGGGCGGGTGACGTACCCCGTGACGGGGCTCAGCCGGGCGTACACCCCCATGGCCTCGCCCTCGCGCACCCGCACCCGGGAGACCCGGTCCAGGGCTCCCGGGGCCCACACCCGGGCCCGATGCTCCCCCACCGGAACCTCCCGCGGCGACAGGGCCTGCTCCCGCCCGAGGGCGACCCCATCGAGGGAAAACCGGGCCTCGGCGGCCCCGGTCCCCTCGACGAAGAAGCGCAGGGTGGCCCGCTGATCGCGGCGCAGGCGGGTCTCCCGTTGGATCTCCGCGAGGCGCCGCAGGTCGGCGATGCGCCGCTCGACCTCGGCCCGGTCGGGGGCGTCGACCTTGTCCCGGAGGTACCGCTGGTAGTCTTCGACGGCCTCGTCGTACTCCTGGAGCATCTCCCGGGCCCGGGCGATGTTGTACCAGAGGTCGGGGGACGGCACGGCCGCGTTGGCCGCCGAGAAGGCCCGCACGGCCCCGGCGTAGTCGAGGGCCCGGAAGCTCCGAACCCCCTCGGCGATGAGGCGTCGGGCCTCGTCGACACGCGAGGTGGATGGGGCCGGAGGGGTCCCGGAGGAGGTTGGGGTTGGGGCGGGTTGGGCGCGGACCGCGGGGGCCAGACCGAGCAGGGCACCCACCGCCGCCACCGTCGCAAGGGCTCTCACACCCGACACGGTACCACCCTCACACCGACCGCAGGAAGTTGCGAAGCCAGACGATCTTCCACGAGCCCGCGAAGCCCACGGCGAGCCACGGGTCCATGGCGATGAGGGCCCGGGTGATCCACCCGGCCCGCTGCAGGTCGCTGCCCCCCGTCAGGAGGACCACGGTGCCTCCGGCCACGCCCTCGACCACGTCCCAACGATGGCTCCCGCCGGCGAACTGCCCCGTGAGCCCCTCGTGCCACACGGTGTTGCCCTCGACCCGCATCCGTTGGACGCCCTCCAGCCGCGACAAGGGGGTCTCGATCCGCGACCGGAACCGTACACTCTCGGGCGGATCGTCGGCCTCCCGGGGCAGCACCTCCACCTCCCGAAACGAACCCCAGACCCGGGTGTACCCGTCCACCGCCCGCAGCCGCGCGAGGACGGCCTCGGCCCCGGCGGGTGTCCACGCGGCCACCGTCACCTGCCGCAGGGCCCCGTCGGGCGACAGGAGCATCGACACCACGCTCGCCTCGCGGGCCAGCTCCATCCACGGCCCCCGCTCGGGCGGAACCAAGGGCCCCGGGTCGGCCACCCCCTCGGCGGGCCGCGACTCGGTGGCCAGCCCCGCGAGGATCTCCGCCCGGCGCGAGGCCCCGAGGCCCAGGACGCTCCCGGCCGCGATGTTCATCCCGGCGATGGAGGTCGGCGAGCGGCGGGCCACCTGACGCAAGAGCCAGTGCCCCTGCGAGGGGTCTCCCCAGGTGGTCATCGCCACAAGGGACCCGTCCCCGTCCGGCGAGAGGTCCCACCGCGACCCCCCCGGCCCCGCCTCGCTCTCCGTGATCGCCACGTCGATGCGCCGCGGGCTCACCGCGTGCAGGCTGCACAAGGCCGTCACGTCAAACAGCGGGGCCGCCACATGAAACCGAAACGCGCTGCGGCTGCCGTGGGAGGAGATCACGTCGACCCCCCGCAGGATGGGCATGAAGGTCGGGTACTCCCCCGGGGTCGAGACCGCGTGATGCACCCGATCCATGGGGGCCCGCGACCGCTGGAGCAGGGTGATCCGGGCCTCAGCCCCCCCGTCGGGGTTGCGCACCACGAAGGCCGGGCCGCGCCCGAGGAGGGGCCGCAGGGCGTCGAGCTCGGCCGGGGAGAGCGGCGTCAGGGTGGGAGCCCGGGGGGCCCGGACGGGGCCTTCAGACGCCGCCGCGGGGCCTTCGGGAGCCGCAGCCCCGGAGGTGGGCGGGGTCACGGGGGTCGGGCGGGTCGAGGCGCAGGCCCCGACGAGGCCGAGGCACACTGCGAAGGCATTGACGGCCGAGCGCCCAGTCATGCCACAACTCATGGCATGTCCTTCGATGCAGTGCGAGACGTCGCGGGTTGGGCCCGCACCCTGGGGCGGGTGGCGGTCCGCGCGGGGCTCGTCGGCCACAGCACCCCCCGGGCCGCGGCCCTGGCCCTGAAGACCCTCTCCCGGGGCAAGGCGGGGCTGTCCACGGCCCTGCGCCTGCGGGCCCTGAGCGACACCGATCGGCCCGCGTTTGTCTTCGAGGGGCGCACCCTGCGATACGGCGAGGTCGACGCCCGGATCGCCAGACTCACGGCGGGCCTCGCGTCCCTGGGCCTCGGGCGGGGCGACGCGGTGGCCCTGGCCCTGCACAACCGCCCGGAGTTCTTCGAGCTGGAGGGGGCCATGGCCCGACGGAGCGGGGCCGCGGTGAGCGTGTCGTGGCGCTCGACCCCGGCCGAGCTCGCATTCCTTTTGCAGCACTCCGGGGCCAAGGCCCTGTGCTTCGAGCCCGCCCAGTGGGGCACCGTCGAGGCCGCCCTGGCCGAGGTCCCGGGCCTTCCGCGGAGCCGTTGTATTGCGATGAGCCCTCCCGACGAGGCTCCCCCGGGCACGACCCCCTACGCCCACCTCCTCGACACCCCGGCCCGCCCCGACGACGACCCCGAGGACGAGGACGGATCCGTGGTGATCTACACCTCAGGGACCACGGGCAAACCCAAAGGGGCCGTACGACGGTTTGGCCTCGGCCAGGCCCTGGGCTTCGCGGCGTTTCTCGACCGGGTTCCCTTCCACCGGACCGACCGCCACCTGTGCGTGTGCCCGCTCTATCACTCGACGGCCCTGGGGTTTGCGGGCATCACCCTCATGGTGGGCGGCTGCGTCGTGATCGAACGCGGGTTTGACCCCCTCGGGCTTCTCCAGGCCGTCGAGCGGGAGCGGGTGACCACCGTGGCCCTCGTCCCCACCATGCTGCACCGGCTGATGGCCCTGCCGAGCACCACCCTCGGGGCCTTCCGCACCCGCACCCTGCGGGCCATCGTATGCGGAGGCGCCCAGCTCCCGGGGCCCCTCGCCACCCGCACCCTCGATCAGTTTGGCCCCGTCCTCTACAACTTCTACGGGGCCACCGAGACGGGCCTCGTGTGCGTGGCCACCCCCGACGACCTGCGGGCGGTCCCGGGCACCATCGGCCGGGCCCTTCACGGGGTCTCCGTACGCCTCCTCGACGAGGACGGTCGGCCCGTCCCCCCGGGATCCATCGGCGAGCTCTACGCCCGCAGCACGATGTTGGTCGACGGCTATCACCGCAACGACGAGGCCACCCGAGAGGCCCTGCGCGACGGGCATTTCTCCGTGGGCGACCTCGCCACGGTCGATCCCGCGGGCCGGTACACCATCGTGGGCCGTCGGCGGGACATGGTCATCTCCGGGGGGGTCAACCTGTACCCGGCCGAGATCGAGGCCGTGCTCGACGCCCACCCGGCGGTCTCGCAGAGCGCCGTGATCGGAACCCCCGACCCCGAATGGGGCGAACGCCTCCGGGCCTTCGTGGTGCTCCGGAGCCCCGTCGAGGCAGAGGCCCTCGCCCGGTGGTGCCGCACCCGGATGTCAGGGCCGAAGGTTCCGCGGGAGTGGGCCTTCGTGGAGGAGCTGCCGAGCAACCCCACGGGCAAGATCCTCAAGCGTAGCCTCGCCGAACACCCTGGGCCCTTCGTGCGCACGTGAGGCATTGGGTGCCTCCGCCCCGCGCGGTCAGGTCACCCGCGGATGCGCGGCGGGGGCTCGGCGAAGAGGTCGCGGCAGCGCGCGCACCCGCTCCATGCGCGCGACGACGGCGCCCTTGCGGCTTCGCTGTCGGCCCCCGTCGCCTGCATCCGCCGCTGCCCTGGCTCGTCACCCACCCGCCGCCTCACCCCCTGCGCGCGGGGCCTTTCGGCTTCTTCTTCGTCACTGAGCTCACGATGGCCTCGGGATGCACCATCTGCTTGCGCGGTAGGCGTAGCTCCTCTCCCACCGCATCGTCGTCCCCCTTCGGCCCCTTCGTGGCCCCTCCCCTCCCCTTCGGAACCTTCCCCACCCGCCCATCGCCGGCCCGCACAAGGGCGCACACCCGGCCGACCTCGTCCTCGAAGGCTGGTCCGTCGGCGGGGAGGTTCTGCCAGCCGGACTCGGGCTGGCCGAAGACCGCGATGGTGCGCAGCGAAGGCAGCTCGGCCCGCAGGGAGGCGTGGTACTCGGCCGTGGTGGCCACCCACACCCCGTCGTCGGCGTCACCCCGTCGCCGCAAGACCAGCACGATCCGCGGGCCCACATAGACGGCCGTACACCCGAACATGGGCCGGGTCGTGACCTCAAGCCCCTCCAGGGATTCGAGCACAAACGCGAAGGGAACAGGCTTCTTCGCCCGCGGACCCCGAGCCGCCGCGGCCTCGATCACGTCGCCGCGTCGGGTCACCGAGCCCCCTCCGCGATCCACAGCCGCACGAGCTCGATGAGGGGCGCCTCCAGAGGCGGAGAACCCTGAGGCATCCGCGTGCCGCAAGGCGGACTGTCCTCCGAAATCTTCCGGAACAACAAGCTCCCCATCGGGTCGCCCGCCACCACCCGGGTGGTCGCGACCCCGCTGCACTGAACCCCCATCCCCGACACCCCCAACAGGGCCGCCCGCACCCCGTCCCCAGCCAGCACGAGTCGGCCCGTAGGCTCGGCCCCTGCGTGGCAGCTCGGGATCGCGCAGCGCGGGGTAAACACCTCCGCCTGCACGCGGGCGAGGGTCACCCCCGCATCGACGACCCCCACATCCCCAGGGCCGACATCCCCAGAGCCCGTGTCTGCCGAGCCCGAATCTCCCGCAACGGGCACATCGATCCCGCCTGCGTCCTGGGCCGGAACCGGGTCGTCTCCGCACCCAACCAACACCACGGTCCCCAGGACGAGACCGGTCCACCATCGGGCCATCATCATCGTGCTCCAGCGGGCGAAGGCTCTCCGGCGTCGGGCAGGAGGAGCCGGTCGGGGTCGAGGCCGAGGGTCGGAAGAAGTCGCCGCATCTCGGCCGAGGCGTGCCGCTCAAACCGCGGATGGATCCGCCACGCGTCGGACAGAGACCGCCGGGCGGCCTCGCGATCGCCGCGCGACAGGGCGATCCGGCCTGCATGATAGTGAAACCGCGGCTCCAGGGTGCCCAGGCGCAAGGCCCGGGTGATCATCGCCTGGGCCTCGTCGAGCTGGCCCGCCCGCCACAGGGCGAAGGCCAGGGCGTCCTGGGTGTAGACCTCCCCGGGGCGTTCGGTGAGCTCGCGACGGGCCAGGGCCACCGCGTCGGCGTGGTCGCGGTCGTGGGTCGCGAACCACAGGGCCAGGGCCCGACGGTCGGAGCGCCGGGCCAGACGTACGAAGCGCCCGAAGACCTCCGTGGCCTCCGCCTGTCGCCCCAGGGCCGCGAGGCACTCTCCCTGGGCCACCAGGTGCTCGGCCAGCTCGCTCGCCGTGGCGGCCTGGGTGTACAGCGTGAGGGCCCCCGCGAGGTCGCCCCGGGCCTCCAGGACCCGGGCCCGCCCGAAGACCGCCGCGGGGTAGTTGGGGAAGGCGGCGAGGGCGCTGCGGTAGGCCGCGTCGGCCGGATCGAGGGCGTCGGCGTTGAGGTGCAACCCCCCCAGTTGGGTCAGGGCCCAGGCCGTCTCCTCGGGGTTGCGGGCCGAACCGGCCCCGGCCGCCTGCTCGCCAGCTTCGATGGCCCCGGCCAGGTCGCCGAGGAGGAAGCGCATCCACGACACCCGGGCGTACGAGGCCAGGGACGGGCGCAGGTCGACCATCCGCTGGTAGGCCCTTTCGGCCGCGGGGTAGTCCCCGAGCTCCATGTGGGCGTCGCCCAGGAGCCCGTACGGCATGGCCATCCGCGGGGCCCGAGCCACCAGGGCCTCGGCGGCCGACCGGACCTCGGCGAACCGATGCCCCTGCAGGAGCACGAAGGCCCGGATCTGATGGGCCTCCAGGTCGTTGGCGTCGCGCTCGATGGCCCGGTCGGTGGCGTCGCGGGCCTGCTCGTAGAAGCCCGGGTCGCCGCTCTCGCGGGCCTTGCGCACGAAGGCCCGGGCCAGGGCATGAAGCCCCTGAGGGTTGTGCGGGTTGGCCCGGACGGCGGCCTGGGACCGGGCGATGAGCCGATCGACCGCCGTGTCCCCGGGAACCGGAGCGAGGGCCCCGACCCCATCACGACGCGGGCCGGGGACGTCCGCGACCGGAGCGGGGGCGTTGGGTTCGGTGGGTGTGGAAGCTCCGCGGCAGCCGAGGGCCGCCAACAGAACGAGGAGGCATCGTCCTCGCAACACGCGCCCTGCGCGATCGGACCCGCGTTGCGAGGGTGTCATGCGGGGGACCTAGCGGGCGGGTTCGAGCCGCTGGGTGCGGGGGCCGACGCTGCCCGCGTGGGGGATCGGCACATAGGGGAAGGTAGCCTGGAACGGCCGGTCGTTGCCGTCGACCCCATCGCCGAAGGGAATGGCGTTGAGGGTGGCCAGACTGTTGAGCACGTACCGCAGCTCAATGTCGACCACGTCGTCGAAGAGGCGCCGCCCATTGGGGAAGCCCTGGGTGTCTCCCCCCGCGGCCCCGAGGGCCGAGCGGCCCGAGGCCAGGGTGGGACGCCCCGCGTTGGTGGGCAGAGCCGAGGCCGGGGTCCGCACGTTGAGGCGCAGGAGATCGGCCGGGGCGAAGCCCATGGTCGGGACACCCGCGGTGCCCACGCGCCCCGTGATGAGGGTGAGCATGTCGTTCATGGGGTTGGTGGCGCTGCGCATCGGGGCCATGTACCCCGCGGCGGCCCGCAGGCCCATCGGGCCGTAGAGCACCTGGGCGTAGGTGGGCAACGACGGCACGAGGAGGTAGGCCCCGAAGTTGGTCACGTCGTCGGCGGGGGGGGCGTGGTTCCAGAAGTCCTTCTCTTCCAGGGGGATCAGGACCTCGTTGACGAGGGGGATGCCCAGGCGCGACACCTGCACAAACTGGCCCTGGTTGTCCTCGAGGCACCGCTGCACGAAGCGCTGGGGCAGCGGACGCATCCGGCCCCGGAGGACCTGGTTGCAGTCGCGGCGGATGGTCATCCGGGGGCGGCTCGCGCTGGCGTACACGCCGATCACGTTGCCGGCGTTGTTGATGTCGCTCGGGGTCCCCGCCCGCACGAGGCGCTCGACCGGGACCTGCAGGGCCACCATGTGGAAGTTGTACCCGGCGAGGAAGTCGACCCCGCCGCCGTTCTGTCCGAAGCCCACGCGGAAGGTCGCGTCGTCGAAGATGGCCCCGAGGTCGGCGAAGAAGGGGTCGTCGCGGGGACCGGCGAACACCCGCCCCTGGCCCGTCATCAGGTCGCGCACGGCCTGCTGGGAGATGCTGGTGTAGGCCGCGTCGCTGGTGGCCGGCTGGCCCCCGGTCCCGTAGGCGAAGCGCCCGGCGTACACCGGGGCCGTGGGGAGGTCGGTCCCGATGACGGTGGGGGTCCCGTTGTCGAGGCGGGTGACGGTGTACGTCTGGACCCGGGTGGCCCCATTGAAGGCCTGCGGCGTCGGGAGCCCGCCGATCTGGCCCACGTTGTAGAAGAAGGTCCCCGCGGCCCCGCTGGTCAGGGCGGGGTTGTAGTGGGTACGAAACCGAAACTGGTAGACCACGTCGTTGGCGTTGCCGTCGCCGTTGTTGTCGATGTGAATCTGGTAGAGCACGTCGTCGGAGAAGCGCATCCAATTGGGGCCGCCTCCGGGCTCTTCGAGGCCGATGTACCCTGCGATGAGGGTCACCGTGTTGGGCGTGTCGGGGCTCGTGAAAGCCCACACGTCGGTGTTGTCGGCGGCAGGGTCCTCCGCGATCATGGGGGCTTCGCGATGGCTCGAAGCCTCAAGGGTCGCCGGTCGGGCCGCCGCGGCGAGCATCAGGGCCGCCACCACGGAGAGGGAAGTCCTCCGCTGCTGGATCGTAGTCAACATCGCGCGCGTCCTCGTCATGGGATGGTCGAAAATCACTGGAAAGCCCCTCAACGTACGGTGGCCACGAGGCCGAAGGAGACGCCGCTGCTGCCCGTCGCCACGTCGTCGGCGATGGCGTACACGTCCGCGTTGCGAGCCCGCCGCAGGCCCACGGGCTCGCGCAGGGGGCTCATGGTGGGACCGAAGATGGCCGGGCTCTGGGGCGACGATCCGTCGACCCCCACCCACAGCAGATACCCGGGGCCCGTCTCGGGGTCGCGGGCGGACAGGAGCAGCCGACGCTCGTCGCGCGACAGGGCGATGCCCGTGGGGGTGGCCATCATGGCCCGGCGGTAGACCGCCACCGGGGCTCCTCCCGTGGCCGGGACGCGCCAGATGGTGCCGAGGGTGGCGCTGAAGCCCTGGGCGTCGGCGATGTAGATCGTCCCGTCGTTGGCCACCGCGATGCCCGTGGGGTGCACCATGGGGGAGCCCATGATGAGGGTGGTGGGGGTGCCCCCGGCGGCGGGAACACGGACCACCATGGGGGCTCCGGTCTCGGACTCGCCTACGATGGTGAGCTGTTCGGGAGTGCCATGGATGGCCAGAGCCCGCGGGCGACGCAGGGCCGGCCCGATCTCGACCACCGTGGCCGAGCCTCCTTCGGCGGAGATCGAGAGCACGGCCCCCTGGTCGTTGCCGACGCCCGTCGAGGCGCGGTTGGCGGCCTGGTCGGCCACGAAGAGCCGGCTGTCGTTGTTGGAGATCGCGATGGCCGTCGGGGCCACGAGGGTCACCCCTGACACGGGAACCACCGACGGAGTCTGCGACCCGGCCGAGGCCCGAAACACCTGCGGGGCCCCCATCCCGTCGCGGGCGAGGAAGTACACCGTGTTGCCCGAGGCCGAGGGCACCGCGTCGAGGGCCGTCTCAAACGAAGGCCCCTGCACCAACACCCCCGGGGTCCCCGGGAGGGTCGACATCCCCGCGTCGCCAGGCCCTGTCTCCGGGGTGGTTCCGGTGTCCGCGGGGCCGGTGTCCGCGGGGCCGGTGTCGACCCCCGTGTCCGCCGGGCCGGCATCGACCCCGGTGTCCATCGCTCCCGCGTCGACCCCTGTGTCGCCGGGGCCCGCATCGACCCCCGTGTCGTTGCCCGGACCGAGGTCGCTGGCCCCGGTGTCAGCCGGGCCAGAGTCGGTCACGGGGTCGGGGTCGCTCGAACACCCCGCGGCCCCGCCGAGGAGGGCAAACCCCACCACGGCGGCCGCCCAGGGATCGGGCCTGCCCCGCGGTCTGCTTCGCTGCTTCACCATGAATCGCTCCTTGCGTGGGGGGGCCGCGTCCCCGTCGTCGTGGGTCGCGGGCTCATCGGGTGACATTGATCCGGAGGGTGAAACGGCCCCCGTCGACGACCTCGGTGTGGTCGTCGTTGCGGAGGGAGATCACCAGGCGATGGGGACCGGCCGTGGTCGCGCTCGGCACCGTCACCGGCACCGTCGTGCGGTGGTCGGCCACGAGGTAGTCGCTGCCCGTCGCGTCGTCGAGGTAGACGTGATAGTGGCCAAACCCGGGGGTCGCACCGGTCTGGCCGTTGAAGTCACGCAGCATGAAGTTCTGCGTCTGGAGGGTGAGCGAGACCATCGCCCCGGCCGCCACGGTGGTGTTGTCGGCGGGGGTCAGCACCGTCACCCGCGGGGCCGTGTTGGCGACCACCCGGATGGGCAGGACCGTCTCCCGGGGAGGCACCAGGGCCGAGTGGTCGTTGCGCCGCAGCGAGACCCGGAGCGAGTGCATCCCGGTGGTCGTGCCCACGGGGATGGTGATGTTGGGGTCGGTGGCGAAGTCGGCGATCAGGTAGTCGGCGTTGTCGAAGGCGTCGAGGTAGACGTGGTAGTGACCGCGATCGGGCGCGTCCTTGGGGCTCCCGTTGAAGTCCTGGAGGACGAAGTTCATCACCTCGATGCGCAGAGGCGTGGCCACCCCGACGGGGAAGGTCGCCCCCGCCGGCGGGCTCGCCACCCGAACCACCGGCCCCGTCTGGGGCCCGGCGTCGACCCCGGGGCCCGTGTCGACCGGAGTCTGCACGTCGACCGGTCCCGTGTCGGGGTGCACGTGGCCCCCCGTGTCTGCCGGTCCCGCGTCGACCCCACCATCGACCGGCGGAGCGCCCGTGTCGGCCGCGCCTGTGTCGGCCGCGCCCGTGTCGACCGTGCCCGCGTCGAGGTTGGCCGGCGGGTCATCCTTGAAGCAGCCCGTCAGGCCAACCACCAGACCAATACCCACCAACATCCCGGGAAACCGGATCAAGGTCCTGACCACACGTACCTCCTCGCGTCAAGAGTTGCGTCGGACGCGGAGCAGACCCCTCGGCCCTCTCCATCACCCCACACTCGTCACGCCCGGCGTTGATACCATCGGTCGAGCTTCGACTGAGGAATACATTCCACGCGCCCCGCGCACATCCTGACCCAGCGCAGGGGCTGCACGCCATTATCGTCGTGACCCGAGACAGACTCTGGATTCAGAACCAGATTCGTTGCACCGCCCAGCCTGTGGCGATCAGGGCGAGCACGAGGGACAGGCCGCGGCGCAAGACCCGCGTCCCTCCCCAGCGTCGTGATGCAAGGGCTGCGGCCAGCCCGGCGAGTCCCAGCCCGAGGAGCTGCCCCGCGGGGACCTCCACGGCGTGCAGGAGCCCGAGGGCCGCGAGGGGACCGACGCCGCGTACGGCCCAGCTCCGAGCCGGGCGGGGAGCAGGGTCGTACAGGGCTACCAGGAGAGGAAACACCGCCAGGACGAGGGCGAGCTGGCCGAGCTCGACCCCCACGTTGAAGGCCGCGAGGGAGGCCACCGCGGCCCGGGTCGGCAGGCCGAGCGAACCGAGGGCCCCCGCGAACCCCAGGCCATGCAAGAGCCCGAACCCGAACGTGCTCACCGGGCGCGGAACCCGCGGGCGTTCGAGCAGGTTTTCGAGGGCCACCAGGGCCACGGAGAGGGCGATGGCGGGCTCGACCCAGCGGGCCGAGACGGTGGCCAGGCCCAGGGCGCTCGCGATCAGGGTGGCCGAGTGGGCCAGGGTGAACGCGGTGATGACCCCGACGACCCTGCGCGACCCACGGTTCCAGCCGGCCGCGGCCTCGGCGAGGAGGAGGGCCAGGACGAAGGCGAGGTGGTCGAAGCCCGTGGCGATGTGTTCGACCCCGAGCACGAGGTAGGACCGGAGTTGGGCCGTCAGGGCCGGGCGGCGGTCGAGGCGCAGAGCACGTGCATCGCGTCGAAAGACGGTCTCCACGGGGGCCCCCAGGCCGAGCACGGAGGCCATCCCGCGGTGCTGCGGGTCGACGTCGAAGAACATCCCGTACGTCACCCCCAGGGCCTCGACCCTGCGCGCGCATCGGTACGGCAGGGTCACCTCCAGGGCCAGCGACTCCCCCGCCCCCTCGACCCGCCCCGTGGCCGCCCCGACCTCGGCCGGGCACCGGGCCCCGCCGTTGGTGATCACTACCCGGGCGGCCAGATACCGGGCCAGGGCCGGGATCGACGCCCGGGCCTCATCAGCCTCGATGGTGTGCCCAGGGGGGGCCTCGACGGCCTCGTTGAGGTCGATCCCTTCCACCCGGGCTGTGACCCGCAGGGTCGTGCCCTCGGCCTCGCAGCGCAACCGCACGATCGACCCCGTATGGGCCGCGGCCTCCATTGCCCCGAGGCACACGGCCACGCCCACAAGCCACGCCGTTCCGATGCCCTGCCGCCTTCGCCCAACGCCCACGCGGCGAGACCCTACTCCACTCGCGAGGCCGGGTGCACCTCAACCTCGGCGTCGGGGTGATACCCTCCCGGCCCGTGCGTCCCGAAGACATCGCCCTGCCCGTCGACACCTTCTCCATCCCCGCCGAGCGCAGGCCTGTCCGCGTGACCTGGCTCGGGACCGCGGGGTTCGCCGTAGAGCACGCGGGCTACACCGTGCTCATCGACCCCTACGTCACCCGGGCCTCCCTGCTCGACTGCGCCCGGGGAGCCCTCCGGAGCGACACCCGCCGGGTGGCCCAGATGCTCCCCCGGGCCGACGCCATCGTGGCCGGACACACCCACTTCGACCACGCCCTGGACATCCCCGCGGCGGCCCTCACCAGCGGGGCCACGGTGTACGGATCGCCCTCGTGTGTGGCCCTGTGCCGTGCGGCCGGGGTTCCAGCGGAGCGGGTGGTCGACGTGAGCGGACGCACCGCCGCGGGGCCCTACGAGGCCGAGGTGGGGCCCTTCGTGCTGCGGTTTGTCCCGAGCGTGCACTCGGCCTTCGCCCTGGGGCGGGTTCCGTTTGCGGGGGAGATTGCGGACTGCGCCGAGCTCCCGAGGGGGATCTCGGGGTACCGCTGCGGGGCTGTCTTCTCCGTGGAGCTACGCGTCGCGGGGCGGCGGATCTATCACCTCGGGAGCGCCGACCTCGTCGACGCGGGGCCCTCCCCCGGGGTCGACCTCCTGCTCTGCTGCGTGGCCGGATGGACCACCACCCCCCGCTTCGCCCCGCGGGTGATGCAGGCCCTGCGGCCCGGGGCTGTGCTCCTGTCGCACTGGGACAACTTCTTTCGCCCAATCGAGGCCGGAGCCCGGATGCTCCCCGGGATGCAGATGCCCCGCCTCGTCGAGGCCCTCACCACGCTCGAACCGTCCCTCCCCATCGGCACGGTCCCCCTCCTCGGGGGACTGAGCCTGTGAGGGGGGCCCTCACCGACCGAGCAGGGCCCGGGCGATCTGGGACACCTGGATCTCGTCCGTCCCGCCGTAGATCTGCAGGACCTTGGCGTCGCGGCAAAGCTGCTCGACGTGGTACTCGGCCATGTACCCGTTGCCCCCGAAGAGCTGGACGGCCTCGAGGCACACGTCCATCGTGGCCTGGGCTACGTAGAGCTTGCAGGCCGAGGCTTCGGCCAGGTTCATCGAGCGCCCCGCCGCGGCCATCTCGATCTGCCGGAACACCAGGTTCTGGATGTTGAGCCGGGCCACCTCCATCTTCGCGAGCTTGAGCTGGATGAGCTGAAAGTCGCCGATGGGGTGCCCAAACTGAACCCGGGTCCTGGCGTACTCGGTGCTCAGCTCCAGGCAGCGCTCGACGATGCCGAGGGCCATGGCGGCCACGCCCGTACGTTCGGCGGTGAAGGTCTCCTTGGCGGCGGCCCGGGAGGGGGCGTCCTCGGTCTCGCCGATCAGCCGGTCGGCCTCCACCCGAACGTCCTCGAGGAAGAGCTCGCCCGTGGGGGAGCTGTGCATCCCCATCTTGCGCAGGGGTTTGCCCTGGGTGAGGCCGGGCATGCCCCGGTCGAGCACGAAGCTCACGATCCTGCGGGCCTCGGGCGGGGTCACCCCGTCGTCGAGCTTGCAGATGAACACGATGGTGTCGGCGTAGGGCCCGTTGGTGATGAAGGTCTTGCTGCCGTTGAGGACGTACCCGTCGCCGTCACGCCGGGCCGTAGACTTCATGGCCCCAAAGGCGTCCGACCCCGAACCCGGCTCGGTGATGGCCCAGGCCCCGATGGCGTCGAGGGTGAGGAGGTCGCGGGCCCAGCGTTCCTTCTGGCGCACGGTTCCGCGCGACATGATGGCCCCGGCGGTGAGGCCCATGCTGACCCCCATGGCGGTGACCATCCCGGGGCTGTACCGCGAGATCTCGATCACGGGGATCGAGCGCAGGGCCACGTCCATGCCCCGGGGTCCGCGCGGCCGCCCTTCGCCCTCGGCCTCGCCCGCCTCCCGGGCCTTGTCGCGTGCGATCTGGGCCTCAAACTGCGCGAGGGCCATGTCGCGCACCCCAAACTCATTCACAAACCGGCGGAGGACCGCGTACGGGGGCGTGTCTCCGTGCTCAAGGTCCTCGAGCTTGGGCTTGATCTCGGCCTCGACGAAGCGGCGCACGGCGTCGCGGACGGCCAGGTGGGTCTCGTTCCATTCAAACATCGGCGGTGCTCTCAATGGGCGGGTGAAGCAGGGGGCTCGGGGCGCCGGATGCGCGAAGGCCCCGCTCAGAAGTTGCCAGAGCCTCCGTTGCCGCAGTTGGCGCACTCGGGCAGGGTGGGCATGGTGTTGCACCGCACGGGGCAGTACGTCACCCGGTTGAACACGTACTCCCCGCCCATCCCGTCATCGATCTGCTGACACTCGCTGCTCCGGCCGCGTACGGTCATCTCGCCGTACCCGCCGTTGTCGACGAAGCGCCGGGCGCAGGCAGAGTCGTTGCCGTTCCACGCGGGCAGGGGGGGGAGCTCGCGGCGCTGATTGGCCTCGGGGTACCAGGCCATCGTGCAGGTGCGGGCCACCACGCAGTCGGTGGGGGACGGCTGCATCGCGTTGCCCGCCCGGATCACGTAACAGAGCTCGAACTGTCCCGTGCAATCGACCGTGAGGAAGTTGGGCGAGAAGTGGGTCCCGGCCTGCGGCGGGGGCGGCGGCGGGGTGTTGGAGCTGAGGGTGGGGCACTGGGCCCGGCCCTGTCCGTCGAGGTAGGTCGACACGGCGTAGAGCATGGCCCCGGCCCCCTGGCCGAAGGTGACGAAGCACGGCGAGGTGTTGAGGAGCTCCCAGCGGCCCGCGGAGAAACACTGGCACGACGACGGACCGAAGCGCACCCCCGGGGCCGGGAGCTGGTAGCCCTCGCAGGGCCCCCACCGGCCGCTCAGCTCGTCGTAGGGCCGGCAGGTGGCCATCCCATCGCGGCAGATCCCGCGGTTGCGGTTGGCCCGCAGCCCCGGCCAGCAGGGGCGTCGGGCCCCGATGGTGGTGCACTCGCAGCCCTCGCGGGTGAGGTCTTCGGGGCACTCCGGGGTGCCCCCCGGGAGCTCGGGGGTCGGGCCCGCGTCGGCCGACCCGTCGGGGCCGCAGTACATGGCCGGAGGGTTGTCGGCGAAGAAGGCGTCGTAGTTGGGCATCACGTCCCGCGACCGCACATCGAGGGGCGGAACATCCAAGCGGAACCCCCCGCCCGTGTCCTGGTCGAGCCCCGCGTCCATGGCCGGGCCCGCGTCGAAGTCACCCCCGGGAACATCCCCTCCCGGCGTATCCTCCTCGCCCTGCCCTCCCCGATCGATCGGGATCACCCCCCGGTCGATCGACCCGCTCCCCGTGTCACGACCGAACGGGTCTCCGGCGTCCGGGTCGATCACCTCGGTCCCGCCCGCGCTGCATCCCCACAACGCCGCGACCATCGCCCCGTAGACTACCGCCCTGCGCATCACGACCCTCCATCAAGCCATCGCCGTCAGCGTCCTTGTCACCGCCGGAGCCTAACACTCCTGCCGCCCCAACCCATAGGCACACCCGCCCGTCTGCGGGCGCACGCGACCCTTGCCGTATTGCCGGGGAGGGCGCTACGGTCCGGGCACGACCGCATGAAGACGCTCGAAACACTCGCCTCCCACGCAGCACGACGCGGTCTGTCCGCCACCGCCCTCGCCCTCGTGGCCCTCACCGGGGTGGGGGGCTGCACGACCACCCCCCGGCCCCCGACCCACACCGCCGTGCACGGGGCCCCGGAGTCGGTCGACGGGGGGTCGGTCGTCGAGCTGCAACGAATGCTCGATGAGACCGCCCCGGGCGACCCGGCCCGGGCCGCCGTCCGCGCCCGGGTGACGGCCTACCTCGCCCGCCAGGGGCTCAACGCGGCCCAGACCGGCGACCACACCCAGGCCCTTCGCCACCTGCGGGCGGCCCTCGTGCACTATGCCCCTGAGGAGATCTCCGCAGGGTCCCTGCCCCGCGAGCTCGCCCCCCTGGCCGAGGCCCTCCTGGCCTGGGCCTCGCCCCGCGGAGACGAGGCCCGGGCCCTGATCGCCGCCCGGGTCTTGATGGCCACCGAGGGGGTCGACGCCACCGCGGCCCGGCGGGCGTACGCCCAGATCTCGGAGTGGGGTGCCCGCAACCGGCAGGACTTCCAACGCCCCTGGGTGCGCGAGGGGGAGCTGTCGGAGGTGTGGACGGAGGTGGCCCGGGTCGTGCCGGCCCAGGATGTTCTGGATGCGGCTTCGGAGCATCTCATCGCCCGGCGGCGGATGGCCCGGGAGGGGCAGGCCACGCTGCTGCGAGAGCAGGTTCGGCCCACGTACGACGAGGTGCGGCAGCTCAGGGCGGGGCTCAGCACGAGCGGGGCCGAGCTCGCGATTCTGTTTCTGCGCGTGGGCGACGTCCGCGAGGCCGCCAACCGCCTGCGGCAGTTTGGTCCCGGGAGCGAGGCCACCGACCTGGCCGACGTCCTCGGGTCGATCGCCCAGGGCGAGGGCGGGGCCGACGCCCTGTTCGAGCTCGGTCAGCGCCTGGAACGCCTCGAGATGGGCAACCCCACCCCCGACCGACGCGGAGGCGGAGGCCGCAACGAACGCATCGCCGGAGCCGCGGCGGGCGTATGCCGCCTGGGGCGCCGGACCTTCCCCAACGACGCCCGCTTCGCCCGATGCCTCGCCATGGCGGCCTTCCGCGAGCGCGACGCGGGCCTCAGCGCCGCCCACCTCGCCGCAGCCTACCGCCTGAGTCCCGACACCCAGGCCGAGCTCCGTCGGGCCATCGAGGGGGCCACCCTGTGGCTCTCCCAGGAGCTTGGGGCCGACGACCTCTCCGGAGGCCGAAGGGCCTACGCCCTCGCCGCCGACCTCCTCGGGCAGTGGCGGACCAAGTATGCGGGGCAGGTTCCGCCGGTGGCCCAGGCCGATCTGGAGGAGGCCGCGGCCCAGCTCGAGCTCTCCGGCGGCGACCTCGAGCGGGCCCAGGCCCACCTGGAGCGGGCCACCCACGCCGAGCCGGCCTCGCGCGACGCGTTCTTCACCCTGGCCGAGATCGCCTGGCGCCACGGGGCCCACGACGTGGCCCTGCACCGCCTGGAGGAGGGCCTCCAGCTCCCCCTGCGCCCCAACGAGAGCGACTCGGTGTTTCGCCCGCTGTTCCAGGTTCGCCAGGCCCAGGTGATCGCCTCCCGGGGCGACGCCGCCGAGGCCCGACGGCGCTTCGAGGCCGCCGAGCAATCCCTGGAGGCCCTCGCCCGGGTCGTCTCCGGGGCCGAGCTCGCCAGCATCCTCCTCCAACAGGCCGTGGTCCGCGACGCCCTGGGTCAGTCCGACCGCATCCGACCGACCCTCGACGCCGCCCTCGACGCCGCCCCCGACAACCGCGACATCGCGGCCCGGGCCGTGACCTTCTGCATCGTCCGGGGACGCTGGGCCGACGCCCGCGACCTGTCGCGCCGGGCCCGGGCCCAACTCACCCTCGACCGCCCGTGGACCGTATACTTCGGCCTGTGGGGCGCCGCCGCCGCCCGCATCGGTCGGCTCTCCGACGACGGGGGCGCCGTGGCCGCCCTGGAGCGCGTCGCCGAGACGGCAGGGGACAGCGCCACATGGACCACCCGCATCGCCCAACGCTGGACCGGCGCGCTCGACCGGGCCGGCCTCCGGCGCTTCGCCCGGACCCCGGGGCACCAGGCCGAGATGTTCTTCTACGAGGCCCTGCTGCGCCAGGCCGAGGGCGACCTCCACGGGGCCAACGAAGACCTCCGGGCCGTGATCGCGACGGAGGTCTTGCGCTACTTCGAGTACGAGATGGCCTGGGAGATCGTCGCCCGCGGCGGAGCCCGGGCCCCCTCCGCCGAGGCCCCTGCCGCCGCCGCAGCCCCGCCCGCCGCAGCCGCCCGCTGACCGCCCCTACTGCGGCACGACCCGCCACAGCCCCAGGGACCGATCGACGGCCTCGTAGCGCACCCCCGGCCAGGGGGCGGCCACCACGTCGCCGGGGCGATGCACCGCGAACACGGCCCGCCCCTCCGCCCACCACCGCCGCACGAGGGGGGCGAAGGCCCAGGACCGCGTCTCGTACAGGTCGGCAAACTGCAGGTCGCGGCCGCGACGCAGCGACACCACGGGGTCGAGCTCGATGGGAAACCCGTAGAGGCCGACCCGGGCCGGGAGGTGCCGTGCGATCCGGGCCATCCGGGCCTCGTGGGCGCGGCGGAGGGTCAGCAGGGTGACCATGTCCCCGCCCAGGGACGCCCCCGCAGAGAGCCCGAGGGCCAGGACAGCCACCCCGCGGAGGGCCCACACGCGCCCGGGGACAGGGGCCGATCGCACCGCGGCCAGGAGCAGCAAGAGGACAGCCCCGAGCCCGAGGGGAGCCCGCAGCAGGAGGACCCGGCGGAGGAAGGGTCCGTCGTCGGCCCCCCGGCCGAACCACACGGCCAGCCCGAGGGCCACCAGCCCCGCGGCCACGACCCACCGCCCCGAGAACCCCAGGCGCCCGAGGGTCCAGGCGCTCAGGATGCCGAGGAAGGGCAGGGCCGGGAAGACATACCGCACCCCGAGGAAGGGGTATCCCAGGGCGTAGGCCACGGGGATGTTGGCCCGCAAGGCCAGGGCCCCGAGGAGGGCCACGCAGGGAAGGGCCAGGAGGGCCGTAGCCCGACGTTCGCGCCCTGTCCCGAAGGGGGCCCCGAGGGCCAGGACCACACACGGAGCCCCCGCCAGGAGCGACCGCACGACAAAAGGCCCGAGGAACACCCCGAGCCCGTCGGGAGCCCGGACGTACCCGAAGCCCAGGTCGAGCGGCGACACGTCGACGAGGAGGCCGTAGAGCAACCGCCCGAGGGCCCCCGCCCGCGCCCCGAGAGGGCCCGGCAGGCTCAGGGCCAGCAGAGACACGGCCATCGTGGCCGCGAGGCCCGCACGGTGCCTCCGCGTGGCGGCAAGGGCCACGGCGCTCACCCACCCCCACACGAGGAGCGGGCCGAACCACTCGAGCATGGGCCCGAGGCCCTGGACGTCGAGCCCGGTCTCGGCGCAGCTCCGCCATACGCAGGGGCCGTAGGTGACGGGGTTGAAGCTGCCGAAGCGCACCCGGTTGAGGATCCCGACGGCCAGAAGGGGCGGGGCCGCTCCGAGGAGGGCGAAGAGGACCCGAGACCGCGCCGCGGGGTCGCGGACCTGGTCGCGGAGCCACTCCCGGGTGGGCTGGGGGAAGGACCCGGGGTCGCCCGGGAGGACGGCGAAGAGGCCCACGAGGGCGGCCAGCATCGGGGCCGCGAGGAGGTGGGTGGTCGTGGCCAGAGAGCCGGTGAGTCCGGCGAGGAAGGCCGTGCGACGGAGGCCCGGGGCCGGTGTGTCGAGGCTGTCCCAGGCGAAGGCGGTCGACCACACGGTGAGGGTGAGGGCGAGGCTGTAGGGCGAGGCGTCGAGGCTGCTGCCCCAGATGGTGGTGGCCGCGAGGGTGAGCCATGCGGCCCCGGGGCCCACCCAGAGGTGGTCGGAGAGGCGAGACCCGAGGCGTCCCACCCCGAGGGCCAGGAGGCCGAGGAGGCAGAGGTTGAACCCGATCACCCCCCGCACGCCCCCCAGGGCATAGAATGGGGCTGCCGCGTACACGAACCCCGGGGGAAGGGCTCCCCACAGGCGCGCCCCGCGGAGGGTGAGCCAGCGGGGCTGGAGCTCTGGGAAGTCGGCCACGGGGCCGTTGTCGACGACCGGGAGCCCCGTCCGCACGACCCCGTCGATCATGTCGAGGTAGGTGCGGTTGTCGACATTGAGGGCCGTGTCCCATCGCTGCCCGAGGGCCGCCACGAGGGTGAGGGCCACCAGGGCCCCGAGGGCGATCCTGGGCCCCCGGGCAGACGCGGCCGGGGCGCGGGTCACCGCCCGGGCAGGGCCACGAGCCACTTGATGAGGGCCCAGTCGGGGTCGTGGCCGCGCACCACACGGAGGGCCCGAAGGCGGGTGTGGGCGTCGCCGACGATGGCCTTGGCCGCGCGGCTGTACGCCCGGGCCGCGTGGTCGAAGGCCTTGCGGTGGGTGGTCCCGAGCGACTTGCTGAGGTCGCTGCCCGTGGTGAGGTCGCCCTTCTTGAGCCACCGGGGGCGCCCCGCGAGGGCCGGCATCGCGTCGTGGGCCACCTCCTCCACTCCCTCCACCCGAACTCCCAGAAACACCCACCCCCGGGGCGGATCGACCCCCCCGGCGGTGACCCCCCCGATGGCGCAGTCGACGTCCCAGAGCTGGTCGACGTAGGCCTCGAAGGCCCGCTCGTAGAGCACCCGGCTCTCGACCCCCGTCTCGTGCCGGGCGAGGTCCTGGCGCAAGACCTCATGCACCGCCGCCAGAGGGGCCGCGTCGGGCAGCGAGAGGCTGCGGTGAAACCCGGCCACCAGGGGAGGCACCGACGCGGCCTCCAGGGGCAGGCCCACACAAATCCGTTGATAGACCTCAAAGAGCATTGAACCTCAGGCTCATACCACAGACCCTCCGACCCCGACGCCGCCGCCCGAGACCGCCCGCCCGTGTCACGAGAGAGAGGAAGCGTGACACGACGGCAGAATGTGGGCTGCGTCACTTCACGGCGCAGAAGAATCGGGCTACGACCAGGGCAGGTTGGTGCGCAGGTTGGCGCGACAACGACCTGAAGGTGAGATCGAGATGAGCAGCACGACAGGCCGTCGTTCGGGCGGAGGGGTTGTCAAGTCGACGGACCTTTTGCAGGAGTACCTGGAGAAGGACCAGAAGCGCCGTGCGTTTCTGAAGGGGATCTTGGGCACCGCGGCCCTGGGCGGGGCCGCCCTGGCGGGCTGCGGCGACAACGGCGGCAACACCCCCGGGCCGGGCACGGACGCGGGCGCGGGGACCGACACGGGTCCCGCGACCCAGGACGTTCCCCCGATGCGCATGACCCACCTGGTGGGGATGGGGCACCACGAGGACCACGTCCAGGCCGCCGAGCTGGCCCTGGCCGAGACGGTGGGCTTCGCCAACATCCAGCGGGGCCAGACGGTGTACCTCAAGGTCAACACCAACTCCGGCGACGTGTACCCCTACTCCACCAGCCCCGCCCTGATCCGCTGGGTGGTGGCCAAGCTGCGCGACCTCGGGGCCGAGGTCTTCATCGGCGACCGCTCGTTCTGGGGCGACCGCAACACGATGCGCAACTTCCAGCGCAACGGCATTCAGGAGGTGGCCGCCGCCCTCGACGTCCCCCTGCACGTCTTCGGCGACCCCGCCCTCGACGGGGCCTCCAACGCGGTGGAGTGGGTCGATCTGCCCAACACCATCGAGGGCATCAGCACCCCGCGCAGCGCGCACTGGGACGGCACGATGCGCATCCCGGTGATGGTCGCCCAGGCCGATCACATCATCAACCTGCCCGTGGTCAAGACCCACTTCATCGCCACCTTCACCATGGCGATGAAGAACATCATCGGGATCATCAACCCGGCCGACCGTCAGCGCCCCCGCAACCTCGGCGGCCACGACGGCCGTATCGGCGGGCGCCTCTACCCCCAGACGGCCTTTATGAACAAGGCCGGCCCCGCCGTGTCACTCAACATCCTCGACGGCTGGGAGGCCCTCATCTCCGGCGGCCCCACCGTCGGCGACCGCCCGCAGGGCGCCCCCGCGGGCTGGACCCCCCAGACCGCCACGCCCCGCGTGATGATCATCTCCGCCGATGCCGTAGCCGCCGACCTCACCGGCTGCGCCGTCCTGCGCACCCTCTCCCCGGCCTTCGAAAACATCATGCGCAACGGGGCCCTTTGGGAGAATCGCCAGCTCGCGGTGGCCATCGCTGCCGGGATCGGGATCACCACCCGCGAGCAGTACGACCTGTCGGGCCCCACCGTGCCCAACATCGAAGCGATCCGCGCCCTCGCCATCGCCTGACCGCCCCTCCCCGCTCCTTCCCGCATCCACACGTCACCGTCACCCTTGCCGCGGGCCCGTGGGAGGGGTAAAACCGCGCCTCCCTGTGTGCGCGGCGGGCGCCCGGTGCCATCCTGCACAACGCCCCTGCGGGGGCCTTGCGTGGCCCCCCCGCGCCGTTACCAATGATGAGAATGCCATGGACCGCAATCCCCGTTCTGACCGCGAAATGCGCGAGCTGCTGATCTACCTCCGGGACACCTTCCACGACGCCGCGACCCGTATTGACGGCTTTCTGGCCCGCTCCGAGGACGCCCCCCGCCCCGCCGCGCCCCGCCGCGAAGAGCGCCGCGATGACCGCTGGCGTCAGGACGCCCCCCGCCCCGAGGCTCCCCGCCACGAGGCCGCCCCCCGCCGCGATTGGGGAGCCCCGAGCCCTCCCGCCGCCGCCGGGCCCCGGGACGAGTTCGTGCACAGCAACCTTGAGCGCATCCGGGAGGAGGTCAGGCACGTGAGCGACTCGGCCCCCTCGATGGACCCCGCCCGCCTCCGCCTCACGGTCGAGGCCCTCACGGCCGAGACCCGCATCCTCCAGGCCCGGGCCCACGACCCCGAAGACGGCGACATCGCCGCCAAGATCATGCGGGCCCTGACGGCCATCGTGAGCGAGCACCGCCCCGGCCACGTCTACGGCCTCGCGCGTCACCACCAGGCCGACTGGGAAGACCTCGCCCGCCGGGCCCGGGCCCAGATGGCCTCCGACGGGGCCCTCGACGACAACGCCCTCGACGGCTGATCGCCCCCCTCCCCCCGAAGACAGCCCCCCAGAGGCCCTGCGCGGCCCGGGATGCTACCGGGCCCCGACCAGGGCCGCGATCCCCGCCTCGATCTGCGACTGCTCGCTCATGGAGAAGCCCTCGCGCTCGCGGGTGATCGTGCCCGTGCGGTCGATCCATACGCTGAACGGGGCCGCCCGGCGGGGGTTGTACACCGACACCACCTGGGTCTCGAGGTCGGTCACCACAGGAAAGGTGATCCCGAGCCTGCGGGCCGTGGCCCCGGCCTCGGAGACCGTGTCGGGCCCGTCCATCGAGATGGCCACGACCTGGAGCCGACTGCCGTAACGCTGGGCCAGGGCTTGATACACCGGCAGCTCCTGCATGCAGGGCTGGCACCAGGTGGCCCAGAAGAGCACCACCACCGGCTTACGCCGCAGATGATCGGCCAGCCTGAACCGCCCCCGGCTCGGCCCCCCCGGGGCGCTGGGCAGCGTAAACTCCGGGGCCTCCGTGCCCACCGCCGCGAGCGAGGGCTGGGCCGTCATCCACAGGGCCACGGTGAGCAGGGTGCTCGCACAGAATACGCGTCGTCGCATGGTGACCGTAGACGTACCACACCTCGGGTTTATTGCAGAGCCCCCCACCCGGGGGGTTGCGCAGAGTCCCCGCTTCGTCTAGTGACTGAGCGGCGTATGTTGCTTACTCGCTGGCGGGTCTTGGCCGTGGCGCTCCTGACGAGCGTCACATCGACACTGGGATGCTCCGACGGGGCGGCCCCTCCGGTCACCGACGCGGGAGGCGCGGTCGACACCCCCGCCGCCGACACGGGCCCCGTCGACGCCGGGAGGCCCCCGCGCACAGCCCAACCCCTCTACAGCGCCTGCGCCGCCACCTCCGAGTGCGAGACCGGCCTGACGTGCCTCACCGAGGCCGAGTCTGGCCTGCCGGGCGGGGTGTGCAACCGCACCTGCACCACGGCCGACGACTGCGTGCTCTTCCTGCCGGGGACGCCCCCCATCGACGGGGTGTGCCTCGCGGCCAACGCCCAGGGCCAGCGCTACTGCGCCCGCATCTGCGCCAACGGGGTCGACTGCGAGCGCGAGGGCTACTCCTGCCTCACCCAGAATCCCGGGCGCCTCAACGAGGTCCGCATCTGCATCGGGGTCTGCACCGACCGCAGCTGTGAAAACGGCACCACCTGCGACCGCCACTCGGGCCGCTGCATCCCCGCGGGCACCATGCCCCCGGGTCGGGGGGTCGGCGAGACCTGCCTGCGCACCCTCGACCCGATGTCCACCCCCTCCACCCGCTGCCGGTCCGACCTCTGTCAGGCCGAGGTGGTCCCCGACTCGCAGGGTCGGCCCGTGTACACCGGGTACAACGGCGGACAGTGCATCGCCCGCTGCATCCTCCCGCAGGGGTACAACCCCAGCACCCTGTGGGACGAGCCCACCCTGCCGCAGAGCAACTGCCCCGACGGTTCGATCTGCTTCGTCAACGGCAGCCTGGCCCGGGGCGACCTCGGGATCTGCCTCGACGCCTGCACCACCAACAGCGACTGCCGGGCCGATCAGGGCTATTTCTGCCGCAAGTCCGTGCGCCTGTCGGCGACCAACACCCGCCGTTTTGACAACGGCTGGTGCACCCCGGTCAACTGCCTCGACACGATGACCCCGTGCCCGAGCGCCTTCCGTTGCGAGACCCGGGCCGCCTCAGGCGGCATGACGGGCGTCTGTGTCCCGCGGGCCATGCCCTAGTCCGACGGCCGGTGCGCTGGCATCGCCGGTCACTTTGTGTTGGTATCGCCCCCACGCTTTCTCCGAGGTTGACCATGAAGGCTCTCTCCACATCCCTGTTGATCGTTTCCCTGGGCTTGATGGGCTGTGGCTCCGACCCGGCCCCCACGGGCAACACCCCCGTCGACGCCGGCACGGTGGCCGACACGGGCACGACGCCCCCCGTCGACGCCGGGCCCGTGCAGGCCTACCCCGAGGGGCCCTACGGCTCGCGGGTCGGGGCCCTGTTTGAGCCCTTCGCCCTCACCGCCTGCAACCGCGAGGGGGCCGAGGCCGCGTGGCGGTTTCAGGACAGCGGGTTTTGGGACAACCAGCTGACGATCATCATGATCTCCGCGATGTGGTGCGTCCCCTGCCAGAATGAGGCGATGCAGGTCGAGCGCGAGCTCGTCCAGCGGTACGAGGGCCGGGGCGTTCGGTTCGTGCAGATCCTGGTGCAAGACCCCCAGCGCCGGGCCATCAACAACAGCCAGTGCAACACCTGGGTCAACCGCTACAGGCTCACCTTCCCCGTCCTGATGGACCCGCAGTTTATCACCCAGCCCTTCGTCCCCATGGCGGCCTTCCCGGGCAACGTGATCGTCGACCGCCGGGGCCGCATCCGCTGGCGTGAGTACGGCTCCGAGCGCGGCCTGGTCTCCATCCGCGAGGCCATCGACGAGGTCCTGGCCAACCCCGAAGGCAACTGAGGCCTCGTCCCAGGTCTCGGTCTCCTCTCTGCTGCGTCGGCTGATCCTCTTCGCCTCCCTCCCGACACCTTTGCACCCCTCGAAGCTCGCCCTCCTCGCCCTCGCCGGGGCCCTGTGGCCCGCCTCTGCCGGGGCCCAGGGGCTCGTGCGCCGCCTGCCGGGCCTCGGGCCCACGGCCTTCACCTTCACCAACACCAACCTGGTGAGGTTTCGCGGCAACAACTTCGACGCCAACCCCCGCGACGACAACTTCGGGTCGTACACCCTGCGCCTCGACATGGCCGCCACCGCGGCCCCGTGGCGGCTGTACGCCCGCATCGACGGGTTCTCGCCGCTCGGGCACGACACCTCGTGCCCGCTCGAGCAGGCCTCCCTCTGTTACCTCCGCTCCAACTACCGCCCCGAGCGCGTCTCGCTGCGGTACCAGCGGGGCGATGTCACCTTCGAGCTCGGCGATTTCTACCAGGTCTTCGGCCGCGGGGTGACCCTGGCCTTCCGCAAGGTCGACCCCATCGGCCTCGACACCACCCTCCGGGGCGGCCGCTTCGAGTACGAGCACGGACGTCTCACAGCCCGCGGCTTCGCCGGCCTGGGAAACCCACAAAACCTCGACCCCATCTCCCTCTCGATCTTCCCCGACCCCAACGATTTCCTCACCGGGGCGTCGCTCGCCACGCGGGTCGGCCCCGACGCCGACATCGAGCTGTCGGGCCACGTCGTGCACGCCGACTTCGAGCGCGGGGCCGACAACGCCCGGCAAGACTCCGTGGACATCGCCGGGTGGCGGATGGAGTTCCCCTCGCTCCTCGACGGCAACCTGAGCCTGTACGGCGAGGCCAACGTGATGCGCCGCCAGATCCGTCAGGGCGACCGGGTGTCCTCCTGCGACGGGATCACCGCCTTCGCGGCCCGGGGCCTCGGCCTCGACGTAGGCGACGGCTGTGACAGCCCCCCGAGCGCCACCCGCAACGGCCGTGCGGTGTACGTGGCCGCCCAACTCCAGCGCGGCCGATACACCGTGCTCTTCGAGTGGAAGGACTACACCAACTACCTCCTCGGCCCCACGGAGAACGCCAACTCCTCGCCCCGCGACGTGGCCCGGGTGTACTCCACGGCCCCCTCCCTGGAGCGCGACGACCAGCGGATCTTCACCAACGCCAACGCCCGCGGGGCCCGCCTCCGGATCGACTACAACCGTCCGGGATCTCCGTGGATCTTCACCCTCAATTCCGTGGCGTACGGGTGGGCCGAGGCCAGCAACACCCGGGGCGAGGCCCTCGACCCCTGGGACGACACCGAGGGGCTCCTCACGTCGCACACCTACGTGGCCATCCGGCGTCGGTCGCGCCCTGTGATCGCCCCCCAACGCCCCGCGGCCGACCCCTCGGGGGCCGCTGCCGCCTCCGGGTCGCAGGCCCAGGCCGCAGGGGCCGGGGGGGCCAACATCACAGCAGGAGGGCTCGGGGGCGCCGCGGTCACGCGGGTGGCCCGCGGAGACTTCAACCTCATCGCCTCGGTGGGATACCGCCGAGAGTTTCGCCTCGGAACGGCCGCCACCGACCCCGGGCGGACCCCGGCGTTTGAGGCCGGAGACATCAAACACGAGTCGGTGCAGATGGACATCGACTACGCGTTCCCGGTGGGGTCGAACGACAGCCTCGAGCTGCGGCTCGACCACCGCTTCGAGCGCAACTATCTCTTCGACCGGCTGACCGGGTTTGACTTCAACCAGCTCCTCGGCGGGGTCCGCGGGGGGCTGATGTTGTCGTGGTCGCACGGGCTGCCCCTGGTGGTGAGCGTGACCCTGCGGTGGGACAACACCACCCGGGCCCCCGAGGAGAACGGCTTGTTCTTCCGCCCGTTTGGTGCCTCGGCCCAAGACACCGGGGGCTCTCCCCTCTTGCCCACCCTCTACCCCTCGGCCGAGGTCCGGTGGAACTTCACCATCTCCAACTTCCTGCGCCTCTTCGCGGGGATGACCCCGGGCGGTCGGGTGTGCTCGGGCGGGGTGTGCCGGGATGTCCCCTTGTTTCAAGGGGCCATCGCCGAGCTCGTGTTTCGCATCTGAACCCGCGCGGCGGGGCCGTCACTCGGGTACGGCCATCGGCTCGGGCGACACCCAGTAGACCCCGCCTCCCTGGTCGTCGCTGAAGAACATCCTGCCGTCGGGCCCGAACACCACGTCCGTGATGCGCCCCCGGATGCCCTGAGCGCTGACGCCCCAGCCCGTCACGAAATCGCGCCACTGCCCCGTGGGGTGCCCCGTGGCCGGATCGACCGGCGACCAGATGACCTTCGTATTGGCCCACGTCCCGTAGGCCCCGTGCAGACCCACGAAGAAGCCCCCGCGCCAGGGCTCGGGGAACCGTCCGCGTTCGAAATCGATCCCGAAGGGCGTGTCGTGCAGGGGCCAGGTCCCGAGCTCGCGGGTGACGGCCCGGCAGTCGGTGCGGGTGCGCCCCGGGGGGGCCATGTCGCCAGGGCCTGCGCAGCAGGGGTACCCGTAGTCCTCCCCCGGGTTGATCAGCACGAGCTTCTCCCGACCCAACACCCCCGTCCGCGGGTGCCACGCGTCGTCGGAGAGCTCCGCGGCGTAACACCGGGCCCCGGTGGGGTCGCAGCGGAGGTACATGGGGTTACGAAACCCCGCGGAGACGAGCTCGGGGCGGGCCCCCGAGGCCTCGGCCCGGACCCGGAAGATGGCCCCCGCGAAGGGCGTGCTCGGGCAGGTGAAGCTGCCGTACTGCCCCTGCGAGACGTAGATCGTGCCGTCGCGGGACTGGGCCAGGGTGTGGGTCCATCGGGGCCCCGGGGCGAGGCCCGCGAGGTCGGCCACGCGCTCGGCGGCCCCGGGACCGGCCTGGCGTTGCCCGGGGGTGTAGGCCGTGCGATACACCCCGTCGGTGCGGGTGTAATAAAGCCAGCCGTCCTGACCGAAGAGCAGGCCGTGGATGTCGTTGAGCCCCGCGGCGAACACCGTCGACGTGGCCACCCCGTCGCCGTCGTCGTCCGAGAGCACCACGATCTGCCCGAGACCGGGCGGGGCCCCCCCCGGGGTGCGCACCGCCGGAGAGGCGACGAAGAGGTCGCCATTGGGCGCGAAGGCCATGACCCGCGGGGCCCGCACCCCCGCAAACCGCCGCACGCAGAACCCATACGGCAGCCCGGCCTGGATCACGTCGGGGGCCGGGAGGTCGCAGAAATACCGACGCCCCGGCTCGCGCGGGAAGGGCATCCGGGCCGGGTGCACCACCCCGCTGTCGGCCACCGGGGTGTCGCCCTCCGGGGCCCCGCACGCCGCGAGGAGACCCGCCACGACCCAGGCGCCTCCGACCCGCCCGACCACCCTGCCTACGGCGCCTCGATTCATGTCGGGGCCGATCCTCGCGCGTCGACGCCCGCTCGGCAAGGACTCCGCGGCCCGTGGCTCCCCCCGGTGGTCACTCGGGCCCCATCCCCTGGGCTTCCATACGCGGCGATCTGGCGCGGGCACCACTGGACCCGAGGGGCTATCGTGAGGCACCTTACGGGCATTGGAGCACCGATGACGATGCGCACTTCTCCTTGGCTCCGCGCGGCGATGTTGCTGGCGACCCTCGGCCTCATGGCTTGCGCGGGGGGTCAGGTCGACCCCGACGCCAGCTTCCCAGGCGACGACGTCCCGGTCTTCACCGACTTTGGCAACGACCCCTTTGACAGGCCGACCCCGGACGCCCCGCCCGACCCGGGCCCCTGCGGCCTCGCGCGGCAGGAGTGCTGCGGGGGCACAGCCTGCGAGCGAGGCCTGGAGTGTCGCGAGGGGGGCTGCTGCGCCCTGCCCACGGCGATGTGCGCGTCACCTGCCGACTGCTGCGGCGGGATGCAGTGCAACGCGGGCCGCTGCTGCAACGGGATGGGGGCCCGCTGCGACAACAGCGGCGAGTGCTGTGACGGCACCAACTGCGTCGGCGGGAGCTGCGCGCCCGCGAGCTCGGCCTGCGGAGGCGACGGCCTCGCATGCTGCGCGGGCGACATCTGCCAGGCGGGGTTTGCCTGCGTGGGCGGGTCGTGCCGGGCCTGCGGAGGCGCCAACCAACCTTGCTGCCCCGGGGCGGCCTGCTCAGGGACCCTGGCCTGCGTGTCGGAGGTCTGTACGATGCCGGCCCCGTGCGGCGACCGGCTCCAGGCCTGCTGCGCGGGGAGCTCGTGCAACCCCGGCCTGACCTGCGACATGGGCAACTGCGCGGCGGCCCCTGCTGCCTGCGGGGCCGAAGGGCAGATGTGCTGCGGGACGGCCTGCAATCCCGGCCTCGCGTGCGAGTCGGGCTCGTGCCGGACTCCCCCCGGCGGAGGCACCCCGGGCGGACCGGGGACGCCCTGCGGCAACTCGGGCGAGACCTGCTGCGGCGGGACGGCCTGCAACGCGGGGCTCGTGTGCCAGAGCGGGCGCTGCGCCACCAACCCGGGCGGGGGCATGCCCGGCGGTCCGGGGACGCCCTGCGGTGGCGACGGCGAGACCTGCTGCGGCGGGACGGCCTGCAACCCGGGCCTGTCGTGCACGGGGGGCCAGTGCGCCACGCCTCCCGGGGGCGGCGGGCCGGGCACCCCGGGCGGACCGGGCAACCCCGGCGGACCGGGCGGACCGGGCACTCCGGGTCCCTGTGGGGCCATCGGCGACCCGTGCTGCGGGAGCCTCGCGTGCAACCCCGGGGCGGAGTGTCGGAGCGGCACCTGCCAGGCCGTCTCGGGCGGCGGAGGGGCCGACGGGGGCACCGGGCCGGGTCCGGGGTTTGACGCGGGCGGAGGGACGCCCCCGGGGGCCTGCGGGGGCAGCGGCGAGTCCTGCTGCGGCGGGACGGCCTGCAACGCGGGGCTGTCATGTATGGGCGGGTCGTGCCAGGCCGCCATGGCCTGCGGCGATGAGAATCAGCCCTGCTGCGGCACGAGCGCCTGCAACGCGGGCCTGGCGTGTCAGTCGGGGCAGTGTCGGCGCAGCGCCCCGGTGTGCGGCGGCGACGGGCAGCAGTGCTGCCAGGGCATGGGCGGGGCCCTCACCTGCACCAACCCCGCGTTTCAGTGCATCGGAGGCACCTGTCGGCAGTGCGGGGCCCAGGGCACGGCCTGTCAGGCCGGGAGCGAGTGCTGCTCGGGCCTCACCTGCGTGGCCGGGGTCTGCGGCGGGATGAACACCCCCATCCCCGCCGGGGGGGCCTGCACCCCGGGTCAGGGCATGTGCGAGAGCGGGACCATGTGCTCGCAGGCGCAGGGTTCGACCCGCTGCTGCCGCGGCGACGCGGGCGCGTGTACGGCCGACACCCAGTGCTGCGGGACCCTCACCTGCCGCAGCGGCCGATGCAGCCGCCAGGCGGAGAACGGGGCCTGCACCCAGAGCAGCGACTGCATGTCGCCGCTGGTGTGCCAGGGGGGCCGCTGCGTGATGATGGGGGCCATGTGCATCCAGGCCGGGCAGACCTGCATGACCGGGGGCCCCACCTGCTGCGGCTCGGTGACGTGCACGGCCAACTCGAGCAGCACCACGGGTCGGTGCTGCAACCCGTCGGGAGGGACGTGTTCGAGCAGCGCGGAGTGCTGCAACGGCCGGGCGTGTACGGGCGGCCGCTGCGCCTGCGCCGCCGCGGGGGCGACCTGCGCCGCCAGCAGCGACTGCTGCGGCTCGATGACCTGTCAAAACGGGACGTGCCAGTGCCGCAGCCGCGGCAACGCCTGCACGGCCAGCAGCGACTGCTGCATGGGGCTGTCGTGCCTCGGGGGCGTGTGCGGCGAGTGCACGAGCCTCGGGGCGGCGTGTATGCCCGGGGCCATGTGCTGCATGGGCCAGTGCCGTCAGCTCATCTCGTCACAGCGGTGCTGCGTAGGGGTCAACCAGGGCTGCACGGGACACCTCGACTGCTGCGGGTACATGCTCTGCACGAGCGGCCGGTGCGCGTGCCAGGCCGAGGGCCGCGGGTGCAACGACAACAACGAGTGCTGCTCGGGCCTCGCGTGTCAGATGGGGGCCTGCCGTCGTACGGTCATGCCCGACGCCGGGGTGGGGGACGGCGGGGGCGGAGGCGGAGGCGACGGAGGCGGGGGGATCGACATCCCGCGGATTGATGTTCCGGGCGGGGGCGGAGACGCGGTGAGCACCGACGCGCGGCTGCCCGACGGGGCCATGTGCGTGGCCGGGGGGCTGAGCTGCACGCAGGGCCAGACCGCCTGCTGCGGCGACTTCGCCTGCGGGGTTCAGCCCGGGGGCACCTTCTGCTGCCGCCCCCAGACCGGGATGTGCACCACCAGCCGCGAGTGCTGCGGCACGATGCTCTGCACGGGGGGCCGCTGCGCGTGTCAGCGCGGCGGATCGCCCTGCAACAACTCCCTCGACTGCTGCGGCGGGGCCCAGTGCGACGTGGCCGACGGGGGCACCCAGGGCACCTGCCGGTGCGGCCGCAGCACCGATCGATGCACGAGCAACGAAGGCTGCTGCGACGGGCTGGAGTGCCGGTCGGGGCGGTGCCTCACCCCGGGGTGCCAGCCCCCGGGCGAGGAGTGCGGGACGGGCGACGCGGGGAGCTGCTGCGGGAGCTTCCTCTGCGGGGTTCAGGGCACCGCCATGAGCACTCGCCGCACCTGCTGCCGGTACGGGGCCTTCACCACCACGGCCCCCCAGACCGACTGCCAGAACAGCGCGGAGTGCTGCGGCACGCAGCTCTGCACGGGCGGCCGCTGCGTGTGCCGCACGGCCAGCCAGAGCTGCGCCGGCTCGCTCGACTGCTGCGGGGCCATGCTCTGCGTCGAGGGCACGTGCCGGTGCCAGGCCCGCGGGCAGTTCTGTCGGCCCAACGGCAACGACTGCTGCGCGGGCACGACCTGCACCTCGACCCCGCAGGGCGACACCTGCATGTAGGCCCCTTCGTCGCGCGCTTGCGGCGTGCCGGGGCCCGCTGATACGGTCCCCGGCCATGCGACACCCGACCGCGCGCCGCCTCGTGGCAATCACCCTCCTCACTGCGCTGATGGGCTGCAAGCTCATCGACAAGATCCGCAACCGCGGCAACAGCGACGCCGACGCGGGCGGCTCCACCACGACGGTAACGGTCAACCCCAGCACCACCCCCATCCTGGTCGATGGGGGCGGGTCGGTGGCCATCCCCCTGCCCAATCCCACCGTGGCCCCCAATCCCACGGAGATTCCCACCCCCGACCCCGACGCAGGGTCCCCCGTGGCCGCCCCCGAGGACGTCGGCGCAGCCCCCGCCCTGGACAACGGCGGGGCCGCACCTCCCCCGGTCGACAACGCGGCCACCCCGCCGCCCCCGACCGGGAGCCCCACCACGGGCACGGTCCCCGAGCGCATCGCGGCCTGCAACCAGCAGCACGCCGCCGACGCCCCGGCCCTGGCCCAGTGCCTCCAGGCCATCATGCCTGACGCCACGTCTACCCGGGACATGGCCACCCTGGCCGAGGCCATGTACTCCAACGACAACCGCGAGGCCCGCTCGGCCATGCGGCGCGACGCGATGCGGCTGATGGATCGGTACACCCGGATCGTGACCCGGGGCTCGACCTACGAGCGCTTCAAGAACCGCCTCCAGGGCGGCCGCTGAGCGAGGCCCCGCCCGTCAGTGCCACGAAGGCAGAGACGGGCGGTACGCAGGCTGCGGGCTACTGGACGCAGAAGCCTTCCGAGCCGCAGGTCGATCCCGACGAGCAGAAGTCGGGCACGTTGTTGATGCACGAGGGGAAGCACCCCCCGCCGCCGGTCGTCAGGGGGATGCAGATGTACCCCGCGCGGCAGGTGCCCATGGGCCTGCCTCCCGGGGTGCAGTTGCCGAGGCAGCGCAGGACGGGCTCGATGTCGGTCCCGAGGTTGACGCAGGTGCCATCGGCGCAGTCGCTGTTTTGCGTGCAGGCCCGGGAGCAGTACCCGCCGACCCAACCCACCTGGGGCGAAGCGCAGGTGAAGGTCGCCGGGCACTGGCTGTCGCCCGTGCACGCCCCGCCCGCGCGGAACCCCCCGCTGCAGGTGCCGTTGGTGCAGGTCTGTCCGTTGACGCAGCGGTTGCCGCAGGAGCCGCAGTTGTTGGCGTCGGTCCGGGGGTCGATGCAGCTCGCCCCGCACTGAAGCCGCGGGGCGGTGCAGGTGTTGATCTGCTGGCAGGACCCGCCCACGCAGGCCCGGCCCTCGCCGCAGCGGTTGTTGCACGAACCGCAGTGGTTGGGGTCGTTGCTCGGGTCGGTGCAGGCGTCGCCGCACATCACCCGCGGGGCGGTGCAGGTGCTGACGCTCATGCACGCGCCGTTGTTGCAAAACTGCCCCCCGGCGCAGGCCCGGTTGCACGACCCGCAGTTGGAGGTGTCGCTGCGGGTGTCGACGCAGATGTCGCCGCACATGGTCCGCGGGGCGGCGCAGGTCCCGGTGGGGGTGCAGGCCCCGCCGAGGCACGACTCGCCCGGGGCGCAGCGGTTGTTGCAGCGCCCGCAGTGGAGGACCGCGGTCTGGATGTTGACGCACAGGTCGCCGCACCCGATGGTGGGCGACGGGCAGGTCATGCCCGTGTCCGCAGGCGGAACCCCCGTATCAACAGGGGGGGTCACCCCGGTGTCTGCGCCCGGCGTGGTGCCCGTGTCCGCAGGAGGGGTCACCCCGGTGTCTGCGCCCGGCATGGTGCCCGCATCGGTGCCGCCCGCATCGGTGCCGCCCCCGCCGCCGCCGCCCCCGCCGCCTCCGCCCCGTGCGGTACAGCCCAACGACAGGGCCAGGGTCAGTCCAAGAATCCAAGGTGATCGAAGCCGCACGCGCAATTCCTCCGTCCAGGGTGACGCGCCGCGGGAGGGAACTCCCACATGACCTCAGGGTCTGGGGGTTGGATCGCCGCGCGTTTCGGCCCGAGCCTAGCCTCCCCCTGCCCCGGGTCAAGAACATCGCCCCCATCGGGGAAGGTCTCGACCCGCGGAGGGCTGTGGTAGAAGTCTCGGCTCCCGTGATGGAAACCGCGGCCTCGCCTCCGTCCGACGCCCTCGTGCGCGTCGATGCATTCGCCTTCTCCCTGAAAGCTGCCGAGGGAGACGGTCCCGACGACGTGCACTATGCCCTGCACCCGGCCGACCCCCTCGACGCTCGAGCGACCCTCACCCTCCCGCTGTACGAGCGTTGGGTCACCCGCGGGCGCCTGGTCGTGCGGGCCTCGGGGGCCAGCACCGGGCCCTTCGCGGCCGCCCTGGAGGTCGGCGGGACCCTGGTGGGGGCCCCCCAGGAGGCCGCCCGGTCTGACGACGGGCGATGGACCCTCGTGCTGTCGGCCCCCCTGTCGGTCTTGAGCCCCCACGCGGGAGGGCGGGTCCGGGTGGGCCTCGCCCTCGGGCCCACGGGGCGCAGCCTGGGCCTCGCTCGGGTCCGCCCCCTTCACGCGGGGAAGGGCCCCTCGGTGGCGTCGTTCGAGCTGCGGGAGGCCACCGACGCGGTGCTCTTCCACGCCCCCGAGCGCAAGCTCTTCGACCTGCACAACCCCGAAGAGGGCTTCTGGCTCGGGACGGGCCGCTGGCGCCTGCGCCTCCTCATCGACTGGGAGCGCCTCGACCCCGAAGGCCCCGAGGGGTTTGCCCTCGACCCCCGCCCCCTGGAGGTTCACCTCGGCCACGACCGGCAGACGGCCGCCCCGGGGGTGCTCGTGGAGGAGCCCTCCCGCCGCGCGGGCAACCGTCGGTCGTATACCGAGCTCACCCTCGACACCTCGGCCCCGGGTCTGGCCGAGACCGTCCCCCCCGAGGGCGGTGACCTCGCCCTCGGACTCGGACTCAGCATGGCCCTGCAGGGCCCCGCCGACAGCCCCCCCCTGCGCCTCCACCTGGAGCGGTCCCTCACCCTGCGCCTGCGCGACCCGAGGCCCTCCCTGCCCGGGTTTCGTCGCCTGTCCGGGGTCGGGATCGACTTCGGCACCACCGCCACCGTGGCCGCCTACGCCCACAAGGGGTACCGCACCCTCATGCGCCTCGGGACACCCCCCGACGCCCAGGCCAACGCCGCGGAGAATCCCACGGCCCTGCTCGTCGAAGACCACGCCCGCCTCTGGGCCGAGATGGCCGCCTGCGGACCCGACAAGCGGTTTCCCAATCTCCTGCGGGTCGTGCAGGCCAGCCACGCCGCCCTCGACCAGCTCCGCGAGCACCCCGACGCCGTGGTGTCCGAGATCAAGTCCCTGCCCGAGCGGGTGGTCATCCTCGACCAGTCGCCGCTCCTGCGCGACAAAGACCACCGGGCCAATTTCATCCTCGACGAGTCTCGGGTCCGAGCCCTCGTGCGGGCCTACGCGTACCTCCTCGGGCGGGCCATCAACCGCCCCGGGCAGGAGATCTTCCTGCGGTACTGGCTCACCTACCCCGCCCAGTTCGAGGAGAGGGCCCGGAGGCTCCTGGTCGACGAGCTGCGGGCGGGGATCCTCCTGTCCATCCCCGAGGGCATCGACCCCGCGGAGGTGACCGTGGAGATGCAGGCCACCGAGCCCGAGGCCTACGCCGCCGAGGTGTGCCCCGAGCTGGCCGCCCACCCGGCCTTCGCCCCCCTCCTGGAGCGCTTCGGCGAGCTGCGGTTCGCGGTCTTCGACTTCGGCGGCGGGACCCTCGACATCGCCTGCGGGCGGTACCGCCCGGCCACCCCCGAGGAGGAGTCGGCCTCGGGGTGCAGCACCGTCATCGAGACCCTCCAGGTCGCCGGCGACGACCACCTCGGCGGGGACTACCTCACCCACGAGCTGGTCTGGCTCACCCACCAGCACGACAAGTACCTGCCCGAGATGGAGTCCCGCGAGGTGCCCATGCAGCGCCCCGTCACCATCCCCGAGAACAAGCTCGCCCGTGCCCCGCAGCTCTACAAACGCTCCGTGGCCGCCCGGCAAAACAAGGTGGCCTTCCAGCGCGAGCTGCACCTGGAGCAGGTGAAGTTCAAGCGGGACAACAGCGTGGCCCGGGTCGAGGCCCTGGTGGCCTCGGACGTGGCCGGTCAACCCGTCACCCTGGAGACCCTGGGGACCGACGTGGCCGGCCTGCAGACCCGCCTCGCCCGCCACCTCGAGGAGCGCATCGCCGACGGGGCCCGGCTCCTGGCCACCATGATCGCCTCCACCCCCTGGGAGCCCACCGACGCGGGCCGCACGGGCGACCCGGGGCACTGGCGCGACAAGGGGGTGGTGATCCTCCTCGCGGGCAACAGCGCCCGCAGCGAGTACGTCGAGCGGGCCCTGGCCGAGGCCCTGGGCACGCCCGACCTGCGGGTGTGGCACCCCCACGACACCGACCCCCCCCAAGGGGTCGTGCGCTACGAGACCCCCGGGCGCGTCGAGCGGGGGGCCGAGATCCTCGGGGTCACCCCCAAGACGGCCGTGGCCCTCGGGGCCTTGCGCATCGCCAACCGGGACGTCCACCTCGTGCGGGCGGCCCAGGGCTTCAGCTACTTCGTCGGCGACCTGCGCGGGTTTCCGCCCAAGTTCAACGCCCTCCTGCCCCTCGGGACGCCCCCCGCGGGCACCGACGAGTTTGGCCCCCACTACGTCGACTTCGGCCCGTGGAACGGCCAGAAGCCCCTCCGGGTCTCCCGCGAGTACGAGCCCGGCCGCATGGCCTCCACCGACACCCGGATCGCCTCGATCCGCCCCGACCTGCCCCTCGACGCCGTAGGCCGACTCTACGTCTGCGCCGTGTCGCCCTCGACCGTGGCCTACCACCTCGTGGCCCCCGACGAGACCTTCCTGCGCGGGCAGATCAACCTCACCCCGTACTTCAGCTAAGCGCCCCCGTCGGGCCTGCCCCCCCGCGGCGCCCCCCTTCCGCTCCCCCTCCGAGGACCCGCGTGATCGACGACCCGACGAAATCTCCCGCCGACCCCGTGACCGCCCTCTGGGTCCACTGCCTGCGGACCCAACTCGACGCCGTCATCACCGGAGTCGAGGCCCAGATCGCCCAACACGTGGCCGCCCAACAGGGCCTGTGGACCCGGCGCCTCGAAGCCTGCGCCGCCGAGCGCGACGCCCTCGCCCGAGCCCTCGACGCCGGGGCCCAGGAGCTCGCCCAGGCCCGCGCAGAGACCGCGGCCATGGAGGGGAGGGCCGCCCGGGCCGAGGCCGCGCTTGGGGCCTTGCAGATCGAGCACGCGGGCCTCCTCCAGTCCCGCGACGACCTCGTGGGGCAGGTGAAGGCCCTGCACGAGGCCCAGTCCCGCGACGCCCGGGCCCTGCACGACCTGCGGGCCCAACTCGGCGACCTCGGCGAGCGGGTGGTGGCCCTCGACGAGCAGTTTGCCCAGGAGAAGGCCTTCGTCGAGGCGGCCCTGTCGGTGCGGGGAGAGAGCCTCTTCGACGCCCTCCAGCAGCACCTCGGGGCCCCCCTCGAGCCCTCCCCGGGCTGCTACGGGGCCCTCAAGGCCCGCAAGCCCGACGCGGTCCTCCTCGGGGCCCTGCGCGAGCGCGGGCGCACCGTGCAGCGCGACCCCCTCTCGCCCGACGAGTCCGAGGCCCTGGAGTCCCTGGCCCGGGCCGCCGGGTGCACCCTCGTCACGGTGTCGCCCGGGACCCGCTTCAACGCCGCCCAGATGGAGCGGGCCTCGACCCGGAGCGACCCGGCCGAGGAGGGCAACGTGCTCGAGTGCATCCTGCCCGGGCTGCGCCTCGTAGCGAGCCCCGGGAGCCTCTTGCACCCCCGGGTCGTGGTGGCCACAGGATGAGCCCCGCCCGCGCGACGGTTTCCGGGCCCTGCGCCCACTCTCTTGCAATCCACCGCCCCGCAGCGAAAGCGTAGGCCACGGCATGACCTGGAGCCCCGATTCCCGCAAGCAGCGCGCCGCCGAGCTCAAGCAGCTCTCCGACCGCATGACCCGCTACCGCCAGCTCACCGACCGCTTCGTGAGCTATTTCAAGCCCGAGTCGGACAGCGCCCGGGGCCTCGTCGAGGTGCGTCACCGCCTCGAGGACCTGCACGAGCGGGCCGGCCAGCGCCACCGTCGGCTCGCCAAGGGCGTGGTGAAGATCGGGGTGGCGGGCCTGGAGAAGCAGGGCAAGAGCGCCTTCCTGTCGGCCTGGCTCCAGTGCGAGCGCCTCCTGCCCTCCGAGGCCGAGCGCTGCACCTGGAGCACCACGGTGGTCGAGCCCGGCCCTGAGGCCACCTGGCAGGCCACCGTGGAGTACTACACCAAGGCCGACTTCCAGCAGCGCATCGCCAGCTACTTCGACGCCCTGGAGCCCGGGTCGTCGGTGCGTTGGGAGATCCTCGACGAGCGCGAGCTGTCGCGGCTCAAGGCGAGCTACCGGGCCCGGACGGGCCACGAGGTCGACGACGGAGACCGGGCCTCGCGCCGCGACACGGCGGCCTACCTCGAGCTCCGCGACGTGATGCTCACCCTCAGCGACATCAAGGCCCGCCTCGGGCAGAGCCTCCAGGTGTTGCGGGCGGGGTCGATCGACGAGCTGGCCGAGATGATCCGGCCGTTTATCGCCCTCAAGGACACCCGGGCGAGCAACCGCCCCTTCGCGGGGGTGCGGGCGGTGAAGCTCGTGACCGTGCAGATCCCCGTGCGGGGGGCCATGCCGGGGGTGGTCTTGATGGACCTGCCGGGCATCGACGCCCCGAGCGACAAGGCCCGCCGCGACACCGAGGAGGCCCTCGTCAACGAGGTGGACGTGACCATCTTCGTCAAGGACGTGACCCGCCCGTCCCTCGTGCAGCAGGAGCTCGAGCTCCTGCGCACCATGCAGCGGGCCGACCGCTCGATCTCCCTGCAGGACAGGCTGTTTGTGGTCCTGACGAAGGTCGACCTCTTCAACCGCCCCGACGAGAACGGCAACTGGCACTGGCAGCTCGCCGTGCGCAACTTCAAGGACCACGCCATCGACCGGGTGTACCCGTACAGCATGATGTGGGCCCATCACGGGGTCGACTCCACACACCCGGTGGCCAGGCAGGTTCAGGATCACTACAACCAGACCCAGCCGGTGTCGGGGCTGGAGATGCTCCAGGGGGCCATCTCGCGGTACCTCTCCGAGGAGGTCGAGCGGCTCGACCTGGCCAGCGTCAAGGCCATCGTGGCGGAGTTTCGAGAGGTCGAGACCCAGCTCCGAGGCATCCTCGTGGCGGTGAAGGAGAAGCTCAACGAGCAGGAGTTTGAGCGCCGCCGCGAGCAGGTCTTCGACGAGCTGTGGGAGCACATCATCGCGGGCGAAGACGCCGAGGGGCTCCTGCCCTCGATCCGGTCCAACCTCTCGCGCTTCATCGACCACGAGCTGTCCGAGGAGCAGCGTACGGCCCGGGCCAGCCGGGCCCAGCGGCGCATCGGCGAGATCCGGCAAGACCTCCTCGCCCGGCTCACCCCCGAGGAGGCCGAGCGCAAGCGTCGGCAGATGCCCTCCCCCGGCCTCATGAACGAGACCGCCGTCGAGATCGAGATGCGCAAGCTCATGCGCGAGCGCTGCGCGGCCCGGGTGGCCGGCCTCGGCGAGGACTTCCGCGACACGGCCCGGGAGAGCATCGAGCGGATGCTCCACGAGCTCTTCGTGCGGGCCGAGTACGCCGGGGGCAAGCTCGACGTCCTGCTGCCCCCGGGGCGCACCCTCATCGACCGCATCGACGTGCTCGGCCGCAGCGGCCAGGTGAGCGAGAGCGTCCTGCGCTACCAGAACCGCGAGCTGGCCAAGGCCGACGTGGCCTTCGAGGTGCTCTCGCGGTACTTCGCTCGGCAGATCATCGACATCCTCGACGCCACCGACCCGGCCGACCGCGAGCTGCGCGAGCGCGAGATGCGCGGGCTCGAGCAGTTCTTTGGCATGGAGATCTCCGACCGGGCCCAGCGCGGAGACCCCCTCGCGGCCGCCCACGCCTCGGTGACCCCGGGGCTCGGAGCAGCCGGACGGCCGGGGGCCAGCGACGGGTTTCCCACGCCCTCGGCGCAGTTTCCGACGCAGCCGGCCGAGATGCGGCCCCAGTCGCGGGTGGGCGAGCTCATCGACCGCTTCCGCAAGCCCGACGGCTCTGGAGCGCAGAGTCCGAGCCCCGCGGGGGGGGCGGCCCCGGCGGCCCCGGTCGACCCGTACCCCTATCCCCCCGAGCGGGTGGCCCGCGACTGGACCCGGATGCTCGGGCGGGTGCGGGCGGACGTCGACCGCATCACGAGCTTCATGGAGTCATTGGCCCGGCACCCCCGCGGGCTCCAGAAGTACCACGAGGAGGCCGTGCGGACGGTGCTCGACTCGTGGCTCGACCGCGAAGGCGAGCAGTCGCTGCGCCGCTGGGCCCGGAGCGAGTGCGCGCGGATCTGGCCCGATCGGTTCGCGGCCATCGAGTCCGAGTCGCGCCGGGCCCGGGACGACATCCGGGCCCTGGAAGAGCTGTTCACCGACAACGCGCCCGCCGCCTCCCTCTGACGGCCACCCCGACCTCTGCCCCCACAGGAAACACCGCCCTCCAATGGCCACCCTCGACACCCTCGAACCCTACGTGCGGTTCTACCTGAGCACCGTGGCCACCCTGGACGGGGTCGCCCGGGCCCTGGCCGCCGCCGATCAGTCCACCCGGGCCGCCCTGCCCCCCGCCGACGACCCGATGTTCGCCGCGGGCGAGGTCACCCTCCCGCCGGCCCCGGGGCGGTTTCCCACCACCGACGGGCTGTGGCGCCCCCTCGACCCGATCCGCCTCCAGGGCCTCACCGACCTCTACACCGTGGTGGGCCGGTTCAGCTTTCAGGGCGACCTCGACGACGAGAACCTCAAGGCCCTCGGGGCCTGCGTGGCCTCCCTCGACCAGGAGATCGCCCGCCAGCTGGCCGACCTCGAGGCCCTCGGGGCCCTGCCCGCCCGGGTCCACGCCGCCGCCGCCCGCCTCGAGGCCGAGGAGCTCACCTCCAACCGCGCCCAACAAGAAGAGCTCCTCGCCCAGTTTGAGCCCGAGGCCCAGCGCCTGCGCCAGACCGCGACCCTGCTCGCCGAGGCCGTGGCGGCCGTGAAGAAACCCGACCTCAGCCGCCTGGAGACCGCCCCCGAGCTCTATCGGGCCTACATCACCGAGGTGTCCGACTGCTACGCCCGGGGCCTCCCCGTGCTCCGCGAGCGCCTCGCGTCTCTGTCGAAGGTGGCCGACTGCGAGGTCCCGCCCTCGTGGCCCGACAGCCTCCCCTTCGCCCCCGCCCTGCCCGACGAGCTCGTGACCGCTCCCCCCGCCGAAGACCCCGCCCTCCTGGCCGCCCGCGAGGCCGCGGCCCAACACGCCGCCCACGAGACGGCCCTGGCCCGGGCCCAGGACGAGCTTGGGGTCCAACTCCGACGGGTCGAGGGGGAGGTCACCTCCCTGTCCCAACGCGAGGCCGAGCAGCTCAAAGAGATCGGCTCGGCCCGGCTGGTGGTGCGCTGGGCCGCCCAACACGACGCCCTCGAAGGCCTCCGGGCCCAGATCGCCGCCGTGGTCCACGACGGCCAGCTCCGCACCCAGTCGGTGGCCCAACTGAGCGCCGAGGCCCAACGGATTCACGCCGCCATCGGGGCCCGCCAGGCCGAAGCCACCGAGCTCGCCCAGTCGATCCCGGCCCAGGAGGCCGCCCTGCAAAAACTCCGCGGCGAGGAGCCCGCCCTCTTCGGCAAGGACGAGTGGCGCAAGCGGGTCCGCGACCTCGAGGGGGTGCTCGACGACACCAACGCCGAGCTCGCCCGGATGCAGCAGGAGATCGCCGCCCTCCAGGGCGAGATCGCGCGCATCCACGGCCGCCAGGGGGCCGAGCAGGGGCACATCGCGGCCCTGTCGCGCACCCTCGAAGAGCACAGGGCCCAGGAGGCCCAGGGCATGCGCGAGCTCGCGGAGATCGAGCAGTCCCTGGGCGCCGCCCGGCCCCCCCGGCGGGTGAGCACCGCCGACGCCGAGGCCGCCCTCGCCGCCCTGCAACACGCCCGGGCCGAGGCCCGGAGTCGGCTCGATCGCCTCGCCGCCGAAGCGCGGCGGGTGCGGGAGGACAGCGACCGGGCGGCGGTTCAGCTCCGGCAGATGGTGAGCGAGCGGGAGCGGGTTCAGGGGCAGCTCACCCAGACCCAACGCACCGCCGCAGCGGCCCGCGAGGAGGCCCTGCGGGCCCTCGGACAACGCCGCCAGCAGGGCTTCGAGCAGCACGTCGGGCGGGTCCTGGGCGACCTCATCGAGTCGCTCCGTCAGGTCGATCGGATCTTCGCCGACCCGGCCCGACGCACCCTCCTCGTGCGGGCCGGGGTGATGAGCGACGGCCCCGTCAAGCTCCGGGCCCAGGCCGACGCCCTGGCGGAGAAGATCGCCGCCCTGCGTGCGTCCCGAGAGCCCGAGCTCACCCTGCACGCCGAGGCCCTCGATCGGGTGCGCCGGGAGTTTGTGGCCCGCGTCGCCGAGGCCGCACGCGCCGCCTGGGACGCGTAACCCACCCCCCCCTTCAGAACCGCGCCGACACGCCCACCATCGCCCCGTCGCGGCCCCGCGGGGCGACCCCAAGACTCCAGGACGCACCGAGGCCGCGTCGTGCCGTGGCGGCCCCCGGGGCAGGCCGCGACGGGGCCGACCACTCATACCCCAGGATGCTCCCGAGCACCGGCAAGACGATCACCGCGACCGCCCCGGCCGCCTTGGCGTCGACCGAATCCGAGAGGGCGATCACGGGCACCGAGAGCAGGGCCCCCGTGAGGCCCCCGAGCATCGTGTACCCGAGCGACCCGCGGCCCCCGGCCAGGGTGCCCGCCGTGTAGACCCCCACGGGCATCGCGAAGGCTCCGGCGGTGACCATGGTCGACGCCACGTCCCCCGTGCGGTCGCAGTCGCGGCCCGAAGGCAGGACGCAGGTCAGTCCCAACCCAAGCCCGACCCCCGCCCCGACCCCGACCACGGCCCCCAGGACCTCGGCCACCACCCGCCCCCCCAGGCCCGTAGCGTCGGCGCTCCGCGCAGGCGGTCGTCCGACCTCCTCGACCGAAGCCCCCGGAGGCTCCGCGGCAGCAGGGCGGGCCCACGGGCTGGGCGCAACATTGCCGCCCACCGGCGTGGTTTGACCCATCACCGGGGAGACATACGCCAGGAGGGCGATGAAGCAGCAGGCCGCAGCGGGGGCGGAGGAGGGCATCGGCAGGAGCGAGGCGGTGGACTCAGTTGGCCTGGGCGGCGGCTTCGGCGACGATGCGTTGAAGGGTCTCGGAGAGGCCCTTCTGGTCGACCTTGACCACGGCCACCTCGGCCCCGGCGGAGCGGGCGGCGGTGAAGAGGTCTTCGCGCAGGCCCACGGCCAGAAAACGAGCGCCCCGGAGGGTGCTGGAGGTCCGCAGGGCCCGCAGGAGCATCACGGGGTTGAGGAAGTTGACGTCGAGGTCGACCACTACGGCGGCGGGGATGCTGGCCCCCACCGACAGGAGCGAGCTGTACACGTCGGCGTCGCCGAGGAGCTCGGTGCCCTCGGGCATGGCCTGCCGCACAAGGGCCACGATCTCAGGGCTCTCGGTGAGAACGGCCACCTGGGTGATGCCCCCGTGGGCCTCAAGCTCCGGAGGAATGGCCTTGTTGCGGCTGCGGAGATACCCCCGCGCATCCTCGGGCGCGATGCGCGCGCTCCGACCTGCCGTCCGTGACGCCCGCAGCTCGCCGCGACGAATCGCGAGCAACACGGTGCTCTTGTGCACACCCGCAAGGCGGGCAAGTTCTTCCGCGTGAAGTAGCTTCACCATCGTGCGCTCCCGGCGAGTGTTTCAGGGCTTGACTGATGCCCCTCGCCTTCCCCTGTGCTTCTAACACACAGTCCACGGTGGGGAAACAACGTCTTTCATAAGATTCACCATCTCAAGCCAACTTGATACTCCGGGTGGGGGGTCTCGGCCAGAGCTCTGCCCCGACCCGGGCCTGCCGATGATTCAGGCGTCGGGCCCTGCCCCGGCGTCGCCCCCGCTCTGGAGCCCACCGTCGGGCAGGACGGGCGGGAGGGTGGAGCGCTCGCCGCAGTAGCCGCTGTTGCGTCCGAGGAGGCCGCAGTAGGGCACGGCGAGTTCGCACCGCATGCCCCGTGCGACACAGTCGAGGTCGGAGCTGCACCGCGGGACGCACTGCCCGTGGACGCAGGCCCAATCTTCGCTCACCCCGCCCATCCGGGCCACGCACTGGGCCTCGGTCTCCTCGCACATGCCCGCGCTCCCGAGACTTCCCGAGGCGGGGAGCACCGAGAGGCGCCGCATCCGGCTCGACGCCGTCACGCGCCCCTGCTCGATGGTGAACGCGATCCAGAAATACTCCGCGGCCCCGAGGCCCTGCACCCGTGTGGTCGACACGGTCCCGTCGGGTCGGACGCCCGCCCGTCCCGCGGAGATGTCCACGGTCTGGGCGGCGCCGTCTTCGGCCGTGTCGCTGGTCCACATCCAGACGATGTCCTCGACGTTGGCGATACGATTGCCGACGGGGCTCCGGCGCGGCGGCTTGGAGAGCACCGCCACCACGGTGATGGCGTCGGCCCGCAGGGCGGGAGCCTCCCACCGAAACGAGAACCCCCCGGCGATGCGCTGCCCCGCCTGCAGGTGGGTCGTAAACCGGTCGTCGGGACCGAGCACCGTCAGCTCGCGGTCGGTCGCGAAGAACACCGGCGACACCGGCGAAAAGGTACACAGCCCCGAGGTCGCGGTGGTGGCCTCGCAGCGGGCTCCTCGGAAACACGTCGTGCGCGGGTCGGCCCCGGGGATGCACTGGCCCGACACGGGCTGACAGGTGGTCTTGGGATCGGCGGGGTCGGCCAGGATGCAGTGCAGGTGCGGATCGCACTGCTCGTCGCGATCGCAGGTCTCGCCGACAGTCAGGCGGTTGCAGCGGATGGCGCCCAGGGAGTCGGGAGCGCGGGCGGAGTCGGCCCCGCAGGCCCCCAGGGCGAAGCTCGCGAGGGCCACCCCGGACAGAGACAGCAGGCGCAGCATGGTGATCATGCGTCGGTCCTCGCGCCCGTCCCGGCGTCCAGGTCGATCGTGCCCGTCCCGGCATCGCCCGGAACCGTCGAGCCGCTGGGCGTCACGCAGTGCCCTCCGTTGCGTCCGATGTCGCGGAAGCCGCAGTGGGGGATCTCGAGCTCGCATCGTTGGCCTCGGGGGGCGCAGTCGAGGTCGGACGAGCAGCGCGCGAGGCAGGTGTGCTCCACGCAGGCCCAGGACTCGCCCACACCCCCGAGCTCGGCCACGCAGTCGGACTCCGTGTCGCAGGTCCCGGTCGCCACGAGGGTGCCGGTGGGCGGCAGGACGGACAGGGACCTCGGACGGCTCGAGGCCGTGACCACCCCCGCCTCCAGGGTGAAGACCATCCAGAAGAAGCGCCCCTGGGGCAGCCCCGTGACCCGGCGCGGCGAGATCGACCCGTTGGGGCCGAAGCCCGCCCGCCCGGCGGAGATGTCCGCGGTCTGGGCCCCGCCCTCGGCGGCCGTGTCGCTCGTCCACACCCAGACCACGTCCTCGATGTTGGCGATCCGATTGCCGACGGGGCTGCGGCGCGGCGGGCGGTTGAAGGCCGCCACCACGGTGATCGCGTCAGACCGCAGCCGGGGGCGCTCCCAACGAAACGAGAAGCCTCCCGCCAGGGGTTGGCCCGCTTGCAGGCGCGGAGAAAACCCGTCGTCAGGCCCCATCACCGCGAGCTCCCGCTCGGTGGCGAAGAAGACCGGGGAGGCCGGGACGAAGGTGCACTGCCCCGTGGCGGCGACACAGCGGGCCCCGCGGAAGCACGCCCGCGACGGATCGGCCAGGGGCATACATCGCCCCGAGACGGGCTGGCAGGTCATCTTGTCGGCGTCGGGGGTCGCCAGGACGCAGTGCAGGTTGGGCTCACACTGCGTGTCACGGTCGCAGTGTTCGCCCACCGCGAAGCCGCCGCAGCGACCCCGCGGGTCGGGGGGCCCCGCCGCGGCGTCGGCCCCCAACGAGGCGCCCGCGGCCCCGAGGTCGGCGCAGCTCCCGAGCCCCACGGCCGTGGCCAGGGCGGCCAGCGAGACGACGAAGACGCGGACGAGAGGGTTCATAGTTCGACTCCGAGGCCTAGCACGAGGCTCAGATGCAGCAGGGGTGCCAGCTCGGTGGCCGCCCCGGCGTCGCCGAGGTAGCTGAAGCGCCGCCCGCGGCCTCCGAAGCCCGGGAGCACCGTCGTGCGCCCCCCGACGAACGCCTGAAACGCCCCGGCGAAGCGGTACGCCGCGAAGAGCTCGGCGCTAAACCCTACCCGGGCCGCCTCGCGAGACAGGAGGAGGTCGTCGTGGTTGGGGTCGCGCTCCTCGCCCCGAGAGGCCACCACGAGGCTCCCGAGGGCCGTCACCCGCATCCGGTCGCCTGTGCCGCCAGGAAACACCGTGACCCCAACGCCCGCCTCCAGCACCGAGAGGGTGCCCCGGGCGGTGCCGTCAGGAGCCACCCGGTCGCCGGGCCCGAGGAGCTCGGTGGGGCGGGCGTAGGGGACCACCCCGAGGCCCAGGTGCACGAGCGGTCGGACGCAGTGATCGCCCGCGGGACAGGTCATGCCGAGGGTCGTGGAGCCGGGGTACCACTCGGCCCCGAGGTGTCCCGCGGTGCTGTCGCCGGCCACCACCCCGAGGCCCACCCCCGCCCGCAAGACGGCCCGCGGGAGGTGATGGGCCTCGACCTGGGCCACCAGTGGGACGCTCGCGGCTCCCGAGGCGCCGTCCAAGGACAAGGCCACCAGGCCGTACCCCGGAACGAGGGCGCTCAGCCCCACCCGGCCCGGGGCCTCGGCGAGCGAACGCACACACCATGATCCCCCGGGGATCCCGGGTTCGCCCGCGCAGGTGCCGGGGTACACCTCGGCCTCCCGCTCGCTCGCGGCGTCGGGGCGCAGCTCGACCCGGGCGAGGCCCGCCTCGGGCAAGGAGCGTCCCCGCCCCTCCCGCATCGCCTCCACCCGCAGGGACACATCCCGCGACCGCGGAACCAACAGCACCCGCACCCGCCGCACGCTCTCCCCCTGCACGGGGGGCAGATCGGCCGCGCAGCCGTGATACCGCAGCGACCCGGCTCCTTCGATGCGCAGGGAGTACCCCTGTCCCGCCGGGGCCCCCACGCGCAGGGCCAGGGACACCGTCCCGTCGTCCTCTTCGCGCACGGCCGACAGGGCCGCCCCTGCGGGGTCGACGGCCCGCGGCAGGAGCCCCGCGACCTCGGCCGCCGAGAGCGACTCGCCCGTGAGGACATCGAAGTAGACAAACTCGTGCCGGAGCCCCTCGGACGCGGCGGCCGCGGGCGGACGCGGGGCACCCTGGGGGTCGGCGGACAGGAGCTCGAGGGCGCACCGCAACTGCGCGAGGGGGAGGATCACGACGCGAGGAATCTACCGCAGGCGGGCCGCGGGTGTGCTACCCGCAGGCCCGTGCCCGACGACTTCTTCTCGCCCTGGCGCCCGGCGTGGACCCTCCTCGACGACGGGGCCCTGCTGGCGGTCAACAAACCCCCGGGCATGAGCACCCACGGGGCCGACGCCGAACGGGGCGATGACGTGGTCTCGCGCCTCCAGGCTCACTGGCGGGCCGCATGCCCCGACCGCGACCCCTACCTGGGCATCCACCAGCGCCTCGACCGCGACACCTCGGGGGTGCTGGTCTTCGCCACCGACCGGGCCGCCAACAAGAGCCTTGCGGCGCAGTTTGAGGGTCGTACGGTGCAGAAGCAGTACCTGGCCCTGCTCGATCGGTCGCCCAAGGCTCCCCCGACCGTCACCCTCGTGCACGACCTTCGCCCCGACGGAGACGGCCGGGTCGTGGCCACCGCCGCCCGCCCCAAGTCCCCGTCCCCCAAAGGGACCCAGCGGGCGATCACCCACCTCCAGGAGCTGCGCCGGGTGGGCACCCGCTGCCTCGTAGCCCTGCGCCCCGAGACGGGCCGCACCCACCAGCTCCGGGCCCAACTCGCCGCCGTCGGAACCCCCATCGCGGGCGACCCCTGGTACGGCGGATCGCCCGCCCCGCGTCTGTGCCTGCACGCCGCCTCCCTGGGACTCGTTCACCCCCTCACGGGCGCGGCCCTCACCCTCCGGGCGCCTCCTCCGAGCCTCTTCGACGCGTGGATCGAGGGCCTCGACGACCCCCGCGACCTCGCCACGCGGCTCTGCGACGCCGCCGACCGACGCTGGCACCTCCACGCCGACCCGGAGGTCACGGCCTTTCGGCTGGCCCACTTCGGGGACGGGATGCGCGACGCCGTCGACGTGTACGACCGTTGGGCCGTGGTGAGCGCCTACGGTCCGCCCGACCCGGCCCTGCTTGACGCGGTGGCGGCCGTGGGCTTCGCGGGAGTCTACCTCAAGGCCCGCCCCAAGCAGTCGAACACGCTGGTGGAGACCCGCCGCGAAGAGGTGGCCCCGCCCCACGCCGTACGCGGGAGCGACGCTCCCGACCCCCTGGTCGTGACCGAACACGGTCTACGCTACCACTGCCGCCTCGGGGACGGTCTGTCCACGGGGATCTTCCTCGATCAGCGGGAGAGCCGACGGCGGGTTCGGGCCATGAGCGCGGGGCTGCGGGTGTTGAATCTGTTCGCGTACACGGGGCCGTTTACGGTGGCCGCGGCGGCGGGGGGGGCCGTGCGTACGGTGACGGTGGACATCTCCGCGAGCGCCCTCGATGTGTGCGCGGCCAACCTGGCGGCCAACGGCCTCGCGGGGCCCCAGCACAGCCTCGTGCGGGCCGACGTGTTTGGGTACCTCCACGGGGCCAGGGCCCGCGGCGACCGCTTCGACCTGGTGTTGTGCGACCCGCCGTCGTTCAGCACCACCCGCGACTCCCGCTGGAGCGCCACGTCCGACTACGGCCGCCTGGCCGAGGCGGTGTTCGCCCTGGTGGCCCCGGGCGGGAGGGTGCTGGCGTGCACCAACCACCGGGGCTATCCCCGAATGAAATTTCGGCGGCACCTGCACGAGGCCGCCCGCGTCGCCGGGCGCGTGGTGACCCAGATGAAGGACCTCCCGGCCCCCGACGACTTCCCCCCCGCCCCGGGCGAAGAGCCACACCTCAAGGCCGTGCTGCTCACCTTGCGCTGAGGCCGCTCTGTCCGCGCGCGGCGGGGTGTGATAGAAGCAGAACGTGTCGCCGCTCTGGGGAGGACGGCGGATTTCTTTGGGGAGGTCTTCGATGCGTGTTCATCCAATCGTCCTGATGGTCTCGATGGGGTTGTGTGCCTTGGGGTGCAGCGACGACCCCGCCACGCCCGCCTCCGACGCGGGCACCGCCGCCGACTCGGGCACCACCGCCGACACGGGCGCCCCGGCCGACGGCGGGGGAGGGCCCTGGGGTTGTCTGGGTCGTGTGTCCCCGGTGGTTCCCGGGGGGAGCATGGTCACGATCGCGTTGCACGCGGTGGGCTTTGGGGCCTCGGCTCCGATGGTGGGGGTCACGGTGAAGGCCTGCGCGCGGACCGACACCCTGTGCGCCATGCCTCACTCCATGGGCGTCACCGACGCGATGGGCAACGCGACCCTCACGGGCCCGGTCGGGCCGCAGGGATTCGACGGCTACATCGAGCTCACGGGGGGCACCGGACCCAACGAGGTCGTGCCGACCAAGATGTATCCCAACCCCGCCCTCACTGCGGGCATGCGCCCCGTCAACGCCCGCGTGATCGAGCGTGAGACCTTCATGCTCCTCGGGGCCGTCCTGCGCGCCGAGCTCAACGACACCAACGGTCTCATCACCGCCGCCGTGAGCGACTGCAACCGCGACCCCGCCGCAGGGGCGACCCTCAGCGCCTCGCCCATGCCCATGGGGGTGCGGCAGTTCTATACGGCCAACAACCTGCCGAGCCTCACGGCGACCCAGACGGGGCCGTCGGGGACGGGCGGGTTCGTCGGGGTTCCGCCGGGCGACTACACCCTCACGGCCACCCGGGTCGACGGGATGGCCCGCATCGGGGCCGCCTCCGTCAACGTCCGCGGGGGATACATCACCAGCATCAACGTCGGCCCCTCGCCGTAGCCTGCAGCCGCGCCACGGAGTCACTCAGCCAGACGGCGCGCGGGTCGGGGGCGAGATCGAGGACGTTGTCTGTGCCGGGGCGACCTGGGCAGTCAGGACCTCCAAGAGCTCGCCCACGACGCGCACCGTGGCAAAGACGTCGACGGCGAGCTCCATCGCAGCCACCTCTGGATTGGTCGACACCAGCCGAACCACCGGGACCTCCTGGAGCACCACCATGCCCGCAAAACGTTTGAGCGTGTAGGCGCCCGCGGCGTCGGGGTCAGCGACGTCGCGCAGCTCGAGCAACAACACCCGGCCTTCCAGGGGGCCCTCCACCGGCGCACGAAAGAGACACCACGCCCCCGCCGGAACCCGCGGCTCCATCGATCGCCCCTCCACCCGGGTCACGAAGCCCTGGACGCCTGACCGTTGGCGCAACGCCGCAGGAAGATGCACCCCGCCCAACACCGCGGGCACCCGGGTCTCGCCGACCCCGCCCGCCTGGGCCCCCAGCACCATCACCGGAACCACCCCCGGCTGCAGCGCCTCCCCCTCCACGAAGCGCCACCCATGGGCGCGCAGCAGGTCGCCGGGCGACGAAGGGCCCTGGGCAGACCCAGTAGCGCCTGGGAGGAGCGAGACCGGCTCCGTGTCGAGGGACTGGGCCAAGGTGAGGAGGGTGCCGAGGGTGAGGTTCTGGCGGCCGTGCTCGATACGCTGGAGGTTCTTGCTGGCGATGCCGAGGCGGGCGGCGAGCTGTTCTTGAGTCAGACCGCGGGAGCGCCGCGCGTCTGCCACACGACGGCCGACGGCGCGCAGCAGCGCCGCGAGAGCGGGAGGAGCCGAGGCGGGCATCGGCCGCGAGCCTGCGCCAACACAACCCGCCAAGACACCCTCGCAAAAGATGGAATTTCCGGTACGATGCTTGATTTACACCATCGTATAGAGTGGTATCCCCGCGAGGCGGCCGACGGTGTCGCGAGGGGGTGCAGGGCGCGATGGCCAGCGATACGACAGTCCCGGTGCTCCGAAAGGGCGACGATCCCTTCGGCCTCGTGGGTGGCCGGCTCGAGGGCAAGTACGACATCCAGGCCGTCGTGGCCGAGGGCGGGTTCGGGGTGGTGTACCGCGGGATCCACCGCACCCTGCACAAACCCATCGCGGTGAAGGTGCTCAAGGTGCCCGAGGGGCTCGGGGGGCCCTGCGCAAGGAGTTCCTCGACAAGTTTGCCCAGGAGGCCCGCACCATCGCCCAGTTTGAACACCCCGCCATCGTGCGGGTGATCGACTTCGGGGCCTCCCCGATGCCGGTCGGCGAGGCCGCCCCGTGGATGGTCCTGGAGTGGCTCCACGGCATCACCCTCGAGCAAGACTTCGACAGCTGCCGCGGCCACGGGCGCCCCCCGGCGGAGGTGTTGAGCCTGCTGCGCCCCGTGCTCGATGCCCTCGTGCACGCCCACGACGAGGGGATCGCCCACCGCGACATCAAACCCGGCAACATCATGCTCGTCGCCAACCGCCGCAACGAGGTGACGGTCAAGCTTCTTGACTTCGGCATCGCAAAGTCGATGGCCAAGGGCGAGCGGGCCTCGGGCGGGCTCACCGCGACCCGCAGCGGCCTGCCTGCGTTCTCGCCCCTGTATGCGGCCCCCGAGCAGCTCAGCGGGGCCCGCACCGGCCCGTGGACCGACGTGCACGCGATGGCCCTGGTGCTCTGCGAGGCCCTCCTGGGTGGGCCCGTGTACTCGCAAGACGACTCGACCGCCCTGTACGCCGAGGTCCTGTCGCCGGTGCGTCCGACCCCGGCGAAGTTTGGGGTGGACATCGGGCCGTGGGAGCCCGTGTTGCAGCGGGCCCTCGCCGTGCGCCCCGATCAACGCTACGGCCACATGCGCGAGCTGGTCGAGGCCCTCACGGGGGCGTTTGGGGTCGCGGCGCCTGGGCCCGTCGCCCAAGCCGACCTCGATCCGGCAGAGTGGGAGGACGCCACCGCGCAGTTGTCACGGGCCGCGGTCGTAGCTCCGGGTGGCATCGCGGTGCCGAGCAGCGCGCTTCCCCTCGCGATCGCGCCGACCTACGTGGCGGCGACGTTGGCGGGGCCGGTTCCGAGCACGTTCCAGCCGGTGACGCAGACCGTGGGTGTGGTTGAAGAGGCACCCACGGCGCGATGGAAGCTGTGGGCCGCGGTCGCGGTGCTGGGGGCGGGCATCGGAGCCGTAGCGTTTGGCGCGAGGATGGGGCCGACGACGCGGGCGACTGTTCATGTGGGGAGCGAGGCGCCGGTGACCCCGGTGGTGATCGCGACGCCAGCGCCGCCCCGTGCGCCCGTGGTGACGCAGGCGGGGGCGGTGGGTGCGCCGCGAGAGACGGCGGCCGTGGTGGCCCGTCCAGGGCCCGGTGCGGCCCCGGTTGTGCGCCGCGCGATGCCCGCAGCGCCGACTGTCGCGGTGCCGATACCAGCGCCAGCGCCCGCCCCTGCCGCGGAGCCTGGCCCCACGGTGGAGCCGCCTGCCGCCGTGGTCGCGCCGACGTCGGCCGCAGAGGCGCCAACACCGGCTCCCGCAGAGATGCCCGCAGAGCCCGAGGCGCCCGTGGTGCGTGCACCCGTGGTGCGGCGGACCGCGGCGGTGGTTCGGCCTGCGTTGGCGCCGGTTCCTGCGGTGCTGGAGGCGCCGGTGCCGCGTCCTGCGCCCGTGCGCCCTTCGCGGCGACTGCTGCATCACACGGAGATTCCCCTGCAATGAGAGTGTGGACTGGAAGCATGGCGCTGGCCCTGGTGCTGTCGAGCGCCTCGGCCATGGCGCAGAACCGCGCCGAGGAGCGGCAACGGAGCGAGCTCATCCAACGGGCCACCCAGGCCCGGGCCCAGGGTCAGTGGCCGGAGGTCGTGCGTCTGCTTCGGCAGGTCGTCGACATCCGGGCCACCGCGTCGGTACGCCTCGGTCTCGCGGGGGCCTACCAAGAGCTCGGCCAACACGACGAGGCCGCATCGCAGGCTGCCCTCTGTATGCAGACCGCCCCGGCCGACCGAGATCTGCGCGACGAGCAGCGCACGGCCCTCGTCGACACCTGTGGGCAGGTGCTCCGGGAGGCGACGGCGCTCCTGGCGACGGTCACGGTCGAGACGGTCCCGGATAGCGTTCAGGGAGTCACGCTGCGAGTCGATGGCGAGGCGGTGGAGGGATTTGCGCCGGGGCGGCCGTTCTATCTGACGCCGGGGCGACGGCGGTTTCGGCTGGAGGCCGCAGGACGGGCGGCCGTGGAGCACAGCGATACCTTGCAGGCCGGGGCCACACGCACGGTGCGGCTGCAGATGGGGGCCGCGGAGGGCAGGGGCTTCCTGGCAGGGACGGGGGGCGAGGCGCCCCCAGGCGCGGGGCAGAGCGGCGAGTCGCTGTCGGTGGCTCCCTGGGTGATTGGGGGACTTGGGTTGGCTGCGGGGGTGAGTGGGGTCGTGTTGCTTGCGCTCTCGGAGAATAATCTACAAACGATCGAAAGGAATTGCCAGAATCTCAGATGCAGCACGGATGAGGTGGGATTCTACCAAGAACTGGAGAGCACCAGGACAGCACAGTTCAACTGGGGATTAGGGCTTCTCATCAGCGGTGGTGCATCTGTTGCCATTTCGGGAGTCTGGCTTCTCGTGCGCACTCCGAATACCTCCCGCGCCTCGACCACTGGATGGCATCCTAGTCCGGGTGGGTTCTCGGTTTCATTCTAAACGATATCACACCAAGGAGACTGAAGATGCATCTTGTTCGCTTCGCGTTCGTGTGTACAATTGCATGCGCGCTCCTGGCCCCCCTGGGTTGCCAGGAAGAACGACAGTTGACTGGATTGGCCGGTGACTCCGGCTCAGAGCCAGATGACATAGGAGACATCCTCATGGATGTGGGCAGTCCTTTTGTAGACAGCGGGACACCTGTGGCGGACCTTGGGACACCGCCGCGCGATACAGGCAACCCCGTGGCGGATGCTGGTAGTCCCCTTGTGGACATTGGAACACCACCTCGCGATACGGGGAACCCTTCAAGCGATGTTCCTGCGATGTGCTCCGCCCAGTTTGGCGGAGCCTGCCCGTCCGGCGGCGAATGTTGCGGTAACGATGTCACCTGCCTCAATGACAGCGTGAGCATGTCACGCTACTGCACGCGCTCTTGCGCTTCAGACTGCGATTGCCCACCAAGCTGGAGTTGCATTCCGACGGTACAAATGACGAGGGTTTGTGGGCGAGGGAGGACGAACGCATGCACTTCTTCGTGTTTGCTGGCAGAACGCGCGCAATGCCAGCCAGGTTCAACGACCGCGTGTTGTGCGGATGGCAGGATGTGTGGTCAGTTGCACATGAATGCGGCCCATCCCTTCGGCTGTTGTCGGACACAGGGAGCGTGTTCGCTCGCGGATGGATGCTGCCGTGGGTACGCTTGCCTTTTTGGGACTTGTGCCCCGGAAGAGACTAGGCCTTGCGACCTAACCTCCACCACGAACAATGGATGTCCGAGCGACTACAGTAAATGCGTACTCTTCAGCGACGGTCCAAGCTGCATTCAGAGCACCAACAATCTGGCCACGGGAAGCAGCTGCACTCAACCTGGAGATTGTGTTAGCGGATCTGGATGTACGACACAAGGATCGCGTCGATGCGTGCGCTTTTGCCGCGTGAGCAACCCTTCATGTCCATCCGGACAAATTTGCATTGCACAGGTCGGAGACTATGGTAGTTGCGTGACTCCTTGATCAACCAACTATCCTGGGGCTACCGCCTAGCCATCCTGGAGCTAACGCCTAACTCTGACAGTAGTTGAACACCGTGGCCATCCAACACCGCCCCTTCAACTGAGTTCGAGTGAACGTTTATCGGGACTCGGCGTGCCCCTGCCCCTCTGGTACCCACCCTCCCCCCCCTGGCGCCCGAGGGGCCCCATCGTACTGACCGCCCCCGCGCCGCCCCACTGTCCGCTGTCCACGGACACCCGCGGACAGCGATGGACACCCGATCTGGACAGCGTCGCCCCCACCAACACCCACGAACGCAGCCAGTTCACCCCTGGCCCGCCCGGTGCACAAGGGCCCTGTCATGCCGAGCCCCGCGCATGAAACCCTGGTCACCCTCCTGCGGGACTCTCCCGCCCTTCTCAACCTCCTGCTCGACGCGATGGGCCTCCCGCTCCTGCCCGCACCCCTCGTGCCCGACGACGCGACCCTGCGGGTGGCCAACCCCGTGGAGGTGCGCCCCGATCTCTTGCTGGTCGAGCGTGGGCTGACCGGGCACTGGGCCCTGGTCGAGGTCCAGCTTGGGGTCGACCCGGACAAACAGCGGCGCTGGCTCGCCGCGACGGCCCTGCTCTTCGACGCCCGGGGCACCATGGGCGACCTCGTCGTCATCACCCACGACGCGAGCGTGGCCGCATGGGCCCGCACCATCGCCCAGGCCACCGGCCCAGGCGGAACCCACCTCTCCCTGCGCCCCCGCGTCCTCCTGCTCACGCGCGACGCGGTCGATCGCCTCCTCGCCGCGGGCCGACCCGAGATGGCCGTGATGGCCGCGTGGGCGGTGCACGACCAGAAGGGCTGCCCTGCGCAGAAGGTCGTACGCGCGGCCTTCACCCACATCGCCTCCACCTCCGACCCCGAGTTGCGCGCGACGTTGGTCAGCGCGATGCTCTCCATGCTCGACACCGACCTCCTCAACGTGCTCCGGGAGATGATCATGCTCAACCCCAACCAGTTTCCGTTTAACCCAGCAGGCGAGGCGCTGCGGCAAGAGGTCGAGGCCCCCGCCAAAGCCAAAGACGTGATCACGGTGCTCCAGGCCCGTGGGCTCGTCGTCGACGAGGCGAGCCGCGCGCGCATCCTCGGCTGCTCCGACCACGCCACCCTCGAGCGCTGGCTCATCCGCGCCGCCACCACCCCCACGATCGCCGCGGTCTTCGCAGCGGACGCAGAATGACCGCCTCGCGTACCTCACCCGCGCGGCTCTTCGCGCCCGGTGTGCCCGGCGCTGGGGTGTCTGCACGGGCCCCGGGCCGACACGACCCGCTGCCTCCCGTCGACGCGCGATTGGTCGAGCCCGAGACGCACACGCAGATGGAGGACGGGGTTCGGGTCGAGACCATGGGGGCGAACGAGCCTCACGCGACCCGGCACTTCGCCGCCGCCCATGTGTTCGCCGGGACCCTCGCCGCGGGCTACGAGGGGGCCGTCGACATGCTCACCCGCGTCGACGCCGACAACGACCTCGCCCCCGACGTGAGCATCTTCCCCGAGGGCCGAGACCCCGAGACGGGCGGGCGCAAGCTCGAAGAGATCGTCTTCGAGGTGTGCGACAGCGAGGACACCACCCACGTCACCAAGAAGGCCCGCCGCTTCGTGGCCCGCGGCGTACGAAGGGTCTTCTACGTCAGCGTCGCGCGTCGGCTCGTGCACGAGTGGGACGCCGACGGCGACATGTGGCGTTTGCTCCCGGGAAAGGCCGAGATCGTCGACCCCTGCTTCGCCGTCGCCATCCCCGTGGCGGCCCTCATCGACCGCGTCCTCGCCGACGACACCGTCGCCAGGGCCCTCCTCGAACGCCGCAACCCCGTCATCGTCAAGGCGCTTGAGCGCCAGCGGCAGGCAGGCGTCAAAGAGGGCCGCAGGGACGGCGTCAGGGAGGGCCGCAGAGAGGGCGAGCTCGCCGCCACGCGGCAGGCCCTGCGTGCGCTTCTCGCCGCGCGGGGTCTCGTGTGCACCGCCGACGCCGACGCGCGCATCACGGCCTGCGACGACCCCAAACTGCTCCAGGAATGGATCGTGCGCGCCGTGACCTCCCCCTCGGTCGCCGCCATCTTCGCAACGGACGCATAGCTCCACCCGACCTCAGTTGGCCCGCTCGAACACCGTCCGCACGAGGGCCCGTTGGGCCGCGCTCCAGGTGTAGAAGCGGTACACCGTATTGCTCACCAGCCCGTTGCGCCCGGCCAGCCACGACCGCACCTGAGCGCGCAGCGAGGCCTTCATCGGAACGGCCGCAAACACCGCGTGAATGTGCGGAGCCTCCCGCGACGGCCAGCCGTCAGCCCCGGGCTGGCGGTACCAGGCTGCAAAGCCCTGGGCGGCCAGGCGCGACAGGAGGGTACGAATCTCGGCGTTGGACAGTCCCCGGGTGCTGAGGTCGGTGGCTGCCGAGTACGGCACCCCGTTGACCCGCCCGTCGGGGCCGTGGGTGCCCGCCGAGGCCGCCGCGTACCCCAGGGTCTGCGTGATCCGCGACGCCGGAACCCCCGCGCAGCGCAGCCGATCGGACGCCGTGGGGTGCAACCCCGAGCGCAGGAGCGGACGCCGGGCGCAGTTGGGCAGGGAGGGAACCGCCGGGGGTGCGGCGGCGCAGTAGTCGTGGGTCCCCGAGGGCTGGGCCAAACACCCGTGGGCACACGCCTGGGTCTCGACGCGGCCAGACACACACCGCTGCCGCGCCGAACGCGTGGACGTACAGGTCCAGATCGAGGACTGCCCCGAGGCCGACCCCGTACACCGCGGCGGGCTCACCCCAGCATCATCCGCCCTGGGCACATCGCGCCCCGCAGGAGCATCCTCGGGACTCGGCCCGGGCCCCCCATCGAGGGCCTCGGGCCCGGCGTCCAGCGCCGCCACGGCGTCCACGAGGGCCGCGTCGGGCGTCTCCTCAGGGTCGTCCTCGATCGGGGGCAGAAGCGGGGCGTCGACCCCCTCCGGCAGCTCGGCGTCGGCGGGAATGGCCGGATGCGCGAGGTCGTCGGGATCGTCCGAGGCAACCACCTCGCCTCCGCAGCCGGCCGCGACCAACACCACAACCACCGCCCACCCGACCCGCTGCCTCACGATGCACCTCCGCGACGGAAGACGGACCCGAGCATGCCACAGCTTCGGCACGCTGGGGTTGGCGTCGCGGTGCGCGTGCGGTAGGGCGGACCATGGTGGCCACCCGATGCACGCGAGCCACGATCCTCGGCCCCGAGACCCTCGACCTGCTCGGGGGTCGCCCCCACGGCCAGGCCCGCTCTCTCGGACGACACGCCCTCGCCCTGTGGACCTCCCACGAAGACATCGTCTGGTGCGACCACCGCCCTGACGCCCTGGGCCCCCGCGGGATCACCCTCACCACCGAGCCCCCGCCCTTCGACGGCCCTGTCCCGTGGACCTGGCTCCCCAGGTCCGCCACGATCGCGTGCGGGGAGGCCCTCCAGATCGACCTCCGGGCTGCCACCATCGCAGCATGGAGCGCCGTGCGCGTCCCCGTCACTACGCCGCGCTGCCGTGGGCCCGTCGACCTCCCTGGGCCCGCCCGCCCTGACCCCGCGCTCGGTCCCGATCTCGACCCGGTGCGGGAGGAGTTCGTCCGCGCGCGGACGCTTTGGGAGACCAGCCTCGAGGCGGGGCTCGACCCTGTCCGGGCCCGGTCCCTCGTGGGCCTCGGCCCGGGGCTCACTCCGAGCGGCGACGACGTGCTCGGTGGATTTGTCCTCGTGGGCGCGGCATGCGGGGCCCTGCCCGCAGACTTCGCCGAGGCCCTGCGGGAGGAGGCCCGCACCGCCACCCACTCCCTCAGCCGGGCGCGTCTCGAACACCACCTCCGCGCCGAGGGAAGCGTCGCGGAGTGTCGCCTCGTGCGGGCCCTCCTCGACCGCGACCTCCGTGCCGCAACCACCCACGCCGAGGCCCTGTCGCGCTTCGGTCACCACTCCGGGGCGGACTTCCTCGACGGAGCCCTCGCGGCCCTGCGCACATTCGCCCGATGACCGCGCCCTCGGGCCGCGGGCCGTGGGGTATCGTCGACCGATGCGAAGGTTACACTATGGGGTGATGGGGCTTTGGCTCCTGGCCGCGTGCTCGGGCAACTCGGTGGTGGGAGGCGACGTCGACGCGGGCGGCTCCGACCTCGGCACAGCCCCCACCGACCTCGGGTCGCAGGATGTCGCGCCCGATCTCGGCGGGCCCGACGTGCCCGTCGACACAGGCCCCGGGGACGTCCCGAACGACGTGGCCAGCGATGTCGCCGTCGACACGGGGCCGAGCGATGCCGGGACCGCCCGATGCACCCGCAACGAAGACTGCCGCGGCAACGAGCTCGGCCTCAACGCCTGCGACGTCGCCTCGGGCCGCTGCGTGGCGTGCTCGCCCACCGAGGACACCTGCCCCGCGGGGGAGTTCTGCGACGGGCAGACCTTCCGCTGTGCTCCCGGGTGCCGCAACGACGAGGGCTGCGCGCCCGGAGCGGGCACCGACGGAGGCGTGATCCCCGACGGCGCAACGAGCCCCGCCCCGCGCTGCGACGTGAGCACCCGCACCTGCGTGGCCTGCGTACGCGACGAGCACTGCACCGCGGGCCAGGTCTGCGCGGGCAACCGCTGCGTGGCCGGGTGCAACCCCATGCAGCCCTGCCCCGGCAGCGAGAGCTGCTGCGACGGGGCCTGCGTCAACCCGCAGAACAACACCGCACACTGCGGAGCCTGCGGCACGGTCTGCATGCTCCCCAACGCCGCCCCGGCCTGCACGATGGGCCGCTGCACAGTGGCCTCGTGTACGGGTTCGGCCCGCGACTGCGACAGCGACCCCGCCAACGGGTGCGAGGTCGACACCGCCACGACCGTGGCCCACTGCGGAGCCTGCGGAGCGGCCTGCGGCGAGCGCCCCAACGCCGCCGCCCGATGCACCGCGGGGGTCTGCGCGTACACCTGCACCGTGGGCTTCGCCGACTGCGACAACGACCCGAGCAACGGGTGCGAGGTCGACACCCGCACGACCCCCGCCCACTGCGGAGCCTGCGGGTCGATGTGCTCCCCCGCCAACGCCACCCCGGCGTGTACGGCGGGCGTGTGCGGCCTCGGGGCCTGCACGACGGGATTCGGCAACTGCGACAACGACCCCGCCAACGGGTGCGAGGTCGACACCCGCACCACCCTCGCCCACTGCGGGATGTGCGGAAACACCTGTCCCGCCGGCTCCAACGCCACGGCCACCTGCGCCGCCGGGGCCTGCGGCCTCGCCTGCGCGACGGGGTTTGGCAACTGCGACAACGACCCGAGCAACGGCTGCGAGGTCGCCACCGGGTCGAGCCCCGCCCACTGCGGGGCCTGCGGAAACGCCTGCCCCGCCCGTCCCAACAGCGCCCCCCTGTGCACGGGCGGAGCGTGCGGGATCGCCTGCGGGATGGGCTTTGGCAACTGTGACAACAACGCGGTCAACGGCTGCGAGGTGACCCTCGCCAGCAACGACGCCCACTGCGGGGCCTGCGGAAACGCCTGCGCCCTTGGGTCGGCCTGCGTGGCCGGGACCTGCGCCCCGCGGCCCGCGGGCGACGGACGCGACGGCGAGCTGGTGGTCACCGACGTGTACGACCTCGGGGCCCGCTCCCGCCCCGGGCGCACCGTGGCCGACGCCGTGAGCTTCCCCGTCACCGCCATCGCCGGCTCCGACGTCACCGTCACCGGCACGCCCGCCACCGGGCTCTCCGCGGGCGACGAGGTGTTGGTGATCAACCTCCGCGGCACGGCCACGGCCTTCGCCAACGTGGGCCGTTGGGAGACCCACCTGGTGACCTCCGTGACGGCCACCACCGTGCGCCTCGCCCAGAGCCTCACGGGGCCCTTCGGGGCCACCAGCAACACCGACCTCGCGGGGCAGGTGGTGTTGCTTCAGCGGGTTCCGCAGTTTACGCGGGTGATCGTGCGGAGCGGGGGGCGGTTGACCCAGGGCGGCTTTGACGGCACCCGCGGGGGCGTTCTGTGGCTCAAGGCCCGCGAGCGGGTCACGGTCGAAGCGGGCGGGGCCATCGACACCGACGCCCGCGGGTTTCGCGGCGGAGCGGCGGGCGGGGGCGACGGCAGCGGCGGCCGCGGGGGCGAGTGTTACGCCCTCGCCGGCGGCACCGGCGGATCGAGCACCCAGGTGGGTCAACCCGGGGCCGGCAACGGGGACGGAGCGGCCACCCCAGGCCCCGCAGGGCGCTGCGCGGGCGGCGGGGGCGGCGACGGCACGGGCAACTCCGACGACGGGGCGGGCGGCGGCGGCGGCGGGGGGCAA